>NZ_BMND01000025.1 GCF_014646275.1 Streptomyces kronopolitis
TGCCGCGCCTTTCGGCGTGTTCACTACTTTAGCGGAATTCCTCGCTGACGCATAATCACGTCACGGTTCGAATTTCGGCATGCCGAAATTGGTCCCGGTGAGGGGCCGTGCAGTAGTGGTGTGCCGCGATGCGGCGGATGGCTGCCGCAGAAACCGTTCCGGCTCTGTGGCAACTCGGAGAACACTACGGATGGGGCAGGACCGTGTCAACTCGCGTCAGTCAAGGTCACTCAGACGTCCATCGGCGTCCGGCTGGGCGTCCTCGACGCGGCGCAGCAGACGGGTCAGCACCTGCCCGAGGAGGTGGCGCTCCGCACCGTTGAGGTCCTGGAGGAGGTCCTCCTCGAAGACCGATGCCAGGCGCATCGCCTCGAGCCACTTCTCGCGGCCCTCGTCGGTCAGCTCGACGATGACGCGGACGCGGTTGGCCTCGTCGCGCTCCCGGGTGACCAGACCCTCGTTCGCCATGCGGTCGATGCGGTGGGTCATGGCGGCCGGCGTGAGGCCGAGGCGCTTGGCGAGCTCGCCGGGACCCAGTTGATAGGGGGCTCCGGAGACGACGAGGGCCTTGAGGACCTCCCACTCGGCGTTGCTCAGGCCCAGGGTGGCGGTCTGCCGCCCATAGGCGACGTTCATCCGCCGGTTGAGGCGCTGAAGTGCGGAGACGACCTGCTCCACCTGGGGGTCGAGGTCCTGGAACTCGCGCTGGTAGGCCGCGATCTGTTCCTCGAGGCTCGGCTCGGCAGCGTCGGCGGCCGCATCGGAGGGCTCAGGCATGCGGCGCAGTATGACATGGAAGTCATTGGCGTTGAAGTTCTTCGGCGTGTACTCTTTAGCTTCGAACTTTAGAGTTGAAGTCTTCAGGGTGTGACTGTCCGGTCCCGTCCTGTCGTCTGTCGCAGCTCGCCGGTTCGTCCTTCTTATCCGTCTGATGACTTGACCTAGGTAGGTGAGTGTGACCACCGCGATGGGCGCCGCGTTGCGCCGGATCCAGCTCGGGAACGCGCTGAGCGCGTTCGGCAACGGCTTCACCGTTCCGTATCTGTACGTCTATGTGGCGAAGGTGCGGGATCTCGGCGCGAGTACGGCCGGGGTGGTGCTGGCGATGCTGGCGGTGGCCGCTCTCGTCGTCCTGCCGCTGACCGGCCGGGCCATCGACCGGCGCGGGCCGCTGCCGGTGGCCGTCGTCGGCACGGTCTCCGCTGCCGTCGGTGCCCTGGGGCTGGGCCTGTCCGCCACCGAACCGCTGGTCGTTGCGTCGGCCATCGCGCTCGGTGCCGGCATCGCGGTGATCCAGCCGGCGCTCGCGACGATGATCGTGTGGTGCTCGACGACGCTGACCCGGTCGCGGGCGTTCGCCACCCAGTTCTTCCTGAACAACCTGGGCCTGGGCGTCGGCGGACTGGTCGGCGGGCTGCTGGTGGACGAGTCGCACCCCGAGAGCTTCGTGCGGCTGTTCGCGATAGAGGCCGCGATGTTCCTGGTGCTCGGCGCGGCGGTGGCGAGCGTGCGGCTGCCGCGGTCGCCGAAGGTGGAGGACACCGTCCCCACCGAGGAGCGGGCCAAGGGCGCCTGGCGGGCGATGTTCGCCGACCGGCGGATGGTGTGGCTGTGCGTGCTCGGCTTTGTGCTGTTCTTCGCCTGCTACGGGCAGTTCGAGTCGGGGCTGGCGGCGTATGCGACCGAGGTCACCCGGATCGCTCCGTCGAGCCTGGGTATCGCGCTGGCGGCCAATACGGCGGCGATCGTGGCGGCGCAGTTCGTGGTGCTCAAGCTGGTCGAGCGGCGGCGGCGCAGCCGGGTCATGGCGCTGGTCGGCATGGTCTGGACGGTGGCGTGGATAGCCGCCGGTCTGTCCGGGCTGGTGCACGGCGCGCAGGTGGTGGCCACCGCGCTGCTGATCTCGACCTATGCGCTGTTCGGTATCGGTGAGTCGATGCTGTCGCCGACGGTGGCCCCGCTGGTGGCCGACCTGGCGCCGGCCTCCCTGATAGGCCAGTACAACTCGGCGTTCGCCCTGGTCAAGCAGCTGGCGCTGGCGCTCGGCCCGGCGGTGGGTGCCTTGATGGTGGGGCGCGGCATGTATGTGTCGTACATCGTGATGCTGGTGGTGTGTGCGTTGGGAATCAGCGGGCTGTCGCTGTGGCTGGGCCGGATGCTGCGGCCGGGGCAGGACAATCCGCACCGTGCGGTGGCGGCGCTGCCGGCACCCCGTGCGGAGGTGCCGGGGCCGGTGGAGACCACCGGATCGGTGCCGGCGGCAGTGTGAGGTGAGAGCGGAGTGTTGGCGGGGCGGGGTGCTGAGGTGCCCCGCCCCGCCTTTCGCGTATCCGCCGCCGTAATCCCCGTCCCGGGCCGGGGCGGGGATCAGCCGGCCGCCGGGCTCTGCGGCCGGCCGTGCGCCTGCGCGTGGGCCTGGCCGTGCGGCAGGGCGAATTCGCACCAGACGGCCTTGCCGCCGCCCGGGGTGCGGCGCGAGCCCCAGGACGAGGCGATGGTCGCGACGATGGAGATGCCCCGGCCGGCCTCGTCGACCGGCTCGGCGCGGCGGCGGCGCGGCAGATGGTCGTCCCCGTCGGTGACCTCCACGATCAGCCGGCGGTCCGTACGCCGCAGACGCAGCCGCATGGGCGGGGTGCCGTGCTGGAGGGAGTTGGCAACGAGTTCGCTGGCGGCCAGCACGCCGAGGTCGTGCAGCTCGGGGGAGAAACGCCAGGACGCGAGGACCCCGGAGGCGAAGGCGCGGGCGCGCGGGGCCGCTTCGACGCCGCCGTGGAGTTCGAGGGCGGCGTTGTGGAACAGCTCGGCGTCGTGGCCGGTCCGCTCCGGGTGCTGGAGGACGAGGATGGCGACGTCGTCGTCGTGCGCGGCCGTGATGCCCAGGGAGCGCAGCAGGCGGTCGCAGACGATGTCGGGGGCGCCGGCCGCACCGGCGAAGGCGCGCTCCAGGGCCTCCACCCCCTCGTCGATGTCCTTGTCGCGGCGCTCGACCAGGCCGTCGGTGTAGAGGACGGCGCTGCCGCCGGGGCCGAGGGGGACGGAGCCCGAGGTGTGCAGCCAGCCGCCGGTGCCCAGCGGCGGGCCGGTGGGCTCGGCGGCGCGGCGGACCGTGCCGTCGGCGTCGCGGACGAGGATGGGCAGATGGCCGGCCGAGGAGTAGACCAGCCGGCCCTCGTTCGGATCGTGGACGGCGTAGACGCAGGTGGCGATCTGGCTGGCGTCGATCTCGGCGGCCAGGCCGTCGAGCAGCTGGATGACCTCGTGCGGCGGGAGGTCGAGGCGGGCGTAGGCGCGGACCGCGGTGCGCAGCTGGCCCATGACGGCCGCGGCGCGCACCCCGCGGCCCATCACGTCGCCGATGACCAGGGCGGTGCGGCCGGCTCCGAGGGTGATGACGTCGTACCAGTCGCCGCCGACCGCGGCCTCCGTGCCGCCGGGCTGGTAGGTGGCGGCCACCCGCAGGTCGTCGGGCTGCTCCAGTTCCTGGGGCAGGAGGGAGCGCTGGAGGGTGACCGCGGCCTCGCGCTGGCGGGCCTCGCTGGCGCGCAGCCGCTCGGCGGACTCGATCTGGTCGGTGACCTCCGCGCCGAAGACCAGCACGCCCCTGCGCGGCGCGACACAGGCGACCTCGGGGTCGGGCGCCGGGCCGCTCGCGGCGACCTCGACCGGGGTGCAGGTGAAGGTGTAGTAGGCGTCGCGGGCGCGGTCGCCGCCCGTGCCGGCGGGGACCTTGCGGGATTTGACCGTCCGCGGCCTGCCGCTGCGCAGGACCTGGTCCATCAGGGGCAGCAGGCCCAGTTCGTCCAGCTCGGGGAGGGCCTCGCGGGCGGGGTGGCCGGCCGGGCGGGCGCCGAAGACGTGGGCGTAGGCGCCGTTGACGTAGGCGAGGCGGTGCTCGGGGCCGTAGACGACGGCGACGAGCGCGGGGATGGTGCCGAGGATCTCGTGGACGGACAGCGCGTCGACGGTGGGCGGCAGGGCCTCGGGGGTGAGCTCCCGGGAGGGCGCCGGATCGGCGTGCTCGGCGCGGGCGGCGGGGACCGAGCCGGTGGTGGCGCCCGTCGGCGGAGCCGGCGTGTCGTTCGCGCCCGCGGGCACGGCGGAGGACGCCGGGGCGGCGGCCGCACCGGGGGCGGGGCGGGGTGCGGCGCGGTCGGACCGGGCGGCGGCGCGCCGCTGTGTGCCGGGGAGTTTGGCGCTCCAGCGCGTGAAGATCACGGAGGGGTACCTCTTACTTCGCGTCATCGCGCGGGATCGGGCCGTCGGCAGGGCGAAACCTCCCGGCCGGGGGCCGGAAGAGGGTCGGCTGGGGGCACTCTCGGCGCCCTCTTGCGGAATGCAGCAAACGTCCAGAATCCTCGTGATTGTCACTCTTTGCAGATACGAGCCCACCCATGGTCACACGTCCAGTGTGGCCGACCGGACGGACATCCGTCAGGCGCCCGGGCACCCTGTGGAGTTCCGTACTCCGCCGCGACCGGTCCCTCCAGGGATGACGGCGGATCAACTCGTGTGGGCGTACGGCGCGTCAACTGGCCTCGTTGTGCCGACCCGTGCCGGCGGCGAGTTCGAATTCGGCGCGCGGGTTCTCCAGCGAGCCGAGCGAGACGATCTCACGTTTGAACAGCCCCGCGAGGGTCCATTCGGCGAGCACCCTGGCCTTGCGGTTGAAGGTGGGCACCCGGCTGAGGTGGTACGCGCGGTGCATGAACCACGCCGGGTAGCCCTTCACCTTGCGCCCGTAGAGGTGCGCGACGCCCTTGTGCAGTCCCAGGGACGCCACCGACCCGACGTACTTGTGCCGGTAGTCCGTGACCGGCCCGCCGCGCACCGCCGAGGCGATGTTCTCGGCGAGCACCTTGGCCTGGCGCAGGGCGTGCTGGGCGTTGGGCGCGCACACCGGGCGCGGCCCGCCGGGCTCGGCCGGCTCGGCGGTCAGGTCCGGGACGGCGGCCGCGTCCCCGGCGGACCAGGCGTGCTCGACGCCGTCCACCCGGAGCGCGGGGGTGCACTGGAGACGGCCGTGGGCGGCCAGCGGCAGCTTGGTCGCGGCCAGGACGGGGTGCGGTTTGACGCCCGCGGTCCACACCAGGGTCCGGGTCGGGAAGCGGGAGCCGTCGCTGAGGACGGCGACCCGCTTCTCACAGGACTCCAGCCGGGTCTCCATCCGGACGTCGATGTTGCGGGCGCGCAGCTCACGCACGGCGTAGCGGCCCATCTCCGGCCCCACCTCGGGCAGGATGCGGTCGGTGGCCTCGACCAGGATCCACTTCATGTCCTCGGGCTTGATGTTGTGGTAGTAGCGGGCGGCGTAGCGGGCCATGTCCTCCAGTTCGGCCAGCGCCTCCACGCCCGCGTAGCCGCCGCCGACGAAGACGAAGGTCAGCGCGGCGTCGCGGACCGCGGGGTCGCGGGTGGAGGAGGCGATGTCGAGCTGCCCGAGGACGTGGTTGCGCAGCCCGATGGCCTCTTCGACGGTCTTGAAGCCGATGCCGACCTCGGCCAGGCCCGGGACGGGCAGGGTGCGCGAGACCGAGCCGGGCGCGAGGACCAGCTCGTCATAGGGGACCTCGACCGCGTCGCCGCCGGTCTCCTCCGCGGCCAGGGTGGTGAGGGTGGCCCGGCGCTCGCCGTGGTCGATGGCGGTGACCTCGCCGATGACGACCCGGCACTGGGGCAGTACCCGGCGCAGCGGGACCACGACATGGCGCGGGGAGATCGAGCCGGCCGCGGCCTCGGGCAGGAATGGCTGATAAGTCATGTAGGGATCCGGGTCGACCACCATCACCTCGACGGTCCCCTGCCGCAGCTCCTGCTTCAGCTTCCGCTGCAGCCGCAGGGCGGTGTACATCCCCACATAGCCACCGCCGACAACGAGAATGCGCGTCACGTTGTTCGAAGACACAGCCTTCACAGGGTTCTCCTCGCGGTGTCGAACAGGCCCGGGACGGCACCGACCGCGGAGGCCGGCCGGCGGCGCTCCACCCTCGGGAGCTGCGCCCCCGGAAAGGCACAGCACTGTTCCATGACGCCTCGCGGGAGCGCCTTTGTCCACAGGCCCGTCGAAATGTGTGACCGGGCGCCGCCCTGGGGATGGAACGGCTCATTCCGCGCGAGCGCGGAGAGGTGCGCTGGTCAGAGGGTGGGGGACGGCGGAGCGGCAGAGGTGAAATCCGGGCGGATCACGCCGCTTGGGCCGATCGGGGGTGCATTGTGCGGAACTCCCCCTTCATTCTTGACCCCGGCTCAACTATGTTCGTATCTCGTTGGGGTGCACCCTGTCATCGGTACGCCCTGACTGTCAGGGCGGGGAGTCTCCGGGGGGAGACGACATTACCGGGGGATATCTATGCACACGCAGGGCTCTCAATGGCCGACCACCGTCACGATGGCAGCTGCCTCGGACGGCGCCGGGAGCGGCGGCACGCACAGCAGAACCAACGAGAACGGCAACGGCACCGGCATGACCCACCGGGCCGCTGCGGGACCGGGCGGCCGGAGCACGCCGCTGCGGGTGGACGCACAGCGCAATCTGGAACACGTGCTGCGCGCCGCGCGCGAGGTGTTCGGCGAGCTGGGATACGGCGCGCCCATGGAGGACGTGGCCCGGCGGGCCCGCGTGGGGGTCGGCACGGTCTACCGCCGCTTCCCCAGCAAGGACGTCCTCGTCCGCCGGATAGCGGAGGAGGAGACCGCGCGGCTGACGGACCAGGCGCGTACGGCGCTGGGCCAGGAGGACGATCCGTGGTCGGCGCTCTCGCGCTTCCTGCGGACCTCGGTGGCCTCGGGGGCCGGGCGGCTGCTGCCGCCGGGCATCCTGCGGGCGGACGCGGACACCGGCCGGCCCGCGCCGCCGTCGGTGCCCGGGGCGAACGAGCCGCGGCTGCCGGACGGCCTGAGCGAGGCGCGGGTGCCGCAGCAGCGGGTGGCGCCGGGCAGTGACGGGACGCCCGCCGCTCTCCGGCCGGCCGGTGAGCGCGAGGTCCCGGAGGGCGAACCGCCGGTGGCGGAGACGACCGGTGCCGACGCGCTGCTGGAGGTCGTCGGGCGGCTGGTCGAGCGCGCCAAGGCGGCCGGCGAGCTGCGCACGGATGTGACGGTCTCCGACGTCCTCTTAGTCATCGCCACGGGTGCACCGGCGCTGCCCGACCCCGGCCACCAGCAGGCCGCCTCCGCGCGGCTGCTGGAAATCCTGCTGGAGGGGCTGCGCTCGCGTTAAACGCGGTGAGTTCCGGCGGCCGGGGCCGCCCGGTGGAACCCGTACGCCGGGTCCCCCGGGCGGGCCCGGCCGCGGAACGGTACCGGCCGCCACGCCCCGTCTCCGCGCCCTCCAAGGCGCCGCGGGGTGCGCGCGGGATCGTCCGTACGGGGTCCGCGCGCGGTGTGCTCCGTCTGCGCACGGTGGCTCGTACGGGTGAACGCCCGTGCGGTCGTCCGCCCTTGCTCCCCGGAGGAGTGGCGGGCGGGCGGAGCCCTCGGCCACCGGGGCGCGGTGTGGCACGCTGGCGCGGTATTCGGGTGGGACGGCGGCTTCGGGAGCCTCGGCAATGAGTGTTGACGGGCAGGACGAGCGGCGCGACGGCGGGTCCGGGGTGGGCGCCCACGACGAGGCGCCGGCCGGACAAGTACCCGCTCCGAGCGAGCCGTTGGACCTGGTCGCCCCTGCCCCGGAGCCGTCCGGACCGGCTCCGCGCGGCGGCGGCCCCGCAGGCGCGGCCCACCTCGTGCCGCGGCAACGGCGCCGCGTCGGCCGGGCGGCCCCGGAAGCCGGGCAGGACGACGGCGAACTCCCGCCCTCCGACGCCCAGTTGCTCGCCGACCTGCGGGCCGGCGACGACGGCGCGTACGAGGAGATCTACCGCCGGCACGCCCCCGCGGTCCGCGGCTACGCCCGCGGCTGCTGCCGGGACGCGGACACCGCGGAGGATCTGACCGGCGAGGTCTTCGCACGCACCCTGCAGGCGGTGCGCGGCGGCGCGGGCCCGGAGTCCGCGGTGCGGGCCTATCTGCTGACGACCCTGCGGCGGGTCGCGGCGTCCTGGGCGAAGACCGCCCGCCGGGAGCAACTGGTCGAGGACTTCGCGGTGTTCGCGGTGTCCGCGGCCGGCCCGCCGGGGGACGCGAAGACCCTGGATCCGGGCGCGGAGGTGCGCGCCATGCAGGAAGCCGAGCGGTCGCTGGCCGTACAAGCCTTCCGCAGCCTCCCGGAGCGCTACCAGACGGTGCTGTGGCACACCGCCGTCGAGGACGAGTCGCCGGGCGAGGTCGCCCCGCTGCTGGGGCTGACCGCGAACGCCACCGCCGTCCTGGCGCACCGCGCCCGGGAGGGCCTCAAGCAGGCGTATCTGCAGGCGCATGTCAGCCGGTCGCTGACCGACGGCGGCGACTGCGCCCGGTACGCCGACCGGCTCGGCGCGTACGCGCGCGGCGGGCTGCGGATGCGGGCCGAGCGGGGGCTGCGCAGGCATCTGGACGACTGCGCCCGGTGCCGGCTGGCCGCGCTGGAGGTCGAGGACGTCAATCAGCGGATCGGTGCGCTGCTGCCGGTCGCGGTCATCGGCTGGCTGGCGGCCGGGTACGCCGTCAAGGCGGCGGGTGCCGCGGCGGGCGCGGCGGCCGGGGCCGGAGCGGCCGGACTCGCCGGGGGCGGCGGCTCGGCCGGGTCGGGAGGCGCCGGCGCAGCCGGTGGCGCCGCCGCCGGCAACGGGCTGAGCGGCTCCCTGACGATCGGGCTCGGCGTCGGGGCGGCCGCGGTGGCCGGTACGGTGCTCGCGCTGTCGCTGACCGGCCACCCGCACCGGGCGCCGGATCCGCAGGCCCGCTCCGCCCGGCCGGCCCCCGCCGCGCCGCAGAAGCCGGCGCCCGTCGCGTCACATCCGGGGCTGCCGCCGGCGGCCGGTGCCGATCCCGAGCCGCCCTCGACGCCGACCGCCCCGCACACCCGGGCGCCGGGCCCCCGGCAGAAGCCGTCCACGGCCCCGTCCCCGCGGCAGCCGTCGCCCACTCCGACCCCGCCCGCGTCCCCGGCGGCCCCCGCTCCGACGCGGCCCGTCCCCGGCGCCACCCCGCCGAAGCCGGCCCCGAAGCCACCGCTCCCGCCGCTGACGACGTACCAACTCAACACTTTGAACCGCGACTTCATGGGCGACGGCAGCAAGCCGGAGGTGCGCTCCCTCGGCAGCGGCTGGCTGTGGACGCGGCGGGCGCCGGCGATCGGCGGCACGCGGTATCCGCACGGGGTGAGCGTGCCCGCGCTGTCCTCGGTGACCATCGACCTCAACCGCCCGTGCACCGCCTATGACGCCGTCGTGGGCGTCGACGATCTGAGCGTGGGCCCCGGGGCGCTGCGCTTCTCCGTCTACGCGGACGGGGTGCGGCTGTGGCGCTCGCCGGCGATCCGCGGCGGGGCGGCCGGGATTCCGGTGCATCTCCCGCTGGCGGGCCACCGGACGCTGCGGCTGGTGACCGAACCGGCGGCCCATGGCGCGGTGGTGTTCGGGGACTGGGCGCGGTCGACCCTCAGCTGCCGTTGACCCCGGCTGTTGTTTGCCTCAGCTGTCGCTGACCGTCGCCCCTCAACTGCCGTTGACCGCGACGGTCGTTGCGGGCCCGGGCAACGGCCGCCCCGCCCCCGACCCCCTAAGTCAGCCGCGCCCGGGGCACGACTCCGCCCGCGACCGCCTTCTGGCGCGGCGCCCCCGCCCCCGTCCAGCACGAGCCCCGCCGGGCCACCAGCCGCCGCAGCCACAGCTCCGTGGAGACCAGCTCGGCCAGCCCGTCCATGGGCAGCGCGGCGCCCTCCGCGGCGTCCCGCAGCGCCTTGCGGATCACCCGCGCCTCCACCAGCCCCGCATCGGCCAACAGCGGCGCGTCGAAGAGCCGTTCCAGCCCGTCTATGGCGCCGCGCAGCCCGGCGCGTACCTCCGCCGCATGGGTGAGGTGCGAGGTCGCGCCCCAGTCGGTCGGCAGATCCCGTACGCCCGCCCCGGCCAGTACGGAGCGCAGCACGGTGGCCCGCGCCCCGGGCTGCACCCGCAGGGTGTCCGGCAGGGCGCGGCAGGCGAGCACCACCTGGTTGTCGAGGAACGGGGCGTGCAGCCGCTGGCTGCGGACCTCCGCGGCCTGCTCGAAGACCCGGTGGTCGGCGGCCTGGCGGGCCAGCGCGGCCCGGGCGCGGCGCTCCCCGGGGCGGCTGAGGGCGGGCACCCGCTGCACCGCCTCGCTCAGCCGAACCGATACTTCTGCCAGCGCCTCTCCCGTGAGCCAGCGCGCCGCGGGCCCCGGACGGCACCAGGCGAGCGCGGCCAGCGAGGCGTCCACCGCTCCGGCGGCCACCGGCTCGTCGGCGAACTGCCGCTCCAGGAGGCGGCGTGCGGTGTCGGCGATCCCGGAGGCGTAGGGCGTGCGGGCGAGCTTGCGGGCGGCGCGGTAGACGGTGAACGGGACGAGGACGGACTGCGCCGTGGAGCCGTCGGCCTTCGCCAGCGCGGTGACCGGACGCAGCAGATGGCGCCGGCGGCGGTCCAGGAGGAGGTCGGCGAGCCGGGCCGGGTGGGCGTCGAGGACCTGGCGGGCGCCGTGCCCGACGAAGTGGTCCGCGCTGCCGGCCAGCAGTCGTCGGCGGTGCCGGCTCGCGGTGATGAGGGAGGGCCCCGGCTCGTCCGTGAGCGGGCCGCTTTCGAGGTCCGCATACGGGAGGGCCTCTTCGCCGGCCGCGACGACGACATGGTGCAGCCGCGGGTTGTCCGCGAGGCTGCGGGCGCGCTCCAGCTCGGCCTCGCGGGAGGCCGCTCCGCCGTTGGTGGCACGGTCGTTGAAGGTGACGGCCAGGAGGCGTTCGCCGTGGCCGCCCAGCCGTCCGGGCCGCCCGGGGAGGCCGGCGGCCAGCAGGGCGAGGGTTCCCGACGCGCTGCCCCCGGAGAGGTCGGCGCCGATGCCCGGGGCCGGTGCGCCCCGTGCCGCGCGCCGCTCCGCGGGCCCCATGCCGGGCACCGGGCCGGGGTCGAGCCCGTCGCGGCCGTCCGGGTCGGGGACGTGCCGGGGCCCGGCCAGCCGCGCGCGGACGGCGTCGACCAGGGCGTCGCGGACGCCGTCCACGGCCTGTTCCGGGGCGAGCGGCGGCGCCGCCACGGCCAGCGAGGCGGTCGGCTCGAAGGAGGTGATGTCGCCGGCGCCGCCGCGCAGCACCAGGGCGTGGCCGGGCGGGATCCGGCGGACCCCTTCGTACGGCGTGCCGTCGCCGAGCGCCTCGGGGACGTCCGGGCAGGCCAGCAGCGCGGCGAGGTGGCCGATGTCGAGCGTGGCCTCGACGAGGTCGGCGAGCGGCAGGGCGGCGGTGGCGTAGGCGGTGCCGCCGGCCCAGCGGGTGTGGAAGACGGGGCGGGCGCCCGCCAGATCGCCGGTGACGGTGAGCCGCCGCCCCGTCCGGACGACGGCGGTGTAGCTGCCCGGCCAGGCGGTGAGGTGGCGCAGCGCGCCCCCGCGGGCCGCGAACAGGCCCACCCGCAGCTGGTCGTCGGTGGCCCCGCAGGCGCCGAAGACCGCGAGCCGGGTCTCGGGGTCGGCCTGGACCACCCGGACCTCGTCCGGCCGCCAGTCGCCGACCGCCCAGAGGGGATCGGGGTCGCCCCACACCAGCTGGGCGCCCACGGGAAGGACCGCGCGGCCCTCCTCACCGGGGGCCGGGCCCGAGGCCGCCGGCCCCGTGGTGGCACTGCTCCACCCGACCAACCAGCGCATCGCCGCCTCCACCCGATTTTCCCCGCCGGGGCCAACGGCCACCCGTACAGCGGATTGCCCGGCCGCCGCCGGGCTGTTGTGGCGACCATGCTGCCATGACAGCGCCACGGAGGAGGTGTTGAGGCGGTCCTGTATACGGGCGGTTCCCCTCGCACGGCCCCCGGGACGGGCGCCGGTGGGAGCGCGGGGCGGGCACCGGCCCGCCGCGGGCGAGCGGCGGGCGGTGGCACGGAGGGGGCGGACGGCGTCGGCGGGAGGCCGGGCGTGGCCGACCGCGGACGCCCTCCCACCGGGGTGGGGCAGCGGCCTTCGCCCCGGCCCCGGGAGGCCCCCCGTGTGGCCCCCGGGGCGACCCCCGAATATGCGGCGGCGCGAAATCACCACCCGTAGACTTTCGGCCAAAGTCCTTTCCATGCAGCCCAGTTGACACACTCGGGCAGGGTGTCAACCGGTACCCCGGCAGGCCGGCGAGCGGCCCGTGCGACGGTCCGGGAGGCGGGCTGCGCCCCCCGGACCGGACCGTCACCCGCGGGGAATGAGGTGACGGTATCCCCCAGCCCACTGGATCCAGTGCAGCGGGCCGACCCACGCAGGAGCCATGGAAGCGCTCCCCGCGGGGCCCGGCCAGCGCGCACGGACGGGCGCACGGGCACACGTACCCGGAGCACATGCCAATTCCCGCACCCCTGTTTGAACACGAATCTCGCCATCCGGCACACCGGCCCTTAACGGTCAGGATCCGGCGAACTACTCTGGGTGGACGCATGCCCCGGGGTACCGGGGCGGCCGTCGCTGTGTCGAGGGGTGCGCATGTCCAGGGATATACGCGGGCCGAACGAGAAGCTCGGCACCGTTCTCGCCCTCGCGGGGATCAGCAATGCCGGACTGGCGCGCCGGGTCAACGACCTCGGCGCGCAGCGCGGTCTGACGCTTCGTTACGACAAGACGTCGGTGGCGCGCTGGGTCTCCAAGGGCATGGTGCCGCAGGGCGCCGCGCCCCATCTCATCGCGTCCGCGATCGGCAGCAAACTCGGCCGGCCCGTCCCGCTGCACGAGATCGGGCTGGCCGACGCGGACCCGGCGCCCGAGGTGGGCCTGGCGTTCCCCCGCGACGTGGGCGCCGCGGTGCGCTCCGCGACCGAGTTGTACCGCCTGGATCTGGCCGGACGGCGGGCCGGCGGGGGCGGCATCTGGCAGAGCCTGGCCGGATCCTTCGCCGTCAGCGCGTACGCCACCCCCGCCTCGCGCTGGCTGATATCCCCGGCGGACAGCTCGGTGGCCCGGGAGGCGGCCGAGGCGCGCGACAAGGACGCCGCGGCGGCCGGCGACGCCGGCATCCCCCAGCACGTCGGGCACAGCGACGTCAGCAAGCTGCGGGAGGCCGCCGAGGACGCGCGCCGCTGGGACTCCAAGTACGGCGGCGGGGACTGGCGTTCCTCCATGGTGCCGGAGTGCCTGCGGGTGGACGCGGCCCCGCTGCTGCTCGCCTCGTACAGCGACGAGGTCGGACGGGCGCTCTTCGGGGCGACCTCCGAACTCACCCGGCTCGCGGGGTGGATGGCCTTCGACACGGGCCAGCAGGAGGCCGCCCAGCGCTACTACATCCAGGCGCTGCGGCTCGCCCGGGCGGCCGCCGATGTCCCCCTGGGCGGCTATGTCCTCGCCTCGATGTCCCTCCAGGCGACCTACCGCGGCTTCGCCGACGAGGGCGTCGACCTCGCCCAGGCCGCCCTGGAGCGCAACCGCGGTCTGGCCACGGCTCGCACCATGAGCTTCTTCCGCCTGGTGGAGGCGCGGGCGCAGGCCAAGGCCGGCGAGGCGCGCGCCTGCGAGGTGGCCCTGAAGGCCTCCGAGGGCTGGCTGGAGCGCTCCCGCAGCGGCGACCCCGACCCGTCGTGGCTGGACTTCTACTCGTACGAGCGCTTCGCCGCGGACGCCGCCGAGTGCTACCGCGATCTGCGGCTGCCCCGCCAGGTGCGCCGCTTCACGGAGCAGGCCCTGTCGCGCCCGACCGAGGAGTTCGTCCGCTCCCACGGGCTGCGCCTGGTGGTCTCCGCGGTGGCCGAACTGGAGTCCGGCAATCTGGACGCGGCCTGCGCGGCGGGCACCCGCGCGGTCGAGGTGGCGGGCCGGATCTCCTCCGCCCGCACCACCGAGTACGTCCGCGATCTGCTGCACCGCCTGGAGCCGTACGGCGACGAGCCGCGCGTGGTGGAGCTGCGCGAACGGGCGAGGCCGCTGCTGGCGGCGCCGGCTTAGGAGCGGGAACGGGCCGCCGGGCGGGGAGTGCGGATTCCCTGACGTCCGGCCGCCCGGCCACCCGCGAGCACGGGAGCCCGGCCGGGGCCGAAGGAAACCGGCCGGGGGACCGCCGGATCGGCATTGTCAGTGCCGGCCGTCATGATGGGATACGTCGTCGGTGAGGACGCGCGGGTCCGCGGCGACGGACGGGCCTGCGGTCATGCGGTTGGGGAGGTGCAGTGGCGGCGTACGACTGCGATGTGCTGGTGATCGGTGCCGGCATCATCGGGCTCTCTACGGCTTACGCGCTCACGCGTGCCGCCCCCGGCACGCGGGTCGTGGTCCTGGAGAAGGAGTCCGGTCCGGCCCGCCATCAGACCGGGCGCAACAGCGGCGTCATCCACAGCGGCATCTACTATCCGCCCGGTTCGCTCAAGGCCCGCTACGCCCTTCAGGGCTCGGCGGAAATGGTGAAGTTCTGCACCGAGCACGACATTCCGCACGAGGTCACCGGCAAGCTGATCGTCGCCACCGACCGCGGCGAACTGCCCCGGCTGCACGGCCTGATCCAGCGCGGCCGCGAGCACGGCCTGCCGGTGCGCGAACTCGGCCCCGCCCAGATAGCCGAGTACGAACCCGAGGTCCGCGGCCTGGCCGCCATCCATGTCGGCACGACCGGCATCTGCGATTTCGGCGCGGTCGCCCGCCGGTTCGCCCGGCTCGCCGAGGACGCCGGCGCCCGGATCGTCCACGGCACCGAGGTGACGGCCATCGGCCGCCGCCCCGGCCGGGTCGCGGTCCGCACGGCCGACGGCACGGTCCACCGCGCCCGCGCCCTGGTCAACTGCGCCGGTCTGCACAGCGACCGGATGGCCCGGCTGGCCGGCGACGCCCCGGGCATGCGGATCATCCCGTTCCGCGGGGAGTACTTCACCCTCGCCCCGGAGCGCGCCGCCCTCGTGAGGGGGCTGGTCTACCCGGTCCCCGATCCGGCCTTCCCCTTCCTCGGCGTCCATCTGACCCGCGGCGTCGACGGCGCCGTCCACATCGGTCCGAACGCCGTCCCCGCCCTGGCCCGCGAGGGCTACGACTGGCGCACGATCCGCCCCGCCGAGCTGGCCGGCACCCTGGCCTACCCCGGCTCCTGGCGGATAGCCCGCCGCCACTGGCGCTACGGCGCCGGCGAGCTGCGCCGCTCCCTGTCCCGGCGCGCCTTCACCGACGCGGTCCGCCGGCTGCTCCCGGCCGTCCGCGAGGAGGACCTGCGCCCGTCCCCGGCCGGCGTCCGCGCCCAGGCCGTGCTCCCCGACGGCACCCTGGTCGACGACTTCCTCTTCGCCGAATCCCCCGGCATGGTGCACGTCCTCAACGCCCCCTCCCCCGCCGCCACGGCCTCCCTCCCCATCGGCCGCGAGGTGGCCCGCCGGGTACTGGAGGCGCTGCCGACCTGACGGCCCGGGTCCGGATCGCCCGCCCCGCGTCCGTACGCGTCCGGGCCCCACGGCCGACCGGGGCCCGCCGCTCCCGCCACCGGCCGTTGCCCACCCCACAGCCCTCCGCGCCCCGTCCCCCACCCCACCCTCCGTAGAATCGCCTCACTGTGTCCGAGAACCCCGCCACCCCCGAGTCCGCCGCCCCCGACGCGCACGCACCGGAGGCACACGCTCCGGAAGTCGCCGCCGACGAGGCCCGCGGCCTCGGCTCCACCGCCGTCTCCGCCGCCACCCCGCGCCGCGGCGCGCCCATGTTCCCCGACGGGACCGGCCCCGCTGCCGACCCCGCGGGCTCGCACCACGAGCGGCGGATCCGCTCCTTCCAGCCCCGTCGCAGCCGCGTCTCGCCCACCCAGGCCGATGCGCTGCGCCGGCGGTGGCCCACCTGGGGGCTGGACATCGACGGACTGTCCCGCATCGACCTCGACGCGTTCTTCGACGGGCTGCCGGTCGTCCTGGAGATCGGCTTCGGCATGGGCGAGGCCACGGCGCAGATGGCCGCCGCCGACCCGGGCACCGGCATCCTCGCCTGCGACGTCCACACCCCCGGCCAGGGCAATCTGCTCGCTCTCGCGGAGCGGAACGGCCTGTCCAACATCCGGGTGGCCAACGGCGACGCGATCATCCTGCTGCGCGAGATGCTGGCCCCCGGCTCCCTCGCCGGCCTGCGCATCTACTTCCCCGACCCCTGGCCGAAGAAGCGCCACCACAAGCGCCGCCTCATCCAGCCCGAGTTCCTCGCCCTGGCGACCACCCGGCTCGCGCCCGGCGCCCTCGTCCACTGCGCGACCGACTGGGAGCCGTACGCCGAGCAGATGCTGGAGGTCCTCTCGGCCGAGCCGACGCTGGAGAACCTGCACTCCGGCTACGCGCCGCGGCCGGACTTCCGCCCGCTCACCAAGTTCGAGGGCCAGGGCCTGGACAAGGGGCATGTCGTCCATGACCTCCTGTTCCGCCGTCGTGCCACGTAACGCGAAGGCCGCTCGTTAGGGTCGATGGGTGTACCCGTCCCAGCCACCGCCCCGCGCGCCCGCCCCTCCCCCGTACACACCACCGGCCCCGTACACACCTCCGGCCGGCACACCCGGCCCGCACGAGCCCGCCGCCGCGCCCGCCCGGCGCCGGCTCGCCCTCTGGCGCAGCAAGACCCTGCGGGCGATCGCCCTGGTCTCGCTGCTCGCGCTGTCCGGCGTGATCATCATCGGCCTGGTCCGCCAGGAGACCGGCACCGAGGGCCTGCTGGTCGGCCTCGGCTTGGCCGTCTTCCCCGTACCGCTGCTGATCGCGGCGTTCTGCTGGCTCGACCGCATCGCCCCGGAGCCCTGGCGCAACCTCGCGTTCGCCTTCGCCTGGGGTGCCTGCGCCGCCGCCCTGGTCGCGCTCCTCGCCAACGGCTTCGCGACCGACTGGCTGGCCGCCAACATCGCCTCCGCGTCGCCCTCCGAGGCCGAAGCCTGGGGCGCCACGATCATCGCCCCGATCGTCGAGGAACTGGTCAAGGCCGTCGCCGTGGTGGTCGTCTACCGCTTCCGCCGCCACGACTTCGACGGGATCACGGACGGCATCGTCATCGCCGGCATCACCGCCACCGGCTTCGCCTTCACCGAGAACATCCTCTACCTGGGCAACGCCTTCGGCGAGGACCAGTCGATGGGCCACTCCGGCCTGGACTCCCTCACCGCCGGCACCTTCTTCCTCCGCATCATCATCTCCCCCTTCGCCCACCCCCTCTTCACCATCCTCACCGGCCTCGCGTTCGGCATCGCCGCCACCCGCTACCCCCGCCGCCGCGGCGCCCGCATCGCGCTCGCCGTCCTCGGCCTGCTCACCGCCGTCCTGCTGCACGCCATCTGGAACGGCGCCTCTGCCCTCGGCGAGCCCGGCTTCCTCACCGTCTACGGCCTCTTCATGGTCCCGGTGCTCATCGCCCTGACCTGGCTGGCCGTCTGGGCCCGCAACCAGGAGCTGCTCTCCCTGCGCGGCTACCTCGCCCCGTACGCCACCGCCGGCTGGCTCGACCCCACCGAACCCACCGCCCTCTCCTCCCCCAGAACCCGCGCCCTGGCCCGCACCATGACCCGCCGCACCCACGGCCCCGCCGCCGCCCGCGCCGTCACCGAATACACCACCACCGCCACCACTCTCTCCTTCCACCGCCGCCGCGCCCACCTCCTGGGCCCCACCCCCGACTTCGTCACCCGCGAACAACACCTGCTGAACCACCTGCGGCACTACCAGGGGTGGGGACGGGCGGCGCTGGTAGGTGCGCTTCGTACGACGCACCAGCCGTGCGAGTCAGAGCAGTTTCCACGGCACGGCGGGCCCGGCCGTCAGTAGCGCCGCCATGCCGCTTACGCCCTGCATCCTGTCTGTCGCAACTTCCCTGAGTGCACAACCGGTACCGTCACATGGGAGGCAACAGAGCGACAAAAAGCTGTTGATCTGCCAGCGGCCAGGCGCTGACGGCGCTCCCAGGCAGTGCCCGGCCAATCCGGCCAAAGGGCACAGGCTGTCATCATCCGGGGCCAGCGCGGCAACACTTCGCCACTCATCCGAATCCCGCGGAATCTCGACGGACCGCCTTGGCTGATTCAAGTGGTCCCCCGCTTAGCCGTTGGGATGCTTGACCACTCATGCCTTCAGGAATCCATCTGGCTATCCGCCGGCTCCTTTGCTGCCCACACACGTGAGGTCCGTTCATGCTCCCTCTGGACTATTCCGCTGCCGCGAACGTCTCTGCTGCTTCAGTGGCGGCCGCTGACAGCGAGCTGACGACTGTACGGGAGCGCCTTCTGCGCCTGGACCCTTCCGGGAGCCGCTTCGCCTCTGTTCTGCGCGACACCATTGACCAGCTCCTCAACGGCGAAGTCACAGGCCGCTACGACTGGACGACGCTGTTCAAAACGGAGAAGACACACGCAGGCACCGTGGTCGAGATCAATCTGCAACGCGAGTTCAAGTTCAGTGACGGCGTCGACATGGACTACCAGATTGCTGGCATCGACGTCGACTGCAAGTACTCCCAGCAGTTCGGCGGCTGGATGATCCCGCCCGAAGCCCAGGGTCATCTGTGTCTTCTGGTTTGGGCTGACGACTACAAGAGCCAGTGGAGCGCGGGCTTGATGCGGATAGAGTCTGCATGGCTCAATGGCGGCAACAACCGTGACATGAAGCTGACAGTGAAGGCTGAGCACCGCAAAAGAATCATGTGGCTGTGGCGGGATGCCGAGCTGCCCGAAAACGTCCTGCTCCACATGGACGCTGCGGACCGCGCATCTGTGTTCGCGCAGCCATCTGGTCAGGGCCGTCTCAACGAACTCTTCCGCCGCGTCCAGAAGCGGCGCATCAGCCGTAACGTAGTCCGCACCGTGGCTCAGCAGAAGGACTACATGAAGCGTGTGCGAGGCAATGGCGGCTCGCGGTCAGCGCTCCGGGACGAGGGAATCCTCATCATGGGCGACTACGCAAGCCACCGGAGGATTGCAGCCGGGCTGGAGATTCCAGTTCCTGGAGAAGGTGAGTTCGTCAGCGTGCGGGTCGCCAGGATTCCAGCGGAACACACCAGCCGCCCGAGTATCGTTCTCGACGGTCAGCGATGGGCCTGCGCATCGGCACAAGACGCCCAGCAGACAGCGCCCGCCCTCCCTTCACACACCAAATAGCCGAGGAGCCATCAGACATGACCTCCCCCTTCACCGAACACCTCCTCGGCTGGAAGAAAGCCGACAAAACCGGCCGGGTCGTGCCCAATTTCGCCGACTCTGACAATGAGCAGTCGATAGCGCTGGCGGGCGCCATGCTCGACCACCTCGGATTCACCCGGTCGCTGACCGAAGGGCTGCCACCCAAGCCCGGGACCGTACTGGAACACCGGGTCAGGGACGACCTTTCAACCTCACTGCGGAACATCGACCCCTCCCGCCCCTGGCAGCTTGACCGCAAAGCGATCGTGACATCGTTTGCTCAGTATTCCCACTTGCGCCGCGTCGACGATCTGGTCAAGCAGAGCCAGGAACTGCGTGTGGCGATCGGCCGGGACTACCTGATCAAGCCTGACGTGACAGTGGGACTTGAAGCGCCAGATTCCCGCACCGACGGGCCTTTTCTTCACGCAGCCGTTTCCTGTAAGTGGACGATCCGGTCGGACCGAGTCCAGAACATCAGGCACGAATTCATTCAGATGATCCGGCATCGCAGGGGCCGTCAGCCGCACCTTGTGACAGTCACCGCCGAGCCGATGCCCAGCCGTATCGCTGCTATCGCACGGGGCACGGGGGAAGTTGATGCGGTCTATCACATAGCGTTCGAATCACTAGCGCATGCCGTGGCGACAAGAGGCACCGCGCAGCAGCAAGATGACTGGACGGAGTGCGTGGAGCAGCGCCGGGTGCTCCCCTACAAGGAACTGGCGACCACTCTGGTTCGCTGGTAAACGGACAGAAGGCTCCTGGAGTTTCATAGATGCACAAGTCACCCGACGATCACTGGTCGCCGCCCAGTGGCTCCTGGGCTTCCTCGGCTGCCCGTCGTAGGAACATGCAGGCGATCAAAAGCCGGGACACCGAACCTGAGCGGCTGATCCGTCGGCTGGTGCATGCAAAGGGGCTTCGCTACCGGGTCGCAGCAAAGCCCCTACCTGACCTCCGCCGGACGGCTGACATGGTCTTCCGCCCGGCAAAGGTCGCGGTATTCATCGACGGCTGCTATTGGCATGGCTGTCCTGAACACTATGTCCCACCGAAGACCAACTCCGGGTACTGGTCAGACAAGGTGGCGAGGAACATCGCGCGCGACCGGGACACTGATCAGCGTCTCAGCGAAGCCGGCTGGACCGTACTCCGTTTCTGGGAGCACGAGTCACCGGACGCCTGCGCTCTCCAGATTGCCGCGGTGGTCAGCAGGCTTCGCGCCAGGCGGGCATGAGGGGGCAGGAACATCGGGCAGGCCTGCCTGCCCCTTCTCCGCCGTGCCCCTCACCTGCCCAGCCTTCAGCGCGGCGAGGATCTGTTCCCCGACAGCCCTTGCGACTGGCGGCGGGAACGCATTGCCAACCTGCCGGTAGGTTGCGGTCTTGCGACCTGGGAACTGCCATTCCTCTGGGAAGCCCTGGATAAGGGCAGCCTGACTCACTGTGAGCTTTGGGCCGCGCTCCGCATACAGGTCACGCTCCGGATCCTTGAGTTCGGCCGGCTCATTGGCGACACCCAGGCCGCAGACTCCGAGCTTCCGCCATGCTTCCTTCGCGCGCGTCGGACCAAGGTCGGCCCCGCCGTGCTTCTTGGAGCCGCCGACCAGTGTCGGAGCCACGGTGCCCAGTTCAGCTCGATCGCGCCACTTCTTGTAGGCGCTTTCCCAGCGCTCCGCGTAAGCCCCCTCCCACCGCGGGTGCTCACCGCTCGCCCGGAAGCGCTGGAGCATCGAAGGAGCCAGTGCCTCAGCCACAGTGATCAGCTGCAGCTTCCCCGGCTCAGTCCAGACAAAGTGCCGGGCGTAGTCCTCGCGCATGGCAACGAGGATGGCTCTCGGCCGGAGCTGCGGTACCCCGTAGTCACAGGCTTCCAGGACCTTCCAGTAGCAGATCGTGTAGCCCGCCTCTTCGAGGCGCTTCCGGATCACGTTTTCGCGGTAGTGCTCGAACTTCTGGTCCAGCAGGCCCCGCACATTCTCGATCATCACAGCCTTGGGCTGCAGCTCGGCGACCAGATCGAGCATGGTGGGGAACAGATCCCGCTCGTCGTCCTGGCCAAGCTGCTTGCCGGCGACGGAAAACGGCGGGCAGGGGACTCCGCCGGCAAGGAGATCTAGCTCCCCGGGCTCCAGCCCCAGCCTCGCCGGGTCGAAGTCCGTGAGATCGGCTTCGATGACCTCACAGCCGTCCCACTCCGGGTTGCCCTCAACATTCCGCCTGAGGGTCGTGCAGGCACTGGCATCAATCTCGATCAGCGCACGGTGCTTGAACCCCGCCTTGTGCAGGCCTACGGCCTGACCTCCGGCGCCTGCGCAGATCTCCACCGAGGTGAATGTGGACTCAGTGCGGGTCATGCACCCTCCTTCCAGACTTGCCACGGCGGACACTCTTTGCGATCCGCCCTTACAGAGGGTGACAGACCCCACTGACAATTCGTCTCCGCCAAGTGTGCGGCACACTCCGCCTTGATCAGATCACCCCACACACCACAACGAACACCCATACGATATTGCCTATGCGGAGCCCGTCGTGGATGTGGGATGAGTTGCTGCTGGCGTGCGCTCTAGTCGTGGAGAACGGCTGGAGAGAACTCCGGGAAGGCGACTGGCGTGTCGACGAACTGTCCAATCTGCTGCGCTCGCTGCCGCTTCACGGCGACAAGGCTCGAAGCATCCCCGGGTTCCGGTCCACCGGCAGCGTGAGCCGTAAGACCACCGACCTGGCCACGAACCACCCCTCATACCAGGGGAAGGCCACCAGGTGCGGCCGCCTCGACCACGAGATGATTGCCCGGTTCACCGCGGACCCAGTCACCATGCTCAAGGCCGCGAAAGCCATCGAGGCCGGGATCAGCTCTGGAGAACTCGCACGGATCCCAGAGCAGCCGGACGAAGTAGCAGAAGACGGTGCCACCGCGCTCGAAGGCCGCCTTCTCGCACGGTGGACCCTCGCCCGCGAGCGGAACCCCAAGCTCCGCCAACGCAAGATCGACAGAGCGCGCCGCATAGGGCAGCCCCTCCAGTGCGAAGTCTGTGACTTCCACTTCGGACGCTTCTACGGTGGTCTCGGCAAGGACTACATCGAAGTGCATCATGTGACACCCCTCCACGTCTCAGGGCCTTGTGAGACCAAGCTCGAAGACCTTGCGCTCCTGCGCTCCAACTGCCATCGCATGTGCCACAGGAACCACGCCGGCGAATCGTGGCGTACGCCCGGGATGCTGCGTGCCATGATCACGGAAAGTGGTGCGTCCAGGCGTCCGTAGAAACTGCCTCAGCTGTCGAGCGGACTGCAGAAGGTCCCTGGCCCGGCCAGCACTCGGACCTGAGGGAGTAACTGGGCCAGAGCATTCAACCTGCCCCAATCCAGATCACCGGAACTCTACCGACCGGCGACGTACAGTCGGGAGTACTTATCGGATGCGGAGGTCCCCCATGACCGGCGTACCGACAGGCGTGATCGCCGCAACCGGCCTGCTGGGTGGATATGCTGTGGCCCGGTGGACCAAGAAGCGGCCGCTCGGTGGGGTGGCGCTTGCTGCCGCCGGGGTCGTGGCGGCCAAGGGGTGGCGGCAGAAGGCGGGGAATGCGACGGCGGCGGCGCTGAGTGGCGCGTATGTGGTGGCGTTTGTCGGGTCGCATCCGTTGGCGAAGAAGATCGGGGCGTGGCCTTCGGTGGGTGCGGTGGCGGGTGGGTTGGCCGCGGCGTCGTGGGCAGTGGTGGACCGCCGGCAGGGGTGAGGCCGGAGCACGGGGCTGGGCCGGAGCACGGGGCGGGGTCGGCCGGTTGTTCCGGCCGGCCGGCCCCGGCCCCGGCCCGTGGGTGGCTCGTGGATCAGGCCGATGCCTCGTTCAGCAGGGTGAGTTCGGCGTCGGTGAGCGTCAGGTCGCCGACTGCCAGCAGGGCCGGGAGCTGCTCGACCGTGCGGGCGCTGGCGATCGGGGCCGCGACGGTGGGGCGGGCGGCGAGCCAGGCCAGGGCGACGGTGGCGACCTCGGCCTCGTGGGCGGCGGCGACGGTGTCGAGGGCCCGCAGGACGCGCAGGCCCCGGTCGGTGTCCAGGTGCTTGGCGGCGGCACCGGAGCGGGCGCTGTCGGTGAGGGTGCCCGGGCGGTACTTGCCGGTCAGGAAGCCGGAGGCGAGGGCGTAGTACGGCACCGCCGCCACGTTGTTGCGGGCGGCCACGTCGGCGAGTTCACCCTCGTAGGTGTCGCGGGAGACCAGGTTGTAGTGCGGCTGGAGGGCGACGTAGCGGGCCAGGCCCTCGCGGTCGGAGAACGCCAGCGACTCCGTCAGGCGCTGCGCCGAGATGTTGGAGGCGGCGATCTCGCGGACCTTGCCGGCCCGGACGAGGTCGTCGAGGGCCGTGAGGAACTCCCCGACCTCGACCGATTCGTCGTCGTAGTGGGTGTAGTAGAGGTCGATGTAGTCGGTGCGCAGGCGGGTCAGGGAGTCGTCGACCGCGGTCTTGATCGTCGCGGCGGACAGGCCCTTGAGGTCCGGGTGGGCACCGACCTTGGTGGCGATGACGACGTCGGAGCGGTTGCCGCGTGAGGCCAGCCAGTTGCCGATGACGGTCTCGGACTCGCCGCCCTTGTTGCCCGGGACCCACGCCGAGTAGACGTCGGCGGTGTCGATGAAGTTGCCGCCGCCGGCCACATACGCGTCGAGCACGGCGAACGACTCGGCCTCGTCGGCCGTCCAGCCGAAGACGTTGCCGCCCAGGGAGAGCGGGGAGACCGAGAGCGAACCGAGGGACTTGGGGCTGCGGGGGGCGTGGGGGCCCTGAGACGTGGTCATGCGTGGTTTCAACGTCACGGGGGCGGAAGCTATTCCTGGGGCCGGGGGGCCTCGCAACTACCGGGAGGCCTCGCGACGACCGGGTAGCCGGAGCCGCGCGCCACAGCCCGACGGCCCCCGCGTCACAGCCCGAGACCGCCAAAACCGTGTTCCTGCCGCCAGGACCGTGCCCCGGCCCCGCGGCCCGACCCCCGCGCCCGACACCGCCCCCACCCGCAGCGGCGTTACACCTTGATCCCGTGATCCCTCAGCCACGGCATCGGGTCGATCGGGTCGCCGCCGCCGGGGCGCACCTCCAGGTGGAGGTGGGGTCCGGTGACATTGCCGGTGGCGCCGACGCGGGCGATGACCTCGCCGGTGCCGACCTTGCCGGAGGTCTTCACCATCGAGGACAGGTGGCAGAACCAGAGTTCGGTGCCGTCGTCGAGCCTGAGGACGATGCGGTAGCCGTACGCACCGGCCCAGCCGGCCTGGGTGATGGTGCCCCCGTGGATCGCCTTGACGGGCGTGCCGGACGGTGCGGCGAAGTCCTGTCCGGTGTGGTCCGCGGCCCAGCGGTCGCCGGACTCGCCGAAGCCGGCGGTCAGCGTGAAGGAGGCGACGGGGGCGGTAAAGCTCTGGGCCAGCTTGGCGAGGCGCGCGGCCTCGGCCTTCTGACGGGCCGCTTCTTCGGCCTGGCGCTGGGCCTCCATCTCGGCTGCCTTCTTGGCCGCGGCGGCCTTCTCGGCCGACTGCTGGTGGGCGGTGGCTTCCTTGTCGGCACGCTGGAGAGCGGTGTGCTCGGCGGTGGTGCGAGCCTCCTGCTCGCCGGCGCCCTGTTGCACGTCGGCCTGCTGGAGGATCCGGCTGCGCAGCGCCTCACCGGGGCCCGCGACGCCGTCGTCCGCGCCCGCACCGGAGGCCTGGCTGAGCGGGCCGGAGACGTCCGCCACCGGGGAACCGGAGGCCGGGGCGGCGTCCGCGGCCGTGGTGGCATCCGCGTCGGAGGTGTCGGAGGCGTCGGATATGAGGCCGCCGACGCCCGGGAGGGACGCGGCGTCCGGGAGGGCGTCGGAGAGGTCATCGGCCATTCCGCCGACGTCGGGCATCGAGATCGTAAGCGGCGGGCGGTCCTCGGCCGAGGCCATGCCGCTCGCGCCGACCGCGGCGATCACTCCGACACCCAGCACCGTGCCGCCGCGGGTGAGGCCGCCGGCGCGCTGCTTGGCCACCCGGTGCTTACCGCGGACGGAACGGACGGATTCCTCGGTGGGATTCCATTCCTCCCACGGACCGTCGCCGTTTCCGTCCGGCTCACCGGGGCCCAGGAAGGCACCTCGGTCATCGGGCTCGTCGGCGGACGGACCCTCGGGGGCAGGCCTGTTGGACGCCACGGAGGCGCACTCCTTTCCTTCCTTCTCGCCTACCGGGTTAGCTGACGGGTTCGGAGCAGGAAGGTCTCCTACGGGCGCCCGCTGGCGGAGGGCGTCCGATTCACCCCAAGGAAGTGGTTCCCCGGTTCCCTTGGTGCAGTTCGAGGTGCTGGGGGTGCGTGAAAAGCGCGTGCGGGATTCGGCGTCAGCGCACGGTGCCGCCTCTTGCGGCGGCTGGGACGACCGCGCTGCGTTATCGGACAGTAATAGAGATCGCATCCGAATTCCAAGCCTTCCCGCGAATCGATACGGCCGGCACACGAGCCGGGGCTGGGACTTTGCGGCGGATCGGGGTCGCAAACGGGCGAGTCGCCCACCCGGCTCTAAACGATCTCGTGGTGATTGTGCGTCAGTTGTTATGCGGAGGGATGGACCTCAGTTACGGAACGTGAGAGCAGTGGCGTCGGATCATGGTCGTCAACGCCGGGTACACCGGTCAGGTCGGGGGCGCCGGTGGCGCGGGGGCACACCCCGCCCCGCCCCCGACTCCCCCTACCCCTCTACTCCCCTATCGGCCGCTGCACCGCCAGCAGGGCCAGATCGTCGGCCGGTTCGCCGCCCGTGTGCCGGGTGACGTCCTCGATGAGGGTGTCCAGGAGGACGTCCGGGCCCGGGAAGCGGCCGCCGCGCAGTCTGCCCGGCGGGTGGTAGCTGCGGCCGAAGAGGTCGCGGGCCGCGCTCACCCCGTCGGTGAAGCAGAGCAGCAGGGCACCGGCCGGGAAGAACGTCTCGTCCGGCCGGCCGGTCCGGCCGCCCACCGCGCTCATCCCCAGCGGCAGCCCCGGCTCCGCGGGGAGCAGCTCGCGCAGCCCGCCGTCCGGGGCGAGCAGCAGCGGGGCGGGGTGGCCGCGGTTGAGCACCCGCAGGACGGACGGCTCCCCGGCGGGCAGCTCGGCCAGGAGGGCGGTGGCGAAGTCCTCGGACCAATCGGAATCCTCGGACCGGTCGAGATCCTCGCCCCGCTCGCGCTCCCGTTCCAGCGCCCGCTCCAGCCGCTCCGCCACCGCCTCCAGGCTCGCCTCCTGATCCGCCGCCTCACGGAACGCGCCGAGGACGGTCATCGCGGAGGCCACCGCCGGCAGGCCCTTGCCCCGTACGTCGCCGACGATCAGCCGTACGCCGTGCGGGGTGTCCTGCACCGCGTAGAGGTCGCCGCCGGTCCCGGAGGCCGCCCGCGTACCCCGGTAGCGGGCGGCGACGGCGAACCCGGCGAGCCGGGCGGGCGGCGTGGACAGGACGGCGCGCTGGGCGGCCGCGGCCTCCTGCACGGCTGCCGGATGGCCGCCGGCCCGCACCACCCGGTGGAGGGCGAGCGCCAGCAGAGAAACGGCGAGGACCAGCACGATCTCCGTCACCGCGGCTCCCCGCGACGGCCCGGCGCCGCGGTACACGACGGTCCAGATCTCGCCGAGCGTGGCCGCCAGGGCCGTCAGCGCGGTGGTCCGCAGCGAGGACAGCGGCGCGGCGACCGGCGGGGCGGCGGCGAAGAAGGGGGCGGCGGTGCAGCCCGGCGGCGCCGCCATGCCGAAGGCCAGCCCGCCGATGATCAGCAGGAGCGGGACGCGGCCCACCAGGCGGCGAACGGCCGGGGACACCGGGGCCCGCCGCTCCCCACCGCCCTCGGGGGGCGCCGCACCGTCGCGCATCCGTACCGGCCCCTTCGCCCGCCGCCCGCCCGCACGGGCACCCGGGTGGCCGTCCCGCCGTCCCCAGGGTTGCCGGTACGGGTCGGGGCGGCGAATCACCGGGGGCCGGACGGGTCATCCGGGGGCGACGAGGCCATCGCGGGACGCCCGCCCCAGGATCGCCCGCGGGCCGGGCCCACTTGGGACCGCGCGCGACGGAAGGGACGACGAAGGGCCCGGACCGTCTCCGGCCCGGGCCCTCGGGGGCGCCGGTGGGCGCTGCGGACGGCTCTCCCGTCCGCTTCTGGTGGGCCATCAGGGGCTCGAACCCTGAACCAATGGATTAAAAGACCCGACGAACACGTGACCGACGGTCCCACGTAGTCGGTCGGTATCCGGTTTTGCCTGGTCACAGGACATATGGCTGACGCCAGGTCCAGCCTCCGACCGGCCTGTGTCACGCCGTCCGCTCACGCATCGCTCACGCATGGCGGGCGGCTGACCAGGCATTCGGCGCAGCGCCTTACGCGTAGGTGTCGCAAGTCAGACAGCGACGGGTCGCCACTCGCCCGGTGTTGCCCTCGGTGGCTCGCAGCGGCTCCGACTCCGATATGCGGGACCAGGCATCTGGATCGGGGCCGGCCACCCAGCCGAACTTCGGCCCAGCGATTTCGCTGTCGGAGAGGTGATTGCAGCCAGGCAGGTGAGCGTTCCCCGCGGGCGACACGATGATGGCGTGGGGCGGCTGCCCGTGGCGGCTGGCCTGTTTCGGTGCCTGGCCGCCAACAATGCGAGGAGCCACACCCTCGGACGGGCATGCGCACCCCGCCCCGATGATGAGATCACAGCGATCGCAGCGCTGTTCCGTCACGGCCTGTCGCCCTCCTGTCGGATGCCCGGCTCCTCACCCAAGTCCCGTGAGACGAGAGCTGATGGAGTCGAATCACCATCCCACCTTCCTCAGCCCCAGTCCGGCGATTGCTTCGTGTGCCTCCGGAACCCTCCGCCGCCCCCGTAATGACTGGTTGCCAATCAGCTTTGGCCACGCGCCGCCGACCTATCCTGTGCCCTGAGCTTGGGAATCAACGGGCGCTCACGCCTGTCGGGTAGTGTCTGACCTGCGTAAACGTGCGCTGGTGGACAGGCTACGGGGTGCGCTGGGACACCCGTATCGACCACGGTTTACCCCTTGCTAGGCACGTTGGTGGCATGACCCGGACGGGCGGCGGTTTGATGTGCTGCCGGGCTGCCCGAGTGGGCGCGGAGATGGGCGCGAGCGTGAATGGATCAGTCGCAGTGTGGCTCGCGCAAGGTGCTCGATGGGGTGCTTTCGCCAGCACGCTTCCCAAGTGTTCATCGGCCAGTTCGCGCAGGGGCCGAAGGTGTAGTGACCTGCGGTGGAGCACCCTCGACATCTCAGCCCGAACCATGGGGTGGAGATGAGGGAGTGCCGTGTGGCCCTCACGTCTAGCCTCCTGAGACCACACCAGCATTGCCCTCAGAACGGCTCCCGAGAGTCCGTTGTGAGCTTCCCGGACCGTCTACCAGAGTTGTACGTGTCGCGGACCACCTTGGCAATGCCCTCGACGACTGTGCCTCCGGTGACTGCCTTGAAGCCCCGGCCCTTACCCAGGAGGCTGGCCGGTCCGCCCGCAGACTTGGAGAGCTTCCGCACTAGCGCATCGGAGTCGAGGAAAGGAAACTCGAAAAGGACGGAAGCCACTCCCAGCAGCACGTAACTGTTCGCAGCGTTAGGACTGTTACCCCAAGCATCCGTCACGATCCTCAGCGTCCGCCTGAGGAGCTGTCCCTTCTCCGATGACTTCCCGTAGATCTTTCGTAGGGCGGCGACCGCGATGATGGAGTTGCTGGAACCTGAATCTGAAATGATCCATCCGTGATCATGCGCCGCTCGAGTGATCGCCAACGCTTCGGGATGCCCTGCGGTAACTTCGGCCATGAATTTGTACAGAGGCTGTACGCGACGGTTGTCGTTGAGCCCCAGGAAAAGCTCGGCTTCTTGCTGCGTGGTCAGTCCGCGGAATACCTTCACTCCAATCTTGGTGTCTCCGTGGTCAGCAGCGACGCAGAGGGCTCCACGGTTCTGTCCATCAAGCCAGATATAGGTGCCGTCTGGACGGGCGGAAACCTGGGGGACGCCAAGGCGTCCCACGTCGAACCCTTCCCTGAGCTTGCGGGCCACCCAGGCGTTGTCCACCGGTCGGGTGTTTACGTGCCGGTCGGTTGTCACTCGACTGGGCTCGATAAGTTCAATTTCCACAGTGTGCTGGATCCTGCTACTCATTTCGCATCTTCTCCATTTTCTTCACGTAAACGTGTGACATTCTTCGGGCTTCCTTGAGCGCCTTAAGCACGTATTCGTAATGCTCCGAATCTGTCAGTTCATCGGTGATTACGCAGGATAGTCCTTCGAGGGTTCCCGTGACTACATCTGCAGTTCGAATGTAGTCGAATTCCTTTTTTGGGGCGCGACTCCCGGACCTTGAAATTCGGGCACTTCCGCCTTTTTGATGGCGATTGTCTTTGGTGTCAGTTCCTCCGTTGAGGTACGGGAAGCAAGACTCGAGCGTGTCCGGACAGATCTCCTGCAAAAGCAGCTGGTGGAGCATGCCGACAAGGGATGCCAGTGGGAATTGCGGAGGAGGGTTTTCTACAGCCTCTACCATGAGGGAAAGCGTCTTCCGGGCTTTCTCCTGCATGGCGTTCAGGGAAGGTTCTTCCCCTCTTCCGGCCTTCCGGATGGTGGATCTCAGAGCCGCGTAAATCTTAGGCGGCAGCCCTGCTGCGGCGGCAGTGTGCGTGTCTCGCCTGAAGCCGTTCTCCTCCCCGACTGGAGGTGGCAGGCGGTGCAGGAGAAAGGCGGCCTCCACGCGCTCAGTAACGCCCATGGGGAGCGAGTAGAGCGGATCTGGATTGTCGAAATGGCGACGCAACTCCAGCGACCCTTCTACGACATTCGAAGGGAAAAAGGCGTCCACGAAATGTACGTGAGCTCTTTTGCATGCTTCAAAGCGCCTGGCGCCACTCAGGAGTAGGTGATCTTTCTCTGCAACCATTACAGGTTCCCGCAGGCCGGATGTTCTGATCGATGTCGTCAGGCCATCGATGTTCTTGAACCTGACTGGAGTGAGCGCGTCAGCCTTGATGTCGGAAAGCCTGATTTTCGCCTGTTCCAATTATCTCCACCCTCGGTGTATTTGTATTCCGATTCGACCGGGTTGGTTCGTTCGCGATGTGAGGTTAGACCGACTCTTCAGGGAATGTAAATGTCGCCACCCGGATAGCCTAATATTCGTATCGCTCGCGACTTCTGAAGGTGAGCAGAATCGGCAAGCGCTCCGAGTGCGGCCCGGAACATCGGACCCTTGAGGTAATCGGTCACGGAGGCAGGGTCTGCGCAGGTGGAGCTTCTTTGAGGCACCGCAGAGCAGGGGGAGAGGTCGCCCGGCCGAAGGTACTGCGCTTGATAGCAGTCGACATGATCGGCTTCATATTCGCGGGCGCTTTCCCGCAACCGTGGAGAGTGCAGACTCAGTCGAGATCTGCTCGGTTCTGGCTGTCTTGCGCCCTACAGCCGGGGGCCTCCCGCCAGTACCGTTGCGTGCTCACGCGATGCGGATACGGGACTTCGGGGGCGTTGCCCAATGGCGGGAAGCGAACTGACACTCGGTAAGACGATCGCCAAGGCGCGCAGGCGCAAGGGATGGCCGCAGCGGGACCTGGCTGCGATGATCGACCGGTCGGAGAGCTGGGTGTCTCAGGTCGAACGGGATGTCATCCCGGTCAACAGTCTGGATGCGCTGCGTCAGATCTCTGATGCCTTGGATGTTCCCCTGTTCGACCTTCTCGCTGTTGCGCCGTCCGGGCCAGCGCCGACATCGACCCGGCGTCGGCCCACCTCGGCTAGGGTTGATCGCAATCTTGGTCCAGAGGAGGGGGACGACCCCGTGCGACGCCGCGAACTTCTGGCCGCTGCGGCGGTGGTCTTCACCACCCCCCTGGCCGGTGCCTCTCCAGCCGAGGCCAGCACCCTCGCGCCCTTGGAAGACCACCTGCTCTACGGCACTTCCGCCGTGTCGAAGCGCGGTGAGGTGTCACCGGCCGGCGTCGCTGCCGAAGTGAGGGCGTCCCGAGAGGAATTCCGAGCCGCCCGCTACGACACGCTGGCCCGGAACCTGCCCGGCAGGATCGCGCAAGCTCAGGGCCTGGAGCCGGCGGAGCTGTCGGCCACCGCCGTCGCCGACCTCTACAACATCGCCACTCGGCTGTGCATCAAGCTCGGCGAGGACGGTCTGGTGGCCATCACTGCGGACCGTGCGCTGACCTCTGCGCGGATCGGTGGCGATGCCCTGACGACCGCCGAGGCGCACCGGATGGTGTCCAGTGCCTGGCGCCGCCAAGGCCACCTCGCACGCGCCACCGATATCGCCGTCAGGGCCGCGCAGGACGTGCGGGCGGATCGCAGCACTCCCGAGGCCGCCCGGCTGTCCGCGGGTGTCTCGCTGCTGGCCACTGCCGCGTACACGGCGGCCAAGATGGGCGATCGGCCCACCGCGCACGGGCTGATCGGCGAGGCCGCCGAAGCCGCCGAAATCGGCCGGACGAGCCCCGAGGCCCGCACGGACACCGGTACCCAGCAGGTGCTGCTGCACCAGCTGTCGGTCCACTACCTGCTCGGTGATGCCGGGCAGGCGATCGATCTGGCCAGGACCATCAACCCCGCGGCTCTGCCGACCGCCGAGCGGCAGGGGCGCTTCTTCACCGACGTGGCCCGGTGCTTCGACCAGTGGGGCAAGCCCGAGCAGTGCTACCGGGCGCTGCTGGCGGCCGAACGAGCCGCACCGCAGGAGATCCGGCGCGGGTCGGTCAAGAACCTGGCCAGCGGTCTGCTCCGGCATGACCGGACCCTCCCGGGTGTGCGGGCGTTCGCCGGCCGCGCGGGCGTGGCCGTCAACTGACCCACCCGCAAAGGGATTACTACCTCGCAACCCGGTTGCGGATCTGCCTGTTGCTCCGGCGGTTGACTCGTACTCAGCCGCCAGGGCCGCGTACGGCCGGCCTCTCCTCGCTCCTGGCGGCGGTGCCTACCACCACCGACTTCGAGGAGTTGCACCATGGATGCCACCCGTGCCGATCAGCAGCCGCTGCCAGATCAGTTGCGCCCGACGGGCACCGACGGCATCGACCAGATCCAGGCGGACATCACCGCAGCTCTCCGCTCCACCATCGTCCTTCCCCCGTACGACGAGGTCCTCGGGCTGATCGACACGCTCAAGGGGCACCTCGGCCCGTTGATCGAGCAGGCCGAAGAGCACGTCCAGGAGCACCGGCCGGGCGAGGTCGCCCGGTATCGGGAACACGCCCAGATCGACAACGCCCAGTTCCAGCTGCGGGCCGGGCCCGGCGAGGGGCTGGTGTCGGCCGCGCGTCGCCTTCAGGCGCTGGCCCGCTCCGTCCAGCAGCTCCTCCGCCAGATCCACCACGAACAGGGGGCGTGAGGTGACGTGGTCCGAGCACGGAGCCAGGGGCCGCCACCGCAGCGGGGAGCCGCGACTGGACGTCTGGCTGGGGCGCCTGTGGCTGCTGGGAGCATCGGCCACCCTCACGCTCCTGGCCGTCACCGTGCAGCAGGACGCGGACCACACCCTGACAGCCCCGGTCTCCGCACCCGACACCGACCCGGCGCCGCCTGTCTAGGCGCCCACAGCACTTCCCACCGGAACCCCGGTGGGAGAACCGGAGAGAAAGGAACATGCGATGAACGAACTGATCGTCTCGAAGCGTCCCGTGCAGGCCGCCCGCAGCCAGGACCGGCTGAGCGACGGCGGCGGCACCGGCAGGGGCGACGGCAACGACTGATCGGAGCCGTAGATGACCGCCATCTCCTCGGCGGTCCGGAGCCTCGGCGGGGATTTCCCCGCCGAGGTGTTCGGCCGCACCTATCGCCTCTGGCCGCGCGTCGGCGACTTCTCGGACCTGTTCACCTGGGACGACCTCAACGAGATCATCGCCCGGCACCGCCTCGAACCCCCACGGCTGCGGCTCTTCAACGACGGCAGCCAGCTCCCGCAACACAGCTACTCCCACCCCGTGGTGTCCAAGCGCCACATGGTCTGGCACCGGATCGAGCCCGCCAACCTGCACCACCAGCTCAAGGACGGCGCCTCGCTCGTCCTGGACGCCGTGGACGCACTGCACCCCGGTGTGGAAGACCTCGCGACCGCACTGGAGCGGCACTTCCGCACCGACGTGCAGGTCAACCTCTACGCCTCATGGACTCCGAAGGAAGGCTTCGGCGTCCACTGGGACGACCACGATGTGGTGGTCGTCCAACTCGAAGGCGCCAAGCGGTGGAAGATCTACGGCGCCACCCGGATCGACCCACTGCGCGTCGACACCGAGGCCCCCGAACCACCAACCGGGGCCCCGGTCGCAGAGATCGTCCTCCAGGCCGGGGACATGCTCTATCTGCCCCGCGGGTGGTGGCACGCCGTCGCCGCTACCGAAGGCCGGTCCCTCCACCTGACCTGCGGCCTCAAGCCCACCACCGGAGCAGACCTCCTGACCTGGCTCGCGGACCAACTGCGGGTCTCGAACACCGTCCGCGCAAACCTGCCGTACTTCGCTCCGCCGGACGAACGGACCACGTATCTCCAAGCCCTGCGCAAGGAGTTCGCTGATGCCCTGCATGAAGGGGTGATCGAGGAGTTCATCAACGCCCGGGGCAGCACCGATCCCGGTCGGCCGATGCCGTCACTACCGTTCGTGGACGGCATCCCCGCGGACGAGAGCCTGTGCGTCCGGCTCACCGCTGCCGGAGCCTGGTACGGCGTGGACGAGATCGGCCACGTCGTGTTCAGCGCCGGCGGCCAGGAATGGACGTTCAGCCGTCCGGTCCTCGCTGTGATCAAGCTCCTTCTGAACGGAACCACCGCAACCCTGGGCGAACTGTCGGTAAGCTCCGGGCTCCCCGTCGGCCACGTCGCAGCCCTTGTCTCCGAGCTGGTCGAGGCCGGTGTCGCCGCCGTCAGCCGGAGAAGGTAGCCGACGATGTTCACTGCCCCTGAGCCTGCTGTCAGGGACCGCATGCTCTCCGCCCGCGGGCACGCCTGTGCCCTGATGGGCCTCGTCGAGACCACGGGCGGAGAAGTGTGGGGATACGCGGGCAGGACGCTGTCCGCGGCCGTCCACACGCCCACGGGTGTCGCATGGCTGCGACTGGTGAGCGACCCTCAAGGGAAGAGCGGCGGGAAGTTGTGGGAAGGCCCCCGGGAGGCGGAACAGTCCCTGCCGCCCGCGGTGCCCCGGCCCCGGCTGCTCGGTCTGTGCGACTGGTCGGCAGACGACTGGGACTACCGGGCGGAGCACTACGAGATCGTCACGACGCCGCCGGTGGCCAAGAGCCCGGTACTCCACCGCCAGGCAGACCTCCCGGACACCTGGTGGCAGGACCTCCACCGGGCCCTGGCGCACCTCGCACTCGTCGGTACAAGCCGCCAGGCGGTGCGCGAGCAGTACATCCGGCGCCGCGTACCGGAGTTCACCGGCATCACCCCCGGCGAGATCACCTGGACCACGGCCCACGGCGACCTCCACTGGGCCAACCTCACCGGCCCGGCACTGACCCTCCTGGACTGGGAGGGCTGGGGCACGGCACCCCTCGGCTACGACGCCGCGACCCTCTACCTGCACTCCCTGCCGGCGCCGGACGTCGCCGAGCGCATCCGCAAGGAATTCGCCCACGTACTGGACACCCCGGCCGGCCGCATCGGCGAACTGACCGCCTGCACGGAAATCCTCCAGGCAGCCGCACGTGTGCCCTTCTACGCCGAACTGGCCGACGGCGTACGGCAGCACCTCAGTCGCCTGAAGGGCTCACGCTCAGCGGCGGCGCCGTCGGGTTGATGATTGTTGCGAGGACGGGACCGCTGCTGCGGTGGAGGCCGTCGCGGTGGGCCGCAGCGCGGTGCTGCGGGCCAGAGCGGCCTGCGCCCGAGGGCCACGGGCGTGGCGCTGGCCGAGTCGCTGAATGCGCCAGGTCAGCGCACTGGCGGGGTGGCGGGCGTCGTCCAGGGAACGCTGGCTGAGCGCCTGGTCGAGGACCGTGACCGCGCCGTGGCCCCGCGCCTCTGCCTCGGCGAGCACGGTGGCGAGTGCGTCCCAGGCCCGGTCTTCCACAATGCGCTCGGCATGTTCGGGGACGGCCTGCCGTAGGTGGTGGGCGTAGCGGTGCTTGGTCTGCTGGCCGGGAGCCCGGCAGGCGAGGTCGCCGAGTGCAGGTTCGACGATCGGTCCGTAGGCGGCCTGGAGGTGGACGAGGGTCTGCCGGGCTGCCGCCTCCTGTTGGGCGTGCTGGTGCTTGTGGTGCCAGTGCATTGCGAACACCACCGCGGTGAGCGCGGCGTCCAGCAGCATCGCCGCCCCCGACCCGTCGCCTGCCGTACGGGGATGGCTCCAGATGGCTTGGACGCTGCGGCGCAGGACGCGTGCACTGTCGCGGTCGGCGGTGATCCGGGAGCGGGTGGCGCGCTCGAAGGCAGCGGCGGCCTGCTGCAGTTCGGCCTTCGCCACAGGCGGGGCGGTGATCGGCAGAAGGTCCAGGACCGCGCCGAGCGCGGCCAATTGCCCCTGGGCCACGTGGTCGTCACCGCGGGTGAGATGGCCGGGGATGCGTTCGGTGGCGGCGACAGCCTGGTGCCACGGATTGCCCGGCCGGACGGCGATCGGCTCGGGACCGGTGGCGGCAAGGCATTGGCGGATCTTGGGCAGGGAGAGGTCGCCGGCGAGGGTGGAGCCGGAGAACCACACAGGTTCGCCGTGCTTGTTGACGTCTCCGGGGAGGGCGACGCTGTAGCCGAGCACGTCGCCGGAGGGCCCGGTCTTCGGCCGCACGGTCACGCCCATCGCGTCCAGCAACGTGAAGAACTCGGCCTCGCTGGATGCGGCGGCCACCGCACGGCGTACCCGCAGGCGCAGGACCTCGCGGGCTGTGGCGTCCTGGCCCTGGCGCTTGGCCTTGAAGTGCTCCTTGCTGGTCGGTCGCTTGGCGGCGGTGCCGTCGCCGGGCTTGAGCCGCCGGAGCCCGTAGTCCACTTCGATCTTGCGGGCCTCCTTCTGGACAGCGCGCTGGTCGTAGTCGCGGCGCGGGCGTCGGCCGTCCTGGCGCACCAATGTGGCGGCGATGTGGATGTGGTCGTCCGCGTGGCGCACGGCCACCCACCGGCACGCCCCCTCATCCCCGTCAGGCGCGATGCCGGCGGCGGCCACGATCCGGCGCGCCACGTCCGCCCACTGCTCGTCGGTCAGGACCGGATCCTCGGGCGCGGCACGGACGGGGCAGTGCCACACGGTGAACTTCGGGGCCTTGTCACCGAGCATCCGTACGGGCTGGTCGAGCTGTGTGGCGAGCTGGTCGGCCACGTCCTTGGGGTTGCGGTGCGGGCTGCGGCCGGGGTCGGGGGCGAATCCGTTCCAAGAGGCCACCAGGTGGGGGTCGGTGTGCTCGTTGGCCCGGCCCTTGCCGAAGAGGTAGCCGACCGTGCGGCGGGTGGCGTGTGGGCCCTTGCCGAGGATGATCTTGGGTATCACCGGATCACCGCCCCGTGGTCACGCGGCCGATGGCGGTGTCCAGCCGGGCGATGGATGCCTCGACTCGTGCCAGGAGCCGCTGGACGAGGTCGTGGTGGGGCCAGGCGCCGTCCTCATTGAGGTGCCGGGTGAGCTGGTTGAGGTTGCTGCCGATTTTGCCGAGCTGTCCGTTGGCGCTCATCAGTGCCTTGACCGCGGCGCGGTAGTCGGCGACGGCTGCGGTGGGGTCGTCGGAGCGGGCAGCGGCGAGCGACGACTCGGCGACGTAGCCACCGAGCGCCATGTGGCTCAGGCCAGCGGCTTCCTGGAGGAGGGCGAACTCGTCGTCGTTGTAGCGGGGGTGCACACGCTTCTCACGCAGCTGGGGCTCGCGCAGACGGCGACGCGGGGCAGGCTCTGGTGGCGCGCTCGGCGACGACTGGCTGGTCTCTCCCCCGGGCGGCTCCCCCAGGTCGCCCGACTCCGGCGCCCCCTCGGCGCCGGACGCCTCCGCCACCCCTGGGGCGGAGGCCGGGTAAGGACTCCTTACCCGACAACTTGCTGCGTCTGAAGCTGGGGCGGTGGTCATCCGCTGCTGGGACGAGAGGAGTTCGAGTTCGTCATTTGCGTCATGCATGTGGGCTCCTGCGAGCGGTGGTGCGGGTGAGGGCCCGCCCCTCTCGTGCTGCTGCGCGGGAGAGGCGGGCAGGGGTGACGTGGGATTTGGGGTTCAGCCGGTACCTGCGGCGGCCTGGTCGAGTTCGGCCTGCAGCAGGTTCTTGACGTCATCCAGGCGGCTGCGGGAGATGCCGAATCCCTTGTCGCGGATCGCCTTTTCGATGTTGCGGCGCGAGACGCGCCCGGCCCGGCCGAGGGGGGCTGTGCGGCCGATGTCGATGGCCTCTTCCAGAGAGAGGCTTGGCTGGTTGCCTCCGGGCCTGGCGTGCTGGTGCGCGGCTTCCGCCACATGCTCGGTGGCCGGTTCATCCACGGTCTTGGGATTCGTGGCGGGGAACGGTGCTGTAGCGCTGGCCGTGTTTCCCCTGGTGTGTGTCTGGCTGTTGTTGTGGCCGTGGCCCTCGATGTCGGGGGCGGTCGGGCGCCGGGCGACGAGAAGGTAGAAGTGCACGGCTCCGGCCAGGGCGAGTGGCGCGATGGCGGAGATAACGCCGACGGTGATGTCGTCGAGGACAAGTCCTGTGTGGCGGGCCTGCTCGTTGAGGCGGATGGCATGCAGGACGTTGGCCCAGATGCTTGTGGCGGTCGCGATGCCGACCAGCGCCGAGACATAGAGGCGGGCGGACAGAGGCGCTTCCCGCAGGGTGAGCAAGGCGCCGATTCCGATCGCGATGAACCCGTCGATGACGAGCGGGAAGGCGTAGGTGAGCGCCGGGTGGATGTGGCTGGCGGCGGCCATCTGCCGCAGGGCGTCATAGGAGAGCGCGAAGGCCGCCACGGCCAGTAGCGCCACACCTATGCGGATCGCGGCGGCCAGCGGCACCGGGGAAGCGGATGGGGCGGTGTGCGGTGCAGGCAAGCGCGGTGCTCCAGAATGCGGGGGCTGACGTGGCCGTGGTCTGGGAGACTCGTCGCGACTCGTTGCACGCCTGGTCAGAGCAGGTACGGGTGCATCGGTGATGTCGAGTCGACTCGTTGTCGGTCTCCGACTCGTCCCCGCGCTGACCTGCATGGAGACGAGTCGCGACGAGTCGTGCCAGGTCAGGCGCCGGTCGTGGAATCCGGCGTGGACTCGGGGCAGTAGCGCGCCCAGGAGTCGGCGAGCTGCAGTCGAGTGAAGCCCTTGGCCTGGACGCCGCCGTGGAAGCGACGGGTGGCCGAGCTGATCCCGTACTCCTTGAGCAGGATCTGCAGGCCGCGAGGGGTGAGGCCGTTGGCGGTGTGCTCCGGCCAGGGCGTCTCGTCGTCCTCGTTGAGGAGGGTGAGGAGACGGCTGGTGCGGATAGCCGGCGGGTTCCCATCGGTGGCGAAGGCCCGGCGGATGTCGGCCAGGAGGCGGATGCCCAGGCTGCTGCTGTCCTGGTCGTGCTCGGCCTCGTGCTTGGCCATGACCCGGCAGGCGGTGCGGGCGAGGTCGGGCCACTGGCCTCCCGCGAGGTCGGCGACGCACACCAGTGGCTGCCAGGTATCAGCCGCTCGGTCTTCTACCGGCATGACCGGTGTCAACTCCATCGCCTCGGCGTGGAGCGGTGCCAGCCATGCGGCAAGCCGGTCGCGGAGTGCATGGAGGGCCGGGGTGTCGCGGAAGGTGCGGAACTCCGCCACCTTCTCGCCCGGCCTGCGGCGGCGCATGCGGATGACGATCGACCGGTCCATGATCGTGTCGGGCAGGTCGCCGATGCCTGCGAGGGCCGCCATCGCGAACGTGGGGAACTTCGCGACCTCGTGATTGGGACCGGAGACCCGGAGGGTGGGGCGGTTGCGCTGGTGTCCCGCGTTGAGCAGGCCGCGCATCTCTTCGTTCTTCTCCGCGACCTTCACGGAGCTGAAGAGCGTGTCGGCCTCGTCGACCAACAAGGTCGGTGGGGTATCGGTGATCGACCGGAACACCGCTGCGGCCGAGGCGTTGACCGTGATCAGCGGATCGTGGACGGTCTCGGCGATCACGTCGAGGAGCCGCGACTTGCCGCACCGCTTGGCCGGCCCGACGACGGCCAGCCTCGGGGCGTGCTGCCATGCGGTCTGCAGGTGGGTCGCCGCCACCCACAGGGTGACCGCCGTGAGGGCTTCCTCGCTCGGCAGCACGACGTACCGACGGATCTGCTCCCGCAGTTCTGTCAGCACCTGCTCTCCCTCGGAGACCGGGGCGGGGTCGGGCATGACGGTGGGCGGCTCTTCCGGTGACGGCAGAGCATGGGCGTTCGGCTGGCCGGGGACGGCAACAGGCGGCCATACCGGCTTGACGGAGTTGGGGTTGGAATAGGGCTCGGCTCCCGCGTGTTCCACGGGGCAGCTCCTCGTCTGGCGGTGGCGGGCTTGCACGCCCTTACCGCCGGGTTGGTTCTTGACGGGCCGTTCGGGGTTGCTGGGGCCTCCGGCGTTGCACCGCCGGGGGCCCCGTCCCGTCTCGCGGGCACCAGGCCATCGCGAGGGAACACGGACCGTACGGCCACACCCGCCAACAGTCCAGCGATTCTGTGTCAGCTCAACGCAGAACCGCCTGCTACGCTGCCGCCCCTTCACGCCGCCAGTCCGAGCAGATGCAGAAGATCCGCGGTGACGACCCGGTAGGCATTGCCGAGCCGCAGGACCTTGCACGGGTAGTCACCCCGCTTCGCCAGGTCGTAGCCCTTGCTCCGGCCGAGCCCCAAGGCGCGATTACTGGTCTCCAGGTCAACGGCGACAGGTAGCGCAAGCAGATCTCCCCGGCTCATCCCGTTCATTCGTCCGGCAGCGGCGTTTTCGCGCATGCGGCATCCCTTTCGGTACAGCCCTCGGCGAACGTGACCCTCACGTCCGGCTCCAGGCGTCCACGAACCAGGATCCACAAGCTAATGTGTCAATGTGACACAACGCGATCGTGATGATGAAGAGGATGGCTTCCCTGAGTGGGAGGACCGGATCAAGGCCAACGTGGCCGGCGAAGTCCGGCGGAGAAGGAAGGAGATGGGATGGAGCGCTCAGGATCTGGCCGACCGGTGCGAGAGCCTCGGGCATCCCATCCCGCGCAACGTGATCGCCAACATGGAATCCGGACGCCGGGCCAGCCTCCCGCTGGTGGACGTCATGGTCCTGGCCGCCGCCCTGGAGACCTACCCGGGCTGCCTGATCTTTCCGGTCGGATACGTCGACCGGGCCCAGGAACTCCCGTTCCAGGACCTCGTACCCACTTGGGACGCCCTGCGGCGCTTCACCGGCGAGCAGGACGTGCCCGGGCTCGACGCGGGCCTGGTGCCTGACTTCAAGACTCACGCCAAGCTCGTCAGCACCGCCCTGGCCGCACTCGAAGAGGAGGAACGGGCGAGGTTCACAGCCGAAGCGGCAACCAGCCACGCGCAGCAGGAAGAAGCCGAACGCAGACGGGCCAAGTTCGCCGACCAGGCCCTGTCCGCCAAGTACCACCTCCGGTATCTCCGCCGGGACCTCCGCGACGACGGAGCCGTCCCACCTGACCTGCCATCCGCACTGGCCGACGTCGACCCGTCCGAGGGCGACACCCACACCACATTGGAGGAACGCCTTTGAAGGGCTCCACGCACCGCCGTTGCTACTGCCGCGATCCCAAGACCGGCAAGCCGCTCGGCAAGAACTGCCCCAAACTCACCAGCCGCAAGCACGGCTCGTACTCCATACGCCAGGAACTCCCGCCCCGCGAGGACGGCACCCGCCGCTCCTTCAGCCGCGCCGGCTACGAGTCCCTCAAGGCCGCACAGGGCGACCTGGACCGCCTACGCGCGCTCCTTGCTCTCGTCGACCAGGACGACCCGGACAGCACTGAGCGGCTGACGACCATGCTGGAGGAGATCGCCGACGAGAAGGCGCCCCTGCCCGAGCCGGAGGAGACCCACCGGCGGCTGAGGGCGGGGCTGGCCCTGCGCGGCACCATCACCGTCGGGGAGTGGCTCGACTCGTGGTTCGCCTCCAAGAAGCGGCGCAAGACGACGCTCAACGGCTACGCGTCGCACATCCGCGTCCACCTCAAGCCGCGCATTGGGCACATCCGTCTCGACCGTCTCCACGTCGGCCACTTGGTGGAGATGTTCGATGCCATCGCGCTCCAGAACGAGGTGACCGAGGCCGAGAACCAAGCCCGCAGTGAGCAGATCGCGCGCTGCAAGCCGAGCAAGCCGGGGCGACCCACCGCCGCCGAGCGAGCCCGGTTGGCCGAGGAGCAGCAAAAGCTGGCCGAAATGAAGCCGTTCCGGAAGCTGAACGGCCCGGCCACCCGGCAGGCCATCCGCCGGACCCTACGCGCCGCGCTGAACGCCGCCATCGCCCAACAACTCATCACGTTCAACCCGGCAGCCCACGTCGAACTCGAATCCGGCAAGCGGCCGAAGCCCTTGCTCTGGACGGAGGAGCGCGTTCGCCGCTGGCGCGAGACGGGCAACCTGCCGAGCCCCGTCATGGTGTGGACGCCAGCACAGTTCGGTGTCTTCCTCGACGCCGCCGAGGACGACCGCCTCTACCCGTTCTTCCACCTCGTCGGAACCCGCGGCCTGCGGCGCGGTGAGGGCGTCGGCCAGGAATGGACGGACATCGATCTGGAGGCGGGGCTGATCACTCCCGCCAAGGAGATCGTGGTGGACGGCTGGGCACCGTACGAGTCCGAGCCCAAGACCGACGGCAGCGCGGGCACGATCGCGCTCGACAGCCTGAATCTGGCTGTCCTGCGGGCCCACAAGGCCCGGCAGGACGCGGAGCGCCTGGCATGGGGCTCCGCGTGGCAGGACACGGGCAAGGTCTTCACACAGGAGGACGGCTCGCCCCTGCACCCGGAAACCGTCTCCGAGACCTTCCGCCGCGTTCTGGCGTCCACGGATCTTCCGCCGATCACGCTCCGCGATCTGCGCCACGTCGCGGCCACCCTGACCCACGGAGGCGGCGGGGACATCCACACGGTGAAGGAGGTCCTGCGCCACTCGACCATCGCCCTGACGTCGGACACGTACACGAGCCTGCTGCCCGAGCTCGATCGTGAGATAGCCGAGAAGGCGGCGCAGCTCGTTCCGAGGGCCCGCCGAGTAACGCGCATTGACGAAGGCTCCGGCGCTCCCGCTCACGCATCGCTCACGCACAAGCCGAAAACGAAGGAACGCCCCGACCGGCCTGAGCCGATGGGGGCGCTGCCTCGCAGGTCAGAGGAGGTCTCCTCGACCGATGACGGTGGGCCATCAGGGGCTCGAACCCTGAACCAATGGATTAAAAGTCCACTGCTCTGCCAATTGAGCTAATGGCCCGCACCGAGCAGCATAGCCCGACGAGGTGCCACAGCCCGAAGCCATTGGCCGTGCGGCCCTCCGGGCGGGTGGCCCGGGGCCGTTTCCCGGGGTGTCCGGCTACCCCAACGCACAGGGCCCGTACGGCACTTGCGTGCGTACGGGCCCTGCGTCATGCGTGCCGGTCAGGCGTCAGCGATCAGCCGTTGCGCTTCCAGCGCGGCTTGTCCTCGCGACGGCCGAAGGAGCCGGTCGTGGCGCCGCGGTGGTCGTCGCGGCGGCCGTAGGGGCGGTCGCCGCCGGAGCGGTGGCCACCGGTGGCGGGACGGCCGCCGGAGCGGTCGTCGCGGTTGAACGGACGGTCGCCGCCGCCGGAGCGGTAGCCGCCGGAGGAGGGACGGCCACCGGAACGGTCGTCACGGTTGAACGGACGGGCGGGGCGGTCGCCGCGGTCGCGGTTGAAGCCGCCGCGGTCGTCACGGCGCTCGAAGGAACGGCCACCGGAGCGGTCGTCACGACGGTCACGGTTGAACCCACCGCGCTCGCCACCGCGGTCGTCGCGGCGGTCGAAGGAACGCCCGCCGGAACGGTCGTCGCGACGGTCACGGTTGAAGCCACCGCGCTCGCCGCCACGGTCGTCGCGGCGGTCGAAGGAACGCCCGCCCGAGCGGTCGTCACGACGGTCACGGTTGAAGCCGCCACGGTCGCCACCGCGGTCGCGGTTGAAGCCACCGCGGTCGCCACCGCGGTCGTCACGGCGGTCACCGCGGTCGAAGGAACGGCCGCCGGAGCGGTCGTCGCGGCGGTCGCGGCGGTCGAAGTTGCCCCGCTCGTCGCGGCGCTCGTCGGGCGCGGTGCTCTGGGCCGGCACGGCGGCCGCGGCAGCGGCCTCCGCCTCGGCGGTCTCCGCGGCGGCGGCCAGCGCCTCCGCGGGGTCCTCGCCACGCTCACGGGCGGCGCGGGCGGTCAGCCGGTCGGCCTCCTCGCGCAGCTCGGTGGCGCGGCGCTGCAGACGCTCCAGCTCGCGGGTGACCTCGGCCACCTCGCGCTCGGCCTGCTTGGCGGAGTTGTTCGCACCGTCGGCCTGGACCTCGGTGAGCGAGCGCGCGCCGGTGATGCGGGCGACGTCCTCGTCGAAGGCACCGGAGCCGCCGACGATGTGACGCGAGGCGTCCACGCCCGCGTCCTCCATCAGCCGGAAGATCTGGCGGCGCTGGTGCGGCAGCGACAGCGAGACGACCGTGCCGGACTGGCCGGCGCGGGCGGTACGGCCCGAGCGGTGCAGGTAGTCCTTGTGGTCACCGGCCGGGTCGACGTTCAGGACCAGGTCGATGCCGTCGACGTGGATACCGCGGGCGGCGACGTCGGTGGCGACCAGCGCGTTGACGTAGCCGTCCTTGAAGTCCGCGAGGACCCGGGTGCGCGCGCCCTGCGTCATGCCGCCGTGCAGCGCGTCGGCCTTCACGCCGGACTCGACGAGCTGCTCGGCGATGCGGTCGGCGCCCAGCTGGGTGCGGACGAAGATGATGGTGCGGCCCTTGCGGGCGGCGATGGCGGCGGTGACCGGCGCCTTGTCCTTCGGCTTCACGACCAGGACGTGGTGGGTCATGGTGGTGACGTTGCCCTGGGCGCTGTCGACCTCGTGGCTGACCGGGTTGGTCAGGTAGCGCTTGACCAGGGTGCCGATCTCGTTCTCCATCGTGGCGGAGAACAGCATCCGCTGACCGCCCGCGGGCACCTGGTCGAGCAGCTCGGTGACCTCGGGCAGGAAGCCCAGGTCGGACATCTGGTCGGCCTCGTCGAGGACCGCGACCTGGACGTTCTCCAGGGAGCAGGCGCCACGGTTGATGATGTCGCGCAGCCGGCCCGGGGTGGCGACGAGGACGTCGACGCCGCGCTCCAGGGCGTAGATCTGGTTGCCCATGGACGTGCCGCCGCAGACGACCTTCATCTTGAGGCCGAGCACGTCGCCGTAGGGCTGGAGGGCGTCCGCGACCTGCATCGCGAGCTCACGGGTCGGGGTGAGGATGACCGCGCGGGGCTTCTTCTTCTCGGTGCTGCCGCCGGCCAGCTGGGCCAGGGTCGGCAGACCGAAGGAGAGCGTCTTGCCGGAGCCGGTGCGGCCGCGGCCGAGGATGTCCTTGCCGGCCAGCGCGTCCGGGATGGTCGCGGCCTGGATCGGGAAGGGGGTGGTGACGCCGTTCTGCGCGAGCTTGCGGACGACGCCCTCGGGCAGTCCGAGGTCGGCGAAGGTGACGGTGTCGGTGGCGGCTTCGGCCGCGTCGGTCTCGGGCGCCTCGTCGGCCGCCGTCACCTCGGGAACCGTCTGCTCGTCGGATGCGGGCATGACGGACTGCTCAGTGGAAATGGACATGCGAAATGCGAAACCTTCCGGAGTCTCGGCACGCGCCCAAACTCCGTGTGTTTCACACGACCGCCTCTATGCGGTCAGCCACGGCAAGGGAGAGAACGCGCCACGCGGCGCGCTTCTGTTCTGGCGCCGGGCAAATGGGATCAAACGATCTACCACCATACGCACTCCGCCCCCCGAATGGCAAATGACCTCCCGCCCACGCCATCCGCCCCGCGCCCGGCCCCCTCACCCGCCTCCGCTTGTGGCCTCTAAGCCTCGTCGTCCTCGTACCCGTCCGGCTGCGAGGCCACCGGCGACACGGGGGACGGCCCCGACGCCTGAGAGCTCGGCGGCGGCGCGGGAGTGGTCGGCGGCGGGGACGGCTGCGCGGGCGGTGTGGCGGGGGAGGTCTGGGCCGGCGGCGTGGCCGGGTGGTCGGGGTGGGAGGGCGAGGGCCGGGGGTGGCCGCCGTGCCCGCCGCGCCCGCCATGGCCCGCTCCCGCGCCGGGCTCGGGGCCCGACGGCTGCACCGGCTGGGACGGCGCACCGGGGTCGGACGGCGACGGCTCCGCGCTCTGCGACTCCTCGGCCGCCTTGTCGTCGCCGCCGGCCGGGTGCGCGGCGCCACCACGCCCCATCCGCCGCGGACCGCCGCCGCGGCCGTCCACGGACACCCCGCCGGAGCCGGGCGCCCCGTCCTTCGCGCCGTGCCGGGAGGTACTGCCGGACGGTTTCGGCTGTTCGGGGTCGCTCACGTTCATGCAGGCGGCCAGCGAGAGGGCCAGCGCGGAGACGGTCACGGCCGCGGCGGCGCGCGAGCGCAGCCGGACCACCGGGGGACGGGTGGCGGGGACGGGAGCGGGAACGCCGGACGACGACGGGGACGGTGTCGGCATCGGGAGCGAATGGCGGTAAGGGCGCGGGCGCACGGGCGGGACCTCCGGATCCGGAGCGCAGGGACAGCGGCACGGACGCCCTGCCCAACTCCCGCCGCCCGCCCGAGGACACGCGCGACACCCCGCGGATCGCCCCCGGAGTGCCGCCGGGGCCCGGCCCGGCCCGCCGCCGTACCCCCTAGCCGTACCCGAGCGCGTGCAGCCGCTCGTCGTCGATCCCGAAGTGGTGCGCGATCTCGTGAACGACCGTCACCTCGGTCTCCGCGACCACGTCCTCGCGGGTGTCGCACATCCGCAGCGTCGGCCCCCGGTAGATGGTGATCCGGTCCGGCAGCACCCCCGCGTACCACTCCCCGCGGTCGGTCAGCGGCGTCCCCTCGTAGAGCCCGAGCAGCCCGGGGTCGCCGGCCGGCGGTTCGTCCTCGACGAAGACCGCCACGTTGTCCATCAGCCGGGTCAGCTCCGGCGGGATCCGGTCCAGGGCCTCGGCGACCAGTTCCTCGAACTCCTCGCGCGTCATTTCCAGCACACCACCATTCTCCGCCACCCGGCCCCCCGGCGATCCTCGTGGACCGCCCGCCGCACCGCAGCCCAACCGGAAGCCCCCCTCCGGGCTTACGACTTGGGGAACGATTGATGTCGGGGTGTGGTGGCCTGACGGGTCGGCTGGAGGGTGATCAGCAGGCCGGCTGTCGGACGGGTACCAGTTCGGTGCTCGTCTTGCGGCGGGTTGCCCGTTGAGCGGATCGATCGGAGACCAGCCCGGCGATCGCCAGGTGAATGTCGGCGTAGTCCTTGCGCCGCCCGGTGTACCGCTGGAGCGGGCGCCACTGCTTGTACTCGGCGTTGGCGTGCTCCACGCAGATTCGCCGGGAGGACTGGCGGCGCCGCTGCTCGCGCCAGGCGTGGCGCTCGCCGAGCGGGGCATCATCCTTGGGTTTCTTCGGCGGGGCGCTGACCTGGTCGGGGAACTCGTTAGCCAGGCCCCGGTAGCCCTCGTCCACCTCGGCTTCCACTGTCGGGTACTGGTGGAACTGCTCGGCGATGCCCTCGGTGCGCACGCAGGTCTGGTCGTGCATCCTGCCCGGGCGCACGACGCCGGAGAGGAGGGTGCGGCCCTGGCCGTCGCTGAAGGTGGTGGTCTTGATGGTGTTCTGCTTCTTCTTGCCGGACACGAACGCCTTCCGGCCGGGGCGCCCCGCCTTGGGGCGGCGGACCTGTACCTCGGTGCCATCGATTCGCAGATCCACGCCCTCCGCGTCGGCGTAGGCGAACAGGTCCTCCAGCGTGCGCAGCCGCACTCCGGGCCGCTCGGGGACGGCGAAGCCGCGGGCCGCCAGTAACGGGCGGACCTCGCGGATCGCGCCGGAGATGGTAGAGCGGTCCACCGCGTAGAACTCCGCCAGCGCAGAGTGCGGCAGCCCCAGCCGCAGGTGCACCAGCGTGACCAGGAGCCGGTCCACGAACACCAGCCGCCGCTTGGGTCCTGCCCCGGCGGCCCGCCGCCGGTCCCCGCCACGCCGCTCGCGCAGCACCGATTCCCGCCCTGCCTGCCACTTGGGGGCGAGTTCTTCGAGTAACTCGCCGAAGTGTGCGCGGGAGACGCCGCACAGGGCAGGGTTAGCACAGGCCGCACGGGCCCAGGTCAGCATCGCAACTCACCCAACCAGTGCGGCCCTTCTCGCGTCACGGGTCGACCGCCACCTCCACGATCGGCCTCAATGCTGTCACTGGTTGTCGGGTGTGGCCCAGGCGACGAGCTGGAGGACTACACCGTTCGGGTCGGTGACCTGGAAGAGGCGCTCACCCCACGGCTCTTCGCGCAGCGGCATGGTGATGGGGACGCCTTCGCTCTGCAGTCGCTCGTATTCAGCCTCCAGGTCAGCCACGGTGAACGCGGTGATCACACCTGCGGCGTGCTGGTCCCTAACGCCCTCGGGCAGGACCTCGATGCCGCGCTGCAGAAAGATCACGTTGACGGCGTCCTCGCGGACTAGGGAGGCAAAGCCTTCGGCGGTCATGGCCTCCTGGAAGCCGAAGTGCCTGGTCAGGAATGCGGCGGAGGCGGGGACGTCGTCGACGGTCAGGGAGACGGCGGTGGAAGTGATCTTCATGGCTTCTCCTGGAGCTCGAGATCAATCTCTGTACGCTGTACTATATACATCGTACAGAGTGGAACGGCGCGGGACCAAAGCCCTCAGGGGAAAGGATGGAGCGCATGGCCAAGGAACGAAGCGGCGCAGACGACCCGGCCCGCACCCTGGAACTGCTGTGGCGCGAGCCCGGACAAGGTGGCCCCCGGCGCGGCCCCAAGCAGGGCTTGACGGTCGACGCTGTCGTCCAGGCCGCCATCGAGCTCGCCGACTCCGGTGGGCTGGACGCCCTGACCATGCGCAGCGTCGCCCAGCAGCTGGGCGTCACGCCGATGACGCTGTACACGTACGTCCCGGGCAAGGCAGAGCTGTTCGACCTCATGCTGGACGCCGCCTATCTGCAGATGCCGCGTACCGATCACACAGCCGCCCCGTGGCGTACGAAGGTGGAGGCCGTCGCGCGCGAGAACCGCGACCTATATAGGCGCCACCACTGGGTGGCGACCTTGCCCACCACACGCCCGCCGCTCGGTCCCGGTCTCATGGCCAAGTACGAACACGAACTGGCCGCGTTCGACGGCCTCGGGCTCGACGATGTCGAGATGGACGCGGCCCTCACCTTCCTGCTTGGCTTCGTCCAGTCCGTCGCCCGCGCCGACCTCGATACCCAGGCCGCCGCCCGCGACAGCGCCATGTCCGACGAGCAGTGGTGGGCCGCCAACGCTCCACTTCTGGCCAGGGTCTTCGATCCTGCCCGGTTCCCCCTCGCAGCCCGGGTCGGAAGTGCCGCGGGTGAAGCTCACCAGGGCGTGTACAACCCCGAACACGCCTTCAGCTTTGGGCTGCAGCGCATCCTGGACGGCCTCACCCACCTCATCGTGAGCCGTTCCCGATAGCAACCTCACATCCCGGTCCGGCAACGTCCGCGTTTACGCCCACTGGCCGCCGACCACGACCACCACTATCGATCCCAAGCTCGTTAGCGGCGGCACGGTGGGGGCATACGGGACCAATGGCCCGCGCCGCGCGCTCCCGGACACCGCACCCCGACCGCCCGCCCCGCACCCCGCACCGGCTGCTGCGCGCCACACCCGACGGCGTACGCGCACTGCCCGCAGCCGTCCGCCGCGCCTACCGCTCCCGCCGTAAGCCACCCACCGCGACCCTGCCCGGCGGGGCTCCGCGGCGGCCCCTGCGCGCCGCCCTCGGCCTGCTGGCGGTCACCGTCCTCGGGGCCTGGCTGGGGTTACTGCTGATCGGCAGCCTCCGCGTCCCGGTCGGCCCGATGGACACCAGCATGGCGCTGCGCCCCTCGCTGACCGGCGGCACCCGGATCACCGTCGCGCCCCTCGGCGACCTGGAACTGAGCAGCCACCACGCACCCGTCCGGCTCGATGTCGACGTCGACCGGCTCGACCCGGTCCGCTCCCAGGCGCTGGTCGACCACCCCGAGCGGTTCGCCGGCCTGCAGGACGAGGTCACCCGCGACGTCGGCCGCGGCGCCCGCCGGCTGGCCCTGCACTCCTGCGTCGCCGTGGCGTCCGGCGCCGCCGCGCTGAGCCTGGCCGTGCACCGCCGCCCGCGCCGCGCGCTGGCCGCCGGCGGGCTGGCGCTCACCCTGCTCGCCGCCTGCGCGGGCACCGCGTACGCCACCTGGAACCCCCGGTCCGTACTGGAGCCGAAGTTCTCCGGACTGCTCTCCTCGGCCCCGTCCGTGGTCGGCAACGCCCGCAGCATCGTCAGCGAATTCCACGTCTACCAGAAGGAGTTGGCGCGCCTGGTGACCAACGTCACCAAGCTCTACGACGCCACCTCCACGCTCCCGGCGTACCAGCCGGACCCCAGCACCCTGCGCGTCCTGCACGTCTCGGACATCCACCTCAACCCGGCCGGCTGGGGGATCATCGCCTCCCTGGTGAAGCAGTACCGGATCAACGTGATCATCGACACCGGCGACACCATGGACCACGGCTCGGCCGCCGAGAACCACTTCCTGGACCCGGCCTCCTCCCTCGGCGCCCCGTACGTGTGGGTGCGCGGCAACCACGACTCGCGCACCACGCAGCGGTATCTGACCCACCGCAAGCACGTCACCGTCCTCGACAACGGCTCCGTCACCCGGATCGCCGGCATCCGGATCGCCGGCGTCGGCGACCCGCAGTTCACCCCGGACCGCTCCGTGGTGGCGGCCGGCGACCCCGCCGAGCGCACCGCCGGCGGCCGGCTCGCCGACGCGCTGCGCACCCAGCGGCTGGCCGGCACCCCCGTCGACATCGCGCTGGCCCACAACCCCGCCGCCGCCACCGAGGCGGACGGCCTGGCGCCGCTCGCGCTGGCCGGCCACCTCCACCACCGCGAGATCACCACGCTCCCCCAGGGCACCCGGCTGATGGTCGAGGGCTCCACGGGCGGCGGCGGACTGCGCGCGGTGCAGAACAAGAAGCCCGCGCCGGTCCAGGCCTCGGTGCTCTATCTGGACCGGAGGACCAAACGGCTGCAGGCCTGGGACGAGATCACCCTGGGCGGCCTGGGACTGTCCCGGGCCGAGGTCAGCCGGCACCTCCCCCGCGAGAACCGGCCCGGCGCCACGCCGTCGCCCTCCGCTCCGCTTCACTCCACCGGCCCGCCCTCCGGCCCCCCGGCAGACGCCCCTTCGCACCCGGCCAGGGGCTCTTCGCACCGCACCGGGTAAACCGTTTTGGCGAACGGTCCTCCCATCCCATATGCTTCTCACGTCCCCGACGGCGCCGGTAACGACGCCAAGGTGGCCACCAGCCCTCATCGTCTAGTGGCCCAGGACGCCGCCCTTTCAAGGCGGTAGCACGGGTTCGAATCCCGTTGGGGGCACGCATCACCGTGTGGGAGACTGGTGCACGCCGGTTTCGCACAATGCAAGGTCCTGTGGAGCAGTTTGGAGTGCTCGCCACCCTGTCAAGGTGGAGGCCGCGGGTTCAAATCCCGTCAGGACCGCTGCGGCTGGGTAGCTCAGTTGGTACGAGCGATCGCCTGAAAAGCGATAGGTCGCCGGTTCGACCCCGGCCCCAGCCACACCCTTTGGAAGAAGGCCCCGATTCCTCGAATCGGGGCCTTCTTCATTCCGAGGCTGTCTTCATTCCGAGGCCTTCTTCATCGCTGTCCGGCTCTCCCCCCGGTTTCCGCCCCGCCCGGCTCGGCCGCGTCCGCCCTCGGTTCCCAGAAGATCAGCCGGGCGCCACCGCTGATCGCCGCGGTCGCCACCAGGCCCAGTGCCATCCGCAGCAGCCGCACCTCTCCCTCCCATTCCTGCGACGCGCCGAAGACGAGCCAGCAGGCGAGGGCGATACCGGCGGCCGTCACGGCCCCGCCGGCGAAGCGTCGTCATCCGTTCTCCATGGCGGCATCCTCACGCACCCGCGGCACCACCGGGAACCCGTTTTTGCGACGTGCCCCGCGCCGGCGCCGGGGCCCGGGAGGCGCCCGCACCGGCAAATGGTTCGCCAGTCGTTTGCGCGAGGTGAGATCCTGGAGGACGTATGTCCAGTCAGCCTGCCTCCGCAATGCCCGACGGCACCGCTCCCACCCTGTCCGATCTGCACAAGCGTCTGCCCGAGCTGATGCTGCGCGATCAGCAGCGGCTGGGACGCCGGCTCGACGGCGCACGCCGGATCCGTAAGCCCGAAGCGCGGACCGCCGTGCTCGCCGAGATCGCCGGCGGTATCGACGAGGCGGAGCTGCGGGTGGCCCAGCGCCGCGCCGCGGTGCCCGGGATCACGTATCCCGAAGAGCTTCCGGTCAGCCAGAAGAAGGACGAGATCCTCGCCGCGATCCGCGACCACCAGGTCGTGATCGTCGCCGGGGAGACCGGCTCCGGCAAGACGACGCAGATCCCCAAGATCTGCCTGGAGCTCGGCCGGGGCGTGCGGGGCCTGATCGGGCACACCCAGCCGCGCCGGATCGCGGCCCGTACGGTCGCCGAGCGGGTGGCCGAGGAGCTGAAGACCCCGCTGGGCGAGGCGGTCGGCTGGAAGGTCCGCTTCACCGACCAGGTCGGCGGCGACACCCTGGTCAAGCTGATGACGGACGGCATCCTGCTCGCCGAGATCCAGACGGACCGCGAGCTGCGCCAGTACGACACGATCATCATCGACGAGGCCCACGAGCGCAGCCTCAACATCGACTTCATCCTCGGCTATCTGGCCCAGCTGCTGCCCCGCCGCCCGGACCTCAAGGTCGTGATCACCTCCGCGACCATCGACCCGGAGCGCTTCGCCCGGCACTTCGGCGCGTTCGCCGCCGTGGACGCCGCCGACGGCCGGGGCGCCTCCGCCCGTCCGGACGCGTCCGGCGACGACGAGGCGAAGCCGACCGCCCCCGTCGTCGAGGTCTCCGGCCGTACATATCCGGTGGAGGTGCGCTACCGCCCGCTGCTGGAGGAGGGCGGCCGGGACGCGGACCGCGACCAGATCACCGCGATCTGCGACGCCGTGGACGAGCTGCAGGCCGAGGGCCCCGGCGACATCCTGGTCTTCCTCTCCGGCGAGCGGGAGATCCGGGACACCGCGGACGCGCTCCACAAGAAGGCCCTGCCGTTCACCGAGGTCCTCCCCCTCTACGCGCGGCTCTCGCACGCCGAGCAGCACCGCGTCTTCCAGCGGCACACGGGCCGGCGCATCGTGCTGGCCACCAACGTCGCCGAGACCTCGCTGACCGTCCCCGGCATCCGGTACGTCATCGACCCCGGCATGGCCCGGATCTCGCGCTACAGCTACCGCACCAAGGTCCAGCGGCTGCCCATCGAGCCGGTCTCGCAGGCCAGCGCCAACCAGCGCAAGGGCCGCTGCGGCCGGACCAGCGACGGCATCTGCATCCGCCTGTACTCCGAGGACGACTTCCTCTCCCGTCCCGAGTTCACGGACGCGGAGATCCTGCGTACCAATCTCGCCTCCGTCATCCTCCAGATGACCGCGGCCGGCCTCGGTGAGATCGAGAAGTTCCCCTTCATCGACCCGCCGGACCGCCGCAACATCAAGGACGGCATCGATCTGCTCAGCGAGCTGGGCGCGCTGGAGACCGGCAAGAAGTCCGACCGGTCGGGGCAGCAGGGGCAGCGGCTGACCCCGATGGGCCGCAAGCTCTCCCAGCTGCCGGTCGACCCGCGGCTGGCGCGGATGGTGCTGGAGGCCGACCGCAACGGCTGCGTCCGGGAGGTCATGGTCATCGCGGCGGCGCTGTCCATCCAGGACCCGCGCGAGCGGCCCGCCGACAAGCAGCAGCAGGCCGACCAGCAGCACGCCCGCTTCAAGGACGAGAGCTCCGACTTCCTCGCGTTCCTCCACCTCTGGCGCTACATCCGCGAGCAGCAGAAGGAGCTGTCCTCCTCGGCCTTCCGCCGGATGTGCCGCGGCGAGTTCCTGAACTACCTGCGGATACGCGAGTGGCAGGACATCTACTCCCAGCTGCGGTCGGTCGCCAAGACCATGGGCATCCACCTCAGCGAGGAGGACGCGGCGCCGGACCACATCCACACCTCGCTGCTCGCCGGTTTGCTTTCGCACATCGGCCTCAAGGACACCGATGCCAAGAACGAGTATCTGGGCGCCCGCAGCGCCAAGTTCGCGGTGTTCCCCGGCTCCGCGCTCTTCAAGAAGGCGCCGCGCTGGGTGATGTCGGCGGAGCTGGTCGAGACGTCCCGGCTGTGGGCGCGGGTGAACGCCAAGATCGAGCCGGAATGGATCGAACCGCTCGCCCAGCACCTGGTCAAACGCACCTACAGCGAGCCGCACTGGGAACAGAAGATGGCCGCCGTGATGGCCTACGAGCGGGTGACGCTCTACGGCGTCCCGATCGTCGCCCAGCGCAAGATCGCCTACGGCCGGATCGATCCGGAGACCTCGCGCGACCTGTTCATCCGCAACGCCCTGGTCGAGGGCGACTGGCGCACCCACCACCAGTTCTTCCATGACAACCGCAAACTCCTAGGCGAGGTCGAGGAGTTGGAGCACCGCGCCCGGCGCCGCGACATCCTCGTCGACGACGAGACGCTGTTCGACTTCTACGACCGGCGCCTGCCGGACGACGTGGTCTCCGGGGCGCACTTCGACGCCTGGTGGAAGCAGAAGCGCCGCGACGAGCCGGAGCTGCTGAACTTCGAGCACTCGATGCTCATCAACGAATCCGCCGAGGCCGTCACCAAGGACGACTATCCGGACTCCTGGCGGCAGGGAAAGCTGAAGTTCAAGGTCACCTACCAGTTCGAGCCGGGCGCGGACGCGGACGGCGTGACCGTCCACATCCCCCTCCAGGTCCTCAACCAGGTCTCCGCCGAGGGCTTCGACTGGCAGATCCCGGGCCTGCGCGAGCAGCTGGTGACGGAGCTGATCCGGTCGCTGCCCAAGCCGATCCGGCGCAACTACGTCCCCGCGCCGAACTTCGCGGCCCGCTTCCTGGACTCCACCGTCCCCCTCCAGGGCGCCCTGACGACCTCTCTGGCGGCCGGCCTGCAGCGCATGGTGGGCGTCCCCGTCGAGGCCGCGGACTTCGACCCGGACCGGATCCCCGACCACCTCAAGATCACCTTCCGGGTGGTCGACGAGCGGCGCCGCAAGCTCGCCGAGGCCAAGGACCTGGAGGCGCTGCGGCTGCAGCTCAAGCCCAAGACCAGGGCGGCCCTCTCCAAGGCCTTCGAGCAGGGCGCCGAGCGGCCCGCCGGTGACCGCACCGGCGGCGGCGCGGGCGGCGGGGCCGACAAGCGGACGGCGGCCGGCCCCGAGCAGCGCACCGGCCTGACCTCCTGGACCCTCGGCACGCTGCCGCGCACCTTCGAGACCCGGCGCGCGGGCCAGCCGCTGAAGGCCTACCCGGCGCTGGTCGACGAGGGCAGCAGCGTCGCCGTCCGCCTCTTCGACACCGAGGCCGAGCAGCTCACCGCGATGTGGGCCGGCACCCGCCGCCTCATCCTGCTCAACATCCCCACCAACCCCGCCAAGTTCGCCCAGGACAAGCTGAGCAATCAGCAGAAGCTGGCGCTGTCCCGCAATCCGCACGGCTCCATCCCGGCGCTCTTCGAGGACTGTGTGACGGCCGCCGCCGACCGCCTGATCGCCGCCCGGGGCGGCCCGGCCTGGGACGAGGAGTCCTTCCGGAAGCTCTTCGACGCCGTCCGTACCGACCTGGTGGACGTCACCCTCCGGACCATCCAGCAGGTGCAGGAGGTGCTGGCCGCCTGGCAGGCCTGCGAGCGCCGGCTGAAGGAGACGGCGTTCCCCTCCCTGCTGCCGTCGCTGACGGACATCAAGGAGCAGCTGGCGGCGCTGATCCGGCCGGGCTTCGTGACGGCGCACGGCGCCAAGCGGCTGCCGGACCTGATGCGCTATCTCGTGGCCGCCGACCGCCGTCTGCAGCAGCTGCCCACCAACGCCGAGCGGGACCGCACCCGCATGGCGAAGGTGAAGGAGATGCAGGACGAATACGCCTGGCTGCTGGAGCAGTTCCCGCAGGGCCGCCCGGTGCCGGCCGCGGCCCGGGAGATCCGCTGGATGATCGAGGAGCTCCGGGTGAGCTACTTCGCCCATGCCCTGGGGACCGCGTACCCGGTCTCCGACAAGCGCATCGTGAAGGCCGTGGACGCCGCCGCGCCGTAGGAATCAGGGCCACCGGTATCGAGTTCGACCGCACCCCCTGACCTGCTGTACAGTCTTGTTTCGCAGCCCGCCGCAAGCGGAAAGCACACGCAAGGTCCTGTGGAGCAGTTTGGAGTGCTCGCCACCCTGTCAAGGTGGAGGCCGCGGGTTCAAATCCCGTCAGGACCGCATTTCTACGGCCCGCACCTCTCCGGTGCGGGCCGTACTGCTGTATCCGAGCCCACTCCCGGGCGGACGCTCCCACGTTCCGTCAGGAGCACCCTCCGCGGCCCGCGTCGCCGCCCGGCACGGGCCACCCCGCCGTCCCGAACGTCGCGATGCCGCCCGCACGGCCGGCATCGCCGCCCCGGCCCCCCACACCGTTCGGATCCGGCCCCGTACCGCCGTCCACCTTCTCCCGGACACCCGCCGTAGTGCCGCTCCCCTCCCCCGCTCCGCCCGGTGCGGGCCGCAGCCGGATTGCGGCCCGCGGTGTTGACGGCGGCACGTACCCCCGGTACCCACGGAGGAAGGGTGCGGGGCGGGGAGGGGTGCGTGATGAGCACTGCGGTACGGCACGAGACCAGGGCGCTGCTGCGGGCCCATCTGTCAGCCGCCACGGGCTACCGCCATCTGACGCGGCACTGCCCCATCTGCCACCAGCTGCTGCGGCTCGCCATGGAGCCGCACACGGCCCGCTCCGGGACTCCGGCGCCCCGGTCCGCTCCCGAACCCCCTGCGGCCCGCCGCGAGCCGCCGGCCGCCGAGGACGAAAGTCCTGCGGCCCGGTGACCAATTGCCGCATGCGCCACCGGCCGCGCGCTGACACGCTGGATGTCGTGGTGGGTGCGGCGCCGGGCGGGCGCCGTCCTCTATCGCAGCGGACGGATCGGCTTCAAGGCGCGCGCGGTGTGACGGGTGTCACCGAACAAGTTTGGCGAGATGCGGAACTTACCGCTGCCCTACAACCGGTCAATTTAATATGTGCAATTGCACCACCCGTGAACGGCTCCGGAACGAGGCCGCCACGTCCGCACACAGAGGCCCTCACAGGACCCGTGAAGGCACCCTGACCGGCATCCGGGAGGGCGCCGGCGCCAGGCCGGCCCGAGCCCCACGGCGGGCCCGGAAGCGGGCGCACACAAAAAAATCGCGCTGGACCCGGCGGAGTCCAGCGCGATCGATGACGTACCCAGGTGGAGCGGGTGTGGCGCCCGTTGGGGCAGGCGCCGCGTCATATGGAGCTATGTGGAGCATGGTGGTGCGAAGCAGGCATTTTCGGGTTGGGGGCCCCGAAAACAGCCTGGTTATGCGGTTATTCAGGCCTCGCTGCGCTGCTGCGGGATACCCGCGAGCAGTGCGCGGACCTCAGCCTCGCGGTAACGCCGGTGTCCTCCGAGCGTGCGGATGGACGTGAGCTTGCCTGCCTTGGCCCAGCGGGTCACCGTCTTCGGGTCCACGCGGAACATCGTGGCAACCTCGGCGGGGGTAAGCAGCGGCTCGGCGTCAGGGGTGCGAGCGGTCATGAGCGGCCTCCTCGGGAGAACCGAACCATCACGGTTCTTTCCTCTAAATTCTGCACCTTGACCCACGTTGCCCGAAATGGCGGACGCGGGCCGAGTCGGTTATAGGACGAACGGCTTGTCCTCGGCACTACAACTACACCATCTGTCCAGCCACGTCGGCCAAACCGATGGAATTGCCCTCTCAGGTGTTCAACCTCGGCGGATGCCGATGGACCGTGCCATAGCGGACAGTCACACGGCCGTGACGATCAGTCACAGCATGCTCAGCCGCCACGAGACCCCTCAAGGAACGCAATACCGATCTATCCGCCCTTAGTTGGACGGAAGGAGCCCAGGTCGGGCTCCTTGTCCTATTTTGGCACGAGGGTATGGCTTGGGAGCAAGACCCGAAGTCAGTGCTTTAGGTCACGCTTGAGGCAATCGCCCGGATCAGGACCTACGTCCTTTACCGCTTCGGCAGGGAAATCGTACGCAGCGCTTCCGCACCACGAGCCGCGGGACGCCCGCCGGCCTCAGCTGGAGAACTGGCGCTCGCGGACCGCCCGCCACCGCTGGGACAGCTTCTCGTACGCGACACCGGCCCGCTCGCCGTCCCCGTCGCGCAGCGCCGCCAGCCCCTCCGCCACCTCGGCGGCGGAACGGTCCTCGGCGAGCTGCCCCTCGGGCACCGCGTGCACCAGCCCTCCGTAGTCCAGCTCCACGAGCGAACGCGGGTGGAACTCCTCGAGCCAGCGCCCCACATCTACCAGGCCGTCGATCAGCGGCCCCTCTTCCAAGGCGTCCCGCAGCGTCCGCAGCCCCCGGGCGACCCGGCGCCTGGCCTGCACCATCGGCGTCCGGTAACGCAGCACGGGCGCCTGGTCACGCTGCGCGTACTCGCGCTCCCCGTCGTCGAAGAGCACGAACCAGCGGACCGGGACGTGCCAGGTCGCCCCGCGGATCCAGGGCCGGGCGTCCGGGTTGCCCTCGCGCCACCGCTCGTAGTCGGTGGCCGCCTGCAGCCGCACCACCGGGGGCAGCGCCGCGTCCAGCACCGACGCCGGCAGCAGCTCGGACAGCTCCTCCAGCGCCTGCCAGCCGCGCAGCCGGGTGCGCCACGGGCACACGCAGGTCACCTCGTCCACGACGGCGACGAAGGCGTCCGCGCTCTCGTGGACCGGCACCGGCACCGGAGGCGTCGCCAGCAGGTCGGCCAGCGCCCGGCGCTGCTCGTCCTGGGCGGTGGGGGTGTCCTCCCGTTTGGCATAGCGCGCCCAGTGGGAGCGTTCCGGCTCGGGGAACGCGGCCAGCGGCTCATAGACCCGTAGATATGCCATGTACGGGACCTTCACCGACGACGCCAGGGCCACGCCCGCTCCTTCAAAGGGGGAGTCCGCCGCCAGGAGATCCCGAAGGCCCCCGCCGGCCTGCGATACGACCAGATCGTCCCATGCCCGTCCCCCGGGAGAGGGTGATCCTGAGCACCTGACGGATCAACCTGCCCGGCAGGTCTTACGCTCTTGTCAACCGGCCCTCCCCACCCACAGGAGGGCGTCCCCTCGCGACCTATGGGAGTCACCACCGTGACTGACGTACGTCCGGCCCCCGCCGGCACCGACGGCGGCGTTCTGCACACCCTGTTCCGATCGGAGCAGGGGGGCCATGAGCAGGTCGTTCTCTGCCAGGACCGCGCCAGCGGCCTCAAGGCCGTGATCGCCATCCACAGCACCGCCCTGGGCCCCGCCCTCGGCGGCACCCGCTTCCATGCCTACGCCTCCGAGGAGGAGGCCGTGCTGGACGCCCTGAACCTCTCGCGCGGCATGTCCTACAAGAACGCCCTGGCCGGACTGGACCACGGCGGCGGCAAGGCCGTCATCATCGGCGACCCCGACCTGGTCAAGACCGAGGAACTCCTGCTCGCCTACGGCCGGTTCGTGGCCTCCCTCGGCGGCCGCTACGTCACGGCCTGCGATGTCGGCACCTACGTCGCCGACATGGACGTCGTCGCCCGCACGAACGAGTGGACCACCGGCCGCTCCCCCGCCAACGGCGGCGCCGGGGACTCCTCCGTACTGACCGCCTACGGCGTCTTCCAGGGCATGCGCGCCTCCGCCCAGCACCTCTGGGGCGACCCGACGCTGCGCGGCCGCAAGGTCGGCATCGCGGGCGTCGGCAAGGTCGGCCACCTCCTGGTGGAGCACCTCCTCCAGGACGGCGCCGAGGTCGTGATCACGGACGTGCGCGGCGACTGCGTCGACCGGGTGCGCACCGTGCATCCGCAGGTCACCGTCGCCGCGGACACCGAGGAACTGATCCGCACCGAGGGGCTGGACGTCTACGCGCCGTGCGCGCTGGGCGGTGCGCTGAGCGACGAGTCGCTGCCGGTGCTGACCGCGAAGGTGGTCTGCGGCGCGGCCAACAACCAGCTCGCACACCCCGGCGTCGAGAAGGACCTGTCCGACCGCGGCATCCTCTACGCCCCCGATTACGTGGTGAACGCCGGCGGCGTCATCCAGGTGGCCGACGAGCTGCACGGCTTCGACTTCGAGCGCTGCAAGACCAAGGCAGCGAGGATCTTCGACACCACGCTCGCGATATTCGCGCGTGCGAAGGCCGACGGCATCCCGCCCGCCGCGGCCGCGGACCGGCTGGCCGAACAGCGCATGGCGGAGGCGCGGCGCGCCTGAGACCCGGCGACCGGCCCCGGGCGGAGGAACGGCCGGGGCGGGTGGGGAACAGCCGGGAACGGCCGGGAACGGCCTGAAACACAGCCTTGTGCGGCCCGTCGCGGGCGGTCGGGGGAGACTTCCCTCACCACCCGTCGGCGGGTCGCTGTGCAGGACAGGTTAAAATCGCAGTTGACCAGCGGGGACGGGGCGCCTCGCAGGTCGTGCCGAGCGGCGGGTGATGCGGGCGACGTACCGTATGGCCGCGGAAGCAGGTACCGTTAAAGCCCTACGGGCCGGTCTCTCTGTCGAGAGCCCGCTCTGATCCATGAACGCGTGTCAAGACTCTGGGGCCATCGAGCCCCGTCATTGAGGGGGTCGACCCATGGGGCGCGGCCGGGCCAAGGCCAAGCAGACAAAGGTCGCCCGCCAGCTGAAGTACAGCAGCGGTGGGACGGATCTCTCACGACTGGCCGACGAGCTGGGTGCAACACCGTCGAACCAGCAGCCTCCGAACGCAGAGCCGTTCGAGGAGGACGAGGACGACGACCCGTACGCACGGTACGCAGAGCTGTACAACGACGACGATGAGGACGACGGCGACTCGTCCCAGCAACGTCGTCGCGCTTGACGTTCTGCGCTCGCGGCACCCGCAACAGCATCGCGGACCCGGTCCTGGGCTTTGCCCGGACCGGGTTCTGTGCTGCCCGGATGACGCTGGCCACGGCGGCCGCCGCGCAGCGTCCGACGACGGCTGCGGTCGCCGCACCGGTGGCTTCCGGTGCGGGCGCCGGCCCGGTCGGGCTGCTCAGCTCGCGTAGTCACCGGTCAGGGTCACTGCCTCTGCGCGGTCACCGCGGTCGACGATCTCACCGCTGACCCAGGCGTCCACACCGCGGTCGGCGAGCGTGGTCAGGGCGGCCTGCACCGACTCCTGCGGGACGACGGCGATCATGCCGACGCCCATGTTCAGGGTCTTCTCCAGCTCCCCGCGCGCGACCGCGCCGGCCGAGCCGACCAGGTCGAAGACCGCGCCCGGCGTCCAGGTGCCGCGGTCGACGGTGGCGTGCAGACCGTCCGGGATCACCCGGGCGAGGTTGTTGGCCAGGCCGCCGCCGGTGATGTGCGAGAAGGCGTGCACATCGGTGGTGCGGGTCAGTGCCAGGCAGTCCAGCGAGTAGATCTTGGTGGGCTCCAGCAGCTCCTCGCCGAGCGTCCGGCCGAACTCCGGGACCTCCCGGTCCAGGGCCATTCCCGCGCGGTCGAACAGGACGTGGCGGACCAGCGAGTACCCGTTCGAGTGAAGCCCGGAGGACGCCATGGCGATCACCGCGTCGCCCGTACGGATACGGTCCGCGCCCAGGACCCGGTCCGCCTCGACGACGCCCGTGCCGGCGCCGGCGACATCGAACTCGTCCGCGCCCAGCAGCCCCGGGTGCTCCGCGGTCTCGCCGCCGACCAGCGCGCAGCCGGCCAGCACACAGCCCTCGGCGATGCCCTTGACGATGGCCGCGACCCGCTCGGGGTAGACCTTGCCGACGCAGATGTAGTCGGTCATGAACAGCGGTTCGGCGCCGCAGACCACCAGGTCGTCGACGACCATGCCGACGAGGTCGTGGCCGATGCTGTCGTAGACGCCCATCTTGCGGGCGATGTCGACCTTGGTGCCGACGCCGTCGGTCGCCGAGGCGAGCAGCGGGCGCTCGTAGCGCTTGAGAGCGGAGGCGTCGAAGAGGCCGGCGAAGCCGCCCAGGCCGCCGACGACCTCGGGGCGGGTGGCCTTCTTGACCCACTCCTTCATGAGGTCCACGGCGCGGTCGCCGGCTTCGATGTCGACGCCCGCGGCTGCGTAGCTGGCACCGGAGGATTCAGCGGACATGGCTGAGAACTTTCCTGTCGTGTGTGTACGAGCTCTACGGGCGACGCAGCGCGTCGGCGCCGCCGACCCCGGCGGTGAGCGTCTGGACGCCGTCCACATCGGACTTGGTCCGGCTCGCGGTCTCCGATTCCAGGAGGTGCTTGCCCAGCAGCTCCGGGTCGGGCAGGTCCATCGGGTACTCGCCGTCGAAGCAGGCGCGGCACAGATTCGGCTTGGCGATCGTGGTCGCCTCGATCATGCCGTCGATGGAGATGTACGCGAGCGAGTCGGCGCCCAGGGACTTGCCGATCTCCTCCACGCTCAGCCCGTTGGCGATCAGCTCCGCGCGGGTGGCGAAGTCGATGCCGAAGAAGCACGGCCACTTGATCGGCGGGGAGGAGATCCGGATGTGGACCTCGGCCGCGCCGGCCTCGCGGAGCATCCGGACCAGGGCGCGCTGGGTGTTGCCGCGGACGATCGAGTCGTCGACGACCACCAGGCGCTTGCCGCGGATGACTTCCTTGAGCGGGTTGAGCTTGAGGCGGATGCCGAGCTGGCGGATGGTCTGCGAGGGCTGGATGAAGGTCCGGCCGACGTAGGAGTTCTTGACCAGGCCCGAGCCGTAGGGGATGCCACTGGCCTCGGCGTACCCGACGGCGGCCGGGGTGCCGGACTCCGGAGTCGCTATCACCAGGTCGGCGTCGGCGGGCGCCTCGGCGGCCAGCTTGCGGCCCATCTCCACCCGGGAGAGGTACACGTTGCGGCCGGCGATGTCGGTGTCCGGGCGGGCGAGATAGACGTACTCGAAGACGCAGCCCTTGGGGCGGGCCTCGGCGAAGCGGCTGCTGCGCAGGCCGTTCTCGTCGATGGCGACCATCTCGCCGGGCTCGATCTCTCGGATGAAGCTGGCGCCGCAGATGTCCAGGGCGGCGGTCTCGGAGGCCACCACCCAGCCGCGCTCCAGGCGGCCCAGGACCAGCGGGCGGATGCCCTGCGGGTCGCGGGCGGCGTAGAGCGTGTGCTCGTCCATGAAGCAGAGCGAGAAGGCGCCCATGACCTTCGGCAGGACGCGCGGGGCGGCCTCCTCGACGGTCAGCGGCTTGCCGTCCTCGTCGACCTGGCCGGCCAGCAGGGCCGTCACCAGGTCGGTGTCGTTGGTGGCCGCGACCTGGGTCGCCCGGCCGCCTTCACGGGGCAGCGCGGCGACCAGATCCGCCAGCTCGGCGGTGTTGACCAGGTTGCCGTTGTGGCCGAGCGCGATGGAGCCGTGCGCGGTGGCACGGAACGTCGGCTGGGCGTTCTCCCACACCGAGGCACCGGTGGTGGAGTAGCGGGCATGGCCCACGGCGATATGGCCCTGGAGGGAGCCGAGCGAAGTCTCGTCGAAGACCTGGGAAACCAGGCCCATGTCCTTGAAAACGAGGATCTGGGAGCCGTTGCTCACCGCGATGCCCGCGGACTCCTGTCCACGGTGCTGCAGCGCATACAGCCCGAAATAGGTGAGTTTGGCGACCTCTTCACCCGGAGCCCAGACACCGAAGACGCCGCAAGCGTCCTGGGGGCCCTTCTCACCGGGGAGCAGGTCGTGGCTGAGTCGTCCGTCACCACGTGGCACGGCACCGAGTCTAGGGCAGGTCGCGGATTCATCCGAACCGGGGATGGTCCCGGACCTGGATGAGTGCATGAACGAGCGGCCGCTCGGCTTGGCGTGCCCACGCCCGCGCACGGGCGGCCCGCCGCCCCGGCGCACCCCGGATCCCTTGGCCCACCTGCTGCGCCGCCGGACACGGGGCGCGCGGCGCCGGCCGTGTGGATCTTGCGCCACGGGGGCGCGTCCCGCTCCGTGTGAGATGCGCGACGCCTCCACCGCCCCCCGTCCGTGCGGGGCGCCGGGCCCCGCACGCCTCCGCCGGCCCCGCGGCCGTCAGCTCAGCAGGGGCAGATACCCGCCGATATCGGACCGCTCGCCGCTGGCGCTGACGGCCGCGGCCTCCCGCGCCTCGGCCCAGGTCGTACGGCCGGTGGCCAGCCGGATCCAGGTCAGCGGGTCGGTCTCGACGACGTTCGGCGGGGTGCCGCGGGTGTGCTTGGGGCCCGCCACGCACTGCACCACGGCGAACGGCGGGACGCGCAGCTCCACCGATCCGCCGGGGGCCCGGTCCGCCAGGACGTCGGCCAGCAGGCGGGTGGTGGCGGCCACGGCCTGGCGGTCGAAGGGGATCTCCCGGCCGGTGGCCGCGGCCAGGTCGTCGGTGTGCACGACGAGTTCGACACAGCGGGTGACCAGGAGGTCGGCCAGGGTCATCGCGCCGGGGCGGGAGGCCAGCAGCCGGTCGTCCGGCAGCGGCAGGACGGCCTCGGCGAACTCCACCGCGGTGCGCTCCAGCAGCGCCGCGGGGTCGTGGGCGGCGGCCAGGGCGCGGGTGCGCTCGTCGATGCCGGAGGCGAGCCCGGCGGCCGCGGACGGCCACTCCAGGAGGGTGGCCTCGGCCCGCGCCGGGACCGGGTGCTCCAGCGCACGGGCCAGGCTGCCGAGCGTCAGGGACAGATGCGCCACCAGCTCGCGCACCGTCCAGTCACCGAGCCGGGTCGGCAGCGCCAAATGGCCGGGCGCGAGCGCGCGTACGGCCTCCTGGACATGGGCGAGCTGGGCCGTGACGGCCGCACGGGTCTTCTGCGGGTCGTACCGGCGCGGGCGCGGTTTCCGGGCGGCAGGTGACATGGACGCCAGCCTACGAGGCACCACTGACAGTCGCGCCCGGATCCCGGCGGGCTCGGGGCCCGCCGCTCCTGCCGGGCCGCCAACTCCGGTCGCTCTTAGGGGAGTTCAGCGCCAGAAGCCCGCCGCGCCGACGCGTGCGGCGGACCGTATCGGCGGACGCGGCGGCCCGGCGGCCGGCGTTCAGCCCCCCGGTGCCGTCAGCGGCCCCCCGGCGTCGTCAGCCGCGCCCCGGCCTCGAATATCTCGCCGGTGCGCGGGACGCCGGTGCCGTGCCAGGTGAACGGGGTGCCGTGGGCGGTGCGCGGGTCGGCGGCGTCCATGAGCTGGAAGTGGACATGCGGCTCGCTGCTGTTGCCGGAGTTGCCGCACCGGCCGAGGGTCTCCCCCACCCGCACCCGGTCGCCCGTGCGGACGGTGAGCGAACCGCGGCGCAGGTGCGCGTAGAGCGCGTGGATGCCGCCGCCCAGGTCGAGGATCACATGGTTGCCGAGCATCCAGCGGGCGCCGCCGAGCGTGCGGACCGGTCCCTCGACGGCGAGCAGATAGGCGGCCGCGGGCCAGGACGTGCGGCTGAGATGGTCGCGCCGGCCGTCCTCGGCCCGGACGACGGTGGCGTCCGCGACGGCGAGCAGGGGCGCGCCGAAGGCCGGGAAGGCCTCGTTGCGGCGGGCCGGCGGCCACCAGCCGAAGCCGGGCCTGGCACCCGGCTCCGGTTCCGCCACCACGTCGATGGCGTAGGCCTGCCCGAAGGACCAGGTGTCATGGCTGGGGACCTTGTCGGCGGGGCTGTTGAGGGCCCGCCAGCGGCCGCTGACCGGCGCGGCGACCGCCACCGGGGCGGGGGCAGCGGCCCGCAGGGCGTCCGCCTCCCCGCGGGCCGCGCGCCGGTTCACCCCGCATTCGATCAGCACCCACAGGCCGAGCGGCACCCAGATCCACCAGCGCGGGAAGTCGGCGAGGAAGCTCGCCGCGAACACGGCGAAGACGGCGAACAGGCAGGCGCGGGCGGCGAGCACGGAGAGCCTCCGCACCGTGGTGGACTTCATTCCGATTCCCCCTGGAGTGATGGTGGCCGGGCAGGGCCGCCGGGCGACGGCCGCCCCGGCGGCGGTACGGCGCGGTCGGCGCGGAAAAACGGCGACGGCCCGTCCCCATGATGGGGCGGGCCGTCGGACCGTCAGCGGGGGCGGTGCGCCCCCGGGCGGTCTCAGGCGATGAGACCCGGGATCGTCGCCTCGTGGGCCTCCTTCAGCTCCCCCAGCGGGATGCTGAACTGGCCCTGGACGTCGATCTCCGCGCCGTCGACCACACCGATCCGGGTGGCCGGCAGCCCCCGCGCACCGCACATGTCGGTGAAGCGGAGTTCCTCGCTGCGCGGGACGGCGACGACCGCACGGCCCGCCGACTCCGAGAACAGCAGCACGAACGGGTCCTGGCCGTCCGGCACCACCACCCGGGCGCCCTTGCCGCCGCGCAGGCACGACTCCACCAGGGCCTGGATCAGACCGCCGTCGGAGAGGTCGTGCGCGGCGTCGATCATGCCGTCGCGGGAGGCCGAGATCAGCACCTCGGCCAGCAGCCGCTCGCGCTCCAGGTCGACCCGCGGCGGCAGCCCGCCGAGGTGCTCGTGCACGACCTGGGACCAGGCCGAACCGCCCAGCTCCTCGCGGGTGTCACCGAGGAGGTAGAGCAGCTGGCCCTCCTCCGCGAAGCCGATCGGCGTGCGGCGGTTCACATCGTCGATCACGCCCAGCACCGCGACGACCGGGGTCGGGTGGATCGCCACCTCGCCGGTCTGGTTGTAGAGCGAGACGTTGCCGCCGGTGACCGGCGTGCCCAGGGTCTGGCAGGCGTCCGCGAGACCGCGGGTGGCCTCGGCGAACTGCCACATCACGGCCGGGTCCTCGGGCGAGCCGAAGTTCAGGCAGTCGGAGACCGCCAGCGGCTTGGCGCCGGACGCGGCGACGTTGCGGTAGGCCTCGGCCAGCGCCAGCTGCGCGCCCGCGTACGGGTCGAGCTTGGCGTAGCGGCCGTTGCCGTCCGTGGCGAGCGCGACACCGAGGTTGGTGTCCTCGTCGATCCGGACCATGCCGGAGTCCTCCGGCATCGCCAGGACGGTGTTGCCCTGCACGAACCGGTCGTACTGGTCGGTGATCCACGCCTTCGAGGCCTGGTTGGGCGAGGCCACCAGCTTCAGGACCTGCGCGCGCAGCTCCTCGGCGTTCGCCGGACGGGCCAGCTTCGCGGCGTCGTCGGCCTGGAGGGCGTCCTGCCAGTCGGGGCGCGCGTAGGGGCGCTGGTAGACCGGGCCCTCGTGCGCGACGGTGCGCGGCGGGACGTCGACGATCTGCTCGCCGTGCCAGAAGATCTCCAGCTGCGAGCCCTCGGTCACCTCACCGATGACGGTGGCGATGACGTCCCACTTCTCGCAGATCTCCAGGAAGCGGTCGACCTTGCCGGGCTCGACGATCGCGCACATGCGCTCCTGCGACTCGCTCATGAGGATTTCCTCGGGCGAGAGGGAGGAGTCGCGCAGCGGGACGGTGTCCAGCTCGACGCGCATACCGCCGGAGCCGGCCGAGGCCAGCTCGCTGGTGGCGCAGGACAGCCCGGCGCCGCCGAGGTCCTGGATGCCGTCGACCAGGTCCGCCTTGAAGATCTCCAGGGTGCACTCGATGAGCAGCTTCTCCTGGAAGGGGTCGCCGACCTGGACCGCGGGCCGCTTGGCCGGCTTGGTGTCGTCGAAGGTCTCGGACGCCAGGACCGAGACGCCGCCGATGCCGTCGCCGCCGGTGCGGGCGCCGTAGAGGATGACCTTGTTGCCGGCGCCGGACGCCTTGGCGAGGTGGATGTCCTCGTGCTTCATCACGCCGATGCAGCCGGCGTTGACCAGCGGATTGCCCTGGTAGCAGGGGTCGAAGACGACCTCGCCGCCGATGTTGGGCAGGCCCAGGCAGTTGCCGTAGCCGCCGATGCCCGCGACCACGCCCGGCAGGACGCGCTTGGTGTCGGGGTGGTCGGCCGCGCCGAACCGCAGCGGGTCGACGACGGCGACCGGGCGGGCACCCATGGCGAGGATGTCGCGGACGATGCCGCCGACGCCGGTGGCCGCGCCCTGGTAGGGCTCGATGTACGAGGGGTGGTTGTGGGACTCCACCTTGAACGTCACGGCGTAGCCCTGGCCGACGTCGACGACACCGGCGTTCTCGCCGATGCCGACGAGCAGCGCGTCGTTCTCCGGGGCCTTCTCACCGAACTGCTTGAGATGGACCTTGCTGCTCTTGTAGGAGCAGTGCTCGGACCACATGACCGAGTACATGGCGAGTTCGGCGCCGGTGGGACGGCGGCCGAGGATCTCGCGGATGCGCTGGTACTCGTCCTGCTTCAGGCCGAGTTCGGCCCACGGCTGGTCGGTGTCCGGCGTCTCGGCGGCGTGCTTGACGGTGTCGAGAGTCATACGTTGACCAGCTTCTTCAGGATCGAGGTGAAGAATCCGAGGCCGTCGGTACGACCCGTACCGATCAGCGGCTCCACGGCGTGCTCGGGGTGCGGCATGAGGCCGACGACATTGCCCGCCTCATTGGTGATGCCGGCGATGTCGCGGAGCGAGCCGTTGGGGTTGCCGTCCAGGTAGCGGAAGGCGACCCGGCCCTCGGCCTCCAGCATGTCGAGCGTGCGCGCGTCGGCGACATACCGGCCGTCGATGTTCTTCAGCGGAATGCTGATCTCCTGCCCGGACGTGTAGTCCGAGGTCCAGGAGGTCTCCGCGTTCTCCACCCGCAGCTTCTGATCGCGGCAGATGAAGTGCAGATGGTTGTTGCGCAGCATGGCGCCGGGCAGCAGGTGGGTCTCGGTGAGCACCTGGAAGCCGTTGCAGATACCGAGGACCGGCATACCGGCCTTCGCCTGCTCGATGACGGTCTCCATCACCGGCGAGAAACGGGAGATCGCTCCGGCCCGCAGATAGTCGCCGTAGGAGAAACCGCCGGGCAGTACCACGGCGTCGACCTGCTTGAGGTCCTTGTCGCGGTGCCACAGCGGCACCGCCTCGGCTCCGGCGACCCGGACCGCGCGCTGGGTGTCGCGGTCGTCGAGCGTGCCGGGGAAGGTGATGACTCCGATGCGCGAGGTCATGAGTCGACCCGCACGGTGAAGTCTTCGATGACGGTGTTGGCGAGGAAGGTCTCGGCCATCTCATGGATGCGAGCGAGGGCGGCGTCGTCGACCGGACCCTCCACCTCAAGTTCGAAACGCTTGCCCTGACGGACGTCGGCGATCCCCTCGAAGCCCAGGCGTGGCAGTGCGCGCTGCACCGCCTGCCCCTGCGGGTCGAGGATCTCCGGCTTGAGCATGACGTCGACTACGACGCGTGCCACTGGCACTCCCGGTGGTGTGGTGCGTAAGGCGGTGTCCTCACAGTACCGTGTTCGAAAATCTACGCGCATAGATATACGCTGCGCCCCATCACGGTCCGGTATCGACGAGAGTGCAGCTCAGGAAAAATTCTCGAAAAGATCCGGGGTCCGGATTGCGGGAAGACACGCTGACAAAATTAACTGGGCTTCACAATGCAATGCCCATCGCTGTACAAATGAAAAAGCATTGATCCCAATCAGCCGGATCCGGAGCATCACCCCATGTCAACAAGGGGTCGCTCCACGAAAGGACCGATATCCGTGGCGCAGCGCGTAGTAGTAACGCTCTCCGATGACATCGACGGAGGAGAAGCCGCAGAGACGGTCGCCTTCGGATTGGACGGGAAGACGTACGAGATCGACCTCAATCCAGCCAATGCGAAGAAACTGCGCGGCGCCCTCGCTCCGTTCGTCGAGGCCGGCCGCAAGCGGGCCAAGTCCGGCAAGGCCTACCACCGGACCGCGGTGAACCCCGATCCCGCGGCCGTCCGCGCCTGGGCCCGCTCCCACCAGATGGACGTCCCGCCGCGCGGGCGGATCCCCAAGAAGGTGTACGAGGCCTTCAACGCCGCCAACCACTAACCGACTTGCCGGCGTCCCCCGGGCCGGGCGCAGCCGACTTGCACAGCACCCCTACTGATCAGCTAGAGTCTGGAGCACGCCGAGGGGCGAGGCCGACAGGCCGGACCTCACGGAGTCACGCGGGTGTAGCTCAGTAGTAGAGCGCCCCCTTTCCAAGGGGGAGGCGCAGTGTGCAATCCCTGTCACCCGCTCTGACTGCTCGACCGGTCCTACGGATCAGGTAGAGTAGCTGTCGCGCCGCTCGGTGAAAGCCGAGTGGATGCCTGCGGACGTAGCTCAGTTGGTAGAGCGCAACCTTGCCAAGGTTGAGGTCGCGAGTTCGAGCCTCGTCGTCCGCTCAGAATAAGAAGGCCTCGGTTCTCTGGACCGGGGCCTTCTGCATTTCTGAAGCCACGTCACACACTCCCTTCACTTCCCGCACTCCCGGCACCTGACTTTTGCCTCGGCCGCGAGGGCGAGCGCACCGCCCGGTCCGTGATCCGGCGAAACGCCGGGCTCGTGAACACCGGGAAGAAATCCCTCTCGATCCCCGCCCGAAGCGCCACCCCCGGCGCATTGTGAGCGACGTCACCGGACGACGTGGGTGCCCCGGCGCCGCCGCCCGCCGACGGAAGGCGGGCCGTCCCGGAGCCGAGCCGTTCGAACGGGCAGCAGGACCACCAGGCCGTGCGCGGCCCCGACTTCGCCGCGGTGGTGTGGCGGTGACCACATCTCCGCGGGTCGAGGTGCCGGGCCGCCGGTCGACGGGCCTGACCGGTCACGGCCGGCGGGGGCGTCCGGAGCGGGTGCCGGCGCGGGCGGACGGGACTCTGTGCCGACGACGGTTCCGGCGCGGCGGACGCCCGGGAGCATCCGCACGGTGCGCGCCGGGAGGCGTTGCGGCGAACCGGAGTTGGCGGACGAGGTGATCGGCCGCCGCAGGTTTTCCGACGACCGTGCGGGAGGCGGAGGTGCGGAATTCGCCGTGGCCGAGGCGCCCGTCACGGGGAGCGCGGAGCGGGCGTCGCGGTCACCGGGGGCGGTGCGCGACCGGCTCTCTCGGCCGTCGCCGCGCTCGGTGCGGGGAGCCGCCACGCGGTGGCGGGGCTCGCCCACGGGTGAGGTTGGCTATAGTGGTCCCCGCACCGCGCGGCGGCGCCTGATTCCAGGAGCCTTGTGCGGCGCATGCGGACGTAGCTCAGTTGGTAGAGCGCAACCTTGCCAAGGTTGAGGTCGCGAGTTCGAGCCTCGTCGTCCGCTCAGCGGAAGAGGGCCCCGGTCGGTAGGAATACCGACCGGGGCCCTCTTCGTGCGTCCGGGCAGACGCGCGGCCGGGGACTACGTCCAGGGAAGACCCGTGAGGCGCTCGTAGGCCTCGGCGTACTTGGCGCGGGTGCTCTCGACGATCTCGTGCGGGAGGGCGGGCGGCGGCAGCGTGCCCGTGCGGTCCCAGTCCGCGGCGGGCGAGGTCAGCCAGTCGCGGACGAACTGCTTGTCGAACGACGGCTGGGCGCGGCCCGGCTGCCACAGGTCGGCCGGCCAGAAGCGCGAGGAGTCGGGCGTGAGGACCTCGTCGGCCAGGGTCAGCCGCTCGCCGTCGAAGCCGAACTCGAACTTGGTGTCCGCCAGGATGACGCCGCGCTCACGGGCGATGTCGCGGGCCCGGCCGTAGACGGCGAGGGTGGTCTGCCGCAGCTCGGCGGCGACCTCGGGACCGACCTGGCGGGCGACCTCCTCGTAGGAGACGTTCTCGTCGTGGTCGCCGACATCCGCCTTGGTGGCCGGGGTGAAGATCGGGGCGGGCAGCTCGGAGCCGTCCACGAGGCCTTCGGGCAGGGCCAGCCCGCAGACCGTACGGGTCTGCCGGTACTCGGCCAGGCCCGAGCCGGTGAGGTAGCCGCGGGCCACGCACTCGACGGGGACCATGTCCAGCGACTTGCAGACCAGGGTGCGGCCCGCCCAGTCGGCGGGGGCGCCGGCCGGGACGTCGGTGGACAGGACGTGGTGCGGGACCAGGTCGGTGAGCTGCTCGAACCACCACAGGGACAGCTGGGTGAGGATCCGCCCCTTGTCGGGGATCTCGGTGGGCAGCACCCAGTCGTAGACGGAGGTGCGGTCGCTGGCGACCATGACCAGCTCGCCGGCGGCGTTGCGGTAGAGGTCGCGCACCTTCCCGGTGTGGAGGTGGGTGAGCCCGGGGACCTCCACCGGCTCAGGCTTTTCTACAAAACCGGGCACGCTTCCTCCGCGTAGGTTGATCCAGGAGTCCCCTCGATTCTCCCTCACGCCGGGCGGTGGTGACCGGCGGGGGCCGGGTGCGCCCGGCGGCGGCGGTCGCCCGGTGGCCGCGGAGGCGCGGTCACCGGGGCGCGGCCGCTCGCCGCGACGGGCCGTAAGGCAACGTTTCTGCCGTCCTGGGCTGCCGCGTTCAGTCGCGTTTGCAGATGCGGTCGAGGAGGTTGGCGGTGGCGCGCTGGACCCGCTGGTCGACATGGCCGGGGCGGTCGAGGGCCGGGGACCAGGCGAAGGTGCCGGAGGAGAAGACCCAGGCGCCGCTGGGGGCGCGGTAGAGGGAGGTCTCCTGATGGCGGCGGGCGCCCTCGCTGTCGCGGTAGGGGGAATGGGCGAGCAGGATGCGTTCGCTGTGGTCGGGGAGGCTGGTGCGGGGGAAGTAGCGGTCGGCCTCGCCGGCGACCAGGCCGGGCAGCTCGTCGCCCTCGTGGGCGCCGGTGGCCTCCCACAGCCAGTGGTCGCCGTTGCGGACGACCAGGGGCGCCGGCTCGGGGACCCGGCCGGCGTACTGAATGCCCATCAGCCGCTGCTCGGGGTCGCCCAGCTCGCGCCAGAGCGCGGGACGGCCGGGCCCCTGCCGCTTGCGGCACTTCAGCAGCGAATCCGGGCCCGAGGGCGAGGGGGAGAGCTCGACCTGCCAGTACATGGTGTTGGCGGACAGGAAGACCAGGGAGGTGCCGTTGTCGCGGGCGCTCTCGACCGTGCGGCGCATCGGCACCGACCAGTATTCGTCGTGGCCGGGGAAGACCAGGCCGCGGTAGCGGGACGGGTCGACCCGGCCGGCGTGCAGATCGCGGGCGTCGGCGTAGGCGAGGTCGTAGCCGTAGCGCTCGGCCCAGCGGATGAAGTCGTAGGCGTGGCCGACATGGAGGGGCAGTCCGGCGCCCGCGTAGGGGCGGTTGAAGGAGACGGTGGTGGCGGCGTCCCCCTCGCCGAGCAGCGCGCCCTCCTCGTCCCAGGCGTGGTACAGGCTGGCGCCCGTGCGGCCGTCCTCCGGGTAGAGGTTGTAGGCCTGCCAGGTGATGTCGGGCAGCAGCAGGAGGAGGTCTGCGGGCTGGTTGTCGCGGACCGTGAAGGGGATGTGGGAGCGGTAGCGGCCGTCGGCGGTGGTGAGCACGGCGACATAGGCGCCGAGGTTCCAGTAGGTGGGGACCTGGAGGCGCCAGGACAGCCACCAGTGGTGGCAAGTGACCGTGCGCTCGACGGCCATCGGGGGCGGCTGGACGATGCCGGCCAGGCGGGGGCTGGTGGTGACCTTGTGGGCACCCGTGCCGCCGTAGTGGCCGATGCGGTAGATGTCGATGCTGAACGGCTGCGGCGGGTCGACCGAGACGCGGAAGTCGATGGCCTCGCCGGGGGCCACCGCGCCGGTGCCGGCGAAGCCCTTGATCTGGCGGTGCACGTCATCGGCGGTGCGCGGGCCGTTGTGCTTGTGCGGCACCAGCTCGCGCAGATCGCCCCGGGCCACGGCGGGGTCGACGTACCAGGGAACGATGCGGCCGGATTCGAAGTACGTCTCGCTGCCGCGCAGCCAGGGCAGCGGGCCCTGTCCGAACGGGTCCGTGACCGCGTGCGCCAGCGCGCCCGACTCCCAGCGCCTGATCTGATCCGTCGCCACCTTCCACTCCCCTCCCGCATCCCCCGTCGGTCCGGGCCGACGGGCCGGTGCTGCGTCCGGCTGAGCGGACCCGGCCGGCCATCCCCCAGCACATCACATTACGCACTCACTTCGTCACCCTTCGTCGTGAATTTAGAGGGCACCGCCCCCGAAATGCGAACTGGAAGGGAACATTCAGCCGGTGGGGCGAGCGGCCCCGGGTCTCCGGCGCGGATCTCGCTGCCCGGTTCGCCTCCTCACGGCGGGGTTGCGGGCAGCCGCGGCCGTCGAGTCATACCAGCCGGACCGGCTTCTCGGGGCGCACGCCGACGGTCGTCAGCCAGCCGCGCAGCGGCCCGTCGTCCCCGTCGTCGACCAGGCTGAGCACCGGGCGGCCGAGGTCGGCCCGGCGGGCGCCGTCGACCAGCAGCGCCGGGCCGTCGAGCCAGTCCAGCCCGGGGGTGGCACCGGCGGTGTCGACGGCGGCGCAGCAGACCATGGCGGTGACGTGGTCGGCGAGGAGTTCGCGGCCGGTGCGGGGCGGTTGCAGCGGGAACAGCGGCAGGCCGCCCTCGGCCAGGCCGTCGCCCCAGGCCACGCCGATGGCGGCGTCCTGCTCGCGGCTGCCGCGGGCGGCCTGGCGGGCCGCCTCCTCGCGCTCCTCCCGCTCGACCTCCGCGCCCAGCCGGGCGGCGACCAGATCGCCGGCCCGCTCGTCGTGGGCGAGCCGGTCGATGACGCGGGCCAGGGTCGGTCCCGGGGCCGGTGCGGCCGCTACGCGGTCGGCGGGCGGCGGGCCGCCGTCGGGCGGGCTCACGGCCGGGCCGCCGTCCGTCCCGGGCGCCGCCGGGCGGTGGCCGGCGGGCGCGTGGGCGGGGGTGTGGGCGTACGAGAGGGGGGCCGCGGCGGGGTCGGGGGCCTCGGGCGGGGGCGCCGCGAGCGCGGTCGCCGGAAGATTGTCGAGAACGCGATGGAGGCGGGCGGCCTCCAGACGCCATTTCCGGTCCACGACCTCTTCCGGATACTGCTGCCAGCAGACCGGTGACCAGTCGGGCCCCGGTTCGGCGGGGCCGCCGTGGAAGAGCCGGGCGGCCAGCAGGGAGGCGGCGCGGTCGATGGCGCCCGGCTCCTCCAGGAGGTCGCAGGCCGGGCGCTCGCCGAGGCGGGAGGCGAAGCCGTCGGCGAGGCGGTCGCGGCGGGAGAGTTCGGTGAGGGCGGAGACCACGCCGGCGTCCAGCCGGGAGGGCCAGCGGCCCATCCGCCAGGCGGGCAGCGCGACCCGGGTCAGCAGCCGGTCCCAGCCCGCGTAGGCCAGGCCGACCTGCTCCTGGGCGACGATCCGCAGGCCGTAGTCGACGTTCTGGGCGCGCTCGGAGGCGGCGGCCGCGACGGCGCGCTCCATGATCGTGGCGTGTTCGCGGCCGGCGCGCAGCAGCAGCCGCGCCACCCGGCCGACGAAGCGGAGCGGAAGGCCGTGCAGCCGGCCGCCGGTCCGGGCGGCGACCGCGACGGCGGCGTCCAGGCCCCGGATGAACCGGCGGGCGGCGGCTATGTCGGGGTGCGCGGAGGGGCCGGTGCCGGCGACGACGGGGGCCAGCAGGGCGCGCAGCTCGGCGACCCGCATCCACCACAGGAACGGGGAGCCGATGACCAGGACCGGCGCCTCGGGGGCCCGGCGCCCGGCGCCGTCCGCCCGGCGCAGGCCGCGCGGCGGGCCGTGGGCGCGGTGGGTGCGGTCCTCCAGCCAGCTGTCGCAGTCCGGGGTCAGCGCTATGGCGGAGGGCGCGGGGACGTCCAGGCGCTCGGCGAGATCGCGGACGAGGCGGTAGAGATCGGGGGCCGACTTCTCGGAGATCGGCACGGACGGGCTGAGGGCGGGTCTGGCGCGCGCCACGACGACGGTGACCAGCGCGGCCAGCAGCAGGCTGACCACGGCGGCACCGCCGGCGATCCAGCCGGCGAGGTCCCAGCCGGCGCCGAGCCGCCCGGTCGCCCGGCCGGCGAACAGCACCACTGCCACAGCCGCGGGCAGCAGCGCCACGGCCCTCGCCGTGCTGCGGATCCGCAGCACGGCGAGGGCGCGGGCACGCGCCGCCAGGACGCCTGTTTCGGGACTTGCCACGAGCCTGTACACCCCCTGCTGTCCTGACGGAGCCGGACAAAGAGAACACGGGACGGACTACGAGAGATGCGCGTCGGTGGTGCACGCGAGGGCACACCACCACTGTGGCACCGGCCACTGACATCGCAATGCCGGTGAGCCAGTTGCCGGACGCCGCCGCGGCGGGTGTGCCGGATTCCGGCACGGCCACCGCAGGACGCTTGCGCGGCACCCTAGTTGGGGGGTGTGCGCCCCGTCAGCGGGATCTGCGGTGCGGTCACCCGATGGAATGGCTTTGGGCAAAGCCGGGAACCGGTGCCGGGAGGGTGTGGGCGGTGCGCGCTTCGGCCCTGTCTGCACCCACAACGACAGGGGCATATGCCACGGTATGTGACATATGCCCCAGAAGAGATCTCGCCGGCCGGAGCGGGAGCGCCCGGCGCGCCCGCGTCCGCTCCCGCTACGCGCCCGGTGCCTGCGCCGCCTCGTCCGCGACCTTGGCGGCGATGTCCGTGCGGTGCTGCGAGCCGTCCAGCCGGATCCGGTCCACGGCGCGGTAGGCGCGCCGGCGGGCGGTCGTGAGGTCGGCGCCGACGGCCGTGACGGACAGCACCCGGCCGCCCGCGCTGAGCACCGCGCCGGAGCCGTCCGCCTTGGTCCCGGCGTGCAGCACGTACGCGTCCGGGGCGTCCTTCTCGGCGACCTCGGCCAGGCCCTCGACGGGGTCGCCGGTGCGCGGGGTGTCCGGGTAGTTGTGCGAGGCGATGACGACCGTGACGGCGGCGTCGTCGTGCCAGCGCAGCGGCGGCAGGGCGGCGAGGTTGCCGGTGGCGGCCGCGGTCAGCAGCCCGCCGAGCGGGGTCTGCAGGCGGGCGAGGACGACCTGGGTCTCCGGGTCGCCGAAGCGCGCGTTGAACTCGATCACGCGCACCCCGCGAGAGGTGATCGCCAGGCCCGCGTAGAGCAGCCCGGAGAACGGGGTGCCGCGGCGGCGCAGCTCGTCGACGGTGGGCTGCAGGACCGTGGCCATGACCTCGTCGACCAGCTGGGGGTCGGCCCAGGGCAGCGGGCTGTAGGCGCCCATGCCGCCGGTGTTGGGGCCCTCGTCGCCGTCGAGGGCGCGCTTGAAGTCCTGGGCGGGCTGGAGCGGGACGACGGTCTCGCCGTCGGTGACCGCGAAGAGCGAGACCTCGGGGCCGTCGAGGAACTCCTCGATGACGACGCGCTCGCAGGCCAGTGCGTGCGCCCGGGCCGCCTCGACGTCCTCGGTGACCACGACGCCCTTGCCGGCCGCCAGGCCGTCGTCCTTGACGACGTACGGCGACCCGAAGGCGTCCAGGGCCTCGTCGATCTCTTCCGGGGTGGTGCAGACATAGCTGCGGGCGGTGGGGACGGCCGCGGCGGCCATCACGTCCTTGGCGAAGGCCTTGGAGCCCTCTAGCTGCGCGGCCTCGGCCGAGGGGCCGAACACCGGGATGCCGCGGTCGCGGACGGCGTCCGCGACGCCCGCCACGAGGGGGGCCTCGGGGCCGACCACGACCAGATCGGCCGCCAGGTCGGCGGCGAGTTCGGCGACGGCCGTGCCGTCGAGGGCGTTGACCCCGTGCAATTCGGCCACCTCGGCGATGCCGGCGTTGCCGGGAGCGCAGTGCAGCGCGGTGACGTCGGGGTCGAGGGACAGAGAGCGGCACAGGGCGTGTTCGCGGGCGCCGCCGCCGATGACGAGGACCTTCACGGTGGCAGCCTAGACGAGAGCGCCGGGCCGCCGGACCCCGGCCGGGTCCGGGCGGCGGGCGGGCACGAAGCGGCCGGAAACCGCGCGTCGCCGCGGCGGCAACTCTTTCGGGTGAGTTGCCCGATGCCCCTATACCCGACATGGCACTCCTTCCGGGCGGAAAGAGCGTGATCGTGGGGCCGACGCCAGCCGTTCGGCGGTAGGAAGGAGGCTGCGTGCACCGACCGTCCCGCATGACACGCGTGCCTCGCACGCATCGGAAGAGAGCTTTGGAGAGGGAGTGCACGGGTGAGTCAGCCGGAGATGCAGCCCGAGGGACCCCCTCGGGAGGGCGGCAGCCCCACGCGGGAGAACGGCCGCCGGGCCTCCGGCCGCCGGGATCTCGCGGGGCGGGTCTTCCCGCTCGGCGACTGGGGTGAGCCGGCCGACCGGCTGGACGCGCTCTACCTGTGGACCGAGGAGGGCGCGCTGCGCGCCGCCGACTGGTACCTGCACGACCGGCGGGGCAAGCGGCGCGGTGCGCGGGTGCTGCGGCTGGGGGCGGCGGCCGGGGTGACGGTGGGCGGGGCGCTGCCGCTGCTGGATCTGGCCGGGGTCTGGGCGGGCGCGGCGCCCTGGGGCTGCCTGTCGCTGCTGCTGGCCGCGGTGTGCGTGGGCGCCGACCGGTACTTCGGGGTGACGGCCGGCTGGATGCGGGACCTGGCGACCGCCCAGGCGATCCACCGCCGGCTGGAGGCGCTGCAGTTCGACTGGGCGGCGGAGAGCGTGCGCGAGGTGCTCGGGCCGGCCGAGGGCACCGCGGGCGAGGCGGCGGAGCGCTGCCTGGGCCTGCTGCGGCGGTTCACCGAGGACCTCGCCGAGCTGGTGCGGGCCGAAACCGCCGACTGGATGGCGGAGTTCCGGGCCGGGCCGGTGCCGCAGGCCACGCTTGCGATGGTGCCGTGGGCCGCCGCGCCGCGGCCCGAGGGCGCGGCGCCGCAGGCCCGGTATGCGCTGCCGCCGCCGGGCGCCCGCCCGAACATGCCGCGGCAGCGGCCGCCGGAGTCCCCGCGCTGACCGCGTCCGTACGGCGCGGCGGGAGCGCCCGGGGCCGCTCCCCCGGCCCGCTCCCGCCCCCGCCGTTCCGGGTCAGCTGAAGACGATCATGGAGCCCTGGCCCAGGCTCCGGGTGGCGGCCGCGTGCAGCCCGAGCCAGACGTGCCGCTCCCGGGCGAACGGGCTGTCGTCCAGGGGCACCGCGCTGGCCCGCTCCTCCAGTGAGGTGGGCCCGGCCGGCGGTGCGGGCGCGGCCGGCGGATTGGCCGGATCGATGCCCAGGGACGGCGCGACGAGTTCGAGTTCGCGCAGCAGCCCGTGCGAGGAGCCCAGCGGGCCGCCGCCCTCCAGCAGTTCGTCGTTGGCCAGCGGATGCGGGAAGTCGACCGGGACATAGGCGCCCGCGTGGTCGTAGTGCCACACCAGGTGGGACTCCTGCGCGGTGGCCTCGAACATCTCCAGCAACTGCTCGTAGTCGCCGCCCAGTTCGTCGACCGGGGTCACCTCCAGGCCGCACAGCCGCAGCAGGTAGGCGCGGCGCAGGAAGTGCAGGGCGTCGTAGTCGAAGCCGGCGATGGGCGCGACGTCACCGGAGAGCCCCGGCATGTAGCTGAAGACCGGGACCGGCGGCAGGCCCGCTTCCGTCAGGGCCTTGTCATAGGCGGCGATCTCTTCGGAGAACGGGTTGTCGGGGCTGTGGCACAGCACATCGACGAGGGGTACCAGCCACAGGTCACATGCCACGAGTGTGGGCTCGCTTCCGGTCGGGGGACTAGGACTCCGGCGCACGTACGCTACGGGTACGGCCCATTACGGCCGACGGTCGGGACAGCGTAGTGCTAGCCGCGCGTTCCGACGAGAGCGAGGGAGTGCTCGTTGTACTCCGCGATCAGCCGCTGGGCGGTGGGCAGATCGTGGTGGATCAGCGCGTCGGCCAGCGCGCCGTGCCCCTGCCACAGATGGCTGCGCAGATCGGCCTGGCGGCGCAGCAGCGGCACGGCGAACATCCAGGTCTGGACGCGGATCCGGTCCAGGAAATCGCTGATGTAGGCGTTGTGCACGATGCCGCTCAGCTCGCGCCAGAACCGCAGGTCGTAGCCGATGAGCACGTCGAGGTCGCCGGCCCGGGCGGCCCGTTCGGCCTCGTCGGCCCGGCGGCGGATGGAGACCAGCACCCCGGCGGGGGTGGCGCGAAGCGCGTGGTCGGCGCCGCTGCGGAAGATGCCCTCGATGATCAGCGTGCGGGCCTCGACCATGGCGCGGAAGTCGTCGGAGGTGAAGGCGTGCACCTTGTAGCCGCGGTGCTGTTCGACGTCGAGCAGGCCCTGGGCACACAGATCGAGCAGCGCCTCGCGCACCGGGGTCGCGGAGACGCCGTACTGCTCGGCGATCTCCTTGACGGTGAAGGGGTGACCGCACGGCAGCCGGCCGGCCAGGATCTCGTCGCGCAGCGCGTCGGCGATCTGCTGGCGCAGGGTGCTGCGTCGTATGACTGAGCTGTCTCCGCCGGCGGCCATCGTCTGCGTCTCCTTCGACGTCCCTGACCGCGCAGGTGGGAGCGGCCCCCGCCCACGATAGGCGAGGGCCACGGCGGGCCGCCGGGCGAGGGCACCCTTCGAGTGTCCCGCGCGGCGGCCGTGACCTGCGGTTTCCGTGCGGGCGGGCGCCGCGGGGCGAGGGCCTCAGACGGTGTGGGCGTCGGCCGCCGTGAGGGCCTGGTCGAGGGCGGCGAGGCCCTCCTTGGCCTCGGCCTCGGTGACCGTGCAGGCCGGGACGACATGCGTCCGGTTCATGTTCACGAACGGCCACAGCCCGCCGCTCTTGCAGGCCGCGGCGAATTCGGCCATCGGAGCGTTGGCGGCGCCGGACGCGTTGTAGGGGACCAGCGGCTCGCGGGTCTCCTTGTTCTTCACCAGGTCCAGGGCCCAGAAAACGCCCATGCCGCGGACCTCGCCGACCGACGGGTGGCGTGCGGCGATCTCGTGCAGCGCGGGGCCGATGACCGTCTCGCCGATCTCGGCGGCGTTCTCCACGATCCGCTCCTCGGCCATCGCGTTCATGGTGGCGACGGCGGAGGCGCAGGCCAGGGGGTGGCCGGAGTAGGTCAGACCGCCCGGGTAGGGGCGCTGGTCGAAGGTGGCCGCGATCTCGGCGCTGATCGCCACGCCGCCCAGCGGCACATAGCCGGAGTTGACGCCCTTGGCGAAGGTCAGCAGGTCGGGGGTGACGCCGAAGTGGTCGGCGGCGAACCAGGCGCCCGTGCGGCCGAAGCCCGCCATCACCTCGTCGAGGATGAAGACGATGCCGAAGCGGTCGCAGATCTCGCGGACCCCGGCGAGGTAGCCGGCCGGCGGGACCATGATCCCGGCGGTGCCGGGCACGGTCTCCAGGATGATCGCCGCGATCGACTGCGGGCCCTCGAAGGCGATGGTCTGCTCCAGGTGCGCGAGGGCGCGCTCGCACTCCTGCTGCTCGTTCTCGGCGTGGAAGGCCGAGCGGTAGAGGAACGGGCCCCAGAAGTGGATCACGCCCGCGGAGGCGGTGTCGGAGGGCCAGCGGCGCGGGTCGCCGGTCAGGTTGATCGCGGTGGCGGTGGCGCCGTGGTACGAGCGGTAGGCGGACAGCACCTTGGCGCGGCCGGTGTGCAGCCGGGCCATCCGGACCGCGTTCTCCACGGCCTCCGCACCGCCGTTGGTGAAGAAGATCTTGTCGAGGTCGCCGGGGGTGCGCTCGGCGACCAGCCGGGCGGCCTCGGACCGTACGTCCACGGCGAATCCGGGCGCGATGGTGCACAGCTTCGCGGCCTGCTCCTGGATCGCCGCGACGACCTTGGGGTGCTGGTGGCCGATGTTGGTGTTGACCAGCTGGGAGGAGAAGTCGAGGTAGCGGTTGCCGTCGTAGTCCCAGAAGTACGAGCCCTCGGCGCCGGCGATCGGCAGCGGGTCGATCAGGCCCTGCGCGGACCAGGAGTGGAAGACGTGCGCGCGGTCGGCGGCCTTGACTGCGGCACCGGCAGCGGGGTCGGCGGAGGCGGAGGGCGTCGTGGTCACGGTCAGTACCTCGGATCGGGTCGCTCGGGTCCGCCGGGGGATGGGCGCGGCGAACGTCCTCAGCGTAGGGAGCACGGACACCGGTCGATACCGACACTCTGTATGGCGCTCACCACCCGCGCGGACACATTGTCTACGGGCCGGGGGCGAATCCGGCGATCGGAAGGGGCGGCTGGTCAGCCGGGGACGGCCGGGGCGCGGGGCGGTCAGACGGGCGCGGGCCGTTCAGCCGCCCGTAGGGAACACCGTCCGCACCACCCGCCCCCAGGGGTGGGCGGTCAACTCCGGGCGCAGCGCCGCCAGGCCCCCGCAGTAGACGGGGAAGTCCTCCACGCATATCCCGCGTTCGGCCAGCAGCCGGTCCGCCTCCCCCGGCCCGCCCGCGGTCCGGCTCCGTACGAGGACCAGCCCGCCCTCGGCGCGCACCGTGTGGCCGGTCTCCACGTCCCGGCAGCGCAGCGCCGCGTCGCAGACCAGGCGCTGGCCGTCCGCGGCCAGGACGGCCCGGGTGCGCTCGGTCTCCAGGACGCGGCGCAGGCCGTCGGGGGCCGCGAGGCCGCCGGAGCGCTCCAATACGGAGGCGAGGAAGCGGCGCGGTGCCGGGCCGAGCACCGCATCGCCCGGCAGCAGCGGCCGGCGGTGCGTGACCGGGGTGCCGCACCGTCCGGTGAGCGCAATCTCGATCTGCCGCTCCCCGGTGTCCGCGCAGTGCCACTCCCGGATCGTGTGGCGCGCCCGGCGGTCCGGCCGGTGCGTGTGGAAGGACCGCAGGCCGGGGGTGTCGTAGTAGACGGCGCGGCACTGGAACCAGCGGCGGCCGTTGACGCACAGCGCCACGAACCCGCCGCCGGGGCCGCGCCGTTCGGTGAGTACGGCCGCCACGGCGGTGAAGACCTCGACCGGGACGAGGTAGCTGCGGTCGCACGGGGCGGGGCGGGCGGCCCGTGCCTGGACGTCGGCGAGCGGCGCCGGACGTGCGGCCATGGCGGCGCGGGCGAGGGCTCGTACGGCGGGGATCACTCGGTCTCCTTCGGCGTGACGTCGGAGGCGTTGCTGTCGGAGGCGTCGTCGTACGCGTTCTACGCCCTGCGGGCCCCCGGGAGTTCCGGGACGCGGAAACCGGCATCCGTCATCGCCGGGTCTCGGACAAAGTCGGCCGGTTGTGACACCCCGCCGACCGCCGCGGACCGCTCCGGCGAGCAATTGACAGCACCCTGTCGTAGTGCCAGGATGCTGTCATACGGGCGCTGTGCCGCACCGGCACCGGGCCCGGAAGCCGGGGATCCCGCCGCCGACCGAGGAGCTCCCATGACCGACCCCACCGCATCCCACGCGTCCACCGCCCTCACCGTGCACGTCGCCGCCTACGACACGCTCGCCGACTGGGAGTGCGGCCACGCCCTCGCCCATCTCCGGGACGGCGGCTACTTCCGCCCGTCGCGGCCGGCGTACGCCGTGGCCACCGTCGCCCCCGCCGCCGGCCGGCCGGTGACGACCATGGGCGGGCAGCGGATCACCCCCGATCTCGCGCTCGACGCCCTGCACCCCGGCGACAGCGCGCTGCTGATCCTCCCGGGCGCCCGGCTCTGGGACACGGGCCCGGAGCTGTCGCCGTTCGCCGACAAGGCCCGGGAGTTCCTCGCCGCGGGCGTACCGGTCGCCGCCATCTGCGGGGCGACCGCGGGGCTGGCCCGGGCCGGCCTGCTGGACGACCGCGCGCACACCAGCGGGGCCGCCGGGTACCTCGCCGCACAGCCCGGCTACCGGGGCGCCGGCCACTACCGCGAGGCCGACGCGGTGCGCGACGGCGGGCTGATCACCGCGGGCCCGACCGAGCCGGTGGCCTTCGCCCGGGAGATCTTCGCCGCTCTCGACGTCATGGAGCCGGCGACCCTCGACGCCTGGTACCGCCTGTTCGCCCGCTCCGACGCCGCCGCCTTCCCCGTGCTCCAGTCGGCGGCCGCGGCCCGCGGTGGCGCCGCATGACCGCGCCCCGGCCGCACGGGTCAACGGGCGACGCGCAGGAGGACCCGGAACTCCGCGGCCCCGCGCTCCTCAGCCGTACCGCCCTCGCCGTCTTCCACCTCAACGGCCGGCTGCTGTCCGTCGCCGACCACCTCGCCCGGCCGTCCGGGCTGACCGCCGCCTGGTGGCAGGCCCTGGGCGCCGTGCTGCCCGAGCCGCTGTCCGTGGCCGGGATCGCCCGCGCGATGGGCATCACCCGGCAGAGCGTGCAGCGCATCGCCGACCTCCTGGTCGACCGCGGGCTGGCGGAGTACCGCCCCAACCCGGCACACCGCCGCGCCAAGCTCCTCTCCCCCACCGCGGCGGGCCGGGCCGCCGTCGCCCGGATCGCCCCCGGCCATGCCGAGTTCGCCGCCCGGCTGTCCGAACAGCTCGGCGGCCCGGACGAATTCCGCCAGGTCATGGCGTCCCTGGAGCGGCTGTCGGGCGCCCTGGACGCCCTCGCGGAGGACGACGGGATCCCCCCGGCCGCGCACGGATGAGACCGCACCGGGCCCCGCTCGCCCTCCCGGGGCGACACGTGCCCCCTACAACGGCGAACAGCCGCGCACCCACCCCACCGGGGAGTGGATGCGCGGCTGTCCGCGTCCGCTGTCCGCGTCCTTGCCGTTCCGGCCGTCCTACGACAGGAACGAGTTGATCTCGATCGTCTCGTCGCGGCCGGGGCCGACGCCGATCGCGGAGATCGGGGCACCGGACATCTCCTCCAGCGCCTTGACGTACGCCTGGGCGTTCTTCGGCAGGTCGGCGAAGGACTTGGCCTTGGTGATGTCCTCGGACCAGCCCGGGAGCATCTCGTAGACCGGCTTGGCGTGGTGGAAGTCGGTCTGCGAGTAGGGCAGCTCCTCGACCCGCTTGCCGTCGATCTCGTAGGCGACGCAGACCGGGATCTGCTCCCAGCCGGTCAGCACGTCGAGCTTGGTGAGGAAGAAGTCCGTCAGGCCGTTGACGCGGGTCGCGTAGCGGGCGATGACCGCGTCGAACCAGCCGCAGCGGCGGTCGCGGCCGGTGGTCACCCCGCGCTCGCCGCCGATGCGGCGCAGCGCCTCGCCGTCCTCGTCGAACAGCTCGGTCGGGAACGGACCGGCGCCGACGCGCGTCGTATAGGCCTTGAGGATGCCGATGACGCGGCTGATCTTGGTGGGGCCGACGCCCGCACCCGTGCAGGCACCGCCCGCGGTCGGGTTCGAGGACGTGACGAAGGGGTACGTGCCGTGATCGATGTCCAGCAGCGTGCCCTGGCCGCCCTCGAAGAGGACCACCTTGTCGTCGTCCAGCGCCTTGTTCAGGATCAGGGTGGTGTCGGCGACATAGCCCTTGATCTTGTCGGCGTAGCCCAGCAGCTCCTCGACGACCTGGTCGGCCTCGATGGCGCGGCGGTTGTAGAGCTTGGTCAGCAGCTGGTTCTTGACCTCGAGGGCCGCCTCGACCTTCTGGATGAGGATCGACTCGTCGTAGAGGTCCTGCACCCGGATGCCGACGCGGTTGATCTTGTCGGCGTAGGTCGGGCCGATGCCGCGGCCGGTGGTGCCGATCTTCCGCTTGCCGAGGAACCGTTCCGTCACCTTGTCGACGGTGATGTTGTACGGCGTGATCAGATGCGCGTTACCGCTGAGCAGCAGCTTGGACGTGTCGACGCCGCGCTCGTTGAGTCCGCTCAGCTCGGAGAGCAGGACCGCCGGGTCGACGACGACACCGTTGCCGATGACCGGGGTGCACCCCGGCGAGAGGATTCCGGAAGGGAGCAGGTGCAGTGCGTACTTCTGGTCGCCGACGACGACCGTGTGGCCGGCGTTGTTGCCGCCCTGGTAGCGCACCACATAGTCCACGGAGCCACCGAGCAGATCGGTGGCCTTTCCCTTGCCCTCATCACCCCACTGAGCACCGAGCAGCACAAGTGCGGGCACAGGCGTACACCCCTTCCGGGCGGGGCATGTCCAACGTGCGTGGATGGCGACAACGTGCGTGTTCACGCGTACGTCATCGCCGGAGCCGTCGGACCGGTGCCCCGGAATAGACGAAGCCCCTGGCGCAATAGCGCAAGGGGCTCTTGCACCGAGATGCTACCTGAGGAAGGACCGAGGTGTCGGCGCAGCCTTCTGGGCACTTTCCCGTGGACTCCGTTCGGGGGTACCCCCTGCTCGTGGTCATCGACCCGGTCGCCCGCAGTACCGACGGCGAGGCCGTGCGGATCGCGAAGGATGTCCTGTGCGCGGGTGCGGGGGCGAAAATCTGCCTCCCGGAGGGCCCGGAGGAATTCGCGCGGATGCTGGCCCGGCGCGGGCAGCGGCGGCCGGTGGTGATCGGCGACGACCGGGCGCTGCTGCGCGTGGTGGGCCTGCTGCACAAGGAACGGGAGCTGGCCGCGGTGCCGCTGTCGATGGTCCCGGTCGGGGCCCCGGCCGGCGTCGCGCTGAGCCGCGCCCTGGGCATCCCGACGGACACGGTGGCCGCCGCCCGGGCCGTCCTGGACGGTAGCGAGCGCCCGATGGACCTGCTCACGGACGACAGCGACGGCATCGTGCTGGGCAGCCTGCGCATCCCGTGCGGCGAACCGGCCCGGCCGGGCCACGGGGCGTCCGTGCCCCGGCAGTCGTCCCCGGCGGATGCGGCGGACCCGGCGGACCAGGTGGATCCGGCAGATCCGGCGGCGCCCCGGGGCGGCCCGGTGGACCCGGAGGATCCGGCCGACGGGGACGCCCCCTGGTGGCGGCCGTACGCCCGCACCGCCCGTACGGCGCTGTCGCTGCTGGCCGCACCGGCGGCCGGGCGTCGAGCCCTCGGATCCGGCGACGGCCGGACGGGCGGACGGCGCGCACGGGTGCCGGGGCAGCGGCTGCGGATCGAGGCGGACGGGGTGCTGCTGGCCGATCTGGACCGGCCGGTGCGCGGGGTGTCGGTGGTGCCGGGCGGCCGGGCCGGGAGCGGTTCCGGGGCGGGCGGCGGCGGTGAGCTGGCCGAGGTCGTGGTCCACTGGCCGGGCGGCGGGCGGTCGGTGCGCACCCGGGCGCGGGCCGTGACGGTGTCCGGCGCGGACTTCCACTACCGGGCGGACGCCCTGGTCGGCGGCCCGGTCCGGACCCGTACGTGGACCGTGCAGCCGGCGGCCTGGCGGCTCCAGCTGCCGCGGGACTGAGGCGGCCTCCCGAGGCGCAGCAGAAACGGTCCCTCAGCGGGCGGCGTCCTCCAGCTCGGCCCGCATCCGGTCGCGGTGCTCGCGCCAACGCTGGAGCAGCCCGGTGAGCTCCGTCTGCAGGAACTCGAAGAACACCAGCGTCTCGCCGATCCGGCGGCCCGCGGGCGAGTCCTCGCCGAGGCTCACCACGCCCTCGCGCAGGGTGCCCTCCCAGCGGGTGAGGACGTTGTCGCGGCGGGCCAGCGCCTCGTACCACTGGTCGCTGTGCACGCGGTAGCGGTCGCGGCGGGAGCCCGGCTCGCGCTCGCGGCTGACCATGTCGACCTGGGACAGGTAGCGGATCGCGCCGGAGACGGCGGCCGGGCTGACCTGGAGGCGCTCGCCGAGTTCGGCCGAGGTCAGCACGCCGGAGTCGGAGGCGAGCAGGCAGGCGAAGACCCGGGCGGACATCCGCTGCATCCCGGCGTCGACCAGCTGCGCGGCGAACCGCTCGACGAACTGCGAGACCGCCTCGTCGTCGCGGGCCGGCCCGGCGGGGTCCGGACGGGTCTCCGCGGTCCGGTCCGCGCTCCGGTGCTGCTCGCTCATGTCCGCATCATCTCCCCTGATCAGCGACGCCCCTCAACTTTATACGCTTTCTTAACTTCACAACTTTGTGAATCTAGCGTACCTTCGAAATCATGACCACGGCAATCTCTCCCGCTCCCGCGATCCGGGTGGACGGCCTGCACAAGTCCTTCGGCCGCACCCACGCGCTGGACGGCCTCGACCTGCGGGTCGGCGCCGGCGAGGTGCACGGCTTCCTCGGCCCCAACGGCGCCGGGAAGTCCACGACGATCCGCGTCCTGCTCGGCCTGCTACGCGCCGACGGCGGCACCGCCCGGCTGCTGGGCAAGGACCCCTGGCAGGACGCCGTCGAGCTGCACCGCCGCATCGCCTACGTCCCCGGCGACCTCACCCTGTGGCGCAACCTCTCCGGCGGCGAGGTCATCGACCTCTACGGGCGGCTGCGCGGCGGGCTGGACGCCGGGCGCCGGGCCGAGCTGCTGGAGCGGTTCGAGCTCGACCCCACCAAGAAGGGCCGAACGTACTCCAAGGGCAACCGGCAGAAGGTCGCCCTGGTCGCCGCCTTCGCCTCCGCCCCCGAGGTCGAGCTGCTCATCCTCGACGAGCCGACCTCCGGCCTCGACCCGCTGATGGAGGAGGTCTTCCAGAACTGCGTGGCCGAGGAGCGCGACCGCGGGCGCACCGTCCTGCTCTCCAGCCATGTGCTGTCGGAGGTGGAGGCGCTCTGCGACCGCGTCAGCATCATCCGCGGCGGACGCACCGTCGAATCCGGCACGCTGGCAGAGCTGCGGCACCTGACCCGCACCTCGGTCGTCGCCGAACTCGCCGGTCCACCGGGCGGATTGGGCGACCTCCCCGGCGTCCACGGGCTGGAGCTGCGGGGGGACCGCGTCTCCTTCCAGGTCGAGACCGACAAGCTCGATGCCGTGCTCGGCGCGCTCGGTGCCTCCGGCGTCCGCAGCCTCACCAGCACCCCGCCCACCCTGGAGGAGCTCTTCCTGCGCCACTACCAGGACGACGCCCGCGGCGCGGCGGTCGCGCGATGACCACCGTGGCCGTACCCCTTCCCGCCCCCGCCGCGCGCGCCCGCCGACTGGCGGGCACCGGGGCCCTGCTGCGGCTGGCGCTGCGCCGCGACCGGGTGCTGATCCCGGCGTGGGTGCTGGGCCTCGGCGCGGTCGTCGCCGGCACCGGCTCGTCCTTCGAGGCGCTCTACGACACCGCCGCCCGCCGCGCCGCGCTGGCCGTCTCGATGAACGGCAACGGCTCGATGCGCGCGCTCTACGGACCGGTGTACGGCGACTCCGTGGGCGGGCTCGTCGCCTGGCGGATGGCCGGCTTCGGCGCCGTCCTCGCCGCCGTGATGAGTCTGCTGATCGTGGTCCGGCACACCCGCGAGGAGGAGGAGACGGGCCGTCAGGAGCTGCTCTGCGCGGGCGCGGTCGGCCGCCGCGCACCGCTGACCGCGGCCCTGCTGACGGCCCTGCTCGCCGATGCCGCGCTCGCCGTGGTGATCGCCGGCTCGCTGGCCGGCTCCGGGCGGCCGGCCGCCGGCTCGCTCGCGCTCGGCCTCGGCATCGGCGCCGCCGGCCTGCTGTTCGCCGCACTGGCCGCCGTCGCCGCCCAACTCACCGAGAGCGCACGGCTCGCCAAGGGCCTGACCGGCGCCGTGCTCGGCCTGGCCTTCGCGCTGCGCGCCGCGGGCGACGCCGGCACCGACAACTCCTCCCCCCTCACCTGGCTCTCCCCGCTCGGCTGGTCGCAGCACCTGCGCGCCTACGCCGGCGAACGCTGGTGGCCGCTCGCGCTGTTCGCGGTGGCGACCGCCCTGGTGGCCTGCGCCGCCTACGCCCTGACCGCCCGCCGCGACCTCGGGATGAGCTTCCTGCCCGCCCGCCCCGGCCCGGCCCGGGCGCCGCGCTCGCTGAGCGGTCCGCTCGGCCTGGCCTGGCGGCTCCAGCGCACCACGCTGGCGGGCTGGACGCTCGGCTTCGTCTGCGCCGGCGGGATCTTCGGCGGACTCGCCAAGGGCGCCGCGGACCTGGTCGGCGGCAATGCGCGGACCCGCGAGGTCGTCGCGCGGATGGGCGGTCAGCAGGACCTGACCGACGCCTTCCTGGCGACGATGGCCGGCCTGCTCGGCTTGGTCGCCGCGCTCTTCGCGGTGGGCGCGGTGCTGCGGCTGCACGGCGAGGAGACCGCCGGGCGGGCCGAGCCGGTGCTGGCCGGCGCGGTCGGCCGGCTGCGCTGGGCGGCCGGTCATCTGGCGCTGGCCTTCGGGGGGAGCGCCGTGATCCTGGCCTTCGGCGGCCTGGCCCTGAGCGTCTCCTACGGCGCCTCGGCCGGCGACCCGCTCGGCCGGACGGGCCCGGTCCTGGCCGCCGCCCTCGCCCAGGCCCCGGCCGTCTGGACGCTCACCGGCCTGGCGGTCCTCGTCCTCGGCCTGCTCCCCCGGGCCGCCCCGGCCGTCTGGGCCCTGGTCGGCGGCTGCCTGGCCCTCGGCTGGGTCGGCCCCTCCCTCGACCTCCCCCGCTGGGCGATGGACCTCTCGCCGTACAGCCATCTCCCCAAGCTGCCCGGCACGGACGCCACCGCCGCCCCGTTCCTCTGGCTGCTGGCGCTCTCCGCGCTCTTCACCGCCGCCGGTCTGGTGGGACTGCGCCGGCGCGACCTCTGCTGATCCGGGGCGGCGCGAGCGCGTCCACAGGGTGTGGATGCCGCGCCCCGTCCCTCCACGCCAGCACATCGGGGCCCCGAAGGCCAGTCACCCTGCGCCATTTCACCTGACGGTGCGATAACCCACAGTAACTCTAGAGCGCAGGGTGATCGTCTTGTTACTTTCCGTATGCGAGGTCGTGACCACGGCACCGCGGCATTCGGAGGGGAACATGCGACGCATCAGCACCAGGATCGGCATGCTCGCGGCGGCGGCGCTGCTGGCCGTCACCGCGGCCGGGCCCGCCCGGGGGGAGCAGTCGCGCGACACCACCCCGCGCACCGGCACCGACTCCGCGGCCTACTTCGTGATGACCGACGTCACCCGCGCCGAGTTCGTCATCAAGCTCACCGACCCCCGCAAGATCCAGCACGCCCGGGAGCTGCTGAGCGGGGCGACCAGGTCGGAGCCGCATGTCATCGGCCGGATCGAGAAGCGCCCCGCCCCGTACAACGGGCGCTGGAGCTTCCATCTCCGCCCGGAGACCATCGACTTCTTCGACTTCGCCATCGAGGTGTGCGACGCCACCACGCCCTATGTCGAGGACCATCTGGACGAGGCCGGCGGCCCGTTCCTGCCCGGGCTGATCTGGTGCCCGTGGAGTTCGACGCTGGTGCGGGAGGTCCCCCAGCCGTAAGGCCCCCGGTCCGGGCCGCCGGCCTGCCCCGCCCGAGGCTCCCGGGCGGGCCCCCGCCGGGGCGGCGGCCCTCATCCTCCCGGAGTCACCAGCCGCGCCTCGTAGGCGAACACCGCCGCCTGGGTACGGTCCCGCAGCCCCAGCTTCACCAGGATGCGGCTGACGTGCGTCTTCACCGTGGACTCGGCGACGACCAGATGCTCGGCGATCTCACCGTTCGACAGGCCCTGGGCGACCAGCACCAGCACCTCCGTCTCCCGTTCCGTCAGATCGGCGATGCGTTCCTGGGCCGGGGCGCGCGGGGTGCCCAGCCGGGAGAACTCCGAGATCAGCCGCTTGGTGACGGTGGGGGCGAGCAGCGCCTCGCCGGAGGCGACGATCCGCACGCCGTCGGCGAGCTGTCCGGCCGAGGCGTCCTTGAGCAGGAAGCCGCTCGCCCCGGAGCGCAGCGCCTGGTAGACGTACTCGTCCAGATCGAAGGTGGTCAGCACGAGCACCTTGGCGTCCGCGTCGGCGGCCACGATCTCGCGGGTCGCCTCCAGGCCGTTCATCTCCGGCATCCGGATGTCCATCAGGACGACGTCGGGCCGCAGCACCGCGACCTTCTGCACCGCCTGGCGGCCGTCGACGGCCTCGCCGACGACCTCGATGTCCGGCATCGCGTTGAGCAGGACGGAGAAGCCCTCACGGACCATCACCTGATCGTCGACGATCAGTACGCGGATCATGCCTGCTTTCCCCCTGCCGCGGCCTCGCCGGCCGCACTCCCCACCGGAATGAACGCCGCGACCTCGAAGCCGCCGTCCTCGGTGTGGTCGGCGGTCATCTCACCGCCCAGCATTTGTACCCGCTCGCGCATGCCCAGCACACCGTGCCCCGCCCCCGGGGACGGTTTGGCCAGGCGGCTGGGCCGGCCGTTGACGATCCGCAGACCGATGCCGCCCAGGACGTAGGAGATCTCCACCCGGGCATCGGCGCCCGGCGAGTGCCGCAGCGCGTTGCTCAGCCCCTCCTGCACGATCCGGTACGCGGACAGCTCCACACCCTGCGGCAGCGGCCGGGCCGAGCCGGTGATCACGGCCTCGACTTCCAGCCCGGCGCCGCGCACGCTGTCCAGCAGCGAATCGAGGGTGGCGAGCGTGGGCTGCGGGGCTTCCGGGTCGCTCTCCGCGAAGGCGTCCGGATCCGCCGAGCGGACCACTCCCAGGATGCGGCGCAGTTCGGTCAGCGCGGCGACGGCGTTCTCCCGGATCGTCGCGAAGGACGTGGCCAGCTCGGGCGGGGTGTCCGCCACCCGGTACGGGGCGGCCTCGGCCTGGATGGCGATCACGGACATGTGGTGGGCGACCACGTCGTGCAGCTCACGAGCGATCAGCGCACGCTCCTCCAGCAGCGTGCGCCGGGAGCGCTCCTCGGCGGTGACGGTCCGGGTCTCGACGACCTGCCGGCGCTCCTCGCGCCAGGCGCGGATCGCGGCGGCGGAGACCAGCACCACACCGGAGAAGACCGCCACCGGCGGCAGATCGCCGGAGCCGCTGCCGAGGAGCACCGAGAGCACCCCCGCCGCACCGAAGGTGACCAGCCACATCTCCCCCGCGAGCCGCGGACGGGTGCGCAGCACCACCAGGGCCATCACCACGATGTGGGTGGGGAAGGCGCTGCCCACGAGGGGGCTGGTGCCGTACGCGGGGGCGAAGGCGTCCGCGCACACGGACAGCAGGAACGCGCCCAGCGACAGCCAGAAGGCACCCACCGGGCGGAAGAGGGTGAGCACCGGCGGAAGCGCGACCAGCAGGCTGAAGCCACCGACGACCAGGTCACGCAGCGGATTCGACAAGGAGCTGTCGGCGAAGGTGGCCAGGAAGACACACGCCGAGAAGAAGCCCACGGCGAGGTGCGGCAGCCAGCGCGCCCAGTGCCGCAGCCGCTTCGGCACCAACCGGGGCACCTTGGCGCCCTCCAGCGGCGGCATCGGAAGGAAGGCGAAGGCGTCGACGAACAGGTCCTGGCGCAGCCGGTGCAGCGCGCCGCGGGCTATCCGGGCTTCCGAGCGCAGGGTGCCCTGCGTCTGGGTGGTGTCATTCACGCTGACAACGGTAAGCAACCGCGCGCCGCCGGGCGTCCTCACCAGTGGGGATCTGTGGGCGTCCGCCTCAGGTACTAGACGGCCGACATCAGGAGCCGGATCAGTGCGTCACAGCTGGGGCTGCCGGGGGTGACGGGGGCGTAGTGACCGACGCCGGGCAGCTCGCGCAGCACGGTGGTGGCCGGGCCGCGGGCGGCGTAGCGGCGGGAGAGCTCCAGCGGGACGTCCGGGTCGTCGGTGCCGTGCAGGAGGGTGACCGGGACGCCGGCGGGCGGCCGGTGCGCCGGGTCGGCCGCGGCGAGGCGGGCCGGGAAGCCGGGCCCGTCGCCGAGGAGTTCGGCGACCGCCCCACAGCTCAGCCCCAGCGCGTGCGCGCGGGCGAGGTCGGCGACCGGGGAGACGGCCAGCACCCGGGCCACGGGGGTGTCCGGGCGGGCGGCGGCGAGCAGCGCGAGATGGCCGCCCGCGGAGTGGCCGACCAGCACGGGCGACGGGTCGGGCGACTCCGGCGCCAGGGCCGCGCAGGCCGCGTCGATGCCCGCCGCGACGTCCTCGAACGTCTGCGGCGCCCCGCCGCCCGCCCCGACCCTGCGGTACTCCGCGAGCGCGACCGGCAGCCCCCGCCCGGCCAGCTCCGCGGCGAGCGGCGACAGATGGCGGCGGTCGTAGGCCGCGCGCCAGAATCCGCCGTGCAGCAGGACGACCACCGGACCGCGGGCCGTCGCGGGCGCTCCCTCGCCCGGCCGCGGCAGATACAGATCGACGAGCTGGTCCGGATGCGGCCCGTAGGCCACCGTCCGGTCCGGCGCCACCGGGGCCAGCCCCAGCAGCGCCGCCTCCTCGTCCGCGACCGTCACCCGCCGTCCCCCGACGACACCTCGGGCAGCGCCCGCAGCACCTCGCCCAGCACCCGGGCCGCCCGCTCGGCGTCCGCGAAGGAGGTGTAGAGCGGGGTGAAGCCGAAGCGCAGCACGTCCGGCGGGCGGAAGTCGCCGACCACCCCGCGCCGGATCAGCTCGTCCATCACCTGGCCGGCGACGGGTATCTCGCCCTGCCCGAACGACGAGCCGAGCGCGGGCGCGCAGGCCAGCGACACCTGGCTGCCGCGCCGCTCGTGCGCCGACGGCGTCAGGGAGCGGACCCGGCCCGGCGGCACACAGGCCTGCACGCACTCCAGGAAGAAGTCGGTCAGCGCCAGGCTCTTGGTGCGCACCGCCTCGATGGACACCCCGTCCCAGGCCTCCAGCGCCGCCTCCAGCGCGAGCAGCGAGAGGATGTCGGGGGTGCCGACCCGGCCGCGCGCGATGCCGTCGGCGGGGGTGTGGTCCGGGTCCATCGCGAACGGGTCGGCGTGGGAGTTCCAGCCCGGCAGCGGCGATTCGAACCGGTCCTGGAGGCTCTCGCGGATGTAGAGGTAGGCGGGCGAACCCGGCCCGCCGTTGAGGTACTTGTACGTGCAGCCGACGGCGAGATCGACGTGGTGCGCGTCGAGGCCGACCGGCAGCGCGCCGGCGCTGTGGCACAGGTCCCAGACGGCGAGCGCGCCCGCGGAGTGCAGCGCGTGGGTGATGCCCGGCAGGTCGTTGAGCCGGCCGGTGCGGTAGTCGACGTGGTTGACCAGCGCCAGCGCGGTGCGCTCGGTGACCTCGTCGGCGATCCGCGCGGGCTCGACCGGACGCACCGCGAGACCGGTCATCCGGGCCGCGGACCGGGCGATGTAGCCGTCGGTGGGGAAGGTCGTGGCGTCGACGAGGATCTCCGTGCAGCCCTTCCCGGCCATCCGGACGCCGCCGACCACGGCCTTGAAGATGTTGACGCTGGTGGAGTCGCCGACCACCACCCGGCCCGGTCCGGCCCCGATCAGCGGCGCGATCTTGTCGCCGATCCGCTCCGGCGCGGTCCACCAGCCCGACTCGCTCCACGAGCGGATGCGCAGCTCACCCCACTCGCGGGCGATGACATCGGCGAGGCGGTCGGGCACCGCGCGGGGCAGCGCGCCGAGGGAGTTGCCGTCGAGGTAGACGGCGGCGCCGCCGGACGTTTCGTCCGGCGGGGCGTCCAGGACGAAGCGGCCGCGGACCGCGGCCAGCGGGTCGGCCTTGTCCAACTCCCGTGCGCGGGCGGTGAGTTCACCCTCCGCGGGGGGCCCGGGCCCGGCCGCGCCGGCGGGGAATCCTGGGGTCTCAGACATGACTGCGCGCCGTCCACAGCTCGGGGAAGACATTCTTGCGGGCTCGCTTCTCCAGCCAGGCCACCCCCGCGGAGCCGCCGGTGCCCATCTTGGCGCCCATGGCCCGCCGGGTCGCGACCAGATGGTCGTTGCGCCATCGCCAGACCAGCTCGGCGACATCGGTCAGCGCCTCACCCAGCAGGACGAGGTCCGACTCCTGTGGACCGGCGTAGATCTCGGCCCAGACGGCCTCGACGGCCGGATCCGGTTCGTAGCGCAGCGCCGGGTCCCGCCGCAGCACGGCCTCCGGTATCGCATGGCCGCGGCGGGCCAGCAGCCGCAGCACCTCGTCCCACAGGCTCGGCTCCTGGAGGGCCTTCTCCAGCTCGGCACGCTCCCGGGGCGCGCCGCGGTGCGGCACCAGCATGGAGGCGGACTTCTCGCCGAGCAGGAACTCCAGCCGCCGGTACATCGCCGACTGGAACCCGGACCCCTCGCCGAGCGCGCTGCGGTAGGCGTTGAACTGCGCCGGGGTCAGCCGGGCCAGCGGCTTCCAGGCGGCGTTCAGCGCCTCCAGCTCATAGGCGGAGCGGCGCAGCGCGTCCCGTACCACCGTCAGGTCGTCGCGGCGCAGCGCCTCGGCCGCGGTGCGCCACTCATGGACGATGACCGTGAACCACAGCTCCATGACCTGGGTGGTGACCAGGAAGACCATCTCGCCGGGGTCGTCGGAGAGCGGGTGCTGGAGGTGGGTGAGGACGTCCGCCTGGACATAGTCCTCGTACGGGGTGGTGCCGCGGGAGCCGATGCTGAGATCGGGGGCGAACGGCGGCTCGGGCTCGGCGTCGGCCGGTACGGCGCCGGCAGGAACACCGGGACCGTCGGGTCCGCCGGGGACGGTCACCACGCGGTCCGCGGGATCTGTGGGAGACGGCTGCGACATGAGGGACTCCTCAGGTGCGAACTACCGGGTAGCGGTCCGCCCCTTCCTCGTCGGCTCGGGAGCCCCGGTCCCCTCGGGCTCGGGATGGCCCGGCCCACTGAAATCATCGGTGCTGGACAGCGACCGCGCAAGGGCCGGCCGCGATCATGCGGCCGGCCCTCGCTCGTGCCCTGTCTCCCGTCGGCGGGCCGCCCCTCAAAGGGGCGCCGGCCGTCAGGTGAGGGTGTCGGCCGCGGTCGGCGACGACTCCCGCAGGAAGGTCGAGCAGCGCGCGTACTCCTCCTGCTCGCCGATCGACCCGGCGGCCCGGGCGAGGGCGTGCAGCGCCCGCAGGAAGCCGCGGTTGGGCTCGTGCTCGAACGGCACCGGGCCGTGGCCCTTCCAGCCGGCCCGGCGCAGCGCGTCCAGGCCGCGGTGGTAGCCGGTGCGGGCGTAGGCGTACGACTCGACGACCCGGCCGCCCTCGAACGCGTCGTCCGCCAGCTGCGCCCAGGCCAGGGAAGAGGCCGGGTACTTCGCGGCGACGTCGGACGGCGCCGTGCCCGCGGCGAGCAGCTCGCGGGGCTCGGGGTCGTCGGGCAGATGGGTCGGGGGCGGTCCCCCGAGGAGGTTCTCGTGAATGGCCATGCGTCCCAGTCTGCCTGGTCGCGGGGGCCGGGTGGGACCGGCCGGGACCGGACCGGGGGCCTCGCGGCGGCCATCGGCCCGCTCATCCGCCCTCCGGCGCCGCCCCGCCGCCCCGCGGCGGCTGCGCCTCCCGCACCCGTATCCCGCCCGGATCGAGCGGCGGGGCGCCCACCCCGCAGTGGAAGGTGCACTCCGGGTGGCACCGCTCCGCCAGGGCCGGCTCGGCGGCCTGCGCCACCGGGGTACGCACCGTCAGCCAGGCGATCAGCGCACCCACCACCAGGATCCCCGCGCACAGCGGCATCGCCCGCCGGAAGGCCGCCCCGAACTGGTCCGCCGAGCGGTAGGCCTCCGGGCCGATGCCCGCCAGCAGCGGCAGCGCCGCGACCGCCACCAGGCTCGCCGCCCGGGCCGCCGCGTTGTTGATGCCGCTGGCCAGGCCCGCCCGGTCCACGTCCACCGACGCCAGCACCGTCGAGGTGAGCGGCGCGACCAGCGTCACCATGCCCGCGCCCAGCACCACCAGCGCGGGCAGCACATCCGTGAGGTACGAGGAGCCCCGGTCCGCCCGCGTCATCAGCAGCATCCCCGCGGCGCACAGCAGCGGCCCGACGGTCAGCGGGATCCGCGGCCCGATGCGCTGCGCCAGCGCCCCCGAGCGGGCGGACAGCAGCAGCATCAGCACGGTGGTGGGCAGCAGCGCGGTGCCGGCCTGCAGCGCCGAATAGCCCACCACGACCTGGAGCTGGAGCACGGACAGGAAGAAGAAGCCGCCGAACGCGGCGTAGACGCACAGGGTCACCACGTTGACGGCGGAGAACTGCCGGATGGTGAAGATGGCCGGCGGCAGCATCGGGTCCGGGCGCCGCCGTTCGACCCGGACGAAGACCACCCCGAGCAGCACGCCGAGGACCGCGGGCAGGATCACGCCCACCGACGCGCCCCCGGCCGGCGCGGCGATCAGCGCATAGGTCACCCCGGCCAGCGCCAGCGCCCCGAGCACCGCCCCCGGCACGTCGAACCCGCGGCGCTCGCGGGCGTCCCGCTCCCGGGTCTCGGGCACGTGCCGCAGCGCCACCGGCACACACACCGCGGCCAGCGGCACGTTCAGGAAGAACACCCAGCGCCAGCCCGCGCCGTCCACCAGCCAGCCGCCGATGAACGGGCCGACGGCCGCGGCCACCCCGCCGAGCCCGGACCAGGCGCCGACCGCCCGCGCCCGGTCGTCCGGGTGGTAGACAGCCTGGATCAGCGCCAGCGAACCGGGGGTGAGCAGCGCACCGCCGACGCCCTGCAGCGCCCGGGCCGTGATCAGCACCCCGGCGTTCGGCGCGAGCCCGCACAGCAGCGAGGCCGCGGCGAACCACACCACACCGATCACGAACACCCGGCGCCGGCCGAACCGGTCGCCGAGCGCGCCGCCCAGCAGGATCAGCGAGGAGAGGGTGAGCATGTAGGCGGTGATCGTCCACTGGAGCACGGCCAGATCGGCGTTGAGGTCCTCGCCGATCCTGGGCAGGGCGACATTGACGACGGTGCTGTCGAGCATCGCCATCCCGGATCCCAGCACGGCGGTCGCCAGCACCCACCGGCCCTGAGCCGAGGTCAGCCGGACGCCACCGGGGGCCGCGGACTCCTGCCGTTCACTCATACCGCGAGCTTGCCCGCCGATCCGGCGGTCTGCACGGCGAAGGCCCCGCATCTCACCAGGAGATGCGGGGCCCTCGAACCCGTAAGGGTCGGACCACCCGGACTACTTGATCTTGGTGCCGGCCGAGCGCAGATGGGTGCAGGCCTCGGTGACGCGCTTGGCCATGCCGGCCTCGGCCAGCTTGCCCCAGCTGCGCGGGTCGTAGGTCTTCTTGTTGCCGACCTCGCCGTCGACCTTCAGCACGCCGTCGTAGTTGCGGAACATGTGGTCCGCGACCGGGCGGGTAAAGGCGTACTGGGTGTCGGTGTCGAGGTTCATCTTGACCACGCCGTTCTCCAGCGCGGTGGCGATCTCCTGCTTGGTGGAGCCGGAGCCGCCGTGGAAGACGAAGTCGAACGGGGCGGACGTGCCGTACTTGGCGCCCACGCCCTCCTGGAGGTCCTTCAGCAGCTCGGGGCGGAGCACGACGTTGCCCGGCTTGTACACGCCGTGGACGTTGCCGAAGGAGGCGGCGAGCAGGTAGCGGCCCTTCTCGCCCAGGCCCAGCGCCTCGGCGGTGCGCAGCGCGTCGTCGACCGTGGTGTAGAGCTCGTCGTTGATCTCGTGGGTGACGCCGTCCTCCTCGCCGCCGGTCGGGGTGATCTCGACCTCAAGGATGATCTTGGCGGCGGCGGCCTTGGCGAGCAGCTCCTGGCCGATGGCCAGGTTGTCGGCCAGGTTCTCGGCCGAGCCGTCCCACATGTGGGACTGGAAGAGCGGGTTCTGCCCCTTGGCCACGCGCTCCGCGGAGATGTCCAGCAGCGGGCGGACGTAGCCGTCGAGCTTGTCCTTGGGGCAGTGGTCGGTGTGCAGCGCGACGGTGACGTCGTACTTCTCGGCCACGACGTGCGCGAACTCGGCGAGTGCGACCGCGCCGGTCACCATGTCCTTCTTGTACTGGCCGCCCAGGAACTCCGCACCACCGGTGGAGATCTGGATGATGCCGTCGCTCTCGGCCTCGGCGAAGCCACGCAGCGCGGCGTGCAGCGTCTGCGTCGACGTGACGTTGATGGCCGGGTAGGCGAACTTTCCTGCCTTCGCCCGGTCCAGCATCTCGTTGTAGACCTCGGGGGTTGCGATGGGCATCTGTCCGCTCCTTGTGTGTGCGGGGTGTGCGTTCTTGGCCCTGACCAGGGGGCGAGGACTTCGCCGAAGCACATCTTCCCAGACAAGGCCGATCGGGCCGCATTGCCCGCCCGGCCGTCTCGCACAGTGGGCGGCCGGTTTCACGTGAAACCAGCCGCCCCTCGGCAAAGCCGCAGCTCAGAGTCGTGCCCGCGGCGGAGCGGGCCCGGCCGGACCTCAGCCCGGGCCCCGCCGGACCTCAGCCCAGGCCGAGATCACCGAGCTGGTAGCCAGTGAGGTAGGGCAGGCCGGCCTCGGCGATCGCCGACGCGGCTCCCCGGTCCACGATCGTCGCCACCGCGACGACCTCGGCGCCCGCCTCCCGCGCCGCCTCGACGGCGGTCAGCGGCGAGCCGCCGGTGGTGGAGGTGTCCTCGACGACCAGGACCCGGCGGCCGGTGATGTCCGGGCCCTCGATGCGGCGCTGCATGCCGTGCGCCTTCTGCGCCTTGCGGACGACGAAGGAGTCCAGCCGCCGGCCGCGCGCGGCCGAGGCGTGCAGCATCGACGTCGCGACCGGGTCGGCGCCGAGCGTGAGCCCGCCCACCGCGTCGTAGTCCAGCTCGGCGGTCAGGTCCAGCATCAGCTGCCCGACCAGCGGCGCGGCCTCGCCGTCCAGGGTGATCCGGCGCAGGTCGATGTAGTAGTCGGCCTCCTTGCCGGAGGAAAGCGTCACCTTGCCGTGCACCACGGCCTTGTCCTTGATCTGCTGCAGCAGCGCGCCGCGCACGTCGTCACTCATACGCATGAGCTTAGGCGCTGTCCCCGGACAGGCTCCGCCAGCTCCAGGTCATGGAGACCTCCAGCGGATCGATGGGGGTGACCAGGCGCGGCATGGTGTTGAGGCCGTTCGGCGGGCCGGACTGCGGCTCGACGCAGACCGCCGCCTCCTGCTCGTCGTAGACCACCACCCACTCCGCACGGCTGGCGACCGTCAGCTCCAACCGTCCCGGCCAGGTGAGCGTGGCCCGCACACCCTGCGGCATGCCGAAGCAGTCGTCCCAGGGGCCCGGCACCGGCGGGATCCGCCGGCCGGTGGGCAGGTGGTCAGCGCCCCGCTCCTCCTGCCACTCGGGCGCGAAATCGAGGCGGACGTCCTCACCCTCCCCCAGGTTCCGCAGGAACCAGGGGTGCCAGCCGGCCTGGGCGGGGAAGGAGTCGTCGATCGTCTCGATGCCCAGGGTGACGGTCAGCGAGCTGCCGTCCTCGGCCAGTTCGACGAGCTGGGTGACCCGGCCCGGATACGGCCAGGGGGCCGCCGGGTCGGTGAGTTCATAGGTGAAGACCGCCTCGGTGGCGCTCGAACGCGCCGTCCGCCAGCGGAGGTTGCGGCCGGTGCCGTGGATGGCGTGCGGCGCGGCGTTGAGCGGCATCTGGTGCAGTTCGCCGCCGCCCCGCGCCCCCTTGCCCGCGGCGACGCCGCTGCGGAACTGCCCGTGGTCGAGCCTGCCGCACCACGGAACCATCGGGAAGCAGCCGTAGTGGTCGCCCTGCCGCAGCAGCTCCGTGCCGCCGACGCGGAGGCCGGCGATCCGGCATCCGTTGTCCGGCCGGACGGTCACTTCGGCGTCTCCGGCGGCCAGCCGTACGCCCTCCGGCGTCCCGGTCCGCGCTGCGCCCTGCGTGGTGTTCTCGGTACTCACGCAGGCGACCCTAGCGCTGCCCGGCTACCTGGGGCGGGACGCCGCCCCCACCCGGCGACCGGCCGCCGCTCGGCGCGATCCGAATCCGAACGACGAACCCCAAGTCAGCGACGCCGGCGCAGCACCCGGCCGACGACCACGGCGGAGGCCAGCACGACCGCGGCGGCGGGCGCCGCCCAGCGCAGGGTCATGGAGGTGGCATGCGGTTCGGGCGCGGGCACCGGTGCGTAGCGGCCGCGCGGCGGGGCGTGGTCGACCTCCTCCGCGCTGCGCCCGATCATCGTCCGGCGGGCGTGCGCGGCCTCGGCGGGGGCGAGCCCGTCCTCGTCATGGCCGTACGCGTGCTCGGGCCGCTCCTCGTGCACGGCGTGGAAGGCCTCGTCCGCCTCGTCCGCGTCGAGATCCTCGTCGTCGGCGTCCTCGGCACCGGGCAGGCCGCCGGTGTCCGCCGTCCCGAGGGTGTCCTCCGCGCCGAGCGGGTCCCGGGACGGCGGCGGCACCTCGCTGCCGGACGCCCTGGACTGCCCCGCCGGCCGCTGCCGCAGGTCCTCCGTGAGGTTCGCCGCGAAGCGGTCCAGCAGCCGGCGGCCGGCCGCCTCCGCGGAGTGGCCGGTGGCCTCGGCCAGCCGGCCGTCGCTGTGCACCGTGCCGGAGCAGACCAGCCGCGTGCCGGGCCCGGGCTCGGTGGCCGGGAACAGCCGCAGGGTCAGCGACAGCACCGCCGCCCCGTCGCCGCGCGACTCGGCGCCCTTCGCCTCGACGGTCACCACGGCGGCCGCCCCGTCGTCACCGGGGGCGTCGTCCGCGGCGGCGACCGTCAGCGAGCCGCGATAGGTGATGGTGGAGCTTCCGATCCGCAGCCGCAGCCGTCCCTCCGCGCGCCCGGGGGCCGCGTCGGCATCGAGCTGGACTCCTGGGACACAGCGCGCCACCCGCTCGGGGCCGCTGAGCGCCTGCCGCACGGTCCCGACGGGAAACGGAACGTACACCTCATGCTCCATGACATGGGAGCCTACCCAGCACGCCCGGACCCGTGCCCGCCCACGCACGGTTTTCCGCGCACCGGCCCGCACCGGCGCCCCTCGCACCGCACCGGCCCGCACCCGCACACTCCCCGCACGACCGCCGACGCCGACCGCCGACCGCCGGACCCGGCGCCGACCCGTTCGGCACCCGGCGCCGCCCCGCTCAGCCGCGATAGCGCGGATGTATCAGCGTCGACGCCGGCAGCCCCGGGATGCGGTCGCGGGCCGCCCCGCGCCGGCCGGCCTCCAGTTCCTCAAGGCCAAGGCCCGCCAGCGGGGGCGCGTCGGGCGCCAGACCGAACCGCGGGCGGTGCCGCGCGGCCAGGAGGAAGCCCCAGTACCGGCCCCGCCCGGCCGAGGGCGCGGCGGCGGGCACCTCCGCGTCCACCAGCGGGAGGGGGCGCGACGCGCGGTCCGGACCCCCGTAGAAGGACGCGGGCCGGCCGGGCACGCGGTACGGCACGGTCGCCAGCCCCACGGAACGGAGGGTCGCGTCCACCGTCCAATACAGCCGCGCCCGTTCGACCGGCGGCCCGGCGTGCACCACGAGGCGCCCGTCACCGGCCAGCACCCGCGCGGCGAGACCGTAGAACTCCTGGGAGTAGAGCTTGGTGCTGGCGGCGATCCCTGGGTCGGGAAGGTCGGAGACGATGACGTCGTACGGGGCCGGCCGCCGGGCGCTCGTCCCCTGCTGCCGCAGCCATTCGAAGGCGTCCTCGGTCACCACCCGCACCCGGGGATCGGCGAGCGAGTGCCGGTTGAGCCGGGAGAGGCCCGGGTCGGTCCGCGCCAACCGCAGCACGCCCGGGTCGAGTTCGACGACGGTCACCGAACGGACCGCGCGGTAGCGCAGGATCTCGCGCACCGCGAGCCCGTCGCCGCCGCCGAGGACCAGCACCCGGCGGTGCGGACCGCCCGCCATCGCCGGATGCACCAGCGCTTCGTGGTAGCGGAACTCGGTCTCCGAGCTGACCCGCAGCCGGCCGTCCAGATACAGCGCCAGCGGCCCGCCAAAACCTTTCCTCCCCCGCCCGGCACCGGCTCCCTCGCCCGTGCCGCCGGTCATCACCACCTCCTGGATGCCGGTCTGCACCGCGACCCGCGCCGAGGAGCCGTACACCGCCTGCCGGGCGGCCCGTTCGAACGGCGTGGCCAGCACCATGCCCGCCGCCAGCAGCGCGAGGACCAGGGCGTTGACGCCGAGCAGCGCCCAGCGGGCACGGGCGGTCAGATCGCGGCGGAAGAGCCACAGCACCAGCACCGCCCCGGCCACCGCGTTGACGACACCGGTCAGCAGCGCGCCGGTCAACTGCCCGAAGCTCGGCAGCAGAAGGAAGGGGAAGGCCAGGCCGCCGACGAGCGCACCGACGTAGTCCGCGGCGAAGAGGTCGGCGACCGCACCGCCCGCGTCCTGCCGCCGCACCCGCTGGATCAGCGTCATCAGCAGCGGCACCTCGGCACCGATCAGGATGCCGATGGCCAGGGAGAAGCCGACGAGCGCGGAGCGGGTCTGGCCGAACCACGCGAAGCAGGCGTAGAGCGCCATCGCGGAAGCGCCGCCGACCAGTGCGAGGCCCGCCTCGACCGCGCCGAAGCCGACCGCCGCCCGGCAGCGCAGCCGCTTGGCGAGCAGCGCGCCCACCCCCATCGCGAACACCATGACCGACAGCACGACCGAGGCCTGGGTGACGGAGTCGCCCACCAAGTACGTGGCCAGCGCGACGAGTTCGAGTTCGTAGACCAGACCGCAGGCGGCGCAGACGAAGACGACGCCGAGGACGAGCAGTCGGCCGAGCCCGGCCCGCACGGGCAACCGGGCCGGCTCCAGGTCCTCCGGCGGCCCGACGACTCCGGTGGGAGCGGGCTCTGACGGGTCGATCATGCGTGAACGTTACGTGACGATTCGGTGCCCCTCCGTCACCCACACGGGTGCAGTCCGCGGACACCGCACGGCAGTGGGGACCGCGGTGGCGCACAGGGCACCGCGGGGGCGTTCTCGCCGTGCAGGCCGCGCACACCCCGCCCTTCGCGCCCCGCCGAAACTCCGCACCCCCGGCCCCTCACCCGCGCGCCCCTCGCCCCGCCCACGCCGCCGCCCGCTCCCGCCGACCGGACCGGTCACTTTCCGCCGGCTCCCGCGGGACCGCCGCGCCCGCCGTCCGCACGCCCACGCGGGTACGGGTGGCCACCAGGCGCCCCTCCTGCGGATACGCGTGCCAGGTCCGCCAGCGCACCTGCCCCTGCTGGCACTGCGCCAGCATCGCGGTGAAGGCGTGCGGCGAACCGGGGAACGTCCCGGCCAGACCGTGCGGATGCTCGGCCACCAGCGCGAGCAATTCCTGCGCCCGCCCGGCGAACGAGCCGCGCGAAAGGGTCTCCACATGGGCGGCGAATTCGTACTCCCAGTCCCCCAGCCGTTTCGCCACACCGAGCGGCAGCGGGGTGCTGCTGCCCGGCATACAGGCGACCGTTTCGGAGCACCTGCCGCGCTCCTGCTCCAGAAGCACCTGATGGGAAGCGCCGAGCAGCCGCAACTGGAGCTGTGCGCCATGGAGTTGAAGATCGAGTACGGCCAGCGCCGGCAGGGGTTCCCTGCCCAGCGCCCAGGCCAGGTCGGAGGCACGGGTATCGGTGTACGCCGCTGTCAAAGTGGTGAGCATGGGTCGGCTCCGCAAGCACGCAGTGGAATGGTGGGCCGGCCCGCCCGAGAAGGATCAGGAATGTACGACTGCCTGCCGGCTCGTGCCCACGTGGGATCGGAGAACGTGGGGGATTCTCTGATGAAGAGGGAATCATGAAAGCCCGGTCGCCCACAGCGCTTTTACCCATCTCCACCCGGCTTTACATCCGCGCGGGGGCCTTCCAGTTCAGTTGTTCAACACGCATACGTACGGCGGGTGTTGGGATTTCCCCCCGCACCCGCCGTGTGCATATGCGATGAGCAATGAGCCACCCGCATAATGCCGTGAAAAAACGGTACCCGTGAATCAGGAACTGCCGCCCCCGCCACCGCAGCCACCGCCGCCACCACAGCCACCGCCCCCGCAGGAATGGCCGCCGCCGCACCCGTGGTGCCCGCCGCCGTGGTGGCCGCCGCCGTGGTGCCCGTGATGCCCGCTGCCCGAGCCGTCGCCGGCGAGCCACCAGCCGCCCGAGGCGGAGCCGGCGGCCCTGCCGGAACCCCGCCCGCGCCCGGCGCCGCCCCGCGAGGCCAGGGCCACCAGCCCGATGACCACCGCGCAGATCACGAGAAACATCACGATTCCCATGTGCCTCACACTCCTTTCGCTCCCCCGAAGCGTGGGGCACCCCCACGCCCTGCGGGCACTGGGGGCGCATCCGCTCCGTCCGGCGCCCCGTGCGCCGCCCCGGCACCGTCCCGTGCCGGCGGCCGTCCTCGTCGACGGCCGTCACTGTCCTTCGTCCGGGGCTGATGCCCGAGCCACGCGGTCTCAAAGCACAGTTGAGGAACTCCAGAGGTTCGGCGCAGGATGGCCGGCATGGACCGACCGCTGCTCAACCGCCGCCTCGCCGAATTCGGCACCACGATCTTTGCCGAAATGTCGGCACTCGCCGTACGGACCGGCTCCATCAACCTCGGCCAGGGCTTTCCCGACGCCGACGGACCGGAGGAGGTCAGGGAGGCCGCGGTGCGCGCCCTGCGCGACGGCCGCGGCAACCAGTACCCGCCCGGCCCCGGCATCCCGGAGCTGCGCACCGCCGTCGCCGCCCACCAGGAGCGCTTCTACGGGCACCGCGGCCTGTCCTACGACCCCGACACCGAGGTGCTGGTCACCGCGGGCGCCACCGAGGCCATCGCGGCCACCCTGCTGGCGCTGCTGGAGCCGGACGACGAGGTCATCGCGCTGGAGCCGTACTACGACTCCTACGCCGCGTGCATCGCGATGGCGGGCGCCCGGCGCGTCCCGGTGACCCTGCGCCCGGACCCGGAGGCCGGCAGCTACCGCCTCGACCTCGACGAGCTGCGCGACGCCGTCACCGACCGCACCCGCCTGCTCCTCCTGAACACCCCGCACAACCCCACCGGCACGGTCCTGTCCGCCGGGGAACTCGCCGAGATCGCCCGCCTCGCCGTCGAGCGCGATCTCCTCGTCGTCACCGACGAGGTCTACGAGCACCTGGTGTTCGAGGGCGAGCACCTCCCCCTCGCGTCGTTCCCCGGCATGCGCGAACGCACCGTCACCATCAGCTCGGCCGGCAAGACGTTCTCCTTCACCGGCTGGAAGGTCGGCTGGGTCACCGCGCCCGCCGAGCTGGTCACCGCCGTGCGCGCGGCCAAGCAGTTCCTCACCTACGTCTCCGCCGGGCCCTTCCAGTACGCCGTCGCCGAGGCGCTCGCCCTGCCGGACAGCTACTACAGCGGACTGCGCGAGGACCTGCGCACCAAGCGCGACGTCCTGGCACGCGGGCTGTCCGACGCCGGCTTCCGCGTCTACGCCCCCTCCGGCACCTACTTCATCACCACCGACATCCGCCCCCTCGGCCACGACGACGGCTTCGCCTTCTGCCGCGCCCTGCCCGAGCGCGCCGGTGTCGTCGCCATCCCCAACGCCGTGTTCTACGACCACAAGGACGAGGGCGCGCCCTATGTGCGCTTCGCGTTCTGCAAGGGCGTGGACGTCCTGCGCGAGGCGGCCGACCGGCTGCAGAAGCTCTGAGCGCGAGCGCCGCACATGACGACGCGGGCCCCGGAGCGGAAAGCTCCGGGGCCCGCGCAGCCGCACTGCGGACGGGGCTCAGGCCTCGTCGTCGCCCGGCTTGTCGTCGGAGTCGCCTTCGATCTCGGCCTCCAGGCCGAGCTGCTCGACGATCCACTTGTCGAATTCGATCGAGGCGCGCACCCAGCTGACCGTGCTCGACACGAAGTGTTCGAGCGAGACACCGGTGCCGATCAGCATCGATGCCTCACCGATCAGACGGACCGTGCCGTCGTCATGGGTGTGGGTGTAGGCCTTGGGCCACAGCGTCCGGCGGTTCCAGTCGTCGATCGCCTCCAGCAGCTTCGACTTGTCGTCGATGCCGTGGGCACGGTCGTAGAACGTACGGACGGAGAAGATCTGCTGCTCCTCCTCGCCCCGGAACATGAAGTACGTGCGGAACTGCTCCCACGGGGCGGCGAGGTCACCCTCCTCGTCGACGACGTACTTCAGCTCCATCTGATCGAGGAGCTGCTTGACCAGGTCCTGGTCGGGCACGACGGGACCATCAGGCCCCGACGGCTGCGGTTCGGGCTGGCCCCCGAAATTCGGAATCGAGGACGGGTCGATGCTCACCGTGGAATTCCCTTCGTATGGTCCCTGCCATCCTCCCCCACATCCGCCCCGTACTGGCAACCCGGGACGAGACGGATACGGCGGAGGCAACGCTGCGGGCCGGCGCCCGCGGGCGCCGGCCGGTCCGGTCCTGCCGGTCGTGACGGCCCCGCGGGGCGGCGTGGCGGCGGACCCCGCCGGTGCGGCCCGGCGCCCGGGCCGGGG
>NZ_BMND01000026.1 GCF_014646275.1 Streptomyces kronopolitis
GCGATGGGCAGAGTGTTCCGGGAACGGGAGCGGAGCGTTTTCGGCAGCTTCCGCGGTAAGCCTCTGACCTGGGCTTCTAGGGTTTCCGTCAAGCCCCACGGAGCATGGGCTTGGACCCCTGACAGGGTAGCTGATGGGGGCGCTGGAGGTTGCTTGTGTTGGGGGTGTGGTCCGGGGTGGGGGCTGGGGCTTGGGGTGGTGGGGTTGGGCGTTTGTGTGGACGCGGGGGCATTTCTGGGGGAAGTGCCGTTGGGGAGGGGTGGTTGGGGTCCCGGTGTGCTGCTGGCGGTGGCCGAGTCGTCGGCCACCGCCAGGGGGGTGTGCGCCTGTCGATAGCGCAGTCGGGTGTCCCGGTCAGCCGCCGATGTGCCAGCTGACCGTGCCGTCCGTGGTGGTGAGGAGGGCCAGGAGGAGGAGGTCGGCGGCGCCGAGGGTGAGGCCCAGGAGGGCGCGGCCGCGGCGGGTGGTGCCGCGGGCCAGGGCCAGGGTGCCGAGGACCAGGGCGCAGGGGCCGAGGAGGAGGTTGAGGACCAGGGTGCCGAGCAGGCCGAGGATGAAGGAGGCCACGGCCATGCCGTCCGCGTGGGAGCGGAGGCGGGAGGCGGGCCGGTGGGGGGTCCGGGGCTCGGGGGCCGGGGTGGGCGGGAGTGTCCGGGCGGCTTCGCTGAGCGTGGTCATCGGGAGGTCACCTCGTGCTGGTGGCGGCGTTCGCGGAGGAAGAAGACGAGCAGCCAGCCGGCGATGACGGCGGCCGCGACGAGGGTGACGGGGAGGGGGAGGTGTGCCGCGGTGCCCAGCAGGATCCCCATCAGGAGGAGGGCTGCGACGAGGAAGAGCATGATCTTCCTTTCCGGTTCCAGAGGACAGTTGTTCACTCAGTTCCCTCAGTCTACGACCGTCCAGGAGTGGAGTAGTTCGGAGAACGGTTGTTTACTGGATGACATGAGTCACAGTCTTGGAGTGCGGCAGGCCCAGAAACAGAAGACCCGTCAGGCGTTGCTCGACGGGGCGCTCGGGCTGCTGGAGGAGCAGAGCCTGAGCAGCCTGGGACTGCGCGAGGTGACGCGGGTGGTGGGGATCGCCCCGACCGCGTTCTACCGGCACTTTCGCGACATGGGGGAGCTGGGTGTCGCGCTGGTCGAGGAGGCGCTGGGGAGCCTGCATGTGATGGTGCGCGCGATCCTCGCCGAGCAGGACGGGGCCGAGGAGCGGATCGACCGGACGGTCGCGGTCGTGGAGCAGCACGTGCGCCGGTATCCGCTGCACATCCGGTTCGTGGCGCGTGAGCGGCACGGTGGCGTACGGGCCGTACGGCAGGCCATCGCGGGGGAGCTGGACCGGTTCGCGGAGGAGGTCGCGGCGGCGCTGAAGACGCAGCCGGTGTCCGAGGGCTGGTGCGATGACGATGTGCGGATGCTGGCGGAGCTGTATGTGGACCGGCTGGTGATGACGGCCGCGGCGCTGCTCGATGCCGAGGCGGACGGTGTGGAGGGCGCGGCCGGGCAGGTGGTGCGGGTGGCGCGCCGGCAGCTGCGGCTGATCAGCATCGGCCGGCGGCACTGGCGGGAGGAGAAGTAGGCAGACCGGTGGGGGAGGGGGAGGAGTGAGGGGGCTCGTCGGTTTGGTTTCGCGTGGGGGCCCGGGGCGTCAGTCGCGGGCCGGGGTGACCCGTACGCGGTAGGTCCCGTCAGGGTTCTCCGTGAGGACGGTGACGGCCGCGCCGCTGGTGCGGTCGGTGAAGGTCTCGCCGGGGCCGAAGGTGGCGTCGGTCAGTTCCGGATCGACGTATTTGTTGTCCCGGTAGCAGCCGCCGCTGTGCGGGGTGGCGTCCACGATGCGGAGCGGCCCGCGGCCCGAGGGGACGTGGGTGGCGACGCGGTAGATGAGGACGCCGGGCCGGCAGACGGCCGGGTCGAGCAGGCCGCGGATGCGGGCCTCGACGACCAGGGCGGTGCGGTGGGAGGTCGGGATGACGACGATCTTGGTGCCGCCGGGGGTGGAGAGGGGCGTGAGGGTGTGCTCGCCGGGCGTCCCGTGGCGTGGCGCGCAGTGCACCTGCTCGGCGGAGAGCCAGCCGAGCTTCCACTTGTGCCAGCCGACGAAGTCGTTGCTCGGCCCCCAGTCCTCGTCCATCGGGTCCCAGTGGCCCGCGGGGGGCGAGTCGTCGCGGTCGTCGGTGTAGTAGAGGTCGGGCAGGCCGAAGCTGTGGGCGTTCTCGTGGTTGAGGACGCGGAAGGCGCTGGCCCCGGTCTGCCGGCTCCAGATGAAGGACGCGTTCCGGAACGGCACCCCGTCTGAGGTGTGCAGCCCCATGTCGCCACCACTGAAGGTGACCGACAGGACCGTGCGGGTCGCGGGCGGGCCCGCATTGGGGGTGGCGATGACGTTGATGACGTCGTAGTCGCGGAAGTCCACGAGCGGGTCGACGGCGCGGACCAGCTCCCGGGACAGGGCGTGGTAGCCGCCGTCCGAGGCCGGGTCGAAGCTGGCGCCCCGCCCGATGCCGTACGCCGCGAGCGGCCGTGACATCCGGATCCACCGGTATATCGGCATGGGGCGGTAGGTCAGCCTGCCGTAGGAGCTGATGCGGAAATACTCCGTCGCGGCCGGGAAGAACTCGGCGAAGCGGGCCCGGGGGGAGAGGGTCGCGTGCGCGTCCGGGAAGTCGATGAAGAGGGTGAGCGCCCGTACGGGACCGGACGATCGGGCGAAACCCCTAGGGGTCTCCGCGGACTCGGCGACGTCGTCGCTGATGCCGCGCAGGGCACACGGGCCACTCGGCGAGGCGCCGGGCCCGGTGGGTATGGCCACGGCGCTGGGCGGAGAGCCCAGGGCTATCGCCGCGGCAGCGGTGGCCGCTCCTGCGGCCAGCACCGCGGAAACCTTGTGCTTCATACCGATCACCTTGTGTCGCCGGGTGATCGCTCGCGCGCGGGATTACGTCAACCGGAGTCATGGCGGGGCCGGACGGGTCGGGCCTGGGCAGGGCGGTCCGGAGGAGCCCGGTGGGTCGGGCCGGAGGGGGCCCCGGCGGGTGGGCCGGAAGGGCCCGGTGGGTCGGTCCGGAGGGTCGGTCCGGAGGGGGCGGCCTCTTCCGGGGGCCGGGTGGCCGGGTGCCCGTGACCGGGGGCTGAGGCGGGGCGTCGGTGGGGGTGTGGTTCAGGTCACGTCAGGGCGTGAAATATCCGGGGAGGCGATCCCCGTTTGACCAGACGTCCGGATGAAACGGGGGGCGATTCCCCGGTTCGGCAGACCGCCGTCCGGAGACCCGCGTGGTCCGAGAAGTGCTGAGAGATGAGAGGAGTGAGCCGCCGTGGCCGCCACCACCGCAGGGGCGAAGTCCGGGACGGAGGGGCAGCAGCCCCGCCTGCGGGCCGATGCCCTGCGCAACCGGGAGCGGATCATCGCGGCCGCCCGCGAGACGATGGTCGAGTTCGGGGCCGAGGTCCCGCTCGATGAAATCGCTCGACGCGCGGGTGTCGGTAATGCGACGCTCTATCGTCACTTCGCGGATCGCCTGGAGTTGATCCACCACGTCACGCTGTCCGTCATGTCCCGCACCGCGGACCGAGCGGAGAGCGCCCTTGCCGAGGAGTCCGATGCTTTCCAAGCGCTGAGGCGCTTCGTGCACGCCGCAGTGGAGGAGCGGATCGGGGCGCTGTGCCCCCTGCTCTCCGACGGCGTCGACCGCGACCACCCCGACCTGCTCGCCGCGGGTGATCGTCTGGAGGCGGCCATCGAGGCCGTCATGGGCGCCGCACGCGACAGCGGTCAGCTGCGCACGGACATCGCCGTCGGCGATCTGATGGTCGCGCTGACCCAGCTGACCAGGCCGTTGCCGAGCAGCGGCTGCATGGACTTCGACAAGTTCGTGCACCGGCATCTGCAGCTGTTCCTGGACGGTCTGCAGGCGCCCGCCCGTTCCGAACTTCCCGGGTCCGCGGCGACCCTGGAAGACCTCCGGCGCCGCTCGTAGCCCGGCACCGCGCCGTCACACCTCCCACGTCCCGCCCGTCCCACCGCCCCACCCCGCCCCACCGTCAAGCTCGTCCGTCCGCTCCTCCGTCCCGTCCCGTCCCGCTTCCGTGCGTCCCTGCGTCCCCGCGTCCTGACGGCCGCCCGGTGCGCCGGTCCCGCTCCTGCTCTTGTTCGCTCACCGCACCACTAGGTGGATCCCGTCATGCCTGAAACGCCCACATACGTCGACCCGCGGCGCTGGAAAGCGCTGATATTCATCGCGCTGGCCCAGCTGATGGTCGTGCTCGACGCGACCATCGTGAACATCGCGCTGCCCTCCGCCCAGCAGGACCTCGGCATCACCGACGCCAACCGGCAGTGGGTGATCACCGCCTACGCGCTGGCCTTTGGCGGGCTGCTGCTCTTCGGCGGGCGCATCGCCGACCTGTGGGGACGCAAGCGGACCTTCGTCACCGGACTCATCGGCTTCGCGGTCGCCTCCGCGCTCGGCGGGGCCGCCGCCGACCAGGCCATGCTGATGGGCGCGCGGGCGCTTCAGGGCGTCTTCGGCGCGCTGCTGGCACCGGCCGCGCTGTCCCTGCTGGCCGTGACGTTCACCGAGGCCAAGGAGCGCGCCAAGGCGTTCGGCATCTTCGGTGCGATCGCGGGCGGCGGCGGCGCCGTGGGCCTGATCCTGGGCGGGGTGCTGACCGAGTACCTGAACTGGCGCTGGACGTTCTTCGTGAACATCCCGTTCGCGGTGATCGCCGCGACCGGTGCCCTGCTGGTCATCCGCGAGCCCGCGGAGAGCCGCAACACCTCCCGGCTGGACGTGCCCGGCGTCATCCTGGCCACCCTCGGCCTGGTCTCGCTGGTCTACGGCTTCACCCGCGCCGAGTCCGACGGCTGGCTGGCCGCTCCGACGCTCGGCCTGTTCGCCGCGGCCGTCGTGCTGCTGCTGACGTTCGTGCTGGTCGAGTCCAAGGTGAAGGCGCCGCTGCTGCCGCTGCGGGTGGTCGCGGACCGCAACCGCGCCGGCATCTATGCCTCGCTGGGCCTGGCCGTGATCGGCATGTTCGGCCTGTTCCTCTTCCTGACCTACTACCTCCAGATCGTGAAGGGGTACACCCCGGTGACGACCGGTCTGGCCTTCCTTCCGATGATCGTCGGCATGATCACCGGCTCGACGCAGATCGGTGCCCGGCTGATGACCCGGGTCCGGCCGCGGCTGCTGATGGCGCCCGGTTTCACGGTCGCCGCGCTCGGCATGCTGGTGCTGACCCAGATCGACCTGGACACGTCCTACCCCGCGCTGATCCTGCCCGGCTTCCTGCTGATGGGCCTCGGTATGGGTACGGCGTTCATGCCGGCCATGTCGCTGGCCACGCACGGTGTCCAGCCGCGCGACGCCGGTGTCGCCTCCGCGATGGTCAACACCTCGCAGCAGGTGGGCGGCGCGATCGGTACGGCCCTGCTGAACACCATCGCGGCCAGCGCCACCACCGCGTACGCCACCTCGCACGCGGCCGGTGCCCGCTCGCTCGACCTGCTCAAGCTCCAGGCGATGGTGCACGGCTACACCACCGCCATCTGGTGGGCGGTCGGCATCCTGGCCCTGGCGGGCGTGATCGCCTTCACCCTCATCAACACCGGGCGTCCCGGTGGCGGTTCGCCGGTGGCCTCGTCGCAGGACGGCGAGGGCGCGGCGCTGGGCGAGGACGAGGTGCCGGTGCCGGTGATGGCGCACTGAGCCCATCGGGCCGGCCCCGTCGGGGGTGATCCCGTAGGGGCTGGCCCCGTAGGGGTGGGGTGCGGGGTCGGGGGCGCTCGGAGCGTCGATGCCCCCCGGCCGTGCACTCTTACCGCATTCCTACCTTGCTCCTACGTGTGCCGGGGGTGCGTCCCGTAGGTGCCGGCTTCTTCCGGCTTCGCCGAATCGTCAGCGGAGCCAGGGGAGGTCGGCACCTTTCGGTTGCAGCCCCTCGGTCATGACCTGGCAGATCTCGGCCAGTTGCCCGACCTGCTCCGGGGAGAGCCGGTCGAAGATCGCGGCGCGTACGGCCGCGACATGGCCGGGGGCGGCCTTCTCCAGGACCCGCATCCCCTCGTCCGTGAGGTGGGCGTTCTGGCCCCGCTTGTCGGACGAGCAGTTCTCCCGCTGCACCCAGCCGTTGCGTTCCAGGCGGGCGATCGCGTGGGAGAGGCGGGAGCGGGTGATCTTGGCGTTCTGGGCCAGCTCGGTCATCCGCATCCGGCGGCGGGGGGAGCGGGAGAGCTGGACGAGCAGGCCGTAATAGACGTGCGGCATTCCGGCGTCGCGCTGCAGCTGACGGTCGAGGTGATCCTCCAGGAGCATGGTGGCGTGGAGGTAGCACTGCCAGGCGTATTGCTCCTCGTCACTGAGCCAGTGCGGCTCGGCTGCGGCTTCGCTGCTCATAGCATCCACTCTCTCACCACTCGGAGAGCTCTTTAAGTTTTAACAACGCCGTATGTGGACTTTCGGCGGCGACCGATCGCCGATGTCTGAATGTTCACGTTCTCGCCTACTGCCCAGTGTGACGCCATGAGGTGGTGAGGGGTGTAGCGCCGACTTCGCCGTCTCGGCCCGGCGTCTTAACTTCGCCATCTCGGGGACCGTGTGCGTTCATTCGGATACTCAGCGTGTCTAGTTGGGGTCGTGGTGCGACGGCGCGGCGGCTCGGTGCCGTGATGCGGTAGTCCGGGGGTGTGGTGCGGGTGCGGTGTGACAGTTGCGCGTCGGTCGACGGGCGGTGCGGCTGAACTCGGCATCGACGTAGGGGAGTTCGGCGGGAGTTCAGCGATGACTCAACTGACCGCTCAGGGCTGGTAGTTGAGCCGCGCGGTCGGCAGGCAGAAAGAGGGCGGGGCCCGTGCCCCGCCCTCGGCGGCTCAGTGGCTCGGTGGCTCAGTGCGTGGCGACCGGAAGGCTGTGGGACCGGCGGGCCTTGTGGGGGCGGTGTTCGCCGTGCGGCTCGCGGACGCGGTGGGTGCGGAAGACGTAGAGCGCGACGACGAACATCACGGCGCCCATGGTGAAGCCGAAGGCGCACGACTTGAGGATGGCTTCCCCGCCGAGGCTGTAGCACCAGCCCAGCGAGCCGCCGAAGACCACGCCGTAGGCGATCGCCCGGGTCTCGGTCAGCATGGACGACTGGAAGTGGGCCACGATCAGCCCGAGCGCCCCGGAGACCACGAACGCGGCCAGCCCGTACAGCATGGCCGGGCCGCCCTTGGTGCCGTCGGTGTGCGTGCGAAAGATCGTGAAGAGGCCGAAGGCGAGCGCCGTGATGATCGGCAGCGCCACCTTCGCCGGGACCCGCCCGGCCATTCCCGCCATCCCCGCCCGCCCCGTGGTCCGCCGCGGGGAGCCGGTCCGCCGCGGGGAGCCGGCCCGGTCGGTGGCCTGGGTCGTCGCGCCGTGTTCGGTCTCCACGGTGCCGTGCGAGCGGGCGGCCCGTGCGCCGTGCCGCCGAGCGATCCGGTCCATGACGGGCTCCTCTCGGTTGCCCCGCTGCCTTCCCATCCAGGCGACACCCGGGGGGCGTCCCCGTCAACCGGAGCGGCGGGCGGCGGCTGCGGCCCCGGCCCGGTCCCGTCCGCCTGTGACCGAGGGCCCGGGCCGTTCGTGCGGGCCGGTTCAGTCCAGGTCCTTCTGGTACCAGGCCACGTCCCAGTAGCGGCCGAATTTTCGGCCCACCTCCGTGTACGTGCCGAGGTGCCGGAAGCCGAATCGGGTGTGGAGCCGGGTGGAGGCCGTGTTCGGTGGGTTCCCCTGGGTGATCCCGGCGTACGCGCGGTGCACGTCCTCGTGGGACAGCGCCTCGAACAGGGCCTCGTACAGCAGCGTGCCGACGCCCCGGCCGGATGCGTGCGATGCGCAGTAGACGGTGACCTCGACGGAGGTGGCGTAGGCGGCCTTCGGGCGGAGCGGGCTGCTGGTCGCGTAACCGAGCAGGGCGCCGCCCGGGAGGCCGCTGCCCGGGAGGCCGTCGCCGGCGGCTGCGGGGGCCCCGGGGGAGCCGCTCACCGGCCCGTTGTGCGGGTTTTTCGTCCGTTCTGTCGCCTCCTGGGCAACCAGAAGCCGGTGCGGGCCGTCTTGGGGGTGGGAGAGCAACCACGGGCGGCGCTGTTCGGGGGTGAAGGGTTCCGTGTCGAACGTGATGCAGGTCTCGCGAATGTAGTGATTGTAGAGATCGGTAAGGGCCGGCAGGTCCGCCTCGGTGCCCGCTCTGACCTGCACTTCCCCGTGTCCCCGCAGCATGCGACCCCCCTGAACGGTGCCGCAGGGTACTGCATGATCAGAAAAATAGCGGGGCTCCGTGGGAATTCTGTCCGGATTCCAGCCGTTGTTTCCTTCGGACGGGCAGCTCGACAAGCATCGGTCTCCGATGGACGATCCGGCCCGCCCCACCGTCCCGCGACCGACTCATCGCAAAGGGAGCACACGCATGGCAACCCGTGCCGTCGCCCGGCGTCAGGACAGCAGCAGCGCGTCTGACGGGGCCCGCAGTGTTCGCGCAATAGGCGGGGAGATCGCCGACCGCGACCTGGTCGGCATGTACCTCGACGAGATCGCGCGTACGCCACTGCTCGACGCCGCCAAGGAGGTCGAGCTGTCCCAGACCATCGAGGCGGGCGTCTACGCCCAGCAGATCCTGGACGGGGAGGTCACCGACGGCAATGCCGCGGGTGCCAGCCCCGAGGAGCTGGAGGCGCTCGCCGGGGAGAGTGCCAAGGCCAAGGATGTCTTCATCCGCTCCAACCTCCGGCTGGTGGTCGCGGTGGCCCGCCGCTACCCGCGCGCGGGCCTGCCCCTGCTCGATCTGATCCAGGAGGGCAACGCCGGTCTGGTGCGTGCCGTGGAGAAGTTCGACTACGCCAAGGGCTTCAAGTTCTCGACGTATGCGACGTGGTGGATCCGCCAGGCCATCACCCGTTCCATCGCCGACCAGTCGCGCACGATCCGGCTGCCCGTGCACCTCGTGGAGGAGCTGGGCCGGATACGCCGGGTGCAGCGCGAGTTCAACCGTGAGAACGGCCGTGACCCGGAGCCGGCGGAGGTCGCCGGCGAGCTGGGCTCCACGCCCGCCCGCGTCACCGATGTCCTCGACTGGGCGCGCGACCCGGTCAGCCTCAACATGTCGGTGGACGACGACGGCGACACCCAGTTCGGCGATCTGCTGGAGGACACCTCAGCGGCCTCGCCCGAGCAGTCCGTCCTGACGCTGCTGCGCAGTGAGGAGCTGGAGGACCTGATAGACCGGCTCGACCACCGCACCGCCTCGATCATCAAGGCCCGCTACGGCATCGAGGACGGCCGTGAGCGCACCCTGACCGAGGTCGGCAAGCAGCACGGCCTGACCCGTGAGCGGATCCGCCAGATAGAGAAGCACGCGCTGCTGGAGCTGAAGCGGATGGCGCGCGACACCGGATTCGACGCGGCGGCGTAGCCCACCACGACGAAAGGCGGTGGCCGGCCCCCCAGGGGGAGCCGGCCACCGCCTTCACCTGTGCGCCGTGGGCGCCCGTGTCAGACCGCGCTGCCCGCCTGCCACTGGGACCACGACATGTTCCAGCCGTTGAGGCCGTTGTCCGGCTTGACGGTCTCGTCCTTCGAGTTCTTCACGATGACGACGTCGCCGATCAGCGACTGGTTGAAGAACCACTTGCCGGGGGTGTCACCGCCGCCGCCCTTCTGGTCGCGCAGACCGACGCAGCCGTGGCTGGTGCCGGAGGCGCCGAACACCGACGGCGAGCCCCAGTAGTTGCCGTGGATGAAGGTGCCGGAGGCCGACAGCCGCATGGCGTGCGGGACGTCCTTGATGTCGTACTCGCCCTTGCCGTCGGAGTTCTTGAAGCCGACGGTCGAGCCGTCCATCCGGGTCTGCTCGAACTTCTCCGAGATCACCATCTGGCCGTTGTAGGTCGGGTGCTCGGGGCTGCCGCCGGAGATCGGGATGGTCTTGTAGGTCTTGCCGTCGCGCTTGACCGTCATCTGCTGGGTGTTCATGTCGACCGTGGAGACCTGCGAGCGGCCGATGGTGAACGACACCGTCTTGGACTGGACGCCGGAGATGCCCTGGCCGCCCTTGACCCCGTCCAGGTCGATCTTCATGGTGACCTTGGAGCCGGCCTTCCAGTAGTCCTCGGGCCGGAAGTCCAGGCGCTGGGCGCCGAACCAGTGGCCGACGACCTTCTGGCCGCTGCTGGAGGTCACCGTGATGTGGGACTGGACGTCCTTCTTGTTGGTGATCGCCTTGTCGAAGTTGAACGACACCGGCATGCCGACGCCGACGGTCTTGCCGTCGTCGGGCGTGTAGGAGCCGATGAAGCTCTGCGCGTTGGAGACCGTCGTGAAGGCGGAGTTCTCGGTGGCCGTGCGGCCCTTGGAGTCCTTGGCCTTCGCCACGATCCGGTACTTGGTGCCGCGCTCCAGCTGCACGCCCGGCTTCCAGGAGGAGCCGTCGGGCGATATGGCACCGGCGACGTCCTTGCCGTTCGCGTCGGTGAGCTTCACCTCGGTCAACTTGCCGCCGGTGACCTTCACCCCGGTCTCGTTGATGCTGGCGTTGGTGGCGCCGTCGTCCGACGAGACCTTGATCTTGGCGTCGGAGGCGTTCTTGGCGGCCGCGGCGTCGGCGGCGGCCTGGCCGTTCTTGCCGTCGTCATTGCCCCCGGCCGAGGCGTCCCCACCACAGGCGGACAGGGACAGCGCACCCGCCGCGAACAGGGCCGTCACGGCGAGCGTGCGGCGCATCCGGCGGTGCCGGCGCGGCGTACCGGGCGCCGGCTGCTCGTCCGACAGGAGCAGCTGGTGCGGGGTGCGGGACCGAGCGGGCGCGGGGTTGTCCGGCGTTGTCACGAGCTGCTCCATACAGGGGGGTTGTGGTTCCGTGCTGGTAAACAGCACGAGCGGGCGGATTTGGTTGCGGGTGCGGCCTGCTTGTGAGGAAGGTCACGTGCGTGGCGGTAGGGGGTGGTCGGCCGACCCTGACAGCCAGGTTCGCAGCGCGGGGCCGTGTTCGTCCAGGCGGGGTGGCGCGAAGGGTTGGGCCACCGGGGTGCCCGAGAGGCGGAGAGGGCTGGTGACTTGGGGGATCCGGCCCTCGCCGACCGGGGTCACCGGATCGAGTCCGAGCCGCGCCGCCAACGACAGGGCCTGGGAGAGGGTGTTGACGGGGCCGCAGGGGACCGAGGCCGCGGTCAGCCGCTCGGACCAGGCCTCCGGCGTGTCGGCGGCCAGTAGGTTTTCGAGTGCTTTGATGAGGTCTGTACGGTTTTGTACGCGATCGTGGTTGCGGGCGAAGCGGGGGTCATCGGCCAGTTCCGGTGCGCCCATGGTCCGTACCAGCGCCCGGAACTGCCGGTCGTTGCCCGCCGCCACCGCGAGCGGCTCCCCGTCCCGGCAGGTCAGCGTCTCGTACGGGGCGATGCTCGGATGGCGGTTGCCCATGGGGGCCGGATCGAGGCCGGTGGCCAGATGGCCGGACGCCTGGTTGACCAGCGAACCCAGCAGCGAGGAGAGCAGGTTCACCTCCAGCAGCTGGCCCTCCCCGGTGCGGTCGCGGTGCCGCAGCGCGGCGAGGATGCCGGTGGCGGCGTCCTTCGCGGTCAGCACGTCCACCAGCGCGACGCCGGTCTTCAGGGGTGGCCCGTCGGGCTCGCCGGTCAGGCTCATCAGCCCGCCGACGGCCTGCACGACGAAGTCGTAGCCGGGCAGCCGGGCGCCCGGGCCGGCGCCGAAACCGGTGATGGTGCAGTGCACCAGGCCGGGGTTGGCGGCCCGGGTGGCGGTGTGGTCCAGGCCGTAGCGGGCGAGCGAGCCGGGGCGGAAGTTCTCGATGAGGACGTCGGCCCGCCGGGCCAACTCGCGGGCCGCGGCCGCGTCGTCCGGATCGCCCAGATCCAGGGCCAGGCCGCGCTTGGAGCGGTTCGCGGCGTCGAAATACGCCGCGGTGCGGTGCTGCCCGGGGCCGCCGCCGTCCGGCTCCGGGCCCTCGGGGGCGAATGGCGGGCCCCAGGCGCGGGTGTCGTCGCCGGTCCCCGGCCGCTCCACCTTGATCACCTCGGCGCCGAGGTCGGCCAGCGTCGCGGCGGCCAGCGGCCCGGCCAGCACCCGGCTGAAGTCCGCGACGAGGATGCCGTCCAGGGCGCGCGCGGGCGGCGCGCCGGGCGAACCGGCGGCAGGAGGCGGCGAGGTGGCGTCGGCGGGCGGCCGGGGCGGCTGCGGCACGGGGCGTTCTCCTCACGTCGCGGACGGGGTGCCGCCATCGTCCGGGACGATCTTCGCCGGGGGAAGGCGCCGGCGTGTCCAACGGGGTGGGGCGGTCCCTGCCAGGGTGGCGACCCGGGCCGCCGCAGGAAGGTGTCGAGCCGGAAATGTAGCGAAATGCCATAGGAGATGCGTCACTTCGGGACTTAAGTCCCAAGAGCCCCTGTCGAACGTCCCGGGGCGTGGTGTCTACTGGCGTCAGCCCAGCGCCTCATCCGTCCGGGAGGACCGCATGCTCCCCGCCTCGATTGTGCAGCAGATCGCCCTCGGCGTGGTGTTCGCGCTGGCCGTCGTCTGGACCGCCGGGCTGATCAGAATGCTGCGCCGGGGCCGGTACGAGGCGGCCATGTGGCGCGACCGGCAGGAGATGCGGGCCCGGTACGCGCCGCGGGGGCGGTCCGCGTGGCCGGGGCCGGACGCCCTGCCCGGCCGCCCGGAGCTGCTCGGTTCGGTGCCGCGGCAGACCGGTCCGGCCGGTCCGCCCGCGGAGTGCGTGGAGCTGAGCGAGGCCGAGCGCACCGCGTTCGAGGGGCTCGTCCGGCGGTTGACCGGCCCCTAGGGATGTCCGGGCGGCCTCAGCTGCCCGGGCTCAGCCGCAGCAGGGCCAGCGCGGTCAGCATCTGCACGGACACGGCGGCCGCCGACTTCCACGTCGGCAGGTGGTGCTGGCCCCGTATGAGCAGCACCGCCAGGAGGTAGCCGAAGCCCCAGGTCGTCCAGGTCGCGGCCTGCACGAAGGTGGCGTCGGTCGGCAGCCAGGCGGCGATCGCCAGCCGCGGCAGATCCGTCACCCAGAACAGCACGATGAACAGGCTGGCGGTCGGCGCGAACCGGCCTATGCCGCCGAGCGTGCGGGCGATGGCATGGGCGACCGCGCCCAGCACCAGGCTGGCGGTGAGCACCCCCGCCTCGGCCAGCCCGACGAGTTGCAGCGCCGCGTTCGGGTCGGCGGCCCACTGGGTGTGGAAGGCGTCCATCGACACCACCCCGATGCCGCCGCTGATCAGCGACAGCAGCACCGCGGCGCTCCAGGCGCTGCGGTCCCGCGCCTCGTCCAGCACCTCCACCGGCCGGTACCACAGCCCGAATATCAGCCGGTGCCACCACAGTCGGCGGCGTGGTGCGGGGGCGCGCGGAGCTGGCTGGAGGAGCGTGGGCGGCGGGTGCCGGTGAGCGGGGGAGGGGGGTGGTGCGGGCATAGAGCCGTTTCTACCACCGGCCAATTCGCCGCGGTGCGGGGGCGTCGGGCGCGACCACGGCCGGTACGGATGAGAGGCTCGGCCGATGACTGCGCAGACACCGGAGCACGACGAGGCGCACGGCGGCGGACTCGGCAGCCGGCTCAACTGGCTGCGGGCCGCGGTCCTCGGTGCCAACGACGGCATCGTGTCCACCGCCGGACTGGTCGTCGGCGTCGCCGGCGCCACCGACGAGCGGGCCGCGCTGCTGACGGCGGGGCTGGCGGGGCTGCTGGCCGGGTCCATGTCGATGGCGGCCGGCGAGTACGTCTCGGTATCCACCCAGCGGGACTCCGAGAAGGCCGCGCTGGCGACGGAGAAGCGGGAGCTGGCGACCGAGCCGCAGGCGGAACTCAGCGAGCTGACCGAGCTGTTGGAGGGCAAGGGGCTGGACGGCCGGCTGGCCCGGGAGGTCGCCGAGCAGCTCACCGAGCACGACGCGCTGCGCGCCCACGCCGAGGTGGAGCTGGGCATCGACCCCGACGAGCTGACCAACCCCTGGCACGCGGCGGGGGCGAGCTTCCTCGCGTTCACGGTGGGCGCGCTGCTGCCGCTGCTGGCCATCGTGCTGCCGCCTGCCGGGCAGCGGCTGTGGATCACGGTGCTGGCGGTGCTGGTGGCGCTGGCGCTGTGCGGTTGGAGCAGCGCCCGGCTGGGCGCCGCACCGGTGCGCCGCGCGATCCTGCGCAATGTCGCGGGCGGGGCGCTGGCGATGGGCGTGACGTATGCGGCGGGGTCGGTGCTGGGGGCCGTCGGGGTGTGACCGGACGCGTGCGCCGTGGTGGCGCGCTCGGCGGGGGACGGTCCCGGGGGCGGTCCGCGTCACCGGTACGAGTGAGCGGCCGAGGGCGGCTCGACGCCCCTCGCGCGGATCAGGCCCGGCCCGCCCCGTAGAGGTCGCGGTACGACGGGAAGAGTCCGCCGGGGCCGTCCACCGTCTCCGCCGCCAGGGCGCCGCGGACCACGGCCCGGGCCACCACGTCCGCGCCGGCGGCCAGGATCTCGTTCAGCGCCCCGACCTCCGCGTGGAGGCCGAAGGCGGCGTCGGTGCGGGCCTCTTCGGGCACCAGCGGGCGGGCGGCGGTGGACAGCGCGAAGACCGTGTCGCCGTCGTTCAGCAGGTGGACGGGGCGGATGGCGCGGGCCAGCCCGTCGTGGGCGGTGCCGGCGAGCTTGTGGGCCTGGGCGCGGGTGAGGGCCGCGTCGGTGGCGACCACCGCCAGGGTGGTGTTGAGCGGCGGACGCACGGACGCGGCCGAGCGGGCCAGGGACAGCTCCGCGGCCTCGGCCAGCCGGCGCAGCGCGGCCGCGTGCACCCCGGGGTCGGGCAGGTCGGTGCCGCCCTCGTACAGCCGCCCGTAGAGCGCGCCGGTGCGGGGGTCGGCGACGGAGCCCACGGCGTTGACGGCGGCCAGCGCGGCGACGGTGGTGCCCGACGGCAGGACCGCGCTCGCGGTGCCGATGCCGCCCTTGAGGCCGCCGGCCACCGCGCCCGTGCCGGCACCCGTGTTGCCCTCGCCGACCGGGCCACCCGGCGCGGTGACCGCCGCGGCCGTGACCGCCGCCCGGCCCAGCGCGGCGTCCGGCCGGGCCCGCCAGTCGCCGCCGCGCCCGAGGTCGAACAGCGCCGCGGCCGGCACCACCGGGACGACCTGGGCGGGGTCGGGCCCCACCCGGAAGCCGCGGCCCTGCTCCTCCAGCCAGGCGACGACACCGGACGCGGCGTCAAGACCGAAGGCGCTGCCGCCGGTCAGGACGACCGCCTCGATGCGCTGGACGAGGTTGCGCGGGTCCAGCGCGTCGGTCTCCCGGGTGCCGGGCCCGCCGCCGCGCACCTCCACGGCCGCGACGGCGCCGCCGTCGGGGGCCAGCACCACGGTGGTGCCGCTCAGGTGCCCGTCGCCGGTCCGCTGCGCGTGGCCGACCCGCAGGCCGAGGACGTCGGTCAGGGCGTCCTGCGGTCCCGCGGGGTGCGGCGCGCCCGGTGGCTGCTCAGTAATCGGCCGGTCCCATCACGATGACCGGGTGCAGGCTCGGGTCGAGGTCGCGCAGCAGTTCCTTCATCACCTTGGGCTTGAGGCTCACACAGCCCTGGGTGGGGCCGTCGTGGTCGACGTGCAGCCACACCCCGCCGCCCTTGGCGTCGCCCCAGGGACGCTGCTTGTCCAGGGGGGAGGTGCCGGCCTCCCGGTTGTAGTTGATGGCGATGACGTAGTCGAAGGCGCCGGCCAGCGGCTCGCCGTCCACCCCGGTGCCGTCGGCGACGAAGCTGTTGTTGCGGTCGTAGGGCAGCCGGGTGCCCTCGGGGGCGGTCAGCCGGCCGCCGGCGTCGGTGAGCGCGAAGACCCCGATGGGGGAGCGCAGGTCGCCGTAGCGGTGGTCGTCGGTCCAGCCGTGGGCGGCGTTGTGCGCGCCCCAGACGGGGCCCGGCACCCAGTCCTCGGAACCCTCCGCGCGGGTGTAGAGGACGACCCGGGACTGGAAGGAGTCCATCCCCTTGCCGGTGACGACCAGCACCTGTCGGGAGTTGGCCGGTATCCGCTTCCTGGCGGCGTCGCTCAGGCCGGGGATCTGCCGGGCGGCGGGGCCGTTCGGTGCGGCGTTCGGGGCGGTTTTCGGCGCGGCCGCGGGAGTACGTGGCGTGTCCGGGCCGGAAGCCGTCGCGGACGTGGTGCTCTTGGCGTCGGTCCCGCCGTTGTGGTCGTCCCCCGAGGCCGGCCACGCCCACAGGGCGGTCCCGACCAGGGTGGAGACGGCGAGACCGCTCACGGCCTTGCTGCGCCGGGACAGTCTCGTCCGCGCGCGGGACTGGGCATGGCGGGCCATGGCTGGCGTCTCCTCCAGTACGGACGGCGGTCTGCCCGGGGCTTTCGGTGGTTCTCCCACAGGCCACTCCCTGTCATAAAAAGGGCAATCTGCACCCTACCGCGTCGGCGTCGGTGCGCCTCCGCTGGCCCCCGCACCCCACGGCGAACACCGGCGTGCGGCGGGGAGAAGTGGGGTCCATTGGTGGGTAATTGACGGCCTGTGGGCGGGTTGTGCTCGGGGGCCGGCAGTCCCGCCGCGCTGGTGGCGGGCCCTCGCCCGGCCGGGGGACGAAGATGGCTCGATCTGATGCAGAATCAGGGCGCGGGCGGGGCTGTACGGCCGTTCGGCACGCTTATGGCGCAGCGGCGCGACGCGCCCGGGGGAGGGCGGCCGCCGGGGCGTGTCCCGGCCGCTCCCGAGATCGGTGCCGGTCCGCTCCCCGAGACGGGTGACGGCGCGGGGTGCCGGCTACTCCACCGGCGCCGCGCCCTGACGGGACGTGAGGTGGACGCCGGCCGCGACGGCCGCGGCCGCCACCAGGCCCGCCGCGGGCACCGCCGCGCGCCCGGCGAGGGTGCACGCCAGGACCAGCAGCGCCGACACCGGCAGCACCAGCTGCTGCGCCGCGCCGCGCTTGTGGTGCCGGGAGTGGATCAGCCACACCGTGCACAGGAAGACCGCGTAGGGCACCGTGACGCACGCGGCCGCCCCGAACGCCGACAGCCGCGCCCGGCCGGACGACTCCTCCACCACGACCTCGATGCCCGCGCCCACCGCCGCCGCCGAGCCGAAGACCAGGTAGTGGCCGTAGCCCCACAGGAACGCCTGACGGTTCGAGCGCAGGTGGCGGTGGACGGGCACGGCGAAGTAGATCCAGTACGCGGCGAACACCAGCAGCAGCCCGCCGCCCGCGAGCGGCAGCAGACTGCTCGGCTCGTCGTGCTCGTCCAGCGCCGACTGCGCGGCGAGGGTGGCCGCCGCGATCGTCTCGCCCAGCACGATGAGGGTGAACAGGCCGTAGCGCTCGGCGATGTGATGGGCATGCCAGCTGGTCCGCCAGGCCCGCTCGGCCAGCCCGGGGACGGCCAGCTCCAGCGCGCCCACGCACAGGAACACCCAGGGCACGTCCCCCTGCGGCAGGAGCAGCAGCCCCAGCCAGCCGACCTGGCACACCGTCACCCCCAGGGCGTAGGACAGCGCGGTGCGCCGCTCGGCGCCCCGGCTGGCGTGCGCGGCCCGGAGCCACTGGGCGACCATCGCCAGCCGCATCACCAGGAACCCGAACCACACCAGGGTGAAGTCGCTCCCGGTGAAGGCCCGCGGCACACCGGCCGCCAGGATCAGCACCCCCGCCATCTGGACCAGCGTCACCACGCGGTACAGCGGGTCGTCGGTGTCGTAGGCCGAGGCGAACCAGCTGAAGTTCATCCACGCCCACCAGATGGCGAAGAACAGCATCAGATAGCCGAAGAGGCCGTGGCCCGGATCCCCCTCGGCCAGCGCGTGCGCCAGCTGCCGGCCCGCCTGGGCGATCGCTACGACGAAGCACAGGTCGAAGAACAGCTCCAGCGGGGTCGCGGTGCGGTGCTCCTCGTCGCGTCGGCGCGCCCGCATGCGGACCGGCACATCGGCTCCTCTCGTCGGCCGCGGGGGCCGCCCTCAGTACAGCGCGGGCGGCCACCGCCGACGACGAGGGGAGCGGGGGCGGCGTGTCGTGCGGGCCCGGCGGCTACTCGGCGACCGCCTCCACGATCGAGGGGAAGGCCGAGGTCGGCAGCACCCGGGTCAGCCGGAAGCCCTCGGCGGACAGCAGCGTCGCGAACTCCTCCGCGGTGCGCTCCCGCCCGTCCACCACTGCCAGCATCGCCACGTCCAGGGTCTTGCCGAAGTGCGGGGCGTTGCCCGGCGGCAGCACGGAGTCGATGACCAGCAGCCGGCCGCCGGGCGCCATCGCCGCGCGGCAGCTGCGCAGGATCCGCCGGCAGGCCTCGTCCGGCCAGTCGTGCAGCACCTGCTTGAGGACGTAGACATCCCCGCCCTCCGGTACGGACGCGAAGAAGTCACCCTCCCGGGTCTGCCAGCGGCCCTTCAACTCGTCGCCCTCCAGGAGGTGGTGGGCCAGCGGCGGCGCCTGGTCGAAGAGCACCCCGGTCAGCTGCGGATGGCGGCGCAGCACGGCGCGCAGCAGCCCGCCGCGGCCGCCGCCGACGTCCACGACCGTGCCGCCGGTCGCCGGGAACGGGTAGATCGCCGCCACCGCCTCGTCGACCGGTGCGGACAGCGACGACATCCCGTCGTCGAAGAGCCGCCGGGTGTCCGGATCCGACTGCAGATGGGTGAAGAGGGGTGCCCCGTGGAGCCGCTCGAAGGAGGTGCCGCCCTCGCGCACCGACTCCGGCAGGTCGGCCGAGACCTGCCGGAAGAGGTCGTCGGTCATCATCATGACCGCGTCGTGCAGCGAGTCGGGGACGCCGGTGCGCAGCGGGGCGGCGGCCGGCGTCAGCCGGAAGGCCCCGGCGGTGTCCTCCCGGAAGATGCCGCGGGTGGCGAGGTAGCGCAGCACGCGGCGCAGGTGCGGGGCGTGGGTGCCGGTGGCGGCGGCCAGCTGCTCGGCGGTGCGCGGGCCCTCGGCGAGGTGGTCGGCGATGCGGTGCGTCGCCGCGGTGCGCAGCGCGGCGGAGAAGAGATGGCCCATGGCCTGGTCCATCAGGTGGGCCGTGAGGTCGCGGGGCTCGCCGGTCGAGCGGTCGGGGGAAGTGGCCAACGTCAGCCTCCAGTCAGCGTCTTGGGCTTGCTGGTCCCGGTCGCCGGGATGATCCACGGTTGCAGCCGAGCGGTCCGGTGTCACGGGCGGCCTCCGGGTCAACCGCGAAGTCCGGCCAGGGGAGGGCGAGATGGAGCTCGGGGATCGACGCCGGCGGCCGGGCACCGGCCCTAGGGGGCGCCTCCGGGGGATGTCGGGGGCGGTCTCTCGATGCGGGGCGGCCGTCCATGGTCGAATGCGCGTATGAGCGACCGCGACACGACAGGCACGACCAGCCCGACCGATGACGCCGAGCACCGCAAGGACCCCGCCCCGGCCGCCGTGCTGGCCCCCCTCGACGACCGCCTACCGGACCTGGTGGCCCTCTACGAGGACCTGCACCGGCATCCCGAGCTGGGCTTCGAGGAGACCCGTACGGCCGCCGAGGCCGCCCGCCGGCTGACCGCGGCCGGCTATGACGTCACCACCGGCATCGCGGGGACCGGCGTCGTCGGCGTGCTGCGCAACGGACCCGGCCCCGTGGTCCTGCTGCGCGCCGACATGGACGCCCTGCCCGTCACCGAGAACTCCGGCCTGGATTACGCCTCCACGATCCCCGGCCGGATGCACGCCTGCGGGCACGACGTCCATGTGACGTGCCTGCTGGGCGCCGCCGATCTGCTCGCCGCCGGCCGCGGCCACTGGTCCGGCACGCTGATCGCGCTCTTCCAGCCGGCCGAGGAGGTCGGCGGCGGCGCCCGCGCCATGATCGACGCCGGCCTCTACTCCAAGGGCCTGGTCCCCACCCCCGACGTGGTGCTGGCCCAGCATGTCGCCCCGCTCGCCGCCGGGCTGATCGCCTACTGCCCCGGCCCCTGCATGGCCGCCGCCGACAGCCTGGAGATCACCTTCCACGGCTCCGGCGGCCACGGCTCACGGCCCGAGACCACCGTCGACCCGATCCTGATGGCCGCGTCCTTCGTGCAGCGGGTGCAGTCCGTGGTGGCCCGCGAGGTCGCGCCGAAGGACCGGGCGGTGGTCACCGTCGGCTCCTTCCAGGCCGGGGACTCCGCCAACGTCATCCCCGACCGGGCCGTCGTACGGCTCAGCATCCGCACCTTCGACGAGGCGGTGCGCAGCTCCGTGCTGGCCGCCGTCGACCGCATCGCGCGGGCCGAGGCCGCCGCCTCCGGCGCCGAGCGCGCCCCCGAGACCGAGGTCCTGGACACCTTCCCGGTCACCGTCAACGACGCCACGCCCCTGCGGCAGGTCAACGAGGCGTTCACCGCACTCTTCGGCGAGCAGCGGGTGTTCGCCTACGAGCCGGCCACCGGCAGCGAGGACGCCGGACTGCTGGCGACCGCCGCCGGGGCGCCGCTCTACTACTGGTGGCTGGGCGGCTGGGACCCCGAAGAGTTCCATGCGGCGCTGGCCGCCGGACGGCTGGCGCAGGACATCCCCTCCAACCACTCGCCGCACTTCGTCCCGGTCGTCCGACCGACCCTCACCATGGGCGTGGAGGCGCTGACCGCCGCGGCGCTCGACCAGCTGGCGCCACCCGCGGCGGACACCGGGGGCGAGCCGGCCGGGCAGGCCGCCCGGAGCGGGGCGGTGCCCGGCGTCGGTGGGGCGGCGCCCGGCGTTTGACCTTGTCCTTGGGGCAGGCCCCAGCATCGGCGGTGCCGGGCGAGGTGCCCGGCACGAGGAAGACGGACAGGTGGACGGAGGCACGGGCATGACGCCGTATGAGGACGGTCAGCTGCTGACCATCGGGGCGTTCGCACGGGCCTGCCGGCTCTCGCCCAAGGCACTGCGCCTCTACGACGAACTCGGCCTGCTGACCCCGGCCCGCGTCGATCCGCACAGCGGCTACCGCCACTACGCCCCGGCCCAGCTGGAGCAAGCGCGGCTGGTGGCCTGGCTGCGCCGGCTCGGGATGCCGCTGGCCCGCATCCGCGAGGTGGGCGACATGGCCCCGGCCGCCGCGGCCGGCGCCGTCGCCGCCTACTGGGCGCAGATCGAGGCCGACACCGCGGCCCGCCGGGACCTGGCCGCCTTCCTCGTCGACCAGCTGAAGCGGAAGGACACCGGAATGACTCCGTCCCGTACGCCCCTGACGATGCGCTGCGCCGCACTGACCGACCGGGGCCTGGTACGCCCCGTCCAGCAGGACGCGGCCTACGCGAGCCCCCGGCTGCTGGCCGTGGCCGACGGCTACGGCCCGCGCGGCGGCCCGGCCGCCACCGCCGCCATCGACGCCCTCAAGGCCCTGGAACACCAGGACCTGGCCTCGGCGGACCTCGCCGGCGCCCTGGAGGAGGCCGCCCGCCGCGCCCACCGCGCCGCCCCCTCTGCCGACGAGGCGACCGGCAGCACCCTCACCGCGCTGCTCCGCTCCGGCAGCCGGCTGGCGCTGCTGCACATCGGCGACTCGCGGGCCTATGTCCTGCGCGACTCCGGCCTGTTCCGCATCACCCACGACCACAGCCCGGTCCAGTCGCTGATCGACGAGGGCCGGCTCACCCCCGAGGAGGCACCGTCCCACCCGCAGCACGGCCTGCTGCTGCGCGCACTCGACGCGGACACCGAGTTCACCCCCGATGTGCAACTGCTCGAAGCGCACCCCGGGGAGCGCTATCTGCTGTGCACCGACGGCCTGACCAATGTCCTTTCCCCGGACACGATCCAGGCCGCGCTCACCACCGCCGACACCCCCGACCAGGCCGCACGCGACCTCATCCGGCTGACCCACGAGGCGGGCGCGCCGGACAACGTGGCCTGCGTGGTGGCGGAGATATCGGCGGCGGCGTAGCCCGGGGGGCGGGTGCGGCGGGCGGCCGGTTCCGGCGGCCGCCGCGCCCGCCCCCGGGTGGTCCGGCCGGTCACGCCCCGGTGCGCCCGGCTCCCTGCCGCCAAGTGGCAGGCCCGCCCCGCCCCCTGAGCCCGACCCCTAAGCCAGCCCCTTCAGCATTCCCTTGAAGTAGAGCTGCGGCAGTCCGTAGCGCTTGAGGAACCACATGTCGGTGCGTTCGCGGGTGGTGTCGAGGAAGGGGATCGACGGGGTGGGCCGCAGGTCGTAATCGAACTCGGCGAGCAGCATCTTGTGGCGGGCGGTGACCAGGGGGCAGGAGGTGTAACCGTCGTAGCGGGCGGTGGCGGGCCCGCCGCGCAGCCCCGCGAGGAGGTTGTCGACGACCACCGGTGCCTGCTTGCGGATTGCCGCCCCCGTCTTGGACGTCGGCAGATGAGCGACATCGCCGAGGACGAACACGTTCGGGAAGTCCGGGTGCTGGAGGGTCTCCCGGTCGGTTCTGACGTAGCCGTGCGGCGAGTCGGGGTCGGCGAGCGGGCCGTTCGCCAGCCACTCGGGGGCGCGCTGCGGCGGTACGGCGTGCAGCAGGTCGTAGGCCACGGTCTCGGTCTTGCCGGTGGTGTGGTCGGTGATCTCCGCCTCGCGGGCGGCGCCGTCCAGCCGGGTCATCTCCGAGCTGAGCCGCACCTCGATGCCGTACCGCCGGGCCGTCTCCGTCAACGCGCGGTCGAAGACCGGCACCTTGAACATCGCCGGCTCCGGCAGCACCAGAATGGTGCGGATCGCGCCCAGGACGCCGCGCTTGCGCCAGTGGTCGGCCGCCAGATACGCGATCTTCTGCGGGGCGCCACCGCACTTCACCGGCCCGGACGGCATGGTGAACACCGCCGTGCCGCTCCGCATCCGACGGATCAACTCCCAGGTGAGCGGGGCCAGATCGGGCCGGTAGTTGCTGCTCACCCCGCCGTGGCCGAGCGCCGCGGACAGCCCGGGCACCCCGTCCCAGTCGAGCTGCAGGCCGGGGGCGAGGACCAGCCGCCCGTAGGACAGGACCCGGCCGGAGCCGGTGGTGACCGTACGGGCGGTGGGATCGACGGCGGTGGCGCGCTCGCGCAGCCAGCGCACCCCCGGCGGTATCACGTCCGCCTCGGTGCGCAGCGAGGCACGCAACGGGGCCTGGCCGCCGCCGACCAGCGTCCACAACGGCTGGTACCAGTGCGTCTCGGAGGGCTCCAGCAGGGTGATGCCGCGGATGCCGGCCCGCCGCAGCCGGGCGGCGACGGTGATGCCCGCGGTGCCGCCGCCGACGATCAGGACCTGGTGGTGGGACGGGGCGGCGGATGCCGGAGCCATGGGTACCTCCTTGGAGAGTGGGTGGAAAAGGTCGGGTCGGTGCGCGGCGCGCCGGGTCACGGGGTCCAGAGGTGCGGAACGGCGACGGCCGCCATCGCGACCGCGAGGACGGTGACCAGGCCGGCGAACGCCGTGGTCAGGGCCTGCGGGCGCAGGCGGGAGGTGAGGCGGTTGCCGAGGTTGCTGCCGACCGCGGCGCAGGCCGCGAACCCCGCCAGCAGCGGCCAGTCCAGGGTGCCGGTGCCGGCCCGGGTGCCCAGCGCGGTCAGCGAGTTGATGAGGATGACCAGCAGCGAGGTCCCTATGGCGACCGGCATCTCCAGACCCAGCACCAGGGTGAGGGCGGGGACGACGACGAACCCGCCGCCGACCCCGAAGAAGCCGGTGAGCAGCCCGACGGCGGAGGCGGTCGCGGCGACCCGGACCGGACGGGCGGGCGCGGGGGAGACCGATGAGGTCGCTCCCCGGGAATCCCTTAAGGGCCCGGCGGCCACGGCATCCGGGACCGCCCCCGGCGCCCCCGGCAGGCCCGGACCGTCCGCCTCCCGCGCGGCACGCAACCCCCGTACCAGCAGCATCGCCGCCACCACGAGCATCAGACCCGCGAACGCCGCCATCAGCACCGTGGGATCCAGCGCCGCACTCCACCGGGAACCGAGGTAACTGCCGGCCGTCCCCAGCGCCCCGAAGGCCGCGCCGGCCGCCCAGCGCACCCGCCCGGCGCGCGCATGGCACACCAGCCCGGTCACCGCGCCGACCGTGACGACGACCAGCGCCCCCGCGGTCGCCTCGTGCGGCGACTGCCCCAGCAGATACACCAGCGCGGGCACCGCCAGCACCGAACCGCCGCCGCCCAGCGCGCCCAGCAGCAGCCCGATCACCAGCCCGCACGGCAGCGCCGTGACGGCTATGAGGACGGACACGAGGCCCGCGGCGCCAGGGCGACGGCCCGGCTGTTGTCGGTCCACTCCGCGACGAAGGTGAACCGGTCGCCGCGCACCACCGTCTCGCGCCACTCCACGGGCCGCTCCCCGGCCCGCCCCAGCCGCTCGATGGCGAACGCCGGCTCCCGGTCGGCCAGTCCCAGCAGCCACGCCTGCCGGATGTCCGGCAGGAACGGATGGATCCGCTCCCGCCCGCCGGTGACCTTCACCCCGCAGCGCCGGGACAGCTCCCCGTAGAGCGAGGTGTGCCCGAAGTCGGCCTCCAGCAGCGGCTCGGCGGCCTCGGCGGGCAGATACGCGGTGTCGTGGGCGAGCGGTTCGCCGTCCGCGAGCCGCAGCCGCTCCAGGACGATCAGTGGCGCGTCCGGGATCAGCCCCAGATGCTCCGCGATCGTCCCGTCCGCGGTCCGCTCCAGCCGCAGCACCTCGCTGCGCTGCTCCACGCCCTGCCCCTCCAACTCACGGAAGAGGCTGTAGAGCGAGCCCAGCGGCTGCTGTATGCGGCGGGTGTCGAGCCGGCTGGCGCGGCCGCGTTCGGCGATCACCAGCCCGTCGGCGCGCAGCTTGCGCAGCGCCTCGCGGACGGTGTGCCGGCTGACCCCGTACTCGCCGGTGAGCCGGTGCTCGGCGGGGAACTCCTCGTGGAACGCGCCGGCTTCCATCCGGCGGCGCAGATCGGCGAAGAGCTGCGCCCACAGCGGCAGCGGCGAGTGCCGGTCCAGGGGGCGCGGTGCGTGCGCGCCGTCCGGCGGCTCGGTCGTCATGGTCGGTTCCTCCGCGGACTGAAACGGGGTGGCGTGGCGTGGGCGAGGGGCGGACGGGGCCCGTGCGGCTGATACGGGGTCATATCCGGCGCCGGGAAGGCACCCCCGGCTTGTCGCCCGCCCTCGGGGTACCTAATGTACGTACATCCGTGCATCCGCACAACGCACCTGCCCGGACGGGTCCCGGCCACCGGACGGACCCGCACACCTCTGGAGGCCGACCGTGCACTTCGCGCAGTACTACCTCGACTGCCTCTCCCAGGCGTCGTATCTGATCGGCGACGAGACCACCGGACGCGCCGTGCTCGTCGACCCGCGCCGCGACACCGACGAATACCTGCGGGACGCGGAAGCCGCCGGCCTGCGCATCGAACTCGTCGTCGAGACCCACATCCACGCCGACTTCCTCTCCGGGCACCTCGAACTCGCCCGCGCCACCGGCGCCACCGTCTGCTTCGGCGCGGCCGCCGAAACCGGCTTCCCCATACGGCGGCTGAGCGACGGCGAGCGCCTCTCGCTCGGCGGGGACGACGGCGGGGGCGTCACCCTCACCGTCCTCGCCACCCCCGGCCACACCCTCGAATCCATCTGCCTGGTCATCCACGAACACCCCGACGACGAGGTGCCGTTCGGCGTGCTGACCGGCGACACCCTCTTCGTCGGCGATGTCGGCCGCCCCGATCTGCTGTCCGCCGCCGGACACTCCCCGCAGGACATGGCCGCCCGGTTGCACCACTCCCTGCACACCAAACTGCTGACCCTCCCGGACGCGACCCGGGTCTTTCCCGCACACGGCGCGGGCTCCGCGTGCGGCCGCAGCCTGTCCACCGAGACCAGCTCCACCATCGGCGACCAGCGACGCCTCAACTACGCCCTCCAGCCCATGCCCGAGGCCGACTTCATCCGCCTGGTCACCGCCGGACAGCCCACCACCCCTGGCTACTTCGCGCACGACGCGGCCCTCAACCGCGACGGCCACCCCCTCCTGGAGCCCGGCCCGCCGCCCGCCCTCACCCTGGACGAGGCCCTCGCGGCCCGCGACCGGCAGGGCGCCGCCCTCCTCGACTGCCGCCCGCTGGCCGCCTACACCCGGGCGCACCTGGCCGGTTCGTTCCACACGAGCCTGGACACGCGGTTCGCCGAGTACAGCGGCAGCGTGGTCGCCCCGGGCACCCCGATCGTGCTGCTCGCCGACCCCGGCGCGGAGCAGGAGGCCCGCCTCCGCCTCGCCCGCATCGGCTACGACCACGTCCTCGGCCATCTGCCCGACCCCGCCGCCGTACTGGAGCGCTGCCCCGCACTCACCCGCCGCAGCCAACGCATCCGGCATGAGGACTTGGTGGGGGAGCGGGGCCCGTGCTCGTGGAGCGGGGGGCTTCCGGTGGACGGCGGGATGGGCGGCAGGACGGATGGCGTGGCTTCGGATGGCGTGGCTACGGGGGGTGAGGCTTCAAGGCGTGCGGCTTCGGGGGGCGGGGAGCCGGCCGAGCGTCCTGCCACGGCCGGTGTGCGTGCGGACGGGGTGCAGTTGATCGACGTCCGCAATCCGGCCGAGTACGAGGCAGGGGCCCTCCCCGGAGCCCGCAACATCCCGCTGGCCGGCCTCCGCCACCACATCGCCGAACTGGACCCGGACCGCCCCGTGGTCCTCTACTGCCGCAGCGGCAACCGCTCGGTGATCGCGGCGGCCCTGCTGGAGGCACACGGCTTCGGTGACGTGTGCGATGTGGTGGGCGGGTATGACGCGGTGGCGGCGGGCGGGGGATGAGATCGCGGGCCGGTTGGTGAGCGGGGGCGGGGGCCGGGAGGGGTCTTGCGGGAGGGGGCTCAGCGGTCATCTCGGCTTGTGCTGGGGGTGCTTCCGGGGTGGGCTCGTGGGGGTGCGTGGTGTGACGGGTGGGGGCTGCCGTCGCGGTCTCCCTGGTCTCCGCGGTCTCCCTGGTCTCCGCGGTCTCCCCGGTCTCCCCGGTCTCCCTGGTCTCCCTGGTCTGTCGGGTCTCCACGGTCCGCCCGGTGGATGCTCCCGCCCTCGTCGCCCGGGGCCGGCTGGGCTGTTGGGCCTGCCCGGCGGATGCTGCCGTCGCTCCGGCCGGCCCGTCGGCCTACGCGTAGCGCCTCCCGATGGAGCACCAGCATCAGGACGAGGACGGCGGCGGCGCCCAGGCAGGCGGCCGCGGGGAGCGCCAGGGCGAGGCGCGCACCGGTGCCCGCCCCTGCACGGGTGACGCCGTCCGCCCCTGCACCCGCGACGCCGCCCGTCCCGTTACCGGCGAGGCTCCCCGTCCTGTCCCCGGTGACGCCACCCGCCCCGGCGCCGGTGACGGCGAGCCAGAGCCCCGCCGTGGCGGTCAGCACCGCCTTCGTCACCCCGGACGCCTCGCCCGCCCGCTCGCGGCGGACGACCGCCTGGGTGCCGGTGAGCGCCAGCCCGCCGGCCACCCCCAGCGCCACCGCGGCCCCCGTCGACGCCCACAGTAGGGCCACGGCGCCCGTACCGTACGCGGCCCAACCCAGCGCGACCGCCGCCGCGATCAGACAGCCGGCCATCACCGGCACGGCGGCCGTGGGGCGCACCCGACCGGCCGCCGGGCCGCCGACCGCCAGCGCGGCGGCGGGCGCGAGAAACCCCACCCCCGCGTCCCGCACCGACCACCCCTCGCCTCGCTGGAGCACCCACGGCACCACGTACAACAGCGCCACGGTCGCGGAGTTGGCGAACGCGCCGCCCACGGTCAGCGCCACAAACGGGCGGTTTCGGAACAGCGAGAGGTCCACCAACGGCGCGGCGGAGCGCCGCTCGGCCCGCAGGAACAGCGCGCCCAGCGCCACCGCACCCATCGCCCAACCCCAGGCCACGGGATGCTCCAGCCAGCGCACGAGGCAGACCAGCGCCCCCGTGGCGGCAGCCGCACCCGCGGTGTCGAAGGGCCGCCGGGCCTCCGGATCGCGGAACTCCGCCGCCCGGCGGGCACACAGCACGGCGGCCACGGCGAGCGGCACGGTCAGCCAGAAGACCGCCCGCCAGGAGCCGGACCGGGTGAGCACACCGCCGACGAACGGGCCGCACACGGTGGCCAGTCCGGCCAGCCCCAGTGCCCGGCCCGTCGCCCGGCGCGCGTGCTCCGGTGGGCAGGCATGGGTCAGCAGCGCGAGCCCGGCAGGCATCAGCAGCGCACCGCCCGCACCCTGCAACACCCGCGCCGCCACCAGCAGCGGCAGCGACGGCGCGAGCGCGCACAGCACCGCAGCCACGCCGAAGAGCGCCGCCCCGAACGTCAGCATCCGGCGCCGCCCGCAGAGATCCCCGAGGCGCCCGGCCACCGGCATCAGGGAACCGGCGGCGAGCAGATAGCCGCTGACGATCCACGGGGTGGCGGACGCGGGCCCGTGCAACTCGTCGCGGACGGCGGGCAGCGCCGGATTGAGCGCGAAGGCGTCCAGTTGGACACAGCAGGCGCCGGCGGCGAGGGCGGCCAGCGCCCAACGGGCCGAACGGTCCAGGCGAGGGCGCTTTTCGGGCGCGGGCATGACGGGCATCTGGCCGCCTCTCATCTGCCCTCCCGCAGAGGCGGGAGGGAACCGGAAGGAAGAAAAAGAAATGAGGTGAGAGGGGATGGAGTGCACCGGAGAGGGGCAGGAATGCCGGGACGCACCACGTGCACGGCCGGAGGGATCCGGAGCGATACGGCGTCGGAGTCTGTGGCGAGACGATGCCGGAGCCCGCGGGCCAGCTGCCGGAGGAGTCGCGGCGAGGCGCCGAGTAGTCGGCGGAGCCGTGGCGAGGCGCCGAGTGGTCGGCGGAGAGGCGCCGTGAGGGACCGGCGCGCTGTGCTGCCGCGTGGGTGCGGGAAGGGGCGGGCGCGGGCCCCGTACAACGGACGTTCAGCGATCGTTGATCGACGATCTAGAGGCTGAGCCGCATGTTGCGCCGTGTGACTTCAGAGCATGCAGATGACGCCAGGGAAAGGCAAGAGCCGCAGGCGTCGCGGATCGCCCTCACCTGGAACGGAGAGCCCGGACGCCGTGAGGAGCTGACGCACGGCATGCTCCTGGACCAGGCGGACCGGGCCGCGGCCGCGCTCTCCCGCCTCGGGGTACGGGCCGGAGACCGGGTCGCGGTGCACTTGCCGCTGGTCCCCGAATCCGTGATCGCCACGCTCGCCTGCGGGCGACTGGACGCGATACGCACCACGCTGCCGGTCTCGCTGACCGTGCCCGAACTGGCCGCGAGGATCCAGGAGTCCTCCGCCCGGGTGCTGATCACGGCCGACGCGGCGTTCTGGGACGGGGCCGTACGTCCGGTGAAGGCACTGCTGGACCACGCGCTGGCACGGGGCGCGGCCTCGGGCGCCTTGAAGGACCGGAGGGTGCTGGTGGTGAACCGCTGCTCGCGCCCGATCTCCTGGAAGCCCACCCGCGACCTGTGGTGGCACGACTCCCTGGGCATGCCGGCTGCACTGCGCTGAGGCCTGACGCCTGACGCCTGACGCCTGGTGTCTGGCTGCGCGGGCGGGTTGGGGGCTCTGCGGCCGGGGCGCCAGTGCTTGGGGGCGCTGGGGGGGAAGCCGCCTGGGCTGGGGAGCCGGGGCTGGGGGCTCTGTGGCCGAGGGCGCCAGCGCTGGGGGTGCTGGGGTTGGGGTCGGCGCCGGAGTAGGGGCAGGGGGCGGGGTCTGGCCCGGGGGCAGGGGTGGCCTGGGCAGGGGCAAGACCGGGGCTCGGGGCAGGGGGGCGGGGTCGTGCCTCGGGGACAGGGCCGGCCTGGCAGGGACGGGGCCGTGGCTGGGGGGCCAGGGCTCGGGGCCGCGTGGGGGCCCGGGGGTTGGGGCTGAGGGGCTGGGTCCGAGGGGGACGGGCCTGGCGACCAGGGCTGGGGAGGCTTGGCGAGGTTCGTGGGGCGAGTCTGCTGGCGACCGGGGCTGGGGGAGGCTCGACGAGGTCCGAGGAGAACGGGTCTGGCGACAGGAACTGGGGGAGGCTCGGGGAGGGGGAGCCCCGAGTCTCCCTCGCCTATGACCTCGCCCCCTCCCCTCCCCTCCCCTCCCCCCGCCCCGCCCCACTCCGCCCTGGCGCTAGCCCTCGGCCCGGCCACTGCCATTGGCCCTGCCACTGCTGCCGCCGCTGCCACCGCCACTGGCCCTGGCACTGCCGCTGCCGCTGCTACTGGGCCTGGCTCGGGATCTGGCCATGCCACTGGTCCCGCCCCGGTCTGGCCCTGGCCTTGGCCTGGTTCTGGAACCCCGAGGAGACGCGCGGATTTCGCCCGTCTACCAGGGGCTCTCACCCACTGAGGCCGCAAAACAGGACCATTGCCCCATAGCCCCCTAGTGTGGTCCTCGTGCCACAGCCATCAGACGCCCCAGCAGCCCCGGGAGCGGATCCCGGGCACATATCGGAGCTGCCCCGGCCCAGGCCGCCGGCGCTCCGCGCGACGCTGATGGGCTCGATCGCCGCACTCCTGCTGAGCGCCGCCATCGCTCTCGGCAGTCGCATGCTGCGGGACTTCGACTCCGCACTGCTCCTTTACGCCGTGGCCACAGTCTTCCTCGCCTTCGGCCTCGCCTACCGCTGCACCGCCCGTCGCAGTGATTGCCCGCCCGCCGTCTCCAACGACCGGACCACCGCACCTTCCTGCCCCAGGGCCCGCGCCCCGGAGACGGCCTCGCCAGGGAAGACACCGCCAGAGAGGAAGGCTCCAAGGCCGGCGCCTCTCAAGGAAGCCCCCGCGAGGAGAGCCTTCGCCGGATACCCAACGAGCCACTCAGGAAGACGACCGCCGCTCCCGTCCCTGCTCTCGGCTCCCGAAGGTTCCTAGGCGTCCGCTTGCCCGCTTACTGGATCGCTCGTCAACTCCTCCTCTGGGGTTGCCTGCTGGCCGTGCTCGCCACCATCTCGCTTGTCTGGGGATGGCTCACCTTTCACCGCGCTATCGCGCCAGGGCCCGGATATGACATGCGTATCTGGGGTTTCAGGGCCATCGGTTTCGACTCCTCCGGTGTCGTTGGCTGGATTGTCTTTCGCGGGCTCGACCTCGCCGCGCTGCTCGTTATCGCGGGGGTTGGTTACCTCCTGTGGCAGCGGCTGCGGGACCGTTCGGCTGCGCCGGGAGGACACGTCGCCCATGACCTCGTTGCGTTGCTCGCTCTCCTCGTCGTCTCCGTCAGCGGACTTCTGCTGACGTTCTCGGCGTTCTTTCTGCACGGCGGCGGCTATCGACTGCTCTCACTGCTGCATATGGCGTCCGTGGGGTTCACGCTCGTCTCTCTCCCGTTCGGGAAGTTCTTCCCTCGTGTGAGGCGGGTTGACGTGACGGCGGGAAGTCGTTCGGCCCCGCTGCTCGACAGGACGAATAGCCCTCTCCCTGGCGCCGTGGGGAACTCCTCGGCTCCGCCCCGTATTTCGTGCATTCATCGACCGGAAAGGCCGCTGTCCCATGGCTCGTCATGACGACGCACATTCCCGCCATTCGCTTCCCGGCTCCGACCGGACCAGGCCCCACAAACGCAGGCACGCCACACAGGGCCCGCCGACCCGGCCCCAGGACGGAGACCGTCCGCACCCCACCTCCACCCACGACAAGGGCCACTGACCCGAGCGGCACTGCGGCACCGCCCGTCCAGCCCCGGCAACATCCCCGCCCGTCCCGGCACCAGCCCCGGCCGATTCCCTGCCGTAGCCGTAGCCGTAGCCGTAGCCGTAGCCGTAGCCGGAGCGGGAACGGAACCGGTAGCCAGCGGCCAAAGGCCAACGGGCGGGCGTCCCGCCAGCCCGCCCTCCCCGGCCACTACCCAAACGGAATCCGTCCCCCCTCGTATCCCCCCACCGGTATCCCGCCGCCCCGAGCGGCGACCGGCGATGGCAGGATGCCGGAATGGCGACATATTCCGGGGGACCGTCGGACCACGGCCCCGCAACTTCCGCACCGTGGCCGGACGGGGAATCGCTGCACGGTGAACTGCTGGCGGCGAAGGCTTCGGTGTATGACCCGTGCGGATTCGTCTGCTCGCGGCCGGTGCCCGAGGCCGAGAGTGCCGAGTATGCGGCGCATGAATTCACTCTCGACGGCCTGTCCGTCAGATTCCGGGTGGGCAAGACCACGCCGACGAAGGTCGGACAGTTCGTCACGGTGTGGAAACGGAGTCCCGGCGGGCCGATCCAGCCCTTCGATTCCACGGACCCGGTCGATCTCTTCGTGATCAGCACCCGTGACGGCGGGCGGTACGGACACTTCGTCTTTCCGCGGGAGGTGCTCTGTCAACGAGGCATCGTTTCCCGTGACGGCTCCGGCGGAAAGCGCGCCTTCCGTCTCTATCCGCCGTGGGTGGAGACGACCAGCCGCCAGGCCCGGAGCACGCAGGCGTGGCAGGTGAAGTTCTTTCTGCCGATTCTGGAGGACGGCTCCGTCGATACGACCCGGGCGCGGGCTCTGTATCACCCGTGAGCGGCGGTCCCGGCCGGGGCGGCCCCCGCCGGTCGGGAGCCGCTCCCGATCCGGCCGTACTCTGGAGAGGTGAGCAGCAGCCCCGACCATGAGCCGGCCGACGAGCCCCAGGACGCCACCGGCGCCGAACAGGCCGCCGCGTCGCCGGCCGCCGCGTCCTCTCCGGCCGCGCGCCCGGCCCGTAAGCCCCCGGTGCGGCTGATCTTCGACGATCCGCTGAACCAGCAGTCCTCGGACGACACCGACCGCGGCTGGGGCGAGCGCTCCGGAGGCGGGGACGGCGCGGCCGACCTCGCCCGCTTCCTCGACGAAAAGCCGCCCCACCACCTCTGAGCGAGGCGGCTGGGCGGCATCGGCCGGCCGTTCGGCGCCTGCTACTCGTGCGTCTTCTGGATGCCGATGGTGCCCGAGGGCATCGACGTCCCACCGGTGCGCTGCGCGACCAGCGCGTCGCGGATCTCCGTCAGCAGCTCGATCTCGGTGGGGCCCAGCGGGGCGTCCTCCGCCGGCTTCCTGAGCAGCTGGCGCTCCTTCCACTTGTTGATCGGAAGGATCATGAGGAAGTAGACGACCGCGGCGGTGATCAGGAACGTCAGGGCGGCGCTGAGTACGGAGCCCCACAGGATGTAGATGCCGTCGCTGAAGGCGCCCGTCTTGGGATCCTTGGCGCAGGTCGCGGTCAGGCAGGACTGGTAATGATCGAGGTTCTGCGAGCCGAGCGCGCCCACGAGGGGGTTGATGATCCCCTTCACCACCGCGTTGACGATGTTCGTGAAGGCCGCACCGACGACGACCGCGACCGCGAGTTCGATGACGTTGCCGCGCATCAGGAATTCCTTGAATCCCTGAAGGACGCCCTTGCTCTCGCTCACCAGACAGCCTCTTTCCTTGCTCACTACACACGGTGCACCAACACTCAGCACCGCAACTTACGTCAGGGCAGGGCGGAGGTGTCCAGTCCCTACCGGCGCGGTGGGCGCGCCCCCGGGGGCACGCGGCAGCCGCCCTGCCATGCGCAGAAGTGTCACGTGCCGCGGAAGCCGAGGCCACTCGATCTTGGCGCATGATCACCGTCCTCCCGTGGCCGCCACCGAGGGACAGCCGTCGGCGGGAGCGGCTCGTACGGCGCCGTACGACGCGCCGCAGGCCAGTGCTGCCGCGGCCGTCGCCAGACCGGCGGCCAGCACGCGCCGCCGCGCGGTCCGCCCGAGCCGGGCCCGGCCGCCGCCGGCCCGCACCGGCGGGAAGTGCGGCACCTCACACGGCGGGGGAGCGGGAAGCGGAGGGGAGAGGGACCCGGGATCGACCAGGGGAGGCGAAGGGAGCCCTGGGCCGACCGCCGGGGGCGTAAGGCGTTCGGAGCTGATCAGGGGAGGGGAAGGCGAGCGGAACCCCGGATCGGTCAGAGAAGGGACCCGACAAGGGGAAGAGGAAGAGAAGGGAGCGGAAGAGAAGGAAGAGGGCGGCGAAGAGAACGAAGAAGCGGACGGGGTACGGGGCATCTGGGCACCGCCTGTGGTGAGGGGTTCGGAGAACCGGCGATCACCACCGTGCCGGAGTCCGCACCGGCCCGCTCCAGGCTGTGTACGACCCCGCGCCTGTGGACAACTCGGCCACCCCGAAGGGTGAGGCCGCGCGGGATCACGGCAGCTCGATACCCAGATCCCAGCCCGCGTGGGCGTCGGTGCACAGGCAGTTGCGGGCGGCGTTGTCGGGGAGGGCGGCGACCGCGTCGAAGAGGACCTCGCGCAGCCGGTCGACGTTCTGGGCGAAGACCCGGAACACCTCCTCGTGGGAGACGCCATGGCCGGTCTCGGTACCCGCGTCCAGGTCGGTGACCAGTGTCAACGACGTGTAACACAGGCTCAGTTCGCGGGCCAGCACGGCCTCGGGGTGTCCGGTCATGCCCACCACCGACCAGCCCTGCGCGGCGTGCCAGCGCGATTCCGCGCGGGTCGAGAAGCGGGGGCCCTCGATCACGACGAGGGTGCCGCCGTCCACCGGCTCCCAGTCCCGGCCGCGGGCCGCAGCGAGGGCGGCCTCCCGCCCCGTGGGGCAGTACGGGTCGGCGAAGGTCAGATGGACGACGTTGGGGGTGCTGCCGTCCGGCAGGGGCTCCCCGTCGAAGTAGGTCTGGGTGCGGGCCTTGGTGCGGTCCACGAGCTGGTCGGGCACCAGCAGCGTGCCGGGGCCGAACTCCGGGCGCAGCCCGCCGACCGCGCACGGGCCGAGGACCTGGCGCACGCCGAGCGAGCGCAGCGCCCACATGTTGGCGCGGTAGTTGATGCGGTGCGGCGGGAGATGGTGCCCGCGGCCGTGCCGGGGCAGGAACGCGACCTGGCGGCCGGCGATCTTCCCCAGGAACACCGAGTCGCTGGGGGCCCCGTAGGGGGTGTCCACCGCGACCTCGGACACGTCGTCGAGGAAGGAGTAGAACCCCGAGCCGCCGATTACACCGATCTCCGCGTCAGCCATGCCGGTCACACTATCCGGGCACGGCGGCCTGCGGCAGCAGAGTGACGCGGACGAAAGCAAGCCGTAAGGAATGCCCTAGGACGAGTCCGAGGCCGGGACCTGAGACAACCCGCAAGACGGATCCGCAAGGCCGACCTGCGAGGCCAACCCGCAAGGCCAAGCCATAAACCACCCCGCAAGCCCACCCCTAAGCCCACCCCGAAAAACAACAGACCCCGCCGTAGGTGACGGCGGGGCCCGGAAACGCTGGGGGTCAGGCGGCGGAGCTGCTGCCCGAGCTGCTGCCGGACGACGACGAGGCGGCGGCCGGAGCGGCGGCCTTGGTGTCGGAGCCGCCGGACGAGGAGCTCGACGAGCCCGAGGAGTCCGAAGAGGACGAGCTGCCGGACGCGCCGGAGCTCTTGGCGGGGCTGCTGCTGGACGACGAACCGCGGCTGTCGTTGCGGTAGAAGCCGGAGCCCTTGAAGACGATGCCGACGGCGGAGAACACCTTCTTGAGGCGTCCGTTGCAGCTGGGGCACTCCGTGAGCGCGTCGTCGCTGAACTTCTGCACCGCCTCGAGGCCCTCGCCGCACTCGGTGCACTGGTACTGGTAGGTCGGCACTGTTGTCTTCCTCCTGGCACTCTCACTCGATGAGTGCTAACGACGCTCCATTTTGCAGTATTCCCGGCCAGCAGTCCACCGTGACCGGTCCAACGGTGACCGACCGCACGTCCGCTCAGGCGCGCGCCAGCTCCCGCTCGCGGTCCTCGGCGCCGGCGGAAACCTGCGCCGGGAGGTGCCCGGCGGCCGCTTCGGCGCCCCCCGCGGAACGGCGGGGCAGCAGGTGGGCGCGGAGCGCCAGCAGCACGGTGCAGGCCAGCGCCGTACCGGCCAGCGGCACCAGGAATCCGGTGCTCGGCCCGAAGCCGTCCGCGAGCTGGCCGGCCGAGGTGGCCGCGGCCGCCTGGCCCAGCGCGACCGCGCCGGTCAGCCAGGTGAAGGCCTCGGTCCGGGCGGTGGCCGGCACCAGCGTCTCCACGAGGGTGTAGCCGGTGATCAGGGCCGGGGCGATGCACAGGCCGACGACCAGGCCGACGGCGCCCAGCAGCGGCACCGCGGTCACCGCCCACAGCGGGGTGGTGGCCAGCGCCAGCAGCCCGTAGGCGACCAGCAGCCGGCGCCGCGGGCCGACCTTCCAGGTGATCGCGCCGCAGGCGATGCCCGCGAGCATGTTGCCGCCCGCGAAGATCCCGTAGAGCACGCCGTTGATGCCGGGCTGCCCGATGTGCTGGGTGAACGCGGTCAGCGAGACCTGCATCCCGCCGAAGACGGCGCCGATGCCGAGGAACGCCACGATCAGTACGCGCACGCCGGGCACCGACAGCGCCGAGACGCGCGGCCGCTCGCCCGACCCGGGCCGGTGCACCGCCGGCTGGCTGCGCTTCTGCGCGGCGAACAGCAGCCCGCCGGCCAGCGTCAGCGCGGCCTCGGCGACCAGCCCGGCCGCCGGGTGGATGCCGGTGCACAGCGCGGTCGCCAGCACCGGGCCGACGACGAAGGTGAACTCGTCGGTCACCGACTCGAAGGCGGCGGCCGTCGGCATCAGCGGACCGGCGCCGAGCCGGGCCGCCCAGCGGGCCCGCACCATCGGGCCGACCTGCGGCGTCGAGGCGCCCGTGGGGACGGCCACCGCGAGCAGCGCCCACAGAGGGGCGTGCGCCAGGGCGAGGGTGATCAGCGCGGCGACGCCGGCGGCGTGCACCAGTACGCCGGGGAGCAGCACCGCGCGCTGGCCGAAGCGGTCGGCGAGCTTGCCGCCCTGCGGGGCGAACAGCGCCATCGCGACGCCGGTGGTCGCGGACACCGCGCCCGCGGTGCCGTACGAGCCGGTGGTGGACTGGACGAGCAGCACGATGCCGATCGTCAGCATGGCGAAGGGCTGCCGGGCCAGAAAGCCGGGCAGCAGGAATGTCCAGGCACCGGGGGTGCGCAGGAGTGTTCCGTAACCGGAGCGGGAGTCCTTGACCGCGGATGCCACGGCCGGGCCTTTCTGCCGCCTGGTAGCGCGCCGCCCGCGAGGTCGTCACGGATACGCGCCGAGAGCTGTCCTCTCGCGCAGGACCGAGTGATACCGCGTGGTCCGCACCGGAGAGGTGGCTGCGTGGGGCAGAGGACCGCGGCCGCCGAGCGGTCGCGCCAGCTCTGCATCAGGCAGAGTTGGTTCGTCGATGTGCGTCTTCATACTACAGGCCGCAGCGCGGGAAGCCCTGGGACAGGACAGGACTTCCCGGGTATTTCCTCCGAATCCATGGAGAGATGCGGCACATTCCGGACCCGTCCGGTCGTCAGTGCGAGCCGGGCCGCCGCCCCGCGGAGCCGTGGATGCCCAGCCAGCCGGCCAGCTTGCCGCCCTGGGAGACCGCCTGCAGCCGCCGCTCGGCCGCGTCGCGCACCGGGTCGGTGGCCACCACCAGCAGCTCGTCGCCGCGGCGCAGCACCGTAGTGGGCGCGGGGACGAAGCTGGTGCCGTCCCGGACGACGAGGGTGACGGCGGCGCCCGCGGGCATCCGCAGCTCGCCGACCTCGACGCCGTGCATCCGGGAGGCCGGGCCGATGGTGGTCGACAGCAGATGGCCGCGCAGCCGCTCCAGCGGCGCCGACTCGATGCCCAGGTCGGCGGCCTCCTCGCCGTCGCCCAGCCGCAGCCGCCGGGCGAGCCAGGGAAGCGTCGGCCCCTGGACGAAGGTGTAGATGACGACCAGCACGAAGACGATGTTGAAGACCCGTTCGCTGCCCGGCACATCGGTCACCATCGGGATGGTGGCCAGCACGATCGGGACCGCGCCGCGCAGCCCGGCCCAGGACAGCAGGGTCTTCTCCCGCCACGGCATCCGCCACGGCAGCAGCGCCGCGAACACCGACACCGGCCGGGCCACGATCGTCAGGATCATGCCGATCAGCAGGGCGGGCACGATGTCGTCGAGCAGGTTGTGCGGGGTCACCAGCAGGCCGAGCAGGACGAACATGCCGATCTGGCCGATCCAGCCGAGGCCTTCGGCGAAGCCGCGGGTGGCGGGGGAGTGCGGCAGCTTGGCGTTGCCGAGGATCACCGCGGCCAGGTAGACGGCGAGGAACCCGGAGCCGTGCGCCAGCGCGCCGAGCGCGTAGGCGGAGACCGCGATGGCCATGACGGCGATGGGGTACAGGCCGGACGCGGGCAGCGCCACGTGCCGCATGGCGTAGGCGCCGAGCCAGCCGATGGCCAGGCCGATGGCGGCGCCGATCGCCAGCTCCAGGGCGATCGTGCCGAGCAGCAGGTACCAGTGCTCGACCGGCCCCGCGGTGGAGAAGGCGACGACGAGGATCACCACGGGGGCGTCGTTGAAGCCGGATTCGGCCTCCAGGATGCCGGTCAGCCGGGCCGGCAGCGGCACGCTGCGCAGCACGGAGAAGACGGCGGCGGCGTCGGTGGAGGAGACCACGGCGCCGATCAGCAGCGCCTGGCGCCAGTCGAGTCCGGCGAGGTAGTGCGCGCCGGCCGCGGTGATTCCCACGCTCAGCGCGACGCCGACGGTCGACAGGGACGCCGCCCGGGGCAGCGCCGGCCGGATCTCCTTCCACTTCGTGCCCAGGCCGCCCTCGGCGAGGATCACGACCAGCGCGGCATAGCCGAGGAGTTGGGTCAGCTGGGCGTTGTCGAAGACGACGCCGCCGGGGCCGTCCTGGCCTATGGCGACGCCTATCCCCAGGTAGATGAGCAGGCTGGGCAGCCCGCTGCGCGAGGAGACCCGTACCGCGGCGACCGCGATGAGAAGTACGAGTGAGCAGATCAGCAGGAGTTCGTTGAGGTGATCGACAGACAGGAGCTGATCCTTCCTCGCACGGGTTACCGGGAACGGTTTTCCTTACCGTATCTAGTTACTGAGGCTAACAATTTACCATTACTTGAAGGTTGGATGTGCTGGCGGTGACTCCGCGTAGGGGTCGCCGAACCCGTGCGCCTATGGTTGCTCCAGCACTCCCACCCTGCCCCTCGAAGGACAGAGATGCCCGCCAACAAGTCCGGCCCAGTCCCCAGGAAAAAGAAGGGGCGGCGCGGCCGCCTCGTCGCGATCACGGTCGTGCTGCTGCTCGTGGCGGGCATCGGCTTCGGCGCGTTCTGGGGCGTCAGTACCGTCCGTGCCTCGTTCCCGCAGACCACCGGCTCGCTCAAAGTCCCGGGCCTGACCAACCCGGTGGACGTCACCCGCGATGCCAACGGGATCCCGCAGATCTACGCGGACACCGACGAAGACCTCTTCCGCGCCCAGGGGTACGTCCAGGCGCAGGACCGCTTCTGGGAGATGGACGTCCGGCGCCACATGACGTCCGGCCGCCTCTCGGAGATGTTCGGCAAGAGCCAGGTCAAGACCGACTCCTTCCTGCGCACGCTGGGCTGGCACCGCGTGGCGCAGAAGGAGTACGACACCAAGCTGTCGCCGAGCACCAAGAAGTACCTCCAGGCCTACTCGGCGGGCGTCAACTCCTACCTCAAGGACCACGGGGGCTCCGCCCTGTCCCTGGAGTACGCGGCGCTGGACTTCCAGAACGACTACAAGCCCGAGAAGTGGACCCCGGTCGACTCGGTGGCCTGGCTCAAGGCGATGGCCTGGGACCTGCGCGGCAACATGCAGGAGGAGATCGACCGGTCCCTGATGACCAGCCGCTTCACCCCGGCGCAGATCGACCGGCTCTACCCGGCCTACCCGTACAAGCGGAACAAGCCGATCGTCGAGGGCGGCGCGGTCGACCCCGCCACCAAGCAGTTCAAGCCCGGTGGCGCGGCGAACTCCGCCCCCGCGGGCGCCGCCGGGGCCGCGGCCGGCTTCCAGTCGCAGCTGTCCTCGCTGTCCAAGACGCTCGACAAGGTCCCCGCGCTGCTCGGCCCCAACGGCAACGGCATCGGCTCCAACTCCTGGGTCGTCTCCGGTGACCACACCACCACCGGCAAACCGCTGCTCGCCAACGACCCGCACCTGGCACCGCAGATGCCCTCGCTCTGGTACCAGATGGGCCTGCACTGCCGCACCACGAGTCCCAAGTGCAACTACGACGTCTCCGGATTCACCTTCTCCGGTATGCCGGGCGTCGTCATCGGCCACAACCAGGACATCTCCTGGGGCATGACCAACCTCGGCGCGGACGTCACCGACCTGTACCTGGAGAAGGTCAGCGCCGGCGGCTACCTCTACGACAACCGGCAGCGGCCCTTCGTGACCCGCAAGGAGACCATCAAGGTCGCCGGCGGGGAGAGCCGCGAGATCACCGTGCGCTCCACCAACAACGGGCCGATCGTCTCCGACCGCGACAGTGAACTCGCGGGCGTCGGCAAGGACGCCCCGGTCGGCAACGCCGCACCGGACCGCGGCGACGGCTACGCCGTCTCGCTGCGCTGGACCGCGCTGAACCCCGGCAAGTCCATGGACGCCGTCTTCGAGATGAACCGCGCCAAGGACTGGACGAGCTTCCGCAAGGCCGCCGAGCACTTCGAGGTGCCGTCCCAGAACCTGATCTACGCCGACACCAAGGGCAACATCGGCTACCAGGCCCCGGGACAGATCCCCGTCCGCGGCAAGGGCGACGGCAGCTACCCGGCGCCCGGCTGGGACCCCAGGTACCGCTGGACCGGCTACATCCCGCAGAAGTCCCTGCCGTACGAGTACAACCCCAAGCGCGGCTACATCGTCACCGCCAACCAGGCCGTCACCGACGAGAAGTACCCCTACCTCCTCACCAAGGACTGGGGATACGGCTCCCGCAGCCAGCGGATCAACGACCTGATCCAGTCGAAGATCAAGGACGGCGGCAAGGTCTCCACCGATGACATGCAGGCCTTCCAGAAGGACAACAGCAGCGAGATCGCCCGGCTGCTGACGCCCTATCTGACGAAGATCGACATCAAGGACAAGTACGTCCGCGACGCCCAGCAGCTGCTGGACGGCTGGGACTTCACCCAGGAGCCCGACTCCGCCGCGGCCGCCTACTTCAACGCCGTCTGGCGCAACACCCTCAAGCTCGCCTTCGGCAACAAGATGCCCAAGGAGCTGCGCCCCGAGGGGCAGTGCCTGACCGTCCGCCCGGCCGACGAGACCGGACCCGCCGACGAGAACGACAAGTACGTCCGCGAGTGCGGCGAGCGGGCCGGCGACACCGCCCAGCCCGACGGCGGCGACCGCTGGTACGAGGTCGTCCGCGGCATCCTGGACGACCCCAACAACGCCTGGTGGAAGACCGAGGACCGGCCCGGCCGCCCCGGTGACCAGAACCGCGACCAGCTCCTGGCGCACGCCATGGCCGACGCGCGCTACGAGCTGACCGCCAAGCTGGGCAAGAACATCGACAACTGGAGCTGGGGACGGCTCCACCAGATGTACCTGAAGAACCAGACCCTGGGCACCGACGGACCCGGCGCCCTGCAGGGCCTGTTCAACCGCGGCCCCTGGAACGTCGGCGGCGGCGAGGCCGCGGTCGACGCCACCGGCTGGAACGCCGCCGGCGGCTACAAGGTCACCTGGGTCCCGTCGATGCGGATGGTGGTCAACCTCGCCGACCTCGACAAGTCCCGCTGGATCAACCTGACCGGCGCCTCCGGGCACGCCTACGACGCCCACTACTACGACCAGACCGACAAGTGGGCCAAGGGCGAACTGCTGCCCTGGGCCTACAGCGAGGACGCCGTCAAGAAGGCGGCCAAGGACACGCTGACGCTGTCGCCGTAGGGGCCGAGGGCTCAATCACGCAGGGGCGGACCGGAACTCTCCGGTCCGCCCCTGCGGCTTTGCGGCCGCGCCGCTCAGCCCTCCGCGCGGGCCCCCGGCGCGGCGAACCGGTGCACCGCCGACGGGGTCACCGCGGCATGCACCCGCCGGTCGTGCGGCTCGGCCGGCACCTGAGCCAGCACCTCCGCGTCATAGAGCAGCACCACCAGCGACGCCCGCGCCCCGGCCCGCTCCAGCCGCGCCAGCACCCGGTCGTAGGAGCCGCCGCCGCGCCCCAGCCGCAGCCCGCCGCGGTCCACCGCGAGCCCCGGCAGCAGCACCACGTCCGCCGCGGTGACGGCCTCCGGGCCCAGCCGCGGCCCCGCCGGCTCCAGCAGCCCGCGGCCCGCCCGGACGAGCCGCCCGGCGCCCTCGTAGCACGCCCAGTCCAGGTCGTTGTCCGCCAGCAGCACCGGCAGCAGCACCCGCACCCCGGCCGCCCGCAGCCGGTCGAGCAGCGCGCGGGTGGAGGGCTCGCCGCCGATCGAGACATACGCGGCGACGGTGGGCGCGGCGCCGGGGGAGCCGGCGCCGGACAGCTCGTCCAGCTCCAGTGCGCGCCGGGCCAGCGCCTCGCCCGTCGACGCGAGGACATCCGCCGGCAACGCGCTCCTCACCTCCAGGAGGGCCCGCCGCAACCTGCGCTTTCTATCGTGATCGACGCTCACTGTGTGCCCTTGCTCCCGCTCTTGTGGCTTTTCGCCGTACCCTCATCATCATTCCGATAGGGCCGGTTATGGTGGCGCGCATGACCCCATCGCACACGCGGATCAGCAAGGCTGTCATCCCCGCAGCCGGCCTCGGCACCCGGTTTCTCCCCGCCACCAAGGCCACGCCCAAGGAGATGCTCCCGGTCGTCGACAAGCCCGCCATCCAGTACGTGGTGGAGGAGGCGGCCGCCGCCGGACTCTCCGACGTCCTGATGGTGACCGGCCGGAACAAGCGTCCCCTGGAGGACCACTTCGACCGCAACTACGAACTCGAAGAGGCCCTGCACCGCAAGGGCGACGAGTCCCGCCTCGCCAAGGTCCAGGAGTCCAGCGACCTGGCGACCATGCACTACGTCCGCCAGGGCGACCCCAGGGGCCTGGGCCACGCCGTGCTGTGCGCCGCACCACACGTCGGCGACCAGCCCTTCGCCGTCCTCCTCGGCGACGACCTGATCGACCCCCGCGACCCGCTCCTGGCGCGCATGGTCGAGATACAGGAGCAGTACGGCGGCTCGGTCATCGCCCTCATGGAGGTCGACCCGGCCCAGATCCACCTCTACGGCTGCGCGGCCGCCACCCCCACCGGCGACGACGACGTGGTCGGCGTCTCCGACCTGGTCGAGAAGCCCGACCCGGCCGAGGCCCCCAGCAACCTCGCCATCATCGGCCGCTACGTCCTCGACCCGGCCGTCTTCGAGGTGCTGCGCAAGACCGCCCCCGGCCGCGGCGGCGAGATCCAGCTCACCGACGCCCTCCAGGCGCTGGCCGCCGACCCCGCCCTCGGCGGCCCCGTGCACGGCGTGGTCTTCAAGGGCCGCCGCTATGACACCGGCGACCGCGGCGACTATCTGCGTGCCATTGTCCGACTCGCATGCGAACGTGAGGACCTCGGCCCGGACTTCCGGTCCTGGCTTCGCAGTTACGTGACCGAGGAGATGTAAGACGTTGAACGGCACCACCGGCCAGACCCGCCACCAGGACCGCGTCTGGTCGGTGGCCGAGCATCTCGACGACGTCCTGTCGAAGATCGCCCCCCTCGACCCGATCGAGCTGCAACTCCTCGACGCCCAGGGCTGCGTCCTGGTCGAGGACATCACGGTCCCGGTCGCCCTGCCGCCGTTCGACAACAGCTCCATGGACGGCTATGCCGTCCGCGCCGCCGACACCGCCGCCGCCGACCGTGACGCCCCGGTCTCCCTCACCGTCATCGGGGACATCGCCGCCGGCCACGGCGAGCTGCCGGCCGTCGGCCCCGGCCAGGCCGCCCGCATCATGACCGGCGCCCCGGTGCCGCCCGGCGCCGATGCCGTCGTCCCCGTCGAGTGGACCGACGGCGGAGCGGGCGAGGGCCCGGCCGCCGCGATGCGCGCCCACAGCGCCGCCCCCGAGGACGCCGGCGGCGAGGTCCGCGTCCACCGCCCGGCCGCGGCCGGCGCCCACATCCGCACCCGCGGCAGCGATGTCACCGAAGGCGAGCAGGCCCTGCGGGCGGGCACGGTCCTCGGCCCCTCCCAGATCGGCCTGCTCGCCGCCATCGGCCGCGGCACGGTCCGGGTGCGGCCCCGCCCCCGCGTCGTGGTGCTGTCCACCGGCAGCGAACTCGTCCAGCCCGGCGAGGCGTTGGGCCCCGGCGAGATCCACGACTCCAACAGCTTCCAGCTGACCGCCGCCGCCCGCGCCGCCGGAGCCCTCGCCTACCGCGTCGGCGCCGTCGCCGACGACGCCGACACCCTCCGCTCCACCCTCGAGGACCAGCTCATCCGGGCCGACCTCCTCGTCACCAGCGGCGGCGTCAGCGTCGGCGCCTACGACGTGGTCAAGGAGACCCTGACCGCGCTGTCCGCCACGGAGGACGACGGCTCACCGCTCGCCGGGGGGACGGTCGAGTTCCGCACCCTCGCCATGCAGCCCGGCAAGCCCCAGGGCTTCGGCCTCATCGGCCCCGACCGCATCCCGCTCCTGGCCCTGCCCGGCAACCCCGTCAGCTCCTACGTCTCCTTCGAGCTGTTCGTCCGCCCCGCGCTGCGCGTCCTGATGGGACTGCCCGACGTCCACCGCCCCACCCTCCGCGCCCGGATCACCGACGGCATCGCCTCCTCGCCCCAGGGCCGCCGCCAGTTCCTGCGCGGCCTGCACGACGCCGACGCCGGCACGGTCGCCCCCGTCGGCGGCGCCGGCTCGCACCTCATCAAGGCCATGGCTCATGCCAACGCCCTGATCGTCGTCCCCGAGGAGACCACCGAGGTCCCCGCGGACAGCGAGGTGGACGTCGTCCTGCTCGGCTGACCCGCCGCCGCCGGAGGTACGGTGTCGTCCCACAGGCGGCAGTTTTGACCGGGAGAACGATGAGCAGCGGCCAGCACCACCTCACCCATCTCGACGCGGCGGGCGCGGCGCGGATGGTGGACGTCTCCGCCAAGGACGTCACCGCCCGCACCGCCAGCGCCCGTGGCCGGGTCCTGGTATCGCCGCAGGTCATCGAGTTGCTGCGGGGCGAGGGCATGCCCAAGGGCGACGCCCTGGCCACCGCCCGGATCGCCGGCATCATGGGCGCCAAGCGCACCCCCGACCTGATCCCGCTCTGCCACCCGCTGGCCGTCTCCGGCGTCACGGTCGACCTTTCCGTCACCGACGACGCCGTCGAGATCACCGCCACGGTCAAGACCACCGACCGCACCGGCGTCGAGATGGAGGCGCTGACCGCGGTCTCCGTCGCCGCCCTCACCGTCGTCGACATGGTCAAGGCCGTCGACAAGGCCGCCGTCATCTCCGACGTCCGCGTCGAGGAGAAGACCGGCGGCAAGTCCGGCGACTGGAGCCGGTCATGACACCCGCCCGCGCCCTGGTCGTCACCGCCTCCAACCGGGCCGCGGCCGGCGTCTACGCCGACCGCGGCGGCCCGCTGCTCGCCGAGGGCCTGACCGCCATGGGCTTCGAGGCCGACGGCCCCCAGGTGGTGCCCGACGGCGACCCGGTGGAGGCCGCCCTGCGCGACGCCGTCGCCTCCGGCCGCTACGCCGTCGTCCTGACCACCGGCGGCACGGGCCTGTCGCCCACCGACCGCACCCCCGAGGCCACCCGCCGGGTCCTGGACTACGAGATCCCCGGCATCCCCGAGGCGATCCGCGCCGCCGGCCGGACGAAGGTCCCCACCGCCGCCCTCTCCCGCGGCCTCGCGGGCGTCGCCGGCACGACCCTGATCGTCAACCTCCCCGGCTCCACCGGCGGGGTCCGCGACGGCCTCGCCGTCCTCGCCGACCTGCTGCCGCACGCCGTCGACCAGATCCACGGCGGCGACCACCCCGCAGCGCCCGGGAGCCCGAGCTGAACGCGTCCTGGCCCGTGGTCCTCACGGACGGGGAGGTCATCCTCCGCCCGATAAAGATGCGCGACCAGCGGGCCTGGCGCGAGGTCAACCGCCGCAACCGCGACTGGCTGCGCCCCTGGGAGGCGACCGTCCCGCCGCCCCCGCCCGGCCTCGTCCCGCCGCACCGCCCCACCTACCGCCAGATGGTCCGCCATCTGCGCGCCGAGGCGCACGCCGGCCGGATGCTGCCGTTCGTGATCGAATACCGCGGCCGGCTCGCCGGACAGCTCACGGTCGCCGGGATCACCTGGGGCTCCATGTGCGCCGGCCACATCGGCTACTGGGTCGACCAGGGAGTCGCCGGCCGCGGCGTCATGCCGACCGCCGTGGCGCTCGCCGTCGACCACTGCTTCCGCGCCGTGGGACTGCACCGCATCGAGGTCTGTATTCGGCCGGAGAACACCCCCAGCCGCCGGGTGGTGGAGAAACTCGGATTCCGCGAAGAGGGCATCCGCCCCCGCTATCTGCACATCGACGGCGCCTGGCGCGACCACGCGGTATACGCCCTCACCACGGAAGAGGTGCCCGAGGGCCTGCTCAACCGCTGGCGGCGGGAGAGACCCGGGTACTCCCGGCCCTCCTCGTAAATAAAATAAATGTTCGAATAATGTCGCCGATCGACCCGATAGGCGACCACGCCGATCTCTACCATCACAAAAAAGTTCGAGATATCAGCCAGATCGTGCGACACACCGGCTCAATTGGCGGATGGCCCCCTGCAAACCCCTCTACCGTGTGAGGCGTGAGAAGCAGCGGCCTCATCTACGCAGTCATCGTCGGGGCCTGGGCTGCCTACTTGGTGCCGATGTGGCTCCGTAGGCAGGACGAGCTGAACGAGGCCCGTCCGACCGAGCGCTTCAGCACCGCCATCCGGCTGCTGTCCGGACGCGCGGCGATGCAGCGCCGCTACGACAAAGAGCGTGGTGGGTACCCGTCCGACGATGCGGGCGACGAAGTGGACCCGGACGCTCCGGCCGACGAGGCCGCCGCCCGGCCCTTCGGCGACCCCGCTCCGGCGGACGCCCCCGAGGCCCCGCGCACCCGGGTGCAGGCCGCCGCACCGCGCCCCTCCGCCGCCGAGCGGACCAAGCGCGCCAAGGTCCTCGCCCGCCGCCGGCGCACCACCACCCTCCTCTTCCTCGCCTTCACCGTCGGCGCCGTCGTCGCCGCGGTCGGCGGCATGCCCTTCCTCTGGGCCCCCGCCCTGCCCGCCCTGCTCCTGACCGCCTACATCGTCTATCTGCGCACCCAGGAGCGCCGCCGCTTCACCTTCACCATGGACCAGCGCAAGGCGGAGGCGGCAGCACAACGACTGCGGGAGGGCCGCCGACGCCCTCACCAGGCGGCCGACCAGCCGCCCACCGACGACCACCCGGCCGACGCCCGCGCTGACACCCCGGACGCCGCCCCGGAACCGCCCCGGCCCGCCACCCCTGTCCACACCGCCGGCCGCCGCGCCCTGGTGGAGGAGACCGACCACGCCGAGTGGGTCGACCAGCAGCGCGAACGCGAGCGCCCGCGCCCCGCCGCCGGCAGCTGGGAGCCCGTCCCGGTCCCCCTCCCCACCTACGTCACCGCCCCCGTCGCCCCGCGCGCCACCAGCCACGTCGACCTGGACGCCGAGGACGCCTGGAGCTCCGCCCGCTCCAGCGCCGCCCCCGACCACCCCCAGCCCGACACCCCCCACCAGGACCGCCCCACCCACCCCGGCCGCCGCACCCGCGGCCGCACCCCGCTCTTCGACCAGTACGAGGACGAGGACCGCCCGCGCGCGGCGAACGAGTGACGCCCCTCCGCTGACCAGCACCGGAAGCGATTTCCGAGCACCGCGACCGAGATGCTAGAGTTTCACTCGTCGCAAGGGCCTGTGGCGCAGCTGGTAGCGCACCTCGTTCGCAACGAGGGGGTCAGGGGTTCGAATCCCCTCAGGTCCACAGCGGGGCCGTTCGCGGGTTAGCCCCCGAACTGTTCACGAGATCCCGGTCAGACGGTCACCGTCTGACCGGGATCTCGGCGTTTGAGCTCCTGATTGTGTGAAAGTCAGCCTGCCGGGCCGCCGGGAAGCGCGGCGGTCCGCGTCGGAACGGACCGGGGGTCGGGATGCGGACATGCCGCGGGGACCGCAGGCGTGGAGGCAGGCTCCCGCGGTCTCGCGACGTGTCGATCTTCAATTGCCCGGAACGTGCCCGCTCAGGGGCTACGGCTCAGCGCTTGGGAGCGGTGAGGGACCGTCAAGCTGATCGTGGGGTAGGGCAGAAGGGCATCGTTCGGCTCGAGGTCGAGGCCGGTGATCGCGCTCTGCTTGCTCGCGGCCAGGTACTGCTCGAGTTCCATGATGTTGTGGACCATGACGGTGATGGCGGACAGGAGGGCTTGGGCGACACGGCCACGGGGCTGACGTCTCTCGCGGGCGTGCAGGGCGGAGTCGATGGACTTCAGCCGCCCGTTGCCACCTTCGATGTGAGCACGCAACGTCTGGTAGGCCAGGGCCCAGGAGGGCGTCTGCCAAGGCAGCTCCTGACGCGTGCGGGGCATGACGTGCGCTTGCACGGTGACGGAGGACTGGCGGCAACATTTGGGGCGCTCGCCGAGCGGAATGGTCGGCGGCTCCACGGTGGGCCGACTGGCGGGGTGCGCGGTGCGCTCCCTACGGGCATCGAGGTTGATGACGACCGGTACGGGCCCCGTCTTCGGCGGTGTGCCGCGACCCTCACGCTCCTGCGCCCAAGGGCAGTTGAGCTTGGTGCTGGGGCAGGCGAACCGCTCGGTGCCGCGATCGTTGAGTGTGTCCTTGCGGGTGAGCGCGTACGCCTCGATCTCCTGCAGCCGCTCTCGAAGCGGGATGCGTTCACGCTCGTTCTTTGCGCTGCGGATCTGCGAGTACAAGTCGAGCAAGCGGCGTGGCGTGAGGGGGCAGAAAAGTCGGCCGACTTTCGTGATTGCGCCCTGGTGATGGCCTTCCGCCTTGGCGGAGGTGACTTGGGGCTCAGTGAAGTCGAGCACCGGCATGTAGCCGAGGGCGCGCATCGGTCGGTGGAAGTTCTCGGGGAGGAGCTTGGTGTAAGCGCGGTCGGCCGCCGTGAAGCCACGGAGCTCGGTGAGCTGCGCCAGCACAGCGCTGACGTAGTGGGCGTGGCGGCCCATGTCCTTCTCGGGCGTGTGCAGCACCATGCCGAGGATCAGCTGGGGGTAGCGGCCGGCTCGGTCCGGGTCGGCGTGGGCCGCGATGGCGAGCGTGGCGCTGTAGCCGAACTCCCGGTCGCCGCCCCCCTTGTAATGCCAGTTGGCGCTCGCCTCCAGAGCCGAGCGCTTGCGTGTGTGGGGACGGGCCCAAGTTGGCGCGCAGGTGGTGTCGATCGCAGTGTCGCCGCGCCAGTGACGCATCAGACCTTTCGCGAAGGCGATGCGGGCCGGGGCGGTGACCAGCCGATTGGCGAGCTCTTCCAGACGGCGGAGCGCAGGCTGTCCGTGTTCACCGTTCCACTGAGAGGCCACTTTGCGACCTGCCGCCCTGGGCAGCCGACTGCGGCGCTGGTGCGGTGCAGCGTCCAGCAACCGGTTCATGCGGGTCCAGGCGCGGTGGAAGCGCTTGTAGAGCGCGTTGACCGCGTCCTGGTCCTCGATGTCGCAGGTCGGAATGGCGAGGTGGGCGCGCAGCCGCTCGCTGGTGCCGAACGTCATGATCTCGAAGGCGTCGTCGAGGTTGCTGCTGGTCCTTTCGTAGCTTGCGCAGACCAAACCGAGCAGCACCAGACGGACGGGGTAGCCGGGCGGGCCTGGCAGCCCGGCAAACTGTGCCTCGATCATTTCAACGACGCCGCTCTGATGGAGCGTGCGCCGAAGCTTCATGACCTTGCTGTCGGCCATCTCGGACGGCTCGTGTGAGCGCGGGTACGGGCGGCGGGGGCGGCCGTTGCCAGGTTGATAGCGGGGGTCATCGGCGGGAGTTCTCATGCCGAGCCGCGCAGCATGCGGGCGGTGGCCGCGGTGGTGAGCGGGGGACCGAGGCTCGGTAGGGGGCCAGGGCGGCGGTCGACTTCATCCCCGCCGCCCTGGCGATGACATCTTCTGGGACACGTTGACGCAGGAGCTCAACGATCCAAGTGCTGCGCAGCCGGGCCAGCTTCAGTTCGGGAAGCCCCGATGCACCCTTCAGCGTCCGCTTGGCCCAGTTGGACACACCGTTCTTCGGGTCGGCGACCTGTCGTTGGGGCAGGAACAGGTATCCGTCACCTGCGGCACACGCCCTTGCGGCGAGGGCCTCCTCCCACATCGCTCGGCAGACCACCAGCCGGTCGCTGCCTGGTACTGCGACGACCACCGCCTCCGACGGCAGCACGGTGATGTCGGTGCCGCGGGTGGCCAGTACCTCGCTACGTGCCAGTCCGCAGCCGGCGCCGAGGGCGAGCAGGGCCAGGGCGCTGCCGCCGAGTGTGGACGTAGGGGGCAGTGTGCGGGTCCACATCAGGTAGCGGGCGAGTTCAGGCGGGGTGTACGGGGCTGCGCGCTGGCGCTTGGCGCTCATTCGGGGTGTCGGCTGCTGGCCGTACTCCAACCACAGCAAAGCCTCGCGGATGCGCAGGAGGATGCTCCGGTACGTCTGGACGGAACTGCCTTCGAGTTTCGTCCGTGCGAGCAGGTAACGCGTCATCACCTCTGGCGCCAGCCAGGCCAGCGGGTCGCGGGCAATGCCGACGCGCTCGGCGTACACAGCCAGACCGGAGAGCGCCAGCATCACTTTCGGCACTGGATATGGGACGGAATCGCAGGTCGCGGCTGCCACCATGCGAACGCCATCGGCGACCAAGGGCCACTCGGATGGCTTTTCCAACGGCTGGTAGCCGAGGATCGCGCCGCTCATAGCCGTCTCCAAAGGAACGCACCACGAAAAGTGGTTGGGGCACCTTCAAACGGCAGCACGAGCAGCTGATTCCCGACATCGAGGCAATGGCCGTGCGCGGACTCGCCTTCGGTGTCCACCTCGTTCTTGCCGCCAGCCGCTACAACGAGATCCGACCCGCGCTCAAAGAGCAACTCGGCACCAGGCTGGAACTTCGGATGGCCGACCCCCTGGATTCCGAGCATGACCGGAAGCGCGCCCGCAACGTGCCCACAGCCCGTCCCGGTCACGGCCTTGCCCGGGGCGGCCTGCACTATGTGGCTGCGCTGCCCCATGCCGGCGGCGTCGACTCGGCGCTTGATCACTCCGGCGCCACATCGGACCCCGCCGGACTGGTCGCAGCCATCACGTCGAGCTGGTCGGGCCCGGTGTGCCCACCTGTGCGCATGCTCCCGGAGCGACTGCACGCCGATGCTCTTCCCAAAGCAAGTGAAACACCTGACTTGGGCTTCGCGGTGGGGTTGGACGAAGCGACCTATGCCCCCGCCTACATCAACTTCGATACCGACCCGCTCCTCGTCATTTATGGCGAAAGCGAGTCTGGGAAGAGCACCTTGCTTCGCCTGCTGGCCCGGCGTCTCGCTGAGAGACACGAGCCCCGTGAAGCGCTGGTGATGGTCGGGGATTACCGACGTGCTCTGCATGGGCAACTCCCTCAGGGCCATGTGCTGCACTACGCACCCGCTTCGGCGTCCCTTGAAGAGGGACTCAACCGACTCGTCCCGCTGCTACAAGCCCGGATGCCTACCGCCGACGTAACTGCCGAGCAGATGCGTGCCCAGAGCTGGTGGCACGGCCCTGAAGTCTTCGTCATGGTCGACGACTACGACCTCGTCGCGCTCCCTTCCGGCAACCCCCTCGAAGCGCTGACCGAATACCTTCCTTACGCCCGTGACATCGGCTTGCGTGTGATCGTCGCTCGTTCCACGGCCGGCGCGGCCCGCACATCTTTCGATCCGGTCACCCGGCGCCTCAAAGAACTCGGTGCAGTGGGCGTCATCCTGTCCGGGGACCCCGGTGAGGGGCCCCTCGTAGGCAGCACCAAGGCCGTTGCCATGCCGCCTGGGCGGGCTCAGCTCGTCACTTCCCGGCAGCACCCTCGCGTTATCCAGATCGGCTGGTGCGCCCTCGAATGATCCGCAGTCATGACCGCAGCCGGAGCTGTGAGGGGAACGTCGAATGCTTTTGTTGGAACCGAACCTCAGCGATGTTTGATGCGCGTACGGAATACGTGCTCCTCCCTCCGCGCCTGTGCCACGCCGTCCGGAAGAGAAGCCCACCGCCGACCAGCCACTGAGCCCAGTGGATAGCCAAGGTGGCGAAGCGGAGCGCCGCCAGGCGCACAGCAACTTGGGCGTATGACTCTGCCAATCCGACGGGGGAGCGCGGCAAACCCAATGCATGGAGGCTGAACCTGGGCACGGAAGGAGTGCTACACGCTCTTGGCTGTCGATCACGACGAGAGTGGCCAAGCGCCGGAATCGAGGACAGGGAGATGCATGGGACCACCTGCACCAGGTGGCTGAATAAGCAGCCACCTGGTGCATCCAAAAGGCGGAAGAGCTGAGATAACAGCGGCTTGCGCAGCAGGCGGGCGCCTGACCGAACAGGGGAAACCGGCTGGTGCGGGCGGGCAGCGTGAGGTGGCATTCGCCGGCACAGGCCGTCTCGGCTCCTCGTCGGTGGTTGGGGAACGGTCGCCGTCAGCGGTGGGCGGCGGGTACGGTGCCGACGGCCAGTACGTTGCCTTCGCTGATGTAGCCGTCGGGGTCGTTCAGCGGGTGGTCCGGCGCGGCGGGGTCGGTGAACCGTTGCCACTCCTTGCTCAGGCCGAGCGTCAGGGCCTGCCCGGCGAGCTGGGCACAGGCCGCGGCGTAGAAGTCCGTTGCGGCGGGGGTCAGGGGTGTGTGGTGCTCGATCAGGATGGTCTGCTGGCGCACCTCGGTGAGTCCGGCCTGCTTGAGGTGGCGGTACAGCTCCCGTGTGCGCAGCAGCTGGCGGGCGTAGCCCGGTGCGGCGCCTGCGGCGCGGAAGAAGTCGCTGAACAGGTAGGGGTCGGCGGGCCGTGCGGTGATCAGGTGAGCGTCGAGGTCCTTGACGGCCACGGTGCCGCCCGGGCGTACGACGCGGCTGAACTCGGCGAGTGCAGCAGCCAGTTCGTCGTCGTCGAGGTACTGGACGGTGTTGGAGCACCACACGCCGTCGAAGGAGTCGTCCGGGTAGGGCAGGTCGAGCAGGCTTGCCCTGCGCACCTCGACGGGACAGGGCAGCTGCCAGTCCTTGACTCGCCGCGCGGCGAGCGCGACATTCTCCTCCGCGAGGTCGACGGCGGTGACCCTGCCGCTCGCGCCGACGAGGGAGCCTAGCTGCGGCAGGAAGTCGCCGGAGCCGCAGCCCGCGTCGAGCACGTGCTGTCCCGGCCCGAGGCCGGACTGGTTGAGGAGGCTGAGGTAGGGACGCTCGCAGGCGCGGAAGTGGGTGTCGACGATGGCGTGGTGAGTGAAGCCAAGGCCGGTCGACGAGGTGTAGCCCCAGTCCTTGTGATCTTCGGTCAGCATGACGGGGCTCCGTTCCCGGTGCCGACGCCGGTGGGTGTCACGGGGCGGTCGTGGTTCGTGGCAGCGATCTCGTCGATGAGGTCGCGCAGGGCCGCGGTGACCGCTTCGGGGGCTTCCAGGGGCTGCAGGTGTCCGGCGTCCGCCACGGTGACGAGACGCGCGTGCGGCAGGGTGTCAGTGACGTGGCGGGACTCATCGGCGTCCACCAGTTCGTCCTCGGCTCCGGCGATCACCACGGCGGGCACCCGGGCGGCGCGCAGCACGTCGGTTGAGTCGGGGCGCGCCGCGATGGCCTGTTGGGCCCAGGCCAGGGCAGCCGGGTCGGCAGCGTGGGCGTCGGCCAGGACGCGGGCCAGGACCTCGGGGCTGCGCTGCCGGGTCGTGGCGCCGAGGAGCGCGGGTGTGGCGCGCTCCACGACGGCCCGCCCGGTCTGCTCGTCCTGGACAAGCTGGGCGAACTGCAGGCGCTGAGCAGCGGCTTCGGGGCTGTCGGTGGTGGCTCGCGCGGACAGCAGGGCGAGTCCCGCGACCCGGTCGGGAAAGCGCCTCAGGAACGCCATCGCCGCGTAGCCGCCCATGGACGATCCGGCCAGGACCGCCCGGTCGATGCCGTGCTCGTCGAGTGTGCGAGCTAGGTCATCGGCCACCACGTCGAGGGACGGCGGCGCGTCGCCGAGCGGGGTGGCGCCGAAGCCCCGCTGGTCGGGGGCGAGGACTGGGTGGCCAAAGGCGCGCAGGGTGCTCGCTTGGTCCTCCCACATCGTGGCGTGCAGTGACAGGGCGTGGAGCAGCACCACGGGTACGCGGGTCGCCGAGGCGCTCATCGGGCGGCCCCCGCTTCTGCCGCGGAGATGAACTCGCGTACGTGAACGGGGAGTTCACGTTCACGGCGCCAGGCCACGGTGACCGGGGCGGGCGGCAGGTCGTGGATGGGTACCACGCGGATGCGGGGCGGTGCGATGTCGGCAAGCGACAGGAGCGAGATGTGCACCGCCTCGCACTGGGACACCAGGCGCATCATCTCGGGGATGGCACTGACCAGATGGCTGCGGCGGATAGGGCGGCCCGCCGGGGTGCGTGGCGGTACGACCTCGTCCCACACGTAGCCGGGGAAGCTACCGGGCCGGGCGAAGGTGTCGTAGTCGGCGAGTTCCTCGATGGAGACCGACTCCCGGGCGGCGAGCGGATGGCCTGCGCCGACGACGACGGCTCGGGCGTCCTCGGTGAGTACCCGACTGGTGACCAAGTCGGGTTCCGTGAGCCCGAACTTGATCATCATCAGGTCCAGTTCGTCTGCGCGTACGCCGCGGAATGGGTCGGCGACGTCATACTCGCTCAGCCGCACGGCGGCCTCGTCCCATCCGGCGAGCCGGATGATGTGGGACGCCACGTCGGCGGAGCCGTGGTAGCCGAACCGGATGACCCGGGTGTCGGTGGCGTTCGGGGCCGGTTCAGGCAAGGAAGGCCTCCTCGGTCAGTCCGGCGGCGGCCTTCAGCCGGCCGGGGAGCTGGTGTTCGGTGACGACGCGCACGCTGGCCAGGTGCGCGGGCAACCCGGCCATGCGGGGCACCTGACGCAGGATCAGTCGGTCGCCGGGGGCGATGAGGCCGTCCAGGACCGCTTCGACGAGCACGTGGTTGACGTGCACGAGGGCCTCGGAGACGGTGCAGTCGACGGTGGCGACATACAGCTCGCGGTACACGCTGGGGCGGCTCCCGAGGCGGGGCTCACCGGGGATCTCGACGAGGGTGTCCGGGCGGGCCGGCAGGGCGGCTGGGCCGTCGAAGAGTTTCAGGAGCCGCCGCAGTCCGGCCGTCTCCGCAGCGGGTCCGGGCGCGGTCCACGCCGCTGAGAGGTCGGGGGCGAGGTGCACGAAGGCGAACCGGTCGCGCAGGTGCGCCGGGTTGCCCGCGAGGAACACGGTGCGGGTGAACGAGGCGCGCCAGGCGGCCACTCGCTCCGGCCCCACCCCCAGGGCGAACGCGCAGGTGTCGCGAGCCCATTGGGCGAGGTCGAGGCTGCGCAGCACCACGGCGGCCAGGGCGCTCGCGTCGGTGTCCTCGGCCGCGATGTCGCGCTGGGCCGCCAGGAGGCCGTCGTAGGTGTCCAGGTCGTGCCGGGCGGCGAGGTCGGGTCGTGCGGCCCGGATGCGTCCTGCGGCCTGTTTACGCAGGCCGTGCTGGATCAATGTCATGAGAACACCGTCGTCAGGAGGTCCGAGGCGGGTGCGGCGCGGCGCTTGCCGAGCAGGCCGGAGGTCAGCCGGTAGGGATCGATGTACAGGTGGTCCTTGCGGTGCTGGGCGAGGCGCTCCGCAAGCGGTCGCGGCGGCTTCTGCGGTGCCGACGCGAGGAGCTGCTCGGCCCGCTTGAGGCTCTGGTGCAGCAGGTCGGCGCGGAAGGACTGCTGTCGGCCCGGCCCGAGCATGGCGATGAAGTACAGCCGCATGCCCAGGCGGACGGCGGCCGCGTCGTGCTCGCCACACACGGTCCGCAGGAGCGCGCCGGCGTGCACGTCGCGCCAGCCGCCTTGGCGGGCCGAGCGGATCTTCCCGTCGATGGGCACCCTGCCGAGGCTCACCCGCCGCACGCTGGGGCCAAGTGCCGTGAGGACCCGTTCCAGCTGCTGGTAGTCGGGGGCGAGCTCACTGTCGTAGAGCAACACCACTTCGTCGAAGTCTACTGCGAGGGGCAAGAGTTCACGCAGCGCGCAGGCCAGGTAGTTGGGGCGGCCGTCGGCCGTGACCAGCTGCCGCAGCGGCAGCCCGAAGCGGGTGAGGTCCAGGTAGACGGGCCCGCCGACCGCGCGATGGTCCAGGCATATACCGAGGTCGGTGAGGCGGTCCAAGGCGGCGTCGAGGGTGAAACCGGGCGGCTGGTGAAGCAGCAGACCGGGGTCGTGCAGGCCGAGTGCGGCGTAGTGCTCGCTCCACAGCCTCAGGACGCGGGCGCTGGCGGGGTGCACCCAGCCGCGCTCGGCCGCTTCGGCGTAGGGCCGCAGGGCCTGGACCGGTGCGCGCTGCGCCGCGCGGAAGTCGACGTACAGCTCGCCGATGCGGTCCTCGGTGAGTTCGTCGTATCCGGTGTCACCGCGGGTGCGGTCGAGGAACTCCCAGAAGCCCAGGGTCTGTTCGGTGGGGTGGTAGGTGGTGTGGCTGTAGCGGTAGGTGACGTCGGCCAGGGACTGGGTGGCTCGGTACATCACGTCCGTCCACAGCAGCCCCTTGAGGTGGCTGGGGGTCAGCGGCTTGGACGGGGTGACGGTGATCGGCGCGAGCAGGACGCGGCGCCGGCCCGACGGCGTCGGGTGCGGCCTTGGCTGCTCCACGGAGAGGGCCGTCATACGAGAATCCCCTCGGCTGCCATGACCCTGCGGACGAGCTCGTCCCTGCCGGGTTCCTCGGGCCGTGCCGGGGCGGGCGGTCCTGCCTGCCGGACGCGGGCGAGGAACGTGTCGTCGCCGAACACATCCGCGGGCGTGCTGAGCGTCATAAGGATGCGGGTCAGTCCACGCCAGACGGTGCCGTCGCTGCGCGCCGCGGCCGCCACCTCGTCGAAGCCGGGCGGGCCGTCCTGCGTTCGGACCGGCGCGGGAGCGGGCGTGCCGTCGACGGCGGCCCGCCAGCGGGCGATGCGCAGCCGGTCGGACGCGGCGGACTGTTCGTACCAGGGCAGGAACAGTTGCTGCGTCATCCGTGCCACGGCCTTGCGCTGCGCGATGTCGACGTCCGGCCGCCCGGCGAGCAGGTCGGCGAGCCGGAAGGCGTGCTCCAGGGCGAGCGACATGCCGCGGCCGAACAGCGGATTGGTGATACAGGCCGCGTCGCCCACCGGGAACAGCCCCGCGACCGGGGACTGCTGGGTGCTCGCCGTGCCCCAAAAGGCGTTGGGCGGACTGGTGATCGCGCTGACGGGGGAGATCGGCGCGCTGACGCCGCCTTCCAGCCACGGGGCGAGGCCCGGGGTGGCGAGCGCCGCCGCGGTGAATCCCGCCCGGGTGCGCAGGCCGTGCAGCGCCCGGTCGCCGGGTAGGGTGGCCAGGGCAATGGAGAAGATGTCATTGTCGCCCGGGTGCAGGACCCCCGCGTAGTGGCTGAAGATGTCACCGACGGCGTTGCCGCGGTTGATCAGCCCCGGCAGGGTGCTGCTCTTGAGCCGGTAGAAGCGGGAGTAGCCGGTGAGCCCGGCCGGGCTGGTGCGGTCGGCGGCGAGCGGTATACCCGCGTTGCGCAGCCAGGTGTGCGACAGGGCGCGGCGCCCGGTGGCGTCCACCACGATGTCGGCGGGTATGCGCTCTCCGCCGCCGGTGGCAACGGCGCGCACCCGCTGTGCCGGCCGGTCGAGTTCGATGCCGTCGACGGTGGTGTCGTGCCGGATGGTGACGCCGGGCAGGTCGCTGACCGCTCGGTGGAGGATCAATTCCAGGCTGGAGCGGCGGCAGCCGAGTGCGACCAGTTCGTGGTCGCCGGGCTCGGGCGCGCGGTGGGTCGAGCTCGCGGGCAGGGCGTCGGTGAGGTCGAGGGTGGGGGCGCCCGCGACCCGTGCCGCGGCGAGCACCTGCGGGGCCCGCTCGCGCAGCACCTGTACGCCGAGTGAGGTCAGGGTGTGCGAGTGCAGCCCCTGCGGCACGGTCGGGCGCTTCCACCAGGAGGTCGCCTCGGCGATGGACCACTGGGGAGGCTTCGGCGCCCGTTCGAGGACCAGCACGCGGTAGCCGATGCCGGACAGCGCCATCGCGCTGGCGAGCCCGGCGACGCTGCCACCAGCGATCACTGCTGTTGGCACGTCAGTGCCGCCGTCCGTGGACGAAGAAGACGCGGCGTACGTCGCGTTCCTCGCGCGGCGGCACCGGGTCGGGCCAGCGCCCGAAGTCCGCGCCCTCTTCCCCTGGCTGGGTCGCCTGCACGGTGAAGCCGTGGCCGTTGAACAGGGCCTCCGGTTCATCCGTGCCAAACAGCCAGGGGCAGCCCCATCGCTCGAACACGTCGAGCAGGCCGTGCATATGGGGCAGGGCCAGGGCGGCGGCGTTAACGATGTCGGCGGCGATCCGGCTGCCGGGAGCGGAGATCGCGGCGACCCGCTCGAGGATGCGGTGGGTGTCGCGCTCGGGGATGTAGTAGAGCAGTCCCTCAAGCAGCCAGGTGGAGGGGACGCTGGGGTCGTACCCTGCGGCCTGCAGGTCGTCCTCCCAGGAGGGCGAGGTGAGGTCGACGGCGACCTTGCGGTGGTCGGCGCGCGGCTCGACGTCGCCGAGCCGCTCCTGCTTGTACGCGAGAACGGCCGGCCGGTCGACCTCGAACCAGCGCACGCGGCCGGGCCAGTCGAGCCGGTAGGCGCGCGAGTCCATGCCAGCGGGGGCGAGCACGATCTGGGTGGTCTCCGGGTCGGCTGCCGCCTGCTGCAGGTAGTCGTCGAAGAACCTGGTGCGGATGGCGTTGTAGTCGGGGGTGCTCGGCAGGGTCCGCTCGCGGCCGGGCGGGAAGGTGGCCGCGCGGACCTCAGCGAGCAGTTCGGGGCCGATGTCCCCGGCGAGCGCCGCAGCGTACGGGTCCTCGTACAGCCGATCCGGGCGCTTGGTCTCGGCAGCACGCAGTGCGGCGGTGAGCAGTGCGGTCCGTTCGACGGCGTCCAGTGATGCGGTCATTGCTGTCCTTACCTTCTTCTCTGTGCGTGAGGGGCCGAGCGTCGGCCCCTCACGTGCCCGTCTGCGGCGGGGTGTCCGCAGTACGGGGTCGGGGCGCTGTCGGCGCTCTCAGTCGCCAGCGGGTTCCGTGAGCCGGGCCCACAGCCGCGGGTCCTGCCGGAAGAGCCGGTCCTTGACCTGTGTGGGGCGGATGCCGGATGCGACCTGGTCCTGCCAGTCGCGCAGGAACGCCTCGGGGTGCAGCAGGCGCACCGACGGAGCGGCGAGCCGGTCCGCGGCGCGCGCCGTGCGGTAGTCGGCCGACTCGCGCTGCAGAGCCTGGTCGAGCCGGACGGTGAAGCGGGCGGACTCGTCCTGACTCCATGGCGTCGTCGCCGCCACCGCGAACTCGTAGGCCGCGGGCCGCTGCCGGTCCGTTGTCACCCGGCAGGCGGCGTTACGTAGTTCAAGGCCGGTGGCGACGAGTGCGCTCTGCAGAGCCCTGATGACCTGGGCGTCACGCAGCCGCTCCCCGGCATGGTCGGAGCGGTTGTTGCCCCGGCCGGCGTACTCGAGGCGGGGCACGCCGTCCTGGTGGTCGACGATCCGTACGACGTCACCGACCGCGTACCGGTAGAGCCCACCGACGTGGCTGAAGACGACGTGATAGTCGCGGCCCGGCTCCAACTCGTCGGGCCGCAGGGTGGCGGTGTCGGGCCCGAGGTCCTGATCGGCGTCGGCGAACTCGTGAACCGCGGCGGTGACGACGAGGCTGCCCGCCGAGCGGTGCCGGTCGAGGGCCACGCCCACCGGCCCTTCGGACGCGGCGACAGGGGCGGGCAGAGCGGTCACGCCGGCGCCGAACTCCTCGCGCAGGCGCGGGAGATACAGCGATGCGAGGCCCGTGGTCCAGCAGAACAGGGCGCGCATGTTCGGCCAGAGGTGAGCCGGGCGCACGGTGCCGTGGCGCTCGGCGAGCTGCTCCAGTTCGGCTGCGCGTGCGGGTTTCGGGGAGCCGTATGGCAGGCCGCCCAGGGTGCCGTCGCGTACCTCCTTGACGATGCGCGGCCACCACTGGCGTAGCTGATAGGGCAGGACCGCCACCATTGCGGGGTTGATCCCGATGACACAGCGCACATCGCTCTCCACCGCGAGGCGCAGCCGCAGATACATCTTCTCCAGGTGATCGTTGGCCGCGACCGGGACCGGGAGGGTCGCCCAGGGCGCACCGGTGCCGGGTTCCGCGGACAGCGGCTCGTCGAAGGCCGAGCCGAAGTCGACCTGGCTGGCGCCCACGTGGGGCCGCCCGGATGCGGTGGTGGGCGGGGCGGCGAGCGGGTCGTGCTTGAGGTTGAGCACGGCGCCCGGGTGGCTCAGGACATCAGGGAAGTGCTCGATCAGGGGTGCCCATGCGGCGTAGTAGAAGGGGAAGAAGGTGGTGCTCATGAAGCGGGGCGCCACCGGGATCTTCTTGTGTGCGCCGGTGCTGCCGCTGCTGGTGAAGAAGACGGTGGGCCGGTCGGCGGTCAGGACGTTGCGCTCGCCGCCTGCGGCGCGCTCGATCCAAGGCTCCAGGTCCGCGTAGGTCTGAATGGGCACGGCCTTGCGGAAATCGTCCAGAGTGCGGATGCGGTCGAAGCCGTGCTGCTTTCCGTATTCCGTACCGGAGTTGAAATCGAGCAGGTCGCGAAGGACGCGTTGCTGGTGGCCCGCGGCGTCGGCGAAGGACTCCCGCAGGCCCTGTCGTTCGGCGAACACGCGGGCGCGGTAGCGACGCAGCCGGTCGGGATCCGTCCAGGATTCAGCCGATCTCATGGGTGAGCACCTCTCGTATCGCTGCCACGCTGTCTTCCGGGCGGTCGTGTTCCTCGATCTCGGTCACGGGCAGGGACTGGATCTCGTCCCGCATGGTCTTGGCCAGGTCGGTCTGATAGCGGCGGAAGCCGTCCCACTCGGGCCGCGGGCCGTAGTACTCGAGCAGGTTGAGGTCGGCTCCCCGGCGGCTGCGCCGCCAGGTCGTCTCGGGTGGCACGTCGAGGTAGATCACCCGGCGCGGCTGGGGGAACGTGCGCCACCACGCGAACAGCGGGCTGTCCGGGGCCCCCGCGAGCCGGCACTTGGCCAGGAATTTGTAGTAGTAGGAGTCGACGACGACCGGCCGTCCCGAGCCGTCGTCGCGCAGCAGCTGGTCGCGCAGATGGACGACCGCGGTCTGCAGCAGCGTGGAGAAGAACTCCGGGGACCAGGTGTCCGGGTGGGGCGCGACGTCCTTTACGACGTCCCTGCGCAGCCGGCCGATCAGGGTGTGCTCGGGGGCGAGGTGGGCGTCGTCGACGGACAGTAGCCGCCACTGGGGCGCGGTCCGGCCGAGGTGGTCGAGCGCGGTCGACTTGCCCGCGTGGTCGGGGCCGAGCAGGACGCAGAAGGGCGGGTGTCCGGTGCTCGGCGCGGTGCGGTCGTGGGCGGTCATGGGAAGCGGCCTACCTCTCCGCCAGGGCCTTGAGGCGTGTGCGGTCGACCTTGCCGTTGCCGTTGAGCGGCAGTTCCGGCAGCAGCAGGCAGCGGCGCGGGACCTTGTACGGTTCGATCTGCTCCCGCAGCCGGTCGAGCACCTCCTCCTTGGTCAGGCCGGTGACGACGACGAGCACGGAGGTGCGGCCGTCCGCCGGGGGCAGTACGGCGGCGGCGGTGACGTCCGGGATGCGCAGGGCTGCGGCCTCCACCTCCGTGCAACTGACGCGGAATCCCCGTTCCTTGTAGAGGTCGTCGCGACGGCCGGAGAAGTAGAGGTAACCGTCCGCGTCGAGGTGGCCGTAGTCACCGGTGTGCAGTTCGGGGAAGAGTCCCTCGCGTCGCGGGAAGCGTTGGGCGGTGAGCTCCGGGCGGCGCCAGTAGCCGGCCATGACGTGTGGTCCGCGGATCACGATCTGCCCGACTTCGCCGGGAGGGAGTTCTGCGCCCGCGTCGTCGAGGATGACGATCTCCGTCCCGCGCAGTGGTCGGCCGCAGGAGACCGGCCGTTTCAGGTCGCCGTCCGGCTCCATGATCGTGGCGCGTTTGCACTCGGTCAGGCCATACATCACCTGGATGCGCAGCGAGGGCAGGTGCTCCCGCAGGTCGGCCATGGTGCGCGCGGGCAGATCGGCGCCGGTGTTCGTCAGCAGGCGCAGCTTGGGCAGGGGGGCGCCCGGCGCTCGTTTGGCCAGCCAGGCGAGGGTGCCGGACACGGAGGGGACGCCGGCCAGCACCGTGGCGCCGCTGCGCTGGAGGCTGCGCAGCAGTGGTGGGCCGGCCTCGGAAACCGTCGCCAGCCGCAGTGTCGCACCGCTGACGGTAGCCAGGAACAGCTGGTAGAGCCCGTAGTCGAAGGACAGTGGCAGCGGGCAGTGGACGATGTCGTCGGACCGCAGGTTCAGCTCGGCCTGGATGGCGTGGACGGCGTACAGCATCTGCTGATGCGTGCTGACCACGGCTTTGGGCAGCGAGGTGGTACCCGACGTGTAGATCAGGCAGGCCGGGTCGGTGGTGAGGCCCGGGTCGGGCAGGCCGTCGGGTGCCGCGCCGGACCGGAGCTCCGCCGTGCGCAGGCATGGCACCCCGCACTCCTGTGCCGTCCGCTCCGCCGCTTCGTCCTCGGTGATCAGGAGGGCGGGTTCGGCGTCGTCCAGGACGTGGGTGAGCGGCGCGCCGCATACGTCCTCGTGGATCACGCTGAAGACCGCGCCCAGACGGGAAGCGGCGTACACGATGGCAGCCACCGCATGGCGGTCCTCGGTGGAGACCAGGACCCGCTCGCCCCGCCGCACGCCGTGGCCGTGCAGGACGTGCGCGGCGGAGGTGCTGGCCGCGGCGAGTTCCCGGTAGGTGAGGGTGGTCTCCTGCCAGATGACGGCGGGCGCGTCGGGGTAGCTCCGGGCGGCGGCGTCGAGGATGTCGTGGAGGTGGACCGGTACCTGGGTCCGTGCCGGTGTCATGGCTTCTCCTTCTGGGACCGCGCCGCGCTCGGGGGGACAACGGTGGTCGCGGTTGCCCGGCAGACGAGCTGTGGTGCCGGGAGCAGACGGGCAGCGCTCTCCCGGTCGGTTCCGCCGGCGGCGATGACCCGGTGTGCCTCCAGGGCGACGACGCGGCGCAGCCGGGTCCGCCGGATCAGGCGTGCGGTCGCCTCCAGGTAGTCGCCCGGGTGGACGGGGGCCGTGAACCGTACGTCGGAGTACTCCGACAGCAGACCTTCGTCGCCGTCCGTCCGCACGGTGATCTCGGTGAGCAGATCACCGAACAGCTGCATGATCCGGGCGCCGTCGACCAGATCACCCCCGTAGTGGGCGTCGGGCTGAGCCAGGCGCACCCGCAGGAACGCGGTGACCGGAGCTTCTTCGGAAGACGTCCCGGCCGAGGGGACCCCGTGTGTCGTGGAATGTGGTGACATGCCCTGTTCCTCTTCCGGGCGTGGGACGGCCCGCTGGGTTGCCGGGTGTGGGGGTTGCGGGTGCTGGGTCGCCACGGCGGTTGCCACGACGAGTTCGTCCTTGTGCGCGATGGAGACCCTCATTTCATCGAGGCGGAGCCGGGCGGCGACTCGTGCGGCCGCGCCGGTCAGGTGGGCCGAGGGCGCCCCGTCCGCGGAGCGTCGTACGGTGACGTGGTGGGGACGTATCCCGGAGCCGAAGCCGACGCCCAGGGCCTTCACCACCGCTTCCTTGGCCGCGAACCGGCCGGCGAGGAATTCCCGCGCGCGGGTGGGGCCGCAGACCGCCGCGTGGTGTAGCTCTTCAGTGGCGAAGGCATAGCCCCTGAACCACGGGCGCCGCATGAGCCGGTCGAGTTCCCCGATCCGCAGCACATCGACGCCGGTCAGCACGGTGCCGCTCCGTCCCCGGCGCTGCCGCCCAGTACGGTGCAGGACCAGGTGAATCCGCCTCCGCCGGAGAGGAGCAGTGCCACCTCTCCGGCGGCGAGGAGCTGTTCGCTCTGCACCGCGGCGAGGTTGGCGAGGACGTCGCCGCTGCCCAGGTGGCCGGTGTGGGCGCCCAGCCGGTGGACGGTGGCATGCGGCAACTGCCGTTCCACGACGGGCAGATAGGTGCGTTCCAGGGTTGCCGGGCCGAGCCGAGGCAGCAGCACATGGCGAATGCGGCGATCCCCGTGAGCCAGGCCCGCCTCCGCGAGGGCGGCGACGAGGAGGTCGCTGATGGCAACCGGCGCCAGTTCGGCGAACCGGGCCATGCCACCCGCCGCGGCGAACGCCTTCTTGGTACGGCGGACATTGACGGGGCGGCTGTGCTCCATGGGCTCGCGGCTGAAGGCGTCGTCCCCGCGGTACATGCCTTCCATGGCGGGGGCGGCGCGGACGGACTGGGCGAGCAGCCGCAGGCCGCGGCCAGAGCGGGAGAGCACGGCGGCCGTGGCACCATCCCCGTAGGCGACGTGCGAGTCGCTGGTCCAGCGATCGAAGCCGGGTTGCTGGAAGCGGTCGGCGGTGGTCACCAAGGCCGCCTTGGCCGAGGGGTTGGCGCAGAGGTGCAGGGCAGCTTCGTGCAGGGCCATGGCGCCGCCGTGACACATCTGCGCGATGCCGACCGGTACGGCGTTGACGGCGCCCACCCTGTCGGCCACGTAGTGGGCCGGTGACCAGAAGTCGTGCCCCTGGTGGTAGGTCCAGCTGTGGAAAAGCAGGTCGATGTCCGGGGGCGCCACTCCGGCGTGCCGCAGGGCGCGCTGTCCGGCCAGTACGGCCATCTCGGGTGCCGCCTGGTCGGTGGCGACCGGCACCTCCATCACACCGGACTGTGCCTCTTCCACCGGGGCCAGTACGCCGTCGGCCACTTGAGACGCGGCGGACTGTCGGGTGGTGGGCAGCCAGCAGACGGCCGCATCGATCGTCACGTTCTCGCCGAACCGCATGAGTGGGCTCCTGTGCTCCGGTCGCTCCGCAGGTGGTGTCTTCGCCATTCGTGGATTGGCCGCATCACTTACGTCACTACAGACCCCGGCAGCCCGTCGGTGGATACACCCTTGGCCGAACGTTCCGGCGCGCGTGGCTGCTTTGCTCCGGGTCCGCCGTTTTCGACCTGCCACGGCTGTTTCTGGATGTATCCGCGTGGCCACCCGCCGGCTCTGTGTCAGAGCAAGCCGCCCACTGGGCTATTCGACCCATCGCAATCAAGTGGAAAGGACATCGCATGGCGCGCACAGCTGCCGAGGTGTGGGAGATCTGGCTGGAAATGTGGAACGAGGACCCGAGGGCTGCACTCAAGATTGTGAGCGACGACTTCCGAGTCCATGTGCCGTCCAAAGCAGCGGTCTTCGACACCTCCAGCATTCGTGACGGAGCGGCGCTGGCCGACTGGGTGGCCGGTTTTCGGTCCAAGTTCGGGAGCCTGCGCTACAAGACGGAATTCGGTCCGATACAGGACGGCGAACTGGCCGTCTGGCGCTGGTACGGAACCGCGGAATGCCTCGGCCGTACGGGATGGCCCTCCGACGTGGCCGGCGGGACCATCCACTGGGCCGGCGTGGACATCCTCCGGATCGTGGACGGTCAGGTTGTCGAGGCGTGGACGCAGGGTGTGGAGACCAACGAGGTGCCCCGCACCCGTATGCACGACTGAGGAGAAGTGGTGAACAAACTCGACGTCGCACGACCGCCGCAGGCGACTGCTGACCTCTGGGAGCAGTGGCTCGGCATCTGGAATGGCCACTACGACAACGCCTCGCAGATCGTCGCCGACGACGTGACGCTGCACCTACCGCGCTACGGAATGCCGGACCCCGCCAGCATCCCGGACCGTGCGCGGCTGATCGCCTGGATCGACGCTTTCCGGTCCTCGTACACGGACGTGAGTTTCCGCACCGTGCTGGGGCCGTTCACCGACGACGGCCATCTGATCGGCCGTTGGCGGTTCACGGGCCACTGGCGGTCGGGGCGGCCCGAGGGGACGACCGCCGCGCCCGGCACGCCCGTGGAGCAGCACGGCGTCGACATCCTGCGCCTCGACGCGGCGGGACGGATCGCCGAGTACTGGCTCTCCGACGATCTGCTGGACGTCTATGTGCAGCTCGGGGCACCGCTGCCGGCATTGCGGACGGCGCCGGCCGAGTGACCGCACAGGACCCGACGTGGAAGCGCACACTTGCTGAGGAGGGAACCATGCCAGACACCCGGCGCCCTGTCGCCCTGGTCACCGGTGGTACGCGCGGCATCGGCCGGGCCGTCGCACGCCGGCTCGCCGCGGACGGGTACGACATCGCCTACTGCGGGCGCGGCGAATCCGCCGGTGAGACCGCGGAGCTGCTGGCCGAGCACGGTGCCGCCCACTTCTACCAGGCGTGTGATGTGGCGGACAGCGACGAGGTCGGGCTCTTCGTCAAGCGGGTGACGCAGGAGCTGGGCCCGATCGACGCGCTGGTGAACTCGGCCGGTGTCGTCCGGGACCGCAATCTGGTCATGATGCCGTTCGAGGACTGGGCCGAGGTCATCGACACGAACCTGACGGGCACCTTCAATTTCTGCCGGGCCGTGGGATTCCAGATGGTGCGGCGGCGCAAGGGGGCGATCGTCAATATGTCGTCGGTGTCCGGTGTTCACGGCCATGCGGGGCAGGCCAATTACGCGGCATCGAAAGGCGGGGTCAATGCCCTGAGCCGTTCGCTCGCGAGGGAGCTGGCCCGCTATGGCATTCTTGTCAACGCCGTGGCGCCCGGCTTCATCGAGACCGACATGACGGGCGAACTCCCCGAGCAGGCGAAAGAGCGCGCGCTACGCTCCATTCCGATGCAGCGTTTCGGAACGCCCGAGGAGGTCGCCGACCTGACCGCATTTCTTGTGTCGGACCGAGCCACCTACGTCACGGGACAAGTTCTGCAGATTGACGGCGGCATAAGTTTGTGATGAGACGGGTTCCGGGCACGCCGGAGGACTCCGATCACGAGCACGCATACAGATGTCCCGACGAGTTGGACGAGGCAACGAAGGAGGTACCGGAGCACTTGGTCGAGGGCGTCGCGGCCTGGCCGATGTCCGGCCTGTAGCCGGCACCGGGCCAGGCTTCGTTCGGCACGCTGGCCCCGCACCATGAGAGCGGGCCATACGAGGTCGCGGCCCTCACCGCACAGAGTGGTGAGGGCCCGACCTCGTATGGCCCGGAAGCTGGTTGACGGATGTCGGTGGGGCCTACGTCGACACGGGAGCGGGCGAGCGCCGGTTCACCGGGTGCCCGTCTCGACGGAGGTGGCAGCCAGCTGTTCGGTCAGCCGACGCAGCGCGCGCGCCCGCAGCGGGCCGACCGAGCCGCGGGCCACCCCCAGCCTGCGGCTCACCTCGTCATAGCTGCACTCCTCGTCAGCGCTGAGCATCCCGAGCAGCGTCTGGTCCCGGGCCGATAATCGGCCGAGAGCCGAGAGGACCTCGTCTCGACGTTCGTTGGATATCACCGCGTTCTCCGGGCCGGAGTCCGGGGCGGTGGGCCGGTCGAAGACCTCGGGTCCGCCCACGGGTACGTAGCGCAGGGCGCGTTCGCGCTGCTTGAGGCTCTCCCGCTTCGCGCAGGTGGTGAGCCAAGCGGGGAAGCGCTCGGGCGACTGCAAGGCACGCAGCCCCTGGTAGGCGCGGAGCCAGGTCTGCTGGAAGATCTCTTCACAGTCCGCCTGGCTCACCCGATGAGATCGCGCGATCGTCCACACCAGGGGCGAGAAGCGCCTTACCAGCGCCGCCCAGGCTGCCTGTCTCCCCTCGCAGCAGGCCTCGATGAGGTCAGCCGTGGAGAAGGTGGTGGCATCGAACCGCTTCGTCAGCGACGGTGACATGGCTGTCCTTTTCGGAGATGGTGGTGAATCGCTGTGAGAGTGACCACCGCCCGACGTGTGGCGTGTTGTCCGGATGTCGTCGTGGGTCACCTGGGGTCAGTGGGCCGGAGAGGTCGCGGGCCCGCGCACCACGAGGCAGCCGACCGAGCCGTCGTGGCCCAGGGCGGTGATGAGCGCCGCCTCGCCGGGGTGGGCACCCCGCTGCCGCCAGGTGTCCACCAGCGCGGCGAGTTGGAGGGTGACCGTCGCACTGAAGGTCTCGCCCACCGCCTGCCTCACGTCCACGGTCGGCGGCATCCCGGCCGTCCCCAGCGCACCCCGTACGGCGCGGAGTTCGAGACGGTCGGCGCCGACCTGACCCGTCGCGCCCAGCGCCACGGACCGTACGTCGGCCGGCGCGACACCGCTGCGGTCCAGTGCCCTGCCGATGCACGTGGTCAGGGTCGCGAAGAGGCGTCCGCGGGGTGCGAAGCCCACTTCGGCGGCGAGCACCCGGGCGAGGACCGGGCGGCCCTCGGCGTGGGCGACCTCCTCCGGCTCGACGACCAGGGCGGCGGCGCCCTCCCCCAGCGGGAAGTCCGGTCGGAGCGCGCCAGAGCGCTGCCAGCCCCAGCCGGTCTGTGCGCTGAGTTCCTCGGCACCGGCCACCAGGAGGCGTTCGGCCTGCCCCTGCCGAGTGGCGTTGCGCGCATAGCGCAGCGCCTGGATACCGGCGAGCGCACCGCCGGCGACGGTGGCGTTCACGCCGTGCAGTCCGTGCCGAATGGCGACCTGCCCGGCGGCGCAGTTCATCACGGTGTTGGGGAAGAGGCTGGGGTTGACGAGGTAGGGGCGCTCGGCCTGGAGGGTCCGCAGGGAGTACTCGCCGGAGCTCCGCACCGAACCGCTGGACGTACCCATCACCACGCCCGCACCCGGGCCGATCGATCCCGGGTAGGAGTCGAGCGCCATCTGGCACGCCACCAAGGCGAGCCGGGTCGTGCGGTCCAGGTTCCGCAGGCCCTTGCGGCCGAGCAATTCCGCGAACGGCAGTGGGGGGACGGCTCGTACCGGCCGCGGCGGCAGGGTCTCCTCGCCGAGGTCGCCCAGGCCCTCGGTGGCCTCTCCACCGGTGGCTCCGCCCACTGCGAGGGCGGCGGCGAGCGCAGTGGTGCCGACGCCGGCCGGTGAGACCGCTGCGGTGGAGGTCACGGCCAGGGTGGTGAGGGTGGGCGTGAAGTCGTCGGTGGGCAGGGGGCGTCGGGCCGTGTCCGTGGTCATGCTGCCTTCCCCAGGATGACGATGGCGTTGTTGCCACCGAAGGCGAAACCGTGGTTCTGGACCACCTGCGGTGCGGCCTGGCGCGCCTTCCCCGGCACCGGGTCGACACCGCGTCCCAGCTCCGGGTCCACCCGCTCGACGTTGGCCGTCGGCGGCAGGAATCCCTCGTACAGGGCACGGCAGCAGATCAACGCGCCGAATCCGCTGGCCGCCCCCATCGTGTGGCCGATCATCGACTTGATCGAGCTGATCGGCGGCATGGCGTCGCCGAACACCTCGCGCACCGCGGCGACTTCGGTGGCGTCGTTGGTGCGGGTACCGGTGCCGTGGGCGCAGATGTAGTCGATCTGCTCGGGGGTGACACCGGCGTTGCGCTGGGCCTCCCGTATGCAGCCCGCGATGGTGGCGGCGTTCGGGTGCACCATGTGGTCGGCGTCGCAGTTGAGGCCGTAGCCCAGCACTTCGGCGTAGATCCGGGCGCCGCGCGCGATCGCCCGTTCGTACGGCTCCACCAGCAGGGCGACACCGCCTTCGGCAGTGAGGATGCCCCCCCGTTCGGTGTCGAAGGGGCGGCAGACCTCCTCGGCGAGGGCGCCGAGCCGGTAGAACCCGGCGTGCGCCCAGCGGTTCACCGAGTCTGCGCCGCCCGCAAACATGTAGTCGGCCTCGCCCTGCCCGACCATGTCGTAGGCGTAGCCGAGCGCGTAGTTGCTGGCCGAGCAGGCGGTGGCGAGGGTCAACGCCTCGCCATCGATGCCGAGTTCGGTGTTGACAGCGGCGGCGATCCGGCCCGCCGGAACCGCCTGGACCAGGGAGGGACTGAGGGACTTCAGCCCGTCGCTCCGCCACTCGCCGACGAGCTGCTCGATGGCGGCCGACTCACCACTGGTGGTGCCCATGACGGAACCGGTGCGGGCGCGGGCCAAGTCCTCCGGACGCAGGTCCGCGTCGAGCGTCGCCAGCCGGGCGGCGGAGGCGGCGAACTGGCTGCTGCGGCCCCACCGGTCGGGGTCGATACGGGTCAGCCACTCCTCCGGCCGGAAGCCGGGTACCTCACCGGCGTTCCGGTGGGGGAAGCCTCCGGCATCGAAGCTGGTGATCGGGCCGGTGGTGCACCGTCCGTCTCGGATGGCCGCGGTGAAGTCGTCAGCGCCGATACCGGCGCTGCTGACCGCTCCCAGTCCGGTGATCACCACGCGCCTGCTCGGCCGGGTCGTTGTCCGGGTCACTGATCTCCACCCCTCTGGTTGCGGGCGACGACAGCCCACACACCGGCGAGGTTGACCATCTCCGGGAGCTGGTCCTGCGGGATGTCGACGTCGAGGTCCTGCTCGATGCGCGCGAGGATCTCGATGGCCAGCAGTGAGTCGGCATCGTGGTCGTTCACAAAGTGGCTGGTCTCGGTGAGCTCATCGGGCTCCAGCTCCAGGACATCGATGACGATCTCGCGCAGCTGCCGGGCTTGCTCTTCGGTCACGGTCGGGTGGGACAGCGTCATGGTTGCTCCTCGGTGGTTCTGTCAGGGGAGTCGGCAGGCTTCAGGCGTTCCGGTGCCGCAGGTTCACGGCGGCAGCCCGGCCGAGGGCCGCAGGGTTGAGGAAACGCGCCGGGCCGATCAGTCGGGACGCGAACAGGTGCATATGGCGAGCCATGGACTCGTCCCGAGCGGCGGCGGAGAACATCAGCCGCTCGAAAGGGTTGAAGGGGCGGGCCTTCGCGTAGTCGGCGGAGAGGAATTGATGGCCGCGCAGCTGCCGCCGGTGGACTCTTCGGTAGGTGTCCAGCGCCTGGTCCATGGCCGCCCGGCTGCCCGAGACAGCGGCCGCGCGGGTGGATGTGGCGAGCCACTGCGCCGACTCCAGTGCCCATCCGCAGCCGACCCCCCACAACGGGTCGCCGGTGAGGGCGGCGTCGCCGATCAAGGCGAGACCGGGCGCGGTCACCTGCCTGCTGAGGAGGGGATAGTTGGTGGTGCCGACGATCTTCGAGACGCGTTCGGCGGCACTGAGGTCGGGGGCCTCGGGCAGTTGGCTGATGAAGTCGAGGAAGCTGCCTTCGAGGTCCGCGCGGAAGGCGGGGAGCCGCTTCTTGTCGGGGATGACGGCAATGACGGTGACCCCGTCGTCGTTCGGCATCGCATAGGCGACATCCGGGTCGAGGAACCAGCAGTGGCTTTCCTCGCGCGCCATCCGTACGCCGCGGAAGTGTGCGAAGTAGCTGAACCGGTTGTTCTTGTGCGTTCTCTCGCGTACCCCGGCCAGCTTGGCGACCGCGGAGTCCTTCCCGTCCGCCCCCACCACGAGACGCGCCCGGATCTCCTGCTCGCCCTCGTCGGACGTTGTACGGACGCCCGCGGTACGGGAGCCTTCGCGCAGCAGACCGGTTACGGTGTGCCCCGCGAGGAGATCGACCCCTGGCTGGTCAGCAGCATAGGACCGCAGCAACGGGTCGAGCGTGCTACGCCGCACGTTGTAGCCGTGTACCAGGGGGGCGCCGTCCCGGCCGGGACGGGGCTCGATCCAGCCCCAACGAGTGTACCAGCGAGCCTGATTGGCGATGGCGCCGGCGTCTCGCAGCAGGGGGGTGATGCCCAGATCATCGAGCACCTGGTAGGCGCACGGCTGGAGGTAGTGCGTGCACAGGACCTTGTGTGCCTCGGGCGAGGAGCGCCGTTCGAGCAGGGCCACCCGGGCCCCGGCACGGGCCAGGAGGGCCGCAGCGGTGCACCCCGCGATGCTGGCACCGCTGATGGCTACGTCGTATTCCCTTATCTGTGGGGAGGTCACGTTGTCCTCATCTCCTCGGCTGAGTGGGGCAGTCGGAGCATCGGTAGGAAGTCGGTGATCTGTTCGGCCACATAGCCGGGCTGCTGGGTCTGGCAGAAGTGGCCGAGGTGCGGCGTCTGACAGAGGGTGACGTTGCGGACCCGGCTGCGCAGGACTTCGAGGTCGCCACCCGGCGCGGCCGCGTCATCCAGTCCGCTGACGACGAGCAGGGGTGCCAGGATCCGATCCAGCGGTAGTTCGGGCAGCCGGGCCAGCTCCAGATAGAACTGGAGAAAGCCCTCCGGCTCGACGCGCTTCAGCACCTTGGCGGCCATGATGCGCAGCAGCGCGGGGCTCACGATGCGGCCTCGGGTACGGAGTTGGATGTTCAGACCTTCGGTGATCGTGTACCGGAACCGGGTCCTGGCCTCCGCGAAGAACTCGGGAGTCAGGGATGGATCGCTGACCCGCCACACGGGCGCCACCAAGGTGGCCGGGACACTGTGGTAGGGGTGGCCGGGGTGCCGGGCGAGTAGCTGGAGCAGGGCGCAGGCGCCGAAAGAGTGCCCGACGAAAAGATCCGGGGGCCGATCCAGCACTTCGAGTGCGCGCAACAGCCAGGTGGCGGCGTCTCCGTGGCGCGGCCACGTGTGCGGAGAGCCCGCCCGCCAGGGCAGCGAGAGCGCGGACACCCGTGCCGTCTGCGGAAGTTGTTCAACCAGCGGTTCCCAGCTGTCCCAGCGCTCCTCGAAGCCGTGGACGAGCACCACGTGGGGCGCCGTCCCGGCGTCCGGGTACTCCTCCCGCCCCCACACCGCCAGTTCCGTGCCGTCGATGCGGACGGTTCTTTCCTCCCGCCATCGGGCGGCGGTCACGGCACGCTTCATCACGACGAGCAGAGCGCGGACCCGGGAAACGCACCGTCGGCTCTCTCCATGGTGGATACCGGAGGACGTAACGGACTACGCCCGGCTTGGTTCGCAGTTTCCACAAGAATTTGGCAAAATATTCTGCATCTGGAATACATGTCCCCCCACGAAACCCTTCCCCGTATGCAGTCAACTCGGATAACCGAGATGCCGCGCCGCCGGGGGAAGCGAGGGTATGTGGGTGCGCAAAGCCGCAGCCGCACGTTCGCAAAATGAATCCCCCGAAGATCCCCCGAAGCAAATGCAGCTTCACAAGGCGGCGCTGCACTGTCAACGTGACGAACGCCACAGCCTAGCCCGCCGGCGTTCGGGAATCCAGCGGCCTTTCCGGCGCATCCGGGTCGCTGAGGGCGCCGCCGCCCGCGCCCTGCCACCCCCGCCCTCCCGAAAGAGCCGGCTCTTCGGGTGTATCCAAAGGCGCTTCCGACTGCACTGTAGAGACGCAGGCTCTCGCCTCGCCGATTTTCTCGCGAAACGCTATCGACACCAAAGGAAGGCCGTGGCATCCGCTGTTCCCAACGATTCACGACGACCTGCAGCGCAGTAATGACGAATTCGCGAGGAGCCCGACAATGACCTCGATGTCGCACATAGCCTTCATGAATATCGGATTGCACGGTCACCTGCTTCCGACGCTGCCCGTGGCCCGTGAACTCGTCTCCCGGGGGCACCGGGTGAGCTACGCGGTGCCGGAACGGTTCGTGCCGCTGGTCGAGGCGACCGGGGCCCGCCCGGTCCCCTACCGCTCGGCCTGGCGAGCCGATGACGACTCGACGAAGTTGCTCACCGACTTCACCGCGATCGTCTCCTACATGCTGGACGAGGCCGAGTCTGCGCTGCCGCAACTCGCCACGGCCTTCGAGACCGACCGGCCGGACGTGTTCGTCTACGACGTGTTCGCGTACGGTGCCCGTGTCCTCGGTACGCGCTGGGGCGTGCCCACCATTAACTTCTGGCCCTTCGCCGTCCCTTACGAAGGCAAGGACAACGGCATCGCGGCGGTGTACAAGGGCCTGCTCGACGACCCGGCCGCCCACCGGCTGCGGGACCGCTTCTCCCGGTGGCTGGCCGGCAACGGGATCGACATGACGGTGGAGGACTTCGGACTGGTTCCCGAGCAGGGCATCGCCTCCCTCACCCGGACCCTGCAACCGCACGCCGACAAGGCGGACGAGCCCCGCTTCTCCTTCGTCGGACCGTGCTTCGGGCCGCGCTCCGACACGGCCGCCTGGACTCCGCCGCCCGGTGCCGAACGCATCGTGCTCGTCTCCCTCGGCTCGACGTTCACGAACCGGCCGGACATCTACCGACAGCTCATGGCCGCGTTCGCCGACTCCGACTGGCATGTCGTACTCCAGACCGGCAAGTTTGTCTCCACGCAGGCGCTCGGCCCGATCTCGGACAACGTGGAAGTCCACGAGTGGCTGCCCCAGCTCGACGTCCTCGCCCACACCGACGCCTTCATCACCCACGCCGGTATGGGCGGCACCGTCGAGGCATTGAGCCACGGGGTTCCGATGCTCACCCTCCCGCAGGGAGCCGACCAGTTCTTCATCTCCGACCGACTCTCTGAACTCGGCGTCGGCAGGCGGCTGCACGACGATGAGTTGACCGGGGGCACGGTCCGTACGGCGCTGGAGGAACTGCTCGCCCGTCCGGAGCTCACCACCCGGCTGAATCGGCTGCAGGAGGAGATCCGTACATCGGGCGGCGCGCCGGCCGCGGCCGACCTTATAGAGAAGCGCCTGCGCTGAGGGCCGAAGCGCCCGCAGACCTGACCTCTCCCGGCCACACCTGGCCCCTTTACTGATGAACGGGGAAGACGTGACACTCAACATCGCGATCATAGGCGCTGCAGGATTCGTCGGCACGAACCTCGCACTCGCCGCCGAACAGCGCGGACACCGCCTCACTCTCGTCGACGTCAACGATCGGCTGGGCCGCCTGGGCGCCTCCGGTCTCCTGGAGCGCTCCTCCTGTCACTTCCTCGACCTGTCGCAGCCGGACGCCCGGATACCCGACTGCGACGTCATGATCAGCCTCGCGGCCCTGCCGCAGGTGGACTTCTCGCTCCACTACCCGGAGCGCACCTTCACCAACAACATCGGCATCATGTCCGCGGTGTTGGAAGCGGCCCGGCTGCGCCGGATCCCCCTGCTCTTCGCCTCCTCCATCGAGGTGTACGGAGGCAACGACGGCGATCTGCTGACCGAGTCGAGCGAGCTGTGGCCGCTGTCCCCCTACGCCGCCTCGAAGATCGCCTGCGAGAGCATCACAGAGTCGTACCAGCACGTCTACGGAACCGTTTCGACGACGGTGCGGCTCACCAACCTCTACGGGCCGTGGCAGGCCCCGGACCGTATCATCCCCCGCATCACCGCCCAGGCTCTGCTCGGCATCGAGTCGGAGGCCGTCACCGGCCGCCTGCGCGACTTCCTCGCTGTCCAGGACGCGGTCGGTGTGCTGCTCGACCTTGCCGAGAACGGGCCCTGGGGTGAGACGTTCAACCTCGCGGCCGGTCGGCACACCCCGCTGGAGGAGGCGGCGGAAGCGGTGGTGAGCACCGCGGGCTGCGGCTCCTTCGTGACGAAGGACGTCCCGCAGACCGACGGACGCGGTCCCTCCCTGGTGGCCACCTCCGCCCATCTGACCGAAGTCACCGGGTGGAAGCCCACCACGGACCTGTGTGACGGCGTGAGCCTGACGACGAACTGGTACCGCGAGAACCGCGCGTGGTGGGCACCCTTCGAGGCTCAGGTCCGCGCCGACCGGACCGGTCCGGGATTCCTCCTTGACCACGCCTTCCCGTTCTGGGCCAACTGACGAGGACGCCACTCATGACGGACTCCCTCATCACACTGGAAAGCATCGCCGCGCACGCCCCGGACCGCACGGTCACCGTGCAGGATCTGGCGGAACCGCTCGGGCTCAACCCGTCGAAGGTCCGCCTGTTCACGACCATGCAGGGTCTTAAGGAACTACGGCAGGATCCCGAGGTCGACCTCTTCCAACTGGTGTTGCCCGCAGCCCGACAGATCGTCGACGCCCTGCCGTCCAAGGACCGGGTGAAGTACCTGCTCTACGGCCACGCCACCCAGCAGGTCGCCCCGCACGGCATCCTCCCCGCGCAGGTCCTGCGCGAGGAGCTCGGACTGGACAAGGCCATCGCCTTCGCGGTCACCCAGCAGAACTGCGCGACCGGAATGGCCGCCATCGACATCGCCGGGGAACTACTCCGGTCGGACGGCGACCCGGACGCCAGAGCCTTGGTCGTCACCGGTGAGAAGTCCTTCACCCCAGGTGTGCAACTCGTCCCAGATACTGCGCTGATGGGTGAAGCCTCAGCCGCCTGCCTGGTGGCCGTCGACGGGCCAGGCGACCCCGTGCTGTCGTATGTGACGCGCACCCTGGGTGCGTACGCGAACGGTGTCCGCCTCGGCAAGGAGAAAGCCGCCGAGCTGGGACAGATCTATCCGGACCTGTTCGCGGACGTCATGCGGAAGGCCGTCGCCGACGCGGGCCTCACTCTGGACGACATCGAGCTGCTGATCCCGCACAACGTCAACATGATGTCGTGGCGCCAGACGATCAAGGCGATGGGCTTCCCCCGGGAGCGGACCTACCTCGACAACATCCCCCGGTTCAGCCACTGTTTCGCCTCCGACGTACTGATCAATTACGACACCCTCAAGGCCGATGGACGCCTGGTGCCCGGCGGCCACTACCTCATGGCCTCCGTTGGCGTCGGAACGACGTTCGCCGCCATGGTCTTCACCCACCGGGGGACGTGACAGATGTCGAACACACCAGCGACGGTGCAGGGTATCCCCGTCACAGACCTGGCCGAGGAGTTCGGCACCCCCTTTTTCCTCTACGACGGGGACGTCCTGGAGGGCACCTACCGGGAGGTCCGCCGACTGCTCCACCCCGGCGTGGACCTGTTCTTCTCCCTCAAGGCCAATCCGAACGTCAGCGTGTGCGCCGTGCTCGGCGCGCTGGGCTCCGGCGCCGAGGTCTCCTCGCTGGCGGAACTCAGGACCGCGCTGTGGGCCGGCATCGCGCCGCAGGACATCATCTTCCTAGGCCCCGGCAAGACGCAGCGAGAGATCGAAGCCTGTGTGAGCACCGGTCTGCGCGCCGTGGTCTGCGAGTCACCTGCGGAACTCCAACGGCTGGAGCGGGCGGCTCGGGAACAGGGCCGCACTGATGTACCGGTGCTGCTGCGCATCAACCCGGACTTCGTCACCAAGGGTTCGGGGCTCGCGATGGGCGGCAAGCCCCGCCAGTTCGGCATGGATGTCACCCTCCTACGGAAGCAGCGGCACCAGCTGCGGGAACTGCGGCATCTCCGAGTACGTGGCCTCCACGCCTATATGGGGACCCGCTTCCTCCGGCACCAGGACATCGTCCACAACACCCGGGAGGTCCTGCGGCTGGCGGCGGAGCTCTCCGCCGAACTGGACATCCCCTGCGAGATCGTCGATATCGGCGGCGGGTTTGGAGTGGCCTACTTCGACAACGAGGCGGACCTGGATCTGCCGGCCCTGGCGGCCGGCGCCGACGAGGTCATCGACGGCTTCCTCCGGACACATCCCGGCTCCCAGGTGATCTGCGAACTGGGTCGCTACCTCACCGCGATGTGCGGCACATACGTCAGCCGGGTCCTGGACGTCAAGGAGTCGATGGGAACCCGCTTCGCCGTCACGGACGGCGGCACCAACCACCACATGGCCGCCGTCGGCGTGGGCAGTTTCGTTAAGCGGAACTTCCCCATGCGCTCGCTTACCCGGCCCGCCGGGACCGGCCAACAGCCCTACACGGTCACCGGTCCGCTGTGCACACCGAACGACGTCCTGGGGAAGAACGTCCTTCTTCCCCAGGTCGAACCTGGCGACCTGATCGGGGTCGAGCGGTCCGGGGCCTACGGGCCCTCCGCTTCCCCCGGACTGTTCCTCAGCCACGGATTCCCCGCGGAGGTCATGGTCCGCGCCGGCTGCGCCCATCTGGTGCGTGTCCGGGACACGGTGGACGACCTGCTGAGCCGGCAACGGCTCATCGACGAGTGACCGCGGCACGCACCGCCGGCCGCGGCCGCCGAGCCGTGAGCCCGAGAACCACCGCCCACAACCGAGAACGCAGGAGATGCGATGGACCGCCAGCATATGGTCGGCACCATTCAGTCCGCCCTCAGCGGCGTCCTGGAGCGTGAAGTGCCCGAGGTATCGGAGGAGACGAGGTTCTTTGACGACCTCCACCTGGACTCCACCTCGATTCTGGAGCTGCTGATGGCTCTTGAGGAGGAGGTCGGATTCACCGTCGATCCCGAGGAGGTCGACATGGACGACTTCGTGTCTGTGGCCACATTCATCAACTACCTCGAAAGGCTTGAGACCACGTGATGCCCGGTCTGGAAGGAGCCGCGGCCGTCCTCGACCCGCCGGCCCGGCAGCACGAGGAGAATCCGGGGAACCACGCGTTCTATCACGATCTGTTCGCCATGTTCGGCGAGGCCAGCGACCCGGACCAGTTCGCCGCCGGACCGCAGAACACCCACCGCCACCTGACCGAGCTGCTGGCCGCCCACCCGTCGCTGCGCGAGCGGTCCGCAGACCTCGTCGTCGTCGCTCACGCGCTGCCCGACTCCCAGCCGTACGGGGTGACCGCCTCACACGCGGGGCTGCTCTTCGGCGATGACTCGCATGGGTTCGCCGTCTCCGAACAGGGGCTGGCCGCGCCCTTCACCGCGCTGCGCATCTTGTCCGGCTTCTGGTGCAGCGGGCGTACCCGGCGGCCGGTGCTGCTGGTACTGGAGCAGACCACGCTTCCGGTGCGCGACCCTGCGGTGCACGGCGAGCACCCACTCGTGGACTCCGGCGCCCTCCTGGCCTTCGGCGGCGAAGGAAGCCTGCGGCTGCGCGGAGCGACGGACATCCATCTGGAGGTGGCTCGCGAGGAGCTGACGGTCCGGCTCAACGCCGTTGTGGACCAAGACCCCGAGGGAACGTTGGTGGTACTCGGCCCCTCGGCGGCGGAACGCTGTGGCACGGCCATCCGGGGGCAGCATCGCCACGAGGTCGCACCCGGCACCTACGCCACCGGCGTGTGGGTGGCGCTCGCCGACAACTGGACGTCCTGGCAAGCCCGTTACCGCCGCATCGTGCTGTGTGATCTCGAACTCGCCACGGATCAGGGGTGCATGGCCGTCCTATATGGTGATCCCGATGCGTCGGGGGGCTGAGCAGATGATCGCAGGGGAAGCCGTGAGCGCACCGCTGCACACCCCGCCCGCACCGGCCCACTGCCCGGAGCGCCCGGTCGGCCCCTTGTTCATCGGACTCTTCGCCGCGGCCTACTGCGGGGTGTACATCGCGCTGGTGACGCCCGTGACCGTCACTCTGGCGGTCAAGGCCCAGCAGATCGCACCGCAGGACAAACAGGCGACCCTCTCCTTGGCCCTCGGGATCGGGTCCGTGCTGGCGATCCTGGGCAATCCGCTGATCGGCAGGCTGAGCGACCGCACCACCTCGCGGTTCGGGATGCGGCGGCCCTGGCTGGTGGGCGGGCTCGTGGGCGGTCTGGCGGGCCTGCTCATCTGCGCGATGACACGGGACGTCACCACCTTGGTGGTCGGCTGGTGTCTGACCCAGCTCTCGTTCAACGCGGTGCTCGCTGCTCTGATCGCCGTACTGCCCGACCGGATACCCGAACGCCAACGCGGCTCGGTCTCCGGAGTCCTGGGGCTGTGCCTGTCGGTCGCGCTGGTGGTCGGGAGCTTCCTGGCGCAGGCCGTCTCGTCGTCAGTGGTCCTGATGTTCATGGTGCCGGCCTCGGTGGGCGCGCTGACGGTGCTCGCGCTCGTCGCAGTATTACGCGACCGCCGCCTCACCCAGCGCCCGCCCTACGGGGTACGCGAGTTGGCGCGGAGCTACTGGGTGAATCCCCGGCGCCACCCCGACTTCGGCTGGGCCTGGCTGAGCCGGTGCCTGATGTTCATGGGCACGTCCGTGCTCAGCGCCTACAAGACGTTCTACCTCTCCGACCATCTGGGCTATTCCCTCGCGCAGGTGCCGCGGCTCGTGTTCTGGGCGCTCCTCACGCAGACCGTCGTCACCGTGGTCAGCAGCCAGTTGAGTGGCTGGCTCTCCGACCGGCTCAAGCGGCGCAAGCCCTTCGTCGTGTGGGCGGCGGTGTTGTACGGGCTCGGTCTGCTGGTGATCTCGCTGGCCGACTCCTTCTCCTTGTTCCTGGTGGGCATGGCCATCACCGGCATAGGGTTCGGGACCTATCTCTCCGTCGACCTGGCGCTGGTCACCGACGTACTGCCGAGCCGTGCGACGGCCGGCCGGGATCTGGGCGTCTTCAATATCGCCACCGCGCTGCCGCAGTCCCTGGCTCCGACGCTCGCTCCCGCTGTCCTGGCCATCGGTGGCGGGGACAACTATGCCCTGCTGTTTCTGCTCGCCGCCCTGTGCGCGGTGGCGGGAGCGGCAGTCCTTCAGCCCGTGCGGGCGGTCCGGTGAAGGGTCCGACGCGCGGGTCGCACCTGATCCCAAGGAGTACACGTGACAACCTCTCCCCCCACCACGGAACAAGGTGTGCGCACCGAAGCGGGGCGCTTCCCTATGTGGCTGGTGTGCCTGTGTGTGGCATCCTTCACCGCCGGGACGGACAACTTCGTCATCGCCGGTGTGCTGAAGGACATTGCTCAGGGGCTGCACGTCTCGGAGGCCGTGGCGGGGCAGCTGATCACCATCTTCTCCATCACCTACGCGTTATCGGCACCGTTCGTGGCGCTGCGGACCGCGCGCTACCCACGGCGCCGGGTGTTGATGACGGCTCTGGCGATCTTCGCGTTGGCGAACCTGGGCGCCGCCCTCGCCCCCACCTACGGCGTGCTCGTGATCTTCAGGGTCATCACCGCCCTCGCCGGGGCGTCGATCATGCCCGCGGCGTTCTCAACCGCGGCTGCACTGGCGCCTAAGGGGGCAGTGGGCCGCTACTTGGGCAACGTCACCTTCGGACAGTCCGTCGCCCTGGTGGTCGGCGTCCCGGTCGGCACCGCGATCGCCGGAGCCTTCGGCTGGCGCGCCACGATGGTCTTCGTCGGCGCCCTCGCCCTCGTAGTGATCGTCGGAATCGCGGCCTTCCTGCCTGCCCTGCCCGGCGCTCCCGCAATTCCGCTGCGCCGCCGGCTGGCCCCGCTGGGCCACCGCCCCGTGCTGCTGGGTCTGGTGGGCACCGTTGTCGGGGCCACCGGCAACTTCATGACCTTCAGCTACATCGCGGTCATCGCCGATGACCTCGGCGGCTCCGGCCCCGCCCAACTGGCCGTCCTGGTCTCCCTCATGGGCATCGCCAGCGCGTGCGGAGCCCTCATCGGCGGGCGCGCTGCCGACTCCCGGGGAGCCGGTCGCACCATCGTGCTCGCCCTGTCCTTGCAGGTCGCCTCGACCCTGCTGCTCGCCGTCTTCGGCTGGGCGTGGCCGGGGAGTGTATCCATCATCGCGGTGGCCCTGCTGCTGGCCGGCTGGGGCATCTTCGGCGGCGCGCTCAACCCGCCGCTGCAGTCGCGGCTGCTGTCGCTCGCCGGCGCCGCGGGCAACGAGGTGGTGGCCCTCAACAGCAGCTGCCTGTTCCTGGGCATTTCTCTCAGCGGCGCGCTGGGCGGACTGGTCCTCGCCGGCCTGGGACCGGTCGCGGTGCTCGCTGCTGCCGGTGCGGTGGGAGCCGTATCTGTCCTGATCTTGTCGTGGTCGATCTACGGGGACAAGGCTGCGAAGGGCCAGAATGCCTGAGAGGCATCCCGGTCAGCAGCGTCGAGATCGGGCCAGCACGCTGACCCGCTTATGGATACGAGGAGTTATCGATGGTTGACCACTATGACGTCGTCGTGCTGGGCGCCGGTCCCGGGGGATATGTAGCGGCCATCCGAGCGTCCCAGTTGGGGCTGCGCGTCGCAGTCGTCGAGGAGATGTACTGGGGAGGCGTCTGCCTCAACGTCGGGTGCATCCCCACCAAGGCCCTGCTGCGCAACGCCGAGTTAGCGCACATCTTCACCCACGAGGCCAAGACGTTCGGCATCAAGGTAGACGGCGAGGTGCGCTTCGACTACGGCGAGGCCTTCCAACGCAGTCGCCGCGTAGCCGACGGCCGCGTCAAGGGCGTGCACTACCTGATGAAGAAGAACAAGATCACTGAATACAACGGCCGTGGGGCCTTCGTGGACGCGAACAGCCTCCAGGTGGCCCATGCCGACGGAACCACTAGCACAGTCGGTTTCGACCACTGCATCATCGCCACTGGCGCGACCCCTCGCATGCTGCCCGGCACCAGCCGCACGGAGCGGGTGGTCTCCTATCAGGAGCAGATCCTCGACGGGACGCTGCCGGAGAGCATCGTGATCGTCGGTGCCGGGGCGATCGGTGTCGAATTCGCCTACGTCCTGCACAACTACGGCGTGAAGGTCACCCTCGTCGAGTTTCTTGACCGCATCGCCCCCTTGGAGGACGAGGAGGTCTCCGCCGAACTGGCCCGCCAGTACCGCAAGCTCGGTATCGAGGTCATGTCCTCCACGCGCGTCGAATCCATCGACGACTCCGGACCCCAAGTTCAGGTCGACGTCCGGTCGAAGGACGGAACGCAGCAGACCCTCGAAGCCGGCAAGGTGCTCGTGGCCATCGGCTTCCAACCGAACGTCACCGGCTACGGCCTGGAGAACACCGGTGTCCAGGTCACCGACAGCGGCGCCATCGCGGTGGACGAGCGATGCCGCACATCGATTCCGGGCATATACGCCATCGGTGACGTCACCGCCAAGCTCATGCTCGCGCACGCGGCAGAGGCGATGGGCGTTGTGGCGGCGGAGACCATCGCCGGTGCGGAGACCATGGAACTGGACTACCCCATGATTCCCCGCGCCACCTACTGCCAGCCGCAGATCGCCAGTTTCGGCTGGACGGAGGCGCAGGCACGGGAGAAGGGCTTCGAGGTACAGGTCGTGAAGTTCCCCTTTGCCGCCAACGGAAAGGCCCACGGCCTGGGTGACGCCACGGGCTTCGTGAAGATCCTCAGCGATGCGACGCACGGCGAACTCCTCGGCGCGCACATGGTGGGCCCGGACGTCACGGAGCTTCTGCCGGAACTGACCCTGGCCCAGCAGTGGGACCTCACCGTGCACGAGGTTGCCCGCAACGTCCACGCCCACCCCACGCTCTCCGAAGCGGTCAAGGAAGCCGTGCACGGCCTGGCCGGGCACATGATCAACTTCTAATTCTCCGACGGCACCTGTGCGCAGCGGAGCGTCACGGGGTGAGCGGGTTATCCGCTCGCCCCGGCCTTTGCGCGCATCAGTCCGGCTCCTGCGGAGCGGTGATGAAGTCGATGGCGAAGCCTGTGCGGGTGCCCGGGGCATCGGTAAGGAGTGTCGGGATAGATCATTGCGTGCAGAATGCAAATACTTGGGAAATGCTCTTCGCTGCGGTGGGAAGCCTCTGCCGAACGCCGCCAAACCCCCAGCTCACCCCCACCCGTGAACGGTCCACAGCGCATCAAAGCCCCCACCGGGGAGATCCGGTGGGGGCTTTCGCGTGCAGTGCGGCAGCGAAGACAGCAACTCAGTGGATCCGCCTGGTTGCCGAGATGCTTGACCGGTTTCCGCAGTGCCCTTCCGCGTCGACTCCGATGGCACGTGCGGGTAGATCTCCATGGTTTCCCCGATCTTGCGGGTGCACGTCGAGCGCGGCGAGCAGTGACCCGCAGGTGTGGCGCGTTTCATGCAGGCGGAACTGCCGTACGCCGATTTGGCCGACCGGGCAGCGAACTCCCGGTTGAAGTCCCTCGGCTCGACCGGGGTGCCGTAGTGCGTGGTGAAACACGAACCCGGAGTCCGGCCACAGTTCGCCGGCCGTCTGCTTGGCGGCTCTGTGCGCCTTCCGTCGGAGCTGAAGGGCCCGTTACGCAGATGTCCCGCAGGGGGCATCGCGGTCGAAGCTTCGGCCGGCCCGTGAATCAGGGGTAGTAGGCCTACTTCTGACGGGGAATGGCCTGTTCCGACGGACAATGGCAACACCCGTCATTGTCATTCGACTTGAGTGAGTCGCAGCCTGTGCCGAGCAGGAAGAGGCGCAGATGAGGGCGGTGGTCTGCGGCGGCCGGCCGGGGCGGCTAGTGGCGGTGGTACCGGCCCGGGGTGAGGTGGATGCCGTGGTGGGACAGGTAGGCGAGGGGGTTGATGTCTGAGCCGTAGTGGCGGCTGGTGCGGACTTCCAGGTGGAGGTGGGGGCCGGTGGCGCGGCCGGTGGCGCCGCTGTAGCCGAGGCGGGTGCGGGCGCGGACCTTCTGGCCGGGGCGGACCGTGATGCGGGAGAGGTGGCCGAAGAGGACGTAGTGGCCGTCGTTCATGCGGATCGTGACGGCGTTTCCGTAGGAGCCGGAGCGCCGGGCCAGGACGACGGTGCCCGAGCCCACGGATCTGATCCGGGTGCCGGCGCGGACGGCGAGGTCGACGCCGGTGTGGTGGCCGGCGAGCCAGGCGCCGCGGATGCCGTAGGGCGCGCTGATGCGGTAACGGGCGGTCGTGGGGTGCGTCCAGTGCTTGCCGGCGGGGGCGGCGAGGGCCGGCGGGGGCGCCGCCAGGGCGAGGACGGAACCCAGGGCCGCCGGGGCTATGGCGTGCAGCAGCATTCTGCGCAGCGGGGTGCGGGTGCGGAACGTCGTCATACCTGCGAGCCCACGCCCAGTGGCGGGTGGCCGCACCCCGGGGCGGGCGCGCGGCGGCCGAACGGGTGGCCGGGGCTCCGCCGGACGGGCGTTCGCGGTACGGGCCGGCGGCCGGTGCGGCGGTGGTCGGCGGTGCCTCACGCCGACAGGCGGCCGACCGCCTCGGCGACCGCGCCCGCGCCGTCCTCGGCGGCGAGGCGGCGGGCGACGGCGGTGGCGCGCTCGCGCCGGGCGGGGGCGGCGGTGACCTGGGTGAGGGCGTCGGCGAGGCGGGCGGCGCCGTGGTCCGAGGACAGGTCGCGGAAGGGGACGGGGGCAGTGGCCGCGCCCAGGGCCGCCAGGCGGGCCGCCCAGAAGGGCTGGTCGGCGGTGACCGGTACCGGGACGGTGGGGACGCCCGCGCGCAGCCCCGCGGCGGCGGTCCCGGCCCCGCAGTGGTGGACCACCGCGGACATCCGGGGGAAGAGCAGGGCGTGCGGGAGCGCGCCGACGGTGAGGAGGTCGGGGTGCTCCGGGGCGGCCAGGCCCGCCCAGCCGGACTGCAGGACGCCGCGGAGCCCGGCGCGGCGCAGGGCGTCCGCCGCGAGGGCGCCGAGCCGCTCGCCGTCGCCGGCCGCCATGCTGCCGAAGCCGACGTAGACCGGGGGCGGGCCCGCGGCGAGGAAGTCCTCGACGACGGGCGGCAGCCGCTCGCCGGGGGCGTGCCAGGGCCACCAGTTCCCGACGACCTCCAGGTGGGCGGGCCAGTCCGCCGGGCGGGGCAGCAGGACCTCGCTGAAGCCGTGCAGGACCGGGCGGCCGGCGGCCTCGGTGCGGCGGCGGACCGTACGGGCGGTGGCGGGCGGCAGTCCGAGGCGGGCGCGCAGGTCGCGGGCCGCGTCGGCGTGGAGGCGGTCGAGGACGCGCAGGGAGAGCCGGCCGGCGGCGCGGTTGCCCCGGCGGCCCAGGGAGCGGCCGCCGCCGACGACCGGGGCGAAGTCGCCGGTGGGGGCGCCGGGTACCAGGGGCAGGTCCAGGAACGGGAGGCGCAGCGCCTCGGCGAGGTGGTGGCCGAGCGGTGCCGTGGTGGTGGAGAAGAGCAGGAGGTCGGTGTCCTGCCGGGCGGCGTCGGCGAGCCCGTCGCCCAGTTCCCGCAGGAAGGCGGCGGCCGTGCGCAGGAGGGCGCGGGGGCCGGTGTTCCGGCGCTGCCCGGTGGCGCCGGGGCGCCGGGGGTCGGCCGGGAGGCGGCGGAACTCCAGTCCGGCCGCCCGGACGAGGGGCGCGTAGCTGTCGTGTGTGGCGAGGGCGACCCGGTGGCCGGCTTCGCGCAGCCGGGCGCCCACGCCGGTGTACGGGGCGACATCGCCGTACGAACCGGCCGCGGTGAGGAGGATTCTGGGCATGGGCGGGCCGCCCTTCGGGTCGAGGGGAGGGGAGAGGGGGGTGGGCCTGTTGTGCTCTGCCGTGGCGGGCGGGGGCGCGGGCGTGCGGCTCAGGCCGGGGGCGGGTGGCGTACGGCGTTGGCGTGTACGGCGGTGCGCAGGTATGCGGCCAGGCCGGGGCGTTGGGCGGAGGGCGGGACGAGCAGGGCGAAGGCGCGGGGGTCGGCGGCGAAGTCGTCGGCGATCCGGCCGTGCATGTCGGTGGGGCAGGGGGTGAACCAGCGGCAGAGGTGCCGGCGGTGTTCCTCCGCGAGGTCCATGGCGCGCTCGCCGTCCGCCGGCTCCCCGGCGTCGAAGGCGGCGCGCAGCCGCAGGCGCCAGTCGGCGGCCTCGGCCATCAGCACCGCCCAGTCCTCCTTGGAGTGCGTGGCGGCGCGCGCCATCGCGCGCTGATGGCCCGGGCGGTGCTGCCACTTGAGATGGGCCTCGGTGGCGTAGGTCAGGTCGAAGGTCACCTCTCCGAAGACCTCGAACCGCTCCTCGGGCGTCAGGTCCACCCCGGTCTGCTGGACCTCCATGGCGTGCTCGGCGACCTCGACCAGCCGTTGCAGCGCGGCGATCTGCCCGGTCAGCAGGCGGTGCCGGGCGCGGAGGTGGTCGAGGGCGTTGGCCTGGGGGTCCTCAAGGATGGTGGCGATCTCGTCGAGCGGGAAGCCGAGTTCGCGGTAGAAGAGGATCTGCTGGAGCCGGGCGAGGCCGGCGTCGCCGTAGAGGCGGTAGCCGGCCGGGCTGCGGTCGCCGGGGGAGAGCAGGCCGAGGGTGTCGTAGTGGTGCAGGGTGCGCACGGTGATCCCCGTGAAGTCGGAGACCTGCCCGACCGTGTAGCCCATCGCAGCGCCTTTCGTCCCGTCCGGTGCGGCCGGCCCGGGTGGTGCGGCGGTGGTGGTGCCGCGTGCCGGGCCGGGCTTCAGGGTGGGGCCTGACGCCGGGTGAGGGTCAACCGGGCCGGGGCCGCGGCTTCCTCCGCCCGGCCCGCCGGTCGGTCAGGCGTCGGGGTAGCGCTCCTGGAGCACGGAGTTCAGCAGGGCGCGGACGTCCTCGCGGTCCAGGCCCTCGGTGTGGGCCCGGCCCATCCAGGTGCGGAGTTCCTCGCGCAGTCGGTCGTCCGCCGCGGAGGTGGGGCGGGCGAGCGTGCGGCTGACGAAGGTGCCCAGGCCGGGGCGCGGTTCGACCAGGCCCTCGCGTTCGAGTTCGCGGTAGGCCTTCAGGGTCGTATTGGGGTTGACCTTGGTCGTCGCGGCGACCTGCGCGGCGGTCGGCAGCCGGTCGCCCTCCACGAGGATGCCCAACCGCAGCGCCTGCTGGACCTGTTGGACGATCTGGAGGTAGGTGGCGACGCCACTGCGGCGGTCGATTCGGAACTCGACGACGCTCACCACCTCTCCGCTGCTTCCGCCGGTGCCGCGCTGCCCGACCGCTTGATGATCGGGCGGCCCGTGCCGGGTGTCAAAGCGCCGCTCGGGGCGGGTGGCCGGCGCGGCGTCCCGGCGGGCCGCCGCCCGGCACGGCCGCCGCGCGCCCGCCCGTTCAGAGCGGCCGCCGTCGGACGCGCCACACCACGAAGGCGAGCACGAGGGCGGTCAGCGCCAGCAGGATCCCGGCGCCGCGCCACTGCATCCCGGCCAGCTGCCCGTAGTCGAAGTACTGGGCCACGTGGTGGACGATGCCCAGCCTGGCCCGGCAGGCCTCAGTGTCGCCGGTGTGGCAGGTGCCGTAGCCGTAGAGCCGGCCGTCGGCGGTGGCCACCCAGTCGTCGACGCGTACGGCGCCGCGCGGCAGGGCGGGGCCGTCGGAGCCGTAGGGGTAGGTGATGCTGCGCAGGGTGCCCAGCCCGGTGCGGAGCCGTTCGAACCAGAGCCCGGTGGCCAGGGCGAGGACGAGGGTGGCGGCCATGGCCGCCACCGTCCGCCGGAGCAGCATGCCCAGGGCGATCCCGCAGACGGTCAGAAAGAGGGCCATGGCGACCGGGACGGGCCCGGTGCTCTCGAAGAGCCCGCCGGACAGCCAGTCACCGCCGTCGACGAGGAGGTGCGCGGGCTCCCACAGCCAGGTGAAGGCGGCCGACAGCAGGGCGGTGCACAGCACGATCACGGCCAGCGGCAGGCCGATGGCGGCGGCGGCCCAGCGGCCGCGGCTCACCGACTGGGTGCTGACCAGGGTGAGGGTGCGCTGCTCCTGCTCCGCGGCGATCAGCGGGGCGCCGAGGAAGACGCCGGCCAGCACGGGCAGCCAGGTCAGCAGCTGGCGGCCGCCGGAGAACAGCTGCCCGTAGGCGTGCTCGAAGGAGTTGTCCGGGGCTCCTTCGGCGCCGGGGGCGGTGCTGTGGGTGTGGAGGAAGCCGAGCAGGCCGGGGCGCTGCCAGACGAAGATCAGGCAGCCGACGGCCGTGGTCAGCAGGACCAGGAGCAACAGGGTGCGGTGCCGGCGCCAGACCAGCCAGGGCAGACCGTGCAGCAGGGTGCGGCGGGGCGCGGGGCCGCCGGGCGCGGGGGCGGTGTCCGCCGGCCGGGCCCCGGCGGCGCGGGTGCGCGTCATGCGGCGGCCTCGCCGGGGCCGCCGACGCGCGCCTCGTCCGCGATCAGGCCGGGCGCCTCGGGCGAGCGCAGATAGGCCAGCAGGACCTCCTCCATGCTCGGCGCGAGCGTCTCCCAGCCGTCGCCGACCGGTCCGCCGGGCCGGATCAGGGCGCTGAACTGCCGCCCGGTGACCCGGGACTCGATCACGGTGTGCCGGCGCCGCAGCTCCTCGGGCACCCCGTCGCCGCCCTCTGCCACGCCGGTCACCAGCAGATGGGCCGGGACCAGCTCCTCGGTCTGGCCGGCCATCCGCAGCCGGCCCTCGGCGAGCACGAGGAGGTAGTCGCACATGACCTCCAGCTCGGAGAGCATGTGGGACGACATCAGCACGGTCGTGCCGTGCTCGGCGGCCTCGGCCAGCAGCAGCCCCGACAGCTCGTGCCGGGCGAGCGGGTCCAGGTCGGACATCGGCTCGTCGAGCAGCAGCAGCTCGGGCCGCTTGCCGAAGGCGAGGGCGAAGGCCACCCGGGTGCGCTGGCCGCCCGAGAGGGTGCCGACCCGCGCGTCGAGGGACACGCTCCCGGACCGCACGATCCGCTCGGCCAGCGCCTGGTCCCAGCGCGGGTTCAGCTCACGGCCCAGCCGCAGGGTCTCGGCGACCGTGAAGCGGGGGTAGAGCGGCTTGTCCTGGGCGAGGAAGGCGACGCGGGACAGCACGGCCGGGTCGGAGACCGGGACGCCGAACAGCTTCAGCGTGCCGGTGGTCGGCTCCACCAGCCGGGTCGCGGTGCCCAGGAACGTGCTCTTGCCCGCGCCGTTCGGGCCGACCAGGGCGCAGATGTGGCCGGCGGGGAGCCGGAAGGAGCAGTCCCGCAGGGCCCAGCCGCCGCGGTACTTCTTCCCCAGTCCCTCGGCCTCGATGGCCCATGGGCTCGGGTCGCTCACCCGGATCCCCCCTTTAGCTAGTTCATTAGTGGAATGAGTATGGGGAGGGGGCCGGACGCCTGTCAACAAGAGTCAGGACCCCGCGCGTGCGGCGGAGTGGACGGGGAGGCCGATGCGCGGCGGTCCGCCGTCCCTCAGACGCGCTCCACCAGCGATTTCGTCATGCAGCGGCTGTCCTGGTAGGTCCGGTACAGCCCGAACTTCTTCTCGGCCATCACATAGCCGCTGGAGGCGTACAGCTCCAGTGCCTCGGGCTGCTTGGTGCCGGTCTCCAGCACCATCCGGGTGCGTCCCGCGGCCCGCGCGTCCGCTTCCAGGGCGGCCAGGATCCGCCGGGCCAGCCCCCGCCCGCGCGCCTCCTGGAGCACGAACATCCGCTTGATCTCGGCGTCGCCGATCTCGTACCCCTCGGCCGTGTCCTCCTGGAGCCGCCATCCGCCGGTGGCCAGCGGGCGGGTGCCGTCGTAGGCGATCAGGTACGTGCCGCGCGGCGGGGCGAACATCTCCGGGGCGAGCGGGGTGATGTCGCCGTCGTCGCCGTAGCGCCGGGCGTACTCCTGCTGCACCAGCGCGTCGAGGGCGACCGCGTCGGGGTGGTCGTAGCGGACGGGGCGTATCTCCATTCCGGAAAGCGTACGGGGGAGCGGGCGGGCGGCGCGATCAGGTGCCGGGGGTGGGTATCGTGCCCGGATGCTCACCGTGACCTCAGTGAATGTGAACGGGCTGCGCGCCGCGGCCAGGAAGGGCTTCGTCCCGTGGCTGGCGGAGACCCCGGCCGATGTGGTGTGCCTGCAGGAGGTGCGGGCCGAGGCCGCCCAGCTGCCGGACGAGGTGCGCGCGCCCGCCGGCTGGCACGCCGTGCACGCCCCGGCGGCGGCCAAGGGGCGGGCCGGCGTCTCGCTCCTCACCCGGCGGGAGCCGGAGCGGGTCCGGGTGGGCTTCGGCTCCGCGGAGTTCGACGGCAGCGGGCGCTACGTCGAGGCGGACCTGCCCGGCGTGACGGTCGCCAGCCTCTACTTGCCCTCCGGGGAGGTCGGCACCGAGCGGCAGGACGAGAAGGAGCGCTTCCTGGCGGAGTTCCTGCCCTACCTCGTCGACCTGCGCAAGCGCTCCGCCGCGGACGGCCGCGAGGTCGTGGTGTGCGGTGACTGGAACATCGCGCACCGGGAGGCCGACCTGAAGAACTGGAAGGCCAACCAGAAGAAGTCCGGCTTCCTCCCCGAGGAGCGCGCCTGGCTGACCGAGGTCCTCGACGAGAACGGCGGCGGCTACGTGGACGTCGTCCGCGCCCTGCACCCGGACGCGGTGGGCCCCTACTCGTGGTGGTCCTACCGGGGCCGGGCCTTCGACAACGACGCGGGCTGGCGCATCGACTACGCGATGGCCACGCCCGGCCTCGCCGCGCGGGCGGTCAAGGCGTACGTGGAGCGTGCGGCGAGCCATGACGAGCGGTGGTCCGACCACGCGCCGGTGACGGTCGTCTTCGAGCGCTGAGCGGGCGGTCGCCGAGGGTCCGGGCGGCGCCCGCCGCGCCGTCCGGGCGGGCTCAGCTCCCCTCGCACCCGCGCTCGCGCAGCAACTGCGTCACCTCGGCCCGGACCCGGCGGTCCACGGCCATCGCGAGTTCGGCCTCGACCACGCCCTTGGACAGCGGGCGGAGCGCGTCGATGGTCCCGGTGATGAGATCGACCTCGTCGGGGCCGGGGTGCTCGCCGGCGGCGGCCCGGGCCAGCACGTCGGACAGGACGTGGGTGCGGATGAGGGTGGTGAAGATGCCGGCGAGCGCGTCGGCGTGCGCGCGGACCTGGCGGCCCGCCTCCAGGACGGCGGCCAGCGGGATGCCCTGGCCGACGAGTTCGGTGGAGGCGTCCAGCAGGCGGCGGCTGATGTGCACGAACTCGTCGCCGTCGACGGCGAGATAGCCGATGTCCAGGGACGCGGTGAGGTTCTCGGCGGTGATGTCCCCGCGGAAGTGGTCGGCCAGCTCCTCGGGGGTCAGGCGGACCGGCGTCTCCTCGGACCAGGGGGCGACCAAGGGGTCGTCCAGGCCCAGGAGTTCGCCGACGTCGCGGCCGGACTCGAAGGCCGAGAAGAGGTCGGCGATGCCGCCCAGGGTGTGGCCGCGCTCCAGCAGGGCGCCGATGGTGCGCAGCCGGGCGAGATGGTGCTCGTTGTACCAGGCGATCCGGCCCTCGCGGCGGGGCGCCGGCAGCAGCTTGCGCTCGCGGTAGAAGCGCAGCGTGCGGACCGTGATGCCGGCCTCCCTGGCCAGGTCGGCCATGCGGAATTCGCGCGCCGGGGGGTCCGCGGTCCCGGTGTGCCCGTCCTGGTGCTCGTTGCCTGCCACGGGTTCAGCCTATGCCGGGGGTGCGGCGCCGGGCGGGGGTACCGGGGTGCGGGCGCAACCGCCGGTAACTTCCGCCGTCCGCCCCCTACCGCTCGGTACGCCGCTGCCCTACGCTCCTATTGCGCCAGTGATTGCTGGCGCGGTTTTCGGGGGCGGCGGTGGCACCGGCTGTGAGGGCCGGGGGCGCGGCACCGAAGATGGCAGGACGGACGTCGGACTCGGGAGGCGGCGGGATGGCCGAGCGCGAGCGCAGGCATGTGCGGGTTGCGGTGATCGGATCGGGCTTCGGTGGACTGGGGGCGGCCGTCCGGCTGCGGCGCCAGGGCATCACCGACTTCGTGGTCCTGGAACGGGCCGGCTCGGTGGGCGGCACCTGGCGGGACAACGACTATCCGGGGTGCGCGTGCGACGTGCCCTCGCATCTGTACTCCTTCTCCTTCGCGCCGCACCCCGAGTGGCCGCGGAACTTCTCCGGGCAGCCGCACATCCGCGCCTATCTGGAGCGGGTCACCGACACCTTCGGGCTCCGTCCGCACCTGCGCTTCCATTCGGAGGTGGAGAGCCTGCGGTGGGACGGCGCGGAGCTGCGCTGGGAGATCGAGACCGCGAGCGGGCCGCTGACCGCCGATGTCGTGGTGTCGGCGACCGGGCCGCTGTCGGACCCCAAGACCCCCGACATACCGGGGCTGGAGACCTTCCCCGGCACGGTGATGCACTCCGCGCGCTGGGACCACGGCCACTCGCTGCGCGGCAAGCGTGTCGCGGTGGTCGGCACCGGTGCCTCGGCCATCCAGATCGTGCCCGCCGTCCAGCCGGAGGTGGCGCGCCTCACGCTCTTCCAGCGCACCGCGCCCTGGGTGCTGCCACGCGCCGACCGCGAGATCAGCGCGGCCGAGAAGTGGCTGCACACCAAGATCCCGGCGACCCGGGCCGCGCGCCGTCAACTGCTGTGGGGCATACGGGAGTTGCAGGTCGGCGCGTTCACCAGGCACCCCGACCGGCTGGGCCTGCTGGAGCGGCTGGCCCGCGGCCACCTGACCAAGGCCGTCAAGGACCCGGCGCTGCGGGCCGCGCTGACCCCCGGCTACCGCATCGGCTGCAAGCGGATCCTGCTCTCCAACACCTACTACCCGGCCCTGGCGCAGCCGAATGTGGACCTGGTCGCCGCGGGGCTGAAGGAGGTGCGCGGCAGCACCCTCGTGGGGTCCGACGGGAGCGAGGTGGAGGCCGACACGATCGTCTTCGGCACCGGGTTCCATGTGACGGACATGCCGATCGCGCGGCGCGTCACCGGCGCCCACGGCACGACACTGGCCGAGGAGTGGAAGGACGGCATGGAGGCGCTGCGCGGCGCCACCGCGGCCGGCTTCCCCAACTTCCTCACCATCATCGGGCCCAACACCGGCCTCGGGAACAGCTCGATGATCCTGATGATCGAGGCCCAGCTGAACTACCTGGCCGACTACCTGCGCCAACTGGACGTCCTCGGCGGGAAGATCGCGCTGAGCGCCCGCCCGTCCGCCGTGCAGGAGTGGAACCGCACGATCCAGCGCCGGATGGCGCGCACGGTGTGGAACACCGGCGGCTGCGACAGCTGGTATCTGGACGCCAACGGCCGCAACACCACCGTCTGGCCGGGCACCACCGGGGAGTTCAAGAAGGCCACCCGCCAGGTCGACCTCGCGGAGTACGAGGTGCTGCGGCCCGCCCGCACCCCCGCGGAACGGACGTCCGGCACGGCCGCGGAGGTGGTCGCATGAGCCGCCGCCCCGCCCACGTCACCAGCGGCCCCTACGCCCCGCCGGTGCCGCGCCGCACGCTGACCGTCACCTCGGCCGACGGCGCCCGGCTGTACGCCGAGGTCCACGGCCCGCAGGACGCCCCGGCCGTCGTCCTGGCGCACGGCTGGACCTGCTCGACCGCCTTCTGGGCCCCGGTCGTCCGGGCGCTGGCCGAGGACCACAAGGTCGTCGTCTACGACCAGCGCGGGCACGGCCGCAGCCCCGCCGCCCCGCCGGCCGGCCACAGCACCGGCGCGCTCGCCGACGATCTGGTCGCCGTCCTGGAGGCGGCCCTGGAGCCGGGCGAACGCGCCGTGCTGGGCGGCCATTCGATGGGCGGGATGACGATCATGGCCGCGTCCGGGCGGCCGGAGCTGCGCGCGCGGGCCGCGGCCGCGCTGCTGTGCAGCACCGGCAGCGCCGACCTCGCCGCCGAGTCACGGGTGTTCCCGCTGCGCAGCCCGCGGGGGCGCCACCGCGCGCACCGGCTGCTGCTGCGCTCGCGCGCCCCGCTCGGCCCCCAGTCGCCGCTCACCCGGCGGGTGCTGAAGTACGCCACGATGGGCCCCGGCGCCTCCGCCGCGGAGGTGGCGGCCTGCGCCCGGATCGTGCACGGTTGCCCGGCCGGGGTGCGGGCCCGGTGGGGCGCGGTGCTGGCCGGGGTCGAACTGACCGGCGGCGCCGGCGGCCTGGAGCTGCCCACCGAGGTCCTCGTGGGCACCGCCGACCGGCTCACCCCGCCGGTGCAGGCCCGGCGGCTGGCATCCGTCCTCCCCGACTTCCGCGGTCTGACCGAGCTGCCCGGCCTGGGGCACATGACGCCGGTCGAGGACCCGGCCGCGGTCGCCGGGCGGCTGCGCGCACTCGTCCGCGCCCATCTGCACCCGACCGGCACCGAGCCCACCGGCACCGAGCCCACCGGCACCGAGCCCACCGACACCGCTCCCGGGGGCGGCCGGCAGACGAAGGAGAGCACGGCATGAGCGCACACAGGAGCCTGGCGGGCCAGGTCGTCGTCGTCACGGGCGCGGCACGCGGGGTCGGCGCGCTGCTGGCCCGCAAGCTGTCGGCACGCGGGGCGACGCTGGCCCTGGTCGGGCTGGAGCCGGACGAGCTGCGCGGGGTCGCGGCCGCGCTGCACGGTCCGGCACACCACTGGCACGCCGATGTCACCGACCACGAGGCGATGGCGCGGGTCGCGGACGAGGTCAAGGACCGCTTCGGGAAGGTCGACGTGGTCGTCGCCAACGCCGGGGTGGCGACCGGCGGACCGTTCGCCGACTCCGATCCCGCCGCCTGGAAGCGGGTCATCGAGGTCAACCTCATCGGCGGCGCGGTCACCGGCCGCGCCTTCCTGCCCCACCTCGCGGCGTCCCGCGGCTACTTCCTGCAGATCGCCTCGCTGGCCGCGATCACCCCGGCGCCGATGATGACCGCGTACTGCGCGTCCAAGTCGGGCGTCGAGGCGTTCGCGCACAGCCTGCGCGCCGAGGTCGGACACCGCGGTGTGCGGGTCGGGGTCGGCTATCTGAGCTGGACCGACACCGACATGGTGCGCGGCGCCGACCAGGACGACGTGATGCGCGAGTTGCGCGCCCGGCTGCCGTGGCCGTCGAACAAGACCTACCCGCTGGGCCCCGCCGTCGACCGCATCGTGGCGGGCATCGAGCGCCGCTCCGCGCACGTCTACGGGCAGTGGTGGCTGCGCGGGATGCAGTCGGTGCGCGGCTACCTGCCCGCGCTCATCGGGACCGTGGGCCAGCGGGAGATGCGGCGGTTCGGGGCGCGGCTGGACGGGATGCGGGTCGGGCTGGTGGGCGCCGGCGGTGCGGCGGACGAGAAGGAGCGGGCCGGCCGGTGAGCGGGCGTACGCCCGGCCCGTGAGCGGCCGGGCGTCACGGAGAGTGTCCGTTTATGATCGAAGTGCGAGCAATGTCCGGGCGTGTCACGCTGAATCGGGGTCACAACCCCCCTACACCCCACTAGGAGTGAACAGCATGGGCATCAAGGACCAGTTCCAGGACAAGGCCAACGAGCGCAAGGGCCAGGCGCCCCACGCCATGAGCGACTCCCGCGAGCAGGGTCACGAGCGCGGTCAGCGCAAGGACCAGGAGCGCGGCGGCCAGCGTCAGGACCAGGGCGGCCAGCGTCCGGCTCAGCCGCGTGAGCGTGAGCGCGGCCAGCAGGGCCGTCAGCCCGCCCAGGACGCGATGGACGCGGCCGAGGGTCGCCACCAGAGCTGAATTGGCACGTCCTGAACACCACGCGGGGCGGCGTACGCGCCATGCGTGAGGGGCGCACCCGGTCGACCGGGTGCGCCTCACCGCGTGCCCGCCGCCGGCCGTGAACCCCGGGGGAGCGCGGCCGATTCAGACTCCGGCTTCCCCGGCCTCCGCCTCCCCGGAGGTGCCCGCGCCGCGCGGCGGCAGCGGGGGGCGCCGCAGGTCCGGGGCGTCCGACAGGTCCGGAGGGGTCGCCGCCGGGTGCCGCTCCAGCAACTCCAGCGCCGTGCGCACCGCGACGCCCAGGGTTGGATGCCGGCCCTCGGCCCAGTGCAGCGGGGAGCGCAGCGCCTCGATGTCGACCTCGACGCCGTGGTTCTCCACGCCCCAGCCGTAGAGCCGGAACCACGCGGCGTTCATCGGGACGGTGATGGTGGTGCCGTCGCCGAGCCGGTGCCGGCCGGTCATGCCGACCACCCCGCCCCAGGTGCGCATGCCCACCACCGGGCCGATCCCCTGGAGCTTGAAGGCCGCGGTGATCATGTCGCCGTCGGAGGAGGTCATCTCGTCGGCGACCGCCACGACCGGGCCGCGCGGGGCGTTGGAGGTGTACGAGACGGGCTCGGCGTCGCGGGTCAGGTCCCAGCCCATGATCGTGCGGGTGAGCTTCTCGATGACCAGCTCGGAGATGTTGCCGCCCGCGTTGCCCCGGACGTCCACGATCAGCGCCGGCCGGGAGACCTCCATCCGCAGATCGCGGTTGAACTGCGCCCAGCCGGAGCCGCCCATGTCGGGGATGTGCAGATAGCCGCACCGCCCGCCGCTCAACTCCCGCACCACCGCCCGGCGCTTGGCCACCCAGTCCTGGTAGCGCAGCGGCCGTTCGTCGACCAGCGGGACCACCGCGACCCGGCGGGCCGGGCCCTCGCCGTCGGGCGGGGAGAAAGTGAGTTCCACCGTGGTGCCGCCGGCCGCGGCCAGCAGCGGGGCCGGCCCGGCCAGCGGGTCCACCCGGCGGCCGTCGACATGGGTCAGCGCCGCGCCCTCGCGGATGCCCGTACCGGCCAGCGGCGAGCGGGCCTTGGAGTCCGAGGACTCGCCGGGCAGGATCCGCTGCACCACCCAATGGCCGTCCCGGTGCACGAAGTTGGCGCCGAGCAGGCCCATGGCGCGCTGGTAGTGCGGCGGGCCCTCGTTGCGCCGGGCGCCGGTGACGTACGCGTGCGAGGTGCCCAGTTCGCCGAGCACCTCGCGCAGCAGATCGGCGAACTCGTCCGGGCTGGCGACCCGGTCGAGCAGCGGCCGGTACTGCGCGAGCACCGCCTCCCAGTCGATGCCGCACATCCCCGGGTCCCAGAAGTAGGACCGGGTGATCCGGCCCGCCTCCTCGAACGCCTGGTACCACTCGGCCGCCGGTTCGACGTCGTGCAGGATGCGCCGCAGGTCCAGGAAGACCGTGGAGTCGCTGTCCGGCGGCTCGGTCGCGGGCACCGCGCGCAGTTCGCCCTCGTCGTTGACGACCAGCCGGGAGCCGTCGCCGCTGAGCGCGAACTCGTCCAGGGAGCTGGTGAGTTCGGTGCGCCGGGCCTTGGTCAGGTCGAAGTGTTCGAGGGTGGGGCGGCCCGAGGTGTCGGCGGGGTTGGCGAAGGTCTCGCCCAGCGCGCCGGAGATCGGCCAGCGCAGCCAGACCAGCCCGCCGCCGCTGACCGGTTCCAGGGAGGAGTACTTGGAGGCCGCCACCGGGAACGGGGTGACCCGGTTCGCCAGCCCCTCCACCTCCACCAGCACCGGCCCCTCGCCCGGCGGCGGCGGATTCTCGTCCGGGTCCAGTCCGCCCGCCGCGGGCCGCCCCTCCGGGGACAGCGCGAAGGGCGAGGGGGTCGCCGAGGACAGCGGGACGAGGTAGGGCCGGCAGCCCAGCGGGAACGACAGGTCGCCGGTGTGCACGTCGTAGACCGGGTCGAAGCCGCGCCAGGACAGGAACGCCAGATAGCGGCCGTCGCGGGTGAACACCGGCTGCTCGTCCTCGAAGCGGCCGTTGGTGACGTCCACGATGTGCCCGTCGGACAGCCGGGCCATCCTGATCTGCCGCAGCGTGCGGCCGATGCCGGGGTGCGACCAGGTCAGCCAGCGGGAGTCGGGCGAGAACGCCAGGTCGCGGACCGGGCCGTTGGCGGAGCGGACCAGTTCGGTGACCGTGCCGTCGGCCGCCTCCGGGCCGGTGCCGCCCTCGTCCTCGGGGCGGGCCACCGCCACCAGCAGCAGCCGGCCGTCGTGCGAGGCCACCGCGAGGCGGTCGCCGTCGGGGGAGGCGGTCATCTCGTGCACCCGGCCCAGCGCACCGGCGGCCAGCCGCCGCGGGCCGCCCGGTTCGCTGGCCCGCGGCAGGTCGGTGATCTCGATCGCGTCCTCGCCCTCGGCGTCGGTGAGGTAGGCGATCCGGCCGGTGGAGCCCAGCATTTCGGGCAGCCGGACGCGCACGCCCGGGGTGTCGTGGATGGTGCGGGCCGGGCCGTCGCGGTGGGTGAGCCAGTACAGGCTGCCGCGGACGCCGACCGCGCTGGCCCGCCCGGTGGTGTCCACCGCGAGCGAGGTGACGTGCGAGGCGGCCGGGACCTGGTAGGTCCGCCGGCCGGCCCGCGGCCCGCCCAGGCGCACCTCCAGCCGGCGCGGCACGGCGTCCGGCCCCAGGTCGTCGATCAGCCAGAGGTCGCCGGCGCACTGGTAGACGATGCGCGAGCCGTCGGTCGAGGCGTGCCGGGCGTAGAAGTCGCCGTGGTCGGTGTGCCGGCGCAGATCGGTGCTGTCGGGCAGGCAGGAGTAGACGTTGGCGATGCCCTCGTGGTCGGAGAGGAACGCGATCCGGCCGCCGACGAACATCACCGAGTCGAGATGCCCGCGCAGATCCGGCATCAGCCGGGTGCCGTGCAGCCACATCCGCCCCGTCGCCCCGCCCCGGTAGCGCTTCCAGGAGGCGGGCTCGTGCGGCGGTTTGCCGGTGAGCAGCAGGGTGCGGCGCTCGCCGTCGACGTCGGTGACCGCGAGGTCGGAGACCGGCCCCCAGGGCAGCTTGCCGCCCGTGCCGCCGTCGGTCGGCAGGGTGTAGGCCCACGAGTAGTAGGAGAACGGCTGGCCGTGCGAGGAGACCGCGAGGATGTGGGCGTTGCCCTCGTGGTCGGGCGGCGTCCAGCCGCAGACCCGGGCATCGGTGCTGCCCCAGTACGTCAGCCGGCGGGCCGGGCCGCCCTCGACCGGCGCGAGGTGCACCTCCGGGTCGAGGCTGCGCCAGGTCGTGAAGGCGAGGTGCTTCCCGTCGGGCGAGAAGCGGGGGTGGCCGACGCGGGTGCGGTCCACGGTCAGCCGCCAGGCCCGGCCGGGCGCGCGGCCCTCCGGGGCGAGCGGGGCGACCCACAGATCGTCCTCGGCGGCGAAGCAGAGCAGGTCGCCGTGCAGATGCGGAAAGCGCAGGTACGAGCCGGCGGGCGGAGCGGGGGTGGCGGGCATGCGGCGCAGCCGTCCACGAGGCTTCGCGGTGTTCGGCTCCGGGCGCGGCCCGACGGCCTCGGGTGCATCGCTCACGCCCCCATCGTTTCGGGACGGGGGAGCGGCGGCAAGTCGATCGGGTGACGCAGGCCACTTCCGAAACGGTTCCGTTTCGCTATGCGCCTCGCTAGGGTCGAAGTGTACGAAACAGTTTCGTTCGCCATCGAGCGTGGCGGCGCTGATACGGTCCGGACGGAGGTGTGTGCCATGGGACGCAGCCGGCTGACTCCCGAGCGGGAGGCCGAGCTCTACGACGCCGTACTCGACCTGTTGCGCGAGGTCGGCTACGACGCGCTGACCATGGACGCCGTCGCCGCCCGTACCCGCTCCAGCAAGGCCACGCTCTACCGCCAGTGGCAGGGCAAGCCCGAGCTGGTGGCCAGGGCGCTGCGGCACTGCAAGCCGGTCAGCACCGGCGACGTCGACACCGGCACCCTGCGCGGCGACTTCGCCGAACTGGTGCGCCGGGCCGATGAACACGGGCAGGTGGAGAAGGACGCCGCGCTGATGCGCGGTCTGGGCATGGCCATCCACGGCAACCCCGATCTCCACCAGGCCCTGCGCGAGGTGCTCCTCGACCCCGAGGTGACCGGGCTGAACGCCATGCTGCAACGCGGCATCGACCGGGGCGAGATCGCGGCCGACTGCCCGGCGCTCGACTTCGCCCCGCACATGCTCGTGGGCGCGCTGATCGCCCGTCAGCTCATCGAGGACCGCCCCGCCGACGGCACGTTCCTGTCCGCCTATCTCGACGCCGTGGTCCTCCCCGCCCTCGGCGTCTGACCCACCGCCCGACCTCACCCCAGCCTCCGTACCCGGCACGCCGCTCTCGTCGCCGGGGCGACGGCGCACGCCTCCATACCCCTCTCACGACGGGAGCACCCGGTCTCGTGGCCACCTTCCTGTACAAACTCGGACGCCTCGCCTTCCGGCGGCGCCGCTTCGTCGCCCTGATATGGGTGGCCCTGCTGGCCGTCGCCGGGGTCGGAGCCGCCACCGCCGCCGCCCCGGCCGCCGACTCCTTCTCGGTCCCCGGCACCGAGGCCCAGCGCGCCTTCGACCTGCTCGACCAGCGCTTCCCGGGCGCCAACGCCGACGGTGCCACGGCCCGGGTGGTCTTCCGGGCGCCCCGGGGCGAGACCATGAAGGACCCGGCGAACAAGGCGGCCGTCGAACACACCGTGCGCGCCCTGAAGTCGGGCTCCGACCAGGTCGACCAGGTCGCCGACCCGTACCTCGCCAAGACCGTGAGCAAGGACGGCCGCACCGCCTACGCCCAGGTCACGTACAAGGTCACCGGCTTCGAGCTGACCGACCACTCCAAGGACGCCCTCAAGGACGCGGCCAAGGACGGCCGGACGTCCGGGCTGACCGTCGAGGTCGGCGGCAACGCGCTGCAGGCCATCCCCGAGACCGGGGCCACCGAGGTCATCGGCATCGGCGTCTCCGCGGTGGTGCTGGTGCTCACCTTCGGCGCGCTGATCGCGGCCGGACTGCCCCTGCTGACCGCGCTGATCGGCGTCGGCATCGGCGTCTCCACCATCACCGCGCTCAGCAGCGCGCTCGATCTGTCCAAGACGACCTCGACGCTGGCGATGATGATCGGCCTCGCCGTCGGCATCGACTACGCCCTGTTCATCGTCTCCCGCTACCGCGCCGAACTCACCGAGGGCCGGGAGCGCGAGGAGGCCGCCGGGCGCGCGGTGGGCACCGCCGGCTCCGCGGTCGTCTTCGCCGGACTGACCGTGGTGATCGCGCTGGTCGGCCTCGCCGTCGTCAACATCCCGATGCTGACGAAGATGGGCCTGGCCGCGGCCGGCACCGTCGTCATCGCCGTGCTCATCGCGCTCACCCTCATCCCGGCGCTGCTGGGCTTCGCGGGCAAGCGGGTGCTGCCCCGCAAGGAGCGGACCGCGAAGGAGGCCGGCGGGCCGGGCGCCGAGGGCGCGGCCCGCCGGCCCAACATGGGCACCCGCTGGGCGCGGTTCGTGCTGCGCCGCCCGGTCCCGGTCCTCGTCGCCGTGGTGCTCGGCCTCGGCGCCGTCGCGGTCCCCGCCGCCTCCCTGGAGCTGGGCCTGCCGGACGACGGCTCGCAGCCCACCCACACCACCCAGCGCAAGGCCTACGACCTGGTGTCGGACGGCTTCGGCGCCGGCTTCAACGGCCCGCTGATGCTGGTCGTCGACGCGCGGGACGTGCACGAGGGGCAGAGCGCGAAGTCCGCCGCCGCGCAGGTCGCCGCGAAGGTCAAGGCCCTCGACGATGTCGCCGTGCTCACCCCACCGGCGTTCAACAAGGCCGGCGACACCGCGCGGCTCACCGTCGTCCCGAAGTCCAAGCCCAGCAGCGTCGCGACCGAGGACCTGGTCCACGACATCCGGTCGCGGACGGCCGACATCGCGGCGGACACCGGGGCGCGGACCCTGGTCACCGGCACCACCGCGATGAACGTCGATGTCTCGCAGAAGCTCAACGACGCCCTGGTGCCCTACCTCGCGCTGGTCGTCGGCCTGGCCTTCCTCCTGCTGATGGTCGTCTTCCGCTCGGTGCTGGTCCCGCTCAAGGCGGCCCTGGGCTTCCTGCTGTCGGTGGTGGCGGCCCTCGGCGCGGTCGTCGCCGTCTTCCAATGGGGCTGGCTGGCCGACCTGTTCGGGGTCGAGCAGACCGGGCCGATCATGAGCATGATGCCGATCTTCCTGGTGGGTGTGGTCTTCGGCCTGGCGATGGACTACGAGGTCTTCCTCGTGACGCGGATGCGGGAGGCCTTCGTGCACGGCGAGCGCCCCGGCGAGGCCGTCGTCACCGGATTCCGGCACGGCGCCCGGGTGGTCACCGCCGCCGCGGTCATCATGATCAGCGTCTTCGCCGGCTTCATCGGCTCCTCCGACTCGATGATCAAGATGATCGGCTTCGGCCTCGCCGTCGCCGTCTTCTTCGACGCCTTCCTCGTCCGGATGGCCCTCGTCCCCGCCGTCCTGGCCCTGCTGGGCCGCGCGGCCTGGTGGCTGCCCCGGTGGCTCGGGCGCATCCTGCCGAACGTGGACGTCGAGGGCGAGGGGCTGCGCGAGCCGTCCGCCGGCGAGGCCGACGCGCACGAGGCCCGCACACCGGAGCGCGTCTGACGGCACGCCACCGCGCCGGCCGCCGGCCATCCGCCGCCGGCCGGCGCACCGAGACCTCCGGGACCGCTGTATGAGCGGAGCGGCACCCCGGAGCGGGCGCCGCGCCCGTGGGGACGGGAGCGGCGCACCAGGAGGGCCCGGCAGCGGCCTCCCCGTGGGGACGGGGGCCGTTGCCGGGCCATTTGCGCCGTATACGCGGAAAGGGGCGCGCGGCCTCCTCCGTCCGCCCCGTTCGCACTCACGTACCACTCATCGGGAGGCCGCCGGGCGGGACCCCGCGTGCGGGGCCGCCGTGGCCGTTTCGCATCATGGGCGCTCTTGCAACACGTTTGCAGGAGGCACCACCATGGGTGGGCTGCGGAACCTGAAGCGGAGAACCCTGATGCACGTACCCGATGGATTCATCAACGCGCCGGTGTCGCTGGCGACCGGCGCGGTCGCCGCGGCCGCGGTCGCGGTCAGCCTGCGCGGTGCCCGGCGGGAGTTGGCGGGCACGGGGGCGGGCGCCGTCGCGGGTGCCGAGCGCACGGCGCCGCTGGCCGGACTGGTCGCGGCGTTCATCTTCGCCGTGCAGATGCTGAACTTCCCGGTCGCGGCGGGCACCAGCGGACACCTCCTGGGCGGTGCGCTGGCGGCGATCCTCGTCGGCCCGTACACGGGCGTGCTGTGCGTCTCCGTCGTGCTGCTCATGCAGGGCGTGCTGTTCGCCGACGGCGGGTTGACCGCGCTCGGCGTGAACATCACCGACATGGCGATCGTGACGACCGTGGTCGCCTACGGCCTGTTCCGCGGGCTGGTGAAGGTGCTGCCGCGCCGGCGCCGCTCGATCACCGTGGCCTCGTTCGTCGCCGCGCTGGTGTCGGTGCCGGCCGCCGCGGTCGCCTTCACCGCCATCTACGCCCTCGGCGGGACCGCGGACGTGCCGATCGGCAAGGTCTTCACCGCCATGGTCGGCGTGCATGTGCTGATCGGCATCGGCGAGGCGGTGATCACCGCGCTCACGGTCGGCGCCGTCATCGCCGTCCGTCCCGACCTCGTCCACGGCGCGCGCGGCCTGACCGCCCCGCTGGAGCTGCGCACCTCCCCGCTCGCCGCCCCGGCCGACGCGCCCGCCGCCGCCCCGGAGGCCGAGCCCGTCCCGGCCGCCGCGGCCACCGCCCCCCGCCGCTCCGCCCGCCGCATCTGGCTGGCCGGGCTCGCCGCCGCCCTGGTGTGCGCGGGCGGCATCAGCTACTACGCCTCCGCCAGCCCCGACGGCCTGGAGAAGGTCGCCCACGACCAGGGCATCGACGCCAAGGCCGAGGACCACGCCGCCAAGGACTCCCCGCTCGCCGACTACAGCGTCAAGGACATCACCGACGCACGGCTGTCCGGCGGCCTCGCCGGGGTCATCGGGGTCGGCGCGACGCTGGCCGTGGGCACCGGCGTCTTCGTCGTCCTGCGCCGCCGCAAGAGCGCCGCCACCGCCGAGCCGGCCGGTCCCGGCGCCGAGCATCCCGCCCCGGAGAGCGTCTGAGATGGGCGCGGGACACGCCCACAAGCTCTACCGGCACGGGCACTCGCCGGTGCACGGCCTGCCGGCGCACTGCAAGATCGCGGCGGTCTTCTGCTTCGTCCTCGTCGTCGTCTCCACCCCGCGCGAGGCGCTCTGGGCCTTCGGGCTCTACGCGGCGCTGCTCGCCCTCGCCGCCGCGGCCGCCCGCGTCCCCGCCCGCTTCCTGCTCACCAGGCTGCTGATCGAGGTGCCGTTCGTCGCCTTCGCCGTGCTGATGCCGTTCGTCGCCGAGGGCCCGCGGGTGCACGTCGGCGGCCTGAGCCTGAGCACCTCCGGCCTGTGGGGCACCTGGAACATCCTCGCCAAGGGGACGCTGGGCGTCGCCGCGTCCGTGCTGCTCGCCGCCACCACCGAGCTGCGCGAACTGCTCCAGGGACTCCAGCGGCTGCGGATGCCGCCGCTGCTCGTGCAGATCGCCTCCTTCATGATCCGCTACGGCGACGTGATCACCGACGAGATGCGCCGGATGCGGATCGCCCGGCTCTCCCGCGGGTTCGAGGCGCGCGGCGTGCGGCACTGGGGCGTGCTCGCCAAGTCCGCCGGCGCGCTGTTCATCCGCTCCTACGAGCGCGGCGAGCGCGTCCACCTCGCCATGGTCAGCCGCGGCTACACCGGCACCATGCCCGTCCTCGACGCGGCCTCGGTCACCCGCGCACAATGGACCCGCGCGGCCGCCCTCCCGCTCGCCGCGCTCGCCGTCTGCCTCCTGGGATGGACCCTTTGAGCACCACCACGCCCGCACCCGCCCCCTCCCTCGCCGTCTCCCGGCTCGCCTACGCCTACCCCGACGGCCACCAGGCGCTCTTCGGCGTCGACCTGACCGTCGGCCGCGGCGAGCGGGTCGCGCTGCTCGGGCCCAACGGCGCCGGCAAGACCACCCTCGTCCTCCACCTCAACGGCATCCTCACCGCGGGCGCCGGCACCGTCGCGGTCGCCGGCCTCCCGGTCGCCAAGGAGCACCTCGCGGAGATCCGCCGCCGCGTCGGCATCGTCTTCCAGGACCCCGACGACCAGCTGTTCATGCCCACCGTCCGCGAGGACGTCGCCTTCGGACCGGCCGCCGCGGGCCTGCGCGGCGCGGAGCTGGACGCCCGCGTCACCGAGGCCCTCACCCGGGTCGGCATGGCGGACTTCGCCGACCGCCCGCCGCACCACCTCTCCTTCGGCCAGCGCCGCCGGGTCGCCGTCGCCACGGTCCTCGCCATGCGCCCCGAGATCCTCGTCCTCGACGAGCCCTCCTCCAACCTCGACCCGGCCTCCCGCCGCGAACTCGCCGACATCCTGCGGTCGCTGGACGTCACGGTCCTGATGGTCACCCACGACCTGCCCTACGCGCTGGAGCTGTGCCCGCGCTCCGTGGTGCTCTCCGGCGGGGTGATCGTCGCCGACGGCACCACCCAGGAGCTGCTGTGCGACGAGGAACTGATGCGCACCCACCGCCTGGAACTCCCCTTCGGGTTCGACCCGCGCTCGGTCGACGTACCGCTGTGACCCACCGCGGCACCCGGGCCGTGTGACGAAGGCCACCCACCACCGTCCTGGTCATCAGCACTGATCCGCACGTTGCACCATGGATGGGTCACAAAGGCGACGGATGAGTGGGAAGCAGGAACCAGTGGTGGACGTCCAGGGCACGGTCGAGGACGGCTTCGAGCCGGTCCGGGACGCCTTCGTGGCCAACTTCGACCGGCGCGGCGAACGGGGTGCCGCGGTCGCCGTCTACCACCACGGGCGCAAGGTCGTCGACCTGTGGGGCGGCACGAAGGACGGCGACGCCCAGGAGGACGCCGCGCCCTGGGAGGCCGGCACGGCCCAGGTGATCCGCTCCGCCACCAAGGGCATCGCCGCCGTCGTCCCGCTGCTGCTGCACCAGCGCGGACAGCTCGACCTCGACGCTCCCGTCGGCACGTACTGGCCCGAGTTCAAGGCCGCCGGCAAGGAACGCGTCCTCGTCCGCCACCTGCTCTCGCACCGCGCCGGGCTGCCGGTGCTGGACACCCCGCTCACCCCCGCCGAGGCCGTCGACGGCGTCAGCGGCCCCGCCGCCCTCGCCGCCCAGGCCCCCGCCTGGGAGCCCGGCACCGACCACGGCTACCACGCCCAGACCTACAGCTGGCTGCTCGGCGAACTGGTGCGGCGGGCCACCGGCCGCACCATCGGCACCTGGATCGCCGAGGAGATATCCGGACCGCTCGGCCTCGACCTGTGGCTCGGCCTCCCCGAGGCCGCACAGTCCCGGGTCGGCCGGCTCGCCCCCGTCGAGACACCGCCGCGGCCCGCCGCCGGACTCCGGGTCCGCCCCAAGCAGTCCGTCGCCGACGCCTACGCCGACCCGCGGTCCCTCACCAGCCGCGCCTTCGCGGCGATCTCCCCGGCCCCCGACGAGAACGACCCCGCCTACCGGGCCGCCGAACTCCCCGCCTCCGCGGGCATCGCCACCGCCCGCTCCCTGGCCCGCTGCTACGCCGGCCTCATCGGCCCCGTCGAAGGCCACTCCCGGCTCTTCGCCCCGGCCACCCTCACCCTCGCCCGCACCGAGGAGTCCGCCGGCCCCGACCGCACCCTCCTCGTCCACACCCACTTCGGCCTCGGCTTCATGCGCCACGGCCCGGCCTCCCCCCTCCTGGGCCCGGGCTCCTTCGGCCATCCCGGCCGCGGGGGCGCCCTGGCCTGCGCCGACCCGGAAACGGGGCTCGCCTTCGGCTACGTCACGAACGGGATGCAGCGGAACGTGACGGCGGACCCTCGCGCGCAGGCGCTGGCGCGGGCGGCTTCCCACGTTGCCGGGTGATCCGGCGTTTTTGTTTCTGTTTGTTTTTTCCGCCTTTGGCGGGGCGGGGTTGGTTGTGGGGTGGGGTCCCGGTTGCTGCGTGGTGGGTGGCGGTGGCAGGGGCTCCGGGGTGGGTGTGTGGACTGCTTCGCTTTACGTCCACACACCCACCCCTCCGCCCCTGCCCCCTCCCGTAGTTGTGGGGCCCCACCCCGGTGGGAGGAGTGTCAAA
>NZ_BMND01000027.1 GCF_014646275.1 Streptomyces kronopolitis
CCCGCGGAGCGGGTATCACATCGCTGCGCGATGTGCAAGCGAACACCCGCGCTGCGCGCGGGTGTTCGCGCGCCCGCTCCGCGGGCGCGCTGGCGGGTGGCTACGCCACCCGCACACCCTGCTTGCTGCGCAAGCAGGGTGACGGTCCGTCCGCTGCGCTCCCGGACCGGTGGGACCCTGTCCCACTAGCAGGCCTTCGCTTCGCTCCAGCCTGGCCGGCGGGTCCGCTGCGCTCCCCCGCCTCACGGTCCTTCCGGCTGCGCCTCCAGAACCGTTGGGCCCGCTGGCGCGGGCCGGGCTGGCTACGAGGGGGTGGAGGTTGTTCGTATGGTTCCAGTGTGGTGAGTGCATCAGATTGATGCAGCATGTTCAGTTGGCGGAAATGCGGGACATCCCCCAACCACCTGGGCGGGGAGCTCCTTTGATAGAGGGTCAGCTCCGGCATTCCACTAATCCCAGCGGAAAATGACGAATTGGGAAGCTGCGAACCCGAGCCGCAGGACGGGACATCAGAAAGTGTGAATTCCGGGGTGGGGAATTACCCAAGCTACCCGGTCGTCGGGGCCGGGTAGTGGAACTGACTGCCGGCGCCCTGCGTTTCGGCCTGGGGTTGAAGCCGCTGGTTGGTGGTCGACTCCTTGGCTGATGCCAAGTTGCCTCGAGTCGACTTCCCGTTTGGCAGGATGCCGCCGAGGGGGTGTCCATGGTCAAGGGGCCGTACAGCCATGGGAAGACGCGGGAGGAAGTGGCCCGGGAGGTAAGAGTCCATATGACTCGGATCAACCGGCGCCGCCAGCGTTTCCGATCTGCTGACCAGCATGCCTTGCGCGATGTGCGGAGGCGGGTTGCTGAGGCTGTTGCAGCAGGTGTCAGCTCAGAGGAAGCTGCGGCTGTGACCGGCTACAAGCTGCAGACGGTTGCGCGGTGGTTGGTCAAGAGGAGGAATCCGGTTCGAGCGGTGTCGGTCGAGAGGGCTCGTGAGCAGCTTGATCGGATACAAGAGCGGCGGCGCCGGACTGCTCGAGAGGAGCTGAAGATCTCCGCGAGGGCGAGGGGGCTCGTACGGAGAGCGATGGAAGTGGGCATCGAGGTCGAGGAGTTCGCCGAGATCACTGGTTACTCAGTTAAGACCGTTACAAGGTGGTTTGCCTCGGTTCGTCATTCTTTGGAGCAGGCTCAACGGCAGCGAGAGGTCGCGTCTGCTCGCCGAGGCAGGAGACGTCGGCCTCCTCAGCATCTGTCGCCTGCTGAGCGTGATCGGTGGCTCGCCGAAGCGGAGAGGAGGCGCATGTGGGTTTTGAAGAGGCACGGGTTGCGGTCGGGGCAGAGGCAGGGGGCGAAGGGCGGTCAGCGTCAGGTGCCTGCGACGTCTGCTCGTCGGCTGAAGAAGCCATCGATCGGCGGGGCCAATCAACGCCGGAAGCGCCGCCAGAAGTGATCCCCGCCACACGCGCGTACTCGCGCGCGTGGACGTGCGCACGCGTAGCGGAAAGACTATTTGCTACTGGCTGGTAAGTGGGCTGTTTTCCAGGCGCAAGTGACGGGTCGTACGGGACTACTGTCGATGCACTCCCGGGGGCTGAATGCCCGGATGGTCGTGTCAGTCGCCGGGAGGTTCGCCTGGCGAGCGTGACCTTGTCACGGCTTCGGTGGCGGAGCCGTTGCGAGACAGCAGTACACCCTCGGCACGACCGGCTGAGGAATGAGTCGGGGCCTGCCCGTCGGAATCTTTGGCGGATCGTGGCGAGCAGGCCCCCCAGAACCCGGAAGGGCCCATGTCCATGACGGTACACAGCGAAGGACAGCCCATGCCTGCCGCCGGCGGTGCGTTGGCGCACACTGCGAGCGCCTCAAGCCCCGCACCCCAGACTCAGGCCACGACGGTGAGGGTCCTTGCAGTACTACTGGCGGTGATGACGGGCCTTGCCGCGGCCCTGGCCGCCTACATCACCGGCGCCCACTTGACCAAGGACGCGGCCGAACCCATCGTCTGGGCAGCCACCACCTTCGTGGCGACCACCGGCCTGGTCATCCTCCTGGAAGAGAAGACCGGCCTCATCAGGTAGCTGCCCAGACATCCGGCGTCGCGGGCAAGAAGCTCTGTGCGGCGATCTGACGGCCGGACAGGCATGCCTTTGAGAAAAGGGTCCGCTTGCGGGATGAAAGTCCTTGAGAGCGCCGTACGGCGTACTCGGCGGCGACCCTGCGGCTGGCTGCGGGCATGGGCCATGCGGACACAGAAGCTCCTGGGCGGCAGCTGCTTGTGACTGAGCGTTTGATTTGGCGAGTTGAGCAGGGTACCGGTGCGGCCCTGCTGGCGAGGCAGGTTTGGGCCTTCTCGCGCGTACGGCTCGTGCCGTGCGGTGTGCTCTGGTCATGGGTGACGTACAGGTCGTCGATGTTCCGGTAGGTCCGGTGTGGTCGCACGCCTGCCGTTTGGAGGACCTCGCGCTGCCGTACGCGCTTCCCGAGCACGCCACCGAGTGCCTGGATCTTGGGCCGGGGTGGGCACGTAGGTGGACGGTGACGTGGAAGGTCGGGAAGTCCGACGTCATCGTCCCGGTGAAGGATCTGTCGGCCGGGCCGGCGATGGTGTCGGTGCCGGTGAGGCGGTTTTCCTGGCGGACTGGTCAGCGTCACCGGCCCGGGCTGGAGTGTCTGGTCTCGACGGGCCGGCAGCACGGTTTCGAGAGTCTGGCCGAGCGCTGGCTGCTGCTGGTCCTGGACTTCGTCGGCGGGTTCGACGAGGTGCTGTCGCAGCCGTTCCGTCTGCGGCTCTCCTCCGTGGAGGGGAAGGGCTCGCACATTCCGGACTTCCTCGTGCTCGCGGCGGGGGCCTCGTGGCTCGTGGACGTGCGTCCGGGGGGCTTGATCGGTGAGGAGGACGAGGTGCGGTTCGCGGCGGCCGCGCAGGTGGCAGCCGCCGCGGGCTGGCGCTACATGGTGGTGACCGGCTGGCGTCGGCAGGTGCTGGCGGCGATCGACGCGTTGTCGGTGCGGCGCCGTCCGATGGCTGACCCTCTGGGGCTCGAGCGGCAGCTGCTGGCTGCGGTCGGCCGGCGTCCGTGGCCGTTCGGGGAGCTCGTGGGCCAGACGCAGGTGGAGGCGGTGGCCCGCACGCACGCGGTTCGTCTGCTCTGGCTCCGGCGGATGGCCGTCGACCTGGCTCTGCCGTTCGGGGACGAGAGCTGGGTCTATCCAGCGGGAGGGTTCGATGGATGACAAGCGGCAGTCGGTGCGGTTCGAGGACCTGAAGGACGATGACCAGAAGCGGTTGCGGCTGCGGGTGGCTCACTTCCTGGAGGCCGAGAGCGGCTATCGCAGCGGCAGCCGGCACTGGGCCCAGGAGGATGAGCCCAGGCCCGAGTACGACCCGGAGCGGACCACGTTGACCGAGCGCCGGCTCGCCAAGGTGGCCGAGCTGAAGGCCCTGCACCCGGATGACGCCCACCAGCTCGGTCTGGGGCAGATCAGCGAGCGCACGCTGCAACGCTGGTCCGCCGCCTGGCCTGATCAGGGAGTCATGGGGCTGGCGGACGGCCGTCTCACCCCGGTACTGCGGGGGCACCGCAAGGTCACACCGCAGGTCGGGGAGGCGATCCACGCGGTCCACGCGGAGTGCCTGCACCGCTCCCGGGTCGGGATGAAGACCAAGGAACGGATGATCCACCAGTTCGTGCGGGAGAAGTTCGGCACGGAGGCGGAGACGAAGGTCCCGCACTACACGACGCTGTTGAAGGTCTGGAAAGAGTGGTTCGGGCCCGAGGGGGGACGCCAGCGCTACCTCCGCTCAGCTGCGGCGGTCGACACCGGCGGCTCCACGGTGACGATCACCCGTCCCGGCCAGGTGGTCGTGCTGGACACCACACCGTTCGCGGTGAAGCTGCGCGACGACGTGTTCGGTGAGCCGGTCTCTGTCGATCTCACCCTCGCACTGGACGCGTTCACGCACTCCCTGGTCGCCTTCCGGCTCACCCCGGAATCGGACTCCTCCATCGAGGTGGCCATGCTGCTGCGGGACGTGATGCTGCCACTGCCCATGCGGCCGGACTGGACACCGGACATGGAATGGCACTACCCCGGCGTTCCGTCCGCGCTGATCACCGAGTTCGCCGGCTATCCGGTCGCCGGACGGCCGTTCTTCGCCCCGGAGACGGTGACCAGCGATCACGGGAGCGTCTACAAGAACCACCACCTGGTGCAGGTTGCCCGCACGCTGGGGACGGTGGTGCTGCCGGCGAGGGTGATGCGAGCGCAGGACAAGGCGGCTTGCGAACGCGCGTTCTCAGGGATCCAGTCGCTGCTGCTGGAGCTGTTGCTGGGCTATCGCGGACGGGATGTCGCGGACCGGGGCGCCGATCCGGAGGAGGACGCGGTCTGGACCGTGAATGAGGCAGAACATCTGCTGGCCACCTGGATCGTGGGGATCTGGCAGAACCGCAGGCTGGACCAGTACGCGCCCGCCTGGGACCCCGGTGGGCGGCACAGCCCGAACACGCTGTTCGCGACGGCGGCCGCCCGCGACGGGATCGCTCTGCAGATCCCGGAAGCGAGCCTCTACCACCGCCTTCTGCCCGCTCACTTCGTGAAGGTCCACGGCCGTCGCGGGGTCAAGATCGGCGGACTTTGGTATGGCGGTGACCACCCCGTCCTGGCCGGGCTCGGCTCGCTTCCCTCTCCACGCAGCGGGCGGCACCGGGGCAAGTGGGTCGTGCACCGCGATCCCCGTGACTGCCGGCAGGTGTTCATCGAGCTCGCCGGAGAGTGGCATCCCCTGCCCTGGAACGGGCTGCCCAGGGGCGAGGACGTCCTCGCGTTCTCCGACGCGCGAGTGCAGCAGGTCCTGCGCGAGGCCGCCCGGGCCGGGCTGAAGCCCCGCGATGACACCGAACTCCTGCCCGTCCTACTCGACTTGATCGGCGCTCGCTCTCCGGTCGGATCCTGGCCGAGCCAGATGACCAAGACCGAGCGGAGCGAGCGGGCCCGGGAAGTCGCCCGCGCCCGGGCCGCCGAACGCGACCGGGAGGCCGCGGGTTTGACGTCGCTGCCCGTCGCGCCGCGGCCGGCCGAGCTCGTGCGCCAGAACCAGCAGGCTGTCGACGCGGAACGGCGCCGCCGGCGCGAAGCCGCGGTCGACGCCCCGCTCGCCCTACCGCCCCGGCTCGGCGACGGCCTGCGTCAGCGCTCGCTGTTCATGCTGCCCGACGCCGACGACGAGCCCGACTCCCCACCAGCGCAGGAAGGACCGAAGTGACCGGCGAGAAGGAGACGCTGCCGTTCGTCCTGACCGGCCCCGCGCCGGCCCGCGACACAGCGGCCGGCTGGCAGCACTGGTGCCGCACCCGAAAGCTGTTCGTCCCGGCGCCGGTGATGGACCGCGCGGCCTTCGGCCTGCTGAGCCGGCGCAAGAAGATGCTGCACAACCTGCACCGCACGGCCACCCACGCGAACCTGCAGCTGCTGGACACCCCGATGAGCCGGACGGTGGAGAAACTCCTCAACGGCCGCATCGAGACCAACGCGCTGAAGATCAAGCCCACCACCCGGGCCGGGGTGATGGTCTCCGGCGGCGGCTACCAGGGCAAGACCGAATGCGTCTGCGAGATCGCCGCCGCCTTCGAGGAGCGGTGGCTCGCCCTGCACGACTACCTCAACCCCGACGCCCGCCCGGGCAGCCGCGACCTGCACATCCCGGTCGCCTACGTCCAGACCCCGGTGACCGCGAAACCGAAGAGCACCTGCAAAGCGATCCTGAACTTCTTCGACGCGCCGATCGACACACGCCCGGACCTGCCCGACCTTATCCGCCAGGTCACAGCCTCCCTGCGGGACCACGGCACCAAGGTCCTGATCCTGGACGACATCACGAGGCTTCGCATGCACCGGGCCGACGACCAGGACACCCTCGACCTGATCCGCGCGTTCATGAGCATGAACGTCACCCTGGTCCTGGTCGGCGTCGACATCCCCGGCTCCGGTCTGCTGCGCGAAGGACGCCACGACCCCGCCACCGGACAGTGGCGCCTGCCCCCGCCCCGGCATGCCAAGGCTCATGGGCTGGAGGCCACCCAGACCGAACGGCGCTTCGACCTCATCGAACTGGACCGCTTCCACTACAGCACCGCACCGCAGATCTCCGCCTGGGTCCAGCACCTGAACGGACTCCAGAGCGGCCTGCGGCTCCTGGACGCGGGCCCAGGCATGCTCACCGAAGGCACGATGCCCGAGTACCTCTACCACCGCACCAACGGTGTCGTCGGACTCCTGGAACGGCTCATCGAAGACGGCTGCCGCGAGGCCATCGACTCCGGCCGCGAACACCTGGACGAAGAAATCCTGGAGCACATCGCCATCGACCTGCGCGACAGCGACCAACGCGACGCCGACGCCGGCGAAGTCCCCAACGTCCCCGAAAAGCCCGCCCCACGCCAGCGCTCCCGCCGCGGCCGCAACACCGTCTACGACGACCGCGGCCCCCTCGGCACAGCTCAGAAGGGCGCCCGGTGATCACACCTCTGCCCCGGAGCCTGGACCCGCTGGCCGGAGAACTCCTGGCCGGCTACGTGATGCGACTCGCCCACCGCCTCGACGTCGCCCCGGACACCGTCCTACGCCACACCGGCCTGGCCGACTTCCAGCCCAACACCCAAGCCATCACCCGCACCGCCCTCTCCCTCGAGCTGCCGGCCCAACGGATGAACGACTTCCGGACGGCCACCCGGCTCACCGAGGCCGAAGCCACGGCTCTGACCTTACTGCCGCTCGCACCCCGCTACCCGCCCATCGTCCACAGCCTCGACGTCGTCCGCACCGGCAAGCGCATCCCCGCACTGGACTGGCTCTTCCCCGCAGCCGCCCGCTACTGCCCCGACTGCCTCGCCGGCGACGGAACCTCCCTGCAAACGGACCACGGAGGCCCATGGAAGACCGACTGGAGACTGCCCGTCGTCTTCGCCTGTTCACACCATCGGCGCTTCCTCGAGCATGCCTGCCCTGACTGCCGGCAATCCATCGCCGGCCGACACGGAGTGCTGATTCCCCGGCCGACCATCGCCGGTCTGCACCCGGCCCAGTGCAGAGCGCCCCTCGCCCACGGATTGTCCCGAGCACGGCGGGCAGCCCAACTCTGCGGAGCCCGCCTGGACCGGCCGCAGTCCGAACCGGGTGGCCCCTTGCCCAACGAACTCGCCGCACTGCAGATGAAGATCACCGCCATGCTCAGCCCGGGCACTCCGGCGGCCACTGCCAGCGAGTACTTCACCGACCTCCAGATGGTCAGCGGGCTCGTCACGATCACCTGGCCGAAGGCCCGCCCATCCGCACCGGGCGTCGACACCCACCGCACCGATCTGGTGCTGGCGGGCCGCCAGGACCCTTCGCACTCTCTCCACGCCAGTGCACCGCCCCAGGATGCCCGCGCTTGCGCAAGCATCCTCCTCGCTGCCGATGCCATCCTGGCGGCCGCCGACCTGCGAACCGCGCTGGCTCCCCTCGCGCCGGTCGAGAACCGCACCCGCAGCGGCATCGAACCCAAGCGTCATCGGAGCTGGGACACCACATTCCGCCGCTACCAGGACGAGTGCTCCCAGAGATTCCGAGACGCCGCTGAATACCTGGTCTCCACCCACCGCAGAAGCGGCAGGGGCGGAAGCCGACTGCCCCAGCGCGGTCTCGGCTACGCACCCCAGCACGTTCCGGCGTTCCTCCCCCTGGAGTGGGCCGAACGCCACCTCGGCGCCTTCACCGTCGCCTTCAGCATGCCGGTCCTGCGGCGCACAACCTCAGCCTTCCTCGTCCGACGAGCCCTCGGAAAGACCATCGTCGACGCCGCTGAATTCCTCGGACTCGGCATCGACGGAAAGGGCCTGGGCTCCCCCATCACCAGTTGGACCCGCCGCCAGGGCACCCCGGAAGCATACGAGCGGGCACTGGACGCCATCGCCGCAGAGCTCACCTCCGCTCCGCTGATCAACTACCGGCATCGCCGCGAACACCTCGCAGACTGGACACTGCCACCCGACTCATGGCACCAGATCGCGGCCCGACTGGAGCGCCGACGCAGTCCCCGCTACGTCGCCGACGACCGAGCCCGCCTCGCCGTGACGGCCTACATCTGGACCCGAGTCACCCACGGCGAGACCCAATTCGCCCCATGCCCTCCGGAAGCTCGGCACGACCCCAAGCATGAAGCGGCATGGAGCCGGGACCGCTACGACATCGCCCACTGGCTCAAGCAGAACAAGCAGCCCTACTACCAGCAGATGAAGCCCTTCCTCGACGCTTACGCGGACCAGCTCATCCACGCCATCGACACCGAGCACTCCGGTCGCCAACTCACGTGCCCACTCGCCAAATGAAGCGCTCAGTCACAGGTCCCGTTGCGCCCGCCCGTCCGGCGGAGTGGCTAATAGTCGAGTTCCACATAGTCGATGTCGGTGAACTCGACCTGGAGGCCGTCGGCGCGGCGGCCCCGGTCCTTGAAGTAGATCTCCTGGAGGCCCTCGGCGGCGATGTTCTGGAGGTCCTGCTCGGCGGCGCCGGCGGCCTGGGCGTCGAAGAGCCGGGCCGCGTAGGCGGGGGGCAGGGCCTGGGTGATGAGGCGGATGCGGCCGTCGTCGGTGGAGCCGGGGGCGGCGGTGAAGCCGAAGCGGGCCCGGGTCTCGATGACGATGCCGTCGGTGGTCGCCGCCCGCTTCTTCGCCCGTTCGCGGACCCGCGGCTGCCAGCGCTTGCGGACCTCCCGTTCCATGCGTGCGGCGAGGTCGCTGCGGGGGCGCTTGAGCTGCGCCTTGACGTAGCGCTCGACGGTGCGCTGCGAGATGCCGAGCAGCTCGGCGACGGCCCTCGTGGAGCCCTTCTCCGCCTTGACCAGGAACCGCATCTGCGCTGGTCCCGACTTCGGGATGGGGCGGGTGGTGGTGTGTTCCGCTGCCTTGTCGAGGCTGTCCTGGATGATGCCCATGGCGCTGGTCTACTCCCCGTCGGCGGCGGCGTCGGTGCCCTTGATGTGCCGGGCGGGATTGAGCTGCTCGTCCTCGATCATCGACGCCAGCCACAGGAAGTCCTGGGTGCCCTCGTGCTTGACCATGCCGGGCGACACCCCGAGGCGGAACCCGCCCGGCACCGGCTTGCCCTCCGGGGTGTACGGCAGGAAGTCGAGCGGCGACGGGCCGTGGGAGAGGTACACGGCGCAGTCGGACAGCACCGCCACGGGGAACAGGCCGAAGGCGGCGAGCCTGGTCATCTTGCGGTGCATGTTGGTGCGGGCCTTGCCGATCAACTCCGCCCGGATGTGCGGGCTCCACGTCGGGCGTTCCAGGGCCGGCCAGCGCTCGCCGTGCTTGTGCCGCGCGCTCTGCGGGCGTTCGCGGAGCTTGCCGATGCCGCCCTTGACGCTGGACTTGATGGCGGAGAGGACCGCGGCCCGACCCGGATCGACGCGCTTGTGGTGTGCCATGGCGGCGAGGAAGTCCTCGTCGGTCATGCCGGTGGTGACGCCGAGGTCGGCCATGGTGGCCATGTAGGCGTCGCGCAGCCTGGTGTACCAGGGGTCGAGGTAGGCGCCGCTGTCGTGGCGGACGTAGGCCTCCGTCGGCTGTACGCGGGCGCCGAGTTCCACGGCGTAGGCAACGGTGGAGGTCGAGTACCAGGCCGGTCCGTCCGGGCGGACGCCCTTGGGGGTGAAAGGGGACGGGAGGCGGGGGTCGAGGTCGACGTGGGAGAGGTCCACGAGCCACGAGCCGGGCAGCTTCGGGTCGAAGTCGGGGTGCTTCTCCTGGGTGGCGGGGCCGAGGCCGACGAGGAGGCGGTTGGCGGCCGCGGCGAACGCCATGTTGACGTCGAGGCCGACCGCGTGGGTGTAGCCCGCGGTGCACTCCTCGTCGGTGAGGGGGCGGAACCAGTCGTAGGCCTCTTCGTCGACGACCTGGTCGGGGGTGCGCTCGTGGAAACGGGGGTAGCGGGCGGCGACGACGGGGTGTTCCATCGGGGCCTCGGGCGGCGCCGGATCCACCGCTTCCGTGAGCGAGCCCGGTACCGGGCCGGACACCCAGGATCCGGACTCGTCCCGGACGGCGCGGGTCGGCGGGCGCAGCGCGGTCATCAGCTCCAGGCCGCACACCGCGGTCGAACCGCGCGGTGTGATGACGCGCTGGGCGTAGGAACCGAGTACGGCGGCGACGTCGGCCGGCGGCAGCTGCCCCGTGGCACCCCAGGAACGCTCGTCGAGCGCGCCCCAGGGCAGGACGGCCAGCTGCACGCACTGGCGCCTGCCGCCCTCCGCGGGACGGTAGATGCGTGCCCAGGGACCGAAGCCGCGCCGGGTCAACTGCCAGTCCTCATGCGCCAGTTGCTTGATCACCGGGTGATCGTCGGGCAGGCGCAGTCCGCGCCGGTCCTCCAGCTCCGCCGGCAGGCCGAGGAGTTCGGCGGACGCGGCGGTCAGCACGAGCAGCGGGTCGGCATCCTTGCCGGAGCGGTGCAGCCGCGGCGCGCCGAGCTTCGCCTCGGTCAGCGTCCAGGCGACCAGCTCCGGGAGGGTCTTGGCCGGGCAGTCGAGAACCAGACCGCCGACGCAGTACAGCGACCCGTCGTCGTCGAGCACTCCCAGCGGCCCGTGGGCGAAGCGGGGGTCGGTCTCGGACGGGGCGTCGGCCGGCTTCCTCGACGCGGCCTGCTTCGTGGCTTGCTTCGTGACCTGCTTCGGTGCGAGGTTCTTCGGCTCGGGGTGCTTCGGCGGAGAGCTTTTCGGCGGCGAAGTTTGTGGGTGCGCGTTCGTCGGGGTGGCCGGGGATGCCGGGGGCGGCACCTGCGCCGGGGTGGCGTGGACCGTCATCGGTACGCCGGGGGTGGCGGTCTGCGGCGCGGTCGGTGCGGAGGCGTCCGGCGACGTCGGTGCGGGGAGGTCGGCCGTCCCCCGGGCCTCAGTGGGCTCTGCGGGGTAGCGGTCGGCCAGGCCCTCCAACAGCCGGGCGTACGCGGCGCGTTTGGGCGGCCGCGGCTCGGTCCGGCCGGCCTCCCAGCTCGTCACGGTCTCCCGGCGCACCGACAACGCACGCGCCACCTGATCCTGGCTCAGACCGCCCGCCTCACGCAGCCGCCGCCGCTCCGCCGGCTCCGGCAGCGCGTCCTGGTCCGCCACGTGGTCCAGCAGCGCGTCGACCGAGGCGAACAGCTTGTCCTGCTCGTTGGCCACAGGATCACCTCCGGCACACACCCTAGCCGAAACACACCCGGCGTCGCGGTGAAGCGCACGTGGGACGTTGAGTGGCGCACCGGCACCGGCATGGCCACCACGCAGCGCGTTGCGTGGTGGCCATGCCGTGCCCGCAGGGGCCGGGCCGCGGTCAGAAGCCCGCGAGGGGATCGGATGCAGCCGACTCGGATGTCATGGACCTGTCATGCATAAGTGTAGAACTTGGTGTGGTCCAGCAGGTCGGCCGGCGTGATGTCGTTCCACGGCTTCATCGTGTCGTGGAGGTCGACGACGTCGGGTGTGTCTCCGTTCGGCACATAGGGCGAGGTGGGGTGCATCCGCCGCCAGTCGGCCCAGAGCTTGTCGATGAAGCAGTGGTGCAGCCAGAAGACCGGGTCGTTGGGTGAGGCGCCGGTGGTCATCTGACCGCCGACCCAGACGTGCACCCGGTTGTGCAGGTTCGGGCCGCGCCAGCCCTCGATGTTGTTGCGGAAGCCGTCGGAGGAGCTGTTCCAGGGGGCGGCGTCGTAGACGCTCATGGCGAGCACCCGGTCGACCTCGGCCCGGGTCGGCAGATCGCGGACTCCGGTGCCGAGGGAGCGGCGCAGGAACGTCCGGCCGTCCACCCGTATGTTCATCGGCCACTTCCCGCTGCCGAAGGCGAACGGTCCCGAGGTCACCCGGCCGTCGCCGGTGCGCCCGTCGCCGCCGAGGAAGTCGTCGGCCCACAGGGAGCTGCGGGGTGAGCGGTCCACGGTCCAGTCCCAGTAGGGGAGCATGACCGATGGCGTGACGCTCTGCAGGGCCTGCTCGAACTGGAGCAGGAACCGCCGGTGCCAGGGCAGGAACGACGGCGAACGGTGGCCGGTGCGCTCACCTTCGTCGGTGTCACCGATGATGAAGGCGTTGTGGGTGCTGATGAACTCGTCGTAGCGGCCGCTGCGCTTGAGCTCCAGCACCGCGTCGACGAAGTTCCGCTTTTCGGTGGCGGTGAGGTCCGCCTGATTCTTCCGGACTGCCATGTCGAGGACTCCTCGGTGGGGGGACGGTCTGGTCGGGCCTCAGCCGGTGATGACGGGCACCAGGTCAGCGCCCTGGAGTTCACGGACGGCGGCGCGCGCCAGGGCTTGCGGCGTGCTGAACGTCTGGTAGTGGTTCACCAGGCTGATCCAGGTGCCGTCCGCGTTCCGCATCACATGGAGGTCGTCGTTGTCGATGCGGACGACGAAGTCCATGCCGTCGTGCATGCCGCCGTGGTCGGCGGAGTGCTCCGCGTGGGCTCCGCCGCTCCCGTGACGTGCGTGTGCCTTGCGTGACTTGGCCTTCTGCGCGCTGCCCTTCCGTATGCCTTCTTCGTCGGCCGGCCAGCCCTCTATGTGGCGGCCCTGGTACATCTCGTCGAAGGGCTCCGGCATGTCGTGGCCGGAGTGCCCGTCAGGCGCCGGGTGGCCGTCTTCCGCCGGGTGGCCGTGGCCCTCGGCGGGACGGGCAGCGGCGGTGCCGGCGAGGGCGATCGGTGCGGTGAGTGCGGCGCCGGTCAGGGCCGCGGCGCTGCCGTACAGCACCTGGCGCCGGGTGGGACGCGACATGGTCCACTCCTCTGTTCGTCTCGGCTCCCCCTCCGGGGCCGGGCCGCGGAGGGCTGGAGCGGCGGGCCGAAGGTCGGCCCGCGCCGCCACATGCTGGCAGGGACGAACGGATCATCAAGTCGCACCGGCGAATCAAGCCAGGAACGAGACAACACCTGCATGGAGGTGCAGGATTCAACGGCGGTGATCGTACTCATGCCCCGGCGCACTTCTCCGCGGAACCGGATATTCCGCGATGAGGGCAGTCCTCGGCCGCAGATCCTTTTCCGACGTGGCCGGAATCGTGAGCCCCCGCACGGCCGGAACTCGGCGTGAATGCACGGGGCTGTGGAGGCACCGGGTTTGAAGCGGAATCCGGCGCCGACGCCGGTTTCGTGGAGCCCGTCCGAGGCCCCCTACCTCACCGCAAGGTGGACTTTTGCGACGACGGCCCCTAGGGAGCCCAGCGTGTGCACCGGGTGACACCGCCGTGGTGGCCGCAGGCGCGGAACTGGCGGTAGCTGCTGCCGTTCTGTACGTACGCGGCCGCCACGGTGTGCTGGTCGGAACCGGAGTGGACGGTGGCGGAGCACCGGTGCCGGCGGCCGCCCGGGCCGGGGTCCGACCAGTCGAGGCGCACGGTGTCGCCGCGGCGTGCACCGGTGATCCGGGCCCAGAGGTAGAGGTGGCCGCCGCGCCGGCCGTCGCGCAGGGACACCGTGGCGCGGCCGATGCGGGTGGAGGTGATGGTCTCGGGGTGGGTGAGGGCGTTGGGGTTGACGTCGGTCCCGCAGGTGAGGGCGGCCGTCGCGGGTGCGTACGCGCCGACCGGCGCACCGGACGCGGGGGTCGCTGGCGCAAAGGGGGCCGGGCTCAGCAACAGCAGTGTGCCGACCGCGGCTCCTGCCGTGATACGCCCGAGCGTCGTCGTCCTGAGCATGAGTGAGGTCACCGCGTCCTCCCGTACCGCTTCGTCAAGTGCCCGATGCAGCAGGCTAGTTGAGCTTGGGCAGATGCTCTACGGCGTGCGGGTGGGCTGCCGGGGCGTTCGGGCCACGCCCCGGGCGTGCGGCTCCGGACGGGTCGCGTCGAGCTGCGGTCCGTCCGCCTCCCGTGCGAGGTGGGCGCGGGCCGCGTGCGGCGGTGGGACAGGAAGGCGTCGAGCCGGTCCATGAGGTCGGCGGGCGTCCGCAGGAGCCCTCGCGGCGGTCGGCGTCATCGGTCCGGCGGCCGCCCGTCGCTCTCTCGCTTACCACCTCCGGACAACCAGCAATTCTCCTAGTTCCCCGCACATGGCCTTGTCCGCACGCAAAACGTACGGCGAAGCTGTCGATCGGCCGATGGTTCGCCTGGTGGGAGTGGCCGCCGCTGAGGTAGCGCCGCTGCCGCGAGGTGCGGAAGGGCGGTGTGGCCGGGGCTGCGCCGGCCCGTCCGGTGGTGCCGCGGCCGATAAAGCTCCTTTCCCGGCCTGGGCTGTGCGGGCAGGGCGCCGGTTCGAGCCACGACTGCGCACCGGGCATGCGGCGCGCACGTCACTCGGACGTTCTTTTGTGGTCGCCGGCACGAAAGGGGGACGAAGTGGTCGCTCAGCAGACACTGTCCGACGGCGGCAGGCTCGGGCAGATGGAGCACCGGCCCTACCGGCGGCGGCTGCCGCAGACCCTGCCGCTGACCCTGGACGGCATGTTCAGCAGCATCGCCCGCAGGTTCCCGATGGCCAGGGCCGTCCAGGAGGGGCAGCACCACCTGTCCTACGGGGAGGCCGAGGCGCGGGCCGGGCAGCTGGCGTCGGAGCTGGTGCGCGGCGGGGTGCAGCTGGGCGACCCGGTGGTCGTCCACTGCGACGACCACCGGCAGGCGGTCGTGGGCCAGCTCGCGGTGCTGAAGGCCGGCGGGGTGTGCGTTCCCGTTCCCGCGGCCTCCCGTGGTGCGCGGCTCGACCGGATCACCGCGGTCAGCGGGGCCCGGGCGGTGCTGTGCAGCACCTCGACGCGGCCGGTGTGGAGCTACCGCTGCATGTCGTGGGTGCTGGACGATCCGGCCACCTGGACGAAGATCGCCGCCCAGCCGCCGGACCCCGCGCTGCCGCGCTCCGGGCACACCGAGGCCGCCTATCTGCTGGTCTCCGACCGGGACTGCCAGGGGGTCGGCGGCTATCTGACCGACCACCGCGCCTGGCAGCTGGCGCTGTCCGCCAGGATCCGGCGGGCCGGCAGCGCGCACGACGGGGTGATCGTGCACCATCCGCCCGTCCGCCCGACGACGCTGCCCGCGATGTGGTGGGCGTTCGCCTGCGGGGGCACGCTGCATGCGCCGGCCCGCTTCGGCGGTTTCACCTGCTCGCCGGCGCCCAGGCGCAGGGCCGCCGCGGTCTTCGGCCCAGAGGAGTACGCGCGGCTGCTGCAGCCGCTCTCGCTGGCCTCCCATCCGGTGTCCCCGCGGCTGACGGTGCTGATCGGCGGCGCCTGTCCGCGCACCGTGATCGACCGGCATTTCGAGGTGCTGCCGCGGGCGCCGCTGTGGGTGGAGTTCGCCGCGGCGGACGGCACCCTGCCGTGGACGGTCCGGGAGTTCAGCCCCGACAACCCCTGGCCGGAGCATCCGGGGGCCAGTCGCCCGGTGCCCGGCGTCCATGTGCAGGTGGTGGACCCGGCCGGCAGCCCCGTGCCGAACGGGCAGACCGGTGAAGTCCACGCCACGGGGCCCGCGTTGCCCTACGGCAGCATCCGCAGCTCCGACGGGGCCTGCCTGGCGGAGGACACCGCGCCGGTGCTGGCGTCGGGCCGGCTCGGCCGCTGGAGACGGGACGGCACGCTGGAGTTCCGCGGCCCGGCCTCGGTGCCGCCACCCGCCGCAGCGCCGCGGAACCCGTAGCCGCGTCCGGGGACATGCGGGCAAGCGCCGATGTGGAGAGGTGGATTCGCTGCCGATGACCTACCGCGAGAAGAGCCCCGCCGAGCATGCGCCGCACGATGCCCGGGGGCGGGTGGCCGAACTCCACGCCCTGCACGAGCAGGCCCGGAGCGGGCCCGGCGAGCGTGCGACGCGGGTGCAGCACGACAAGGGCAAGCTGACCGCCCGGGAGCGGATCGCGCTGTTGCTGGACGAGGGTTCCTTCACCGAGGTCGAGCCGCTGCGCCGGCACCGTGCCAGCGGGTTCGGTCTGGAGGCCCGCCGGCCGTACACCGACGGGGTCGTCACCGGGTGGGGGCGGGTGCACGGGCGGACGGTGTTCGTCTACGCGCACGACTTCCGGATCTTCGGCGGCGCGCTGGGTGAGTCCCATGCCGCCAAGATCCACAAGATCATGGACATGGCGCTGGCGGCCGGTGCCCCGCTGGTCTCGCTCAACGACGGCGCCGGCGCCCGTATCCAGGAGGGTGTCGTGGCGCTGGCCGGCTACGGCGGCATCTTCCACCGCAACACCCGCGCCTCGGGCGTCATCCCGCAGATCTCGGTGATGCTGGGCCCGTGCGCGGGAGGCGCCGCCTACTCCCCCGCGCTCACCGACTTCGTCTTCATGGTCCGGGACACCTCGCAGATGTTCATCACCGGTCCCGATGTGGTCCGGGCGGTGACCGGCGAGAAGATCACCCAGAACGGGCTCGGCGGCGCCGATGTGCACTCCGAGATCTCCGGTGTCGCCCACTTCGCGTACGACGACGAGCCCAGCTGCCTGGACGACGTGCGCTATCTGCTGTCGCTGCTGCCCGGCAACAACCGGGAGCGACCGCCCGCCGAGCCCACCACCGACCCGGCCGACCGCCGCTGCGACCGCCTGCTGGACATCGTGCCGACGGACGGCAGGAAGCCGTACGACGTGTGCGAGGTCATCGAGGAGATCGCCGACGACGGCGAGTTCCTGGAGGTCCAGGAGCGCTGGGCGACGAATGTGGTGTGTGCGCTGGCCCGGCTCGGCGGGGAGGTCGTCGGCGTCGTCGCGAACCAGCCGCGGTCGCTCGCCGGTGTGCTGGACGTGCATGCCTCGGAAAAGGCGGCCCGCTTCGTCCAGCACTGCGACGCGTTCAACATTCCGCTGCTGACGCTGCTGGATGTGCCCGGTTTCCTGCCCGGCGTCGGCCAGGAGCACGGCGGCATCATCCGGCACGGCGCCAAGCTGCTGTACGCGTACTGCAACGCCACCGTTCCCCGTATCCAGCTCATTCTGCGGAAGGCCTACGGCGGCGCGTACATCGTCATGGACTCCCGCTCGGTGGGGGCGGATCTGTCCTTCGCCTGGCCGACGAACGAGATCGCGGTGATGGGTGCCGAGGGGGCCGCCAATGTCATCTTCCGCAAGGAGATCGCGGAGGCCGACGATCCCGAGGCGATGCGCTCGCGGATGGTCAAGGAGTACAAGTCCGAGCTGATGCACCCGTATTACGCCGCCGAGCGCGGGCTGGTCGACGATGTCATCGACCCGGCCGAGACGCGGGCGGTGCTGATCCGCTCCTTCGCGATGCTGCAGACCAAGCAGGCCGAGCTGCCGCCGCGCAAGCACGGGAATCCTCCGCAGTAGGGCCGGTGGGGCTTTCGCGCGCGGGACGGCGGGACCGGGGTCGTACGGCACCTCGTGGTGGCCCTGCGGCGCCTCGTCACGGCTGTGCGGTCCCCCGCCGGGAGGTCCTCGTCCGGGCTGCCGGCACCCGCCCGCCGAACCCGCCCGGAGGGCGCTCGCACGGTGCCCTCGCGCGCGCCGTCCCTGACTGGCAATTCCCTAGAGTTCCCCCACCGGACTGGCTCCCTGTGACCGGTCCGTGCTGGGCTGTGGCTGTCATCGGGCTCGGGCCACACCGAAAGGGGAGTCGCCATGGGATCCACCACGGCCCCGGGGCGCCGCCCGCGCACCGTGTAGTGCGGACCTGCCCTCGACCGCACGCTCGACCGGCCGCCGCCCGCCCCGTGGTGCACGGCAGCGAGCTGTCCCGCTTCCCGAACCGGACCACTGTCTTCGGTCTGCGACGGCCGCCCGTCGTACCCGGTGCGGCCGCACGCCGCACACGGGCTCCGAACGCGGCGCCCCAGTGGCCACCAACAGCAACGGAGGAGTCATGGTTTACGAGCCGAAAGAGCCGGTGATCCCGTACAAGCGCACCTGCCCTTTCGATCCGGCAGCCGAGTACGCGCAGCTGCGCGAGGAGGACCCGATCAGCCCGGTGGCCTTCGAGCTGTCGCCGCGCGAGAAGGACGGCTGGCTGATCACCCGGCATGACCACATCCGCCAGATCATGACCGACGCCCGCTTCAGCCACCGCAGCGAGCTGCTGGCGCTGGTGCACTCGCCGCCGTTCCCCGTCGAGGAGTACGCCCCCGAGCCGTCCGCGCCGGGCAACTTCGTGCGGATGGACGCCCCGGAGCACACCCGCTACCGGCGGCTGCTGACCGGGTTCTTCACCGTGCGCAAGATCCAGCAGTACGAGCCCACGCTGGAGCGGATCATCGACGGCGTGCTCGACGAGATGGCCGAGATGGAGCCTCCGGTGGACCTGGTGAAGGTCTTCGCGGAGAAGATCCCCGCCAGGTCGACCTGCTCCATCATGGGGGTCTCCGAGAGCGATCTGATTGCCCTGGCGGAGCACTTCTCGGTCATCATGCGGATCGACTACACGCTTGAGGAGTTCATCCACCACAACACCGAGCTGAACGCGACGCTCGAGCGGATGATGGCCGAGCGTTTCGCGGGCGAGCCGGGGGACGACCTGCTCGGCCAGCTCATCGCGACCGGCGAGCTGACCGAACAGGAGATGTTCAACATCGCCTGGATCGCGATCGGCGGGGCGCTCGACACCACTCCCAACATGTTCGCGCTGGGCACCTTCGCGCTGCTGGAGCACCCCGAGCAGCTGGCGAAGGTGCGCGAGCGGCCGGAGCTGATGGAGAACACCGTCGAGGAGTTGCTGCGCTATCTGACGATCTCTCACTTCGGAGCGAGCCGGGTGGCGCTGGAGGACGTCGAGGTCGGCGGCCGGACCATCAAGGCCGGGCAGACGGTGGTGCTCTCGCTGCCGTCGGCCAACCGTGATCCGCGGTACTTCGAGAACGCCGACGAGTTCGACATCGACCGCCCCTCGCGCCGGCATCTGGCGTTCGGCTTCGGGATCCACCAGTGCCTCGGCCAGCACCTCGCGCGGGCGTCGCTGCGCATCGGCTTCCAGAAGCTGTTCGACCGCTTCCCGGACCTGCGGCTCGCGGTGCCCGCGGAGCAGGTGCCGCTGCGGGAGACCGCGATGCACTACGGCGTGTTCGAACTGCCGGTGACCTGGGGCTGACCCCCCGCTGCCCGGCCGCCGCGGCAGGCCCGGCACTCCGTGGCCGATGGGCCGCCCCCTGCTCACCGGGGTGGGCAGACGTCCCGCCTCCGCCCCCGAGGACCTCTCTTGGATGACTCCGTGCCAGCTCAGCGCACCACTCCCCCACAGCAGCTGTCCGCGCCCGCCGGGCCGGCCCCCGACTCCGGCGGCGCGGGGCCGGTGCGCTTCGGCGCACTGGGTACCTCGTCCTTCGGAGGGCGGCGGGTGCTCCCGGCGATGGCCGACTGCCCGCAGACCTCGCTTGTCGCGGTGGCCGGCCGCAGTCCGGAGCGGGCCCGGCGGTTCGCCGACCGGTTCGGCTGCGACGCGGCCACCATGGAAGGGCTCCTGGAGCGCGCGGACATCGACGCCGTCTACATCTCCCTGCCGCCATCGCTGCACGGCGAGTGGGCGGCCCGGGCGCTGCACGCGGGCAAGCACGTCCTGGTCGAGAAGCCGATCGCCACGACCGCGGCCGAGGCCCGCACCGTCGTGGAGCTGGCGGCGGACCGTGACCTGGTGCTGCGGGAGAACTTCATGTTCCTGCACCATCCGCAGCACGAGGCGGTCGCGGCGATGATCGCCCAGGGGCGGCTCGGGGAGCTGCGCGCGTTCCGCGGCGCGTTCTGCTTCCCGCCGCTGCCCGAGCAGGACATCCGGTACGTGCCCGAACTCGGCGGCGGTGCGCTGCTGGACGCGGGGGTGTATCCGCTGCGGGCCGCCGCGATGCTGCTGGGTCCCGGGCTGCGGGTGGCGGGCGCCACGGCGCGGGTGCGGCGGTCCGACGGGCTGGACCTGTCGGGCCAGGCGCTGCTGGTGTCGCCGTCCGGGGTGCTGGCGAGCGTCGAGTTCGGCTTCGAGCACACCTACGGGTCGTCCTACTCCCTGTGGGGCGCGGGGGCGCGGGTCACCGTGGACCGGGCGTTCACCCCGCCGGCCGGCTACCGCCCTGAGGTGGTGCTGGAGGAACAGGACCACGTCGAGAAGTTCACGCTCCCGGCGGCCGATCAGCTGGACCGGTCCCTGACGGGGTTCGCGCAGGCCGTGGCCGCCGGCGGCGCCGCGGCCTCCCCCGGGGAGACCCGGTGGCGGCAGGACGCGGTCGCCATGATGGAACTGGTCGACGCGGTCCGCACCCAGGCCGTCCGGGTCACCGTCGACGGATAGCGGCACGCAAGGGTGGGAGGCGGTCCCGTACCGGCAGGGCCAGGGCCGACGGTACGGGACCGCGCCCCAGCTCCCGAAGCGTCGGCCCTGGAAGCGTTGACCCTCGAAGCCGTTGATCCTCGATGCGTTGGCCCTCGACGCGTTCAGACGAGTGCGACGGTGAACAGCGCGAAGGCGCACACGATGATGCCCACGCGCACGTAGTGGAGCCGGTCCCACCGCCCCACCTGCTGCTTCCAGTCCGCGGGCACGCCCTCCTGCGACCAGGTCGCCACCCGCTTGTTGATCGGTACCAGCAGCAGGACCGACATCACCACGCTCAGGACGAGCAGCGCCGTTCCCGCGGCGACGAGCGGGGCACCGGCGCCGCCCCGGCTCACCGCGGCCCAGACCGACCCGAGCACGACGGAACCGATGTACCAGAACGGCATGATCCGGCCGAGGACGCGCGCGCCGTCACTGCGGGCCTGGACTCCCCCGTCGTTCGGCAGCCGGTCGAGGATCGGGTTGACGAACACCGCCACCGCGAACTCCACGCCCACCATCAGCCCGACCACGACGACCGCGATGACTCCCAGTGCGTTGTGCATGTGCCCTCCCAAGGACCGGACCTAGCGTCGCTAGGTATTGAGTCAATGCTAGGCATGCCATCGCTCGATTGTCTAGCGGTGCTAGGATTGCCGCATGTCGGTACGTGAACGCAAGGAACGCGAGCGGGCCAACCGCCACCAGCTGATCGTCTGCACCGCCCGCGAACTCGCCGAGAGCGACGGCTGGGACGCGGTCACCACCCGCCGGCTGGCCGAACGGATCGAGTACAGCCAGCCCGTGCTGTACAGCCACTTCCGGGGGAAGAGGGAGATCCTGGGAGCGGTCGCGCTGGAAGGGTTCGCCGAGCTGACGGGCGCGCTGCGCGCCGCGGCGAAGGGGCCCGCCGGCCGTGGGACGGTGGCCGCGCTGGCGCGCACCTACATCGGCTTCGCCACGGACAATCCCGCGCTGTACGACGCGATGTTCAGCCTCGACAACGGCCTCCCCTTCGCCGAGGAGAGCACGCCGGCGCCGCTGCAGGAGGCGTTCGGGGTGCTGCGGGACCATCTCGCCGACTATGCGCACCCCGATGAACCCGGGCTGTTCGTCGAGGCGTTCTGGGCGGCGCTGCACGGCCTGGTCACCCTCACCCGCGCCGGCCGGCTGCCCGCCGAGCGACTGCCCGACCGCCTCACCCTCCTGGTGGACCGCTTCGTTTCCCGCTAGGCGGGCGGCCCTTGCCCCCGTATCGATCCTGACGGGGGCATGGCTCCGCGACTACGGCGTCTGGCCGGCGCCCGGGAAGTCCAGCGCGCCGGGCGCCACGGGCGGGACGAGGCCCTCGGTGGCGGCGCGGTCGAGCAGTTCCCGTACGGCCGCGTAGCCGTCCGTGCCGAGGGCTTCGGTGTAGTCGTTCACATACAGCCCGATGTGCTGCTCGATCACGTCCGGGGCCATCTCCTGGGCGTGTTCCAGGACGTAGGGGCGGGACGCGGTGGGGTCCTGCCAGGCGAGGCGGACGGAGTCGGCGGCGGCGCGGGCCACCGCTCGCAGCTGCTCCTCCCCCAGGTCCCGACGGGCGACGATCGCCCCGAGCGGGATCGGGCGGCCGCTGTCGGCCTCCCACTCCTCGCCCATGTCGGCGAGGCGGTGCAGCCCGTAGCGCTGGTAGGTGAAGCGGGCCTCGTGGATGACCAGGCCCGCGTCGACCACGCCGTCCCGGACCGCGGGCATGATCTCGTGGAAGGGCATCACCACGATGTCGCCCACGCCGCCCGGCACGGCCCGCGCCGCCCACAGGCGGAACAGCAGATACGCGGTCGAGCGCACGCCGGGCACCGCGACGCGGCGGCCGGCCAGCCGCTCCGGTCCGGCCGGGCCGTCCTCGGGCCGGGTGAGCACCAGCGGCCCGCACCCGTGGCCCAGCGCGCCGCCGCAGGGCAGCAGCGCGTACTCGTCGAGCACGTACGGCAGGGCCGCGTAGGAGATCTTCAGCAGGTCCCCGGCGCCGCGTTCGGCGAGGCCGTTGGTGACGTCGATGTCCGCGAGGGTCACCGTGAGTCCGGGCGCCCCCGGAAGCAGGCCGTGCGACCAGGCATGGAAGGTGAAGGTGTCATTCGGGCACGGTGAGTGGGCGAGCGTCAGCCGCTGGGCCATGGGTCCCCTCCGCCGGGGTTCGTTCGGGCTGCCGGCCCGGAGCTCCGGCGCCGTCCCTCCCAGGAAAGCCGCTGTGGGTATGGGGAATTCCCCAGAGTGGCCTCGGCGAGTATGAGAGGGGCCGCCGGTGTTGCCGCACCGGACCGCCACCCGGTGCCGGTCCGGCCGCACGGCGCGGGCGGCAGCCCGGCTCCCGCACGATCCGCGCGCGACTGCGGCCTTCCCGGCAGGAAAGGAACGGCGATGCTGCCGACCACCGCACCACTGGACACCTCCGCCATGGGGCGCTGGCTGTCCATGGATCTCGACGCGTGGACCCGGCATGTCGTACGCCGCCACTTCGCTCCGGAGACCGGGAGCCCCTACTGGCTCAAGCGCCGTGACACGCTGCCCTTTGACCCGTTCGACATCACGCGCTACGCGGAGCTGTCGGCGTTCGGCCACTTCACCCTGGCCGAGCTGCGGGACCTCGACCCGGTCGACCTGGTCCCGCAGGCCGTGCCGCGCCCGCTGTCGGGCCGGGTCTTCGACTCGGGCGGCACCACCGGCCGGCCGTGCCATGTCTTCTACACCGGGCCGATGCTCGACCACCATTCCCTCTGGCGCCGGTTCGGCCTGGTCACGGCCGGTTTCCAGCCGGGCCGCAGCTGGGTGTACGCCACTCCCGGCGGGCCGCACGTCGTGGGCGAGGGCGCCGCGCAGATCGCCCATCTGTACGCGTCGGTGGTCTACGGCGTCGACCTCGACCCGCGCTGGATCAAGCAGCTCATCCGGGGCTGCCGGCTGGCCGAGGTCAACCACTATGTCGACCATGTCGTCGACCAGATCACGGACCTCATGAGCAGCCGCCGGATCGACTACCTGGAGACGACGCCCGCGTTGTTCCAGGCGCTGGTGCGACGGCATCCGGAACTGGTCGGGCGGCTCGACGGCGTCGGACTCGGCGGCACACAGATCGTGCCGGCGATGTACCGGGAGTTCGCCGGGGCGCTGGGCGGCGGCCGGATCGGGACGGCCTACGGCAACACCTTCGGGTGCGCCATGGGCCTGCCCGCGGAGCAGAACGGCGACGTCCTTCCGTACGTCCCGCACTACCCGCAGGTCACCATGGCCGTCGTCGACAGGAACGACCCGGCGCGGACGGTGGGCTACGGGGAGGTGGGCCAGGTCAGACTCACCGTGCTGCACGAGGATCTCTTCCTGCCCCACATCCTCGAACGCGACCAGGCCGTGCGGTACCGCACCTCGGCCGACTGGCCCTGCGACGGGGTGGCGAACGTCCAGCCGCTGCAGGTCTCCCGAGCCGCACCCGAAGGGATCTACTGACGGCGATGCCCGCATCGACCACGCGCACTCTTTGCCAAGTCAAGCACTCAGGAAGGTAGTTGGGGATGGACGCAGGACTCAAGCGTGAGCTGGAGGAGAAGGTCTATGCGGGAGAGCGGCTGTCCCGCGAGGACGGGATCGCGCTCTACGGGTGTGACGACCTGGCCTGGCTGGGCGGACTGGCCCACGAGGTGCGCACGCGCAAGAACGGCGATGTCGTCCACTTCAATGTGAACCGCCATCTGAACATGACGAATGTGTGCACCGCCTCGTGCGCCTACTGCTCCTTCCAGCGCAAGCCGGGTGAACAGGACGCGTACACGATGCGGATCGAGGAGGCCGTCCGCCTCGCCAAGGCGATGGAGCGTGAGAACCTGACCGAGCTGCACATCGTCAACGGTCTGCACCCCACGCTGCCGTGGCGCTACTACCCGCGGTCGCTCAAGGCTCTCAAGGAAGCCCTCCCGCAGGTCTCCCTCAAAGCCTTCACCGCCACCGAGATCCACCACTTCGAGACCATCTCGGGGCTGAGCGCCTCGGAGATCCTCGACGAGCTGATCGAGGCCGGCCTGGAGTCGCTGACCGGCGGCGGCGCGGAGATCTTCGACTGGGAGGTGCGACAGCACATCGTCGACCACCGCACCCACTGGGAGGACTGGTCGCGCATCCACCGCCTCGCCCACGAGAAGGGCCTGAAGACCCCGTCGACGATGCTCTACGGGCACATCGAGGAACCCCGCCACCGCGTCGACCACGTGCTGCGGCTGCGTGAGCTCCAGGACGAGACCGGCGGCTTCCAGGTCTTCATCCCGCTGCGCTACCAGCACGACTTCGTCGACATGCAGGACGGCAAGGTCCGCAACAAGCTCCAGGCCAGGACCACCATGGCGTCGGGCGCGGAGGCCCTGAAGACCTTCGCGGTCTCCCGCCTGCTGTTCGACAACGTCCCGCACGTCAAGGTCTTCTGGGTCATGCACGGGGTCTCGACCGCGCAACTGGCCCTGAACCACGGCGCGGACGACATGGACGGCTCGGTCGTCGAGTACAAGATCACGCACGACGCGGACAACTACGGCACACCGGACAAGCTGACCCGTGAGGACATCCTCGACCTGATCCGGGACGCGGGCTTCCGCCCCGTCGAGCGCAACACCCGGTATGAGACGATCCGCGAGTACCCCGGACCGGACCCCGAGCGCCGTGAGGCGCCGCAGCCCATGCGGGTCTGAGGCCAGCCGGCCCGAGCGCCCGAAACCACAGACCAAGACCACGATCGGCAGGCAGGCGGTATGTCCACCAACGTGAACGTGAACGACGACGAACTCGAGGTCTGGATCGACCAGGACCTGTGCACCGGAGACGGCATCTGCGTGGAGTACGCGCCGGAGGTCTTCGAGCTGGACATCGACGGCCTCGCCTATGTGAAGGGTGAGGACGACGAGCTGCGCCAGGCGCCCCGGGCGACCGTGCCGCTGCCGCTGGATCTGATCCGGGATGTCGCGGACTCGGCCAAGGAGTGCCCCGGCGAGTGCATCCACGTGCGGCGCGTCAAGGACGCGGTGGAGGTCTACGGGCCGGAGGCCGAGTCGGCCTGACCCGGGTCTACGGGCCGCGGCAGACGCAGCGCACGGGCCGGTTCCCGAGGATCTCTCCTCGGGAACCGGCCCGTCGGCGTGCGCCGGTCCGCAGTCCCGGCGGGCGGGTCCGCCGGGACGGCCCCGCGGTCACTCCCCCGCGCCGTGCGCCCGGCCCGGCACAGCACAACACAGCACAGCGCAGCACAACGGTGACCGGATCAGCACTCTGATCCGGTCACCGTGCGGGAAGGGCCGCGGCCCGCGTCAGGGGGTCGTCAGCTCGCCCCGATCACCTTCAGCTCGGGGTGGCTGCGCGCCTGGTCCGGGCCGTCGAGGGCGGTGGAGGACAGATGGGAGACGACATGGTCGTCGACCGGGTCGTTGGCCGGGTCGTCGTGCACGAGGAGGTGCTCGTAGGTCGTGGCGCGCTGGGCCGGCACCCGGTCGGCCGACCGGATCAGCTGGAGCAGTTCCATGCGGTTGGAGCGGTGCTTGGCACCGGCCGAGGAGACCACGTTCTCCTCCAGCATCACCGAGCCGAGGTCGTCCGCGCCGTAGTGCAGCGAGAGCTGGCCGGCCTCCTTGCCGGTGGTCAGCCACGAGCCCTGGATGTGCGGCACGTTGTCCAGGAAGATCCGGGCGATGGCGAGCATCCGCAGGTACTCGAAGACCGTCGCCTGCGTCTGGCCCTTCAGCTTGTTGTTCTCGGGCTGGTAGGTGTACGGGATGAAGGCGCGGAAGCCGCCCGTACGGTCCTGGACATCGCGGATCATCCGGATGTGCTCGATGCGCTCGGCGTTGGTCTCGCCGGTGCCCATCAGCATCGTCGAGGTCGACTCCACACCGAGTCCGTGCGCGACCTCCATGATCTCCAGCCAGCGCTCGCCGGACTCCTTCAGCGGCGCGATGGCCTTGCGGGCCCTGGCCGGCAGCAGCTCGGCGCCGGCACCCGCGAAGGAGTCGAGCCCCGCGGCGTGGATGCGCGAGATCGCCTCCTCGACGGACACCTGGGAGATCCGGGCCATGTGCTCGACCTCGGAGGCCCCCAGCGAGTGGATGACCAGCTCGGGGAACGCCTTCTTGATCGCCGAGAAGTGCTCTTCGTAGTACTCGACGCCGTAGTCCGGGTGGTGGCCGCCCTGGAACATGATCTGGGTGCCGCCGAGTTCGACGGTCTCCGCGCAGCGGCGCAGGATGTCGTCGAGATCGCGGGTCCAGCCCTTGTCAGTGTCCTTCGGCGCGGCGTAGAACGCGCAGAACTTGCACGCCGTGACGCACACGTTGGTGTAGTTGATGTTGCGCTCGATGATGTACGTGGCAATGTGCTCGGTGCCCGCGTAGCGACGGCGGCGGATGGTGTCGGCCGCCGAGCCCAGCGCGTGCAGCGGGGCGTGGCGGTAGAGGTCCAGCGCCTCTTCGGGGGTCACCCTGCCGCCCTCGGCGGCACGGTCCAGTACGGACTGGAGGCCACGGTCGGTGGCTTCGGACGGTCGGGGCATGTCGACGGCCTTTCCGGGGGTGTTTTCGGGCTCGTTGCCGGTCATGTCACGTGCTGATCGCTTCGGTGCCCAGGAGCTGGACGTGGACGTCCGGCGGGAAGCCGGCCTGTCCGCCGCCGACCCGGCGGGCGAATTCCGCGATTCCGGCGAGCTGGCGCTCACCGAGGCTGAAGTCGAGGGCGGTGGTGTAGTAGTGCTCCAGCGTCCGGGCGTCGAAGGCCTCCCACCGGGCGGCCTGTTCGCAGACCTCCTTGACCTCGGCGAGGGACAGATCGCGGGACGCCAGCAGGTCGGAGTGGACGCGGCGCACGGTCTCGGGCTCCCTGGCGAGGAAGTCCTTGCGGGCGGCGAAGACGGCGAAGACGAAGGGCAGTCCGGTCCAGTCGCGCCACATCTGCCCCAGGTCGTGCACCTGGAGGCCGAGCCGGGGCGCGTCGTGCAGGGAGGCGCGCAGCGCGGCGTCGCCGATGACCACGGCCGCCCGTGCCCGCTGCATCATCGCCGTGAGGTCGGGCGGGCAGACGAAGTACTCGGGCCGGACCCCGACCGATTCGGCGAGCAGCAGCTCGGCGAGGCGGACCGAGGTCCGGCTGGTGGAGCCGAGGGCGACGGGTTCGCCGTCCAGCTCCGCCAGCGGGACCTGGCTGACGATCAGGCAGGACTCCACGGGGCCGTCGCTGCCCACGGCGATGCCCGGCAGCGCCACCAGCTCATCGGCGTGCTTGAGGAACTCCAGGAGGCTGATCGGGCCCATGTCCAGGGCGCCGGCGACGAGGGCGTCGTTCAGTCCGTCCGGGCTGTCCTTGCGCAGGTCCATGTCGAGCAGGCTGCCGCTCCTGGCCAGCCCCCAGAACAGCGGCAGGCAGTTGAGGAAGTCGATGTGACCGACCCTGGGCCGTCGCCCGGTGCGCGGTGCGGGCGTGGCCGACGCGGTGAGTAGGGGTTCAGGCATGGCTGTCAGGGCTCCAGGGGGGCTCGGTCGGGGCAGCGGGGCGGCACCTACGCATGGTGGGGAAGGGCGGTGGAGGTGAAGTGGTCGCTGAGCACGTCCATCACCTCGCGCGGTCGGTCGGCGAGGTAGAAGTGCCCGCCGGGGAAGACCTGGAGGTCGCAGGCACCGGCGGTGTGCGCGTCCCAGGACCGGGCCTCGGCGAGGGACGTCTTGGGGTCGTCGTCGCCGACGAGCACGGTGACGGGGCAGCGCACGACGGCCCCGGGCTCGCTGCGGTAGGTCTCGACGGCCTTGTAGTCGCTGCGCAGCGCGGGCAGCACCATCCGCAGCATCTCCTCGTCGTCGAGGACCCGGGAGTCGGTGCCGCTCAGCGCCCGCAGCTCGGCGACGATGCCGTCGTCGTCCCGCCGGTGGACCTGCTCGTCGCGGTACGCGGACGGCGCCCGGCGGCCCGAGGCGAACAGCCGCACGGGGCCGTCCCCGTCGCGCTCCAGCCGCCGTGCCACCTCGAAGGCCACCAGCGCGCCCATGCTGTGGCCGAAGAAGGTCAGCGGCCGGTCGTTCCAGGCCCCCAGCGCCTCGGCGATCCGGTCCGCGAGGAGGCCGATGTCGTCGACGGCCGGTTCGTGGCGGCGGTCCTGCCGTCCCGGGTACTGCACGGCGAGCACGTCCACGCCGGGGCTGAGCGCGGCCGAGACGGGGTGGTAGAAGCTCGCGGAACCGCCGGCGTGCGGGAAGCACACCAGGCGCCGGCCCGCGTCCGGGGCCGGGTGGAACCGCCGGCACCACAGGCCGTCGTCCGCAAGGGGGGAACTCATCGTGGTGATCCGTCCTTTCCTGTGGACCGGCCCGGCCGCGCCGCGGCCGGCACCCTCGTCCCGAGCGGATCGGGAAGCAGTTACTGCCGCCACTATCCAGTGGGCCCGGACCACCAGCACAAGGCCTACCGGCCCGTTACGGCGGAAGTCTGGGCGTTTCCCCGGTTCTCGGGGGCCAGGGAACCGGACCGGTGGCGCGGCACGGCGCCGCGGGCCTAGCCTCACGGTGCGGCGTGCGCCGCCCGAGGAACGACAGCGGTTCGGCACCCGTTGCGCCGCCGTGCCAGGTCTTGTACGTCCGCCTTCAGGAGGTTGGTTCATCATGACCGCGAGATCACCACGGTCCGCCCGGGTTCTGGCCGTCCTCGGGACCGCCGCCGCCACGCTCGTGGTGTGGGCGATCGCCGCGGTGCTGCTGGACGTGCGGCTCGATGTGCGGATGAAGCCCGGTGCCGCCCTCCAGCACATCGGACCGGCCACGGTCATTCTCGCCAGCCTCGTCGCCGGTTTCGCCGCCTGGGCGCTGCTCGCCCTGCTGGAGCGCCTGACCCCGCGGGCGCGCCGGGTGTGGACGGTCATCGCGGTCGTGGTGCTGGCCCTGTCGCTGATCGCTCCGCTGCAGAGCGGGGTGACGACCGGTGTCAAGGTGACGCTGCTGTGCATGCATCTGGTCGCGGGCGCGGTCCTGGTGCCGGCGCTGGCCCGCACGGCCGTGCGGCGATGACGCACGCCCCTCTCGCGTTCCTCTGCGGTACCGATCTCGATGCCTACGACCCGGCCGGGCTGGCCGCGTTCCACGACAGCTCTCCGGTGCTGCGCCGCCGGTATCGCAAGGTCGCCGAGTGGACGGGCGTGGACGCCGGGCGGCTGCTCGGCCAAGGCCGTTCCCGGGCCGGGCCGCACGAGCGTGCCCTGATCGGCCGGCTGGCGCTGGCGACGGCGATGCTCGGGATCCATGACGTGCTCGCGGTGCACAAGATCCGGCCCGGTGTGCTGGGCGGTCTGGGCGTCGGGACGATGGTCGCCGCCGCGCTGGCGGGCGCGCTGCCGCGCGAGGCACTGATCCGGACGCTGGCCGGCACCGGCGGCGCCGAGGGCCCGGACCGTGCGGGGGCTCTCGCGCTGGCCTTTCTGCCGTCCGGCGCGGACCCCGAGTGGTACCGCGGCGCGGTGGGCGGTGCCGTCCGGTGCGGCGGTTTCCTGGGCCGGGACACGAGTGGGACGTACCGGGTGGTGCTGCTGACCGGGGACGGCGCGGCGCTGGCGCGGCTCGCCGCCGAGGCCCCGCCCGGTGCCGTCCGGATCAGCGGGAGCAGCCGCGTCACGGTGCACAGTCCGCTCGGCGGGCCGGCGCACGCCGAGATGCGGCGGCTGGTGCGCGGGCTGCCGTTCACCGCCCCGGCCGTGCCGCTGTGCTCCGCGCTGGAGGCGCGGACCCTGCGGACGGCGGACGAGGTCGGCGAGCTGTTCGTACACAACGTGGTCCGGCCCGCCGAACTGGGCGCCCTCACCCGGGAGATGGCCGCGCACGGCACCCGGCTCGGGCTCGTCCTGGGACCGTCGCTGCCCAGGAACCTGCTCCGCTTCCCGTTCCCGGTCGTCCCGGTGGAGTCCCCGGACGACATCGCCCCGGCGATCTCGGCGATCGTCGAATGCGGAGTGGAGATGTCGCCCGCGGGGCGTGCCGTGCCGCACTGGGTGTAGGCCTCCGCCGCGGCGGGCGCCGTCCCAAGGGTCGTGAAGTGGCGCCGAGTTCCCGCTCGGCCTTTCGGGTGAGCCGGGTTCCGGAACGTTGCCTCGGCCTCACCGCGATGGGTTACTGAGACCGTCCGATTCCGGTGGGCCGCCCATGCTTCCCGGGGGAGCGGAAGGCGTGTTGCCCGTTTCGGATCCTCAGCGTGCTGACGCTGCGTCCGAGCGCTCCTTCGTGGAGGACGAGCAGGTACCGGCCCCCTCAACACGCCTGCGTCCGCGGCGTGTTGCGGCAGGCGCGCGAGCTGGTCTGGAGCCGTTATGCATGCTGTCCGTCCCGTCAGCCCTGTGTACGTCCCCCCACCGCCGGTGCCGTGCGCGGGAACTTCCCCCGCCGGTACGATCGTTGGGCGCTCCGCAGGAAGTGGGGCGGGTTCATGCTGACCCCGTACGGCCCGGGCGGGCTGCTCCTCGTCACCGACCGCGACGGGCACTGCGTCGCCGTCATCGACCCGGTGACCGGTCAGAGCGTCCGCGTTCCCGGCCGGTCGCGCTCCCTCGCCGCAGCCGTGCCGGGGGCCCGCACCGCCCGTGGCGCGACCGATTCCCTCAACCGGTTCTCCGGGGTGTTCCCGAACCAGGGGTCCTACGCGGGCGGCACCCTGGTGACGATCATCGGCACCCACTTCAGCTATGCCACCGCCGTGTACTTCGGTCCCCGCCCGGCCGCGAGCTTCGCCGTCGTCGACGACCAGACGATCGTGGCGGTGACCCCCTCGGGCAGCGGGTCGGCTCCGGTCACGGTCACCACTCCCGGGGGCACCGCCCGCGTCGGCTACTTCTTCTACCAGTACTGGCCCAGCCTGTCGGGAGTGATCCCGGCCGCGGGGCCGGTCGGCGGCGGCAATGTGGTCACGCTCCGCGGCGCCAATCTGAGCACCGCGCTGCTGGTGCACTTCGGCGACGCCGTCGCGTTCCCCCTGGTGGTCTCCGACGCGCAGCTGCTGGTGACCGCTCCCCCGGTCACGGGGCCGGGCAGCGTCCCGGTCTACGTCTCCGGTATCGGCGGGGTGAGCAACCGCCTGCTCTACACCTATGCGGCCGCCCCGTCGGTCGCGGGTGTGAGTCCGGCCGCCGGGCCGATCTCAGGCGGCAGCACCCTCGTGGTGACCGGCACCGGTCTGGCGGGCGTCACCGGCGTCACCCTCGGCGGGCTGCCCGCGACGTCCTTCCGCGCGTACTCCGACACCCTCCTCGTGGTGGTGACGCCCGCGGGGGCGCCCGGTCCTGCCGCGCTCACCGTCACCACGCCGGGTGGCAGTGTGACGGTGCCCGCCGCGTTCGACTACATGGCTCCCTCGGCGACGGAGGTCACCTCCGATCCCGACCCCTCGTTCGTCGGCCAGCCGGTCACCTTCACCGCCGCCGTGACGGCCGTCCCCCCGACCACGGGCACCCCGACCGGCACCGTCACCTTCGACTTCGGCGACGGCACCGCACCCGTGACGACGGCCGTCACGGACGGCACGGCCACGGTCAGCCACGCCTACACCGCGCCGTCGACCACGCCCTACGCCGTCACCGCCGCCTACAGCGGCGACCTCTTCTTCACCTCGTCCACGGGCACGGACACCCAGGTCGTGGCGGCGTCGCCGACCACCACCACGGTGGCCGCCAGCCCCGACCCGTCGCTGGCCGGGCAGCCGGTCACCTTTGTCGCGCGGGTCGCTCCCGCCCCTCCGGGCGCGGGTGTGCCGACCGGCACGGTGACCTTCGACTTCGGCGACGGCACGCCCCCGGTCACGCTGCCGGTGTCGGGCGGCGCGGCGTCGGTGACCCATGCCTACGCGACCGCTGCCGGGAGCCCGTACCCGGTCACCGCCACGTACGACGGCGACGACAACTTCACCGCGTCCACGGGCACCGGCTCCCAGACCGTCCAACAGGCTTCCACCGCTACGTCGGTGGGCATTTCGCCGTCCTCCTCCGTGGCCGGGCAGCCGGTCACCGTCACCGCGTCGGTCACCTCCCTCCCGCCCGGCGCGGGCACCCCGACCGGCACCGTCACCTTCGACTTCGGCGACGGCACCGCACCCGTCACGCTCCCCCTCACCGACGGCACCGCCGACGCCACCCATGCCTTCGGCACCGCCGGCAGCCCGTACACGATCACCGCCACCTACAACGGCGACGACAGCTTCAGCGCCTCCACGGGCACGGGCAGCCAGACCGTGGGGCAGGCGTCCTCGGCCCTCGCGGTGACCTCCACCCCCGCCTCCTCCACCGTCGGTCAGGAGGTCACCTTCACCGCCACGGTCAGCACGCTCCCGCCCGGCGCGGGCACCCCGACCGGCACGGTCACCTTCGACTTCGGCGACGGCACCGCACCCGTCACGGTCCCCCTCACCGACGGCACCGCCGACGCCACCCACACCTACACCGACGCCGCCGCCACCCCCTACACCGTCACCGTCGCCTACAGCGGCGACGCCGACATCAGCGCGTCCGCGAGCACCACCGTCCAGACCGTGGGGCAGGCCTCCTCCGCCACCGCCGTAACCTCCGACCCCGACCCCTCCACCGTCGGCCAGCAGGTCACGTTCACCGCCGCGGTCAGCACCCTCGCGCCCGGATCGGGCACCCCCACCGGCACCGTCACCTTCGACTTCGGCGACGGGAGCCCCACCACCACCGCGCTCCTCACCGACGGCGGCACCGCCACCACCCACACCTATACCGACACCGCCGGCAGCCCCTACACCGTCACCGCCACCTACAACGGCGACAGCAACGTCACTCCGTCCACGGGCACCGACGACCAGACCGTCCAGCCGGCCGACACCGCCCTCAGCCTGAACTCGGCGCCCGACCCGTCCACGGTCGGGCAGTCGACGACCTTCCTCGCGAAGATCACCCCGGAGGCGCCGGCGGCCGGTGCCCCGACGGGGACGGTGACCTTCGAGTTCGGCGACGGCAGCCCGCCGGTCACGGCACCGGTCGAGGGCGGCACGGCGACGGTCACCCACACCAACCCCGAGGTGGCGGACAGCCCGTACCCGGTCGCCGCCACCTACAGCGGCGACGGCAACTTCAACCCATCGGCGGGGTCGGACACCCAGGTGGTCACCCAGGCCGTGTCGAGCACGGCGCTGAGCGCCACGCCCTCCCCCTCGGTGACCGGCCAGGCGGTGGCCTTCTCCGCGGTGGTCTCGGCCGTCCCGCCCGGCGCGGGCACCCCGACCGGCACGGTCACCTTCGACTTCGGCGACGGCACCCAGCCCGTCACGGTCCCCCTGACCGACGGCGGCGGCGCCACCACCCACGCCTACGCCAGTGCGGCGGCCAGCCCCTACGCGGTCACCCTCACCTACAGCGGGGACGCCAACTTCCTCGCCTCCTCGGGCACCGACCTGCACAGCGTCGAGCCGGCCACGACCACCACCACGGTCACCGCGGCGCCCGATCCGTCCGTGACGGGCGAAGCGGTGACGGTCACCGTGGCCCCCCAGGCACCGGGGGCGGGCGTCCCCACGGGGCAGGCCGTCTTCGACTTCGGCGACGGTTCCCCGGTCCTCACCGCGCAGTTGGAGAACGGCACGGCCACCATCGTCCACGCCTACACCAGCGCGGCCGGCAGCCCGTACACCATCACGGCGCACTACAGCGGGGACGCCGACTTCGCACCGTCCGACGACACCATCTCCCACGTCGTCGCGCCGGCCGCGACCACCACCGTGGTGACGTCGTCGGCGGAGCCCGCCGCGGTGGGCCAGAGCGTGACGCTGATCGCGCGGGTGCGGCCGGTGCCCCCGGGCGCCGGCGCCCCGACCGGCACGGTCACCTTCGACTTCGGCGACGGCACCGCGACGGTCACCGCACCGGTCTCCAACGGCCTGGCCACGGCGGTGCACGCGTACTCCAGCACCGCGGGCAGCCCCTACACCGTGACCGCCGCATACAGCGGGGACCCCGACTTCGCGGCCTCCTCGGGGACGGCCGCCCAGCGCGTCGAAAGCAGCGTGTCGACCACGTCGACGACGGTGAGTTCGGCGCCCGACCCGTCCACCGTGGGCGAGTCGGTGGCCTTCAGCGCGGTGGTCGTGGCCGTCCCGCCCGCCTCGGGCACCCCGACCGGCACCGTCACCTTCGACTTCGGCGACGGCTCCGCGCCCGCCACCGCCCCGCTGGTGGCAGGCACGGCGACGACGGCCCACACCTACACCACCGCGGCGAACCCCGCCTCGGTCACCGCCGTTTACCACGGCGACACCAACTTCGCGGGTTCGGCCGGCCTCGACACCCAGACGGTCTCCCAGGCCGCCTCGTCGACGACCCTGACCTCGTCACCCGACCCCTCCGTGACGGGCGAACCGGTCACCTTCACCGCGACCGCCGCCGCGGTCGACGCGGGCGCCGGCACCCCGACGGGGTCGGTCACCATCGACTTCGGCGACGGCAGCCCGACCGTCCGGGCACCCCTCACCGGCGGGATCGCGACCGCCGTCCACGCCTACACCGGCCCGTCCGGCAGCCCGTACACCGCCACCGCCACCTACGACGGCGACGCCGCCTTCACCGGTTCGACCGACACCGACACCCAGACCGTCAACCCGGCGGCGACCACCACCGCCGTCTTCTCCTCGCCGGACCCGTCCACGGCCGGGCAGCCGGTGACCATCACCGCGTCCCTCGCGGCCGTTTCTCCGGGGACGGGTACGCCGACCGGCACGGTCACCTTCGACTTCGGGGACGGCACCCCGACCGTCACCACCCCCGCCGTGGCCGGCCTGGCGACGGTCACCCATGCCTACACCACCACGGTGAACAGCCCCTTCACCCTCACGGCCGACTACAGCGGCGACCCGAACTTCGCCGCCTCGACGGGCACCACCACCCAGACCGTGCTGCAGTCCGCGGTCACCCTCGCGGTGAGCACCGGCCCCAACCCCGCGGTGGCGGGCGAGCCGGTGACCTTCACCGCGACGGCCACCCCGGTGCCGCCGGGCGCCGGAGTGCCCACCGGCACGGTCACCGTCGACTTCGGCGACGGCACGGCTCCCGTGACGGATTCCCTGGCCGGCGGGGCGATCCATCTGACGCACACCTACGCCTCCGTCGCCGGCAGCCCGTACACGATCACCGCCACCTACAACGGCAGCGACGACTTCTCCTCCGCGGTGGTCACCGCCACCGAGACGGTCCTCCAGGACGCCACGACCACCACGGTGGCCGCCGCGCCGATCCCCTCCGTCGTGGGCCAGCCGGTCACCTTCACCGCGACGGTGAAACCGGTGGCGGGCGGCGGTTCGCCGACCGGGACGGTGACCTTCGACTTCGGCGACGGGACGGTGCCGGTCGCGATGCCCGTCGTCGCCGGGGTCGCCACCGTGCAGCACGCCTTCACCGGCACGTCCGGCAGCCCGTACGCGGTGACCGCCGCCTACAGCGGGGACACCGACTTCACCGCGTCCGGCGGCGGCGTCACCCAGACCGTCGGCCAGGCCCCGTCCACCGCGGCGGTCGCCTGCTCGCCCGATCCGTCGGTGACGGGCCAGCCGGTGACCGTGACCGCGACGGTCTCGGCGGCGGCGCCCGGGGGCGGAAACCCCACCGGCACCGTCACGTTCGACTTCGGCGACGGCAGCGCGCCCGTCACCGCAGCGGTCTCGGGCGGCGTGGCGACGGCGGCCCACACCTGGACCGGCACGTCCGGCAGCCCCTACACCCTCACCGCCGCCTACAGCGGGGACGCCGACTTCACTCCCGCGACCGGGACCGGCACCCACACCGTCGCCGCGGCCGCGACCACCACCGTCGTCGTCTTCTCGCCCGATCCGTCGGTGTCGGGCCAGCCGGTCACCGTCACGGCCGGCGTCTTCGCCAACGCGCCCGGGGACGGCGTCCCCACGGGCACCGTCACCTTCGACTTCGGCGACGGCAGCCCCGCGGTCACCGCACCCGTCACGGGCGGCACGGCGAGCACCACCCACGCCTGGCCGGGCACCTCCGGCAGCCCTTACACCGTCACGGCCACCTACGGCGGCGACGGCGACTTCGCCCCCTCCACCGGCAGCGGGAGCCAGAGCGTCACCCCGGCCACCACCGCCCTCACCGTCAACGGGCTCCCGGAGCCGTCGGTGACCGGGCAGACGGTGACGTTCTTCGCGCGGGTGGCACCGGACGGCGGCGGGGACGGCACCCCGACCGGGACGGTGACCTTCGACTTCGGCGACGGCACCGCACCGGTCGTGGCTCCCGTGACGGACGGTGAGGCGACCGCCGTGCACGCCTACCCGCCCTCGACGGGCAGCCCGTTCACCGTGACCGCCACCTACAGCGGCGACGCCGACTTCCTCGCCTCGGTGGCGGCGGTCGTCCACACCGTGCAGCCCGCGGTGTCGACGACGGTGATCAGCTTCTCGCCGGACCCCTCGGTGTCCGGCCAGCCGGTGACCGTCACCGCGACGGTCACGGCGGAGGCGCCGGGAGCCGGCACCCCCACCGGCACCGTCACCTTCGACTTCGGCGACGGCACCACCCCCGTCACCGCACCCGTCACGGACGGCACGGCGAGCACCACCCACGCCTGGTCGAGCACCTCCGGCAGCCCCTACAACCTCACCGCCGCCTACAGCGGCGACGCGGGATTCACGCCCTCCAAGGCCACCGGCACCAAGACCGTCACCGCGGCCGCGACCACCACCGCGGTGGCCTCCTCCCCCGACCCGTCGGTGCCGGGCCAGTCGGTGACGCTCACCGCGACCGTGGCCCCCGCCGCCCCCGGAGCCGGCAACCCCACCGGCACCGTCACCTTCACCTTCGGCGACGGCACCCCCGCCGTCACCGCCGCGGTCTCGGCGGGCACCGCCACCGTCACGCACGCCTGGGCCGGGACCGCCGGCAGCCCGTACCCGATCACCGCCGACTACAGCGGCGACCCCGACTTCAACCCGTCGACCGGCACCGATACCCAGACCGTCGGCCAGGGCGCCACCGGACTGAGCCTGGTCTCCTCCCCGGACCCGTCGGTAGCCGGGCAGGAGGTCACCTTCACCGCGAGGGTCACCGCCGTGCCGCCGGGCGCGGGCGCCCCCACCGGGACCGTCACCTTCGACTTCGGCGACGGCACCGCGCCGGTGACCGCGCCGGTCTCCGCCGGAGTCGCGGCCATCGCCCACACCTACGCGTCCGCGTCCGCCACCCCCTACGCCGTCACCGCGGCCTACAGCGGGGACCCCGACTTCGCGCCCGCCACCGCCACCGCGCCCCACACGGTGTCGGCCGGCGCCGCCACCACCTCGACCACCGTGAACTCCGCCCCCGACCCCACGGTGACGGGCCAGGCGGTGACCTTCACCGCGACCGTGACCCCCACCCCGCCCGGCGCCGGAGTGCCCACCGGCACGGTGGCGTTCGACTTCGGCGACGGCACGGCCACCATCACCGCTCCGGTCTCCGGCGGCGTGGCGACCGTCACGCACACCTATGTGAGTGCCGCGGGCAGCCCCTACACGGTCAGCGCGCACTACAGCGGGGACTCCAACTTCAGCTCCTCCTCGGGCACCGACCAGCAGACCGTCGCCCCGGCGTCGACCCTCACGACGGTGACCAGCGCGCCGGACCCGTCGGTGACCGGCCAGCCGGTGACCCTCACCGCGACCGTGGCGGCGCTGGCGCCGGGAGCCGGGGTGCCGACAGGTACCGTCACCTTCGACTTCGGCGACGGCACGGCGACCACGTCGGCGCCCGTGTCCGGCGGCGTGGCCAGGGTCACCCACACCTATACGAGCGCCAGCGGGCCGCTCACCGTGACCGCGCTCTACGACGGGGACGTGAGCTTCCTGTCGTCGAGCGGGACGGACACCCAGACCGTCAACAAGGCCGCCACCACCACCGCCGTGGTCTCCTCCCCCGACCCCACGGTCGTCGGCCAGCCCATGACGATCACCGCCTCGGTGGCGTCCGCCGCGCCGGGCTCGGGTACCCCGGCGGGCACGGTCACCTTCGACTTCGGCGACGGTACGGCCCCGGTCACGGCTCCCGTGGCCGGCGGTCTGGCCACCGTCGCCCACACCTACACCGACACCGCCGGCAGCCCCTACCCGCTCACCGCCACCTACAACGGCGACGCCAACTACACACCGTCGAGCGGGACGGACACCCAGACCGTCAACAAGGCCGCCACCACCACCGCCGTGGTCTCCTCCCCCGACCCCACGGTGGTCGGGCAGGCGACGACGGTGACCGCCGCGGTGGCGTCCGTCGCACCGGGGACCGGCACCCCGACCGGCACCGTCACCTTCGCCTTCGGTGACGGCTCGCCCTCCGTCACCGCGCCGCTGGCCGGCGGCCAGGCCACCGTCACGCACACCAGCACCGCCAGCGGCCCCTCCACCCTCACCGCCACCTACAACGGCGATGCCAACTACACGCCGTCCAACGGCTCGAACACCCAGACTGTCAACAAGGCGACCACCACGACGGCCCTGGTCTCCTCCCCCGATCCCACGGTCGCCGGCCAGTCCGTCACCCTCACCGCGACCGTGGCTCCCGTCGCCCCCGGCGCCGGCACCCCCACCGGCACCGTCACCTTCTCCTTCGGCGACGGCACCGGCTCCACCACCGCCACCCTCTCCGGCGGCATCGCCACCGTCACCCACACCTACACCACCACGTCGGCCACCCCCTATGCCCTCACCGCCACCTACAACGGGGACGCCAACTACACGTCGTCCAGCGGCTCGGACACCCAGACGGTCAACAAGGCGGCCACCAGCACGGCCCTGGTCTCCTCCCCCGACCCCAGTGTCGCCGGCCAGCCGGTCACCCTCACCGCGACCGTGGCCGCCGTCGCCCCCGGAGCAGGCACCCCCACCGGCACCGTCACCTTCAGCTTCGGCGACGGCACCAGCTCCACCACCGCCACCCTCACCGGCGGCATCGCCACCGTCACCCACACCTACGCCGCCGCCTCCGCGACCGCCTATCCCCTCACCGCGACCTACAACGGGGGGACCAACTTCACCACCTCCAGCGGGAGCGACACCCAGACCGTCAACAAGGCGGCGACGGCCACCGCCGTGAGCTCCACACCCGACCCGTCGGCGGCCGGCCAGTCGGTCACCGTCACCGCGGCCGTCTCCGCGCTCGCGCCGGGGGCCGGCACTCCCACCGGCACGGTCACCTTCACCTTCGGCGACGGCACCAGCTCCGCCACCGCCACCCTCGCCGGCGGCATCGCCACCGTCACCCACACCTACACCACCAAGACGGGCAGCCCGTTCCCCCTCACCGCCACGTACAACGGCGACGCCAGCTTCACCACGTCCAACGGCGCCGCCACCCACACCGTCAACCAGAACCTGACGACCACCACGGTGACGTCGTCCCCGGACCCCTCGGTGGCCGGCCAGTCGGTCACGCTCCGGGCGACCGTCTCGTCCGTGGGCGGCGTCCCGAACGGCAAGGTCACCTTCAGCTTCGGCGACGGCACCAGCTCGGTCGCGGCGTCCCTCTCCGGCGGTGTCGCCACGGTCACCCACACCTACACCACCACCACGGGGAGCCCGTTCACGGTCACGGCCACCTACGGCGGGGAGGTCAGCTACACCGCGTCGAGCGGCACGGACACCCAGACCGTCAACAAGGCCGCCACGCTCACGACCGTGGTCGCCGCGCCGAACCCCGCGACGACGGGCGACCGGGTCACGGTCACCGCGACCGTGACCCCCGTCGCCCCCGGAGCGGGAACGCCCAGCGGAACCGTCACCCTCGCCGTCCCGGGGCGCACCCCGCAGACCGTGGCCCTGGTCAACGGAAAGGCCTCGGCGACCTTCAGTCCGCTGCCCAAGGGGATCTACACCGTCACCGGCAACTACAACGGCGACGTCAGCTTCGCGGGCTCCACGGGGCTCACCCTGCTGACGGTGGCGTGAGGCGGGGGCCGACGGGCGTGTGGGGCAGGGGTCTGGCGGTCGTAGGGCAGGGTCCGAGGGCCTCCGTAGTTGCCGGGTTTTGCGGGCCCCCGGTTCCATAGTTCCCCGATTCGGGGAACACTAAGGTCCCCCCTAGTCACCGGCGGCGGATGATGTGCGACGTACCGGCAGGACAGAGCCGGCTCTCTCCGCGGAGGCCAGGAATGCGTCACCCTTCCGAGCGTCGGCCCTACACCAGACCCCTGTCGGCCGAGGAATGGCTGTACGTGGGCATGGGCGGCCGGAACACCATTCAGCACGTCATCGAGGGCGACGGGACGCTGGATGCCGAGGCGCTCGGCGCGGCGGTGGCGGTCGCCTCGGAGGCGTGCCCGGGCACCCGGCTCCGGCGGCACGGGCGCGAGTGGGTGGACAGCGGGACCGCCCCCTTGGTGCACGTCCTGCCCGGCCCGTTCGACGGGCGGCTCCTGGACTCCCCGGCGCTGCGCAAGCCGCTGAGCCCGTCCGGGCCGACCTGCGAAGTGCTGTTCGTTCCCGGCGAGCCGGCCACCGTGATCTTCCGGGCCTGCCATGCCGTGACCGATGCCCGGGGCCTGCTGCCCTGGGCCGTCGACGTGTTCCGGGTGCTGCGCGGTGAGCAGCCGCTGGGCGCGCCCGACCGGCTGAACAGCGACGAGTTTCTGCAGCAGCTCGACCTTCCGGACGGGCTGCCGCCGATCCCGCAGGGCGTGGGGAAGCTGGCATGGCCCTCTCCACTGGGCCAACTGCCCCGAAGACGGGGCGGGTTGCTGTGGCGGCGCCGGACCGTCGACGGCAGCCACCCGGCGATCACGGCCAAGGTGACCAGCGCGCTGGCCGCGGCCTACGGACCGGGCGGCCGGGGTCAGTTCTTCGTGCCGGTCGATCTGCGCCGCCATGACGCGACGGTCCGGTCCACGGCCTGGCTGTCCCAGGCGCTGGTGCTGGACGTCGGCCCCGGGGACGGGTGGGAGGAGACGCATCACCGGATGCTCACCGCGCTGTCCGCGAAGGAGGAGCTGGCGCTGCGCACCGAACCCCGCCTGCTGCAGGCGCCGTTGCCGGTGCTGCGCCTGATGTCGGCGGCGGTCGACCGGGCGGCCGTCCGCAAGGGCCGGTTCTCCGCGCTCGGCTTTGTGACACATCTGGGCGCCTTCGGCCTGCAGGACTTCAGCACCGCCGGCTTCCGGGCCAGGACGCTGTACACGCTGGGCGGCACCGGTCCGGGCAGCCCGCCGTCCATCGAGATGATGGAGAGCGAGGGCCGTACCGAGATCACCTTGGCGTGGCAGGACGGCCCCGGCGTCGCGGAACGCGCCGAGGCGCTGCTCGACCGGGTGGCGGAGGCCCTGTCGCCGCGCGCCCACCGCCACTGGACGGGCAACGACACCGCGCGGGCGCTGCCGACGGACGGTTCGGTGGTCCGGCTGTTCCGTGAGCAGGTCCGGCGGACCCCCGACCGGGTGGCGCTCAGCGGGCCGGAGGGGCCGGTCACCTATGCCGAGCTGAGCCGGCGCGCGGATGCCGTGGCCGCCGAGCTGGTGCGGCGCGGCGCCGGCCGGGGCAGCGTCGTCGCCCTGCTCGCCGACCGGTCGGTGGCGGGTGTGGCGGGGCTGTGGGGGGTGCTGCGGGCCGGGGCCTGCTACCTGCCGGTGGACGCCCAGCATCCCGACGTCCGTCTGGCCAGTCTGCTCACGGACGCGGGGGCCGCCTTCTGCCTGGTGGAGCGGCCGTACGAGCAGCGCGAGTGCCTGCCGGAGGGGTGTGTGCCGCTGGTGCTGGACGAGCTGATGGCCGCGGCGGACGGCACGTCCGGCGACGGCGGCTTCACGGACGCCGAGGTGGCGCCGGACGACCTGGCGTACATCATCTACACCTCGGGCTCGACGGGCCGCCCCAAGGGCGTGCAGATCGAGCACCGCAACCTCCAGCACTACGTCCACTGGGCGACCCGGGAATTCGGGGTGGATGCCGAAACCCGCCTGCCGCTCCTCACCTCGCCGTCCTTCGACGTCTCGGGCACGTCCGTGTTCCTGCCCCTGCTGGCGGGCGGCGAGGTGATCCTCCTGCGCGACGAGCCCCATCACCTCTCGCTGCGCCGCCTGCTGGAGCACTCGGGCGCCAATACGCTGAACCTCACCCCCTCCCATCTCGACCTGATCGGGCAGCTGGACATGCACCCGGCCGGGTTCCGCACCATCATCGTGATCGGTGAGCAGCTGCGGGTGGAGGTCGCGGCGCGGGCTCAGGAGATGTTCGGGGCCGACTGCCGGATCGTCAACGAGTACGGGCCGACCGAGGCGACCATCGGGTGCACGGCGTACACCTTCCGGCCGGCGGAGGACCGCGGCCGGGCCGTGGTGCCGATCGGGATGCCGGCCGACAACACCCAGGTGTTCCTGCTCGATGCGCAACGGCGGTTCGTCGCGCCCGGTGAGGTGGGCGAGATGTATCTCGGCGGGGTGCAGCTGGCCCGCGGCTACCGCGGCCGCCCGGACCTGGACCGGGAGCGCTTCCCGGTACTGGCGGACGGCACCCGGGTCTACCGCACGGGTGATCTGGCCCGGATCCTTCCCTCGGGTGGGCTGGAGTTCATCGGACGCATCGACAACCAGGTCAAGGTGCGGGGCCACCGGGTGGAGCCGGCGGAGGTGGCGCAGTGCCTGGAGGGCCACCCGGCGGCCGACCGGGTCGTGGTGGTGGCACGGAGCAGGCCCGGCCGGCCCGGCAAGTCGCTGTTCGCGTATGTGCTGTCCCGCGCGGAGGTGACGCCGAAGGAGTTGACCGCCTACGCCGCCGAACGGCTCCCCCGTTTCATGGTGCCCGCCGCGGTCGTCCTGGTGACCGAGCTGCCGTACACGGTCAGCGGCAAGGTCGACGAGAAGGCGCTGCCGGACCCGTTCGCCGAGGAGCACGGGGCCGGGGCACCGGTCCGCGGGGGTGCGGCCGCGCCGGTGGATCCGGTGGAGGAGGCGGTGGCCCGGGTCTGGGCACGCACCCTGGGTGTGGAGCGCTCCCGCCTCGACGGTCAGGCCGACTTCCACCGGATGGGCGGTGATTCGCTGTCGCTGCTCGCGATGGTCGCCGGTGTCTGCCGCGAGGTGCTGGAGTCCGGCCGGGAAGAGGTGTTCATGGCCCAGCTCGCCACGATCATCAGCGATCCGACGCTCGACCGGGTGGTGGCCCTCTCCCGCGCGGCGGCCGCCGGGGACCGCGGCCCCGGCCCCGAGGGCCCACCGGCACCCGCCGTTCCGGACGCCGCCGAGCCGACGGCGTCCGAAGCCGGAGGGGTCAGTACGTCACCGTGATCCGACGGGCCGGCCCGTCCACCCGCACCGTGCCGCCGTAGGGGATCACCACCTGCGGATCGGTGTGGCCGAGGTCCACGTCGAAGACCGCCATCGTCTGCGGGGCGTACGCCGCCAACGCGCGCAGGACCGCCTCGCGCTGCTCGACGACGTAACGGCGCTTGGCCTCCGGGCCGTTCGGCCGGTCGAAGGACCAGGCCTTGGCGCGCCCCATCAGCAGGGCGGGGAAGCGGGCGAGCAGCCCGCGCTCGCCCATGCTGCGCAGGATGTGGAAGACGTCCTCCGCCGCGGGCAGCGCCTCCGAGGTCTCCAGGAACAGGACGCCGCCGTCGTACGCGGCCGGGTCGCGGTCGATCTCGCGGTCGGCCATCAGCAGCCAGGACAGGATTTCGATGTTGCCGCCCCAGGAGGGGCCCTCGACGACCCGCTCGGGCCGGTGCCAGATCCACCCGTCGGCGGGCTCCGAGTCCCGCTCGACGCGGAAGGTCTCGGGGTCCGCCCAGTCGCGGTCCGTGTCCCCGAAGCGCTCGGCGGCCCGGAGTTCGTAGGGGCCGGACGTGAACAGGGCCGCGCGCATCGAATCCGCGGACATCGGGTGGAGGGCGTAAGGGCGGCCGAGTTCGGTCATCAGGCAGGCTCCGTGATAGCCGACCATGCCGAGATTGCGCAGGAACATCAGCAGATTGGTGTTGTCGCTGGTCCCGAAGAACGGCTTGGGGTGGGCGCGGATCAACTCCCGGTCCAGCAGCGGCAGCACGGTGATCTGATCGCTACCGCCGATGCTGGCCATCACCGCCTTGACGGTCGGATCGGCGAACGCCGCGTGGATGTCGTCGGCCCGCTCCTGAGGCGTGGACCCCATCCGCCGGGTGGCCGGATACTCCACGGGTTCCAGCCCGAATTCCTCCCGCAGCCGCCGGAGCCCCAGCTCGTAGGGAAGCGGTAGAACTCCCGGCAGCCCGGACGACGGCGAGATCACCGCGATCCGGTCACCGGGCACGGGCTTGGGCGGATACACAGACGTCTTCATACAGAGCAGATTAAGGCGCCAACTTCGCTTCCCTCACCTGCATTTCGCCACGTCGTGCCGAATAGGGAGCCGACGTACCGCTCCGCCGTGCGCCCCTCGCGGAGTGACGGCTAAGACCCGTGACCGGCGAGGGGATCGGGATCAGATGTGTGCCCGTCGGTGGGGCCGGGGCAGCGGGAGCGGATCACGCCCTTGTCGGCCAGTAGGGCGTATACGGCGGCCGCGGTCTGGGTGATCGACATGTGGTGGGTGGTCAGGCGCAGGTCGGGGTCGGGCGGTGGCTCGTACGCCACGTCGGGCGGCGGTGTGGGGGCGGCGGGGCCGGTTTCTTCCCCGGTGGGGCGGCGCTGGGCGCAGACGGACCGCGGGGCGTCCAGGTGGATTTCCACGTAGGGGGTGCCGGATGCCTCATGGCGCCGGCGGACGGCGGCGCGGCCGGCCGCGCCGGGGGCGGTGGCGGAGACCAGGGTGAGGAAGCCGTTGCGGGCCAGGACCTCGGCGGCGAGGCCGGTGCGCTCCGTGTGCCGGTGGGGGTCGTCCCGTGCGGGTCCGGTGGGGAGCGTCGCGTACCGGGGGTCGCCGTCGAGGATCTCCACCCGGTGGCGCCGTTCGCGCAGGGCGTCGGCGAGGGCCTGCGCGATGGTGGTCTTGCCGGAGCCGGGCAGTCCGGTGAACCAGACCGTCGCGCCGGCGCATCCGCACCTGAGACCGTCGTCGTTCATGTCAGCGCTTCTCCCGCGGTACGTCGAAGCGGTCGTAGTAGAAGGCGAAGCGTTCCCTGAGTTCGGGGACGTTCAGGGCGAAGTCCTCGGCGGCGTAGCGGTGCCGGCCGCTGCGGTGCTTCTCGGCCGTGGCGTACGCGCGCATCGCCTGCTCGGTGGCGTCGTCCAGTTCGCGGCCGGCCACCTCGTACACCCGGCGTACCTCGCGGATCGGGTCCTCGACGAGCAGGCGGAAGAACACGTCCACGACCTGGTGCTCACGGCCCGCGCGGTCCCGCAGCGAGGCGCGAAGGGACCGCTCGATGATGTCGGCGGCGAACTTGCCGATGAGGTGGGGGTTGGGGTGGGCGAAGTAGACCCGGGAGCCGTAGGCGACCATGTTGCTGAAGGAGATGACCGAGGTCACCGGGTCCCGGTGGGTCTGCACCACGGTGGCGTCGTCGAAGGCGCCGAACAGCGGGAGCAGCATTTCGGCGTGGCCGGGGGACTTCAGCACCCAGCGGTCACCGGCCGGGCGGCTCCATTGCAGGAACTGCAGGATCCGTTTGAAGTAGCGGTAGCCCTCGGTGTGGTCGGTGGTGGTGTACCACCGGGTGTAGGCGGGGACCAGCCCGATGTCCTCGTACATGGGTGAGCAGTGGCTCAAGGACAGCAGCAGGTTGTCCTCTTCGGCCTCGTCGTGCACGAGCTCGTGCATCGCGGCCTGTTCGGGCAGGATCCGGTTCGTCATCCCGACCTCGACCCGGCTGGCCTGGATGCGGGGGTCGGGGTCCTTGCGGGCGGCGGTCAGGTCGCCGTCGGGCAGGGGGTGGCTCGACTCCCACAGCGGGAGGGAGCGGGAGAGCGGGTCCCGGGCGATGAGGCGTTGCAGGAAGGTCGTGCCGGTGCGCGGTGCGCCGGTGATGAACAGCGGTGCGGCCACCGGCGCTTCGAAGACCTCCGGGCGGCGTGCGGCCAGTTCGGCCAGGCGCAGCCGGGTCGAGAGGTTCTTGACCAGCTGGCTGTGCAGCATGAACCGGCCGTTCGCACTGAGCTGGACCTCCTCGGTGAGCGAGTGGCACAGCAGGGCCAGCGGCTCCTCGAAGGCGCTGCCCGCGGCGGCGGCCGGCACCTTGGCCTTGCGGGCCGCCTTGCGCTTGAGCGCATCGGGGTCGAGCGGCCACAGTCGCGGCGCCAGCGGCCCGAGCAGCCCGTTCATCGCTCTGAGCGGCCACGGGAGACGCGGGTACGCCAGAAAGGTGCCGCGTGCGGTGAGTTCTTGACGTTGCGGAAGCGGCACGTGGGTCAGCATCAACTTCTCCCATGGGGGTGAACCGATCGCCGGTATTCTGGTCACGCACCGTGCACACCCGGCAAGGCTCTACCGGAATAACTAGGAGTTCTTCTGGGCTTCCGGGGCTCGCCGCGACGGCCACCTCGGGAGACCCGTCGGGCGGCCCGCGAGGCGCCGCGGAAGGCGGTGTGACCAGCCCGGCAGCCGGGTGGGCGCGCACGCGTCGTTCCGCTGCGTGCGCGCCCACCCGGCTGCCGGGAGCCGTGTCCGCGGCTCCGCTCAGGCCGTCCCGTCGTCCTTCGACTCCGCCGAGGCCCGGGATCTGCCCGGCCGCCTCCCCCGGCCGGGGAAGAGCAGCTGGAACACCCCGGTCCGGTGCAGGATGATGTGCGTGATCACCTGGAGCACGAGGTAGGTCACGAAATACAGCGCGCCGTCGAGCGCCGGCACCGTGTCGACGGACAGGGTGTACGCCATGATCACGCGCAGCGCCGCGTCGACGAGCAGCCCGCAGCCCCACAGCACGGTCAGGCCGCGCCAGATGCGCCGGAATTGCGGGTCGGTGCGCCAATACCCTTCCAGGGCCTCCGACTTGCCCGGGAGCAGCGTCTTCAGCGCGCGGTAGGTGAAGGGGCGGGAGGTGAACAGCGAGCCGAGGATCCACAGTGCGATCAGCCCGGTGAACCAGCCGCCTCTGGCCAGGGCCAGGCGGGGGCTGCCGGAGATGAGGGAGCCGAGGCCGGCGAGCACGAGGATGGCGATGACGAAGAGGCCGACGCTGTCGACCTTGCGCTGTTTGACGATGGAGTAGCCGGTGCTGAGAGCCGGCGCGGCGGCGCTGATCAGCAGCGACACCAGCTCGCTGCAGCCCGCGCTGCGCAGCGCGTAGTAGAGCCCCACGGGAAGGACGACATCACAGAGCAGGGTCACCGCGAACTGGCGGCGGGCTGCGGTCTGCTCGCGTTGATTGCTGTCTTGTGCCAACTCGGTCTCGTCACGCAGTGCAGCCATCGCTGCTCCTTGAGTCGTCTGTTGCCGCCCGTCCGTGGGGGATCGGACCGCTCTCCGAAGAGTCTGCGCCACCGGAGCCCGATCGGCCCCGAGACCCACGACCCGGCATCCACGGCGAGCACCCCACGGCGAGTTGCATAGCTAAGCAAAAACTAGCACACGCAAGCAGGCGCGGCGACCCCTCGCCGCGGTGGAGCGGCGCCGAGGCCGGGCACCGGCCCGGACCGCAGAGCCTGCCACCGGCAGGTCCCGGAGGTGGCCCCGGTCTGAGGGTTCTGGAGCATTTTCCAGAATGCGTCCCGGAACCACGCCGACCCGGGATTCCGGCATTAGGGTCACCGGCAGTTACCTGGCGGGGCTCGCCGCGCGTGGCGTGGGATCACGACGCCGGTTCCGATCCGGTCCAGCCGATGGTGGAACGCGACCTGGAGAATCCATGATCATCGAAGACTGCCGTATCTGCGGCAACCGCAACCTGCTGCCCGTCCTCGACCTGGGCCCGCAGGCGCTCACCGGCGTCTTTCCCCAGACCCGGGACGAGGACGTCCCGGCGGTCCCCCTCGAACTCCTCAAGTGCTCCCCGGACGGCTGCGGCCTCGTCCAGCTCCGCCACACCGCCGACTTCGGGCTGATGTACAACGAGAACTACGGCTACCGCTCCGGGATACGCCCGTTCATGGTCCAGCATCTGCACCGCAAGGTCGCGGCGATCACCGACCTGGTCGACCTGGGCCCGGACGACCTGGTCCTGGACATCGGCAGCAATGACTCCACCCTGCTGCGCGGCTACCCCACCCCCGGCCCGACCCTGGTCGGCATCGACCCGACCGGCCCGAAGTTCCGCGAGCACTACCCGCCGGGCGCCGAGCTGATCCCCGACTTCTTCTCGCGCGACCTGTTCTCCGACCGGTTCGGCGCGCGCCGCGCCAAGGTGGTCACCTCCATCGCGATGTTCTACGACCTGCCGCGGCCGATGGCGTTCATGCAGGACGTGTACGACGTCCTCGAAGACGACGGTGTCTGGGTGATGGAGCAGAGCTATCTGCCGGCGATGATCGAGGGCACCGCCTACGACGTGGTGTGCCACGAGCACCTGGAGTACTACGCGCTGAGCCAGATCGAGTGGATGGCCGAGCGCGTCGGCTTCACGGTCCTCAAGGCCGAACTCACCGAGGTCTACGGCGGCAGCCTGTGCGTGACCCTCGCCAAGCGGCCCGGCCGCTACCCCGTGGACGAGGCCGGACTGGCCGCCGTCCGTGCCCGGGAGACCGCGCTCGGGCTGGACACCATGGCCCCGTTCGAGGCGTTCGCCGAGCGCGTGCACGGCTACCGCGACCGCCTGCGTGACTTCCTCGATGAGTCGCGCAAGGCGGGCAGGGTGACCCTCGGGTACGGCGCCTCGACCAAGGGCAATGTCATCCTGCAGTTCTGCGGGCTCACCGAGGACGACCTGCCGTGCATCGGCGAGCCCAACGCGGAGAAGTCCGGCTGCTTCACCCCCGGCACGAAGATCCCCATCGTGTCCGAGGAGGAGGCCAAGTCCCGCCGTCCCGACCAGCTGCTGGTACTGCCCTGGATCTACCGGGACGGCTTCATCGAGCGGGAGAGCGACTTCCTGGCCGGCGGCGGCAAGCTGGTCTTCCCGCTGCCCGACCTCTCCGTCGTCTGACCGTGCCGCTTCGCCCGGCAGGGACCGTCCGGATCCGGCACTAGGGAATCTTCCACATGGGCCCCGCCCATACTGAGGCAGCCACAGCCGGGTCCGGCCCGTCCCTCCGGCCGGAACAACGGACCGTGCGCGGTGCCGCGACGAGCCGCACCCGCCTGCGCAAGGCACAGACCAGTTTCCGAACGTGGTGGGAGCGCGAAAACGTGAGTGACATGAGGCGCAGCACCGAACCGAGCCGGCCGCGGCGGCCCCGGGCGTGCCCCGCGGCACCGCCCGCACACGACGCGACGGGCAGGTGACCGTGATGCATACCCGAAAGCTCGCTGTCGCCGGCGGATTCGAGTTCACCCCCGACATCCACACGGACCAGCGCGGGCTGTTCGTCTCGCCGCTGCAGGACGAGGCGTTCCTCGCGGCGGTCGGCCACCGGTTCCCCGTGGCACAGACCAACCACAGCCGGTCGGCCCGGGGCGTGCTGCGCGGTCTGCACTTCACGGCCACTCCCCCGGGCCAGGCCAAGTACGTCTACTGCGCGCGGGGCCAGGCCCTGGACGCCGTCGTGGACATCAGGGTGGGCTCCCCCACGTTCGGCCGGTGGGACCTCGTCCGGATGGACTCGGAGTCCTTCCGGGCCGTGTACATCCCCGACGGACTCGCCCATGCCTTTCTGGCACTTGAGGACGACACGGTCATGTCGTACCTGGTGAGCAGCGCCTACGACGCCGAGCTGGAGCACGCGATCGATCCGCTCGACCCCGCGATCGGGCTGCCCTGGCCGCCCGAGGTGAAGTTCCTGCTGTCCGCGCGCGACACCGTGGCGCCCACTCTGGCCGAGGCCGAGGCCATGGGCATGCTCCCGCAGTACGCCGACTGCCTGCCGGCCGTGCCGGCCGCCGACCCGGGAGGAATCCGGGTCGGTGAGTGAGGAGAGGGGTGCCGTGGCACCGTCCAGGCCGTCCCCCGGTCCCGCGCGGGTGGCGGTGCTGGGGGCGACCGGTTGTGTGGGCCGGCATCTGTGTGCCGCCTTCGCGGCCGAGGGCAGCGAGGTCGTCGCGATCGCTCGGCGGTATGTGCCGCAGGTCGCGGCCCACCGGTTCCTGCCCCTCGATGTCGCGGGCAGCACCGTCGGGGAACTCGCCCGCGTACTGGCCCGCGAACGGGTCGATGTCGTGGTCAACGCGACCCTCGGCTGGGGGGAGGAACTGCACTACACCAACGTGCAGTTGGTGGAGCGGCTGATCGGCGCGCTGGCGCGGCTGCCGTCCCCTCCGCGGCTGGTCCACCTCGGCACCATCCACGAATACGGCCCCGTCCCCTCCGGGACGTCCCTATCCGAGGACACGGAGCCCGCTCCGGAGAACCCCTACCCGAAGGCGAAGCTCATCGCCTCCCGGAAGGTGCTCGACGCCGTCCGCGACGGCGCGCTCGACGCGGTGGTCCTGCGGGTGGCCAACACCCTGGGGCCGCACCCCGCCCTGGAGAGCTTCTTCGGCTCCCTGGCGGTCCGGCTCCGCGGCACCGACCCGGCCACCGGAATCGAGCTGACCATCGCCGACGCCCGGCGTGACTATGTCGACGTCCGGGACGCGGTGGACGCCGTGGTCAAGGCGGCCCGGACCACCCGCGCCGACCCCTTGGTCAACATCGGCTCCGGCCGGGCGAGGGGCGTACGGGAGCTGGTGGACGAGCTCGTCGCCGCCGCCGGGCTGCCCCCGGAGACGGTGCGCGAGCGGCGCGGGGAGGTGCACAGCAGGGGCGCCGACTGGATCCAGGTCGACATCGCGCGCGCCCGAGGCCTCCTCGGCTGGCACCCCCGGTACACCGTCGGGGAGTCCATGCGGGCGATGTGGGAGACCGTGTGCGCGGACCAGCCGCTCCCGGCCCGGCAACCGGGCTGAACCACGTCCTCCGCGCCGCTTCCCACGCGAGGCAAACGCTAGGGATTTGCCGGGTAGTTCGTGCTCGGCGCGACAGGACTCGAAGTGTTTGCTCAGCCATGTCAGAATATGCTCACGCGAGCAAACCATTCGAGTGCGCGGTGGACGACGGACGAGATTCGCATCCGCGAGGCAGGAGGCCGCCATGACCGCCCCGATCATCAGCGCCAAGGGGCTCGCCCGCACGTACACGACCAAGAAGGGCCCGGTCGAGGCGGTGCGGGGCATCGACCTCACCGTGGCGCCCGGGGAGATCCTCGGATTCCTCGGCCCCAACGGCGCCGGCAAGACCACCACGATGCGCATGCTCACCACGCTGCTGCCCCCCACCGGGGGAAGCGCCACCGTCGCCGGACACGACCTCGCCGGCGACCCGGCCGGGGTGCGCCGGCGCATCGGCTATGTCGCTCAGGTCAGCGGGGTCGACCCGGCCATCAGCGTGCGCGAGGAACTGGTCACCCAGGGCCGGCTGTACCGGCTCGGCAAGACCCAGGCCAAGAACCGTGCACACCAGCTCGCCGAGGACCTCGACCTGGCCGATCTCCTCGACCGGCCCACCCGCGCCCTCTCCGGAGGCCAGCGCCGCCGCCTCGACATCGCCCTGGGCCTGACCCACCGGCCCGAGCTGCTGTTCCTCGACGAGCCGACGACCGGACTCGACCCCGGCAGCCGCTCCGACGTATGGGATCTGGTGCACCGCATCCGCGCCGAGGGCACCACGGTCTTCCTGACCACGCACTACCTCGACGAGGCGGACGTCCTCTCCGACCGGCTCGTCGTCGTCGACGACGGCCTGGTCGCCGCCGAGGGCACCCCGCAGGAGCTGAAGCTGCGCTACACCGGCTCGGAAACGGCCAGCCTGCGCGAGGCCTTCCTCGCCATCACCGGCCACCACACTCCCGCCCCCGAAGCTCCCGTCGCCGTCTGACCGCGCGCTCCCCCACGGAGGTTGACTTGTCGCACTCGCCCCCCGCCGCGCCCTCGGCGCCGGCCGGATCCGAGCCCGCGGAGGTACCGTCCCGGCGCCATGCGGCCAGGAGGAGTTCCGGCCTGGCCGACCTGGCCGCCGACACCCGCCTGATCCTCGGGCGCTATCTGCGGCAGACGCTGCGCGCCAAGATCGGCCTGGTGGTGGGCGTCCTGATGCCGCTGCTCGTGCTGTTCTTCTTCGGCCCTCTGCTGACGCACCTACAGCTCGGCACCGGCGGTGACGCCTGGCAGACGCTGGTGCCGGGGCTGCTGGTGCAACTCGGCATGTTCAGCGCCGCCTTCGCCGGCATCGGCATTCTCATCGAGAAGCAGCACGGTGTGATCGAGCGGATGCAGGTCACCCCGGTCAGCCGGCTCGCGCTGCTCATGGGCCGGGTCCTGCGCGATGTCGTGCAGATGCTGGCCCAGTCGCTGCTGCTCGTGCTGGCGGGGATGGCGATGGGGTTGCGCGCCCCGGTGCTCGGCGTCCTCATCGGCTTCCTGTTCGTCGCCGTGCTCACGGTGGCGCTGGCCTCGCTGTCCTACGCCCTGGCCATGCGGCTGAACTCCCCGGAGGAGTTCGCCCCCGTGGTCAACACCATCAACCTGCCGGTCATGCTGCTCTCCGGCATCCTGCTGCCGATGGCACTCGCGCCCGGGTGGCTCGACCTGGTGTCGAAATTCGTGCCGCTGCGCTACCTGGTGGAGGCGGTCCGGGAGGCGTTCCTCGGCCACTACACCAGCACCGCGATGATCCGGGGCGCCCTGGTCGCGGCGGTGCTCGCCGCCATCGCGATCTTCCTCGGCGCCCGGATCTTCCGCAAGGCGGGGGCTTAGACCAGCGGTCCGCATGACGGGAGGCGGTCAGGTCAGGGGCTGTGGATGCCCTGACCTGACCGCCTCGTCGTGCGGCGCCTTCGCCCCGCCGGACGCCGTGCCCGGCGGCCCGGCCGCGGGTGGTCCGTGCGGGGCGGTGGGTCAGGCGTCGATCCAGTGGTGCGTCTGGGCGAGTTCCATGACGCGCTTGCGGACCTGTACGAGTTGCGCCGCGGTCAGGGTCGGTGCCGCGTCGAGCAGCGCCTCGGTGAGTTCACCGCGGAATTCGGCGGCGGTCAGGACCTCGCACACCAGCTCCTCGTCCGACTCGGCGGCCGCGGACCGCTCGGGGGTCACCGCGCCGGGAGCCGGCCGCCGCACGGTGGCCGTGCGCGCCGGTTCGAGCAGCTGCACCTCGCCGGCCTTGAGGCCGCGGTCCCCCACCTCGGTGAGGTACTCGACCCGCAGTCCACTGCGGAACAGATGCTTCTCGTCGCACAAGTCGTTGGCGTGCACGAAGACATCCTCACCACCGGCGTCCGGGGCGATGAAGCCATAACCTCGCACGTCGTCGAACCGCACAACCGTACCCGTAGCCACCTCGGGCTCCCCTCTACTCCACCATCATCAGCACGCACACCGCACACGTCTCCGCAGGGCTGCCCTGCGGCATCACACACCAGACCTGCCCCGGCTCGGGCCGGCGCCTTCGGCGGCCTGCCCGGCTCCGGACGGTCCGCCGTCCCGTTCCACCGCGCGGCCGGTCGACACCGGCCGCCGAGCCCGGTGTCAGACGGACCACGGGGGCAGATCCAGGATGGTCACCACACTCGCCGTGCAGATCCACCCCGGCCCCTGGGACACCAGCAGGACGTTATCACCGGCGGTCACTTCGCCGGTGCGCACCAGGTGTTCCAGGGAGATGAAGACATCCGCCCCGCCCACGTGCCCGACCGACCGACCGTAGTCGAAGCTCGAGCGCGACATGGGGAGGCCGAGCGGCATCATGGTGGCGAATTCGACCATGCGGCCGTCCATGTTGATCGGTATGACCTTGGCGAGGTCGGAGGCGTTCAGATCCGCGTCGACCAGGGACCGGTGAATGATGTCGAGGTTGAACAGCGTGATCTTCTCAAGGGCCTCGGACAGCGGCATTTCGGTCTCGTTGAACTGCTCGGCGCGCTCCGGCATCGTGGGGACCGGCTCGTCGCGCTCCAGCATTCCGCCGTTGCCGCGGTGCCACTTCTCCAGTGCGTGCAGCACCCCCGCGTTGAGGGAGCGCACCTGGGCGAATCCCTCGTCGGCGCTGAGCAGGACCGCCATACCGCCGTCGGAGAAGAAGTAGGACTGGCCGAAGCCGTCGTTCCAGCGGTCGGCTCCCGGGGCGGTGAAATTCTCGGCCGAGGTCAGCAGGACGGCCTCGGCCTCCGCGGCGCCGGTCATCTGGCCGATGGCCACCTCCAGCGCCCCCAGCATGCCGTTGCAGCCCTGCTGGAGGTTTTGCGCGGGGACGTTCTCGAGGCCCAGCTCACGCATGATGTAGCCGGGCGGATAACAGCCCACGGGGCCCTGGTAATTGACGGAGCTGTGGATGTGCGAGCTGATCGTCTCGATGTCCAGCTTCGAACGCTCAAGGGCCGTCCGGGCGGCGGAGACTGCCATGTCCATCGCCGGAATGTCCCCGCCGACATGGGCGCCGGTCAGCCCGTTGCTCTGCGGAATCTCCGCGTCCAGGATGCCGTCGGCGACCGCCTGCTCCGCGCTCGCCCATTCCGGAAGGAATGCTCCCAGCGAGTCGATGTAGACGTCTTCCACCTTCATGAACATTCTCCTCTGTGCGTGCTGGCGGGCCCGATCAGCATTCGAGAAGCTCTCGTTTGAGGTACTGGGCCAGGGCGCCGGGGTCGGCGAAGTCGAATATCACCGCGGGCGGCAGGGTGAGCTTTGTCGCCGCGTTCAACTCGTTGCGGACGGTCAGCGCCGTCAGGGAGTCGAAGCCGAGATCCTTGAATTCCTGCCGCGTCCCGATCGCGTCGGCGGAGGTGTGCCCCAGTCCCGTGGCCACCAGTCGGCGCACGAGGTCGAGGAGGGTCGCGTCCCGTTCGGCGTCGGTCATCGCGGCGAGGCGGTGCTTGAGCTCGGAGGCTTCCGCGGGCGCGTTCCGCGCGGCCGGCCGGGACGGCTGGTGCACCAGGGCGCGCAGCGTCGACGGCAGGGTCCCGGACGCGGCCTGGCGGCGGAGTTCCGCGGTGTCCAGTCGCGCCGCGACCGGGTTGGCGTGGTCCAGCCCGCAGAGCGCGTCGAACAGTTCCAGGCCCTCGGCGAGCGGGAGCGGGTGCACCGGCAGCCGCGAGGTGCCGGTGGTCGTGAGGTCCCGGCCGGCCCACAGGCCCCAGGCGAGGGAGGCCGCCGGGAGGCCCTGCGCGCGGCGGTGGCGGGCGAGGGCGTCGAGGAAGACGTTGGCCGCGGCGTAGTTGCCCTGGCCGGCGCCGCCCAGGATCCCCGCGACGGAGGAGAACAGCACGAACGCGGAGAGGTCCAGGTGCTTGGTCGCGTCGTGGAGGGCGAGCGCGGCGTCGGCCTTGGGCCGCAGTACGGCGGCCAGCCGCTCCGGGGTCAGGGACAGCACGATGCCGTCGTCCGTCACCACCGCGGTGTGCACCACGGCCTTGAGGGGACGGTCGGCGGGCACCGCCGCCAGCAGCTCCCCGAGCGCCTCGCGGTCGGCCACGTCGCAGGCCGCGATGGTCACCCGGGCACCCAGTGCGGCCAGTTCGGCCTCGAGTCCGGCCGCGCCGGGGGCGTCGGGGCCCCGGCGGCTGGTGAGCAGGAGGTCGCGTACGCCGTGTTCGGTGACGAGATGGCGGGCGAGCGCGGCACCGAGCAGGCCGGTGCCGCCGGTGAGGAGAACGGTGCCGTGCGGGTCGGTGAGCAGCGGGGCACTACGGTCCGGAGCGGCCAGCCGGGTCAGCTGCGGGATGCGCAACGCGCGTTTGCGCAGGGCCAGTTGCGGCACCTCGGAGCCGGCGACCTTGAGCAGGGTGCGCCAGGCGGGCTTGCCGGCGTCGGTGTCGACGAGGGTGAAGCGTCCGGGGTTCTCGGTCTGTGCGGACCGGATCAGTCCCCAGACGGCCGCCGTCGCCAGGTCCGGTGCGGTGGTGTCGTCCCAGGCGGCCACGGCCCCCCGGGTGAGCAGGATCAGCTTCGAGGAGGCGAAGGCGGGGCTGGTCAGCCAGGTCTGGGCCCAGGCCAGCGCCTGCCGGGTGCCGCGGTGGACGGCGTCGGCCGGTTCGGCGGTGGTGGCCGGGTCCGCGGCGGGGGCGGCGGTCATCACCACGCGGTCCGGCACGGCGGCGCCGCCCTCGATCTCCTTGGCGAGGGTGTCCAGATCCGGGTAGGTCTCGGCGTACTGCCCGGCGCCCATGAGGCCGGACCGCGCGCGCAGCGGGTCCTGGCCGACGACGGCCCAGGCCGCCGGGGTGTCCGCGGCGACCGATGCGGCCGGTATCTCGGTCCACTCCACCTGGAACAGGCTGTCCTGCTGGGCCGCGGCGCCGCCCCGCACGGTGCGTGCGGACAGCGGCCGGGTGTCGAGGGACTCGACGCTCAGCACGGGCCGGCCGGTCGCATCGGCCGCGGCGATCGTCAGGCCCTCGGAGGCCGTGCGGGTGAGGCGTACCCGCAGCAGCGCGGCGCCGCCGGCGTGCAGGGTCACGCCCTGCCACCGGGCGGGCTGCCGTGCCTGCTCCCCGTCGTCGGCGAGTCCGCCCGCCCACACGGGGTGCAACGCGCAGTCCAGCAGGGCGGGATGGAGGCCGAACTCCGCGGCCTGCGCGGTGCGCTCCTCGGGCAGGGCGACCTCCGCGAAGATGTCGTCACCGCGCCGCCATACGGCCCGTACGCACCGGAAGGAGGGGCCGTGGTGGTATCCGGCATCGGCCAGGGCGGTGTACACCTCGTCCGTCGCCGCGGGGGTCGCCTCCGCCGGCGGCCACACCTCCAGGTCCCAGGTGGGCGTGGCCCCGTCCGCCGTCAGGGTGCCGGTGGCGTGGTGGGTCCACGGCCTGCCGGTGCCCTCGTCGTCGCGCCGCGAGTGGACCGTGAGGGGCCGCCGGCCGGTGTCGTCCGGAGCGCTGACGGTGACCCTGAGCTGGACGGCACCCTGCGCGGGCACCACCAGCGGTGCGTGCAGGGACAGCTCCGCCAGCCGGTCGCAGCCCACCTCGTCTCCGGCGCGCAGTGCCAGCTCGACGAAGGCCGAGCCGGGCACCACGGCGCTGCCCGCCACGCGGTGGTCGGCGAGCCACTCGTGGGTGCGGGCCGACAGCCGGCCGGTGAAGAGCAGCGCCCCGGATTCCGGCAGTTCCACGGCGGCGCCCAGCAGCGGGTGCTCGGCCTCCGCCAGCCCCAGGGCGGAGACATCGCCCGCGCCGTCGGCGGGCGTCAGCCAGAACCTCTCGCGCTGGAACGCGTAGGTCGGCAGGTCGGTGCGGGGAGCCGCGGCGGCGGGGAACGCCGGCCGCCAGTCCACCGTCGCGCCGTGCACCCACGCCTCGCCCAGCGACAGCAGGAAGCGGTCCCAGCCGCCGTCGTCGGCCCGCAGCGACGGCACGGCCACGGCGGCGGACGCGGCGGACTGGAACGTCTCCTGCAGGCCGACCGCCAGTACGGGGTGGGCGCTGGCCTCCACGAAGATCTCGTACCCGTCGGCCAGCAGGACGCGGGTCGCGGCTTCGAACTCCACGGTCTGGCGGAGATTGCGGTACCAGTAGGCCGCGGTCAGTTCCGGACCGTCGACCTGTCCGCCGGTCACCGACGAGTAGAACGCCACCTCGCACGGCCGCGGCGACACCGACGCCAGCAACTCCAGCAGCTCGTCCTCCAGTTGCTCGGTCGCCACCGAGTGTCCGGCGAAGTCGACCGGGACCCGGCGCACCCGTGCGCCTTCGCCCTCCAGCAGCCCTATCGCCTGCTCCAGGGCCTCGGCGTCTCCGGAGATCACGGTGGAGGAGGGGCCGTTCACCGCGGCGACGCCGATCTGGCCGTGCCAGCGTTCGAGGTGGGCCCGTACGTCGTCCGCGGGCAGGCCGACCGACGCCATTCCGCCGGAGCCCGCCACCCGGGCGATGGCCTGGCTGCGCAGCGCGACGATCCGCGCCGCGTCGTCCAGGGTCAGGGCGCCCGCCACGCAGGCCGCCGCGATCTCGCCCTGGGAGTGCCCGACCACCGCGTCCGGCCGCACGCCGAACGAGCGCCACAGCTCCGCCAGCGAGACCATGACGGCGAACAGCACCGGCTGCACCACGTCCGCCCGCTCCAGCCCCGGAGCGCCCTCGGCCCCCTCCAGCACGTCTGCCAGCGACCAGTCCACGAACGCCGACAGCGCCTGCTCGCACTCGGCCAGCCGGTCGCGGAAGACCTCCGAGGTGGCCGCCAACTCCCGTGCCATGCCCACCCATTGGGAGCCCTGGCCGGGGAAGACGAAGACGGTGCCGCCCGGGCGCGCGGTGCCCCGCACCACGCCGGCGCCGGCCTCACCCCGTGCGAGGGCCTCCAGTCCCGCCGGCAGTCCCGCGCCGGCGGCGACGACCACGGCGCGGTGGTCCAGGGCGCTGCGGTCGAGCAGTCCGAGGCCCACTCCTGCCGCGTCCACGGCCTCCGGTCCGGCCCCCGGTCCGGTGTCGGTCTCGGCTTCGGTCTCGGTTTCGGTGAACTCCCGGAGCCGGGCGGCCTGTCCGGCCAGTCCCTGCGGCCCGCGGCCGGAGATCACCCAGGGGAGCACACCGGGCGCCGTGACCGGCTCCGGTACCGTGCCGCTCGCCGCGGGGGCGTCCGGCGCCTGCTCCAGGATGAGATGCGCGTTGGTGCCGCTGGCCCCGAACGAGGAGACCGCGGCGCGCCGGGGCCGGTCGCTCGCCGGCCAGTCGACGGGCTCGGTGAGCAGCCGCACCGCTCCGGCGGACCAGTCCACGTGCGGGGAGGGTTCGTCGATGTGCAGGGTGCGCGGCAGTACGCCCTCGCCGAGGGCCTGCACCATCTTGATCACACCGGCCACGCCGGCCGCCGCCTGGGTGTGGCCGATGTTCGACTTCAGCGAGCCCAGCCACAGGGGCCGCTCCGGTGCCCGCCCCTGGCCGTAGGCCGCCAGCAGGGCCTGTGCCTCGATCGGGTCGCCCAGGGTGGTGCCCGTGCCGTGGCCCTCGACCGCGTCCACCTCGTCGGGGGCCAGGCCCGCCCGGTCCAACGCCTGGCGGATGACCCGCTGCTGGGCCGGTCCGCTGGGGGCCGTCAGGCCGTTGCTCGCGCCGTCCTGGTTCACCGCGCTGCCCCGCACCACCGCGAGCACCGGATGCCCCAGCCGGCGGGCGTCCGAGAGCCGCTCCAGCAGCACCAGTCCCGCCCCCTCGGAGAAGCCGGTGCCATTGGCCGCCGAGGAGTACGCCTTGCAGCGTCCGTCGGCGGACAGCGCGCCCTGGCGGCTGAATTCGACCAGGGCGGTCGGCGCGGTCATCACCGTCACCCCGCCGGCCAGAGCCAGGGAGCACTCGCCCTGCCGCAGCGACTGGGCGGCCAGATGGATCGCCACCAGCGAGGACGAGCAGGCGGTGTCGACCGTCAGGGCGGGTCCCTCCAGTCCGAAGCTGTAGGCGATCCGGCCCGAGGCGATGCTGATGGCGCTGCCGTTGGCGAGGTGCCCCTCCAGGCTCTGCGCCGACCGGTCGTGCGGGCCGGGGCCGTAGCCGCCGTGCATCACACCGGCGAACACCCCGGTGCGGCTGCCCCGGAGCGACGTGGCGTCGATGCCCGCGCGTTCGAAGGTCTCCCATGCCGTCTCCAGCAGCAGTCGCTGCTGCGGATCCATCGCCAGCGCCTCGCGCGGGGAGATGCCGAAGAAGGCGGCGTCGAAGCGGTCCGCGTCGGACAGGAACGCGCCTTCGTGGGCATCGGACCGGCCGGCGGCGGCCGGGTCCCGGCCGAGGAGCCGCTCCAGGTCCCAGCCGCGGTCCGCGGGCAGCGGGCCGACGGCGTCGGTCCCCTCGGCGACCAGCCGCCACAGGGCCTCCGGGGTGTCGCTGCCGCCCGGGTAGCGGCAGCCCATCGCGACGATCGCGACGGGTTCGTCCGGATCCGCGCGGGGCGGGGCCGGGGCGGCGTCCTCCTGCGGGGCGTCCAGCAGCTCGGTGTGCAGGTGTCCGGCGAGCGCGGCGGGGGTGGGGTAGTCGAAGGCGATCGCGGCCGACAGCCGCTTGCCGGTGAGGGCCCGCAGCCGGTCGCGCAGCTGGACCGCGGCCAGCGAGGTGAAGCCCAGCTCCTTGAACGCCTTGTCCGGCGCGACGTCGTCCGCCGCGCCCAGGCCGAGGACGTCGGCGACGGCCGAGCGCACCATCGTCAGCAGCGCGCGGTTGCCCTGGGAGCCGTTCAGCCGGCGCGTCAGCAGCTCGGCGGCCCGGTCGGCGGAGCTGTGCGCCGGTGAGAGCGCCTCGGTGCGCAGTTGCGCCAAGGGGTTGACCGCCAGCAGCCGGGCCGGCAGCTTCGCCAGTTCCTGCCGGGCGATCTTCCCCGCCGGGGTGCGCGGGACGGCGGCGATCTCGTGCAGCGCGTCGGGCACCTTGTAGGCGGACAGCTGCTCCTGGCAGGTGGCGAGGACGAGGTCGGGGTCGATGCCGTCGGGGCCCGGTACGAGGTAGGCGACGGGGACCTCGCCGAGCACCTCGTGCGGGGTGCCGGCGACCGCGGCCTCCGCCACCCCGGGGATCTGCTGGAGGACCTCTTCGACCTCGCGGGGGTGGATGTTCTCGCCGCCGCGGATGATGAGTTCCTTGAGCCGGCCGGTGAGGGTCAGATAGCCGGCGTCGTCGAGGCGGCCGAGGTCGCCGGTGCGGTACCAGCCCTCGGACAGCACGGCGGCCGTGGCCTCGGGCTGCTGGTGGTATCCGACCATCAGGGCGGGGCTGTTGACCCAGACCTCGCCCTCCTCGCCGGTGGCGACCTCGTCCCCGGTGCGCGGGTCGGTCAGCCGCAGCCGGAGGCCGGGCAGGGGCAGCCCGCAGGAGCCCTCCACCTGCGGGCCGTCGGGGAGGTTCGTGGTGATCGCGCCGCCGGTCTCGGTGCTGCCGTAGCTGGCCAGCAGGGAGATCGTGAAGGTCTCCTGGAAGGCATGGTGCAGCCGGACCGGGCAGGCGGAGCCGGCCACCAGGCACAGCCGCAGGTCCGGCGCGGCGAAGTCGCCGGCGCGGGCCGCCTCGACCATGTGGTGGAAGAGCGTCGGTACGCCGACGAGGAAGGTGCTGCGCTCGGCCCGCAGGGCGTCCAGGACCTCGTCGGCCGCCAGCCCCTGCATGAGGTGCGCCGTGGCGCCGACGGCCACGACTCCCAGCAGGCACACATTGTGCGACACGAGGTGGAACATCGGCAGCGGCCAGAGCACCCGGTCTTCGGCGGACAGGCCCAGCACCGGTGCGGTGCACGACGCCGTGGCCCACAGGGACCGGCGCTGGGTCGACAGCACGCCCTTGGGCCGGCCGGTGGTTCCGGAGGTGTAGAGCATCCAGGCCGGCTCGTCCAGGCCGAGGTCGTCGCGCGCCGGGGTGGCCGGTTCGGTGGCGGCGAGGGTCTCGTAGTGCGCGGTGCCCTCGGGGGCCGCGCCGTCGCCGGTGACCACGACGCGCAGGCCGGGGCGTCGCGGCAGCATCCGCAGCACCTGGTCGACCTGGGCCGGACCGGTGATGATCACCTGCGCGTCGCTGTCGTCGAGCAGATGCGCCAGCTCGGCGTCGGAGGACTGGGGGTTGAGCGGCACCCCCACGGCGCTCGCCCGGGAGGCCGCCAGGCAGCTCTCCGCCATCTCCACGCAATTGCCCAGGTAGACGGCCGCCCGGCCGCCGCGGTCCAGGCCCAGATCGGCCAGCTGGCCGGCCAGGTGCGCGGTACGGCGGTCGAGCGCCGCGTAGGTCACGCTGCGCCGCGCGTCGGAGAAGGCAGTCCTGCCGGCGAACCGGACGGCGTGCTCGGTGAGCAACTCGTGCACCGGGCGGATCAGTTCGGTGCGCATCTTGGCACTCACGTCTTTCGCGCTCCCACCACTTCGGAAACAGGTCCTTGCCCCGGGCAGGCGCGGGCCGTCCGGGCGGCCCGGGCACATGGCTCCGGGCTCGCCGGGATCATCCCGTCCGCTCTGCCGAGACCGCCCTCGCGAAAGGTCTCACCGGAACGTCATGCACCTTCGGGAGGGAGAACACATCCCGTCGCTCCGACCGTGGAGAAGCGCCGTCCCCCTGTCCGGCCCCAGTATGGTCAGCGGCGATGTGGGACATTCCCTAGTGTCCGCCCCGCCTGCGGCGCCGGTGGTGCCGCGCCGCACAGCCTCTATGGCACTCCCTAGACTTCGCGGGCCCCACTGGCACCGTCCGGGCCCGGCGTGCTGAGCTGATGACCCCGATCAGCCGACCGGTGACGGGACCCGGTGTACCGCGTGGGGTACACGCCGTCGGCCTGTCGTGCCCCGCATCGCGACCCGCGGATCGCACCCCGCGGCAACGCGACGAACATCCCGCAGGAACTCACAGGAGGCGGCAGCCGATGGGGTACAGCAAGAGCGACATTCTGGATCAGGTACGCAAGTACCACCAGGACAATGTCGCGTCCGGGTTCGTGCCCGGGGTGACGCCGGTGGCGGCGTCGGGCGCCGTCCTGGACGAGGAGGACCGGGTCGCCCTCGTCGAGGCGGCCCTGGATCTGCGGATCGCGGCCGGTACCAGTTCCCGCCGGTTCGAGCGGGCGCTGGCCCGGTACTTCGGGCTGCGCAAGGCGCACCTGACGAACTCGGGTTCCTCCGCCAACCTGCTGGCGCTCAGTGCGCTGACCTCACACCAGCTGGAGGACCTGCGGCTGCTGCCCGGCGACGAGGTCGTGACCGTGGCGGCGGGCTTTCCCACCACGGTCAATCCGATCCTGCAGAACGGCCTGGTGCCGGTCTTCATCGATGTCGAGCTCGGCACCTACAACGCCTCCCCGGAGCGGATCGCGGAGGCCATCGGTCCGCGCACCCGCGCCATCATGATCGCCCATGCGCTCGGCAACCCCTTCGCCGTCGAGGAGGTCGCCAAGATCGCCAGTGACCGCGGGCTGTTCCTCATCGAGGACAACTGCGACGCCCTCGGCAGCACCCACCGGGGCCGGCTGACCGGAACGTTCGGGGATCTGGCCACGGAGAGCTTCTATCCCGCCCACCACATCACCATGGGCGAGGGCGGCTGTGTGCTGACCGACAACATGGTGCTCGCCCGCATCGTGGAGTCGCTGCGGGACTGGGGGCGGGACTGCTGGTGTGAGCCCGGCGAGGACAACCGCTGCTTCAAGCGCTTCGACCAGCAGATGGGCACCCTGCCGAAGGGCTACGACCACAAGTACATTTTCTCGCACATCGGCTACAACCTGAAGTCGACGGATCTGCAGGCCTCGCTCGGGCTCAACCAGTTCGGGAAGATCGAGGAGTTCGGTGCCGCCCGGCGGCACAACTGGGCGCGGCTGCGCGCGGGGCTGGACGGGCTGCCGCATCTGCTGCTGCCGGAGCCCACGCCGGACAGCGATCCGAGCTGGTTCGGTTTCGTGCTCACGGTGCTGGACGACGCGCCGTTCTCGACGGCGGAGCTCATCGACCACCTGGAGTCGCGGCGGGTGGCCACCCGCCGCTTCTTCGCCGGCAATCTCACCCGCCACCCGGCCTATCTGAACAGCCAGTTCCGGGTGAGCGGGCCGCTGACCAACAGCGACATCATGGCCGAGCGGACCTTCTGGATCGGGGTCTTCCCCGGGCTGAGCGACGAGATGATCGACCACAGCATCCGCAGCATCACCGAGTTCGTCACCCGCCGTACCTGACGGGCCCGACAGGCGACAGGCGCCCGGCACGCGCGGATGCGTGCCGGGCGCCTGGTGTCCGGGCGCGGGGCGGGGCGGCCCGGACGTTCAGACCCCGGAGACGGACGGGGTCCGGTCGTCGGCCCACTGCTCCAGCAGGTCGGCGGCCCGGATCGCGCCCCCGGCCCCGCGGACGTGCGCGCGCATCCGCGCCATCCGCTCCGGTGTCCCGGGGTCGGTCACGAGGTCGTGGACGGCCGCGGCCAGGGTCTGCGCGGTCAGCTGGTCGCGGTCGATCCACCGGCCCAGCTTCAGATCGTCCAACCGCCGTGCGGTCAGGGCGAGTTCAAAGGTCTGCGGCACGGCGATCAGCGGTGTGCCGAAGTACAGCGCCTCCATGACGCTGCCCATGCCCGCGTGGCAGACCAGCAGATCGGCGTGCGGCAGGACCACGGGGTGCGGCAGCCACTCGTGGAGCTCCACGTGGGGCGGTACGGGGCCGAGGGCGGCGAGGTCGCTGCCGCGGCCGAGGGTCATCACCACGTGCCAGTCGTCGCCGTCGAAGGCCTCCAGGCAGGTGCGGAAGAAGTCACGCTGCCGGTTGGACTCGGTGCCGAGCGAGATCAGTGCCAGCCGCCGGCCGTCGCCGGGCGGTGACCACGGCACGGCGGCGGGGTCCTCGGCGACCGAGGGGCCGACGAAGGCGAAGCGGTCGTCGAAGCTCGCGCCCTCGATCTGGAACTCCCGCGGCTGGAAGACCAGGTTCCGGTCGTCCCATTCCGCCAGGAAGCGGCCCAGCTCGTCCGGGGCGAGGCCGTGGTCGCGGGTGAAGCGCGTCAGTGCGTCGCCGCCCTCGCGCATCGAGGGGTCCTCGGGGTCGAACATCTGGGCCCGCATGGAGAACGTCTCGTTCGACGCGTGGCTGGGGCTCAGCTGCACGGTGGTGGTGCAGCCCAGGATGCGCGCGGCCATCCGGGCGGCCGCGAACGACTCGAAGTCGTAGAGCACCGCGTCCGGAACGTCGGAGGCGAGGGCGGCCACGGCGAGCGGGCAGACCGTGTCCATCGTCTCGACCAGCAGCTCGTAGCCCTCGGCGGCCAGGCGTGCGGCGCTCGGGTCGGGCACCTTGCCGAACGCGCCGCGCCGGGAGGTGTAGCCCACGGCCCGGGCGCCGGCCCGCTCGACCAGTTCGGTGTAGCGGTGGTCGACGACATAGGTCACCCGGTGGCCGCGGGCGACGAGTTCACGGGTCAGGCCGAGCGTCGGGTTGACGTGCCCGAAGTCGGCGAAGACGAAGACGGCCACATGCCGCGGGGAAACCGCTCGGGACCCTGACACTTCCACACCTCTGCTCACTGCCGTACGGGGCGGACCAGGGGCGTTCGACGGCAGCCGACTCCCCCTGCTGCCACCGTAGGGACGGCGGCCTAGGGTTTCTGCTAATGCTGCGCCGGCGACCAATGCTGTGCCGGCGACCGGTCCGTGACAGGGACGGGCTGCGCGCCGACCGCCCGCCACAGTTCCCGGGCCGAGCTGTCGAGGCCGTGGCGTGCCGACCAGCCGAGCACCCGTCGGGCGGTGCCGGTCGCCACCTGCATCCAGTCCAGACCGGTGTCGGTCCGCACGCCGGATCCGGCCCCTTCGACGATCCGGGCGGGCTTCCCGCTGGCGGTGATGAGCCGCTCCACCATCGTGCGCACCGGCACCGCCTCGCCGCGCCCGATGTTGATGACCTGCCCGCCGACCGGCAGTGCCGCCGCGGCCAGTACCGCGTCCGCGGTGTCCCGGACGTCCACGAAGTCGCGGCTCGCCCGCAGTGGGCTGACCCGCACCACGGCCTCCTGTCCGGCGTCCGCGGCGTGCAGTTGCGCGGCGACCTGCCCCAGCAGGCTGCTCGGCGAGGTGCCGGCCCCGATGACGTTCGACAGCCGCAGGACGACGGCGTCCGCCCGCCCCTCTCCCGACGCCGCCAGGACCGCCTCGGTGCCGCGCAGTTTCGACTGTCCGTACGGGGTGGTCGGCCGGGTCGGTGCCTGCTCGTCCAGGGCGGTGCCGGGTGTGGGCGGGGCGTACTCGAACACCGACCCGAGGTGGACCAGGCGGGGGCGCCAGGAGGCCGCGGCGAGCGCCGCCAGCACCGTCTCGACCAGGGTGTGGTTGGCCTGCCGCATGGTCTCCTGCGCGCGGGACCACACGGCGCCGGCGGCGTTGACCACGGCGTCCGGCCGCTCGGTGTCGAGGAGGCGGCTGAGCGCGTACGGCCCGTCGCCGATCAGGTCGAGCGGCACGCAGTGCGCGGGGTCGGCGGTGAAGGGGCGGCGGGCCACCAGCAGGGGTTCGCCGCCGGCCGCCCGGACCGCGGCGGACACCTGCCGGCCGATGAATCCGCTCGCGCCCAGCACGACCACCCGGCGGACGGCGCGATCCGGATCACGGCCCGTTTCCGGCGTCTCGCACCGGGCCATCAGCACGTCCCGGCGAGCCGCGTCGCACGTTCGCGCAGCGGCTCCCACCAGTCGCGGTGGTCGCGGTACCAGGCGACCGTCTCGGCCAGGCCGTCGGCGAAATCCTTGGCCGGCTTGTAGCCCAGCTCGGTCTGGATCTTGCGCCAGTCCACCGAGTAGCGCCGGTCGTGTCCCTTGCGGTCGTCGACGTACTCGATCATGTCGGGCGAGGCCCCGCAGGTCTCCAGCAGCAGATCGGTCAGCTCCCGGTTGCTCAGCTCGGTGCCACCGCCGATGTTGTAGACCTCGCCGGGGCGGCCGCCGGTGCGGACCAGCTCGATGCCCTGGACGTGGTCGTCGATGTGCAGCCAGTCGCGGACGTGCAGGCCGTCGCCGTACAGCGGGACCTTCTTGCCGTCCAGGAGGTTGGTGACGAACAGCGGGATGACCTTCTCCGGGAACTGGCGGTGCCCGTAGTTGTTGGAGCAGCGGGTGACCCGGACGTCGAGGCCGTGGGTGCGGTGGTAGGCCAGGGCGATCAGATCGCTGGAGGCCTTGGAGGCCGCGTACGGCGAGTTGGGACTGACCGGCTGGGTCTCCGAGCAGGCGCCGGTGGCGATCGAGCCGTAGACCTCGTCGGTGGAGACATGGACGAAGGTCCCGATCCCGTGCCGCAGGGCGGCGTCGAGCAGGACCTGGGTGCCCAGGACGTTGGTGCGGACGAACTCCGCGGAGCTGCGTATGGAGCGGTCGACATGGGACTCGGCCGCGAAGTGGACGACCTGGTCGTGGGTGGCGATCAGCTCGCCGACCAGTGCCTCGTCGCAGATGTCGCCGGCGACGAAGCGGAAGCTGTCGAGGTGGCGGACCTCGTCGAGGTTGGCCGGGCTCGCCGCGTAGGTGAGGCTGTCGAGCACGGTGATCTGGACGTCGCCAGGCCCGAAGGGTCCCAGGAGCGTACGGACGAAGTGCGAACCGATGAAGCCGGCGCCGCCGGTCACCAGGAGTCTCGTGGGGCTCATCGAGGTTGTGGCGCGGGGCCTGGGAGCCAGGCCGGTGGTGCGCCTACCCCCTTCCGTTGTTCGGTGCGGGTGGGATGGGTCGGCCCGCCGCGCGGGCGGCGTCAGGACTGGATGTGGACCCTCGCGTGGTCGCCGAGGACCAGCCGGTGGGCCACCGGGCCCTGCGGGGCGAGCGCCACCTGGGCGTTGCGGCCGACCAGCGAGGCCTCGACCCGGCGCACGCTCTCGAACGACGAGCCGCGCAGCACGATCGAGGAGGCGAGTTCGCTGTCGTGGATGCGGCAGTCCTCCGCGATGGAGGTGGACGGGCCGATGTAGGAGTCGGTGACGACGGTGCCGGCGCCGATCACGGCGGGCCCGACGATGCGCGAGGCGCGGATCGTGGCGCCGGGGCCGATGCGGACTCGGCCGAGGACCTCGCTCGCGCTGTCCACGTCGCCCTCGATGCAGCGGTCCTGGCTCTCCAGCAGCATGCGGTTGACCTCCAGCATGTCGACGACGCTGCCGGTGTCGCGCCAGTAGCCGGACAGTTCGCCGGAGCGGATGTCCTGGCCCGCCTCGACCATCCACTGCACGGCGTCGGTGATCTCCAGTTCGCCGCGCGCGGACGGCCGGATGGCCCGTACTGCCTCGTGCACCGCGGGGGTGAACAGGTAGACGCCGACCAGCGCCAGGTCGCTCTTGGGGTGCTGCGGCTTCTCCTCCAGTCCCGTGACCCGGCCGCTGGCGTCCAGTTCGGCGACGCCGAAGGCGGTGGGGTCGGGGACCCGGCTGAGCACCAGCTGGGCGTCGGGGCGCTCCTTGCGGAAGCCCTCGACGAGGTCGGTGATGCCGCCGGAGATGAAGTTGTCGCCCAGGTACATCAGGAAGTCGTCGTCGCCCAGGAAGTCGCGGGCGATGACGACGGCATGGGCGAGGCCGAGCGGGGCGCTCTGCGGAATGTAGGTCACCTGGAGGCCGAACTGCGAGCCGTCGCCGACCGCCTCGCGGATCTCCGGACCGGTGTCGCCGACGATCATGCCGACGTCGACGATGCCGGTCTCGGCGATGGCCTCCAGCACGTAGAAGAGGATCGGCTTGTTGGCGACCGGCACGAGTTGTTTGGCGGAGGTGTGGGTTATGGGCCGCAGGCGCGTACCGGCGCCTCCCGAGAGCACAAGAGCCTTCACGGTTTCCATCCAGGGGCGAGTGGTGTCAGGGGAAGGGCCTGTCGGTCGCCGGCCGACGCGGCCCGGTCAGCGCTCCGCGACCAGTTGCTCCAGTGTGGCGACCATGTCGCGCGGGCTGGGCATCGCCGCGGATTCGTCGCGCAGTCGCTGCGCGGCGGAGGCGAAGCCCGGGTCGTCGAGGATCTGCCGGGTGTGGCGGAGCACCAGGTCGGTGGTGACCTCGCTGTGGTGGGCGTAGATCCCCGCGCCGGCGCGCTCCAGGGACCTGCCCCGCCACTCCTGGTCGGCCACATTGGTGGAGAGGGCGAGTTGCGGTACGGCGTTGATCAGGGCGGTGGCGTAGGTTCCCCAGCCGCCGTGGTGGATGACGGCCGAGCAACTGGGCAGCAGGGTGTGCAGCGCCACGCCGTCGACGGCGCGCACATTGGCGGGGAGGTCAGCGGTGTCGGCGAGCGCCGCCCGCTGCTGCGGAAGGAGCGCGGCGACGACCTCGATGTCGAGCCCGGCCAGCGCTCCGAGGATGTCGGGGACGGAGACGTAGTCCCCGCCGTAGGCCTCGGTGTTGCTCGTGCCGAGGGTCAGGCAGACCCGCGGACGCTTGGGTGCCTCGCGCAGCCACTGCCACCACACCGCGTCGCCGTTGTAGGGCACGTAGCGCATGGACAGGGACGCCAGCGTGGTGGGCGGCCGCAGGCTCGGCGGCAGGGTGTCCAGGGTGTACTGCCCGTTGATCAGCTCTTCGTCGCAGCTGACGCCGAAGGGGGCGCCCCGCTCGTCGAGCCAGTCGGCGAGCGGGTCCACCCGCTCCTCGGGCGGTGCCTGGCGCATCAGGTCGAGGTAGGTCTGCCGTGCCCTACCGTAGACGTCGGCGCACCACAGCAGCCGGACGTGGACGGCGTCGCAGGCACGGGCGGCGAGGGCTCCGGCGTAGCAGAGCGGGTCACGGATGACCAGGTGCGGCCGCCAGCTCTTCGCCAGGGCGGTCATCTCCTCGATGACCGGCTCGTTGTAGAGGGCGAACCCGTAGGGGACGCTGATCTCGTAGCGGCCGCGGAGGGCGGGCCAGTCCACCTCCTCCGGTCCCAGCCGGCTCCAGTTGGCGACGTCCTGGTCCTGGGACTCGGGGGCGAGTTTCATGGCCTGGTGGAGTTCGTGGTCACGGCCGACGGGGGCGGCGACCAGGCCGGTGCCGGTGACGATGTCGGTCAGTGCCGGGGCGTTCGCCATGCGTACGTCGTGTCCTGCCGCGGTGAGCGCCCAAGCCAGCGGCACCATGGAATACAGGTGCGACTTCTCGGACAGTCCGGCGAACAGCACGCGCATGGGCGTCCCCTCTCGGTCGCGCACGTTTTGGGTGGCCTCGATATGACCGCCAGGCCCGCATTCACGGCCAGAGCGTGGATGGTGTCGATGCTTATCCTGTGGTCTGCGGAGGTGCCCTGCGGTACCGCGCCGCCAGGGTCTGGGGATTCCTCCAGACAATGGCCACCGGGCCCGCTGCCGCCTCCCGATGCCCGAGATGGGCCCGGTCCGGGCCCTGCCGACACCCGTCGGGCACCGGCCCTTTCACTGCCCCGGCCCGGGCTTCGGAAATCCCTAGAATTCCGCCGCGTTCCTGTCCGCTGCCGCGTCGCCGTGCTGAGCTTCGTTCTTATCTGTGACGAGTGGTTTCGGCGGCGGGACGTGTGCTGCGGTATGCGACCGGGCCGCCGCGAAAGGGGAATCAGCGGTGCCGCAGAACATGTCGAATGTCCTCCCGAACGTGCCGCATCCGCCGTCGGTACCCGGCCCGGAGGTCGGGCAGCCGCCGACGGTGGAGCCGGACGGCGGAGCGACGCTGCTGGCCTGGATGCGCCGGATGCGGGACGAGAGACCGGTCTGGCGGGACGAGGCGGGGAACGCGCATGTCTTCAGACATGAGGACGTGGTGCGCATCATGTCGGATCCGGCGCTGTACTCCTCCGACACGGTGGGGCGCCTAGGCGGCGGTGAGACACCCAGCGGCGTCCTGCTGCTGCTCGACCCTCCGCAGCACGGCAAGCTGCGCCGCCTGGTCAGCCGCGCGTTCACCAACCGGCTGATCTCCGAACTGGCCCCGCAGATCACCACCCTCACCCGGGAGCTGCTCGACGCGGTCGACGGTGACCGCTTCGATCTGGTGGAGGCGGTGGCCAATCCGCTGCCGGTGATGGTGATCGCCACGATGCTGGGCGTACCGGTCGCCGACCACGACAAGTTCCAGGCGTGGGGGGAGCAGCTGCTGGCCACGGACGCGTCGGATCCGGAGAGCGTGCGGCGCATGGAGCTGACCGGCAAGGAGATCTCGGCGTATTTGCAGGAGTTCGTGGACGCCCGGCGGCGCACCCCGCACGACGATCTGATCGGCACCCTGGTGCAGGCGGAGGTCGACGGGCAGCGGCTGAGCGACGACGAGATCGTCAGCTTCGCCACCCTGCTGCTGCTGGCGGGCCACATCACGACCTCGGTACTGCTCGGCAACACCCTGCTGAGTCTGGACAGCGCGCCGGAGCGCTGGGAGGCGCTGCGCGCGGACCGGTCCGGGATACCCGCGGTGATCGAGGAGACTCTGCGTTGCCGGCCGCCGTTCACCCGCGTCGAGCGGGTGCCGACCCGCCGGGTGGAGATCGCCGGAGAGGTCATCGAGCCGAACACCATGATTCATCTGTGGCTGCTGTCCGCCAACCACGACGAGCGGGTCTTCGACGACCCCGCGGCGTTCGTGCCGGAGCGGCCCAACTCCCGGCAGACGGCGTTCGGTCACGGCATCCACTACTGCATCGGGGCGCCGCTGGCCCGGCTGGAGAGCCGGATCGTGCTGGAGCTGATGCTGGACCGCTTCCGCACGGTGCGGGTGGACGCCGGCGCCCCGCTCTCGTTCCACGGCAGCAACGTCTTCGGCGCCGAGCGACTGCCGCTGGTGGTCCGGCGCGCCTGACGCCCCGTGCCGACGGACCTCGCCGCGCCGGTCAGGAGGCGGCGGGGTCCACCGTGATGGCCCGGGACGGGCACAGCTGCTCCGCCTCTTCCACGTCGTCCGCGCACCGCTCGGGCGGCTCGGTGAGCAGCAGTACGACACGGCCGTCGTCCTCGTGCTGCTCGAAGACCTCGCCGGCGGTCATCGCACACATCCCGGCGCCGACACACCGGTCCCGGTCAACCGTGATCTTCATGGTGTTGTCCTCCCTCTCGTCGTGGCCCTGCGGCCGCGTCGTGCGGGCCGGTGGGCCCGTGGGCCTGCCGACCATGGTGTCCGCTGTGCGGCGCGCCGCCGACCGTCACCGGCCGGGTCTGGTGAATCGCCCAGACAATGGGCCCGGGGCCCTGGAGCCCCGGGCGGCCGTCCGGCCGTCGCAGGCCGCTGCCCGCCGTTCATCGCGGCGGGTCGCCCGGCCGCGGCTCCGGCAGGGCCTCCATCCAGGCGTTGACGGTCTTGGCGGTGGAGGCCGCGTGGTCCTCCATCATCGTGAAGTGGTTGCCCGGTACGTCGGTCACGGCGTCCGCGCCGTCCCAGGAGGCCTGCCACTCCTCCGGTGCGAGCTGTTCGCCCTGCTCGGCGCTCACCGGCGGCTCGCTGGAGCGCACCAGCAGCACCGGGCAGGACAGCCGGTCCGGTGACCAGGCGCCCACGACGTGGATGTACCAGCTCATCGCGGTCAGCCGGTCGGAGTCCATGTGCGCGAAGAGGGACTCGCGGGCGAACATGCCGCCGATCATCTCCCCGGCGAACCGGGTGAACGGCGAGTCCTCGCGCGGCAGATAGGTGTCCAGCAGCGCCACCCCGGCGGGCGGGGTCCCCGCCTTCTCCAGGTGGTGCGCCACGGCGAGGGCCAGGATGCCGCCGGACGACGAGCCGAGCAGGACGAACGGGCCGCCGTCGGCGCACCGCAGCACCGCCTCGGCCTGGAGCCGGACGACCGCGTCGAAGGACGCCGGCAGGTGCTCCGCCCGGCCGAAGCCCGGGGTGGGCAGCGCCCACACGTCGCGGGTGCCGCGGTGGGCGGAGGCGAACCTGGCGTACTGGTGGACACCGGCGAGCGCCACGTACGAGCTGAAGCAGATCAGCGCCGGCTCGGGCGCCTCCGGGGAGTCGCCGCCCCGCGCGAGGCGTACGGGGGTGCACTGCGCCCCGGCGTCCTGCGGCGCGTCGAACGTCGGCCGCAGCCGGGCGGCCGCCTGCAGCAGCGCGAAGCCCTCCTCGACCCGTCCCGACTCGCAGGCTCCCCGGAAGAGGGCGCCGAGGGTGTCCTGTGCGCGCGCCGGCGCGGACGACCGGTCGTCGGAACCCGCGGCGCCGGACCGCGGGAGGGCGCCCGCGGTCAGCTCCTCGCCCAGCCGGGCGGCGAGGTCCTGCGGGGTGGCGACATCGAACACGAGGGTGGGCGGCAGCCGCAGGCCGGTGACGGTGCCGAGCTGGTTGCGCAACTCCACGGCGGTCAGCGAGTCGAAGCCCAACTCGGTGAAATCGCGGTCCGGTTCGACGTCGTCGGGCGAGCCGTGGCCGAGGACCGCGGCGACCTGGCGCCGGACCAGATCGAGCAGCAGCGCGTCCCGCCCTTCGGGGCCGGCGTCCGTGAGCCGGGCGAGCAGATCATCCTTGTCCGCGGCGGACGCGGAGACCGTGCGCCGGGTGCGGCCGGGAGCGGCGCCGTCCAGCAGTGCCGCCTGTCCGCCGCTGCCCAGGGCCAGGGTGACCAGGGCCGGGTCGCCGGTAGCCAGTGCGGCGTCGAACAGCGCGAGCCCGTCCTCGGCGGAGAGCGGCCGCATCCCGCCGCGGGCCATCCGCCGCCGGTCGGTGTCGGCGAGTCCGGTGGTCATCCCGCCGTCCTCGGCCCACAACCCCCAGGCCAGGGAGGTGGCCGGCAGCCCCTGGGCCGCCCGGTGCCCGGCCAGACCGTCCAGGAAGGCGTTGGCGGCCGCGTAGTTGGCCTGCCCTGCCGAGCCGAAGGTGCCGGCCGCGGAGGAGAACAGCACGAAGGCGGACAGTTTCTGATCCTTCGTCAGCTCGTGCAGCAGCCAGGCGGCGTCGGCCTTGGGCCGCAGCGTCCGGTCGATCCGCTCCTCGTCGAGGGCGGTCAGCACACCGTCGTCGACGACCCCGGCGAGATGCACGACCGCGGTCAGCGGGTGCTCCGCCGGGACCGAGGCGAGCAGCGCCGCCACATCGGCCCGCTCGGCGACATCGCAGGCCGCCAGTGAGACCTCCGCTCCTTGCTCCGCCAGCTCCGCGCGGAGCCGGTCCGCCCCGTCGGCCGCGGGGCCGCGGCGGCTCGCCAGCAGCAGGTGCCGCACACCGTGCCGGGCGACCAGATGGCGTGCCAGGAGTTGCCCCAGCGCGCCGGTCGCCCCGGTGACCAGCACCGTGCCGTCCGGCTCGAACGGCGGCTGCGGGGCCTGCGGGGCCCGGGGAGGCTCGACGCGGGTGAGCTGCGGCAACCGCAGCACACCGTCCCGCAGCACCGCCTGCGCGGGGGCGGCGGCCACCGCGTCCGCGAGCGCGCCGCGGGACGCCTCACTGTGGTCGAGGTCGAGCAGCCACAGCCGCCCGGGGTGTTCCCGCTGCGCGGAGCGGACCAGCCCGCACAGCGCCGCGCCCGCGAGGTCACCGACGTCCTCGCCCGGCGCGGCGGCGACCGCGCCCCGGGTGACCAGCACCAGCCGGGAGCCGGCGAACCGCTCCTCGGCGAGCCACTGGCGGCAGGTGGCGAGGGTGGTGGCGAGCAGCCCCCGGACGTCGGGGGCGGCGGCCGTGCCGGCGGCCGTACCGGTGTCCGTGGCGCACTCCAGCAGCACGGTGTCGGGCATCGTCATGCCCGTGTCCACCGCGGCCGCCAGCGCGTCGAGGTCGGCGTAGGACTCGGTGTGCACACCGGCGCCGTCCAGTGCCTCCGTGATCCCGGAGTCCCCGGCACTGCCGGGCGCGGCGCCGGCCGGGCTGCCGAGCACGACCCAACGTGCGGCCCCCGAGCGCGCGGGCACGGGGGTGGCCCGCCAGTCGACGCGCAGCGGCGCCGGTGGCCCTGTCTGCGGGACGGCGGGCAGCTGCTCGGAGGTGACCGTGCGCAGGGTCAGCGCGTCGGCGCTCGCGACGGGACGCCCGGAGACATCGGTGACCAGCACCGAGAAGGCGTCGTTCCGCCCCTCGGCGGGCGCCAGGCGGACCCGCAGCGCATCGGCCCCCTCGGCATGGAACGTGACCCCGCTCCAGGCGAACGGCAGCATCGCGCCGCCGCCCCCCTCGGTGCCGTCACCCGCGTCCCGGCCGCCGACGAGCAGCGTCTGCACGGCCGCGTCGAGCAGTGCGGGGTGCAGCGTGAACCGTGCGGCGTCGGCGCGGTACGGCTCGGGCAGGGCGGCCTCGGCGTACAGCTCCTCGCCGCGCCGCCAGACCCGTCCGAGCCCCCGGAACGCGGGCCCGTAGGCGAATCCGGCCTCGGCGAAGGCGTCGTACCACTCCCCCGTTCCGACCGGCTCAGCACCCTCGGGCGGCCAACTGCCGGGCACCACCGGCTCGTTCGCCGGGGCGGTGGCCAAGGTGCCCTGGGCGTGCCTGGCCCACGGCGCGTCGTCGCCCTCCGCCACGGGCCGGGAGTGCACGGTGAACGACCGGCACCCGGCGTCGTCGGGTGCGCTCACCGCGACCTGGAGCTGGACCGCGCCACGCTCCGGAAGCACGAGCGGCGCCTCCAGGGTGAGTTCGGCGAGATGGTCGCAGCCGGTCCGGTCACCGGCGCTGACGGCCAGGTCGAGATAGGCCGTCGCCGGCAGGATCACCCTGCCCAGCACCGCGTGGTCGGCGAGCCAGGCATGGGTGGCCAGGGACAGCCGCCCGGTGAACACCACCGACTCCGCACCGGCCACAGTGACCGCCGCGCCGAGCAGCGGGTGACCGGCCGCGCGCAGCCCCACGGCGTCCAGGTCGCCCGCCGCGGCCACCGCGTCCCACCAGTAGCGCCGCCGCTGGAAGGCATAGGTCGGCAGGTCGACGCGGCGGGCACCGGGGAACAGCGCGGCCCAGTCGAGACCGGCACCCGAGGTGTGCAGCGCTCCGACCGCGGACATGACCCCGTGCGTCTCGGGCCGGTCCTTGCGCAGCGCGGGAATCAGCGTCCGCTCGCCATCGAGGCACGCCTGCGCCATCGCGGTCAGCGTGCCGTCCGGCCCGATCTCCAGGAACCGGGTCACGCCCTGCTCCTCCAGCCGCCGGATGCCGTCGGCGAAGCGCACGGCCTCACGGACGTGCCGCACCCAGTAGGCGGGTGAGGTCAGTTCTTGGGGTGTGGCGAGTTGACCGGTGACGTTCGAGACGACCGGGATGCGGGGTGCCTCGAACGTCAGGCTTTCCGCGACCGTGCGGAAGTCGTCGAGCATCGGCTCCATCAGCGGGGAGTGGAAGGCGTGGCTGACCGTGAGCCGCTTGACCTTCCGGCCCTCGGACTCGAAGCGCTCGGCGACCTCCGAAACCGCGGCTTCCTCGCCGGAGACCACGACCGACTGCGGGCCGTTCACAGCGGCGATGCTCACCCGCTGCTCCTGGCCCTCCAACAGCGGCAACACCTCATCCTCGGAGGCCTGAAGCGCGACCATCGCGCCACCCGCCGGAAGCGCCTGCATCAGACGACCACGAGCCGCCACCAGACGGCAGGCGTCCTCCAACGACAACACACCCGCGACGTGCGCGGCCACCAACTCACCGATGGAATGCCCCACCAGGTAGTCCGGCCGGACACCGAACGACTCCACCAGCCGGAACAGCGCCACCTCGAACGCGAACAACGCCGGCTGAGTGAACCCCGTCCGACTCAGCAGCTCGGCGTCCTCACCGAACACCACATCCCGCAGGGCCGAGTCCAACTCACCCTCGAAGTGCGCACACACCGCGTCGAAGGCATCCGCGAAGACCGGGAAGGAGTCATACAACTCCCGGCCCATTCCCGCACGTTGGGCACCCTGGCCCGCGAACAGCAGCGCTGTTCTGCCCTCGCCGCGTACGACTCCGGTGAGGACGTGCGCCGGGGCCTCTCCGTTCGCCAGTGCGCTCAGGCCGCTCAGCAGCTCGTCGCGGGTGGCACCCACCAGGGCGGCGCGGTGTTCGAAGGCGGACCGGGTCGTGGCCAGGGAGAGTCCCACGTCCCGCGGGTCGGCGTCGGGCCGGGCCGCGAGGTGGGTGTGCAGCCGGCCGGCCTGGGCGCGGAGGGCGTCGCGGGTGGTGCCGCTGAGCGTCCAGGTGACGGGCACGGACGGGGTGCGGGCCGGCGGCGGGGCGGGAGTGGCCGGGGCCTGTTCCAGGATGGCGTGCACATTGGTGCCGCTGATGCCGAAGGAGGAGATGCCCGCCCGTCGCGGCCGGTCGGTGTCGGGCCACTCCACGGGGTCCGTGAGCAGCCGTACGTTCCCCTCCGACCAGTCCACATGGGTCGACGGCCGGTCGATGTGCAAGGTGGGCGGCAGGGTGCCGTGCTGGAGTGCAAGCACCATCTTGATCAGACCCGCCACACCGGCGGCGGCCTGGGTGTGGCCGATGTTGGACTTGACGGAGCCGAGCCACAGCGGCCGGTCGGTCTCCCGGTCCCGGCCGTAGGTCGCCAGGAGCGCCTGGGCCTCGATGGGGTCGCCGAGGGTGGTGCCGGTGCCGTGGGCCTCGACGGCGTCGACGTCCGTTCCGGACAGGCCGGCGCCGGCCAGGGCCTCGCGGATCACCCGTTGCTGGGAGGGGCCGTTGGGGGCGGTCAGGCCGTTCGAGGCGCCGTCCTGGTTGACGGCGGAGCCGCGGAGCAGCGCCAGTACCGTGTGGCCGTTGCGCTGTGCGTCGGAGAGCCGCTCGACCAGGACGACGCCGACGCCCTCGGAGAAGCCGGTGCCGTCGGTCCGGTCGGCGAACGCCTTGCAGCGGCCGTCGGGGGCCAGGCCCTGCTGGCGGCTGAAGTCCAGGAAGAGTCCCGGGGTGGACATCACGGTGACGCCGCCGGCCAGCGCGAGGTCGCACTCGCCCGAGCGGAGGGCCTGCGCCGCGAGGTGGAGGGCGACGAGGGAGGAGGAGCAGGCGGTGTCGACGGTGACCGCGGGGCCTTCCAGACCGAAGGTGTAGGAGAGGCGGCCGGACATGACGCTCGCCGAGTTGCCGGTGCCGAGGTGGGCCTCGGCGTCCGGTGCCGGGGCGAGGGAACGGGAGGAGTAGTCCTGGTAGTTGGTGCCGGCGAAGACGCCGGTGCGGCTGCCGCGCAGCGACACCGGGTCGATCCCGGCCCGCTCGAACGCCTCCCACGACGTCTCCAGCAGCAACCGCTGCTGCGGATCCATCGCCACCGCCTCCCGCGGCGAAATACCGAAGAAGCCCGCGTCGAAGCCACCGACATCATCGAGGAATCCACCGGCACGGGTGTAACTCCGCCCGGGCACACCCGGCTCCGGGTCGTAGAGCGCCTCCACGTCCCAGCCGCGGTCCGCCGGCCACTCACCGATCGCGTCCACACCACCCGCCAGCAGCCGCCAGAACTCCTCCGGCGAACCCACCCCGCCAGGGAAGCGGCAGCTCATCGCGACGATGGCGATGGGGTCGTCCTCGGGGGCGGTGGCCCGGGAGGGGGCCGGGGTGGCCGGGTCCTGGGCCTCGTCGAGGTGGAGTTCGGTCCTCAGCCGGGTGGCCAGGGCCGCCGGGGTCGGGTGGTCGAAGATGAGGGTGGCCGGAAGGCGGGTGCCGATGGCCGTGCTGAGCGCGTTGCGGAGTTCGACGGCCATGAGGGAGTCGAAGCCCAGCTCGCGGAAGGCCCGGTGGGGGGCGATCTCGTCGGGGTCGCTGTGGTTGAGAACGGCGGCGATATGGGCGCGGACGAGTTCCGACAGGGCCTGGCGCTGCTCGGCCTCGTCCAGGGCGGCGAGCTGCCGGGCGAGTGTGGGGCCTTCGGTGGTGTCCTCGGTCGCCGGTGCGGCGGTTGCTCGGGCCCGCTGCGCGTCGGGGAGGTCGGCGATCAGGGGCCGGGTGCGGGCCGTGGTGTAGGCGTGGGTGAAGGTGTCCCAGTCGATGTCGGTGACGGCCAGGGTGGTGTCGTCGTGGTCGAGGGCGCGTTGCAGTGCGGCTACGGCGGACTGCGGGTCCATGACGCGTACGCCGTGCCGGTGGAGCCGCTCGCCGACGGTGCCCTCGGCCATGCCGGCCTCCGCCCAGGGGCCCCAGGCGATGGAGGTGGCCCGGTGGCCGGCGGCGCGGCGCTGCTGGGCCAGGGCGTCGAGGTAGGCGTTGCCGGGGGCGTAGTTGGCGTGGCCCGGTGCGCCGATGGTGCCGGCGGTGGAGGAGAACAGCACGAAGGCCGACAGGTCGTGTGCCCGGGTCAGCTCGTCGAGGTTGCGTGCGCCGCCGGCCTTGACCCGGAGGACCCCGGCCAGTTGGGCGGGGGTGAGGGAGTTGATCGTCCCGTCGTCGAGGACCGCCGCGGTGTGCAGGACGGCGGTCAGCGGCCGGTCGGCGGGGATGGTGTCGAGGAGGGCGGCGAGCGCGTCGCGGTCGGCGATGTCGCAGGCCGCGAATTCGGCGTGGGTGCCGAACTCAGCCAATTCTGCCGCGAGTTCGTCCGTGCCGGGGGTGTCGGCGCCGCGCCTGCTGACGAGCAGCAGATGGGGTGCGCCGTTGCGGGCGAGCCAGCGGGCCACGTGCCGGCCGAGGGCGCCGGTGCCGCCGGTGACCAGGACGGTGCCCTCGGGTGCCCAGCGCCGGGCGGTGTCGAGTGCGCCGGTGGCGGCGCGGACCAGGCGCCGGGCGAGGATGCCGTGCGGGCGGATCGCCAGCTGGTCCTCGTCGCCGAGGCCGGCGAGGGCCCGGACCACGGCGGTGGCCGCGGCCGGGTCCAGGGTCGCGGGCAGGTCGAGCAGTCCGCCCCAGCGCTCCGGCTGCTCCAGGGCGACCACCCGGCCGAAGCCCCACACCAGGGCCTGGTGGGGTGCGGTGACGCCGCGCAGCGGGTCGGTGGTGACGGCGCCGCGGGTGGCGAACCACAGGGGGGCCTGCACACCGAGGTCGTCGAGGGCCTGGACGAGGGCGACGGTGGCGGCGAAGCCGCGGGGCAGGCCGGGGTGGGCTCCGTGCTCGTCCTCGTCCAGGGCGAGCAGGGAGACGATGCCGGCGACCGGGGGCGGCGGCGCGTCCGGGGCGGTCGTGCCGCGCAGGGCCGCCTCGATCGTCCCGGCGAGCGCGGCGCGGTCCCCATCGGTGTCCACGAGCACGGTGACGGGCTGCGCACCGGCCGCGGCGAGTGCCGTCGTCAGGTCGTCGGCCGGGGCGTGGTCGCCGGGGGTGAGGAGCAGCCAGGTGCCGCGGAGGGTGGCGGGAGCGGTGCCGGCGGGGACGGGCTTCCAGGTGATGCGGTAGCGCCACGAGTCGGCCTGCGCGCCCTCGCGGTGGCGCCGGCGGTAGTCGGACAGTGCGGGCAGCAGCGCGTCGAGGGTGGCCGGGTCGAGGGAGAGTGCGGCGCCGAGGGTGTCGGCGTCGCCGCTCTCGACGGCTTCCCAGAAGCGGGAGTCGGTGGCGTCGCCGGGGCCGCCGCGCAGCGCGGGGGCGGGCTCGGGCCAGTAGCGGCGCCGCTGGAAGGGGTAGGTCGGCAGGGCGATCCGCCGGGCGCCGCCGGCTCCGGCGGGGTCGAGGACGGTGCGCCAGGTGACGGGCCCGCCGGCGACGAAGAGTTCGGCGAGGGAGGTCAGGAACCGCCGTGGGCCGCCCTCTCCCTTGCGGAGGGTGCCGACGACGGCGGCGTCCGTGAGGTCGAGTGCGTCGAGCGTCTCGCGTACGGCGGTCGTCACCACGGGGTGCGGGGAGGCCTCGACGTAGGCGCGGTAGTCGTGTTCGGCCAGGGAGCGGACGGCGTGTTCGAAGCGGACGGTGCGGCGCAGGTTGCGGTACCAGTACTCGGCGTCGAGCCGGCCGGTGTCGATCCAGTCGCCGGTGACCGTGGAGAAGAACGGGGTGGCGCCGCTGCGCGGGCGCACCGGTGCGAGGTCGGCGAGCAGTTGCTCGCGGATCTCCTCGACCTGTGCGGAGTGGGACGCGTAGTCGACCGGTATCCGGCGGACCTGGGCGCCGTCGGCCTGCAGCGCGGCGAACAGCTCGTCGAGGGCGTCCGCCGCGCCGGAGACGACCACGGAGCGGGGGCCGTTGACGGCGGCGACGGAGATGGCGTCGCCCCAGGGGGCGAGGCGCTCCTCCACCTCGGGCAGCGGCAGCAGGACGGACATCATGCCGCCGCGGCCCGCGAGCGCGGTCAGCGCGCGGCTGCGCAGGACGACGACGCGGGCGGCGTCCTCCAGGCTCAGCGCCCCGGCGACGCAGGCGGCGGCGATCTCGCCCTGGCTGTGTCCCACGACGGCGTCGGGCTGCACGCCCCGGGCGCGCCAGAGCCCGGCCAGGGCGACCATGACGGCGAACAGGGCGGGCTGGACGACGTCGACGCGGTCGAGGGAGGGTGCTCCCGGCGCGCCGCGCAGCACCTCGTCGAGAGACCAGTCGGTGAACTGCTCCACGGCGCGGGCGCATTCGGTGAAGCGGGCGCGGAACTCCGGGTCGGTGTCGAGGAGTTCGGTGGCCATGCCCGCCCACTGGGAGCCCTGGCCGGGGAAGACGAAGGCGGTGCGGCCGTCCGTGCCGCTGGTGCCGCGTACCACTCCGGGGGCCGGGGCGTCGCGGGCGAGCAGGTCCAGCCCGCGGCGCAGCTCCTCGTGGTCGGCGGCGAGCACGGCGGCCCGGTGCTCGAAGGTGGTGCGGGTGGTGGCCAGCGACCAGGCGAGGTCGGACAGCGGCGGCGGGGTCGGGCCGGAGAGCCGCTCGTGCAGCCGGGCGGCGAGGGTGCGCAGCGATTCCGCGGTGCGCGCGGAGAGCGGGAAGGCGAGGTCCCGGGGTTCGGTGTCCGTCCCGGGGGCGGTGTCCGGCTCCGGGGCTCCGTCGGCCTCGGGGGCGGGTTCCCGGGCCGGGGCCTGTTCGAGGATGACGTGGGCGTTGGTGCCGCTGACGCCGAAGGAGGAGACCGCGGCCCGGCGCGGCCGCCCGTGGTCGGGCCAGTCGGTGGCCTCGGCCAGCAGCGACACGTTCCCCGCCGACCAGTCGACGTGCGACGAGGGCCGGTCGATGTGCAGGGTCGAGGGCATCAGCCCTTCCTGGAGGGCGAGCACGATCTTGATGACGCCGGCCGCGCCGGCGGCGGCCTGGGTGTGCCCGATGTTGGACTTCACCGAGCCCAGCCACAGCGGCTGCCGCTCGTCCCGGTCCTGTCCGTAGGTCGCCAGGAGCGCCTGGGCCTCGATGGGGTCGCCGAGGGTCGTGCCGGTGCCGTGGGCCTCCACCATGTCGACGTCCGCGGTGGCCAGGCCCGCGCCGGACAGCGCCTGCCAGATGACGCGTTGCTGGGAGGGGCCGTTGGGGGCGGTCAGGCCGTTCGAGGCGCCGTCCTGGTTGACGGCGGAGCCGCGCAGGACGGCCAGCACGGGGTGCCCGTGGCGCCGGGCGTCGGAGAGCCGCTCGACGAGGAGCATGCCCGCGCCCTCGCCCCAGGCGGTGCCGTCGGCCGCGTCCGCGAAGGCCTTGCAGCGGCCGTCGGCGGCCAGTCCGCGCTGCCGGCTGAACTCCAGGAACAGGCCGGGCGTGGACATCACGGTGACGCCGCCGGCCAGCGCGAGGTCGCATTCGCCCGAGCGGAGGGCCTGCGCCCCGAGGTGGAGGGCGACGAGCGAGGAGGAGCAGGCGGTGTCGACGGTGACCGCGGGCCCCTCCAGGCCCAGCGCGTAGGAGACCCGGCCGGACACCACGCTGGCGGCGTTGCCGGTGCCGATGTGGCCTTCCAGCCCTTCCGCGGCGCCGAGCAGCAGCGCGGTGTAGTCCTGCCCGTTGGTGCCGGCGAAGACGCCGGTGCGGCTGCCGCGCAGCTCCGCCGGGTCGATCCCGGCCCGCTCGAACGCCTCCCACGACGTCTCCAGCAGCAACCGCTGCTGCGGATCCATCGCCACCGCCTCCCGCGGCGAAATACCGAAGAAACCCGCATCGAAGCCACCGACATCGTCCAGGAAACCACCGGCACGGGTGTAACTCCGCCCCGGCACACCCGGCTCGGGATCGTAGAGCGCCTCCACGTCCCACCCGCGGTCCGCCGGCCACTCACCGATCGCGTCCACACCACCCGCCAGCAGCCGCCAGAACTCCTCCGGCGAACCCACCCCACCGGGAAAACGGCAGCTCATCGCCACGATCGCCACCGGTTCCTGGCGCCCGGCCTCCACTTCCTGGAGGCGCTGGCGGGTCTGGTGGAGGTCGCTGGTGACCTTCTTGAGGTACTCGAGGAGCTTCTCTTCGTTCATGCACCCTCATCCACGTGGCGGTTCCGGGGGTCGTGCGGTCGGCGCGTCATGACATGCCGAGGTCGTTGTCGATGAAGTCGAAGATCTCGTCCGCGGTGGCGGAGTTGATCCGGTCGCTCACCCCGGCGCCGTCGTCCGCCGCCGTGTCGGCCTCCGCCCGCTCGCTCCACTTCGCGAGCAGCGTCTGGAGGCGGGAGGCGATCCTGGCCCGCTGCGGATCGTCCTGCGCCACGTCGGCGAGCACGTCCTCCAGCCGGTCCAGTTCGGCGAGCGCGGGCAGCGCCCCGGCGGAGTCCCCCGCGGCGACCTGGGTGCGCAGATGGCGGGCGAGGGCCGCGGCGGTCGGGTGGTCGAACAGCAGCGTGGCGGGCAGCTGGGTGCCGGTGGCCAGACCGAGCCGGTTGCGCAGCTCGACGGCCATCAGCGAGTCGAAGCCCAGCTCGCTGAACGCCCGCTTCGGGTCGATGGCGTCCACCGCGTCGTATCCGAGGACACCGGCGACCTGGGTGCGCACGAGCGTGACCAGGACGCGTTCCTGGTCCGTCTCGCTGCGCCCGGCCAGTTGGGCGCGCAGCGCCCGCAGACCGCCGGGCCCGTCGCCGTCCGCGGACTCGCGCTCGGGGGTCGCCCGCCGGGCCTCCGGCAGGTCGGCGAGGAGCGCGCTGGGCCGCACCGAGGTGAAGCCGGGGACGAAGCGCGCCCAGTCCACGTCGGCCACCGTCAGTGTGGTGTCGCCGCGGGTGAGGGCCCGCTCCAGCGCGTCGACCGCCAGCCGCGGGGCGAGGGTGTTCATGCCGCCGCGGGTGAGGCGCTCGACCAGCTGCTCGTCGCCCGCGCCGCCGGCCGCCATGCCGGCGCCGGCCCACGGGCCCCAGGCGACGGAGGTGGCGGGGAGCCCCAGGGCGTGCCGGTGCTCGGCGAGGGCGTCCAGGTAGGCGTTGGCGGCGGCGTAGTTGGCCTGGCCGGTCGCCCCTGCCGTGCCGGCGAAGGACGAGAACAGCACGAACGCGCTGAGGCCGTCGGTCAGTTCGTGCAGATGCGCCGCGGCCGCCATCTTGGACCGCAGGACGGCGTCCAGTCGGTCCCCGTCGAGTCCGGCGAGGAGCCCGTCGTCGAGCACGCCCGCGGCGTGGAACACCGCGTCGACGGGGTGTTCGGCCAGCAGTCGGGCGAGCGCGTCGCGGTCGGCGGCGTCGCATGCGGCGAGCGTCACCCGGGTGCCGCGGGCGGTGAGTTCGTCCCGCAGCTCGGCCGCGCCCTCGGCCCGCGGGCCGCGCCGGCCCGCCAGGATCAGGTGTGCGGCGCCCCGGTCGGCCAGCCGGCGGGCCAGGTGTGCGCCGAGCGCGCCGGTGCCGCCGGTGATCAGTACGGTGCCGGTGCACGCCCACGGCTCGTCGGTGCCGGGTGCGGTGTCGGGGGTCCGGGCGCGGACCAGCCGCCGGGCGAACACGCCCGAGCCGCGTACGGCGATCTGGTCCTCGCCCGGACCGGCTTCCAGGACCGCGCACAGCCGCGCCACGGCCCGCTCGTCGGGCTCGCCGGGCAGGTCGATCAGACCGCCCCAGCTCTGCGGCTGCTCCAGCGCGGCGACCCGTCCCAGGCCCCAGACGGCGGCCTGGACGGGGGACGGCACGGCCTCGCCCTCGCGGACCGCGACGGCCCCGGTGGTCGCGCACCACAGGGGCGCGCCGGTGCCCAGGTCGTCGAGCGCCTGGACGAGGGCCATGGTGGCGGCGAGTCCGCCGGGTGTGGCGGGCTGGCCGCGGTGCGGTTCCTCGTCGGTGCCGAGCAGGGACAGCACCCCGTCGACGGGGCCCGACTCGCCCAGCAGGGCGGCCAGTTGGTCGGCGAGCGACTTGCGGTCGGCGCGGGCGCAGTCGACCTCGACCGGGACGACCGCGGCCGCGCCGTGGGCGGTGAGCCCGGCCGCGAGCGCCGTCTCCCAGGCACGGTCGGCGTGGCCCGCGGGGTGCACGAGCAGCCAGGTGCCGGAGAGCACGGGGGCCGGGGCGTCGCCGGCCGGCCGCCAGCTGACCCGGTATTCCCAGCCGTCGGCGACGGAGCGTTCGCGCTGCTGGTGGCGCCACGAGGACAGCGCGGGCAGTACGTCGCGCAGCGGGGCGTCACCGGACAGGTGCAGGCGCTCGGCCAGCTCGCCCGGGTCGGTGTGCTCCACGGCGGCCCAGAACTGGTCGTCGAGCGACTGTGCCGCCCCGTCCCCGTTCTGCGGGCCGGCCGGCTCCAGCCAGTACCGGCGCCGCTGGAAGGCGTAGGTGGGCAGCTCGACCTGGCGCGCGCCCTCGCCGTACAGCGCGGCGGGCCCGGCGCCGAGGCCGCGGACGTGCAGGTTCGCCGCGGCGAGCAGGGCGCTGCGCGCCTCGGGCCGGTCGCGCCGCAGGACGGGCAGCGCGGCGGCCTCCTCGCCGGGCTCGCGCAGGCTCTCCCACGCCATGGCGGCGAGGGCGCCGTCCGGTCCCAGTTCCAGGTAGGTCCGTATGCCGTCGGCCTCCAGGCGGCGGACGCCGTCGCAGAAGCGGACGGCCTCGCGGACGTGCCGCACCCAGTAGTCGGGCGAGGTCAGGTCGGCGTCGGCCGCCGGTTCCCCGGTCAGGTTGGAGATGACGGGGACGCGCGGCGGTGCGTAGCGCACACCCCGCGCGATCTCGCCGAACTCCGCCAGCATCGTGTCCATCAGTGGAGAGTGAAACGCATGGCTGACCCGCAAACGCCTAGTCTTTCGCCCGCGCTCGGCCAGCTGTGCGGCGATCTCGGTGACCGTGTCCTGCGCGCCGGAGACGACGACGGCCGTCGGGCCGTTCACCGCGGCGATCCCGGCCCGGTCGGCCAGGCCCGCCAGCAGCGGCCGGACCTCCTCCTCGGCGGCCTGCACGGCGATCATGGCGCCGCCTTCCGGCAGTGCCTGCATGAGGCGGCCGCGGGCGGCGACCAACCGGCACGCGTCCGCCAGGGTCAGCACCCCGGCGACGTGCGCGGCGGTCAGCTCGCCGATGGAGTGGCCGATCAGCACGTCGGGCCGGATGCCCCATGAGGTGACGAGCGCGTGCAGCGCGGTTTCCACGGCGAACAGCGCGGGCTGGGTGTAGGCCGTGCGGTCGAGCAGCGCGGCCTCGGGCGTGCCCTCGTCCGCGAAGACGATCTCGCGCAGCGGCCGTTCGAGGTGGCGGTCGAACTCCGCGCAGGCCTCGTCGAAGGCCGCCGCGTAGGCGGGGAAGCGGGCGTGCAGCTCGCGTCCCATGCCGGCGCGCTGGGATCCCTGGCCGCTGAACAGGAAGGCGAGCTTCCCGCCGGTGTCGGCGCGGCCGCGCACCAGCTCGGCCGTGTCCTCGCCGCGGGCCAGCGCGGCGAGGCCCTTCAGGAACGCGTCCCGGTCCTCGGCGACCAGCGCCGCCCGGTGGTCGAAGGCGGCCCGGGTGGTGGCGAGCGAGTACCCGAGGTCACGCACCGGCAGGTCCGGGCGGTCGGTGAGGTGGGCGCGCAGCCGCTTCGCCTGGTCGCGCAGGGCGGCCCCGGACCGGGCGGACAGCGGCCAGACCACGGGTCCCGCCGGGTCGTCGGCTCCTGCGTCCGCGGCCCGCGCGGCATCGGCGGGCGCGGCACCGTCACGCTCAACGGCTGCCTCCGGCCCGTCGTCGGCCGCGCCGTACTGTTCGAGCACCACATGCGCGTTGGTGCCGCTGATCCCGAACGAGGACACCGCGGCCCGGCGCGGCAGTTCGCACCGCGGCCACTCCACGGCCCGGGTCAGCAGCCGCACCTCGCCCGCCGACCAGTCGACGTGCGAGGACGGCTCGGTGACGTGCAGCGTGCGGGGCAGGACGCCCTTCCGGAGGGCCAGCACCATCTTGATCACACCGGCGATGCCGGCCGCGGCCTGGGTGTGTCCGATGTTGGACTTCACCGAGCCCAGCCACAGCGGCCGGTCCGCCGCGCGGTCCTGGCCGTAGGTGGCGATCAGCGCCTGGGCCTCGATCGGGTCGCCCAGTGACGTCCCGGTGCCGTGCGCCTCGACCGCGTCCACCTCGTGGGCGTCGAGTCCGGCGTTGGCGAGCGCGGCCCGGATGACCCGCTGCTGGGAGGGCCCGTTGGGGGCGGTCAGGCCGTTCGAGGCGCCGTCCTGGTTGACCGCGGAGCCGCGGAGCACGGCGAGCACCGGGTGCCCGTTGCGGCGCGCGTCGGAGAGCCGCTCGACGAGGACGATGCCCGCGCCCTCGCCCCAGCCGGTGCCGTCCGCGTCGTCGGCGAACGCCTTGCACCGCCCGTCGCCGGCCAGTCCTCCTTGCCGTCCGAACTCCACGAAGGCGCCGGGGGTGGCCATCACGGTCACCCCGCCGGCGAGGGCGAGGTCGCACTCCCCCAGCCGCAGCGACTGTGCGGCCAGGTGCAGCGCCACCAGCGACGACGAACAGGCCGTGTCGACGGTGACGGCGGGGCCTTCGAGGCCGAGGGCGTAGGAGACCCGGCCGGACGTGACGCTGGTGGCGTGGCCGGTGAGCAGCTGCCCCTCGGCGCCCTCGGGCAGCGTGTGGGCGGCCGAGCCGTAGCCCTGGTAGTTCGTGCCGGCGAACACCCCGGTGCGGCTGCCGCGCAGCGTCGCCGGGTCGATGCCGGCCCGCTCCAGCGTCTCCCACGAGATCTCCAGCAGCAGCCGCTGCTGCGGGTCCATGGTGACCGCCTCCCGCGGCGAGATGCCGAAGAAGTCCGCGTCGAAGTCGCCGCTGTCGTAGAGGAATCCGCCCTCGACGCGGGTCGCGTCGTCGCCGGTCTGCCAGCCGCGGTCGTCCGGCAGCGGCGACAGCGCGTCCACGCCGTCGGCCAGCAGCCGCCAGAACTCCTCGGGGCTGCCGGCCCCGCCCGGGAACCGGCAGCTCATGGCGACCACGGCGAGCTGCTCCTCGCCGGTCACCGGCCGGCTGGCCACGGCCACCGGTGTCGCGGCCGCCTCGTCGTCCCCGAAGAGTTCGGTGCGCACGTGGCGGGCCAGCGCCGTCGGCGACGGGTAGTCGAAGACGAGCGTCGCCGGCAGCCGCAGACCGGTCGCGGCGCCCAGCCGGTTGCGCAGCTCGACGGCGGTCAGCGAGTCGATGCCCAGGCCGCGGAAGTCCCGGGCCGGCTCGACCGCTTCGGGGCCGGCGTGCCCGAGCACGAGTGCCGACTGCGCCCGGACGAGTTCCAGCACGGCGGGCTCCCGCTCGGCGGGCGGCAGCGCGGCCAGCCCGGTCCGCAGGTTCTCCGCGGCACCACCGGCGGCCGCCGACGCGGCCGAGCGCCGGGCGGACCCGGTCACCAGCCCGCGCAGCAGGGCCGGGGGCGCGGACTGCGGTGCCCGCAGCGCCGCGTGATCGAGCCGCACGGGGGCGTACACCGCTTCGGCGGTACGGAACGCGGCGTCGAACGCCGCCATGCCCTGCTCGGCGGTGAACGGCACCATGCCGCCACGCGCCATGCGCCGCAGATCGGCCTCCGCCAGCTCGCCGGTCATCCCCGCGCCGGGCGCCCACGGGCCCCAGGCGAGTGCCGTGGCGGGCAGCCCCGCACCGTGCCTGGCCTGGGCGAACGCGTCCAGGAAGGCATTGGCCGCCGAGTAGTTGCCCTGCCCCGAGCCGCCGAACGTCCCGGCGACGGAGGAGAAGACGACGAACGCCGCCAGGTCCTCGCCCCGGGTCGCCTCGTGCAGTGCGCTCACCGCGTCCGCCTTCGGCACCAGCACGGCGTCCAGCCGCTCGGGCGTCAGCGAGGACAGCACACCGTCGTCGAGCACCCCGGCCGTGTGCACGACCGCGGTCAGCGGGTGCCGCCGCGGTACGGAGGCGAGCAGGTCGCGCAGGGCCTCGCGGTCCGCGGTGTCACAGGCGGCGACGGTGACCTCGGCTCCGAGGGCGGCGAGTTCCTCCCGCAGCGCCGCGGCACCCGGAGCCTGCGGCCCCCGGCGACTGGACAGCACCAGATGACGGACCCCGTGCGCGGTTACCAGATGCCGGGCCACCAGCGCGCCCAGACCACCCGTACCGCCTGTGACCAGGACCGTTCCCTCCGCGTCGAGCGGAACCGGCATGGTCAGTACGACCTTGCCGACGTTCTTGGCCTGGCTGAGGTAGCGGAATGCCTCGGGCGCCTTGCGTACGTCCCACGCGGTGAGCGGCAGGGGCCGCAGCACGTCCTGCTCGAAGAGGGCGACGAGTGCCGTCAGCATCTCCCCGATCCGCTCCGGACCGGCGTCGAACAGGTCGAACGCCCGGTAGCGCACCCCCTCGTGCGCGGCCGCGACCTCACCCGGGTCACGGACATCGGTCTTGCCCATCTCCAGGAACCGACCGCCGCGCGGCAGCAGCCGCAGCGAGGCGTCCACGAACTCCCGCGCCAGGGAGTCCAGCACCACATCCACACCCCGGCCACCGGTCGCCGCCAGGAACGACCGCTCGAAGTCCAGCTCACGCGAGGACGCGATATGGGCCTCGTCCAGACCCGACGACCGCAGCGTCTCCCACTTCCCCGGACTCGCGGTCCCGAACACCTCCGCGCCCAGATGCCGCGCCAGCTGCACGGCGGCCATGCCCACACCACCCGCGGCGGCGTGCACCAGCACCGACTCGCCCGCCTGGAGTTCCCCCAGGTCCACCAGGGCGTAGTAGGCCGTCAGGAACACCACCGGAACCGATGCCGCCTGCGCGAACGACCAGCCCTCGGGGACGCGGGCGAGGGTGCGCGCATCGGCCACCGCGCGCGGGCCGAAGGACTGGGTGAACAGCCCCATGACCCGGTCGCCCGGGGCGAACCCGGTCACCCCGGGCCCGACCTCGGTGACCACACCGGCGCCCTCGATCCCCAGCGCCACGGCGTCACCCGGATACATGCCGAGTGCGTTCAGCACATCACGGAAGTTCAGACCCGCGGCACGCACCGCGATCCGCACCTCCCCGGCGCCCAACTCCGCCTGCGCCGTGGGGGATTCGGCGAGACGCAGGTTCGCCAGCGTGCCCTTCTCGGCGATGTCCAGGCACCACGCCTCGCTCTGCTCGGGCACCGGCAGCGCGTCCGGCCGCACGTGCCTGCTGAGCCTGGGGACGTACACCTGGCCCGCGCGGACGGCCAGTTCGGGCTCGTCGTGGGCCAGCGCGGCGGGAAGGGCGGCGAGGGACTCGCTCGCGGCGTCCAGATCGACCAGCGTGAAGCGGTCCGGGTGCTCCGAACGCGCCGACCGGACGAGCCCCCACACGGCGGCCAGCGCCGGGTCCGGCCGCCGTTCGTCCACGGTGACCGCACCCTGGGTGACGACGACCAGCCGGGCCGCCGCGAACCGCTCATCGGCCAGCCATGCCTGAAGCAGCGCGAGCGCCCGATGGGCCGCGGTGTGCGCGGCGGCGGCCGGGTCGCCGTCAGGGGCGTCCAGCCGCAGCAGGACGTGGGACGGCACCTCGTCCTGCGGAAGCGAGGCGAGCTCCGGGTACACGGTCGCGCCGATGGCGGACAGGTCGAGCCGGACCTCGGCGCCTTCGCACGCATCGACGGCCGCGTCGATGGATATCGGGGGCTGGGTGGACGCGTCGGTCGTGGCGGGTTCCGGCAGCGGAATCCAGTCCATCGTGTGCAGCGCGGTGTCCTGCCCGCCCGCCTTGGCCTGGGCGATTCCGTCGGCCGACACCGGTCGCAGGACCAGGGAGTCGATCGTCGCGACGGGGGCGCCCGAGGCGTCGGCCAGCTCCAGGGCGACCGAGTCGGGTCCGCGCACGGTCAGCCGGGCACGCAGCACCGACGCTCCGGACGCGTGCAGCGTCGCCCCCGACCAGGAGAACGGCAGCCTGCCCCGGCTCTCGTCCGACCCCTCCTCGTCCGCCCGGCCCGACTCCACTAGTCCGAGCGCGTGCAGCACCGAGTCCAGCAACGCCGGGTGCAGCCCGAAGCCGGCCGCCTGGGGGACGGCGCTCTCCGGTAGCTCGACCGAGGCGAACAGCTCGTCACCACGGCTCCATACCTGCCGCAGACCACGGAAGAGTGGACCGTAGCCGAACCCCGCCTCCGTCAGCCCCTCGTACAGCCCCTCGACGGAGACGGGCTCCGCACCGGCGGGCGGCCACTGGGACAGACCGGCCCCGGGGGCCGCGCCGTCCGTACCGAGGACACCGACCGCATGGCGTACCCACGGCTGGTCGGCCCGCGCGTCCTGCGGCCGGGAGTAGACGCTCAGCGTCCGGCGCCCGGTCTCGTCCGCGGCCCCGACGGCCACCTGGAGCTGTACGGCGCCCCGCTCCGGCAGGACCAGCGGCGCCTGCAGTGTCAATTCCTCCACCTGCGCGCAGCCCACCTGGTCGCCGGCACGGACGGCCAGCTCCAGGAAGGCGGTGCCGGGCAGCAGGACCGAGCCCGAGACGCAGTGCTCGGCGAGCCAGGGCTGCGCGGCGACGGACACCCGCCCCGTGAACACCACGGCGTCATCGTCGGCCGAGCCGTACGCGCCGTCGAAGCCGTCCGCACCGTCCGCGCTGCCGGCCAGCGAGACGGCAGCACCCAGCAAGGGGTGCTGCGCGGACACCAGCCCGGCAGAACCGAGATCGCCAGCCGGCAGACCCGTGAACCGGGGCCAGTAGCGCTGGTGTTGGAAGGCGTAGGTGGGGAGGTCGACGGGGGTGGGGGTGTTGGTGGTGCCCTCGTTGGGGGTGGTGGGGAAGAAGGTCGGCCAGTTGATGGTAAGGCCGTGGGCGAAGGCGCGTCCGGCGGCGGTCAGTACGGCGGATATCTCGCCGCGGTCGTCGCCCCGCAGGGTGGGGATGAGAACCGGGCCCGCGTCCAGGTCCGTGGCCGTGGCCGTGTCGTTGTCAAGGCAACCCTGTGCCATGGCGGTGAGGGTGCCGTCCGGACCGATCTCCAGGAACCGGGTGACCTCGTGCTCCGCCAACCAGCGGATGCCATCGGCGAACCGGACCGCCTCACGGACGTGCCGCACCCAGTAGGCGGGGGACGTCAGGTCCTGGGCTGTGGCGAGTTGGCCGGTGACGTTCGAGACGACCGGGATACGAGGCTCGGCGTACGTCACGCTGTCGGCGACGGTGCGGAACTCGTCGAGCATCGGCTCCATCAACGGCGAGTGAAACGCGTGGCTGACCGTGAGCCGCTTGACCTTCCGACCGTCAGACTCGAAGCGGCCAGCGATCTCCGAGACCGCTGCTTCCTCGCCAGAGATCACAACCGACTTCGGGCCGTTGATCGCGGCGATGCTCACCCGCTGCTCCTGGCCCTCCAGCAGCGGCAACACCTCATCCTCGGCGGCCTGAAGCGCGACCATGGCACCACCCGCCGGAAGCGCCTGCATCAGACGACCACGAGCCGCCACCAGACGGCAGGCGTCCTCCAACGACAGCACGCCCGCGATGTGCGCGGCCACCAACTCACCGATGGAATGCCCCACCAGGTAGTCCGGCCGGACACCGAACGACTCCACCAGCCGGAACAGCGCCACCTCGACGGCGAACAACGCCGGCTGAGTGAACCCCGTCTGGTTCAGGGGCTCCGCGTCCTCGCCGAACACCACATCCCGCAGGGGCGAAGCCAGCTCACCGTCAAAGTGCGCACAGACAGCGTCAAAGGCATCGGCGAACACCGGGAACGCGTCATACAGCTCACGCCCCATCCCCAACCTCTGCGCACCCTGACCCGTGAACAGCAGCGCGAGTCGCGCTTCGGGTGCAGCTACAGCGCTCACCACGGAAGCGGCTTCGCCCCCGGTGGCAAGCGCCCTGAGTCCGTCAACCAGCGCAGACCGCTCGGTGCCGAGCACGACGGCCCGGTGCTCGAACGCCGATCGTGTCGTGGCGAGGGCGAACCCCACCTCCGGCGCCCCGAGTTCAGGCCGGGCCTCCACATGCGCCAACAACCGCTGCGCCTGCGCCCGCAACCCTTCCCGGCTCCGCGCCGACACCACCCACGGCACCACACCCACATCACCAACCGGCGCGGCCTCCGTGCTCTCCTCCACCGGAGCCTGCTCGATCACCACGTGCGCATTGGTCCCACTCACGCCGAACGCCGAGACACCGGCCCGACGCGGCCGCTCACCCTCCGGCCACGCCACTGCCTCGGTGAGCAGCCGCACGTCACCCGCCGACCAGTCCACATGCGAGGACGGCTCATCGGCATACAGGGTCTGCGGCAGCACACCGTGCTGGAGCGCCAGCACCATCTTGATGACACCGGCCGCACCCGCGGCAGCCTGCGTGTGCCCGATGTTCGACTTCACCGAACCCAGCCACAACGGCCGGTCTTCATCCCGGTCCTGGCCATACGTCGCAAGCAGCGCCTGCGCCTCGATCGGGTCACCCAGGGACGTTCCGGTGCCGTGCGCCTCGACCACGTCCACATCGGACGCCGACAGTCCCGCACCGGCCAGCGCCTGCCGGATCACCCGCTGCTGCGAGGGACCGTTCGGCGCCGTCAAACCATTCGACGCACCATCCTGATTCACCGCAGAACCCGCCACCACAGCCAACACCCGATGGCCATTGCGCCGCGCATCCGACAGCCGCTCCACCACCAGTACACCGGCGCCCTCGCCCCAGCCGGTGCCATCCGCGGCGTCCGAGAACGCCTTGCACCGGCCATCAGCGGCAAGACCACGCTGCTGGCTGAATTCGATGAACGCGCCTGGCGTCGACATCACGGTCACACCGCCGGCCAGCGCTACATCACATTCACCCGAACGCAGCGACTGCGCGGCCAGGTGCAGGGCGACCAGCGACGAGGAACACGCCGTGTCCACCGTGACGGCCGGCCCCTCCAGGCCCAGCGCATACGAGATCCGGCCCGACACCACCGCGGCGGCGTTCCCGGTACCGAGGTAGCCGTCCTGGCCTTCCGGAGTGCTCAGCAGCAGGGCGGGATAGTCCTGGCCGTTGGAGCCGACGAAGACTCCGGCCCGGCTCCCCCGCAGCGTCTGCGGATCAATGCCGGAACGCTCCAGCGCCTCCCAGGAGGTCTCCAGCAGCAGCCGCTGCTGCGGGTCGATCGCGACCGCTTCCCGTGGGCTGATACCGAAGAACGCCGGATCGAACTGGTCGACCCCGCTGACGAATCCACCGTGGCGCGAGTAGCTCTTCCCCGGCTGGCCCGGAGTCGGGTCGTAGAGGCCATCGAGGTCCCAGCCACGGTCATCGGGAAGCTCGGTGACCGCGTCCTCCGCCCCGGCCACCAGCCGCCACAGGTCCTCGGGAGTGACGACCCCACCGGGAAGCCGGCAGCTCATCCCGACGATGACCACCGGATCGTCCGAGACGGAAGCCAGCGCAGGCAGACCGGCCGATGCGTCCGCCCCGGTGCCGAACAGCTCATCGCCCAGGAAGCGCGCCAGGTCGACCGGCGACGGATAGTCGAAGACGACGGTGGCGGGCAGCCGCAGACCGGTTTCGGTGTTCAACCGGCCGCGCAGCTCCACAGCGGTCAGCGAGTCAAAGCCCAGGTCACGGAAGGCAGAACGCGCTTCGAGCGACTCCGGCTTGTGGTAACCGAGGACCGCTGCGGCGTGCGTACGCACCAACTCCAACAGCGCCCGCTCCCGCTCCACCACCGACAGCCCAGCGAGACGCTCCCGCATCACACCAGCGCCGGAAACCTCACCACCAGCGCCGGCAGCCAACGCCGCCCGCACCTCCGGCAGATCCTCCAGCAACGGACTCGGACGGGCACTCGCGAACGCGGGGGCAAACCGCTCCCAGTCCACGTCCGCCACGACCACCGAACCCTCACCCGCGCCAACAGCCGACTCCAGAGCCGACACCGCACGAACCGGATCCAACGCCCTCAACCCACGGCGCAGCAGATGCTCCTCCGCACCCTCCGCGCCGACCATCCCACCGCCGGCCCACGGGCCCCACGCCACCGAACAACCCACCGCACCCCGCGCACGACGAGCCTCCACCAGACCCTCAACAAAGGCGTTCCCCGCCGCATACGCCGCCTGACCACCACTCCCCCAGACACCAGCGATCGACGAGAACACCACGAAGGCATCCAGCTCACGGTCGCCCAGCACCTCATCCAGCACCACAGCGCCGGAGACCTTCGCCCCCATCACCTCAGCGAAATGCTCCGCATCCACGTCACCCAGGGGCACGGAATCCACGACCCCCGCCGCATGAACAACGGCGTCCACGTCACATTCGGACAGCAGAGCCTCGACCGCGCGCCGATCCGCGACGTCACAAGCCGCCACCGTCGCCTGAACACCCAGGCCCGACAGCTCCGCCTCCAGCTCCACCGCCCCCGGAGCCTCCAAACCACGGCGACTGGTCAAGACCACATGCTCCGCACCACGCTCGGCCACCCAGCGCGCCACACGAGCACCCAGCGCACCCGTACCACCCGTGATCAGCACCGTCCCCCGCGGCTGCCAACCACCATCCACGTCCCCAGCCGGAGCCGGAGCGTGCACCAGCCGCCGCCCGAACACCCCCGACGCCCGTACCGCCACCTGATCCTCAGCACCATCGGCCAACACACCAACGAGCCGATCAAGAGCCCTGCGGTCCACGGCCTCCGGAAGATCCACCAGACCGCCCCACCGGTCCGGGAACTCCAGCGCGGCCACCCGACCCAGGCCCCACACCGCAGCCCCCACCGGATCCGGACCACCGTCCGACCGGCCCACCGCGACAGCCCCCCGCGTCACCAGCCACACACGCCCACCGACATCGGCGTCCCCCAGCGCCTGCACCACCACGGCACTACGCACCACATCCGCGCAGCCCACCACCAGCACCCCGGCAACCGACTCCTCGCCCGCCGCCTCACGCACCCGCTCGGCCAGCAGCTCCCGGTCCATCTCCCCCGAGACACACTCCACCCGCTCAACCGACGCACCGCACTCCGACAGCCCGTCCACCACGGCCTCGGACCACTCCTCGCCCGGAGCCACCACCGCGAGCCAACGACCGCCCGGCACCGCACCCGACGGCGCCACCAACGGCTTCCACTCCACCCGATACCGCCAGCTGTCCACGGTGGACTGCTCGTGCGGCTCGGGTGTGGCGCCCGTCGACTCCAGCCAGTAGCGCTCGCGCTGGAACGCGTACGTCGGCAGGTCCACCCGACGCGCCCCGGTGCCCGCGAAGTACGCCGACCAGTCGAACGGTGCGCCCGACGCGAAGGCGCCGGCCATCGCCGACATCAGCGAGGTGGTCTCGGGCCGGTTCGTCCGCAGGGAGGCGAGGAACACCCGCTCGGTGTCATCGTCCCCCGCGTCCGCGAGGCAGGCCTGTGCCATGGCGGTCAGGGTGCCTCCGGGGCCCAGCTCCAGGAGCCGGGTCACGCCGTGCTCCGCGAGCCAGCGAACACCGTCGGCGAACCGGACGGCGTCCCGCACATGCCGCACCCAGTAGTCGGGCGACGTCAGCTGCTCCGCCGTGGCGAGCTCACCGGTCACATTCGAGACCACCGGGATACGAGGCTCCGCGAACGTCACGCTCTCCGCGACCGCCCGGAACTCCTCCAGCATCGGTTCCATCAACGGCGAGTGGAAGGCATGGCTGACCGTGAGCCGCTTGACCTTCCGACCCTCGGACTCGAAACGGTCGGCTATCTCCGCAACCGCCGCTTCCTCACCGGAAACCACCACCGCCTGCGGACCATTCACCGCAGCCACACTCACCCGCTGCCCCAGACGCTCCAGCAGCGGCAACACCTCATCCTCGGCAGCCTGGAGCGACACCATCGCCCCACCCGCCGGCAGCGCCTGCATCAACCGGCCGCGAGCCGCGACCAGTCGGCAGGCGTCCTTCAGTGACAGCACGCCGGCCACATGCGCGGCCGTCAGCTCGCCGATGGAATGTCCCACCAGGTACTTGGGCTTGACGCCCCAGGACTCGATCAGCCGGTAGAGGGCCACTTCCACGGCGAAGAGCGCGGGCTGGGTGAAGGCCGTCCGGTGGAGGGCATCGGCGTCGGGTGCCTCGCCGAAGACGACCTCGCGCAGCGGGCGCTCCAGGTGGGTGTCGAGGAGCGCGCACGCCTCGTCGAATGCCGCGGCGAAGGCCGGGAACGCGGCATACAACTCGCGTCCCATTCCCGCGTGTTGGGCGCCCTGGCCGGTGAAGAGGAAGGCGGTGGCACCGCGCATGGTGCGGCCGCCGACCACGTCGGCGCCGGGTCCCCCGATGCCGTTGGCGGCCAGTTCCTCCAGGCCGCGCAGGGCGGCGGCCCGGTCCTCGGCGAGGACCACGGCGCGGTGTTCGAACGCGGTCCGGCCGGTGGTCAGGGAGTGGCCGACGTCGGTCAGGTCCAGCTCGTCCCGCTTGACCCGCGTCAGCAGTTGTGCGGCTTGTGCGCGGAGCGCGGCCGCGCTGCGGGCGGAGACCACCCAGGGGACGAGGGGCAGGGTGCGGGCGGGCTCGCCGTCGGCGTCCGGTGCCGGGGCCTCCTCGTCCGCCGGGGCCTCTTCCAGGATGGCGTGGGCGTTGGTGCCGCTGATGCCGAAGGACGAGACGCCGGCGCGGCGCGGGCGCCCCTCGTGCTGCCAGGGTCGCGCCTCGGTCAGTACCTCGACCTCGCCGGCGGACCACTCGATGTGGCGGGACGGCTCGGAGATGTGGAGGGACTTGGGGAGCGACCCGTGGTGCATCGCCATGACCATCTTGATGACGCTGCCGACGCCGGCGGCCGACTGGGTGTGGCCGATGTTGGACTTGAGCGAGCCGAGCTGGAGCGGTCCGTGGTCGGCGCGGTCCTTGCCGTAGGTGGCGAGGAGTGCCTGGGCCTCGATGGGGTCGCCCAGCGAGGTACCGGTGCCGTGGGCGTCGACGGCGTCGACATCGCTCGGGGAGAGACCCGCCCGGGACAGCGCGGAGCGGATGACCCGCTGCTGGGAGGGGCCGTTGGGGGCGGTCAGTCCGTTGGAGGCGCCGTCGGAGTTGATGGCGGTGCCCCGGACGACGGCCAGCACCGGGTGGCCGTTCTTGCGGGCGTCGGAGAGCCGCTCGACGAGCAGCATGCCCGCGCCCTCCGACCAGCCGGTGCCGTCGGCGTCGTCGGAGAACGGCTTGCAGCGGCCGTCGGCGGCCAGGCCGCGCTGCCGGCTGAACTCGAAGAACATCGCCGGGGTGCACATCACGGCGACGCCGCCGGCCAGCGCCAGATCGCACTCGCCCCGGCGCAGCGCGTGGCAGGCCCAGTGCAGGGCGACCAGCGAGGAGGAGCAGGCGGTGTCGACCGTGACGGCGGGGCCTTCGAGGCCGAGGGTGTAGGCGATCCGGCCGGAGGCGACGGAGGTGGCGTTTCCGGCGAGGAGCAGGCCCTGGACGCCTTCGGGGAGGTCGGCGACGCCGATGCCGTACCCGGAGGTGGCGGCGCCGACGAACACTCCGCCGTTGGAGCCGCGCACCGAGGTGGGGTCGATGCCCGCACGCTCGAAGGCTTCCCAGGCCACTTCGAGCAGCAGCCGCTGCTGCGGGTCGGTGGCCAGGGCCTCCCGTGGGCTCATCCCGAAGAACGCCGGGTCGAAGTACCCCGCGTCGTGGAGGAAGCCGCCTTCGCGGACATAGATCGAGCCGGGCTTGTCCGGGTCGGGGTCGTAGGCCGCGTCGACGTCCCAGCCGCGGTCGACGGGGAAGTCGGAGACGGCGTCTCCTCCTTCGTCGACCAGCTGCCACAGGTCTTCCGGAGTCCGCACGCTGCCGGGGTAGCGGCAGCTCATCGCGACGATGGCGATGGGCTCCTGGTCCCTGCTCTCGGCTTCGCGAAGCTGGCGACGGGTCTGCCGAAGCTCGGTCGTCACCCGCTTCAGGTACTCCATGTACTTCTCGTCGTCAGCAGCCACCAACGTCACATCCTCGAACAGAGCCGAGCGGTTCCCCGCGTCCGGTCACGACGTTCCCAGTTCCTTGTCGATGAGGTCGAACAGTTCGCCGGCGGTCGATGCCGATGCCAGTTCGCCGTCGTCCTCATCGGTTTCCGCGTACGGATCCGCGCCTTGCTCCTGCTTGGTGTCGCCCTGCCAGTGCGCGGCCAGTGCCCGCAGCCGGTCGGCGATCTCGGCCCGTTCCTCGTCCCCGACCGTGGCCCCGGCGAGCGCCGCCTCCAGCCGGGTGAGCTCGCCGAGGATCGGCTGCGCACCCGAGATCTCGGGGAGGTCGATCTCGTCCAGGACATGGCGGACCAGGACGAGGGGTGTCGGGTAGTCGAAGACGAGGGTGGCGGGCAGCCTCAGCTGGGTCGCCGCGTTGAGGTGGTTGCGGAGTTCCACCGCCGTCAGCGAGTCGAAGCCCAGTTCCTTGAAGGCCTGGTCGGGTTCGATGTCCTCGGCGGATCCGTGTCCGAGGACGAGTGCCACCTGGGTGCAGACCAGGTCGAGCAGATACTGCTCGCGGTCCGCCGGCGGCAGTGCGGCCAGTCGTGCCGCGAGGTCCTGCGCCGCTTCGGTTCCCTTCGCCGCGGCGGCGGTCGCAGTCTGGCGGCGGGCGGGTGCCCGGACCAGGCCGCGCAGCAGCGGCGGTACGGCCTCGGGGTGGGCGCGCAGCGGCGCCGTGTCGAGGTTCATCGGGAGCAACAGCGGCCGGGCCAGGTCCCGTGCGGTGTCGAGCAGGCCGAGCCCCTGTTCCGGGGTGAGGGCGAGCATGCCGCCGCGGGCCATCCGCTGGAGGTCGGCTTCGCTGAGTTCGCCCGTCATGCCGACGCCGGGGGCCCAGGCTCCCCACGCCAGCGACTGTGCGGGCAGCCCCAGTCCACCGCGCCGGCAGGCCAGTGCGTCCACGAAGGCGTTCGCGGCCGCGTAGTTGGCCTGCCCGGCGCTGCCGAACGTGCCCGCCACCGAGGAGAAGACGACGAACGCCGCCAGGTCCTCGTGCCGGGTCAGCTCGTGCAGGTTGCTCACCGCGTCCACCTTCGGCGCGAGCACCGTGTCCAGCCGCTCGGGTGTCAGCGAGGACAGGATGCCGTCGTCGAGGACCCCGGCCGTGTGCACGACGGCGGTGAGCGGGTGCTGCGCGGGTACGGAGTCCAGCAGCGCGCGCAGGGCGTCGCGGTCGGCGCTGTCGCAGGCGGCGACGGTGACCTCGGCGCCGAGGGCGGCGAGTTCGTCGCGCAGTGCGTCGACGCCGGGAGCCTGCGCGCCGCGCCGGCTGGCCAGGAGGAGGTGGCGCACCCCGTGCTCGGTCACCAGGTGCCGGGCCACCAGTGCGCCCAGCCCGCCGGTGCCTCCGGTCACCAGGGCCGTGCCCTGCGGGTCGAGGGGCGCCGGCACGGTCAGTACGACCTTGCCGATGTGCCGGGCCTGGCTGAGGTGCCGGAAGGCCTCCGGCGCTCGGCGGACGTCCCAGGCCGTCACCGGCAGGGGCCGCAGGGCGCCCTTCTCGAAGAGGTCGAGGAGTGCGGACAGCATCTCCCCGATGCGGTCCGGACCGGCCTCCCAGAGGTCGAACGCCCGGTAGCGCACGCCCTCGTGGTCGGCCGCGATCTCCCGTGGGTCACGGACATCGGTCTTGCCCATCTCCAGGAAACGGCCGCCGCGCGGCAGCAGCCGCAGCGAGGCGTCCACGAACTCCCGCGCCAGGGAGTCCAGCACCACATCCACACCCCGGCCACCGGTCTCGGCGAGGACGGACGGCTCGAAGTCGAGGTCACGTGAGGACGCGATGTGGGCCTGGTCCAGACCCGACGACCGCAGCGTCTCCCACTTGCCGGGGCTCGCGGTGCCGAACACCTCGGCGCCCAGATGCCGCGCCAGCTGCACGGCGGCCATACCGACGCCACCGGCGGCGGAGTGCACCAGCACCGATTCGCCCGCCTGCACCTCGCCGAGTTCCACCAGCGCGTAGTACGCCGTCAGGAACACGACGGGAACCGAGGCGGCCTGTGCGAACGACCAGTCGTCGGGGATGCGGGCCAGCAGTCGGCGGTCGGCCACCGCGAGGGGGCCGAAGGCGCCGAAGAACATGCCCATCACCCGGTCACCCGGTCGCAGGTCCGCCACTCCGGGACCGACCTCCAGCACCACCCCGGCGCCCTCACTGCCGAGTGCGCCGGCCTCACCGGGGTACATCCCCAGCGCGTTGAGCACATCGCGGAAGTTGACGCCTCCCGCGCGCACCCCGATGCGGACCTGTCCGGGCTCCAACTCGGCCGCCGCGTCCGGGCATTCGGTCAGGAGCAGGTTGTCCAGGGTGCCCTTGTCGGCGATGTCGAGCCGCCAGGCGTCCCCGTCCGTGTCGGGTCGGCGCAGCGCCTCCGTGGACGCGACCCGGGCCAGGCGCGGTACGTGCAGCGCGCCCGCCCGTATTGCGGCCTCGGGCTCGCCGCTCGCGAGGGCGCCGGGCACGGCCGCGATCGAGGCCGCCGTGCCGTCGAGGTCCAGGAGCGTGAACCGGCCCGGGTTCTCCACCCCGGCGGCGCGCACCAGGCCCCAGACGGCGGCCTGCGCCGGGTCCGGGTGGTCGGCGTCGGAGGTGCTCACGGCGCCGTGCGTGAGGACGACCAGGCGGGAGGCGGCGAAGCGGTCGTCGGCCAGCCACTTCTGGAGCAGCGCGAGGGTGTCGTGGGCGGCGGTGTGCGCCCCGGCTGCCGCGTCGGACGGGTCCGCCGTCCTGGTGGCGCTGACGAGTACCACCGGGGGCGCCTCGTCGGCCAGCTCGCTCAGGCTGTCCGTCGCCTCCGCCCGTACGCCGGTGCCGTCCAGGGCCACGGCCAGCGCCATGTCCCCGACGACGGCCCACTGCTCGTCCGGCTGCGCGGTGGGCGTCGGCACGGTGTTCCAGTCCACCTGGAACAGCGCGTCGTGGTAGGCGGCGGCGCCGCTCACCTCACCGGAGACCTGACGCAGCGTCAAGGACTCGATGGAGGCGACCGCGCCGCCTGCGGGGTCGGCCAGTTCGAGGGAGACCGCCTCGGGTCCGGACTGCACCAGGCGGACGCGCAGAGCGCCGGCGCCGGCCGCCTTCAGTGAGACGCCGTTCCAGGAGAACGGCAGCCGGCCGCGGCCGACATCCTCCATCGACACGAACATCATCGCGTGCAGCGCGGAGTCGAGCAGCGCGGGATGCAGCCCGAACGCGCCGGCCAGCCCCTCGTGCTCCTCCGGCAGTCCGACCTCGGCGAAGATCTCGTCGCCGCGCTGCCAGACGGCCTGCAGCCCGCGGAAGACGGGACCGTAGGCGAAGCCGGCCTCGGCGAAGCGGCCGTAGAAGTCGTCGACCGAGGTGGCGTCCGCGTCGCGCGGCGGCCAGACCGTGAAGTCGTACGCCTCGCCCCGGTCCGCCGTGTCTCCGGTGGACACCACACCGCTGGCGTTGAGCACCCACGGCTGCTCGGCCAGCTCGTCCTCCGGCCGCGAGTACAGGTTCAGGCTCCGGCGCCCGGACTCGTCCGGCGGCTCCACCGCGAGCTGCAACTGCACCGCACCGCGCTCGGGCAGGACGAGCGGCGCGGCGATGGTGAACTCGTCCACCCGGTCGCAGCCCACCTCGTCGGCGGCGCGGACGGCCAGTTCGAGGAAGCCGGTGCCGGGGAACAGGACGGTCCCGGTCACCGCGTGGTCGCCGAGCCACGGGTGGGTGTGCAGCGACAGCCTGCCGGTGAAGAGGTAGGCGTCCGACCCGGCGACCTGGACGGCCGCGCCGAGCAGGGGGTGGTCCGCCGAGCCGAGTCCCGCCGAGCTGATGTCGCCGGTCGGCAGGACGGGCGGCTTGGGCCAGTAGCGGTGCCGCTGGAACGCGTAGGTCGGCAGCCCGACGCGCCGGGCATCGCCGTCCGTGAAGGCGGCCTCCCAGGTCAGCGGCGTCCCGGCGGTGAACATCTGGGCGAGGGCGGCGAGCAGTCCGGTCGCCTCGGGGCGGTCCTTGCGGAGGGCGGGGACGAGGAGATGGTCGGCGTCGGTGTCGCCGTCGAGGCAGCCCTGCGCCATGGCGGTCAGGGTGCCGTCCGGGCCGATCTCCAGGAACCGGGTGACCTCGTGGTCCGCCAGCCACCGGACACCGTCGGCGAACCGGACGGCGCCGCGGACGTGCCGCACCCAGTAGTCGGGGGAGGTCAGCTCCTCGGCCGTGGCGAGCGTGCCGGTGACATTCGAGACCACCGGGATACGGGGCTCCTCGTACGTCACGCTTTCCGCGACGGTACGGAATTCGTCGAGCATCGGATCCATCAGCGGGGAGTGGAAGGCGTGACTCACCTGGAGCCGCTTCACCTTCCGGCTTTCGGACTCGAAATGCCCGGCGATCTCCGCCACTGCCGATTCTTCACCGGCGATCACGGTCGACTCGGGACCGTTCACCGCGGCGATGCTCACCCGCTGCTCCTGCCCCTCCAGCAGCGGCAATACCTCGTTCTCGGTGGCCTGAAGCGCGACCATCGCACCGCCCGCCGGGAGTGCCTGCATCAATCGCCCACGAGCAGCCACCAACCGGCAAGCATCCTCCAGCGACAGCACGCCCGCCACATGCGCGGCGGCCAATTCGCCGATGGAATGCCCCACCAGATAGTCGGGCCGGACCCCGAACGACTCCACCAGCCGGAACAGCGCCACCTCGACGGCGAACAGCGCCGGCTGAGTGAATCCGGTCCGGTTCAGCGTCTCCGCATTCCCGCCGTCCTTCTCCTCCGCCTCGTCGCCGAAGACCACACCGCGCAGCGGCGAGGACATTTCACTGTCGAAGTGGGCGCAGATCGCGTCAAAGGCATGCGCGAATGCCGGGAACGCGTCGTACAACTCACGGCCCATTCCGAGCCGTTGTGCGCCCTGGCCCGTGAACAGGATGGCCAGGCGGCCGTCCGCCTTTGCCGTGCCGGTGACGGCGTTCGGCGCGGATTCGTCGGCCGCCACGGCGGCCAGGCCGCGCAGCAGCTCGTCCCGGTCCGTACCGAGGACCACGGCGCGGTGTTCCATGACCGACCGGGTGGTGGCCAGCGACAGCCCCACGTCGGCGGTGCGCAGGGCCGGGAAGTTCTCCACGTGCGCGAGCAGCCGGGCGGCCTGCGCGCGGAGGGCGGCCTTGGTCTTACCTGTGATCACCCAGGGGGCGGGAGCGGCCTCCTCTGCTGCCGCCCGGACCTCTTCGGCGGGCACGATATCCGCGACAGGGGCGGCATCCCCGGACGGGCCGGCGTCCTCGGCCGGGGCCTCCTCCAGGATCGTGTGGGCGTTGGTGCCGCTGATGCCGAAGGAGGACACACCCGCACGGCGCGGACGTCCCGTCTCGGGCCACTGCACCGACTCCGTCAGCAGCCGCACGTCGCCCGCCGACCAGTCCACATGCGACGACGGCTCATCGACATGCAGCGTCTGCGGCAGTACACCGTGCTGCAACGCCAGCACCATCTTGATCACGCCCGCCACACCCGCAGCCGCCTGCGTATGACCGATATTCGACTTCACCGAACCCAGCCACAACGGCTGGTCCCCGTCCCGGTCCTGGCCGTAGGTGGCGAGCAACGCCTGGGCCTCGATCGGATCGCCCAGAGACGTTCCGGTGCCGTGCGCCTCGACCACGTCCACGTCCGACGGCAACAGTCCCGCGCCCGCCAGCGCCTGCCGGATCACCCGCTGCTGCGAGGGACCATTCGGCGCCGTCAAACCATTCGACGCACCATCCTGATTCACCGCAGAACCCGCCACCACAGCCAACACCTGAT
>NZ_BMND01000028.1 GCF_014646275.1 Streptomyces kronopolitis
GTACCGCTGCCGGTGCCGCCCCCGGCGCAGCCGCCCGCCGACGCCGCTGACCGCCCGGCCGCCACCCGCACCGTCGCGCTCGACCCGAGCGTGCCGGCCGCGCTGCGGGCGCTGGGCCAGGAACACCGCGCCACCCTCTTCACCGTGGCCCTGGCCGGCGCCTTCGCCGCCCTGCACCGCTTCACCGGCCGCAACGACCTGGTGATCGGCGTGGCCGGCACCCACCGGCAGGGCCCCGACATGCGCGGCCTGGTCGGACTGTGCGTCAACACCCTCCCGGTCCGGGTCGACACCGCCGGGGACCCGTCGTTCGGCACCCTGGTGGGGCGCGTACGGGACGCCCTGCTCGACGCCCAGCAGGGCCGTGAGGTGCCCTTCGACCTCATCCTGGAGCGGCTCGGCGCCACCGCCCGTGACGCCGAGGGGGCCCCGCTGGTGCGGGTGACCGCGGATGTCCTGGGCACCCCGACGACCCTGCACCTGCCGGGTACCGAGGGCGAGTACGTCGACGTCAGCGCCGGGGAGGCGAAGTTCGACCTGTCCTTCGGCCTGGTCGACGGCGCCGAGCCGGCCGCCCTGGTCCAGTACAGCCGGACCGCGCTGGACGAGGACGCCGCGACCGCGCTGGGTGCGCACCACGCGGCCCTGCTCACCGCGGTCGCCGCCGACCCGGACCTGCGGCTGTCCCGGATGCCGGGTGAGCCGCCGGCCCGCCGCGGCGAGGCGGACGCACACCCGGCCGAGGCGCTGCTGCGGGCCCACCCCGAGGTGGCCGAGGCCGTCGTCGTTCAACCGGCGGTCGGCCCGCTGCTGGCCTACGCCGTCCTGCGGGAGACCGGCGGCCCCGCGCCGGCCGTGCTCCGCGCCCATCTGCGCGCGTCGCTGGCCCCCGACCTGGTGCCCGCCGCGGTGACCCTGCTGGACGCCATGCCGCGCACGGCCGCCGGCACGGTCGATGTGACCCGGCTGCCGGGCCTGCCGTCGGCACCCGCTCCGCAGGGCGCGCGGGCCGAGGCGGTGACCGAGGGCTTCGCCGCGCTGCTGGGGCAGACGCCCGGGCCGGACGACGACTTCTTCCTGCTCGGCGGCCACTCGCTGATCGCCGTGCAGCTCGCCGAGCGGCTGCGCCAGGCGCTGACGCTGCCGCTGACCGGGCTGGACGTCATGCAGGCCCGCACCCCGCGCGCGGTCACCGCGCTGCTGGACGCCCGCGAGGCGGAGCGGGCCGCCGCCCCGGCGGCCGCCCCCGCCCGCCCGCGGCGGACACGTGAGGGCACGGTCCTGGTCACCGGCGGCACCGGCGGGGTCGGCGCGTTCGTACTGCGCGAACTGGCCGCCCAAGGACGGCCGGTGCTGGCGCTGGCCCGCCCCGAATCGGCGCATCTGGTCGCCGCGCAGGGCGTGGATGTCATCGAGGGCGACCTCGGCGACCTGGACTCGCTGCGCAAGGCCGTCGACGGCGCCGACGCGGTGATCCACGCGGCCTGCACCTTCACCCGGCCCGAGGTCGATGTGACGGCGATGGCGGCGATGATCGGCGCCTGGTCGCGCGGCCCGTTCGTCTTCGTCAGCAGCGTGGACGCCTACGGGCATCCCGGCAGTGCGTGGGTGGCGGAGGAGTCCGCCCCACAGGCGCCGCTGAGCGCCTACGGGCAGGCCAAGGCCGACTGCGAGGGTCTGCTGCTGCGGGCCGCCGGCGCCGGGGGCCGGGGCGGCGCGAGCGCCGTCCGCTCCCCCCTGGTGTGGGGAGCCCACCAGCGGCTGCGGGACCAGTTGCGCTGGGGCGCCACCGGGCTGCTCTACCAGGCCGCGCGGGAGGGCCGGCCGATCGCCCTGCCGCGGCCGGGCACCGGCGGTCACGACTGGTACGGCGCGGCCTGGGTGCACGCCGCGGCGCTGGCCCGGGCCGTGGTCTCCTGCCTGGACGCCCCCGTGCACGGTGTCGCCAACGCCGTGAGCGGACACGTCTCCTGGCGGGACCTCGCCACCGAACTGACCGCGCTGCTCGGCAGCGACAGCGAGATCCGGGACACCGACGAGGTCCATCCCGACCTCGACCACCGCTGGCACTACCGCTCCGGGCGGCTGGCCCCGTCCCTGGCCGAGCAGCCGGGCGAGGACTGGCGTTCCGTCCTGGCGGCCATGGCCGGTCCCCAGGAGGACTGAGCCGCGACCGACGCGGCGGACCGGTCCCGGCACCGGTCCGCACCGCGCGGCCGTACCGCCGCCGCATCGCGCCGCGGGTGCACGCCGTTCCGGCGTCGCCCGCGGCGTTGCCGTGTCCGGCCGCCCGCGCCGCCCACCGAGCGGCCGGACCGGATGGATCCGCGCAGGTCACCGGCGCTCCGGCGGACTCCCGTGGCGCCGCCGGAGCCCGCCGCGCCCACGCCTTCACATATCGCTCGCTATTGACATAGGGAACGATATCCCTACTGTGGAGGACATGAGCCCGGATGCCGACCGCCCTCCCCCGCGCCGACCGACCAGAGCGGAGACCAAGGCCCGCACCCGCCGGCTGCTGCTCGACGCGGCGGCGCGGACGTGTGCGCGCAAGGGGTTCGCCGGCGCCTCCGTGGAGGAGATCGCCGAGGCCGCGGGGTTCTCCATCGGCGCGGTCTACTCGAACTTCGGCAGCAAGGACCGGCTGTTCGTGGCGCTGCTGAAGGAGCGCGCGAGCGAGCAGGTGTCCCGGGCGACGAAGATCGTGGCCGACGCCCAGGCGGGCGACGACCCGGTACCCGCGCTCGGCCGGCTGCTGGCGAACGCCGCCGACAAGGACCCGGACTTCGCGCCGCTCCAGGCCGAGTTCTGGCTCTACGCGGTGCGCAACCCAGCGCTGCTGGAGACGCTGGCCGAGGAACTCCGCGGCCCCCGGGCCGCGCTGGAGGACCTCATGGTCAAGGCGCTGGAGCACAACGGGGCGCGGGGCGCCGCGCCCGCCGACGCGGTGGCCACCATCGCGATGGCGCTCTTCCAGGGCCTGCTGCGACAGCGCCGGATCGACCCCGCCAGCGTGCCCGACGACCTGCTGGGCCAGGCGATGCAGTGGCTGTTCGCCGGGATCGCGGCCGGCGACACCGCCGGCGCCCCGGGGCCCGGCAGCACGGACGACACCTCGGCCGCGGCCGACCCCGCGGCCGCCGACCGGCCCGAGGAGAACCGATGAAGCACGTCGACGCCACGGCCGCGCTGCCGTCGCTCCAGGACCTGCTCGACCCCCGGCACCAGGCCGACCCCTATCCCCTCTACTCCCGCTGGCGGGCGCGGACCCCGCTCGCGCGGCTCGACGAGCAGCTGATGGTGCTCACCCGCTACGACGACTGCGCCGCGGTCCTGCGCGACGGGCGGTTCGGGCACCCGGAGGCCGACGACCCCCGGTTCGCCGAGCGGGACCGCCCGTCCCTGGCCGTACTCGTCGACGACGAGGGCCATCCGGTACGCGGCTTCCTGGGTCTGAACCCACCCGACCACACCCGGATGCGGGCCCTGGTCGCCCAGGCCTTCACCCGCCGGCGGGTGGAGCGTCTCGCCCCGCGGATCGAGCAGCTCACCGAGGAGCTGTGCACGGCCATGGAGCGCGCGCCGGGACCGGTCGACCTCATCGAGGGCCTGGCCACTCCCCTGCCGGTGGCGGTGATCAGCGAACTGCTCGGCATCCCCACGGCCGACCGCCATCGGATGCTGACCTGGTCGCACGCGGTCGCCCGCGCCCTCGTCCCCGACTTCCTGCTGCCGCCCGGCGCCGCCGAACAAGAGGCGCGTGCCCGCCGCGAGTTCACCGACTACCTGCGCGAACTCGTCGTCGAGCGCCGCCGCGCACCGGGCGACGACCTGCTCTCGGCGCTGGTCACCGTGCACGACGACGACGGCGACGCGCTGACCGAGAACGAACTGCTGGCCACCTGCACGCTGCTGCTGATCGCCGGTCACGAGACCACCGTCAACCTGATCGGCAACGGCACCCTGGCCCTGCTGCGCCACCCCGACCAGCTGGCTCGGCTGCGCAGCGAGCCGGACCTGATCGACAACGCCGTCGAGGAGCTGCTGCGCTACGACTCGCCGGTCCAGCTCACGCTCCGCTACGCCCTGAAGGACGCCGAGGTCGCCGGGGTCGCGGTCCCGGCCGGTACCACGCTTCTGCTGCTGATCGGTGCGGCGAACCGCGACCCCGCGGCGTACGGGCGCCCCGAGCGACTGGACATCGGCCGCACACCCCCGCGGCACCTCGCCTTCGGCCAGGGCATCCACTTCTGCCTTGGCGCACCGCTCGCCCGCCTCGAAGCGCAGATCGCCCTGCGGACGCTGCTGGCCCGCGCCCCGCGGCTGCGGCTGGCCGGCAAGCCCGAGTGGAAGGACCACATCACGCTGCGGGGGCTGAGCCGGCTTCCGCTCCGGCTCGGCTGACCCGCCGCTCCCGGCCGCCGCGCGGGAGTCCGGTGCCACCGCACCGGCGACCGCGCCCCGCCCGCCCTCGTACGAGTGACCCTCGGAGGCCCCTTGCCCACGCCCGAGCGCCCCTCCTCGCCCGGCCCGCCCGGTCCGTCGACCCCGCCCGGTCCGTCGACCCCGTCCGGTCCGTCGACCCCGTCCGGTCCGTCGGCCCCGCCCTGGGACATCGCCCGGCTCTATCTCGTCGCCGGGCTGGTGATGGGCGGCATCTGGGCCTGGAACCACGGCGCACCGCTGTGGGAACACGCCGTGAAACTGCTGGTCGTCCTGTTCGTCGGCGCACCGCTGCTGCATCTGGCGCGCGGCCGCCGCGCCGCCCGGCGCCCGCCGCGCCGGTTCCGGCTGTCGTTCGTCCGGCTGGCCGCCGCCAAGGTCGCCCTGGTCGCCCTCGCCCTCGGCGCCAGTTGGCTGCTGGAGGGCTCGATGACCGACCCCGACCTGGCCGTGGCGGCCGGGCTGACCACCGTCATCACCCTCCTCGGACCGTTCCTCCACCGCCATCTGATGGTGCGGGCTCCCGCCGCCGCCCGCTAGGTCGTGTCCGTAAAGTCCCGTCGTCCGCCCGGAGGGCGGGGCTCGCGGCGCGGCCCCCTGCCGAACGAGTTGGTACGGCGCGGAAAACGCCGCCCGTCGGCCTGCCCCCGCCGATTCCTCCGCCCGGCTTGCGACCATGGGGGAACTGCCGGGGCCGGCGCCCGCCGGGTGTGCGACCGCCGCCGGAGCGCGCGGACCGGTCACCGGTACCGGCAGCCGCGGACCTTCCGCGCGAAGACCTCCGTCGCCGCAAAGGAGCCCTGTATGAACGCCAGCACGGACCTGCTCGTCGATGCCTTCGGCCGGATCCAGGAGGTCGTCGAGGACGTGGTCAGCGGGCTCGACCCCGACGAACTCGGCACCCGCCCCGAGGACGACGCCAACTCCATCGGCTGGCTGGTCTGGCACCTCACCCGCATCCAGGACGACCATCTGGCCGGGGTGGCCGGCACCGAGCAGATCTGGACCGCGGACGGCTGGTACGACCGTTTCGGGCTCCCCTTCGCCGCCGACGACACCGGCTTCGCCCACTCCGGCAAGGACGTGGCAGCCGTACGGGACCTGAGCGGGGAGCTGCTGACGGGCTATCACGGCGCGGTGCACGACAACACGGTGCAATACCTCGCCGGGATCGATGACAAGGACATGAAGCGGGTCATCGACCGCGCCTGGACCCCGCCCGTCACCCTGGGGGTCCGTCTGGTCAGCGTGGTCGCCGACGACCTCCAGCACGCCGGGCAGGCCGCCTACGTCCGCGGACTGCTGGGCCGTTGAGGAGCCGGGCGGACCTGCGGCCTCAGCTCCGCGGCGGCAGCCGGTGCAGCTCCACGGCGGTGAGCCGGCCCGCCGCGATCTCCGCCGTCATATAGGTGCAGTACGGCTGCCGGCGGCGGTCGGTCGGCGAGCCCGGGTTCAGCAGGCGCAGCCGGTCGCCGGCCGTGGAGTCCCAGGGGATGTGGCTGTGGCCGAAGACGAGGACGTCCAGATCCGGGAAGCGTTCGGCGCACCGGCGCTCCCGCCCCTGTGCCGGGCCCGTCTCGTGCACGACGCCCAGCCGCACTCCGCCCAGTTCCGCGCGGGCCACCTCGGGCAGCCGGGAGCGCAGTTCCGGGCCGTCGTTGTTGCCGTACACCCCGATCAGCCGGGCCGCGCGCGCCTCCAGCAGGTCCAGGGTCGCGGCGTCGACCCAGTCACCGGCGTGCACGACAACATCGGCGCGCGGCACCTCGTCGAGCAGCTGCGGCGGCAGCGCCTTGGCACGCCGGGGCAGATGGGTGTCGGAGACGAGCAGCAGACGCACGGGGCTCTCCTCGGCGGTCAGTGTTCCTGGGCGGTCGGCCGCACCATGATCTCGTTGACCGCGGCATGCGCCGGCTGCGTGACCATGAAGACGAGGGAGCGGGCGATGTCCTCGGCCCGCAGCCAGCGCTCCGGCGGCAGCCCGTGGGCCGACGCGGCCTGACCGCCGCCGCGGGTCATCTCCGTCGTGGTCATCCCCGGTTCGACCAACCCGACCCGAACCTGACACCCCGTCACCTCGCGGCGCAGCGCCTCGCTGAAAGAGCACACCGCGTGCTTGGTGGCCGAGTAGACGCTGTTGTCCTTGCGCGGGACGCGGCCCGCCACCGAGCTGACGTTCACCAGGTCGGCCACGCCGCGCGGCCCCTGCTCCGCCGCGCGCAGCAGATGCGGGAGCGCGGCACGGGACATCCGCAGCACCGCCCTGACGTTGAGGTCGATCATCCGGTCCCAGTCCTCGGGGTCGCTGTCCGCGAGCGGGCCGCGGGCGCCGAAGCCCGCGTTGTTCACCACGATGTCCAGTCGCCCGAAGTGCGCCACGGCCCGCTCGACCGCCTCCGCCGGCTGCGCCGCGTCGCGCAGGTCGGCGGTCAGCACCAGGGACGTGCCGCCGTGTGCGCCGAGGGACCGGGTCAGCTCGTCCAGCCGCCCGGTGCGGCGGGCGACGAGGGCGACGGCGCAGCCTTCCCGGGCGAGCGCCAGCGCGGTGGCCGCACCGATGCCGCTGGAGGCGCCGGTCACCAGCGCCACGGTGCCCGACAGCGGCATCCGGCCATTGCCCCCGTCCGCCTTGGCGGCGCGTGGGGACGCCTCCTGGGGGTGTTCGCTCTCCGCGGTACCCATCTGCGCGCACTCCTCCCGCTCGGCCGTCCGGCCCGCTTCCCGGTCCGGTGACCCCTACCCCGCCGGAGGCCCGCTGCCCCTCACCCTCTGCCATCTGCCGCAGGGAGAAGCCCGATGCGGGCGGAATCGGGGCGAGGGCGGCCTCCCGCACTCCGTCCGCATTCCCACGGCATTCCTCATTCGGCATTCGATATTCGACGTACCGAGGGGATTCCTGACGTTCCGCGTCCGCTCGGACGGCGGCCGGAATTCGGCTGCGCCGCGTTGCCGTACGGTCCGGGCGAAGTCCCGGCGGGTATGAACCCCGAGAACCCCCCTTTGGCTCCCGGGAGCTGCTCATGAAGCACACTCACCCCCTGCCCGGCGACATCGGACTCACCCGCATATCCGGCATCACCGGCCGGTTGATCCGCTTCGGACAATGGATCAACGGAGACGGATTCGCCGACTACGAACACGCCTTTCTGGTCCTGCCCGACGACCGGCTGCTGGAGGCCGAGCCGGGCGGGGCGCGCATCGTGGCGCTCGACACCTACGACGGCACCGAGGTGCGCTACGTGTGCCCGGAGCGGCTCACCGAACGGCAGCGCGCCGCCGTCTGCGCCGCGGCCACCCGCTACACCGGGGTGCCGTACAGCTTCCTCGACTATCTGGCGATCGCCGCGCACCGCTTCCACCTTCCCCTTCCGGGGCTGCGCCGCTATGTCGCCAGCACCCGGCACATGATCTGCTCCCAACTCGTCGACCAGTGCTACGAGGACGCCGGTGTGCACCTCTTCGCCGACGGCCGCTGGCCCGGTTATGTGACGCCGATGGCGCTCTACAAGCTGCTGGCCCGCTGACCGGCTCTGGATAAACACCGGAAACGGAAACCGGGGCGGAACCCCCTTGCGCGGCGAGGCGAATACCATGGTCGTCAGAAGTACGCCTGGATTCCGATCGCGCGAGGGGTGGCGGGAAATGCGGCGGCAGCCCGTACTTGTCTATGACGGCGACTGTGCCTTTTGCACGTCCTGCGTACGGTTCGCCGAGCGCCGGCTGCGGCCGCGCTGTACCACCACGCCCTGGCAGTTCGCCGACCTCGCGGGACTGGGCGTCACCCAACAGCGCGCGGAGCAGGAGGTGTTGTGGGTGACGCCGACCGGAGAGGTGCACGGTGGCGCCCAGGCCGTGGCGAAGCTGCTGCTGCGCTCCCGCGGCGGGTGGCCCGTCGTGGGAGCGCTGCTCACCCTCCCGCCCCTGCGCCGGCCGGCTCGCGGCGCGTACCGCCTGATCGCCCGCAACCGCCACCGGCTGCCGGGCGGCACGGCGGCCTGTGCGATGCCCTCATCCCGTTAGGGGCTCATCCGGGACGGGCCGGGCCGGGCCCGGTCGGTGTGCGGAGGGCCCGGCGCCCGGTGGCTCTCGGCCATCGGGCGCTCCCCCTTTGCCGGGCCGGATCAGGTGCCGGGCTTGCGGCCGTAGACGTAGACGTCGTCGCCGTTCTTCAGGAGCGACCAGTACTTCTTGGCGTCGCCGGTGCGCATGTTCACGCAGCCGTGCGAGCCGGGGGCCGACCAGACGCTGCCGCTGATGGAGTGGAACGCCTGGCCGCCGTCGAAGAACTGGCTGTACGGCATGGCCACGTGGTAGAGCGTCGAGTAATGGTGCAGGTTGCGCCAGTAGATCTTCTTGGCGCCGGTGCGGGTCTCGTAACCGTCGCGGCCGGTGCGGATCGGCACCGGCCCGTACACCAGCTTCGACCCGTCCTGGACCCAGCTGAGCTGGCGGGTCAGATCGACGCAGGCTATCCGCCCCTTGTTGGTGGGGCACTTGTGTGCCTTGTTGGGGTTGCTCCCCGCCGCCTTCTGCTGCGCCACCACCTGCATCACGCCCCAGGTGACGGGGCCCGCGTAGCCGATGTTCGGGGAGATGCCGTGGCTGGTCTGGAAGTCACGGATCGCCCGGCAGTCGGCGGCCGACTGCCGACCGTCCACCGGACGCCCGAGGAACTTCTCGGCCTGCTTCTGGTAGGGGCCGCGGGCGGCGGTGCACGAGGACGCGGTGGCGGCCTGGGCCGTGGAGCCGAAGGCCATCGTCAGCGGAACGGTCAGCGCCGTGAAGGCGAGCGCGGCGCCCACCCGGCGGCCGGCGGCGGACCGCCGCACACGCAGGTTCAGTCGTCTCTTCATGCCCGGTAGGACTGTCTGCCCGACTCGCCGGTTGCAGACGTGACCGACCCGAAATATCTGCTACGTCACCGTGCGCCCCCGACGGCACCACGCGCCCCCCGGCGACCATGATCCGCACGCCCCGACTCCCGGCGGTGGCGCCCCCGACGGACAGGCGAACATGCCGTCCCCCGGGGGCCCGCACGCTCAGAGGACCGCGACGGTCTCCTGCCGCGCGTAGCTGAAGCCGTCGTCGTCGAAGTAGTAGACGGTGGCCTTCACCTTGTCGCCCTTGCCGAAGTGCGACCCCTCGGCCACCTTGAGGTTCAGCTGCACCGTGTGGTCGGCGTAGTCGCAGACGAGCTTGTCCTTCTTGATCGTCCCGGCGGCCTCCGAGAGGTCGTGACCGGTCGAGACCTTGGCGACGTTGGCGACCAGCTGATGGTTCATGCCGGGGTCGCAGGAGTAGGTGACCTTCACCTGCAGGCCCGGCGCGTGCAGGGCGACCTTGTCGATCGCCAGGACGTTGGCCTTGGCGAACGCGGCCGGCGCCGCGGCCAGCGCACCGGCGCCGACCAGGACGGTGACGGCCGCGGTGCCGGCCAGGCGACGCCGGAGACGGGATGACTTCATCGATTTCCTTCCCCCCTGCGCAGCCGCCCCGGTCCGAGCGGAGGAGACATATCCGCTGATGCGGACGACTACGGCAGATATGCGATGTAGCTCGTGATCATATGCGATCTCCACCCACCGAACCGAATGTTTATTCGCATACGACCGGCCGCCCCACCTCCCGGGAAGCCACGCCGGACACACCCGACGATGACCATCCGCACGCAACCGGTCACTTAATGTGCCCATGGTGGCTCTTCGTGGCGCCCGCGGAGAGCCACCGCCCCAGGCTCCGCCAGGAGCACCTCGCCCAGAAGGGACGCCCCATGATCACCGATGCCCTGCGCGCGGAGTACGAGCAGCGCTTCACCACGTACGACACCGACGGCGACGGCTATCTGACCGCCCAGGACTTCACCCAGCGGGCCCGGATCCTCGCGGACGCGGTGGGTGAGCCCGAGAGTTCGGACAAGGCGGCGGCGCTGCGGACGGGGATGCGCCACACCTTCGAGCAGCTCGCCGACCTGGCCGACGTGGACCGCGCGGGGCGCCTGGACCGCGAGCAGTTCATCAAGGCGTTCACCCGCGCCGCCACGTCGGGGGCCATCGGCACGGTCGTGGGCCCGTCGATCGCCGCGACCATCGCCCTGGCCGACACCGACGGCGACGGCATGGTCAGCCGGGAGGACTTCGCGACACTGCACAAGGCGGCGGGGTACTCGGCCGCGCAGGCGGACGCGGCCTTCTCGGCGCTGGACCAGAACGGCGAGGGCCGGCTGAAGGTCGCGGCCTGGCAGGCCGCGGTCAGCGAGTAGCCGCCGGCGGCGGCACCGGGAGCGACCGTCGGCGGCGACGCATGACGGCCGCTCCGGCCGGGGCGGTACGAGCCGCCCCACCACTCACGGCCGGAAGACCGCCGCGAGACCGGACACCAGCTCCGGCCCGCTGATCCGCGCGGCGCGCAGACCCACGTAACCATCCGGCCGGATGACGAGCCCCGCGCCGCCGGCCGCACCGTAGCTCTCCCGGAACTCGCCCCGCGCGTCCTCCACGACGGGCAGCGGCAGGCCGTCCGCCGAGGTGCCCGGAGCCACGATCACCCACACGTCCAGCCGGCCGTGCGCCGCGCTGCGCGCCGCCGCCACCGCCTCCTCGCAGGCCGACAGTTGCGCCTCCTGGTCCGCGTAGAGCAGCAGGGTGTGCTCTTGGCCGCGCAGCAGATCGAACAGGCGGGACGGGAAGGCGGTGAGGCCGAAGCGCAGGCCCCCGCAGTCCGGCGCCCGGTCGCCGGGCGCGGGACCCGGGGGCGACGCCGGGTCCGGCCCGACGATCGGGCTGCCCCGGTAGCCGACGAGGAGCTGGGCCTCGCGCTGGATCAGCGTCGACGGGTCCTCCGGATCCGCCTGGACACCGGCGGCGGCATGCCGCACCGTCCGCCGCACCACCTCCTCGCCCACGGGGCGGCGCTCGGCCTCGTAGCTCGGCAGGAGCTGCGCGCTCGCCGTCGAACGCACCGCCATGGCGACCTTCCAGGCGAGGTTGCAGGCGTCCTGGATCCCGGTGTTCATGCCCTGGGCGCCCGTGGGCGGATGGATGTGGGCGGCGTCCCCCGCGAGGAACACCCGGTCCGTTCCGTAGCGGTCCACCAGGCGGTGGCTGATCCGGAAGACCGAGGACCAGCGCAGGCGGGAGGCGGTGGTGGGCTCGGGCGCGAGCCGGTCCAGAACTGCCTGGAGGTGTTCCAGGCCGGGGGCGGGGCCGCCCTCCAGACCGTGCGACACGCCCTCCTCGCCGTCCGGCCGGGCGCGGGAGAGTTCGGGCGGGACGAGCATCGACATCCGGTAGCGGTTGCGGCCGGGCAGCGGGATGCACACCAGCAGATCGTCGGTGCGCCCGTCGCGCTGGTGCATGGAGCGGACTGCGTAGCCGGCCGGCAGATCCCAGTCGACCTCGACGTCCCCCAGCATGTACTCCTCGGGCATCGCGGCGCCCTCGAAGCCGAATCCGAGGATCTTGCGGACGATGCTGTGGGCGCCGTCGCACCCGAGGAGATACCGGGCCTCGACCTGCTCCCGGGCGCCGGAGGGCAGCGCGAGTTCCGCCCGGACCCCGTCGGCGTGCTCCTCGAAGCCGACCAGCTCGGTGCCGCGTTCGATCCGGCCCCCGCCACGTACGAGCACGTCCTCCAGGATCCGCTCGGTGTCGTTCTGCGGAAGCACGGCGAATCCGTACGGCACCTGCGGCGGCAGCGTCAGCTCCACCCGCGCCTGCTCGGTGCCGTTGACGTAGACCAGTTGGCCGCGCATCGGCGCCGCGGCCGCCAGGATCTCCCGGACCACCCCCATCCGGTCCCAGATCTCCAGCGTCCTGGGCTGGATGCCGACGGCCTTGGCGTACGGCTGGCGTGCGGGCAGCCGGTCGATGACGCGGCACTCCACGCCCCGGCGCCGCAGCTCCCCGGCGGCGGTCAGCCCGACCGGCCCGGCTCCCACGACCAGCACGTCCACGTCGGCCACGGCCCTGCCTCCAGTCGAACTGTCGCATCGAGCTGTCGCGCGGTCGAGAGATCCGCTCCCCTCCAATGCAGCACGGGGCCGGACCGATGTCCATTTCGTGCCGGCGTGCGGGCACGGGTGCTTGCCGGGTCCTTGAAGGGGGGCTGCCCGGGTCCTTGCCCGGGTCTTTGAGGGGGGCTTGCCGGGCGCTCGCCAGGCCCTTGCCCGAGGGCGCCGTCGGGGCGGCCGTCCGGCTCTTCCGCGCTCCGGCCCGGCTCCGGCCTCCTCACCAAGTCCCGGACGGGTCGTTGCATCGCGCCGGCGCCCGTGCGCGGTGCGTGCGGACCTGCGCAGCGCGTGCATCACGTGCGCCGGATGCGCTCGGCGGACACCCCGGGGCCGGGCAGGTGATCGCGGCGCCCGTGGGTGTCATGCGCCTCGGGCGGGAGCGGTGCGCCCCGGCCCTTCTGATCAGGCGCGCCACACGCAGGCACGGCCGCGCACCGAAGGCAAGGGGGCAAGGCGGTCGGCGACGGCGCTACCGCGCGCTCTGCCGGGGCCAACTCGGGGCATGGTTGTCTCGTCCCCGTCAAATTCACGGCGCCGTACGGAAATGCGGTTCGAGTGCGACTCGAACAGCACGTCAATACGGCGCCGGGTTTCTCAGATGCCGCCAGGCAACTGCGCGGCGGGCGACGGGAGTACCCGCATGGAATTTCGTCAGGCATCGGAATCGGCGGCCCGGAATGAATTCCGGGGCCACGGGATCCGGAGCATCACCGCGGCGGCCGTCCTGCTGGCGGCCGGCACGCTGAACCTCGCGGCCGGGCAGCCGGCCGAGGCCCGGGGCAGCGGAGCCTGGGACCGTCTGGCCGGGTGCGAGAGTGGTGGAAACTGGCGCATCGACACGGGGAACGGCTTCTCCGGAGGCCTGCAACTCGCGCACTCCACCTGGCACTCGTTCGGCGGTGGCAGCTACGCGTCACGGGCCGCGCGGGCGACCCGGGCCCAGCAGATCCAGGTCGCCGAGCGGGTGCTGGCCCGTCAGGGCTGGGGCGCCTGGCCGGCCTGCTCGGCCTCCCTGGGCCTCAACTCGGCCACCCGGCACAGCGCGCCACGCACCGCGCACCTCACCCCGAAGCGGCACGCCGGGGCAGCGGCCCACAGCCGGGTACGGCATCCGCAGACTCACGAAAAGCGCCACAAAGAGGGGCCCCATCGGAGTACCGGCGGGTCGCTCGTCGTCAACGCCGGGGACACGGTGAGCGGCCTCGCCTCTGCACACGGATACCGCTGGCAGGAATTCTACCGGCTGAACCGAAAGGTGATCGGGGCGAATCCGGACCTCATTTTCCCCGGAATGCGGCTGGCCGTGCCGCGGCGGTCCGGACACTGAACACGGCCTGAATGCAGGGCATTTCCCCGGCCCGGCAGCCGGCGCTCCGGCCGGGGAAATCCCCTGATACTCCGCCCCTGAACGGCACGGTGGCTCGTCCGGCCGGACGAGCCACCGTAAGGTGCGTTCGCCGCACGCTCGCTCAGGATGCCGGTGACTGCGGCCCCTGCTCCCCCGGTTCAGCGGCCTGCCGGTCACCGATCCGGTCGAACTGGTCCGTTACGTCTGGCATATCGATCTGATCCGTCTCGTCGATCTGGTGGTCGGCCCAGACATAGGTGTGGGGGAGCAAGTCGGCGACCGGGACGGCGCGGACGCGCTTGCCCGCACCGACGATGACCTTGAGAGTGGGGAAGTAGTCGAAAAGGACCTGGCGGCACCGGCCGCACGGCGGAACGACCCCCCGGTCGCGGTCGCCCACGGCGACGATGGTGTCCAGCTCGTAGGCGCCCTGGGCGGCTGCCGCGCCGATGAGGACCAACTCGGCGCAGGGGCCTCCCGTGAAGTGGTAGGCGTTCACCGCCGTCACGATCCGACCGTCCCGGGCGCGGGCCGCGGCCGCCATGGTGTGGTTGTCGCCCCGACAGCGAGTGCGCGCGACATCCGCCGCGGCCTCGATGAGTTCGCGGTCGACGTGGTGGAGCTGCGTGGTCATCTTCCCGTCCTTCGTCAGGCCTAGGCTCGCACCAGCATGGCCTGCGCCCTCCTCCGTGTCAGTCGACTTATCCGGGCCGGACCGGCCTCACCGGGCATCGAGCCGCCGACGCGCGAGGAGCATTCCGCCGAGCGCGCTCTCGGCGGAGGTGACCGTCCGGCGCACCTCGACGACAAAACCGGCCGCGTCGAGCCAGGTAGCCATCTGACCGTGCTGCCGTCGATGGACGCAGAGCTTCATCGCACGGCCGCCGTAGCCCTGCGTCTTCCACCGTGCCCCCTCGCCGACGTGGAAGCCGAGGAGCAGTGGCGCGCCCGGCCGCAGTACTCGCCGGAAGTGCGACAAGACCGTGCCGATCTCCTCGTCGGGGATGTGGATGAGCGAGTACCAGGCCACCAGGCCGGCCATCGAACCGTCTGCGAGGTCAAGACCGGTCATGGAGCCGACCTCGAACCGGACACCGGGGTGGTCGCGTCGAGCCACCTCGATCATTCCGGGCGACAGGTCGATCCCGAACGCGTCCGCCCCCAGCTGCCGCAAGTGGGCGGTGATCCGCCCCGTCCCGCATCCCACATCGGCGACCGGCCCCCCGCCACCGGCGCTCACCAGCTCGGCGAACTGCGCCAGGATCGCGCGCTCTTCGGGTGTCTTCTCCAAGAGGTGACGCACGTAGTCCGCATAACTCGCGGCGCCGGCGTCGTAGGACGCCCGTGTGTCGTCCAGCCAGTCGTCAGTGTCCATCCGCCCCGTGCCCCCACTTCTCGCCGACGGTCATCCGCGCTCTCGATAGCGTCACACATCGTAGGGATGTCGAAGCCGACGGGAGGTGCGTCGCACGCGTGGAGCGGACCGGCAGACCGGCTCGGATGTACCGGCGCTTCGGTGCGGTCGACGCCGCCGGAACGTCGTCGCTGTACGAGCGCGTTGCCGTCGGCCTGAGCGAGTCCGACGAAGCGTTGCGCACCCTCCAAGAGGCGCCGGCGCCTCCGCGCTGTGAGGCGGCAGTGGCCGGAAGCCGAGGCAGCGGCTTGTGATGTGGCGCCTTCACTCGCTAGCCCATTTGGGTAGATTGCCGTCAAGAACGTGGCTGACGATGCCCTCCGCTGGGTTACTGGAGTCAAACCGGTGGGCTGCCCATCCCTTTCCCGGGGGTGGGCAGCCCCATGGCCTCATTGCCACGTCTGCGTTACCCCCGGAATGGGGGCGGTCTCCTATGCTCGGCGCCGCCCAGCGCCTGTTGCGAGACCGACGGTAGCCCCACTCATCTCCGAGTAAGGGGTTCCGCATGACCGCGAACATCCAACCGCCGCTGCCAGTCTCCCAGTCCGGCATCGAGCCGCAGGCCTCAACCGCCCTGGCTCTGGCGGGACCGTTCGTTCTGGCCGTGGTGCCGCCGACCGGCCTCGGGGCCGGCGGGAATTCCGTGACCATTCTCGGTTCCGGGTTCACCGGCGCCACGTCGGTGCGCTTCGGCCTGATGGCGGCCACGAGTTTCACCGTGGTCTCCGACATCCTGATGACGGCGGTCGTGCCGCCCGGTGTGGGTATCGTCCCGGTCACCGTCATCACCCCAGCCGGCACGAGCAACGGCTTCCCGTACATCTACATCGGCCGCCCCACCGCGCCGCCGGTCATCACCTCGATCGTGCCGCCCTCCGGCCCGCCCGCGGGCGGCAACATCGTCACCATCAACGGTTCGGGCTTCACCAGCGCCACCGCGGTGAACTTCGGCCCCAACCCCGCCACCAGCTTCACCGTCGTGTCCGACACACAGATCACCGCCGTCGTGCCCGCCGGCACCGGCACAGTCCCGGTCACCGTCACCACCCCCGTCGGCACCAGCAACGCCGTCAACTACACCTACGCCGCGCCGCCCCCCGTCCCACCGGTGCTCAGCGCGGTGGTGCCGAACACCGGCCCGGCCGCAGGCACCAACACCGTCCTCCTCGTCGGCACCGGCTTCACCGGCGCCACCGCCGTCAACTTCGGCCCCAACCCCGCCACCAGCTTCACCGTCATCTCCGACACGCAGATCACCGCCGTGGTGCCCGCCGGTTCAGGTACGGTCCCGGTCACCGTGACCACGCCGGTGGGTACGAGCAACGCCGTCAACTACACCTACGCCGCCGCACCCGCCGCACCAGTGCTCAACGCCGTGGTGCCGAACACCGGCCCCGCCGCAGGCACCAACACCGTTCTCCTCGTCGGCAGCGGCTTCACCGGCGCCACCGCGGTGAACTTCGGTCCGAACCCGGCCACCAGCTTCACCGTCAACTCCGACACACAAATCACCGCCGTTGTGCCGGCCGGCACGGGTACGGTGCCCGTCACCGTCACCACCCCCCTCGGCACCAGCAACGCCGTCAACTACACCTACGCCGCCGCACCCGCCGCACCAGTGCTCAACGCTGTAGTGCCGAACACCGGCCCGGCCGCAGGCACCAACACCGTCCTCCTCGTCGGCACCGGATTCACCGGCGCCACCGCCGTCAACTTCGGCCCCAACCCCGCCACCAGCTTCACCGTCGTCTCCGACACACAAATCACCGCCGTCGTACCCGCCGGCACCGGCACAGTCCCCGTCACCGTCACCACCCCCCTCGGCACCAGCAACGCCATCAACTACACCTACGCCGCCGCACCCGCCGCACCAGTGCTCAACGTGGTGATGCCGAACACCGGCCCGCTCACAGGCGCCAACACCGTCCTGCTCGTCGGCACCGGATTCACCGGCGCCACCGCGGTGCACTTCGGTCCGAACCTGGCCACCAGCTTCACCGTCATCTCCGACACGCAGATCAGCGCCGTCGCACCGGCCGGCTCCGGCACAGTCGCGGTCACCGTCACCACCCCCCTCGGCACCAGCAACGCCGTCAACTACACCTACCAGGACACAGGCACCTCTAACTGCACCATCGCCGTCCCCAACTCCAACCTCGCAAGGGTGTCGTACTTCAACACCCAGACCCTCACCATCACCGGGTCGCCGACCGCAGTGGGCTCGACCCCCTGGCGCGTCGCGGCCTCGACGACCGCACCGTTCGCCTACGTCACGAACAACGTCAGCAACACGGTCTCGGTGATCGACACCAACACCAACACCGTCATCGCCACCATCCCGGTCGGCTCGGGGCCAGAAGGTCTCGCGGTGACCCCCAACGGTGCCAAGATCTACGTCGCGAACAACGTCAGCCACACGGTCTCGGTGATCAACACCGCCAACAACACCGTCATCGCCACCATCCCCGTCGCCGGGGCCCCAGTCCAAGTGGCGGTGTCCCCCAACGGCACCAGGGCGTACGTCGTCCTCCGCAACATCGCTTCAGTCGCTGTGATCGACACCGCGACCGACACCGTCATCGCCACCATCCCTGTCGGAGCGGGCCCCTACGGCGTGACGTTCTCGCCCGACGGCACCAAGGCCTACGTGGTCAACGGCACCGCCGGTACAGTCTCGGTGATCAACACCGCCACCAACACCGTCACCGCCACCATCCCCGGCGTCGGCACCGGACAGTTCAGCACCATCGCGGTGACCCCCAACGGCACCAGGGCCTACGTCACCAACACCGCCAGCAACACGGTCTCGGTGATCAACACCGCCACCAACACCGTCATCGCCACCATCCCCGGCTTCGCGGGGCCCAACGGCGTGCTGATCAGCCCGGACGGCACCAGGGCCTACGTCTCCAACACCGTCAGCAACACGGTCTCGGTGATCAACACCGCCACCAACACTGTCATCGCCACCATCCCCGGCTTCAGCGAGCCCGGCGAGATGGCTTTCATCCGGTGCTGCGGCTGCTAGACGGGAACCACAGCCGCCAGAGGCGGAATCGCTGCCGCACGCCCCGAGAGGAGATGCGCTCGGGACGGAAGGTCAGAGCCCGTGGCGCGACCTACTCCGGGCTGTGCGGCGCCTCCCCGAGGCATCCCACAACCGGCGGTCAGCGAGAAACCATGGTGAACCCACTGTGGGCACGGCAGGCGCCTCTGGCACCGCATACCAGCGGTGCCAGAGGCGCCTGCCGATATCGGTGCGCTCCGAATGGCCAGGTAGCGGTGACGTTCTGAATCGGAGACGACCACCGTACTGACCGGGAATCCGGCCGCATCGCGATGTACCCGGCCACCGACAGCCGGTCCCGAGCGGCTGCCGCTGTCGCCCCCGGTCAGGCCGTCGCGTACACGCGGGTGGCGAACTCCGCGATCTGTTCGTCGGTGAGGTTCTTGGCGAGATCGGCCTCGGTGATCATCCCCACCAGCTGGTGGCCGCCCTGGACGTCGATCACCGGCAGGCGCTTGATGTGCTGCTGCTCCATGGTCCGCAGCACCTCCGTGGCGTCCGCCTCGGCGTCGATCCAGTGCAGCCGTCCGCCCAGGGAACCGGCCTGTACCGTCGCCGGATCGATGCCGTCGGCACAACACGAGACGACGATGTCACGGTCGGTGATCATCCCCATCAGCTTGTTGTTGTCACCGCAGATGGGCAGGCAGCCGACGCCCAGCTCGCGCATCATCTTCGCCGCGTCCCGCAAGGATTCGTGTGCTCCTACACAGTGCGCTCCGCCGGACATGATGTCCCGCGCACGCAGCTTGCTGGCCATGATTCCTCCTGTCTCAGGAGTGTGGTTCGCCTTGCCTTCGATCACATCACGGATGGACCGGCGTCGCTCACCGGGAGCGGGGCGGGGTGTGGACCGGAAGCCGGGCGGAATACGGGCGGAATGCGGGGTCGCAGCAACCCCTTGCCGTCTCAACTACCGGCGCGCACACGGTGTTCTCCGGGTGACCGCCGGACCCGGGCCGGGTGTCGGGCGTAATGTCGGCGGACGTGACGTCGAATCCCTTCCTTGCGCCGAGCGACCTGCCCTACGAGCTGCCGCCCTTCGCGCGGATCCGCAACGAGCACTGTCTGCCCGCCTTCGTCCGCGGCATGGATGAGCAACTGGCCGAGGTGGCGGCGATCGGCGCGGCCGCCGAGCCGGCGACCTTCGAGAACACCGCGGCGGCGCTGGAGCGCAGCGGCGCCGTGCTGGACCGGGTCAGCCGGGTGTTCTTCAACAAGGCCGCCGCGGACACCGATGACGAGATCCAGGCGCTGGAGGCCGAGATCACACCCCGGCTGGCCGCCCACGAGGACGCGCTGCTGCTCGACCCCGCGCTGTTCGCCCGGCTCGACGCGCTCTTCGAGCGGCGTGAGCGGCTCGGGCTGGACGAGGAGCAGCGGATGCTGCTGGAGCGCCAGCACACGCGTCGGGTGCGCGCCGGTGCCCGGCTCGCGCCGGAACAGCAGCAGCGGCTGCGTGCGCTGAACGCCGAAATCGCCGCCCGGTGCACCGAGTTCGCACAGAACCTGCGCACCGCCGACGCGGCCGCGGCGCTGGTGCTGGACCGTGCCGAGGAGCTGGCCGGGCTGCCCGCGGACCAGATCGCGGCCGCCGCGCGGAACGCCGAGGCGCTCGGGCACGAGGGGAAGTTCGTGCTCAGCATGAAGAACGTCTCGAACCAGCCGGAGCTGGCCGCGCTGACCGATCCCGCCCTGCGCGCGCGGCTGCTGGCCGCCTCGCTCAGGCGCGGCGCCGACAGCAACGGCCCGGTGGCCGTCGCCCTGGCCGGGCTGCGTGCCGAGCGCGCCGCGCTGCTCGGCTACCCCAGCCACGCCGCCTGGGAGGTCGCCGACGGGACCGCCAAGACCACCGACGCCGTCGAGGACCTGCTCGGCCGGCTGGTCGCGCCCGCCGTCGCCAACGCCGAGCGGGAGGGCGCCGCCCTGGCCGAGGTGGCCGGCGTCGCCGAGATCGGCGCGGCGGACTGGCAGTTCTACTCCGAGCGGGTGCGCAAGGAGCGCTTCGACCTCGACGCGGCGGAGCTGCGGCCGTATCTGGAGCTGGAGACCGTGCTGCACGACGGTGTCTTCCACGCCGCCGGGCTGGTCTACGGCCTCACGTTCACCGCGCGCCCCGATCTCGTGGCGTACCACCCGGACGCCCGCGTCTTCGAGGTGCACGACGCCGACGGCGGTGCGCTGGGCCTGTACATCGGCGACTTCCACGCCCGGGCGTCGAAGCGGGGCGGTGCCTGGATGAACGCGCTGGTCGCACAGTCCCGGCTGCTCGGTCACCGGCCGGTGGTGGTCAACAATCTGAATGTCGCGAAGCCGCCGGCGGGCGAGCCGGTGCTGCTGACGTGGCGTGAGGTCCTCACGCTGTTCCACGAGTTCGGGCACGCGCTGCACGGCCTGCTCTCCGATGTCCGCTACCCGTCGCTGTCGGGCACCCAGGTGCCGCGTGACTTCGTCGAGTTCCCGTCCCAGGTCAACGAGGTGTGGGCGGACTGGCCCGAGGTGCTGGCGCACTATGCGCGCCACCACGTCACGGGTGAGGCGATGCCGCCCGAACTGCCCGCCCGGCTGCGCGAGGCGGAGGCCTTCGGCGCGGGGTTCCGGATGGTGGAGCAGCACGCGGCCGCGGTGCTCGACTGGGCCTGGCACAGCCTCTCCCCCGACCAGGTGCCGGACGAGGACGCCGCCGAGGTCTTCGAGGCCGCCACCCTTCAGCGGCACGGGCTGGCGATGGCGGCGATCCCGCCGCGCTACCGCACCGGCTACTTCGCCCATGTCTTCCACGGCGACTACGCGGCCGGGTACTACGGCTACCGCTGGGCGGAGGTGCTGGACGCCGACACCGTGCGCTGGTTCCGGGAGAACGGGAAGACCGTGCGCGAGAGCGGGGAGATCTTCCGCCGGGAGCTGCTGAGCAAGGGCGGCAGCGTCGACGCGCTCGGGGCGTTTCGCGCGGTGATCGGCCGGGACCCGCGGATCGAGCCGCTGCTGGCGCGCCACGGGCTGGACGGCTGAGGGGCGCGGCGGGCCACCCTCCCGCGCGCGACCGGCCGGCGGCTGATGCCCCCGGCCGGTCGCGGAGGGGATCACCAGGCCGCGGGGGCGTAGTCCTTCAGGAAGCAGCCGTAGAGGTCCTCGCCGAGTTCACCGCGGACGATCGGGTCGTAGACCCGGGCGGCGCCGTCGACCAGGTCGAGCGGGGCGTGGAAGCCCTCGTCGGCCAGGCGCATCTTGTCGGGGTGCGGGCGCTCGTCGGTGATCCAGCCTGTGTCGACGGCGGTCATGAGGATGCCGTCGGTCTCCAGCATCTCCTGGGCGCTGGTGCGGGTGAGCATGTTCAGCGCCGCCTTGGCCATGTTGGTGTGCGGATGCCCGGCACCCTTGTAGCCGCGGCTGAACTGGCCTTCCATCGCCGAGACGTTGACCACGTACTTGCGGCGGGCGGTGGCCGCGGCCATCGCCGGGCGCAGCCTGCTCACCAGCAGGAACGGGGCGGTCATGTTGCAGAGCTGGACTTCCAGGAGCTCGAGCGGGTCGACCTCGTCCACCTTCTGGATCCAGGTGTTGGTCGCGTGCAGATCGGGGACGAGCCCGCCGGCGTCGATCGCGGTGCCCGCCTCGATCCGGGCGGGTGTGGCGGAGCCGGTGGTCAGCGCCAGCGCGGTGATGTCCTCGGCGGTCAGGGCGCCGGAGCCGGCCGCGACGGCGGGGAGGGCGGCGGGTGCGCCGCTGCCGAAGTGGCCGAGGACGACCGAGGCGGGCAGCTCCCCGGCGGGCAGCGGCGCGGACTCGGCGGCGACCAGCTGTCCGTAGGCCTCCGGGGAGCGGCGGACGGTCTGGGCGGCGTTGTTGATCAGGATGTCGAGCGGGCCGTCGGCGCTGACCGTGTCGGCGAGCGCGAGGACCTGCGCGGGGTCCCGGAGGTCGATGCCGACGATCTTCAGCCGGTGCAGCCACTCCGCGCTGTCCGGCATGGCCTTGAAGCGGCGGACGGCGTCGTTGGGGAAGCGGGTGGTGACGGTGGTGTGGGCGCCGTCGCGCAGCAGCCGCAGCGCGATGTACATGCCGATCTTCGCCCGGCCGCCGGTGAGCAGCGCGCGCTTGCCGGTGAGGTCGGTGCGGGCGTCGCGGCGGGCCCGGTTCTCCTTGGCGCAGGGCGGGCAGAGCTGGTGGTAGAAGGCGTCGACCTGGACGTAGCGGCTCTTGCAGGTGTAGCAGGAGCGGGGGCGTTCCAGGATGCCGGCGATCTCGGTCGTCACGGAGCTGCTGAGGGCCAGGCCCTGCGTCTCGTCGTCGATCCGGTCGGGGGCGCCGGTGGCGGTGGCCGCGGTCACCGCCCTGTCGTTGGCGGTCTTGGCCGCCCGGCGCTCCTGGCGGCGGCGCTGCTTCACCTTGCGGTAGATCCCGGCGGTGGCGCGGCGGATCGCGATGGCGTCGGGGTGGTCGAGGGGCAGCCCGTCGAGTTCCTCCAGCACGCTGAGGCAGACCGCCATCCGTTCCGCCTCGATACCCGCGTCCGCGGCCATGCCTGTTTCGGTCACCGTCATCGCCGCTGCTGCTTCCCCTGGGATCGCGTGTTCTATTTATGCTTCGGCGGAACTGTACGTAGCCGGGGGCGGCAGCGCCAAACCCGGCCGGCGCGCGGTCCGCGGCCGCCGTGCGGAGCACCGCCCCGCACGGGTCACGAGGGGCCCGGCGCCGGTCGCGCCGGGCCCCTCGGCTCCGTCTCACTCCTCGGGCGTCACGTCACCGGGTCGTGGCCCAGCTCGATGTCGCACTCGCCGTGCCCGGCGGCCCCCACGGTCAGCGGGGTCGCCACCGGCGGGTAGCCGCTGGCGATCAGGGTGTAGTCGCCGCTGTCGAGGTCGGTGAAGACGTACTCACCGTCCCGGCCGCTGGTGGCGGTGCCCACCACGTTGCCCGCCGGGTCCAGCAGGGTCACCCGGGCGTCGTCCACCGGACCGCCGAGGGCCGTGCGGACGGTGCCCCGGACCTGGGCGCCGGGCGTCAGCCGGACCTCGTACCAGTTGCGGGCGCCGGAGACGACCTCCACCTGGAGGGCGGCGGGCCGGTGGTGCTCGGCGCTGACGGCCAGGGTGTAGCTGCCCGGGCTCAGTTCGGCGAAGGCGAAGCCGCCGTCCTGGCCGGCCGCCCCGGACGCCACGACCTCGCCGCGGACGTCGGTGGCCACGACGAGCGCGCCGGGCACCGGGTCGTCGCCCTTGTCCTCCCGGACCTCGCCCGAGAGGCCGGCGGCGCCGCTGAGGGTCAGATCGAACGCGATCGGCTCCTCGCCCACCACGACGGTGGCGGCCTGCGGCTTGCGGGCTCCGGCCGAGCCGATCAGCACGTACGTGCCGGCGCCGGTCGTGGGCAGGGAGTAGCCGCCGTCGGCCCCGGTCGAGGCGCGGCCGAGTTGCCGGCCGCCGACGCTGATCAGGGTGACCGCGGCCCGGTCCACCGGCCGGCCGTCGCCGTCGCGCACCGTGCCCCGGATCTCGGGGCCGGTCGCGCCGGTCACCGAGCCCGCGGGGGACTTGGTGAGGACGGGTGCGGGCGGGCCCGCCGGGGTGGCGGCCGGTCCGGCCGCGGCGAGCGGATCGACGATGTCGAGCGGCGTCGTGGCGTCAGCCGCGCTCTCGGCGGGCCGCGCCGCCGCGTCGGCCTCCGCCTCGGCCTGGGCCCGTGCCTGGAGGCCGGAGAGCTGCCGCAGCGGCATCTCCTTGATGAACCACATCAGCACGAAGGCCAGCGCCACGACGATCGCGCCCATCAGGAACACGGTGTGCATCGAGTCTGCGAAGCCGCGCTTGAACGGCTCCGCCAGCCGCGGGTCGAGCTGCTGGATGAACGACGAGTCGCTCAGCACGCCCGAGGAGTTGCCGTTGCCGGGGTGCTGGAGCATGTCCAGCACGGGTTTGTTCGCGGGATTGTGCAGCACCGCGGGGTCGTGCAGCGCGGCCTGGAACCGTTCGGTGTGCACGGCGTCCTTGAACGCCGCGGAGATCTTCTCCCCGACCGTGCTGAACAGCACCGACAGGAAGATCGCGGTACCGGCGGTGGCGCCCATCTGCCGGAAGAACGTGGCCGAGGAGGTGGCCACGCCCATGTCCCGCGGTGGCACCGCGTTCTGCACGGACAGCACCAGCGTCTGCATGCAGCAGCCCAGGCCGAGGCCGAAGAGCAGCATGTAGACCATGGTCTGCCACAGCGGGGTGTCCCACTGGACCTGGAAGTGGAAGAGCAGCATCGCCGCGACCATCAGCGCGGTGCCGATGATCGGGAAGAGCTTGTAGCGGCCGGTCTTGCCGGTGATCTGGCCGGTCGCGACCGAGGCGATCAGCATGCCCGCCATCAGCGGCAGCATCTCCAGGCCCGACTTGGTGGGGCTGGCGCCCTTCACGATCTGGAGGTACTGCGGGATCATCAGCATCCCGCCGAACATGCCCATACCGATCAGCACGGACATCACACTGGTCTTGCTGAAGGTGCCGTTGCGGAACAGCCGCATCGGGATCAGCGCGTCGTCCCCGATCCGCCGCTCGACGAAGATCCAGGCGATGATGCCGACCACGCCGACGGCATAGCAGGCGATCGACCGGCCCGAGTCCCAGCCCCACTCCCGGCCCTGCTCGGCGACGAGCAGCAGCGGCACGACACCGAGCGAGAGGGTGACCGCGCCCCACCAGTCGATGCGGTGATCGCGGCGGGTGTGCGGGATGTTCAGGACCTTGGCGACGACGAACAGCGCGATGATGCCGATCGGCACGTTGACCAGGAAGACCCAGCGCCAGCCGGTGATGCCCAGCAGCTGGTCCTGACCGGCCAGGGCCCCGCCGATCAGCGGCCCGGCCACGCTGGAGGTGGCGAAGGTGCCGAGCATGTAGCCCTGATAGCGGGCGCGCTCCCGGGGCGGGACGATGTCACCGAGGATCGCCAGCGCCAGCGACATCAGACCGCCGGCGCCCAGACCCTGGACGGCCCGGAAGGCAGCGAGTTCGGTCATGGAGGTGGAGAAGGTGCACAGCACCGAGCCGCCGACGAAGATCGTGATCGCGGCCAGGTAGTAGGGCTTGCGGCCGTGCAGGTCGGACAGCTTGCCGTACAGCGGGGTGGCGATCGTCGAGGTGATCAGGTAGGCGGTGGTCGCCCAGGCCTGCTGGCTGAGGCCGTGCAGATCGTCGGCGATGGTCCGGATCGAGGTGCTGACGATGGTCTGGTCGAGGGCGGCCAGGAACATCCCCAGCATCAAGCCGCTGAGGATGGTGAGGATCTGACGGTGGCTCAGGAAGCCGGGGGCGGGTATCGCCGCGGCTGACGCCTCGGGCGGAGAGGTGGCTGTGCTCATGTACGAATGTCTCCCTGCTCCACGGCGGCGCCCTGGTCTCCCCCGGGACCCAGCCGTGTGTGTTGTCGTTCTGCCATGTCCTCGTTGAGGCGGCCCAGCAGCCGGATCAGATCGGCCCGGTCCTGGGGCGTCCACGGTTCAAGGAGCGCGGCGAGTTCGGCGTCGCGCTGACTGCGGTACTGCGCGAAAGCGGCCCGCCCGGCATCCGTCGCGGCCAGCAGCGAGCCGCGGCGGTCCTCCGGGTCGGGGCGCCGGGTGACCAGGCCCCGCTCGACCAGCGAACGCACCTGGCGGCTGACGGTCGACAGATCGAGGAAGGCGTCGGCGGCCAGATCCGTCGCCCGCTGGTCGCCGCCGACCACCAGCCTGGCCAGCAGCACCCGGTCGGCCGCGCCGCCGTCGGTCTTCGCGCGCTGCTTCCATGCCGCCATCAGCCGGGAGAAGCGGACGATCTCCGTTCCCAGCCCGGCGGCGGCCTCCTCCAGCCTCGATGAGGCGGTGACCTGCGCGGCAGCCCGGTCGCAGGTATGGACCGTGCCCTTGCTCATCGTCGTGATCCCTCGCGGTGGTGTCGTCGACCCGCTGAATACATTGCTTGTATCCAGCAAGCATAGCGGCTGGAACCGGCCACGTCGTACCACCCTCGGCATCCGGGGGCCTCGGCTTCCGGGGACTAGGCCCGGCACCGCCTCTTCCGGCCGCGGCGCCCCGCCGGCCCCGGGGACATGGCACGCTGGCCGCTGACCGGTAAGGACAGGCGGACGGAAGGATGCCGACGATGGGTGTGGGCGACGGCGCTCGGCAGCGGGCGGCGCTCGGGACGTGGCCGACCCCGCTGGAACCGGCGCCGCGGCTGGCCCGCGCGCTGGGGCTCGGCGCGGACGACCTCTGGGTCAAGCGCGACGACCTCACCGGGCTCGGCGGCGGCGGGAACAAGGTGCGCAAGCTGGAGTGGCTGTGCGGTGCGGCGCTCGCCGAGGGCGCCACGACGCTGGTGACGACCGGCGCCGCGCAGAGCAACCACGCCCGGCTGACCGCGGCGGCCGGCGCCCGGCTCGGACTGGACGTGGTGCTGGTGCTGGCCGGCTCACCCGACTCGTCGGCCTCCGGGAACCTCGTCCTGGACGGCCTCTTCGGGGCCGGCGTCGTCTGGGCCGGGAAGGTGCGGGGCGCGAAGCTGGCGGCCGCGGCCGAGCGGGTGGCGGAAGGGCTCCGGCAGCGGGGCGCCGTCCCCTGCGTGATCCCCCTGGGGGGTTCCAGCCCGGTGGGCGCGTACGGCTACGCCGAGTGCGGGCGCGAACTCCTCGACCAGGCCCCGGACCTGGACACCGTCGTCGCCACGCTCGGCTCCGGCGGCATGATGGCCGGTCTGGTGGACACCCTTGGCCCCGGCCGGGTGCTGGGGGTCGACTGCGGGGCGGTGGACGATCCGGCGGGCACCGTGACCGGGCTGGTCGCCGGGCTGTCCGGCACCGTCCACGCCCCCGGGGACCTGCGCCTGCGACACGACCAAGTCGGCGCCGGCTACAGCGCGTTGACCGAGGAGTCGATGGACGCGCTGACGCTGGCGGGCCGCACGGAGGGCCTCGCGCTGGAGCCCGTCTACACCGGGCGGGCGCTGGCCGGGCTGCGGGCGGCGGTGCGGGACGGCTCGGTGGCACCCGGGCGGCGCACCGTGCTGCTGCACTCCGGCGGGCTGCCCGGCCTGTTCGGCCACGCCGCCGCCGTCGCCCGCTCGCAGGAGGCGCTCACGGTCCTGTCGCCGTAGGTCGTGTCCCGGACGCGCCCCCCGCGGCGCCCCGGCCGGGGTCAGATCGCGGGGAAGGTCTCGGGGACGCCGAGCGTGCCCGCGACGGCCCGCCAGATGGCGGCCTGGGCGGCGGGGAGGTCGATCCTGGGGTCGCCCAGCATCAGCCGGATGCCGAAGCCGTCGCTCAGCGCCAGCAGCAGCGTGCTGGTCGCGTCGACGTCGCAGTCATGGAATTCGCCCGACTCGATGCCCCGCCGGATGGCCTGGGCGAGCCAGGTGTGCAGCTGGTCGTAGAGGTCGACGGCGAGCTGCTGGGCGGTCTCGTCGCGCAGCGCCCGCACCCACAGTTCCTGCCACAGCCGCCAGTCCTGCCGCAGCTCCGGGTCCGTGGGGAGCATGTTGTGCAGGATGCGGGCCAGGACCACCGAGGCCGGCACGGTGTCGGCGTCCCGTTCGAGTTCGGTGCCGGTCTGGCCGAAGGAATGGGTCATCGCCTCGGCGAAGAGCCGCTCGCGGTTCTCGAAGTGGTAGTGGAGCAGCGCCGTCGACACCCCGGCGTGCTCGGCGACCATCCGCATACGGATCTTCTCGAAGCCGACCTCGGCGATCACTTCGCACGCGGCGGCAAGGATGCGTTCCCGCGTTTCGAGAGTGCGTTCGGCCTTGGCCACGTGAGTGCTCCCCGGTTCGGTGTCGCTGGTGTCGGCGGGCGCGGCGGGCCCGTCCGGTTCCATCTTCCCGCATCGTCTCCGCCGCTCGTCGGTGGCCGGTGTTCACGGGTAGTGGTGGAAGCCGCGGCCCGTCTTGCGGCCGAGCCGGCCCGCCTCGACCATCCGGGCCAGCAGCGGCGGCGGTGCGTAGCGCGGCTCGCGGAACTCCGCGTACAGCGACTCGGCGATGGCCCGGGTGGTGTCCAGGCCGATCAGGTCGGCCAGGGCGAGCGGGCCCAGCGGGTGGGCGCAGCCGAGCCGCATGCCCCGGTCGATGTCGGCCGCCGAGGCCGTGCCGGACTCGGCCATCCGCACCGCGTCCAGCAGATAGGGGATGAGCAGGGCGTTGACGATGAACCCGGCGCGGTCCGCGGCGTGCACGACCTCCTTGCCCAGGACCCCGGTGGCGAAGGCCCGCGTCCGGTGGGTGGTGTCGTCGCCGGTGAGCAGCGAGGGCACCAGCTCGACGAGCGGCAGCACCGGCACCGGGTTGAAGAAGTGCAGGCCGATGACCTGCTGGGGGCGGGCGGTGGCGGCGGCGAGGCGGATGACGGGCAGCGAGGAGGTGTTGGTGGCGAGGATGGCGTCCGGCCGGCGCACCACCCCATCCAGCCGCGCGAAGACGTCGAGCTTGGTGGCCTCGTCCTCGGCGACGGCCTCGACGACCAGATCGCGGTCGGCGAGCGCGGCCAGGTCCGCGGTGACGGTGATCCGGGCGAGCGCGGCGTCCCGGTCCTCGTCGGAGAGCTTCCCGGCCGCCGCGGCCCGTCCGAGGGAGGCGGCGATCCGGCGGAGCCCGGCGTCCGCGGCGGCGGCCGCGGTCTCCACGACGGTCACGTCCCGGCCGGCCCGGGCGCACACCTCGGCGATTCCCGCACCCATCAGGCCGCAGCCCACGACCCCGACGCGTGCGACGGCGGCTCCTTCGGCGGCGGGTGCGGACATCGGTCCTCCTCGGTCGGCGTGCGGGGTGGCGCGGCGCGGTGGCCGCGCCGCGGTGCGGCGGTGCGGGGGCCGGTGCGCCCCGGCCGGTGGGGCCGGGGCACACCGGGGCGGGGTCAGGTGCCGGTGGGTATCTCCAGCACTCCCGTGCCCCGCTTGACCAGTTCGCCGGCGATGATCAGGCGCTGGATCTCGGAGGTGCCCTCCCAGATGCGGTCCACCCGCAGCTCGCGGTAGAGCCGCTCGACCGGGTAGGAGCGGTCGTAGCCCCGCCCGCCGAAGATCTGCACACAGCGGTCGATGACCCGGCCGGCCGCCTCGCTCGCCGCGAGCTTGGCGATGGCCGCCTTCGCGTGCAGCGTCTTGCGGTCGGCGGTGCCCTCGTCCACCTCCCAGGCGACCTGGTGGGTGTAGGCCCGGTTGACCGCGATGTCCACCGCGCAGTCCGCCAGCATCCCCTGCACCAGCTGGAAATCGGCGATCGGCGAACCGAACTGCCGCCGCTCCACCGCCCAGTCCCGGGCCAGTCGCAGGGCCCGTTCGGCGGCGCCCGTCGTGCGGGCCCCGATCATCAGCCGCTCCTCGGTGAACCAGGAGCGGGTGATGTCGTAGCCCTGGCCGAGGCCGCCGAGGACGGCGTCCTCGGGCACCCGTACGTCGGTGAAGGTGAACTCGGGGTGCTCGTAGACGAAGGTGTGCATGAAGCGGGGCACCCGGGTCATCTCGATGCCCGGGGTGTCCTTGTCGACGAGGAACAGCGTCGGTGCCCGGTCCTCGCCCGCGGCGGCCAGGACGATCATGAAGTCGGCGTGGTCGCCGACGGTCACGAACCACTTCTCGCCGTTCAGTGCCCAGCCGTCGTCGGTCCGGGTGGCGGTGGTCGCCAGGTTCTGCGGGTCGGAGCCGGCCTCGGGTTCGGTCACCGCGTAGCAGTCGCGGCGCTCGCCGCGGATGACCGGTTCGAGGTAGCGCTCGCGCTGGGCGGGGGTGCAGAAGCGCAGGGCGTTGGCGGGGCGCCACACGGTGTCCCACAGGGCGCCGGTCAGCTGCCCCAACTCCTCCTGGACGATGGCCTGTTCCAGGATGGTCAGGCCCGCGCCGCCCCACTCCCGGGGCATGTTGACGGCCTGCAGGCCGCTGGCGAGGACGGCGTCGCGGATGGCGGCGTGGTCCTTCGCCGTCAGTCCGTTGTTCTCCTCGCAGTCGGTCTCGTAGGCGGTGAGGGTCTCGGTGAGTTCGCGGGCGGTGCGCTTGAGGTCGGCCTGTCGGGGGGTGAGGCGGAAGTCCATGTCAGTCCTCGGGGGTCGGTGGAGCCGGGTCGGGGGTGGCCGCGGGTCAGGGCAGGGGCAGGTCGAGGGCGCGGGTGCCGCGCTTGATGAGCTCGTTGGCGATGATCAGGCGCTGGATCTCGGAGGTGCCCTCCCAGATGCGGTCCACCCGCAGTTCGCGGTAGAGCCGCTCGACCGGGTAAGAGCGGTCATAGCCCCGGCCGCCGAAGATCTGCACACAGCGGTCGATGACCCGGCCGGCCGCCTCGCTCGCCGCGAGCTTGGCCGTCGAGGCCTTGGCGTGCAGGGTCTTGCGGTCGGTCTCGGGCTGGTCGGCCTCCCAGGCGACCTGGTGGGTGTAGGCCCGGTTGACCGCGATGTCCACCGCGCAGTCCGCCAGCATCCCCTGCACCAGCTGGAAGTCGGCGATCGGCGAGCCGAACTGCCGGCGCTGGACGGCCCAGTCCCGGGCGAGTTGCAGGGCCCGTTCGGCGGCCCCGGTCGTCCGGGCGGCGATCATCAGCCGTTCGTCGGTGAACCATTCCTTGGTCAGCTCGTAGCCGTTGCCGACGCCGCCGAGGACGTCGTCGTCGGACACGAAGACATCGGTGAAGGTGAATTCGGGGTGCCCGTTGACGGCGGAGTGCATGAACCGCGGGACCCGGGTCATCCGCACGCCCGGTGCCTGCTTGTCGACGAAGAAGAGCGTGGCCGCCCGCTCCGGTCCGGCGTCGGCCTGCACCAGCAGGAAGTCGGCGATGTCGCCGCAGGTCACGAACCACTTCTCACCGTTCAGCAGCCAGCCGCCGTCGGTGCGGGTGGCGGTGCTGGTGCCCGAGGAGGGGTCCGAGCCGGCGCCCGGTTCGGTCACCGCGAAGGCGTCGAAGCGCTCGCCGCGGATGACCGGGAGCAGATACTTCTCCCGCTGGGCCGCGGTGCCGTGAACGAGGACGTTGGCGGGCCGCCAGGGGATGTCCCACAGGCAGTTGGTGACCTTGCCGAATTCCTCCTCGACGATGACCTGGTCGAGCAGGGACAGGCCCGGGCCGCCCCACTTCTCGGGCATGTTGAGGGCATAGACACCGGCGTCGATGGCGGCCCGGGTCAGCTCGCGGACGGTCTCGGCCGGCAGCGGTCCGCCGGCCTCCTCGGCCTGGTCCTCGTACGGGTACAGCAGCTCGGTGTAGGCCGCGGCGCGGGCCTTGAGGTCGGCCTGTCGGGGGGTGTAGCGGAAGTCCATGGTGTCCTCCGGGACGGCGGGCGGGGCGTCAGGCCGGTACGGCGCGGGCATCGAGGGCGAGGGCCCCGTCCGGGCGGACCAGCAGCGGATTGATCTCGATCTCCGCGATCTCGGGGTGGGCGGCGGCGAGCGTGGTGATGCGCTCGATCACGGCCGCCGCGGCGGCCACGTCGACCGGCGGACGGCCGCGGACGCCCTTGAGGAGCGCGGCAGTTCCCAGCCCCTCCAGCAGCTGCTCGGCGCGGGCCGCGGACACGGGTGCCAGGGCGAAGGCGACGTCGTGCAGCGCCTCGGTGAGTACGCCGCCCAGCCCGACCATGGCGACCGGGCCGAAGCGGGGGTCGCGGTTGACGCCCACGATCAGTTCGACGCCGTCCGTCAGATCGGCCATCGCCTCGACGGAGTAGGAGGCGGCGTCGAGCCGGGCGTGCATCTCGCGGTGGGCGGCGAGGAGCGCGTCCTTGTCGGGCAGGTTCAGGGCGACCCCGCCGGCGTCGGACTTGTGCAGCAGGTGCAGCGCCTTGAGGACGTAGGGGCCGTCGAACTCCTCGGCGGCGGCCAGCAGTTGGGCCTCGTCGGTGATCTCTCGGGCCGCGGGGAACGGCACCCCGGCGGCGGTCAGCAGGGTGCGCAGGCCGTGGTAGCCGGTGTCGTGCAGCGGGGGCGCGGCCGGCGGCAGCGGGTGCACGCCCCGCGGGCCGTCCGCCTCGGGCTCGGACATGGCCGCCAGCGCCCGGGCCGCGTCCTCGCTGGCGGAGAACACCGGTATGCCCGCCTCGGCCAGCGTCCGGCAGCTGGGCGCGTCCGGGAACATCGACTGCACGACCAGGGGTTTGGCGTGCCGCGCGGCGTGCCCGGCCATCTGGTGCGCCGTCTCCAGCTCACCGGCCGCGAGCGCGCTGCCGCCGCCGGCGGTGCCGCTGTCGGCGAGCGGTCCGCCCAGGCCGCCGGTCGCCGCGGAGTAGCCGCCGAAGTACCCGGTCAGCAGGACCGCGTCGACCTCGTCCAGGGCGAGCAGGGCGCCGACGGTGTCGCCGTAGGAGTGGGGGTTCTGCTCCCCCATGCCGGCCAGGTCGACGGGGTTGCGCACCGAGGACTGCTCCCACAGCAGGGTGGAGAGCTTCTCCTGGGCGGCGGCGCCGAGTTCGGGGACGGTGAGCCCGGCGGATTCGGCCGCGTCGGCGGCGATGGCGCCGTGGCCGCCGCCGTCCGTGCAGACCGCGGTGCGGCCGCGGCCGGCGCGCGGGGTGCCGTTCAGCGCGGCGAGCACGACGGTCATCTCGTGCGGGGTGGCGACGAGTTCGACGCCCGCGTCGCGGCAGGCGGCGGCCACGACATCGGCCGAGGTGGTCAGGGCGCCGGTGTGCGACTGGGCGCTGCGCGCGGAGGCGGTGCCGCGCCCGGCGGTGAGCAGGACCACCGGTTTGCCGGCCGTGGCGGCCGCCTCGGCGAAGGCGCGGCCGTCGCCGAAGTCCTCCGCGTAGACGGCGATGGCCCGGGTGGCGTCGTGCCGGGCGGCGTCCTCGACGAGGTCGACGAGGGTGACGTCGGCCTGGTTGCCGAGCGAGACGAAGCGGGAGAAGCCCAGGCCGTGCGGGGCGCAGCGGAGCTGGAGTTCGAGGGCGAGGTTGCCGCTCTGGCTGAGCAGGGCGATCCCGCCGGGCGCGAAGCGGTCCGAGGCGAGGTAGAGCTGGGTGGTGTTGTCGGCGATGCCGAGGCAGTTGGGACCGACGAGGACGGCGCCGGCGGCGCGGACCTTCGCGGCCAGCGCCTGCTGGCGGGCGAGCCCCGGCGGGCCGGTCTCGGCGAAGCCGGCGGTGATGCCGACGATGGCGCGGGCGCCGCAGGCCAGCGCGTCGTCGACGGCGGCCTCGAAGCCGCTGCCCGGTACGGAGATCACGACCAGTTCGACGGGTTCGCCGATCTCGGCGAGGGAGGTGGCCGCGGTGCGCCCCAGGACCGTGCCGCCCCGCCGGTTGACGAGGTGGACGGGGCGGCGCTCGGGGGCCCGCAGTGCCTGGGCGGCGACCGCGTGGCCGTACTTGGCGGGGTCGTTGCTGGCACCGACCACTGCGACCGACTTCGGGTCGAACAGGGCCGACAGATCACGTCCCATGGTCACCTCTCCAGGCGGAGTGCGGAGTTGGGGCAGGCTTCGACGGCGGCCCGGGCGGCGTCCTCGGACGTGCCCGGCGCGGGATCGGCGACGACGGAGGCATAGCCGAAGTCGTCGATGTCGATGAGGTCCGGGGCGGGTTCCTGGCACAGTCCGTAGCCCTGGCAGCGGGTGGGGTCGAGGCGGAGTTTCACGGGTGCGTCCTTTCAGCGGGGGCAGGGGGCGGTGCGCGGTCGGGGCACGGCGCGGCCGGCGACGTGCGGGACGGCCACGGTCAGCGGGGCGGCGGGCGCCACGCAGGACGGGCAGGGGGTGTCGAGGTGGGAGCGGACGAGGTGGGGGAAGACCTGAAGGAGGCTGCGGGCGGTGCCGGCCGCGGCGTCCAGCAGTCCGCAGGCGCCGCGCCCGGGCAGTGCGGTGACCCGGCGGTGCAGCCGGGAGACCAGCCCGGGGGCGGCCGTGCCGGTGGTCAGGGAGCCGACCTCGTCGCGGATCGAGCCGGTGCCCGTGACGCAGATGCCGCACTGCCGTGCGCTCTCGGCGGCGAGGTGGGCCAGGGCGGCGGAGGCGAGCGAGACCGGGCACTCGTCGGGCCCGAGGAAGCGGATCGCCCCGCAGCCCAGGGCCGTGCCGGCGGTGGTGAGGGTGTCGGGGTCCAGGGCGAGGTCGAGGAAGTGCGGCCCGATCAGCCCGCCGAACATCCCGCCCATGAGGACGCCGGCCGGCTCGGGGGTGCCCTGGGCCCGGGCGAGGGTGCGCAGGGTGCGGCCGTAGGAGACCTCGGCGAGCAGCGGGTCGGTGCCGGCGCCGGCGAGCGTCACCAGGGTGCTGCGCGCGGTGTGGTGGCGGCCGTCCGGCCGGGCGGCGATGAGCGCGATCCGGGCCAGCGTCTCGACGTTGGCGACGAGGGTGGGGACGCCGTCGACGCCCTCCTCGTAGGCGCGGGGCGGCTTGGCGGTGGGGAGGGCGGGACCGCCGTTGATCCGCCGGACCACCGCGGACTCCTCCCCGGCGACGTAGGTGTGGGGCGTCTCGACGACCTCCACGGGCAGCCGCGGCGGCCGCTCGTCGAGCGCGCGGCGCACCCGTCCGGCCGCCGTGGCGTCGGAGAGGTACACATAGCCGCGCCGGGCACCGGTGATCTCGGCGGCCCGCAGCAGCCCGTCCAGGACCAGGTGCGGCCGGGCCCGCAGCAGCCAGCGGTCCTTGACCGAGCCGGGCTCGCCCTCCTCGCCGTTGGCCACGACGACGGGGGGCTCGCCGGCGTCGCGGACGGCGCGCAGCTTGATCGCGGTGGGGAAGCCGGCGCCGCCGCGGCCGCGCAGCCCGGCGGCCTCGACGCGGGCGAGCAGCTCGGCCGGTGCGGTCCTCGTGCGGTAGCCGCCGGTGGCCGCGTACGCCTCGGCGTCCTCGGTGACGCCCGGCGCGGCGCCGAGCACTCCGGGGGTCTCCCGGGGTGTCAGGGAGTCGATCCGGGTCATCCTCGGTCTCCGTCCGATGGGGCGGTGCGCAGGGTGCGCACCGCGCTTTCCAGGGCTCTGCGGTCCGTGGCCGTGCGGCCGTAGCCCCCTCCGGGCAGGCCGATCAGCATGCGGTGGTGGTCGAGCACGACCTCGGCCGCGCGGAGCGCGGCCCGCCGGTCGCCGGGCCGATTGCCGCCGGCGACGGCCGTCACCAGTCCGGTCACCTCGGCGAGGTAGCGGAGCCAGCGCTGCTCGGTGCCGTGCAGGATCAGCCGCTCGACGCGGAGCCGCTCGGCCGTGGCCGCCTCGGCGGATGTGTGGGTCACATCCGCCGCGCCGGTGCGCAGGGCCGCGACGGTGGTGGGCAGCTCCCGCTCCGGCTCGGGGGTGAGCCCTAGCCAGACCAGGCTCCGTCGACCGCTCATGCGTGCCTCCGGGGAGAGGGTGGGGTGCCGGCGCCGTGCCCGCCGCCGGGTACGGCGGTGCGGTGGCGCGGTGCCGTTCACGGCGGCCGGCCGGCGGATCGGGGTGTGGGGGGATGTCGCTCGCGTCCGGGATCCGTGCGGCGGAGCACCGGAGCGGCGCTTCCACTAGACTAACTAACCAATTAGTCAGGACACAAGTCTTGACTTCGCCGACACTCGCCAGCAATCTGACTGACCAATTAGTCAGCACGGGATCCGGCACACCGGTTACGGGCCGTTCACCTCGGCCACCACCGCCTCGACCACTCACCCGTGCGGCATGGAGGAGTGACCCGATGCGCCCCGAAGCCACCACGACGGTCCCCGTACAGGACGCCCCCGGGCAGGCCCTGGCCGCTCGCTACTACACCGACCCGGCTCTGGTCGCCGCCGAGACGCAGCACATCTTCGCCAGGTCCTGGCAGCTCGTGTGCCATGAATCCGACCTCCCCGGCCCCGGCGCGCGGCTCGCCGCCACCGTCGCCGACCGCGAGGTACTGGTCGTGCGCACCGGGGACGGCACCCTCGCCGGACATCTCAACGTCTGCCGGCACCGCGGCACCCGTCTGGTCTCCGCCCCCGAACCGTCCGGCAAGGCCATCCGGTGCCCCTACCACGGCTGGACGTACAAGCTCGACGGACGGCTGGTCGGCGCCCCCGAGGCCCGTCAGATCCCCTGCCTGGACAAGCCGGCGCTCGGTCTCTTCCCGGTCCGGGTCGAGTCGTTCCTCGGGTTCGTCTTCGCCAACCTCGACCCGGACGCGGTGCCGCTGGCCGAACAGTGCGCCGGGCTGGCCGAGGCGGTCGGCCACTACGCGGGCGCCGACCTGGTGCCGGTGGGCCGCAGCCGCATCCACGACCTGGCCGGCGCCGAGGTGCAGCCGGCCAACTGGAAGGTCGCCGTCGACAACTACCTGGAGGGCTATCACGTCCCGGTCGCCCACCCCGGTCTGATGCGCCTGCTCGACTACCAGGGCTACACCTGCGAGACCGCCGGTTCCTACGCGCTCTTCGCCTCACCGCTGCGGGACAAACCCTCCTCGAACTGGGCCGAGCGGCTCTACCAGCGCCTCGCCTCCCCCATGCCCGGCCTGCGGGAAGAGGACAGGCGGGTCTGGCGGTACGCGGTGATCTACCCCAACACACTCATCGACTTCTACCCCGACCATGTGCTTGCCTGGACCGCCATACCCACGGCGGTCGACCGGGTCGCCGTCCCGGGCGCCTTCTACACCCGTCGCGGGACGAGTGCCCGCACCCGGCTCGCCCGGCGGCTCAACATCCACATCGGCTGGATCACCAATGACGAAGACGTCGAGCTGGTCGCCCGGGTGCAAAAGGGCCTCGGCACACCGGGTTTTGAGCCGGGGCCGCTCTCCCGCCGGGAGGCCGCGGTCGGCTGGTTCGCCGACCGGATACGCACCGACCTCGGGGGCCCGATGCGCTGACCCCCGCGGCTGAGGCAGCTGTACCAGCCGTCCCCCACGGCGCGCCGCCACGCGCCACGGCTGTTGGTCCCGCACGGAGGACAGGGCCTCCGTGTCCTCGCGACCGTGCCCTGGAACAGCTCCATCCCTACGGAGAGGACCCCATGTCCCCCGAGGAAACCCCACCCCCCTCCCGCCGTGCGGTGCTGCGCTCGGGCCTCGCCGCGGGCCTCGGCCTGGGCCTGGCCGGGTGCGGATTTCTGCCCGAGGACCGCAACGCCTTCGGCGACCCGGACCGGCCCATCGACGTCAAGCCCGACGGTGACCTGGTGTATTTCAACTGGGCGGATTTCGTCGCCCCGGCCGTCTTCGACGGGTTCGAGAAGGAATACGGCGTCAAGGTCATCCAGTCCAACTTCGACTCGATGGAGGGCATGGCCGCCAAGCTCAACGCCGGCAACCGCTACGACATCATCTTCCCCACCGCGAAATGGGCCCAGCGCCTCACCCAGGGACGCCGGCTGCGCCGCATCGACCACTCCCGGCTGAAGAACAGCGGGGCGGTGTTCGACCACTACCAGTACTTCGCCGACCCCTGGTACGACCGCCGCTCGGCGCACACCGTCCCCTTCACCATGTACAAGACCGGCATCGGCTGGCGCAAGGACCGGATCGGCGACGACCTGGCCGGCTCCTGGGACGACCTGTGGAACGACCGGGCCAGGCGCCAGGTCTTCGTCCTCGACGACCGCGACGAGGTACTCGGGATGGCCGCGCTCAAGCTCGGCCTGAACCTGGACACCACCGACGCGCGCGACCTCGCCCGGATCACCGACACGCTGAAGGACCTCCGCCCCCGGCTGCGCGGCTTCTCCAGCGACAGCTACAACAACCTGCTCAACGGCAACGCCGCGATGACCCAGGCCTGGAGCGGCGACATGGCCGCGATGCTGGGGCAGGCGAAGGACCCCTCCGTGCTCGGCTTCGAGGTGGCGCGCGAGGGCGCGCCGATCAACTCGGACTGCTACGCCATCCCCGCCAACGCCCGCCACCCCGGCACCGCGATGCTCTTCATCGACTACATGCTGCGGCCCGAGAACGTCCGCAAGAACGTCACATACATCGGCTACCCCATGCCGGTCCACGGCAGCGAGGACGTCTACGCCGCGCTGGTGCGGCCGTTCCCGCACTGCCTGGTCTCCCCCGACGACCTCAAGGCCGATCTGTTCTTCCGCAATGCCTCGCCCAAGGGCGAACAGGCCCGCGATACCGCCTGGACCCACGTGAAAGCCGGCTGACATGGCACTACGCACCCCCTCCGGGCCGCCCGGGCCCCCGCGCCGCCGCTCCGCGTCCGGCACCCGGCTGTGGACCTGGCTGATGCTCCCCGGAACCCTGTGGATGACCGGGTTCCTGATCGCCTCCCTGATCCTGGTGGCCACCCTGGCGCTGGGCACCACCGACCCGCTCGGCAACCCGCGGTTCGGCCTCAACTTCGACAACATCACGGCGCTGGCCGACCCCGCCTACCGCATCGTGCTGCTGCGGTCGCTGGTGTTCGCGCTGATCGCCTGCGCCGTCTGCCTCGTCGTGGCCTACCCGGTCGCCTACGCCATCGCGCTGCACGGCGGACGGTTCAAGCATCTGCTGATCGCCGCGATCGTCGTGCCGTTCTTCGCCAACTACCTGGTGCGGATGTACGGCTGGTCGGTGGTGCTGTCCGACGACGGCCCGGTGCTGAAGGTGCTGCGCGCCGTCGGGCTGGCGGACGGGCACACCAGGATCCTGCAGAGCGGCGTCGGCGTGATCGCCGGGCTGGTCTACGGCTTCATCGTCTTCATGATCATCCCGCTGTACGCGGCACTGGAGCGGATGGACCTCTCGCTGATCGAGGCCGGCCGCGACCTGTACGGCGGGCCGCTGCGGACCTTCTTCTTCGTCACCCTCCCGGCCACCCGGCAGGGCGCGGCCGCCGGCGCCGTCCTGGTCTTCCTGCCCGCGATGGGGGACTTCGTGAGTGCCCAGCTGATGGGCGGACCGGACCAGATCATGATCGGCAACCTGATCCAGGACAAGTTCTTCCAGGGCCAGAACTGGCCGCTGGGCTCGGCGCTCACCATGCTGATGATGGCGGTGCTGTTCGTCGGGATGCTCGGCTATCTGCGGCGCACCCGCAAGGACGAGGCGGAGGCCGCCCGATGACACTCCGCCCGCTGCACCGCCGGCACCGCCGCGGCACCGACCGCCGCCCCCGGCTCGCCCTCGCGGTCACCGCCGTCTTCTTCGTGCTGCTCTACCTCCCCATCGGGGTGGTCGTCCTCTTCTCCTTCAACGCCCAGAAGTCCCTGACCGTCTTCAAGGGGCTGAGCCTGCGCTGGTACACCGCCTTCTTCCACGACAACGTGCTGATCGAGTCGCTCGGCATGAGTCTGCGGATCTCCCTGGTGGCGATGGCCGGTTCGGTGCTCCTGGGGGTGGCGCTGGCCCTGGGGCTGGTGCGCTGCCGCACCCGGCTGGGGTCGCTGGCCGGTCTGATCATGCTGGTGCCGCTGATCACCCCGGAGATCGTCACCGGTGTCGCCGCGATGCTGCTCTTCAAGGGCATGGGCATCACCCTGTCCTCCGGCACCGTGATGCTCGCGGAGATCACGTTCTCCATCTCCTATGTGACGGTGATCCTGCGCTCGCGGATCGCCGCCCTCAACCCGGAGGTCGAGGAGGCCGCGATGGATCTGGGCGCCACCCGCTGGCAGGCCCTGCGGCTGGTGACGCTGCCCGCCCTGCTGCCCAGCATCCTGGCATCGGCGGTGCTGGTCTTCGCCCTGGTCTTCGACGACTTCGTGCTGGCCTACTTCACCACCGGGGTGGACCCGCAGCCGCTGTCGGTACGGATCTACTCCGCCATCCGGTTCGGGGTGCAGCCCACCATCAACGCCGTCGGCACGCTGATGCTGGCCGGCTCCATCGGCCTCATCGCGCTCGCCCTGGCCATCCCGCGGCTCTTCGGCCGCCGCGGTGGCCTCGATCTGCTCTCCGGGAAGTGACACCCATGACCTCCATCGACACCCCCCGAGCCGGTGCGGCCGAGGCCGGCGCCCCACCCGCGGTCCGGCTCGACCGGATCAGCAAGACCTACGGCAACTCCACCGCGGTCGACGACCTCTGTCTGGACATCGCCCCCGGTGAGTTCTTCTCCCTGCTGGGCCCGTCCGGCTGCGGCAAGACCACCTCGCTGCGGATGATCGGCGGCTTCACCGACCCCAGCGCCGGCACCGTCCTGCTGAGCGGCGAGGACGTCACCGCGCTGCCGCCCGACAAGCGCAACGTCAATACGGTCTTCCAGAGTTACGCCCTCTTCGACCATCTCTCGGTGGCCGACAACGTGGCCTTCGGCCTCAAGCGCAAGGGCGTCGCCCGGGCCGAGATCCGCACCCGGGTGGCGGCGATGCTGGAGCGGGTGCAGCTCGGCGGGCTCGGCGACCGCAAGCCCGGCACGCTCTCCGGCGGGCAGCGGCAGCGGGTGGCGCTGGCCCGCGCCCTGGTCAACCGCCCCCAGGTGCTGCTGCTGGACGAGCCGCTGGCCGCGCTCGACCTCAAGCTGCGGCGCCGGATGCAGGTCGAGCTCAAGCAGATCCAGCGCGAGGTCGGCATCACCTTCGTCTTCGTCACCCATGACCAGGACGAGGCCCTGACCATGTCGGACCGGGTGGCGGTGATGAACGAGGGCCGGGTGGAGCAGTGCGGCACACCGGAGGACGTCTACGAACACCCCGCGAGCCGCTTCGTGGCCTCCTTCATGGGGACGTCCAACCTCGTCCCCGGCACCTACCGCGACGGGCAGGTGGTCCTCGACTGCGGTCCCGCCCTGCCGGTCGGCCCGCGCGACGGCGTCGCCGACGGCGCCGCCGTCAGCCTGTCGGTCCGGCCGGAGAAGATCTGGCTCTCCGACTTCGAACCCGGCATGGCGCTGGTGCGGGGAGTGGTCCGCGAGACCGTCTACTCCGGCCCCACCACCACGTATCTGATCGAACTCGCCCCGGACGTCACGGTGTCCGTGCTGGAGCAGAACACCGACCGCTCCCGCATGGAGGACCGCTGGTGCGGCGGCGAGAGCGTGGAGATCGGCTGGCGGCCCGAGCACTGCCTGGTCCTCGAATAGCCGACCGGGCCGGTCCGACCCGGCCCATCCGACTCGACCCGGCCCGGTCCGCCGGGCCGGCTGCGGCCGCCCTCCGCCGCCCCACCGACAGCAAAGGAACGCTCCCTGATGAACCACGACGTCATCGTGCTCGGCGCCGGCCTCGCCGGACTCGCCGCGGCACGGGACCTGAGCGCGGCGGGCGCCGATGTGCTCGTCGTCGAGGCCCGTGACCGGGTCGGCGGCCGCGTCGAACAGGCCGTGCTGCCCGACGGCCGGCTGGTCCAGCTCGGCGGCGAGGTGGTCGGCCGGGCGCACACCGCCTACCTCGAACTGGCCGCGGAACTCGGCCTGACCCTCGTGCCCAGCTATGTCGCCGAGCCCGGCCGGATGGCGCGGGCCACCGCGGAAGGGGTCTCGGCCGGCGACCCGCCGCACTGGTTCGGCCCCGGCGACCAGGCCTGCCACGAGCAGGTCACCGAGGCGTTCGTGGCGCTGGCCCGGACCGTCGACCCCGAGGACCCCTGGTCGCTGCCGCACGCCGCGGCCCTCGACCGGCTGTCGGTCGGCGCCTGGCTGCGCGGCGAAGGGGCGAGCCCGGCCGTCGTACGGCTCTGGGAGATCGGCCAACTGGCCCTGGCCAGCGGCTCCTACGAGCGCACCTCCCTGCTGGCCGCGCTGCGCAAGCACGCCGCCGTCCCCGGTGACGACCCCTACGCCTACGAGGACTGGGAGGGGCTGCGGGTGGCCGAGGGCTCGGCGACCGTGGCGCTGCGGATGGCGGCGGAACTCGGCCACCGCATCCGCCTCTCGGCGCCGGTCGCGGAGGTCGCGATCCGCCCGGGCGGCTGCCGGGTACGCCTGGCCTGCGGGGAGACCCTGACCGCCGACGCGGTGGTCAGCGCGCTGCCGGTGGGCCCGCTCCGCTCGGTGGCGGTCACCGGGGTCTCCGAGGCCCGCCTCTCCTCGCTGCACCGTCAGCGCCAGGCCGTCGCCGCCAAGTTCGCGGCGGCCTACGACAAGCCGTTCTGGCGCAGCCTGGACCTCAACGGCCTCTCCGAATGCGAGGGGGTGCTCGGCAGCACCTGGCCGCAGAGCGAGGGCATCCTGTCCGCGCTGATCCCCCCGGAGCGCTACGGCGTCCTGCTGGGGATGCCCGCCGCGGTCCGCGACCAGGAGCTGCTGGCCGACGTGGCCCGGCTCTACGGACCGGAGGCGCTCCAGCCGTTCACCTCGTATCTGCGCATGTGGGGCACCGACCCGTGGACCCAGGGCTATGTCACGCACTGGAGCCCCGGCGACGTGATGGCGGTCGGCCCGCTGCACGGCACCCATGAACCGCCCTTCTACGTCTGCGGATCGGACCAGTGGGTGGCCGGCTACATGGAGGGCGCGGTGCGCACCGGGCGCGCGGCGGCGCGGGAGGTGCTGCGCCATGGCTGAGCGAGCCGCCCCCTCCCCCGTCCTCAACCACATCGCGGGAGCCGACCGGCCGTCGGCCTCCGGCGCCTCGATGCCGCTCGTCGACCCCGCCACCGGCGCGGTGCACGGCGGCGCGCCGCGCTCCGGGCCGTCCGACACCGACGCGGCCTGCACGGCGGCGCAGTCCGCCCTCGACGGCTGGTCGCTGACCACCCCCGCCCAGCGGCAGCGGGCCCTGCTGGGCATCGCCGAGGCGATCGAGGCCCACGCGGACGCCCTGGTGGCCGCCGAGGTCGGGGACACCGGCAAGCCGCCCGGGCAGTTCCGGTCCGAGGAACTGCCCGCGGTCACCGACACCTTCCGCTACTTCGCCGGGGCGGCGCGCAATCTCCCGGGGGCGGCCGCCGCCGAGTACACCGAGGGCCGCACCTCGGTGCTGCGGCGCGAACCGGTCGGGGTCTGCGCCCAGATCACCCCCTGGAACTACCCGCTGATGATGGCCGCGTGGAAGATCGCCCCAGCCCTGGCGGCCGGCAACACCTGTGTGCTCAAGCCCGCCGACACCACCCCCTCGTCCGCCGCGCTGCTCGCCCGGATCGCGGCGGAGCGGCTGCCGCCCGGGGTGCTCAACGTGGTCTGCGGCGACCGTGACACCGGCCGGTCGCTGACCTCGCACCCGGTGCCCCGGCTGATCGCGGTCACCGGCAGCGTCCGGGCGGGGCGGGAGATCGCCGCCACCGCCGCGGCGGACCTCAAGCGGGTGCATCTGGAGCTGGGCGGGAACGCCCCGGTGATCGTCCATGACGATGTGGACGTCGAGGCCGCCGCGGCCGAACTGGCGGCCGTCGCCTACTTCAACGCCGGGCAGGACTGCACCGCCCCCACCCGGCTGCTGGTCCACCGGCGGCGCCATGACGCCTTCGTCGCCGCGTTCGCGGCCCGGGCGCGCGCGCTGCGCACCGGGCCGCCCGACGAGGCCCCGGCGGACTACGGCCCGCTCAACAGCGAGGCTCAACTCACCTCCGTACAGGGCTTGTTGAGCCGGTTGCCGGGGCACGCCGAGGTGGTGACGGGCGGGGCCGCGGTGGGCCGGGCGGGCTGGTTCCACGAGCCCACGGTGGTCGCCGGGGTGCGGCAGGACGACGAGATCGTGCAGGAGGAGATCTTCGGCCCGGTCGTCACCGTGCAGTCCTTCGCCGACGAGGAGGAGGCGCTGCGGCTGGCGAACGGGGTCCGGTTCGGGCTGGCGGCGAGCGTGTGGACCGGCGACCACGGGCGGGCCATGCGGGCCACCCGGGCGCTGCACACCGGGATCGTCTGGGTGAACACCCATGGCACCACCGTCTCGGAGATGCCGCACGGCGGGGTCAAGCACTCCGGCTACGGCAGCGATCTGTCCCTGGCCGGGCTGCTGGACTACACCCAGGTCAAGCACGTCATGCTGTGAGCCGGCGGCCGGGACCCGCGCTCAGGAGCCGCGCACTCAGAGGCCCCGCTCTCAGGGGTGCGGCGCTCAGGGGCACGGCGGCTCGGTTTCGGCGGCGCCCCCGCCGGACGCCGCGGCGGGAGTGTCCTGCGCACCCGTCAGATCCCGGGCCAGTGCGACGCGGGAGAGCAGCATCGCGCCCCACAGCACCAGGGCGACGCCCAGCGCCTCGGGCAGCAGCCACCAGCCGGTCCGGACCCGCTCGTCGTAGAGGGTGACGCCCAGCGACAGGCTCACCAGCGCGTCCCCGAGGGTGAGCACCGGCTGCGAGGCGGTCAGCGGCCCCGACTGCATGGCGTTCTCCAGGAGGAAGATGGCCATCACGCCGACCACGGCGAACCCGTAGGTCTGCCACGCGGTGAAGAACGCGCCGGGGCCGCCGACCTGCCACGCGTGGGTCGCGTCCTTCATCAGGGCCGCGGTGAGCGCGTAGGCGACGGCCGTGGCGGCGGCGAAGCAGGCAGCCCGTACCCCGCCCGCGCCCCGGCGCAGCGCGGCGAGGACGGCCGCCGCGATCACCCCGGCGCAGACCACGAGGGCGGGCACCCAGCGGCCGAACGGGGCGTGGGCGGTGCCGATGGTGGGCGCGGCGGCGGCGAGGGCGGAGCCGAGTCCGACGACGAGCAGCGCCACCCCCACCCAGCCGCTGCGGGGGATCCGTCCGCCCAGGAGCACCCGGCCGATCAGCAACGCGAGTGGCAGTTCCAGCACGAAGAGCGGCTGCACCACCGACAGCGCCCCCTGCGACAGCGCCAGCGCCTGGAAGCACGCCGCGGCGACGACGGCGAGCATCCCGCCGATCCAGACGGCACGGTGCAGCAGATCGACCAGCAGCCCCAGGCGCAGCCCGGCGGACAGCGGGACGGTACGGGCCGCGCGCCGCTGGAGCACCGTGGCCAGCGCGTTGCTGGCCGCCGCGAGCAGCGCGAACACCACGGACGGCCATGGGGCCACGCGCCCACCTCCTCGTCGGGCACCCGGCCACCGGGAGAGGTGCCGCGCCGGTCCTCGGGCGGGGCGGTGTGGCGCCGTGGTGGGCCTCGACGCTATCGGCAGCCACCGCCGACACCCCGGCGACACGGACCCCGGGCGGCCGCATTCGCTGAGCTGGACGGTGACCGCCGGGGTGGCGGGAGCGGCGGACCCGGCAGCAACGGGGTGACACACGTTCGGGCCGTCCGGGTGGCCGGGGAGGGCCGGGGGCCGAAGGCTGAAGGCCGTCAGCGCACCGCACGGGGCACCGGCCGCCGGGCGGACACCGCAGGCCCACGGGCGCCGCCGCGCGTGCGGGATCGGCGGCACGGCGGGCGCCCACGCGTCAGGAAGGGCTGGTCAGGAATCCCCATGTCCCGTCCGTCCCCGGAGTGGCCCCGCTACGTCGAGTTCGCGCCGACCGTCCTGGTCGCCGCGGGACTCCTGTGGGACCTGTTCTCGCCCGCGGACTACTGGGGCGACCCGATGCTCATCGCGGCGAGCGTGACGGCCGGTGCGCTGCTCTCGCTGCGGCACACCGTGACGATCGGCGCCGTGATCATCGTCGGTGTCTTCGTGCTGACGGTGAAGGACGGCACCGCCGGCGACATCGTGGGGTATGTGGAGCTGATCAACACCTTCTTCGCCGCGCTCATGGGCATCGGCGTCAACCGGGTGGTCGCCCGCTACGGACGCCGCCTGGACGTCGTCCGCACGGTGGCGGAGGCCGCCCAGCGCGCCGTGCTCCCCGCGCCCCCGAAACGCATCGGCCCGCTGACCATCGCCGCCCGCTACCGGGCCGCCCAGGGCGAGGCCCGGATCGGCGGGGACGCCTACGCCGTGCAGCGCACCCCGTTCGGCGTCCGGCTGCTGATCGCCGACGTACGGGGCAAGGGGATGGGCGCGGTGAGCGCGGTGTCCGTGCTGCTGGGCGCGTTCCGCGAGGCGGCCGAGCAGGAAGCGGACCTGACAGCGGTGGCCGACCGGATGGAGCGCGCCCTGCTGCGGGAGAGCGAGCAGACCTCGGAGGAGGACCATCTGGAGGGCTTCATCACGGCCCTGATCTGCGAGGTCCTCCCGGGCGGCAGCGGGCTGCGGCTGCTGGACTGCGGCCACCCGGCGCCCTACCTCTGCCAGGACGGCGAGGTGCGTCCCCTGGAGGCCCGCGATCCGGGCCTGCCCCTGGGCATCGGGACGCTGGGCGCGCCGCGGACCGCGCCGGCCGACTGGCCGTTCCCGGCGGGCAGCACCCTGCTGCTGGTCACCGACGGCGTGACCGAGGCCCGCGACCGCACCGGCACGTTCTACGACCCGGCGGAACAGCTGTCGGGCCGCGGCCCCTTCCGCGGCCCGCAGGATCTGATCGACGTGCTGGTGCGGGACGTCGAACGCTGGACCGGCGGGCCCCGCGACGACGACATGGCGGTGCTGGCGATCGGCCGGCAGGCGGAGGGCCGCCGGAGGTTCCGCAACGGCGGGAACAGCCCCGGACGCTGACCGGAGGCCGCGACGAGCGACCTGATCCCGGCGCACGACGACGGCCGCGCCGCCACCACCCCGGCGTTGCTGCATTGCGTGGCCTTTGCGGAATTCCCTCGTGTGCTGCCGGGATTCCTTGGTGAAGGATGAGATGATCAGTAAGAGCATCAGCATCCGCACCGAGCGATTCCTCGCTCCCGCGCAGATCGGAGTTGATGTGTCCGACAACAGATCAACCCTGCTGAGTCAGCGCGCCGCCGTGATCTTTCTCCTGGGCGCCCTCACCGCTGTCGGCGCCGGAGTACTCACCTTCGTCAACGGCGGCACCCCGGCTTCCGCGACGCTCGTCGGCGGCGCGGCCTTCGGCGCCGCCGTCACCTTCTTCCATACGGTCATCGACTGAGATTCCGCCCCCGCGCCCGCGGCCCGCGGCCCGGCCGTCGGCGACCTTCGCACGGACCCGGTACGGCTCGTGCGGGCGGAGCACCACGGGCCGGTCTCCGGTGCGCCGCCCTCGGCTCCGCGGCAACTGCCCGTGCGGTCGGCGTCGCCGCCACCCGGTTTCCGGGCGGATCGTGCCGCCCGGAAGCCGGGCACGGACGGTGACTTGTGCGTGCCCACAGCAACCGGTGGCAGGTGAGAGCCGTGGGCGCCGTGGTTCCCGTGCGCCGAGCGGAATCCGTGGCACCGCATGCGGTGCGCTACTGGACCTCCGGTGCCAAACTTGAGTCACCGCGCCCGGCCGCCAGCCGGAGCCCTTGTCGCCGAGGGGACCACCATGACCTGGGCATCTTGGACCACTGTCGGGATACACGCGCTACCCGGCGCGGTGCGTACCGCGGAGATCGGCGTGATCAACGGCGATCTGACCATCCATACGACCTGGTCGGAGAATCAGGCCCATGTAGCGGTGCAGTACACCGGGGCCACCGACTGGTACACCATGGCCGGCAGCCCCGTCCCGTGCGCATCCGAGGAAGCCAGCCGGTCCTTCCACCAGGCCGTCGTCGAGGCCGCCCGCGGCGGCGAACGGGCCGAGGCCTCACTGGAGGAGCTCTTCCAGCAGTGACCGCGCGACGCCGGTGACGGGTCCACCGGCCGTTCCGCGCACTCCCCGCACTCCCCGCACTCCGCTCCCGTCTCGTCCTGAGGCCGGGAGCGTTGCCATGAAGGCCCGCTGCCCGCAGGCGAGTTCTCCGGTGCCGACGGGTGAGTCCCCGGCCGCTCCCGCGTGTTCCCCGACCGCGGCTCGCCGTCCTCAGCGGCGGCCTCCCCGTAGCAGCCCGCAGATCGCTGCGACAGGGAAGCAACCAATTCCCGCCATCTGATGTCTCCTCCAGGGAGCACAGTTGGTCACCTTGCGGCTACTCAAAGCTGATCAATTGTCAAATTTCGCCCAGGAATCTCGCATACTGATCATTTCTCTTTACATGCCCATGCCAGACATACCAGGGTTTGCGCGGGGCCCCACGGCCCCCGTGGTGCACAACAGCACTGCGCGTACGGGCGGTTGGCACGACCGGCCGCCCCCACAGCGCTAAGGACCTCAAGCTGTGCGTAGACCCCACATACGCAGACACCGTCTGGCGATCGCCGTCGCCGTGACGACGGCCGCGACGCTCACCGCGGGGGTGGCGAGCGCCGCCACCGCCACCACGGAGCACGCACCGGCCGCTGCGCCCGCCGCGACGTCCTCCCTCCAGAAGGTCGTGAACGCCGCCCGCGACGCCGCCGTCGCGCACTCCGCCGCCACCGGCGTCGGCAAGAAGGACACCCTCAAGGCCACGGACACCCTCGTGGACCCCGACGGCCGGCAGCACGTCCGCTTCGTCCGGACCCACCGCGGACTCCCGGTGCTCGGCGGCGACCTGGTCGTCCACCTGACCGCCAAGTCGGCGTACGAGGGCGTCACCCGCGCCTACCGCCACCAGGTCGACGTGGCCGACACGGACCCGAAGCTGTCGGCGACGGAGGCGCAGTCGAAGGCCGCCTCCGTGGCCAAGGGCCAGGCCGGCGAGGCCGAACTGATCGTGGACGCCCGCGACGACCGGACCACGCTCGCCTACCAGGTGCAGGTGGACGACAGCCGCACCGCCGAGGCCGACGGTGCCCGTACCGTCATCCTCGACGCGGCGACCGGGGCGGTGCTCAGCAACACCCCGGCCAACGACTCCTTCCTGTCCCCCGCGCTCCAGAAGAAGCTGCGCGCACGGGGCGAGCACCTCAACCCCACGACCGGGCTGGCCGCCCCCGCGGCGCCCGTCAGCACCGAGGCGGCGGCGACCCCCGGGTTCCCGGCCGCGGCCAAGGGCACCGGCTCGTCCCTGTTCGTCGGCAAGGTGCCGCTGTCCACCACCCGGACGGCGAAGAAGTCCTTCACCCTCAAGGACTCCACCCGCGGCAACACCGAGACCCGGGACGCCGGCAACAAGGAAGCGGAGAAGTTCTCCGACGGCAAGGCGTTCACCAGCACCACCAACCGCTGGGGCAACGGCACCACGAGCAGCCGCGCCACCGCCGCCGTGGACGCCCAGTACGGCATCAGCAGCACCCTCGACTTCTACAAGAAGACGTTCGGCCGCAAAGGCATCAAGAACGACGGCCGCGGGGCCCACGCCCTGGTGCACTTCGGCAAGAAGGTCGGCAACGCCTACTGGTCGTCCGACTGCGGCTGCATGCTCTACGGCGACGGTGACGGCGCGACGTTCGCCAAGCCCCTGGTCGTCCTGGACGTCACGGGCCATGAGCTCACCCACGGCGTGGTCGACGCGACGGCCAAGCTCCGGCCCACCCGCGTCGACGAGGAGGGCAACCAGTACGGCGAGCCGGGCGCCCTCAACGAGTCGCTGGCGGACATCTTCGGCAGCGCGGTCGAGTTCTCGGCCAACAACCCGAAGAACCCGCCGAATTACCTGATGGGCGAGAAGCTCGGGCTCCAGCAGAAGTTCCTGCGCCGCCTGGACAAGCCCTCCCTGGACAAGCTGGAGGGCACCGTCGACTACTGGTCGAAGGCGGCCTACGACACCGAGGTGCACGCCGGTTCCGGCATCTCCTCGCACGCCTTCTACCTGCTGGCCGAGGGCAGCGGGAAGAAGACCATCAGCGGCGTCGCCTACGACTCCCCCACCCACGACGGCTCCAAGGTGACCGGCATCGGGCGGACCAAGGCGACGGCGATCTTCTACCGGGCGCTCACCCGGTACATGGTCTCCACGACCGACTTCCATGACGCGCGGGTCGCCACCCTGCACGCGGCCAAGGACCTCTACGGCGCCTCCAGCACCGAGTACAAGACGGTGAACAAGGCCTGGTCCGCGGTGAACGTGACGGCGGCCAACTCGCCCTCCGCCCAGCACTGATCCTCCGGGGTCCGGGCACGCGTGGTGCCCCCGCACGCCGCGGGGGCACCACGCTCCGCGTCCGGCTAGGTTGAAGCCCATGATCACTGATCGCACGGGCGGGAGGCGGCGGCTCGGCTACCCGGTGGCGGCGGGCGTGTTCGCCATCGGCATGGCCGGCACCACCCTTCCCACCCCGCTGTACGGGCTCTACCGCGCGCAGCTCGGGTTCTCCGAGCTGATGGTGACCGTGGTCTTCGCGGTGTACGCGCTGGGTGTGATCACGGTGCTGCTGCTCGCGGGCAACGTCTCAGACGAGGTGGGGCGGCGCCCGGTGCTGCTGGTCGCGCTGGGGCTGTCCGCGGCCAGCGCGCTGTGCTTCCTCTTCGAGGGCGGGCTGCCGATGCTGCTGCTCGGACGGGTGCTGTCCGGCTTCGCCGCCGGGCTGTTCAGCGGCGCCGCCACCGCGACGGTGCTGGAACTCGCCGAGCCCGGCCAGGAGGTGCGGGCGGGGTTCGCCGCCACCGCCGCGAACATGGGCGGCCTCGGCTGCGGCCCGCTGCTGTCGGGTCTTCTCGCCCAGTACGCGCCCTGGCCGCTGCGGCTGCCGTTCATGGTGCACCTCGCACTGCTGGCCCTGGCGGCCGTCGCCACCTGGCTGCTCCCGGAGACCGTCGCCCGGCCGCACCGCCCCCGGTCCCTGCGGCCGCAGGGCCTGGAGCTGCCGCCGGAGGTCCGGGGCGTCTTCGCCCCCTCGGCCGTCGCCGCCTTCGCCGGCTTCTCGCTGCTGGGTCTGTTCACCGCGGTGGCGCCGAGCTTCCTCGGCCAGACCCTGGGCGTGCACAACCTGGCCGTCGACGGACTGATCGTCTTCACCGTGTTCCTGGGGTCCACCACGGGCCAGTCCCTGACGGAGCGGATCGGTACCCGCAGGGCGCTGCCCGTCGGGTGCCTGGTGCTGGTCGTCGGCCTGGTGCTGGTGGCCACCTCGCTGGCCGTGGAATCGCTGCCGGTACTGGTCACCGGGGCGGTCTGCGGCGGCATCGGCCAGGGCCTGGCGTTCCGCGCCGGGCTGACCGCGGTGGGCCGGGCGGCACCGGCCGCGCACCGCGGCGGCACCATCTCGGCCTTCTTCCTCGTCGCCTATCTCGGGATCTCCCTGCCGGTCGTCGGCGTCGGCGCGCTCACCCTCGTGCTCGGCCTGCGCGGCGCCGGCCTGACCTTCTCCGCCTGCGTCATCGTGCTGACCGTGGCCGTCGGGCTCTACGTCCTGCGGCGGCCCCCGGCGGGCGAGGACTGACCGTCGGCGGGGGCGGGACCGTCCGCGAATGCCATGGCGGGGAACGCGTCGAGCAGCTGGTTGACGCCGGTCTCCACCTCGGCCGCGGCCGGCAGCGCGCCCACGCAGAAGTGCCGGCCGAGGGCAGCGCGGCGGACCCCGTCCAGATCGCTCGGGCGCGGGGCGGGGCGGGCCCCGGGGCCGTGCGCCCGCCGGACACCCGGCACGGCCGGGCACCACCCGTACGGCGTGCCGTCTTCACTCTCCTGCCGCTGTGGGCACGCCGCCGGGGCGGTGGCCGGAAACCCTGGGATCCGGCAGTTCCCGATCCGGCCGCCTCCTCGGGGGCGGAGAAGTGAGAGACGCATGGCCGCACGTTCCGCCCCTGGCCCCCTGAACCGGTACCGGCTCGGGCAGGCCCTCGCCGTGGCCCTCCTCGCGATGTGGTGCGCCGCCGGACCGGCCGTCGCCGCCCACCGGGGCGCGGTACGCGTACCGGCCGCCGGTCAACGGCCCGTCGGCGCCCCGGTGTTCACCGCCACGGCCCCCGCGCGCTCCGCCCCGGTGACGACGCCCACCAAGCCGCTGGTCTTCATGGGCCTGGGCACGATGGCCGGGCTGACCGTGGTGGCCGGTGCGGCGCTGGTCGCGAGCGCCCGGCGGCGCCGGGGCTCCGCCCCGCCGACGGACCGCTGCTGACCGCCGCGCCCCGGCCCGCTACGCCCGCGGCCCCTGTCCGTACACCGGCGAACGGCAGAAAGGACCACCACGCCATGCCCACCCTCACGACGGCCGACGGCACGGAGATCTTCTACAAGGACTGGGGGACGGGCCGCCCCGTCGTGTTCAGTCACGGCTGGCCGCTCAACGCCGACGCCTGGGACGACCAGCTGCATCTCGTCGCCTCCCGCGGCTTTCGCGCGGTCGCCCATGACCGCCGCGGCCACGGCCGTTCCGGCCAGCCCTGGCAGGGCAACGACATGGACACCTACGCGGACGACCTGGCGCGGCTGATGGACACGCTGGACCTGCGGGAGGCGGTGCTGGTCGGGCACTCCACCGGCGGCGGCGAGGTGGCCCGCTACATCGGCCGGCACGGCACCGGCCGGGTGGCGAAGGTGGTCCTGCTCGGTGCCGTGCCGCCGCTGATGCTCAGGACCGAGGCCAACCCGGAGGGGCTGCCGCTGGGGATCTTCGACGGGATCCGCGCGGGTGTGGCCGGTGACCGGTCGCAGTTCTACAAGGACCTCAGCGAGACCTTCTACGGCGCCAACCGGCACGGCTCCGCCGTCTCCCAGGGCGTGCGCGAGGCGTTCTGGCTGTGGAGCATGCAGGTGGGGCTGAAGGCGTCGTACGACTGCGTCAGGCAGTTCTCGGAGACCGACTTCACCGAGGACCTCCAGCGGTTCGATGTCCCCACCCTGATCATCCACGGCGACGACGATCAGATCGTGCCGTTCGTGGCCTCCGCCCAGAAGTCGGCGAAGCTGGTGAAGGACGCCACGCTGAAGGTCTATCCGGGTGCGCCGCACGGCCTGTTCGCCGTCGGCTCGTACAAGGACGACTTCCACGCCGATCTGCTGGCGTTCCTCGACGGGTGAGCGACGGCCCGGCCCCGTGCCGGTCCGGCGCACGGCCGCGCACACAAACCGGCGCCGGCCGTCAGCTTTGATTACCTCCGGCGGCCGTCAAAGCCCCAGCCGCTGCGCTCGCAGCCTTCGCTGAACACGGGGCCGACGCGGTCCAGGACGCCCGCCGAGAGCCAGCAGGCGGCGTGGTGGCCGTGACCGCGGCCGTGGTTGTTGTGGTGGTGGCCCTTGTTGCAGGCCAGGGCGGCGCTCGCACCGCCCATGACGATGGTGGTGGCCAGGGCGCTGGCTGCGATCGCGGCGCGAATGCGCATGTCTGCTCCTTGGGAGGATCAAAGGGGTATATCGACCTTTTCAGTGATCACCTTCGCAGAACCTCCCAAAACCCCCTTCAACCTGAATTACGCGAGTCGGCGTAACGGCTTGCCTGGTTTTTACCCGGCGTGTGTCCGGCCCCGGCTCCCGGCCCGCCGATCCCACGCGGAGGACCGGAACCCCCAACGCCCTTGCACAGACGGCTTGTTCACGGCCGGACGCGGCCCCAGGCACCCCTTCGGGGCGGGCGTCCGCTCATCGCGGACCGCTCGCCCCGAAGGGATGACCCGTCCGTCGCCGGTTCGGCCCAGTCCGGCGGCAGGCACTCGGCCTGCGGGGCCCGGCGGTCAGGCGAGTACCTTCGCCTTGGCCTTCTGGAACTCCTCCTCGGTGATGTCCCCGTGGTTCTTCAGCTCGGCGAGCTTCGCCAGGGAATCCGCGTGCCGGGCGGTCTCGTCACCGGTCCCTGCGGTCTCCCGGAGGTAGTGCTGCAGCTGCTTCTGCTGCCGTTCGGCCTGCGCGTACTCCCGCTCGCTCATTCCGTGGCCGCGCGCGATCACGTAGATGAAGACGCCCAGGAAGGGCAGCACGATCACCAGGACGAGCCAGCCCGTCTTGGCCCAGTTGTTGATGTCACGGCTCCGGAAGATGTCACCGATGATCCTGAAGAGCAGGATCAGCCAGAGGATCCACAGAAAGATCAGGCACATCGTCCAGAACGCGTTGAGCAGCGGGTAGTCCATCGCGGCCTCCTTGTGACGCCGGTAGCCCCGAGCTCATCCGTCCCTCACGTCAAGGATCGTCGAGGTCGACGTCCAGCGCTACCAGATCGACGCCGGTGAGGGCCTGTTCCGTCCAGATCACCTTGCCGCTCGCGGTGTAGCGGGTCCCCCAGCGTTCGGCCAATTGGGCGACGAGGAAGAGGCCGCGGCCGCCCTCGTCCGTGGTGGCGGCCTGCCGCAGATGCGGTGAGGTACTGCTGCGGTCGGAGACCTCGCAGATCAGGGCGGTGTCGCGGATCAGCCGCACCCCGATGGGGCCGGCCGCGTACCGGATGGAGTTGGTGACCAGCTCGCTGAGGATCAGCTCGGCGGTGAACGCCGCGTCCGCCAGGCCCCATTCGATCAGCTTGCGGACCGCCGTGGCGCGTATGTGGGCCACGGCCGAGGGGTCCGGCGGCACCTCCCACTCGGCGACGTGCGCGGTGTCCAGCACCTGGGTGCGGGCCACGAGCAGGGCGATGTCGTCGATGGGGCGCTCCGGCAGCAGCACGCCGAGCGCGGCCTCACAGGTCTCCTCCGGCGTCCGCGCGGGATGGTCGGCCAGCGTGCGGCTCAGCAGGGCCATGCCCTCGTCGAGGTCGCGGTTGCGGTCCTCGACGAGGCCGTCGGTGAACAGCACCAGACGGCTCGCCTCGGGCAGCTGCCGGTGCCAGGTCTCGAACGGCAGCCCGCCGAGCCCGAGGGGCGGGCCGCCGGGCACGTCGGCGACCTCGGCGGTGCCGTCCGGCCGCAGCAGCAGGGGCTGGACGTGCCCGGCGCGCGCCATGGTGCAGTTCCCGGACGCCGGGTCGTAGATGGCGTAGAGGCAGGTGGCGCCGGTGACCGACCCCTCGGCGCCCTCGTCCTGGTCGATGCGGGTGACGAGTTCGTCGAGGTGCCAGAGGATCTCGTCGGGCGGCAGGTCCAGATTGGCGAAGTTGTGGACCGCGGTGCGCAGCCGGCCCATCGTGGCGGCGGCGTGCAGTCCGTGCCCCACGACGTCCCCGACGACCAGCGCCACCCGGGCGCCGGGCAGCGGGATGATGTCGAACCAGTCGCCGCCGACGCCGCCGAGTCCGCCGCGCCCCGCCTGGGCGGGCAGATAGCGGTAGGCCGCCTCGACCGCGTTCTGCTCCGGCAGGGCCCGCGGCAGGAGGCTGCGCTGCAGGGTGACGGCCATGGTGTGCTCGCGGGTGTACCGGCGGGCGTTGTCGATGCTCACCGCGGCGCGCGCGACCAGCTCCTCGGCGACGGACAGGTCCTCGTCCTCGAACGGCTCGGGCACGTTGGAGCGCCAGAAGATGGCCACGCCCAGGATGACGCCGCGGGCCCGCAGCGGCACCGCGATCCTGGAGTGGATGCCGTGCTGGACTATCTTTCTGGCCCGGTCGGGGCTCTGCAGATGCCAGCCGGTGAACGCCGCCAGATCCGCCTCCAGGGCCGCCTGCCCGCTCAGGAGGCTGGCGCCGAGGGCGGTGGCGGGCTCGAAGCGGATCAGCCGGCCGACGGGGTAGAGGCCGCTCTCGGGCGGCGCGCCGCTGAGCGCCGTGCGCCGCATCTCCACGGCCGCGCCGGAGGGCGGGGTCGGCTCCTCACCGATCAGCACGTCCTCGGCCAGGTCGACGGTGACGATGTCGGCGAAACGGGTGGAGCCGAACTCCACGAGCTCCTCGCAGGTGCGCACCACGTCCAGGGTGGTGCCGATCTCCGTACCGGCGTCGTAGAGCAGCTTGAGGCGGCCGCGGGCCACGTCGGCCCGGCCGGTGAGCGCCCGCAGCTCGGTGGTGTCGCGCAGCGTGGTGACGCTGCCCGGCGGTCCCCCGGCCTGGTCCGTCGAGCGCTGGTTGACGGCCAGCAGCCGGTCGCCGACCGGGTGGACCTCGTCGGTGACGACCCGGCCGGAGGCCAGCAGATGGGCGGTGGCGGGGTCGAGTCCCAGCTCGGTGACCGGCCGCCCCTCGACCTCGGACGGCAGGTCGAGCAGCCGGCGCGCCTCGTCGTTGGCCAGCAGCAGGCAGCCGTCACCGCCGACGATGATCACACCCTCGCGTACGGCGTGCAGCACCGCGTCGTGGTGTTCGTACATCCGGGTCATCTCGGCCGGGCCGAGGCCGTGGGTCTGACGCCGCAGGCGCCTGCTGACCAGTGCGGTGCCGCCGGTGGCCACGAGGAGGACGCCGGCCGCGGCGCCGAAGAGCAGCGGGAACTGGTTGTCGACGACGCCGCTGACGCGATTGACGGTGATACCGGCCGAGACCAGCCCGATGACCTTGCCGTTGCTGCCGAAGACCGGCACGACGGCCTGCACCAGGGGCCCGATGGTGCCGGTGATCCGCTCGGTGACCACCCCGCCGGCCAGCGCCGGTTTGATCGTGCCTACGAACTTCTTGCCGATGCGGTTGGGGATGGGGTGGGTGTAGCGGATGCCCTGCGTGTTCATCACGACGATGAAGTCGACCTCGGAGCGTTTGCGTGCGGCTTCCGTCCGCGGCTGCAGTACCGCGGTCGGATGGGCGCTCCGCAGGGCCGCCTCGATGCCCGGCGCGTTCGCGAAGGCCTCGGCGACCGCGACCGACCGGTTGCGGGCCTCGCGGTCTCCGTCGGCCCTGGATTGCAGCACGAGGGCCGCGATGGCGGCGGCGACGAGCAACACCACGATCGCCACCTGCAGGAGAAAGACCTGACCTGCGACAGTTCGCATCCTGAGAACCGAACGCGGGCGGCCGTAGCGTCCGGCCATGTCCTCTTTGTACACCTCCCGCATACGGTGGGCGAGCCGCGCGATGCGGAGCGCAGCAGCAGCGAGCGCCCGCGCTGCTGCCGGGCGGCCTCACGGGCTGTCAGAGGATCGTCCCGTGATCCGGGGCCGGGCGCCAGAGGGCGGAAAGTCTCGCGGGTAGGTTTTACTGGTACGCATATGCGAACCTCTTCGACGAAGAGGACATACACGGCGCTCGCGAGGCGCCGCGGCTCGGGGAACAAATCGCCCATGGTCCGGGCGGTTCATGTAACTCTTCCCACAGGGCCGGACGCTTGCCTGATCGGCACCGGGCGCCCGTGTGAGTCCGGCGTAAGCACGATATGCCTGGTCAGCCGCGCTCGCCAGGCGAGCGGATCCGGCCCGGGGGTGGTAAGGGGATGCCCCCTGCCGTGACGGGGGCGGGCCGGACGGTATGAGACGTTCGTGGGCATGCATGTTCCCGAGGAGATCCGTACCGAGGCGGCCGCGCTCATCGACCACCACGCGCTCGGGCTGTGGAAGCCGAGTGACGCCGACCGGCGGGCCGCCGTGTCGCTGTACCGCTTCCTCGAAACCGGTGTGCCGCTCACGAGCGAGCAGATCCGGGCCGCCCTTGCGCACGCGGAACCGCCGGCCGGGCTGCACGAGCGGCTGCTGACGCTGCTGGACGGGACCGCCCGCCTGCTCGACGACGCGGCGGTGGCCGACAGCCCCGCCGGCCGGGACGCCGTCGACCACGTATGCCTTCTGCTGGACGCGCTCGCGCTCTCCCGGCTCTCCGGGCAGTAAGCGGAAGGCCCGCCCGGGCAAGCGCGCCGGGCGGGCGGGTTCCGGGGCCGTGCGGCCTTATGAGGACTGCGGGGCGGCCGCCGCCATGGCGGGGGCCTGCTCGTCCTCGGGCACCGAGATCACCCAGTGCGTCTCCTGGCGGGGGCGCAGGTAGAGGGCCCAGTACCCGGCGGCGGCCAGCACGATCGCGCCGGTGATGGCGAGGCTCTTGACGCTCTGCTGGTAGAGCACCCACGCCAGCACCACGATCAGCAGCGCCGGGATCGCCGGCCACAGCGGCATCCGCCAGGCCAGCCGGTGCTTGTGCTCACCGCGGCGCGAGACCAGGGCACCCAGGGCGACGAAGACGTACATCGCGGCGACGGCCACGCCGGTGACCTCGCTGAGGGTGTCCAGGTTGACGAAGCACAGGGCCGCCCCGGGCACGCCGACCGCGAGGGTCGCGGCCCAGGGGGAGCCGAAGCGCCGGCCGACGTGCGAGAAGACGCGGTTGACCGGGGTGGGCCAGGCGGCGTCGCGCGCCGAGGAGAAGACCACCCGGGAGTTCTGGATCACCATCACGATCGCCGCGTTGATGATCGCCAGGGCGATGCAGAGGCTGACGAAGGTGCCGACGCCCGAGTTGCTCCACTCCTGCACCATGCCGGCGACGTCACCTGCGCCGAGGGTCTTCAGGTCGGGGGCGCCCAGGGTGATGGCGACGACCGGGATCAGGACGACGGCCGCGCCGATGGCGAGGGTCCACAGCACGGTGCGCGAGACGTTGCGGCGGGGGTTGTCCATCTCCTCGGCCAGGTACACGGCGGTGGAGAAGCCCTGGAGGATGAAGAGCGCGGTGGCCAGCCCGGCCACGATGAGGCCCCCGGTGACCGCGGCGCTGTGCCCGTTCCCGGCGTCGATGACCGGGTGGACCAGGACGGACGCGGGCCGCTGGGTGTGGGTGAAGCCGAGGAAGGCGACGACCGCGCTGGCCACGACCTCCAGCACCAGGAAGATGCCGGTGATCCAGGCGTTGGCGCGCAGATCGAGCAGGCCCATGGCGGTGGCCAGCAGCATCACCGCGGCGGCGGTCCACTGCGGATCGAGATGCACGATCGGGGCCAGATACTCGGCGGTGCCCAGCGCGATGATGGGCGGCACGACCATCACGACGATCAGCGAGAGTATGAAAACCAGCCAGCCGGCGAGGCGGCCCATGAGCGTGCCGACCATGGCGTACTCGCCACCGGAACTCGGTATCAGCGTGCCGAGTTCGGAGTAGGTGAAGGCCACCCCGACACACAGCAGCGCCGCGACGGCGATGGTCAGCGCGGTGCCCGTGCCCAGGGTGGCGAAGGAGTCCGGAACGATCACGAAGAGCGAGGACGCCGGGGTCAGACAGGACAGCGTGAGCAGGGTGCCGCCGACCACACCGATCGACCGGGTGAGTTTGGGGCTGGTCGCGGTGTCCCCCTCGGTGACCGCGCGGGTGTCCCGCTCAGGCGCTGCGGGGGCAACAGGCGTGTAGGGCATCTCGGTATCCGTATCCCATCGGTGCTGGCGGCATGAGGGGTGCTGCATGTGGGGGGAACGCCGTAAAGCGGCGCGAACCCGGACAACCGCGTTTCCGCTTTGGTGACCGAATACAACCCCCGCCGACGACTCCCGTCAAGACCCCGTTAACGGTGTGAGACAACGAAATCCGCAGCATCGCCCGCCACTTGGAACGCTTATCCACGATCCAGGGACAGAATCCAAGCGGATATCGCGGCCGGACGGGGCAGCGGGAGAGGCTCGCGGGCACCGCCGAATCCGTAGCGGTCCCGGCGGATCCGTGCCCGCCGCGTCACCCCTTGTGCGTGTGCACCCGGGCGATCAGCAGCGCCACGTCGTCGTGGTCGTGCTCGTCGCGCAGGGCGGCCAGCAGGCGGTCGCAGAGCACTTCCAGGTCCTGCTCGGGCTCCGCCAGCAGCTCCAGCAGGGTGTCCAGCCGGGCGTCAATCGGCTGGTCGCGGGTCTCGATCAGCCCGTCGGTGTAGAGCACCAGCTGATCGCCGTCGCGCAGCGGGACCGTGGTCCGCTCGAAGGGGACGCCACCGACGCCGAGCGGCGCGCCGGTGGGCAGGTCCAGCAGCTCCGGCGGCCGGTCCGGCCGCAGCACGATCGGTGGCAGATGCCCGGCGACGGAGACCCGGCACTCGGTGCGGTGCGGGTCGTACACGGCGTACAGGCAGGTGGCGAAGGCCGGGTCGAGGCCGCCGGCGATGTGGTCGAGGTGGCGCAGCACCTCGTCCGGGTCGAGGTCGAGGTCGGCCAGGGCGCGGGCGGTGGTGCGCAGCTGTCCCATGGTGGCGGCGGCGTTGATGCCGCTGCCCATGACGTCGCCGACGACCAGCGCGGTCTTGTCCCCGGCCACGGGTATCGCGTCGAACCAGTCGCCGCCGACCTCGCTGGCCGCCTGGGCGGGCTGGTAGCGGTAGGCGATCTGCATGGCCGTGGGCTGCGTCGGCCGGTGGTTCATCAGATGGCGCTGGAGGGTGAGCGCGGTGCGGCGTTCGCTCTGGTAGGAACGCGCGTTGTCGATGCAGACCGCCGCCCGGGCGGCCAGTTCCACGGCGAGCACCGCGTCGTCCTCGTCGAACGGCTCCGGATTGCGCACGCGGTAGAGCGACAGCGCGCCGAGCACCTCACCGCGGGCGATCAGCGGGACGGCCAGATAGGAGTGCAGCCCCGCCTTCTTCAGCAGGGCGGCCCCCTGCGGGTCCGCGGCGATGTGCGGCAGGTCCTCCTCGCCCACCTGGGAGACCAGCACCGGGCGCGCCTCGGTCACACAGCGGGTGATCAGCCGGTCGGCCTCGTAGGAGGCGATCTGGCCGGTGGGGTCGGCGGCGCGGGCGGCCTCGGTGGAGTAGGCCGTGGAGACCGCGAGCGCCCGGAAGCGGGCCGGGCCGCCGCGGGCGAGCGAGGTCGGGCGCCGCCCGTCCAATACGGCGTCGAGGACGTCGACGGCGGCCAGGTCCGCGAGTTCGGGGACGATGACGTCGGCCAGTTCGTGCGCGGTCTGGTCGACGTCGAGGGTGGTGCCGACGGTGGCGGAGGCGTCGGCGATGACGGCCAGCCGCCTGCGGGCGCGGGCCGCCTCGGTGGCGGCCCGGTGCTGCTCGGTGACGTCCACGACCGAGGTGGCCAGCCCCAGCACCCGGCCGTGGGCGTCCTCCAGGCGGTAATACGACACCGACCAGGCCTTGTCGGCGTGCGGATCGGAGGCGGTACGCCCGAGGGTGAACTGGTCGAGCATCGGCGTACCGGTGTCGAGGACCTCGCGCATGCTGGCCACGATGGTGTCGGTGTCCAGGAAGGAGAGCGCCTCGCGGACCTCGTGGCCGATGTGCCGGTCGGCCGGCAGCTCGTTGATGCGCTCCAGCGCGGGGTTGACCATGACGAAGCGCAGCGAGGTATCCAGGACGGCCAGGCCGATCGGCGACTGGGCCACCAGCCGGACGGACAGCGCCAGATCGCGCTCCACCCGCCGCAGCACGGCCTGGTCGGTGGCGATGCCCAGGGCGTAGGACTCGCCGCGCTCGTCCAGCAGCCGCATGTTGCGGAATTCGACGAGCCGGGTGCTGCCGTCCTTGAGCTGGACCGGGAACACCCCCGCCCAGCTCTCGCCGCCCGACATGACCTCGGTGAAGAGGTTCAGCACCAGATCGAAGTGCTCCGGTCCGACCAGCAGCTGCGCGGCGGACCGGCCGAGCGCCTCCTGCGCGCTCCAGCCGAACAGCGCCTCGGCCTGCGGACTCCACAGGGTGATCCGTCCGTCCGCGTCCAGCATCACGGCGGCCACGCCGAGCACGTCCAGCAGGCCGCCTGGCTGCCCCGTTGCGGCCCCTACCCGGGCCGCACCTTCGGGGAACGCGTCGGTCGCACCCATCCAGGCACTCCTTCCGCCGGTCATCACGGACCGACAGCCGTGGCGCTCTCCGTACATCGGCCGAATCTCACTGTGCTTCCGCTGTTCTCCATCATCTCTCGACACGGGACGGACCTGCAGGGAGAGCGAGATCCGCAGGCCGGCCGCGATCCGTGCGCGAGCGAGCATTATCCGACGCCGTTCGCAGGTGGGCGACCGTGTTGACGATATTCACAGCGAGGTTTCCGGCCGGGTTGTGCGGCGCGAAGGGGCGTGCGGGCCGCCGGCGCCCCGCACGGGACGGGTGTGCGCCCGTTGCGACTTGGAGTTCTTGATCTACAGGGTCTACGCTGAGAACCCTTGGTTGCCTGTAGCAACCAACTGCCGCGAGACCGCACCGGCGCACAGGCTGCGCCCGCCGGCGTCAGGAGGAAGCCCGACATCATGCCCAGCACCGCCCCGACCTTCCGCACGTACGTGGAGGAGAACCTCGATGTCCTTAGTGCCGACCCGGCGCGCGAGGCCCTGGTCCACCAGGGCCGTCGCGTCACCGCGGGTGAGTTCCGCGCCCTCGTCCACCGCCTGGCCCGCGCCCTGCGCGCCCGCGGCGTCGACCGCGGCACCACCGTCACCCTGCTGAGCGGCAACCTCCCGGAGACACTCGCCGCCCGCTACGCCGCCAATCTGCTCGGCGCCCGGGTCAACTTCCTCTACAACAAGCTCTCCGCCGAGTCCCAGGCCGACATCGTCCGCGATGTCGAGACCCGCGCCCTGATCGTCGACCCGCGCCTGGCCGAACGGGCCGCCGAGGTCACCGCGCTGGCGCCGGTGCCGGACGTCCTCGTGCTCGGTCCGGCCAAGACGGGCGGCGCGGACCTGCTGGAGCTGGCGGCCGGCGAGTCCGACGAGCCGTTCGCCAGCCGGGCCCGGCCCGACGACGTGTGCACCATCCGCCACACCGGCGGCACCACCGGCCACCCCAAGGGCATCTGCACGACCTTCACACAGGCCCGCTGGTTCCACGGGGTGCTCCGGCAGGAGCCGGAGTCCGGGCGCCGGCAGCTGGTCTGCACGACCCTGGCGCACGCCGCGGGCGTGATGGCCGACAGCACCCTGCACGCCGGCGGCACGGTCGTCCTGCTCGACGACTTCGACCCGGCGACCGCGCTCGCCGCCATCGAACGCGAGCGCATCACCGAACTGTTCCTGCTGCCGCCGCTGCTCTACCAGCTGATGGACCACCCGGACGCGCAGCACACCGACACCTCCAGCCTGCGGATGGTGACGTACGGCGGCTGCCAGGCGTCCCCGGCGCGGATAGCCGACGCGATCCGGATGTTCGGCCCGGTGCTGATGCAGGGCTACGGGCAGAACGAGGCCGGCGGCATCAGCATGCTCACCCCGGAGGACCACGACCCCGAGCGCCCCGAGCGGCTGCGGTCCGCGGGCAAGGTGCTGCCGGAGGTCGAGGTGGCGATCCGCGACGAGGCCGGCCGCGACCTGCCCGCCGGTGAGCACGGCGAGGTCTGCGTCCGCTCCGACATGATCATGCAGGGGTACTGGAAGCAGCCCGAGCTGACCGCCGAGGTGCTGCGGGACGGCTGGCTGCACACCGGGGACATCGGCTTCCTCGACGAGGAGGAGTACCTGACCATCGTCGACCGGATCAAGGACATGATCGTCGTGGTCGGCGGCCATGTGTACACCACGGAGCTGGAGGACCTGCTGAACTCGCACCCGCAGGTACTGCAGAGCGCGGTGTTCGGGGTCCGCGACGCCGACCGCATGGAGCGGGTGCACGCCGTCGTCGTCCGGGCGCCGGGCGGCACCGTCGACGCCGCGGAGCTGGGCGCGATGGTGCGGACCGAGCGCGGCGCGATGTACGAGCCCGCACGCCTCACCTTCGTCGAGGCGCTGCCGCTGACCGACGCCGGGAAGCCGGACAAGAAGGAACTGCGCCGGCAGGCCGAGCAGGAGTCCGGCACCGCCGGATGACCGCAGCGACGGGCCGCCGCAGCTGAGCGCCACGACGGCCCGTCTGTTCTGCTTCCGGTCAGAGAATGCCCAGCAGACCGAAGCCGAACGGGAAGCCGAACAGACCGCCGAAGCCGAAGCCCCCACGGCCGAAGCCGCCGAAGTTGCCGAAGCCGCCACGGCCGAAACCACCGCGGCGACCGCCGTCGAAGCCGCGGTCGAAGCCGCGGTGGTGGCAGTTCTGGCGGTGGTGGTTGCGGCCGTGGTCGGCCTGGGGGGCGGCAGAGGCGATGCCGGCGAGCGGGACGACGGTGGCGGCGGCAATCGCCGCAGCAGCCACGGAGCGACCTATGAACTTGCGCATTGCGTTTCTCCTGTTTGGCAGGAAATCGGACAGTCGATGAGTACCGCGCACCGCCCAAAACCCCGCAGACACGACGAACAGCCACTCGAACGGCCCCCGAAATTGCTCCAGTCGCGCTAACGAATCAGGGCCGTCCGCCCCACCCGCCGCGCCGGTCACAGCAGGAGGACGACGAGGGCCGCGTCGTCGGTGGCGCCGCCGGGCGGCAGCAGCTCCACCAGCAGCGCGTCGGCCAGTTCCTCGGCGCCGGCGCCGCGGTGCCGGGTGAGCGCCGCCGCCAGCCGTCCCAGTCCGACGTCGATGTCCTCGTGGCGGCGCTCGATCAGCCCGTCGGTGTACAGGACCAGCACCGCCCCGTCCTCGAAGGCGACCCCCGCCTCGGGGCGGGCCACGTGCTCGGGGCGCGCGCCCAGCGGCGGGTCGGTCGCCCCGTCCAGCAGCTCCACCGTGCCGTCCGGGTGCAGCAGAGCCGGCGGCAGATGGCCGGCGCTGCTGTAGGCGAGGGTGTGCGTGGGCCAGTCGACGACCGCCTGCACCGCGGTGGTGGACTCGGCGCCCTCCACCGACCGGGCGTAGATGCCGAGCACCTCCAGCGCCCGGGCCGGGCCCTCGGTGACCAGGGTGGCGGCGCTCAGCGCGCTGCGCAGCTGGCCCATGACGCAGGCGGCGTCCAGCCCGTGGCCGACCACATCGCCGACGGACACCGCCATCCGGTCGCCGGACAGTTCGGCCAGGTCGTACCAGTCGCCGCAGACATTGAGCGCGCCGACCGCCGGCCGGTAGCGCACCGCGGCCCGGTGGTGGCCGACGAGCCGCGGCGCGGGCAGCATCGCCTCCTGGAGGGCCAGCACCACCTCCCGCTCCCGGTCGTGGGAGCGCCGCAGCCGGTCGTTGACCTCCTGGAGTTCCTGGGCTCGGCCGAACAGCTCGGCCTCCATCCGCTCCCGGTCGCCGCCGTGGTGGCGGGCGCCGACCCGGACGATGTCGGTGACCTCCTCGACCCGGTGCACGATCAGCCGCACCCGTCCGTCGGGGCCGAGCACCGGTGCGTTGACCGGGCTCCAATACCGCTCCTCGAACACGCCGGGGCGGCCGGGCGGTTCGATGTCGTAGCGCTGCAGCGCCATGGTGTCGCACCGGCCGGTGGCCAGTACCCGCTCCAGGGACGCCCGGAAGTTGCGTATCCCGGTCGCGGCGGGGTCGTCCGGATTGTCGGGGAACGCGTCGAAGAGGTAGCGGCCGACCAGCTGGCCGCGTTCCCGTCCGGCCCGCTGCAGCAGCGACTCGTTGACCTCGGCGATCACCAACTCCGGGGTGAGCAGCAGCACTCCGCCCGGCAGCGCCTGGAACACCGCCGCGTAGTCGATCTCCACGCGGCTCATGTGCGCCCCGCGCCCGGGGGCGGGGCCGGTGTGCGCCGGGTCCCGGGGTGCAGGTGGGCGCAGAGGAAGGCCACGGCCAGCGCGGCGGCCATCGCGTAGAAGACCGCCCGGTTGCCCTCGGCGAAGTCGCCGCGCACCGCGTCCAGCACCTCGGGCGGCAGCCGCGAGGCCGCGTCGCCGGCCGGCGGGCGGCCGCCCTGGCCCGCCGGCGTGCCGGTCAGGCCGTGGGCCAGTTCGCGGGAGGTGGCGGTGGACAGCCCGCGGTCCTTGAGGCTCTCGACGATCCGGTCGGTGGTGGTGTGCGCCAGCACCGTGCCCAGGACGGCCAGGCCCAGGCCGGCGGCGTAACCGCGGACGGTCCGGGTGACGCCGGTGGCCTCGCCGCGGGCCGTGCCGGCCGCCCGGCCTGCGGCGTCGGTCGAGGCGGGCGCGAGCAGCAGTCCGATGCCGGCTCCGGCCAGCACGATCCAGGGCCACTGGGCGGTCAGCGACAGGTCCGTCATCTCGTGCGCCCACAGTGCGAAGCCCACGGCGGCCAGCGCGGTACCGAGCCGCAGCGCCGTCCGGGCGCCGTACCGGTCGAGGAGCCGGCCGCCGAACTGCGCCGCGACGCCGAAGCCCGCGAAGAAGACCAGGAGATACAGCCCGGCCTCGTTCGGCGACGAGCCGAGGGCGACCTGTGCGTAGACCGAGGCGAAGAAGAACACCGGGACGAACGCCGCCATCGCGAAGAAGAGCACGACGGCATCGGCGACGTAGGCGCGGTCCCGGAACACCCGCAGGCCGAGCAGCGGGTGGCGGGTGCGCAGTTCGAGGCGGACGAAGACCACCAGCGCCAGCAGCCCGCCGAGGGTGCACGCCCAGGTCGCCGGGGCGGCCCAGCCCCAGGTGCCGGCCTGCTGGAGGCCCAGCACGCTCAGGACCGTACCGGCGGCGAGCAGGAGCGCGCCGCGCCCGTCCAGGTGTCCGCGGCGGGCGTCGTCGGGGAGGTGCGCCAGCAGCGTCAGCACGACGGCGGCCAGCGCGACCGGCACATTGACCCAGAAGACGGCCCGCCAGGTCCAGGTGGTGAGCCAGCCGCCGAGGACCGGTCCGATCGCGGTCAGCACGCCGGACAGCCCGAAGAACAGGGCCAGGGACCGCCTGCGGCGCGCGGCGGGCACGACCATGCCCACCACGGCGAGCGCCGCGGGGAACATCAGGGCCGCGCCGACGCCCTGCCCGGCCCGGCACACGATCAGCCAGGCCAGTGCGGCATCCCCGTGCGGCACGGCGCCGCACAGCGCGGCGGCGAGGAGGAAGACCACCGTGCCCACGAGCATGATGCGGCGGTGGCCGAGCAGCTCGGCCAGCCGCCCGCCCAGCGCGCAGCACGCCGCGAGGGCGAGCAGATAGGCGTTGACGACCCATCGGATGCCGGCAGGGGTGAGGCCCAGGTCCTCGGCGATCCGCGGCGCCGCGATGGACACCAGCGTCTGGTCGATGAAGGTCATCGACACCGCGAAGAGCACGGCCGCCAGCGAGAGCGTCCGGTGCGCCGCTCCCGTCCCGGCGTCCCGCTGGGCCTCCGGCGCGCGCCGGGCTGTCGCCTCCGGTGCGTTCCTGTCGTGCGCCACGTGCGACATGTTCCCGTCCGGGCCGGGCGGGCGCATGCCGGGGGCGGGGGCCGGGCGGTCCTCGGCGCCCCGGGTGGCGGTGCGGGTGCGCTCCCGCGGGCGGCGCGGTCGGGTACGGCCGTTCGGGTCACGCGGTCCGGGTCAGGCGGTCCGGCGCCGGCCGCGGCTCACCGCTTGCGGGCCCGGCTGGGCTGCACCCGGGACGGCTCCCCCGGCATCTTCGGATGGTCGGGCGGATAGGGCATGTCCCCCAGCCCCTCGTCCCGCTCCTGCCGGTCCGCGGCCTCCAGGACGGATTCCAGGCCGAAGGCGTGGTCGGCCATGTCGGCGTGTACATCGCCGAGTTCCGCGAACCGCGGGGGCACGGTCCGCAGGTCGAAGTCCTCGGGCGTCGCGTCGGACAGCTCGTCCCAGCGCAGCGGGGTGGAGACGGTCGCCCGCGGCCGGGCGCGCAGCGAGTAGGCGGAGGCGATGGTCCGGTCCCGGGCCATCTGGTTGTAGTCGACGAAGACCTTCTCGCCGCGCTCCTCCTTCCACCAGGCCGAGGTCACCTGCTCCGGCATCCGGCGCTCCAGCTCCCGGGCCACGGTGATGGCGGCGCGCCGGACCTCGGTGAATGTCCAGTCGGGACGCAGCGGCACATAGACGTGCACCCCGCGGCCGCCGGATGTCTTGGGCCAGCCGCGCAGCCCGTGCTCGGTCAGCAGCTCGCGCAGCGCGTGGGCGACCCGGGCGGCGTCGGCGAAATCGGTGCCGGGCTGCGGGTCGAGGTCGATGCGCAGTTCGTCGGGGTGCTCGGTGTCGTTGCGGCGGACGGGCCACGGATGGAACGTCAGACACCCCAGATTGGCCGCCCAGAGCACGGCCGCGGGCTCGGTGGGGCACATCTCGTCGGCGAACCGCCCGCTGGGGAAGGCGATCCGGGCGGTGGGCAGCCAGTCGGGCAGTCCCTTGGGCGCCCGCTTCTGGTAGAAGAACTCGCCCTCCACGCCGTCGGGGAAGCGCTGCATGGTGGTGGGCCGGTCGCGCAGGCCCCGCAGCACCCCGTCGGCGACGGCGAGGTAGTACTGCGCGACGTCCATCTTGGTGAAGCCGCGCTCCGGGTAATACGTCTTGTCGGGGTGCGACAGGCGCACCGTGCGCCCCGCGACGTCCAGCTCGACAGCTCCGCCTCCGGCCATGACTCCACGTTAGGTTCCGTGCCGCGCCGCCGCGCGCCGGGAGAGCGGTGTGCCGCCCGGCTCCGGCGCGCGCGAAGCGCCATCGGCGGTCAGGATCGGGGCATGGACCTGCCCGTGATGCCCCCGGTCTCCCCGATGCTCGCGAAGCTGGTGACCAAGATCCCCGCCGGCATGCAGTACGAGGCCAAGTGGGACGGCTTCCGCGTCATCGTCTTCCGTGACGGCGACGAGGTCGAGATCGCCAGCCGGACCACGAAGCCGCTCACCCGCTACTTCCCCGAAGTGGTCGCGGCGGCGCGGGCCGAGCTGCCGCGGCGCTGCGTCCTGGACGGCGAGATCGTCATCGCGCATGACGGCCGGCTGCACTTCGAGGAGCTGCTGGAGCGCATCCACCCGGCCGACTCCCGGGTCCGTACGCTCGCCGAGCGGACGCCCGCCTCGCTCGTCGCCTTCGACCTGCTGGCGCTGGACTCCGCCACGCTGATGCACGAGCCGCAGACGGCGCGCCGGGAGGCCCTGGTCGAGGCGCTGCGCCCGGCCCGTGCCCCGGTGTACACCGCGCCCGCCACCACGGATCAGGAGCTGGCGCGCCGCTGGTTCACCCAGTTCGAGGGCGCGGGGCTGGACGGGGTGGTCGCCAAGCCGCTCGATCTGCCGTACCGGCCCGGTGACCGCGCGATGTTCAAGATCAAGCACGCCCGGACCGCGGACTGCGTGGTCGCGGGGTACCGGCTGCACAAGAGCGGTCCGGTGGTCGGCTCCCTGCTGCTCGGCCTGCACGACGAGGCCGGGCACCTCCAGCACGTCGGGGTGTGCGCGTCGTTCCCCATGGCCAGGCGGCAGGCACTGATCGAGGAGCTGGCGCCGCTGCGGATGGCGGACGTCGCGGGGCACCCGTGGGGCGAGTGGGCCGACGAGGCGGCGCATGCCTCGCGGCGGATGCCGGGCGGGCCCAGCCGCTGGAGCGGCGGCAAGGACCTGTCGTGGGTGCCGCTGCGTCCGGAGCGGGTGTGCGAGGTCGCCTACGACCACATGGAGGGCGACAGGTTCCGGCACACCGCCCAGTTCCGCCACTGGCGCCCGGACCGTACGCCGGAGAGCTGCACCTACGCCCAGCTGGAGGAGCCGGTGCACTACGACCTGGGGGAGCTGCTGCGGGGCTGACCGCACGGGGCGGACCGCCGCAGCTCAGCGGTCGGACTCCGGGGGCCAGCGGCGCCGGGTCTCCCCCGGTGCGAGGCGGTCGACGACCTCCGCGAGCTCCCGGCAGGCGTACTCGATCTTGCGGCGGACGCTGTACTGCTCGGCGATGATCGCCGACAGCAGCAGCGCGGTGAGCGCCGCGGACGCGTTGAGCGCCTGGAGGTTGATCATCGCCTCCAGCAGGCTCTGGCCCTGGAACGGTCCCCGCCGGCCGTTCGCCGCCGTGATGGCCAGCACCGACACCAGCAGCACGATCGGGGCCGCGCCCGCCAGCTGGAAGCGCAGCGCCGCCCACACGATCAGCGGGAAGACCAGGAACAGCAGCGACAGCTCGCTGCTGACCGCCACATACGTGACCCCGACCGAGCCGACCAGCAGGATCGCCGCCTCGGCCCAGCGGTAGCCGGGCACGTCCCGGGGCCGGCGGAGCGTCCGGCAGGCGAGCAGCAGCGGGGTGACGACGAGGACGCCCATCGCGTCGCCCACCCACCACGCCGCCCAGGTCTTCCAGAAGCCGCCGGCCGGCAGCACCCCGCTCAGGAGCAGCGTGCCGGTGCCCACCGTCGCGCTGATCAGCATGCCGGCGAACGCGCCGAGGGCGACCAGCGCCACCCCGTCGCGCAGCCGGTCGAGCGCGGGGCGAAAGCCCACCTTGCGCAGCATCCAGCAGGCGCACACGGGGGCCAGGGTGTTGCCCGCCATGATGCCGATGACGGAGGGCTGGAGTTCGCTGATCGAGGCGACGACCAGGAAGGTGCCGAGCGCGATGCCCGGCCAGGTCCGCAGGCCCAGCAGGAGCAGACTGGCCAGCGCGATGCCGGTGGGCGGCCAGAGCGGCGTGACCTGGGCGCCGGCGATCACCACCTGCTCCAGCAGGCCGATCCGTGCGGACGCGTAGTAGACGCCGGCGAGGACGAGGATCGTCAGGACTGCCGGTGCGAGACGGCGGAGTTCCTCGGTGCGCACCACACCGGCCATCAGACAACGCCGGCGGCCGGGCCCCGGCCGCGACACGCACGCCCGGCCCGCGCTTCACCCCGCTCTGGGCGCCGCCGCGTCGAAGCGCAGCACGATCACCGCGGAGTCGTCGGTGTGCCCGGTGAACTCGGCCACGCTCATCGCCACGTCGGCCACCGTGGCCGGGTCGCCGCCGGCGTTGGCGCTGACCAGCCGGGTCACCTGGGCCAGTCCGGCCTCTATCGGGAACGACGGGCCCTCGACGACCCCGTCGGTGAGCAGCACGAACGCGCCCGCCGTGGCGAACCGCCGGCGGGTGACCGGATAGTCCTCCCCCGCGACGATGCCGAGCGGCAGGCCCCCGGGGTCGTCGGCGAGGCCGTGCCGGCCGTCGGTGGTGGCCCAGATGCCCGGCACATGACCGGCCCGGGCGCTGGACAGCTCCCAGGCGACCGGGTCGAAGCGGACGAAGGTGCAGGTCGCGAAGAGCCCGCAGTCGACGGACAGCAGCAGGTCGTTGGCGCGCCGCAGCACCTCCCCCGGGTCCGCGGCGTGGCCGGCGACGGCGCGCAGCCCGAAGCGGATCTGTCCCATGAAGGCGGCCGCCTCGACATCGTGCCCCTGCACATCGCCGATGCAGAAGGCGAGCGATCCGTCGGGCAGCGGGAAGCCGTCGTACCAGTCGCCCCCGATGTCCAGGCCGTGCCGGGCGGGGGCGTAGGTGGCGGCGGCGCGCAGGCCGGGTACCACGGGCAGGACGGTCGGCAGCATGTCGTGCTGGAGGGCCTCGGCCAGCTCCACCCGGGCCCGCTGCTTCTCGGCGCCCTCCCGCGCCTGGGCGGTCAGCCGGCCGAGGGTGGTCAGCAGATCGTCGGCGCTCGCGGACCGCGGGGGACGACGCCGCAGCATGGATCGCTCCAAGGTGCGTCGGTGCAGGAGCCGCCGCGGGGCCACGCTCCGTGCGGTGCTCCGCGTGGGCCGTCTGACCTGGCCTGATGGGACCCTTGGGGAGTCCCGCCTGTCCGGTTCATCTTATTTCTGCGGTCCGACTTCCGCTTGACGGCCGTCCGGCGGGGGCGGACCCGCCGCCCCCGCCGGGCTCAGGCGGTGGCCGCCGGGCGGGGTGCCTGGAGGTGCCGGACGCCGGACCGTACGGCCCAGAAGAACACCGCGAGCGCGAGGGCGGCGACGGTGAGGGAGTCGTACGGGGCGGGCAGCCGGCCGGAGCCCTCGAAGGTGCCCAGCCAGGAGAGCAGCGTCAGGGCGACGAGGTAGACCACCAGCCAGGCGCCGGTGCGCAGTTCGGCACCGAGCGGGCGGCGCGGGCCGGCGCCGTCGGCCTCCGGGGCGTCCAGGTCGGCGCGGGCGCCGGGGCGGTGCATGGCCAGGAAGATCAGCAGGCCACCGAGGACGAGCGGCAGCGCGAGCCGCAGGTCCTGCCAGCCCGACCAGTAGACGAACTCGCTGGACACCACGAAGCTGACCGGCGCGATCCAGCTCAGCCCCGGGACCCAGCCCGCGGTGCGGCCGCCCGGCTCGGCGCGGAAGACGGCGACCGCGACCGCGGAGGCGGCATAGATCAGCAGATACATGTCGCCCATGACGCTGACGATGTCCTGCCAGCCGCCGAACGGCAGCAGGAAGACCACGATGACGACGAGGTTGATCGCCAGGGCCCGGCGCGGGATGCCGAACCGCTGGTTGACCTTCATGAAGTACCGGGGGATCGTGCCGTTCTTGGCGAGCGCGTAGGTGTGCCGGGCGTCGATCGCCACGCCCACGTACGCCGAGCCGCCGGGCGAGACCACCGCGTCCGCGTAGAGCAGGCTGGACAGCCAGTGCAGATTGAGGATCAGGGCGAGCTGTCCGAACGGCGAGTCGAAGGAAACGCCCTGCCAGCCGTGGCCGAGCAGGTTCTCGGGGACGGTGAAGAGGAACGCCAGCTGCAGCGCCAGGTACATCAGGACGGCGAGGCCGATCCCGCTGAGGACGGCGCCGGGGATGGTCCGGCGGGGGTTGCGGGTCTCGCCGGAGAAGTCCAGCGGCGCCTGGAATCCGTTGACGGAGTAGACGATGCCGCCGCCGGCCAGCGCGGTCAGGCAGGCGACATAGCCGTACGGCGCGAATCCGCCGTGGTCCGTCAGCCGGCCGGAGTGCCAGCCGGAGGCGATCAGCGCGATCACGGTGACCACCGGGACGACGATCTTGAACACCGAGACCAGGTTGTTGAGCTTGGCGAACATCCGCACCGCGAACCAGTTCAGCACCGTCAGCAGCACGCTGAGCCCGGTGGCCAGCGCCAGCCCGGAGAGGGTGAGGGTGTGGCCGTTGTAGATGCCCGGGAGGTAGTGCGCGGCGTACTGCATGATCGCGCTGATCTCGGCTGCGGTGCCGCCCACCGACAGCAGGGTGGACCAGCCGATGAGGGTGCCGACGAGCCGGCCGCTGGCGAACAGCGGCCAGCGGACCGTGCCGCCGCCCTCCGGCCGGGTCGCGCCCAGCTCGATCATGACCAGGGCGACCAGTGCGCACAGCACGCCCGCCCCCACCCAGGACAGCAGGGCGGCGGGGCCGGCGGTCTGCGCCGCGTACATGGCGGCGAACAGCCAGCCGGAGCCGACGATATTCGAGAAGCCGATGCCGGTCAGCCCCCAGAAGCCCAGGTCACGGCGCAATCGACGCTCCTGCACCTGCACATCCGGCGCGCCGGCGCCCTCGCCTCCGGCTGATACCTGACGCTCCGTCACGGAAACGGCCTCCTTGATTCACTGTTCCGGCTCGCCGGACCCTACTCGACCGGCGGCGCACGGAAATGTCCTGCTCCACCAGCGGACACTTCCTCCACACGGCGTGCCGCCACGGCGCCGGAGCGTGCGGCGCCCGGCCGGGAGGGCCACGACCGGACGCACGGGGGCGGGGGAAGGAGCGGCCGCGTGGGGCGCAGCCGACACACAGAATTCACAGGGCGGGCGGACCGCGGTGCACAGGGAGCGGCCCGGCGCACGGGAGGCGGTTCGGCCGCCGCACCGGATCGGCCCGTAGGCATCTCTCGCCGAGGCCGCGTCGGCGCACGGGGATGCCGCTTCGCCGTCAGCCGGGTTCGTCATCGGCGCGGCCACCGTCGCGGTGCTGTCGGTGCTGCTGGCACTCCTCGGCTGACCGGCCACCAGTAGGCGAGCGAAGGCCCCAAGTCCCGCCCAGTCCGGGCGCGTTCAGCAGCTCCAGCAGCCCGACCAGCAGGCCGAGCGGTGCGGGCGGTGGCGCCGTCCGTGGAGTCGGCCGGTGGGCTCTTCGCCGGTGTCGGCGGGTGCGGCGAGGGCACGCAGCGCGGCGATCCGGTCGCACAGCACGACGGTGAGGGCGGCGATCTCCTCCGGATCGGCGCTGCCCTTCTCGATGCGCAGCCAGGATCCGGGCGGCTCCTCGGACACCGGAGAGCCGTCGGCGAGCGGGGTGCCGTCGAGGGCCGTGTGCCCCTGGGCGGGCCCGCTCCCGTCGCGGGGCGTGCGCCCGTCCGCGGGGGTGCCCGCACCGGCGGCGGCCGCGCCCGCGGCGGTGGGCGGCTGCTCCACGAGGGGGGTGGCGGCAGCCAGCAGGGCGCCGGGGCCGGCGGGGCCGGTCTCGCCGGTGACGGTGCTCGCGTCCGTGGTGGTGCTCATGTGCGGGTCCATGGGCTAGGCGACGGTGCGTGGCGCAGGTGCGTGGCGCATGACGGGCCGCCCCGGCGTCGCGCTGGTGCCGCGTACGGACAGGTCACCGTCCCGACGCTACGAGCGCCCCGGGGCGGTGTCGCGCGGGAGGCCTTTCCGCCTGCGCCATTCGGACGACCCCGCCGCCGTCCCAGGCGTGATATCCGGCGCCGGGACCGTGTTGCTCCCGGCCCCCGCATCCCGGGCGACGAGCATCGCGCCCAGGGATGTGCAGGCACGCGGCTGCCGAATGACGCAGTCAGGATGGCGGGACGATGAGACGTGACCAGGCCGACGACGGGCGGGCGCCGACGCGGGACGAGGGGCGCCGGGGCTTTCTGCGGTGCGCGGCGGGGATGGCGGGCGCGGCGGCCGCCGTGGGACTCGGCGGGGAGGCCGGCGCCGTCCCCGCGGCCCGCCCGGCGACCGCGCTGCCCGACGACCGGCAGCTGCCCGACCGGATCCCCTTCCACGGGCAGCACCAGGCCGGCATCGTGACCCCGCAGCAGCTCTTCGCCGGGTTCGTCGGCTTCGATGTGCTGGCCGACAACCGGGAGCGGCTGACCGAGCTGTTCCAGCGGCTCACCCATCGGACCCGCACCCTGGTGGCGGGGGTGAAGCCGCGGGACGAGCAGGTGGCCAAGGAGGCCCCGACGCCCGACTCGCTGACCATCACCCTCGGCGTCGGCGCCTCCCTGTTCGACGACCGGTTCGGTCTCTCGGGACACAAGCCCCGGCATCTCAAGGCCATGCCGCCCTTCCCCGACGACCGGCTGGAGCCGGCCCGCTGCCACGGCGATCTGTCGCTGCAGATCTGCGCCCAGCACCCCGACGCGATCGTCCACGTGCTGCGCGATCTGACCCGCGAGACGGAGGGGCTGCTGCGGCCCCGCTGGCGCGCGGACGCCTTCCTCAACCCCTCGCGGCCCTCGGGGTCGCCCCGTACGTTCATCGGCTTCAAGGACGGGATCGTCAACCCGGACACCGGATCGGCGCGGGAGATGGACCGGCTGATGTGGGTGACCCCGCCCTGCGGCGAGCCGGAGTGGGCCCTGGGCGGCAGCTACCAGGTGCTGCGGCTGATCCGCTTCCACATCGAGAAGTGGGACAAGCTGCCGGTGACCCGCCAGGAGCGGATCTTCGGCCGCCACAAGGCGAGCGGTGCTCCGCTGGACGGCAAGAACGAGTCGGACGTACCGCGCTACCGCGACGATCCGAACGGCGAGAAGATCCCGCTCGACTCCCACATCCGGCTGGCCAATCCCCGCACCGAGAAGACCGACAACTCCCGCTTCCTGCGCCGCAGTTACAACTACGACGCCGGCTTCGACCGCAGCGGGAAGATGGACCTCGGGCTGGTCTTCTGCGGCTACCAGCAAAACCCGCAGCGGCAGTTCGCGACGGTGCAGCGGCGGCTGCGGCACGAGCCGCTGTCCGAGTTCGTCACCCCGATCGGCGGCGGCTACTTCTTCAACCTGCCCGGGGTGCGGGACGCCAACGACTGGTTCGGCTCCCGGCTGCTGGAGAAGGCCTGAGCGACACGGAGGGCGGTGCCCCGGCGGCTGTGACGCCGGGGCACCGCCCTCCGTGGTAGCCGCCTCAGCAGATCCGCGGCAGCTGCTCACCCAGCGGCAGATCGACGACCCGGGTCCCGCCCAGCGGGGTACGGGCGACGACCATGCCGGGGTGGGTCTCGACGGTCTCGCCGATGACCGCGGCGCCGGCGCCCAGCGGGTGCGCACGCATCGCGTCCAGCACCGCGTCGGCATGAGCGCGCGGGACGAACGCCACGAGCTTGCCCTCGTTGGCGACGTACATCGGGTCCAGGCCGAGGATCGCGCAGGCGTTGGCGACGGCCGCCGGGACGGGAACGGCGCGTTCCTCGATGACGACGCCGGTGCAGGAGGCGGTGGCGATCTCGCACAGGGCCGCGGCCAGTCCGCCCCGGGTGGGGTCGCGCAGTACGTGCAGATCGGGCGTGACCGCGAGCATGGACTCGACGAGGCCGCCGAGCGCCGCGCAGTCGCTCTCGATCTCCACGCCGAACTCCAGGCCCTCCCGCACGCTCATGATGGCCACGCCGTGCAGGCCGATGTCACCGCTGACGATCACCACATCGCCGGGGACGACCCGCTGCGGCCGCAGATCGACGCCCGCCGGGATCAGCCCGATACCGGCGGTGTTGAGGTAGACGCCGTCGCCGTGACCGGACTCGACGACCTTGGTGTCGCCGGTAGCCACCTCGACACCGGCCGCCCGCGCGGCCGCGCCCATGGCATCGGCGACCCCGGCGACCACCGGCATCTCGACGCCTTCCTCCAGGATGAAGCCGCAGGAGAGATAGGCGGCCCTGGCGCCGCACATGGCGAGGTCGTTGACCGTGCCGTTGACGGCGAGGTCGCCGATGCAGCCGCCCGGGAAGAACAGCGGCCGCACCACGTAGGAGTCGGTGGAGAACGCCAGGCGTACGCCACCGAGGGAGACGGCCGCGGCGTCGCCGAGCTGGGCGAGGATCTCGCCGCCGAAGGCCGGGGCGAAGATCTGCTGGACGAGTTCGGCGGACAGCGCGCCGCCGCCGCCGTGTCCCATCACGACCCGGGGCTGGTCGCGGACCGGGGTGGGACAGGTCCAGCCGGAGATGTCGACGGTGGGCAGGCCGCGCTCGGCCGGGGTGGGGGCTCCGTGGGCGGATCGGGTGGTGTCAGGCAACGGGGCTCGCCTCCTGCGGGGTGGACGGGATGCCGAGTCGGCGGTAGAGGTAGTACGCGGCGCAGGCCCCTTCGCTGGAGACCATGGTGGCGCCGAGCGGGCTGCGCGGGGTGCAGGTGGCGCCGAAGGCCTCGCACTCATGCGGCTTGATCAGCCCCTGGAGGACCTCCCCGCTGCGGCAGGCGGCGGGCTCGCGGGTGGTGATGCCGTCGACGGAGAAGCGGTACTCGGCGTCGTAGTCGCGGTAGCGCTCCGACAGCCGCCAGCCGCTGGCCGGGATGGTGCCGATGCCGCGCCAGGCGCGGTCGGTGACCTCGAAGACATCGGCGAGCATGGCCTGGGCCGCCGGGTTGCCCTCGGGGCGTACCGCGCGCGGATAGGCGTTCTCGACGGTGTGCTCGCCGCGCTCCAGCTGCCGCACGGTGCGGCGGATGCCCTCCAGGATGTCCAGCGGCTCGAAGCCGGTCACCACGATCGGCACCTTGAACCGTTCGGCCAGCTCCGGGTACTCCTGGACGCCCATCACGCTGCACACATGGCCGGCGGCCAGGAAGGCCTGGACCCGGCAGCTGGGCGAGGTCATGATCGCCTCGATGGCGGGCGGCACCCGGACGTGCGAGACCAGCATGCTGAAGTTGGGGATGCCGAGCCTGCGGGCCTGATGGACCGTCATGGCGTTGGGCGGTGCGGTGGTCTCGAAGCCGATGCCGAAGAACACCACCTCGCGGTGCGGATTCTGCTGGGCGATCTTCAGGGCGTCGAGCGGCGAGTAGACGACGCGCACGTCGCCACCGTGGCTGCGCACCTGGAACAGATCGCGGTCGCTGCCGGGCACCCGGAGCATGTCGCCGAAGGAGCAGAAGATCACGTCGGGGCGGGAGGCGATCTCCAGCGCCTTGTCGATGACCTCCAGCGGTGTCACACACACCGGGCAGCCCGGTCCGTGGATCAACTCCACGTTGTCGGGCAGCAGTTGGTCGATGCCGTGCCGGATGATGGTGTGAGTCTGGCCGCCGCAGACCTCCATCAGGGCCCAGGGCCGGGTCACCGTGTCCCGGATGTCGTCGAGCAGCCGGCGGGCCAGCTCCGGATCCTGGAATTCGTCGATGTACTTCACCGGTTCGCCTCCGTCGCGCCGTCCGCGGGCCCGGCCGCCGGTGCGCCCGCGACGACGGCCCCGTCATCGACCCGGGAAGCGGTCGCCGCCTCCCAGGGGTCGCCGAACTCCTCCTGGAGCAGGCCGAGTTCCTCGAACAGGGCGAGGGTGTGCCGGGCGGATTCCTCGTCCAGGCGCTGCAGCGCGAAGCCGACATGGACGATGGCGTACTCGCCGACCCGCAGATCGGGGACGTACTCCAGGCACACCTCCTTGACCACCCCGCCGAAATCGACGGTGGCCATGCGGGTGCCGTCCCGTTCCTCGATGTCCAATACCTTGCCGGGTACCGCCAGGCACATGGGCCTCTCCTCGTCGTGGGTGCGTTGCGTCTGCCTCGTCGGGGCACCGCTCAGGGCACGCCCACCCCGCCGAACACGGGGACCGTGCGGGCCGCCACGACGACCTGGCCGAGCGCCAGTCCGCCGTCGTTGGGCGGGACGCGGCGGTGGCGCAGGACGGTGAACCCGTCGTCCCGCAGGAGGCGGGCGGTGGCCTCGGCCAGCAGGGTGTTGGCGAAGACGCCGCCGGTCAGCGCCACGGTCGTCAGGCCGCTGCGCTGCCGGGCCAGCACACAGCAGCGCCGTACGAGGTCGGCGACCGCGGTGTGGAAGCGGGCCGCGATCAGCGCCGGGGCGGTGCCCGCACGGAGGTCCTCGACGATGGCGGCGAACACCGGAGCCGGGTCGGCGACGGTGTCGGCGCCGCCCCGGTCCGCCGGTGCGTCGTGCAGCGCGAAGCTGTAGCCGGGGCCGTGGTCGTCACCCGCGCCGAGCGCCGCGGCCTCCAGGGCGACGGCGGCCTGGGCCTCGTATCCGGCGTGGTGGCAGATCCCGGCCAGGGAGGAGACGGCGTCGAAGAGCCTCCCCATGCTGGAGGTGGGCACGCAGTTGAGGTTGCGCTCCAACTGCCGTGCCAGCAGCGGGCGTTCCTCCGGCGGGCAGGCCGCGACCGGCGGCAGGTCGGTGGCCCAGTCGAGGCCGGCGGCGCGCAGATGGGTCAGGGCCATCCGGTAGGGGCGCCGTACCGTGGCGTCGCCGCCGGGCAGCGGCACATAGGCGAGCTGCCCGAAGCGGCGGTATCCGTCGTAGTCGGCGAGCAGGATCTCACCGCCCCACACGGCGTGGTCGTCGCCGTAGCCGGTGCCGTCGAAGGCGACGCCGATGACCGGGCGGCGGTCGCCGAGGCCGTGTTCGGCCATGGCCGCGGCGATGTGCGCGTGGTGGTGCTGGACGCGCACCAGCGCCCGGCCGGCGGTGTGGCGCTCGGCCCAGCGGCCGGAGCGGTAGCCGGGATGCCGGTCGGCGGCGAGGAGTTGGGGACGCACCCCGGTGACGGTCTCCAGATGCGACGCGGCCTTCTCGAAGGCGAGTTGGGTCGCCAGGTCGTCCATGTCGCCGATGTGCGCGGACAGCCAGGCGCGGCGGCCCTCGGCGAGGCAGAGCACGTTCTTCAGGTCGCCGCCGGCCGCGAGTGCGGGCCGCACGGCCACCGGCAGCGGGACGGGGAGCGGCGCGTAGCCGCGCGAGCGGCGGACGAACAGCGGCTCCCCGTCGCTGAGTCGGACCACGGAGTCGTCGCACGGGAGGTGGATCGGCCGGTCGTGGGTCAGCCAGGCGTCCGCCAGCCGCGCCAGCCGCGTAACGGCCTCGTCGTCGTCGGTGACGATCGGTTCGCCCGCGAGGTTGCCGCTGGTCATGACGAGCAGCCGGGGGCCGGGCGGGTCGCCGGGCAGGCCGAGCAGCAGATGGTGCAGCGGGGTGTAGGGCAGCATGACGCCGAGGTCGGGGCTGCCGGGGGCGACGGCGGCCGAGAGCGCGGGCGCGCCGGGCGGCGGGGCGGGGTGCGGGGCGCGGCGCAGCAGCACGATGGGGCGCGCCGGCCCGGTCAGCAGCGCGCGCTCCTCGTCCCGCAGCCGCACCAGGTGTGCGATGTCGTCGAGTTGACGGGCCATCAGGGCGAAGGGCTTGTCGCCGCGGGACTTGCGGCGGCGCAGTGTGCTGACGGCGGTGTCGTCGGCGGCGTCGCAGACCAGGTGGTAGCCGCCGAGGCCCTTCACGGCCACGATCGCGCCGTCGGCGAGCAGCCGGCGGGCGTCGGCGACCGGGTCGGGGCCGGGCGCCGGGTGCGGCGGGCGGGTGCGGTCGTCGGGGTCCGCGGTCAGCAGCCGCAGCCGGGGGCCGCAGTCGTGGCAGGCGATGGGCTGGGCGTGGAACCGCCGGTCGGTCGGATCCGCGTACTCGCGCGCGCAGCGGGCGCACATCGGGAAGCGGGCCATGGTCGTGTGGGCCCGGTCGTAGGGCACCGCGGTGACGATGGTGAAGCGCGGCCCGCAGTGCGTACAGGTGAGGAAGGGGTGCCGGTGGCGGCGGTCGGCCGGGTCGGTCAGCTCGGCGAGGCAGGCGTCGCAGGTGGCGGCGTCCGGCGAGACCAGGGTGCGCGAGGGTCCGTCGGCGCGGGAGGGCAGGATCCGGAACCCGGTGCCGCCGACCACCGCGAGGTCCGTGCCGTCGACGGCCTCCACCACTGCCAGCGGGGGCGCCTCGGTGCCGAGCCGTTCCGTGAAGCGGGCGAGCGCGGCGGGGGCGCCCTCGACCTCGGCGACCACGCCGTCACCGGTGTTGGTGACATGGCCCGTCAGACCCAGCTCGGTGGCGAGGGTGTGGACGAACGGGCGGAAGCCCACGCCCTGGACGACGCCGCGCACGGTGATCCGGCGGCGGGCGGCGGCTGCCGCGGGGGCCGCGGCGAGGGCCCCGTCGACCTGCCCTGTGGTCATGAGCGGCTCGACGCCACGGTGTCGGAGCCGGTCGGGTGCGGATGGCCGCCGGGTGTCCGCGGTGCGTGGCTGTGCTCGCCGTCGTGGGCGTGCTCGTCGTGGGTGTGGCCGCCGTCGTGGGGGTGCTCGTGCGGATGGCCGCCGTCGTGGGGGTGGCCCGCCTCGTACGGCCGGCCGTCCTCGACGTCGTGCACATGGTGGGACGTGCGGGTCATGACCGGGATGTGGACCGGCGCCCCGTCGCGCGCCGCCAGCGCCCGGTCCAGCAGCACCCCGCCGCCGGTGCCGCCGCGGGCCGAGGTGAGCACGACCTCGACACCGGGGTTGATGCGTTCGACGTTGGCGCGGAACTCCGCCTCGTCGAAGGAGACCGCGTCGGCGATGTCCATCTTGGTGACCACGACCAGATGGGCGAGTCCGAAGGCGGTGGGGTACTTCAGCGGTTTGTCCTCGCCCTCGGTGACCGACGCCAGCACGACGCGCAGCGTCTCGCCCAGGTCGTAGGAGGCCGGGCAGACCAGGTTGCCGACGTTCTCGATGAACAGCAGCCGGGTGTCGGCGGGCAGCCAGCCGTGCAGGTGCCCGCCCAGCATCTCCGCCTCGAGGTGGCACAGCCCGTCGGTGAGCACCTGTTTGACGGGGACCCGGGAGCGGGCCAGCCGTACCGCGTCGTTCTCCGTCGCGAGATCGGCGGTGAGTGCGGCGACCGGGATGTGGCGGCTGCGGGCGAGGGTGAGTTCCCCCTCCAGCAGGGCGGTCTTGCCGCTGCCGGGGCTGGAGAGCAGATTGACCAGCGCGGTGCCGCGGGCGGCGAGGTCCTCGCGCAGGGTGTGGGCGCAGGCGTCGTTCTTGGCGAGGACCGCCTGTTGCAGGTCGACGACACGGCACATGGTTCAGCGCTCCTCGTGAGTCGGTGGGTGTGCCGGGGCGTCGTTCCAGCACACGCTGACGATCTGCAGTTCCCGGCCGGAGAGCAGCTCGGCGCTCGCCCCGCCACAGCCCGGACAGCTCAGCCGCGGGGGCATGCCCACCGGCCAGGTGTCGGCGCAGGGGCCGCAGCGGGCGCGCGCGGGCACGGGCTCGGTGACCAGTTCCGCGCCCTCCAGCACGGTTCCGGCACAGGCGAGGGAGAAGGAGAAGGCCAGCGCGTCGGAGACCACGCCGGCCAGTTCGCCGACCTGCAGCCGCACGCTGTGGACCGTGCCGGCCCCGTCCGGCCGGTCGGCGCCGGCGACCTGGTCCACGACCGCAAGCGCGATGGACATCTCGTGCATCGGTCCCTCTCTGGTACGGGGACGACCGGGGCTGCTCGGCTTCATTAGACGGCGCGTCCAGAGGCCGGCCGGGGTGCCTCGCCGGGCGGCGCTGTGGCGTACACCGTTCGGTGCAGCGCCGCCCGGTCACATGGCGCGCATCCGCATGTAGCGCTTGATGTCGGGGAGTACGGCCCTCATGACGACGGCGAGCGCGGCGGCGAGCACCCCGCTCATGGCGAGCTTCAGCATGGTGTCGAGTTCCTCTCACTGGTGTGCGGTCCGGCGGCCGACGGGGTGGGCTCCGCGGCGCCGACGAGTTGCAGGATCAGTGCCACGGCCTCGTCGACCGCGGCGGCGACCGGTGCGCTGAGCCCCATGCCCTCGGCGACCTCGGCGGGTTCGCAGCCGACGACCAGCACCCGGTCCGGGCGCCGGCCGCCGGTGCCCGCGCTGAGCGTGTCGAGCAGCGCGAGCACGGTGTCGGGGGTCATGTGGTGGCCGTCGAGCGCGGTGGTCTGCGGGCGGGCGGTGGCCGGGTCGGTGGCGTCGAGGAGGTGGACGGTGCCGGGCTCGCCGCCGCGGGCGGCGGCGTCCACCAGGAGCACCGTGTGGTAGCCGTCGAGCATCCGGTAGGCGAGGTGGACGCCGCGGACGCCGATGTCGACGACCTCGACGCCCTCGGGGAGTTCGTGCTCCCCGAGCCGCCGGACGGCCTCGACGCCGAAGCCGTCGTCGCCGAGGAAGATGTTGCCGACGCCGGCGATCAGCGTCTTGACGGGCGGCTTGCCGGCCGCGTTCGCGCTCACGCGTCCTCCAGGGGAGCGATCTCGTCGGGTTGGAAGTACAGGAAGCGGCCCTGCTCCCGCCGGATGTCGGCGCCCGGGTCGCCGTCCACGGTCACCGCGAGGTGCACCCCGCCGTCGACGTCGTGCAGCACCGCCTCCACCTGGGCGGTACGGCCCTGGAGGAAGAGGTCCTGGGCGTCGGTGCGCCGCAGCCCCGGCCGCAGCAGCACCCGGCTGCCGGCGCCGACCGACCGCCCGTCGACGGTGATCCGGTCGCGCACGGGGTCGACGCTGCGGTCGCTCTCCGGGTCCCACCAGGGGGTGTCCGGGCGGAGGCCCGGCACGTCGGGGGCGAAGGCGTCGGGCGCGGCCGGTCCGGGGTCGGTGACCTCGCGCAGCGCCCGGACCGCGCCGTGCAGTCGCTCCAGCACCTCGGGGGGCATGGTGTCTGCGAGTTCGATGACCTCGGCGGCGCGCGGGTCGGTGCCGCGGGCCTCGCGCTTCTCCTGGTCGGTGAGGGCCGCGGTGCGCAGGGCGAGGATCTCGTCGATCTCCAGGGCGTCGTAGAGGGCACCGGGGCTCTCGGGGGCGATGGCCGGGTGGTCCTCCAGGATGATCGGGGCGGAGAGCAGGACGTCGGCGCGTCCGCCGGCGCCGGCCAGCACCGGCCAGGCGTGCTCGTTGCGGCAGGCCGCGACGGCGCCCCGGGCCCACTCCGGCGGGTCGGTCATGGACAGGAACGACCCCGCGCTCAGGCCGAGCAGCAGATGCGCGCCGACCAGGCAGTGGGGCAGCGCCGCGGTGCGGTCGGCGCCGGGCGCGTCCGGTTCCCAGCCGCTGGTGTTCTCGACGGTCGCGGTCAGCCGCAGCGCCGCGTAGGGGCCGTCGATCGGACGGGCGGTCAGCCGCACCCGGCCGTCGAGTCGCGCGCAGCGGCGTACCAGCCGGCCGACGAGCCGCCCCTCGGCGTCGTGCACCGGCTCGGTCTCCTCCCGCGCGGGCCGGGTGAAGGGCACGGTGACGCCCTCGCCGGTCAGCTTGGAGACATCGGCCACGAGCGTGACGCGTTCCTCGGCGCCCTCGTCCCAGGGGACGAGCACCCGGTCGGGCAGTTCGAGTCGCTCGACGGTGTCGAACCCGCCGTCGGGGCGGACGCGTTGGACGGTGCGCCGCTGGGCGTGCAGGAACCGCAGTTCGGCCGAGAGCCGGGCGCCGGAGCGGGGCTCCATGAGGCATTCGGTGCGCTGGAAGGGGTGCTCGGCGCTGTCCGCTCCCCAGGCGGGCGGGACGAGGACGCCGAACTGCCAGCGCAGTCGGTTCTTGGCGGCGGACGCCCGGTAGGGGTAGAGGACATAGCCCTCGAACAGCACGGCGTCCGCCACCTGCCGGGCGGTGGCGAAGGGGTCCGCCGTCTCGTCGGGCCGGACATCGGTCGTCATGGCGCGGTCCTCTCGCCGGCGGTACGGGCACGGGCGGCGCCGCGCAGCAGCCGGGCGTCCGGGGTGGCCGGGCCGGTGTCCCCGGCGGAAGCCAGCAGCGACTCGACGGCCGCCTGCCAGGAGGGAAGGGCGCGGCGGGAGCGGTAGGCGAGCAGGGCGTCGAGGGTTTCGGTGGGCAGCCGGAGCCAGCCGCAGCCGGGGAAGTGCGCCTCGGTCATCTCCTGCCAGACGGCCACCGGCATCCGCACGGCCGCCTCCTTGTCCCAGGACACCGGCTGGACCTGGAAGCCGCCGGCGCCGGCGAACACCGTGCCGGAGAACAGCAGCAGCAGCGGCACCTCGCCGTCGTGCAGCGCGCGGAAGTAGCGGCCGGCCGCGACCTCCAGGTCGTAGCCGCAGGGGACGGCGAGGTCCACCTCGGTCTCCCCGGTGAATCCGGGGACGACCTGGGAGACCTGGGCGAACTGCAGCGGGTGCAGGGTGCTGCCCCAGCGGGCCCGCTCGCCGAACAGGTCGGACAGCGCCTCGGCCTCGTCGGCCCGGTAGCCGCGCCGGGCCGGTTCGATGCGGAGCTGGCAGCGCAGCGCGATGGCGTGCACCCGGGTGGCCTCGGGGGCGGTCAGGCGCAGGCGGAAGAGGAGGGTGGGCGCGGCGGCGTAGCGGTCCGCCCGTACGCCGGTGCACTCGAAGGACAGCTCGGTCACGGCCGGTCGTCCCCCTTGGCCTCGCGGGCCCGGCGGGCGACCGTCGCGAAGAAGTCGGCGAGCGCGGCGCGAGCCTCGGCGCCGCCGTCGAAGCCCTGCCACAGCAGCCGCATCCGGCCGACGAGTTCATAGCAGACGTCGACGGGCACGAGGTAGCACTCGATCCGGCCCTCGAAGCGGCGCAGCAGCAGCGCCTCCACGTCGGGTTCGAGGAGGGCGGAGAGCCGGCTGGCGCCGAGCACGGTCTGCCAGGTCGACGGGTCGAGTTCGCTCTCGGTGGCGCCGGCCGGGCTGGGGTAGAGCGCGACCAGCCGGTCCAGGTCGGCGTTGCGCAGGAAGAAGGCGACCCCGACGGGGATCTGGAGCAGCTCCCAGGCCGCGTCGTCCAGGGTGTGGTCGGAGTCGACGAGAAAGCGGGCGGGGACGGTGCGGAACTGTCCGGCGCCGGCGCCCGGCCGGTCGAAGAGCAGCGCGCACGGGGTGCAGGCGCAGGCCAGCGCCCGGCGCTTGGTGTCCACCAGGTGGCGGTGGTTGTGCTCGGCGAGCACCACCCCGCACAGTTCGCAGCGTTCCGGGGCCGGCGGGGTCGGTGCGCGGAAGCGGCGCAGCCCGCGGTGGGCGGCCTGCGGCCCCAGGCGGGTGGGCGCCGGGCCGCTCACGGGGCGCCGGCGCCGGTCGGGGGCCGGCGGGTGATCTGCAGCAGCGCCGGCTCGGGCCCGTCGCCCGCCGTCTCCCACTGCACGGAGGTCACTTCGGGCGCGTAGCAGGCGACGGCGGCCTCGACGGTCTGGTGGGCCCCTTCGGCCGTGCTCGGGCAGCCGCAGCCGCCGGAGTCGCCCGCCCGCAGCCGCAGCGCGCCGGTGCCCGCGTCGAACTCCGTGACCTGCGCGGCGTGCTGGCGGCGGACGCTGTCCAGGGCGCGGTCGATGCGGGTGGCGGTGTCCTCGGGGTGCAGGTCGTGCAGCACCAGGAGGCTGGTGACGAGTTCGTCGCGCAGCAGGGCCGGTCGCGGGCCGTCGTCGCCGGTGCCGACATGGTGCATGATCCGGGCGAGTCCGGCGCCATAGAAGTCCATCAGGACGCTGACCAGTTCCTCCGCGGCGGCGGTGGTCTCGCCGTCGCCGCGCCGGGCGAGGCGGTCCAGGACGTCCTCGACGCGTCGGCCGGTGGCCTCGGCGTTCGGTGCGGTGCCGTGGGACGCGGTGCCCTGGGGGACGCCGGCCCGCGGTGCGGCGGCCGGTGCCGCGGTGGCCCGGGCGGTCATCCGCCCAGTCCGCTCAGACCGGTGGGCACATGCATCTTCTGGACGGACTTGCCGTCGCCGACGTACATGTGGACGCCACAGGGCAGACAGGGGTCGAAGCTGCGCACCGCGCGCATGATGTCGATGCCCTTGAAGTTCTCCGGGGAGTTCTCCTCGAAGATCGGGGTGTTCTGGACGGCGTCCTCGTACGGGCCCGGGGTGCCGTAGGTGTCACGGGTGCTGGCGTTCCACGGGGTGGGCGGGTACGGGTGGTAGTTGGCGATCTTCCCGTCCCGGATGACCATGTGGTGCGAGAGGACGCCGCGCACCGCCTCGGTGAAGCCGCAGCCGATGGACTCGTCGGGGACCTCGAACTTCTCCCAGGTCTGGGTGCGCCCGGCGCGGACCTCGTTCAGGCCCTGCTCGGCGAAGTGCAGCGCCATCGCGGCCGAGTAGGCCTGGAAGTAGGTGCGGGCCCGGTTGCGCTCCAGGGCGTTGCTCCACTTCGGGATCTTCCACTCGAAGCGCGCCTCGGGCTTGGTCATGGAGCGGGGCAGGTCGATGACGACGCTCTGGCCGGTGGCCTTGACGTACGGGGTGTCGACGAGCCCGGACAGCGCGGTGGACCACAGCCGGGCGATCGGGCCGCCGCCGGTGTCCAGCGCCAGGTGCTCCTTGCCGTCGAACCAGCGCGGCGACATCACCCAGCTGTACTTGTCGTCGAAGTCCCGCTTCTGGGGTGCGGGGATGGTGTGCTGGTTCCACGGGTGGCGCGGGTCGACGGGGTTGCCGAGCGGGTCATGGGTGACGAACCGCTCCTGGCCTTCCCAGTCCTGGTAGTAGGAGCTGCCCAGCAGGATGCGGATGCCGAGGTTGATCTCGGTGAGGTCGTTGGTGACCAGCTTGCCGTCCACGATGACGCCCGGGGTGACGAACATCTTTCGTCCCCAGTCCGTCATGTTGCGGTAGGTGAAGTCGCAGTGCTCCGGGTCGTTGAGCGCGCCCCAGCAGCCCAGCAGCACCCGCCGCCGGCCGACCTCCTCGTAGCCGGGCAGCGCCTCGTAGAAGAAGTCGAACAGGTCGTCGTGGAGCGGGACGACGCGCTTCATGAACTCGACGTAGCGCATCAGCCGGCTCATGTAGTCGGTGAAGAGCTGGACGCTGGCCACGGTGCCGACGCCGCCCGGGTAGAGCGTGGAGGGGTGCACATGGCGGCCCTCCATGAGGCAGAACATCTCCCGGGTGTAGCGGCTGACCTGGAGGGCCTCACGGTAGAACTCGCCCTCGAGGGGGTTGAGGGAGCTCATGATGTCGGCGATGGTGCGGTAGCCGTGCTCGGCCGCGTGCGGCGCCTCGGTGCGCTTCGCGAGTTCCCAGACCCCGGGGTTGGTCTCGCGGACCATCTTCTCGCAGTAGTCGACCCCGACCAGGTTCTCCTGGAAGATGTTGTGGTCGAACATGTACTCGGCGGACTCGCCGAGGTTGATGATCCACTCCCCCAGGTGCGGGGGCTTCACCCCGTAGGCCATGTTCTGCGCGTACACCGAGCAGGTGGCGTGGTTGTCGCCGCAGATGCCGCAGATCCGGCTGGTGATGAAGTGGGCGTCGCGCGGGTCCTTGCCGCGCATGAAGACGCTGTAGCCGCGGAAGACGGACGAGGTGCTGTAGCACTCCGCGACCCGCTTCTGCTTGAAGTCGATTTTGGTGTGGATGCCGAGGCTGCCCACGATCCGGGTGATCGGATCCCAGGACATCTCCGTCAGACCGCTGCCGTCACCGGCCGCTTTCGTCTTCGGTGCCATCGTGAATGCCGTGCCCTTCTCTGCGCGCGGGAATGGGGGTCGTACGGAGAATCCGGGGCGTCCGGGGGCGTCCAGGTGTCCGGACGGCTACGGGTGCGCGGTCACCAGGGCTTCCGGTAACCGGTGGTCAGCTGATCGCCGCGATGGCGCCACTTGGGCTCGCTGTCGACGGTCTTGGCCGTGAGGCCGCGCAGCCGGCGGACGACGCTGCCGTACGCGGCGCTGGCGGTGCTGGAGACCCTGCCGCCGGGCGGCTCGTCCATGAACGGCATGAACTTGTCGGGGAAGCCGGGCATGGTGCAGGCGATACAGATACCGCCGACGTTCGGACAGCCGCCGATGCCGTCCATCCAGCCCCGCTTGGGCACGTTGCATTTGACCACGGGACCCCAGCATCCGAGCTTCACCGAGCACTTGGGCGAGTCGTAGGTGGTCGCGAACTGGCCCTGCTCGTAGTAGCCGGCCCGGTCGCAGCCCTCGTGCACGGTCGACCCGAAGAGCCAGGTCGGCCGCAGCTGGTCGTCCAGGGGGATCATCGGCGCCGAACCGGCCGCCTGGTAGAGCAGATAGGTCAGCGTCTCCGAGAAGTTGTCCGGCTTGATCGGGCAGCCGGGCACGCACACGATCGGGATCCCGGCCTTGGAGGTCCAGTCCCAGCCGAGGTAGTCGGGCACGCCCATGGCGCCGGTCGGGTTACCGGCCATCGCGTGGATACCGCCGTACGTGGCGCAGGTGCCGATCGCGACCACGGCCAGGGCCTTGGGCGCCAGGCGGTCGATCCACTCGCTGGTGGTGATCGGCTGGCCGGTCTCGGGGTCGTCACCGAAGCCGCACCAGTAGCCCTCCGGCTTGATCGACTCATTGGGGATGGACCCCTCGATGACCAGCACGAACGGGTCGATCTCGCCGCGCTCGCCCTTGAAGAACCACTCGATGAAGTTGTCCGCGCCCTGGACCGGACCGCACTCGAAGTCGATCAGTGGCCAGTGGACCGCGATCTTGGGCAGTCCCGGCAGCACGCTGAGCGCGATCTCCTCGATGCTCGGCTGGGTCGCGGCGGTGAGCGCCACGGAGTCACCATCGCAGCTCAGGCCGGCGTTGATCCAGAGAACGTGGATCGGGGACTCGTCCTCGGCGGACGGCTTTCCGTTGGCAGCGACCTGAGTGGCCGCACGCGAAGCTGCGGACATGGAGTCTCCTAGGCAGATATGCAACAAAAGCACTCATTCAAGGCTTCCATCCACCTTGGTAACACCGATCCCGAGGGAAGGGGCGGTCGCAAGGGGCCGTTGCGGTGACGTGCCACCCGACCGCCGGGGGGGGGCGGGCGGCGGGCGCTGGTCGATGGCCTCTGGTCGATGACGGACGACAGCACGCCCCCGGCGTCTCGTGCGCCGGGGGCGTGCTGTCGTGCGGGAGGGCCGTGGTGCGGGGAGGCCGTCGGGCGCCCTGCTCCTGCCCTGCGGTCGTCAGCCCAGGGCTCCGGGCTCCACGGCGGTCACGTCGAACCGGCCGCCGCACACCCGCAGCCCGTCACTGCCCGTGGTCATCGGCTCCTTGGAGCCGGGCGGGTAGACGTAGACGATCTGCGACTTGGCCCAGCACGGGGTATCCGTGACCCCCTCGTTGACGGTGTGCAGCACGGCGTGCGCGCTCTGCCCCGGCTGGAGCCGGACGACGCCGCCGGCGCCGGCCGCGCGGGTGGCGGGCTTGCCGACCGCCGAGCCGTCCCGGTTGATCAGCGACACCCCGGGGAACCCGCGCAGCGTGCAGGCCTTCTTGCCCTTGTTCGTGAAGATGAGGGGGTAACGGATGTTACCCGCACCGGCGTCGGCGCGGCCCAGCCGCAGCGACATGGCGGCGGCGGTGCAACGGTCCGACGCCCCCATCGCCGAGCTGTGCGACTGGGTGGTGCGCGGGACCGTGCCCTTCGGTGTCACGCTGGGTGCGGCCGGGGGCCGGTGGCCGCCCGGGGTGGAGGACTGCGGCTTGGCGCCGGGCGACTGTCCGCCGGACGCCTGGGCGCCGCTGCCCTGACCGGTGTCGCTGGACGTGGCGGAGGCGGCCGACGAGGGGCGGGATGCGGCATCGGTCCCGCCCTTGCAGGCGGAGAGCCCGAGCGCGGCGACGGCGATCAGCGATCCTGCGGCGACACGGCGGCCGCGGCCGGGCTTCTTGATGGTGAGCGACATGAGTGTCCCCCTCGTCTGGTAGGTGCGAGCGGTCGTGGAAGGTGTGCGGTCCGTCCGTTGCCTCTCTCCAATGTGGCCCCGGTCACTGCTGGTCCGCTAACGAGGCACTAACACACCGCTAACGACTCCGTGTACCCGGCACGCCGATGACCCGGCAACCGGCCGTGACCAGCCCGGATTGCGGGCGTGCCGCTCAGACTCGCAGAAAACCCCCGAGTTGCGGACAGGGCACCACCGGGTTCGGCCGTTCCGCGGAACGGGTTCCTCCGCCCCACCGCCCCCGACCGCCCCATCGGCCCCGGGGCCTCGTCCGATGGCCGGTTCCGCTACGTCCCCCGTCCCCGGCGGACACCGGTGTTCTGCGGACCGGGAACCGGATCGCCGCGCAGGTGCCACTCACCCCGCCCGGGGACGGGCACGCCCGCCCCGGGTCCCGGGAACGGGCGCACGACCGCGCGCCCCGGCGCCGACCGGCACCCCGGGCGACGAGGCTGATGGGCGGCGGCAGGCCGCCCTCCCGGACCGGGGCCGGGAGGGGGCTGGCCCGCAGGGTGATCGGGCCGCTGTCGGAGCCGGGCCCCGGCTCGCCTGCGCCTGCGCCTGCGTCAGGCGGTGGCCGACGACGGCTGGGTGAGTTCCAGGTCGAGGGACTCGTCGGCGCCGCCGGCCAGGGATATCGGTGCGGCGTGCGGCGGGTATCCGGCTGCCGTGAGGGTGTAGTGACTGCCGCTCAGCTCGGCGAAGGCGAAGACGCCGTCCGGGCCGGTGACGGTGTGCCCGGCGACCGTGCCGTCCTCGACGAGGGTCACGGCGGCGTCGGCGAGTGGCTCACCGCCCGGCCCGCGCACCGTGCCACGGACCGTCGCGGCCGGCTGAAGCCGGGCATCCTGCCGTTCGGGGGCGCTGCCGGACAGGTCCAGCGCACGGGCCTGCGGCCGGTGCCCCGGGGCGCCGAGCACCAGGGTGTACGAGCCGGGCGGCAGCTGGGTGACCTCCCAGCCTCCTTCGGCGTCGGAGACCGTGCGGGCCACCACCTCGCCCCGGGCGTCGGTGACGACGATGCTCCCGTCGCCCAGCGCACTGCCGTCCGGGCCGCCGGACAGGGTGCCGTGCAGCCGGCCGGTAGCCGTGAGGATCAGGTCGACCTGGTGCCGGGCCTGCGCGCCGCGGCTGGTGGCGGAGGCCGCGTGCGGGGTGTGGCCGGGCGCGGCGGCGGTCAGAACGTAGGTGCCGGCCGTGGACGCGTCGAGCGCATAACGGCCGTCGGCGCCGACCGTGGTGACACCGGCCTGGCGGCCCTGACGGTCGATCAGGGTGACGCTCGCCCCCGGGACCGGCGCGCCGGACGCGTCGGCCACCCGGCCGTGGAATCCGGCCACGCGCTCGGCCACCCCGACATCCACGGGCGTACCAGGCGCGGAGGAACCACCCCCGGAGGAACCCGCCACGGACGAACCAGTGGCCACGGGGGCGGCCTGCCGTTCACCCGCGTGGGGCACCGTCGCCACACCCTCCGGACGCCGCCGGCTGATCGGAGCCTCCTCGTGCTCCACGTCCGCCGTACCGTCCGTGCCCTGCGCGACCAGGGCCGGGCGGGACGTCTTCCCCTGCGAGGGCAGGAAGGACGCCAGGGCGACGCCGACGAGGACCGCGGCCGTGGCGATCAGGAAGGAGACCCGGAAGCCGGCCATCGTCGGGATCGTGACCCGACCCGCACTCGTGGACATATGGGCCAGCACCATGCCGATGACCGCGCTGGACACCGAGGTGCCGATCGAACGCATCAGGGTGTTCAGGCCGTTGGCCGCGCCGGTCTCGGACGGGTCGACGGCGCCGATGATCAGTGCGGGCAGCGAGGAGTACGCCAGACCGATTCCGGCGCCGAGGACCACCGCGATGATGACGGTCTGCCAGGCGGCGCTCATCAGGCCCAGGCCCGCGCCGTAGCCGATCGCGATGACCAGCATGCCCAGCAGCAGTGTGGCCTTGGGGCCGCGCCGGGCGGCGATCCGCGCGTACAGCGGGGCGACGCACATCATCGTCAGCCCCAGCGGCGCCATGCACAGCCCGGCCACCACCATCGACTGGCCCAGCCCGTATCCGGTGGACGTGGGCAGCTGGAGCAGCTGCGGCATGACCAGGGAGACCGCGTAGAACGCCACACCGACCGTGATCGAGGCGAGGTTGGTCAGCAGAACCTCGCGCCGGGCGGTGGTCCGCAGATCGACCAGCGGATCGGGCAGGCGCAGCTCCATCACGCCCCACAGCACCAGGATCAGCGCCGCGAGGCCGAACAATCCGAGGGTGGTGGGCGAACCCCAGCCCCAGTCGCCGCCCTTGGTGATGGGCAGCAGCAGGGCCACCAGCCCGGCCGACAGCCCGAGGGCACCGGCCACGTCGAACCGCCCCTGGGCACGGACCGCGGTCTCCGGCACGACGAGGAGGGTGAGCACGATCGACAGCACGCCGAGCCCGGCGGCGCCGAAGAACAGGGTGTGCCAGTCGGCGTGTTGGGCGACCAGGGCCGCGACCGGCAGCGCGAGTCCGCCGCCGACCCCGATCGAGGAACTCATCAGCCCCATCGCCGAGCCGAGCCGCTCCCGCGGCAGTTCGTCCCGCATGATGCCGATACCGAGGGGTATGGCGCCCATGGCGAAGCCCTGGAGCGCCCGGCCCACGATCATGGTGACCAGGTCGTCGGTGAATCCGCAGATGAGCGAGCCGACGACCATGATGGCGAGGCTGGCCAGCAGCATCCGCCGCTTGCCGTTCAGGTCACCGAGGCGCCCCATGATCGGCGTCGCGACGGCACCGGCGAGGAGCGTGGCGGTCAGGACCCACGTGGCGTTGCTGGGTGCCGTGTTGAGGAGCACCGGCAGGTCCTTGATGACCGGCACGAGCAGCGTCTGCATCACCGCGACGGTGATGCCGGCGAAGGCGAGCACCGGGACGATGGCTCCGCCGGCTCTGCGCTGCCCGCCCGCGGCCCGGTCGGGCATCGGGGGCGCTGCGGCGAGGGGCGCCGTCCTTCCGGCTGGCTGGTCCGTCGTCGTCCGGGTCATGCGGGTGGCCTCCAGGGCGGCAGAGGGGCGCGGAGTCTTCAGGCGTGGCAGAGCGAAGTGAGCACGATGAGCAGGGTGAGGCGGATCGGGAGGATCGGGCGGGATCGCGTAAGGCGAGCAGGATGAGCAGGGGCGAGTGGCGGTGGTGGGAGGGCAGGGGTAGGCGGCGGGCCTGCGGGGTGTGGGGGGCGCCCTCGGACGCCGGTGCGGTCAGGCCGTTGATACGTGCATGACGAACGCGTTATCCAGGAGCACTATTCCGCCACTCCGGCCGGAATCTCGCCCACAGGGCCGTGATCTGCCTCACGCGGCAGCGCCCCGCACTCTCCCCCGCCCCGTTCATCGGGCCTCCCCCGGCCTCGTCGTGAACGCGGAATCCACCGACCCCGCACAACCAGTGAACCGCACACCACTGACAGTCCCGCCCGGACAGCGATCGCCGTACCTCGCGCCCGCGTTCCGGTTGGCAGCGCCCACTGGCAGACCCGTCAACGGCGAAAGGCGCCGCGGTTCTTCCGCGACGCCTCCCACTCCGGCCGATACCCCAACGACCTGCACACTTCGCACACGACTCGACCACACAGCCGGCGCACAACACCGACTGCGCGGTATTTTCCCGCCCCCTGAATGCGCCGCACGCCCCACACGCCCCGAACCGCCCGCCCTGAACCGAATCACCCCGGTCCGCACCTGTCGCCCCGCCCCCGCCGGCACCGGTCGACGCGGCTGCTCAACTCACCGCGACCTCGGCCTCGACGGCCGGGCGGCCCTTGCGTTGCAGCGCGGCATCGAGTTCCGCGCCGCGCTCCGGATCCAGCTTGAGCTTGGCGAGCACGGCCGGCACCGCGATGCTGGGAAGGGTGTGTTGGAAGAACACCGTCAGGCGGTGACTGAGATCGGCCTGGTTGGTCAGGGCGTTCGACATCAGCTGCAGACCGGCGAACGCGCCGACGAAGAGTTCGGCGGTCTCGGTGACCGCGACGCTCTCCAGCACCTCACCGCGATCCCTCGCCTGGTTCAGCAGGGTTTCGACGAACCGCGTCCACGCGATCATCCCCTGCTTGCGGTCAAGGTGGTTGGACCCCTGCTCGACCGCCAATCGGGCCGCTCCGCGCTGGATCGGGTCGCTGCGCAGCCGGTACGCCAGCACCTGGCCCGCGTCGACGAATTCCTGGAGTTTGATTTTCTGCGGCTCGACGGCGATATCCGTCACATGCTCATCGAGTACGGCCAGGGCGAGCTGTTCCTTCGAGGCGAAATGGAAATACAAGGCGCCCTTTGTCACGCCGGCGCGCTCGAGGACCTCGGCGATGGTCGCACGGTCGTAGCCGAGGTCGTCGAAGACCGAAGCGGCCGCCTCCAGGATCAGTCGCCGGGTCCGGATAGCGCGGTCCTGTTGTGCCACAGGACGCCTCCTGTCTCTTGATGTTTTTCACGTTCCGCATCAGTTAGCTACCGCTCAAGTCGCCGCTGAGCCAGCTACTTGCTCCGTTTCGCCGCCCGGCATTGAAAATAAAACCGGATGGTACGTATCTTAACAGCGCCGGACCTCATCCCATTGAGACGCCTGGGGGCAGTCATGAGCGACACGATGCACGTCAGCGGCGCTGTTCCACCCAGGGCACATCAGACACCCCTGGCCCGGAACCATGCCGCAACCGGAGACCACCGAGGCCCTTGTGTTCCCCGGGAGTTCGTGCACCGCCCGCGCGTCGACGACATTCTGGTCACCTCGTGGCGCCGGCGGGACGCCTCCCATTTCTCGCTGACCGCCCGATGGCCCCACGACCACGGGTATTTCACCCCGGTGCACGGCCGCCACCACCTCATTCTCACCGGCGAGACCATCCGCCAGGCCGGGCTGCTGCTGTGCCACACCGAGCTGGGCGTTCCGGTCGGGCACCATTTCATCCTCGGTGACCTGGTGTACACAACTCATCCCGAACATCTGGCGGTTGGCGAGGGACCGACCAGGTTGACGGTCGAGGTCCGCTGCAGCCGGATGCGCTTCCGGTCCGGCACGCTCACCAGCGGCCACTTCGACATGACCCTCCGCAGGGCGGACCGGATCGTCGCGACGGGCCACTCCGACGTCACCGTCACCTCCCCGGCCGTCTACCGCCGGATCCGCGGTGCGCGGCTGACCGCCCGCCACGCCCCCGCCCCGCTCGCCACGCCCATCCCGCACCAGCTGACCGGCAGCGCCCACGACAGCGATGTCCTGCTTGCCCCCACGGGCCGGCCCGCCCGGTGGCAGCTGCGCATCCCGCCCGGCCACGCCGCGATGGTCAACCCCGCCAATGACCACATCCCGGGCATGCTGCTGCTCGACGCCGCGCAGCAGGCCGCCCGCACGCTGGCCGCGCCCCAGGCCTTAATCCCGTACGCCTTCGGCACGGAATTCCGCCGCTACGCGGAACACGGCACCCCCTGCGTCATCGAGGCGCGACGCGTCCCGTCCGCGCTCCCCCGCACCACGACCGTCCAGGTCACCGGCTCCCAGGACGGCGAACCGGTGTTCCACTCCACCCTCACGGCGCTCGACGCACGCCCCTGAAACGACCGCCCGCCGGCGCCGACGGCCGCCGCACGCGCCCCCGTCCCCCGGTGGGCGGCAGCACGTTCTCCTCAGTACACGAAAGGCCCTCACATCATGGGTGACCTCACGGGAAAGACCGCACTGGTGACGGGAGCCAGCCGGGGCATCGGCCGGGGCATCGCCCAGCGACTCGCCGGGGACGGCGCGCTGGTCGCCGTCCACTACGGCAGCAATGACACCGCGGCCAAGGAAACCGTCGAAAACATCGTCGGCGCGGGCGGGCGGGCCTTCATGGTCGGAGCGGAACTGGGCGCTCCGGGCGCCGTCGAAGCCCTCTTCGCCGCCTTCGACGCCGAACTCGCGGCCGCCGGTGCGGAACCCGGCCTCGACATCCTCGTCAACAACGCGGCGCTCAACTTTCCCGGGCGCATCGACGAGGTGACCTACGAGGAGTTCGACCGCACCCTCGCGGTCAACATCAGGGCCCCGTTCTTCCTCGCCCAGCACGGTCTGCGCCGGATGCGGGACGGCGGGCGCGTCATCAACATCTCGTCGGCGGTGACCAGTACGGCGCACCCGGCGCAGATCGCCTACAGCGTCTCCAAGGGCGGGTTGGACACCCTCACGCTCGCCCTCGCCAAGGACCTCGGCCCGCGCGGGATTACCGTCAACACCCTCGCCCCCGGCTGGGTCGAGACCGATGTGACCGCGTCGCGCAGGGCCACCCCCGAGGGCCGGGCCGCGCTGGCGGCCTATTCGGTGTTCAACCGGATCGGCCGGCCGACGGACATCGCGGACGTCGCCGCGTTCCTGGCCTCGGACGACTCCCGCTGGATCACCGGCCAGCGCATCGACGTCACCGGTGGCTCCATGCTCTGAGGCGTCTCGGGCCGGTCTCGCAGAGTGTCCGGCCAGGGCGCCGGCCGGCCCAGCCTCAGCTCAGGCGGCGTCCGGGGCGGCGCCCTCGATGCCGAGGAGTGTTCGCTTGGGCGCGGGGCCGGCCGCGTAGCCGGAGAGGGATCCGTCGGCGGCGATCACGCGGTGGCAGGGGCGGATGATGAGCAGCGGGTTCGCGCCGATCGCGGTGCCGACGGCGCGCACCGCGCCGCGCGCCGCACCGATCTCGGCGGCGATCCCCCCGTAGGTGGTCGTGGTGCCGTACGGCACGGCCTCCAGGGCCTTCCAGACCCGCTGCTGGAAGTCCGTGCCCCGGGTGAGGTGTTCGATGCTGAAGCGGGTCAGCGTGCCGTCGAAGTACGCGCGCAGCTGCTCGGCGATCGCGGCGAAGGCGTCAGGGTCGCGCGTCCAGCCGTCCTGGACGGTGGCGGCGCCCTTCTGGCCGGGCAGGGACAGCGAGGCGAGCGCGGTGCCGCCCGGTGCGGTGGCCGATTCCTCGCCCACCAGCAGGAGTTCGCCCAGCGGGCTGTCGAGGGTGGTGTAGAGCGTCATGATCCTGTGCCTTCCGTAGTGGATGGTCGGTCGGTCGCCGGATCCGTGGCCGGCGTGTTCCAGAAGTGGTGCATCGCGTACGAGCGCCAGGGGCGCCAATCATGGGCGTGCGCCGCCAGGGCGTCCGCCGGGATCCCGGCCCGCCGCATGCCGGCGCGTACGGCCGCATCGCCGCTCAGCAGGACATCGGGGTCCCCCAACGCGCGCATCCGGATGTAGGCGGCGGTCCACGGGCCGACGCCGCGCAGGGCGAGCAGTGCCTGCTCCGTACGGTCCCGGTCGGCTCCGGCGTCCAGGGTGACGGTGCCGTCGGCGAGCGCGGCACCGAGCGTGCGCAGGGCCTCCCGCCGCGACTCCGGCATGCCGAGCTCCGTGAGCGGGGCCTGTGACAGGTCCTCGGGCCGCGGGAAGAGGTGGGTGAGCGCACCGGACGGCTCCGGCAGCGGCTCGCCGCGGGCGGCGACCAGTGCGCCGCCGAGGGTGCGGCCGGCCGCGACCGAGACCTGCTGGCCGAGCACGGCGCGGACGGCGAGTTCGTGCGGGTCGGGGGTGCCCGGTGCCCGCAGGCCGGGACACCGCTCCACCAGCGGCGCCAGGACGGGGTCCCGGCCGAGCCGCTCGGCCACCGCGTACGGGTCGGCGTCCAGATCGAAGAGGCGACGCACCCGCTGGCTCGCGGTGGTCAGATCGCGCAGCTCGGTCAGGCGCAGCCGGCAGTTCAGCCAGCCGTCGCCGGTCACCTCGTCGACCTCGGCGATTCCGGCGCCGTGCGGCAGCCGCAGGGTGCGCCGGTAGGTGCGGGCGCCGGGCTCGCCGCTGACCTCCTCGATGCCGGTGAGCGCACGCCGCTGGAGGTGGTCGAAGAGCGGCCGCGCCGCATACGGGCCGCGGAAGGCCAGCCGCAGTGGCAGCGTGCCCGCCGTGACGCTCGGGGCGACCGGGCCGTACCGGGTGGTCCTCCCGGGGCGGGCGGCGCGCAGCTCGCTCGGGGTGAGGGCGTAGATCTCCTTGATGGTGTCGTTGAACTGGCGCACGCTGGCGAAGCCGGCCGCGAAGGCGATGTCGGCGGCCGGCAGGCCGGTGGTCTGCAGCAGGACCCGGGCGGTATGGGCGCGCTGGGCCCGTGCCAGGGCGACGGGGCCCGCGCCCAGCTCGGCGTTCAGCTGCCGCTGCACCTGCCGGGCGCTGTAGCCGAGCCGGGCGGCGAGCCCGCTGACCCCTTCCCGGTCGACCACCCCTTCACCGATCAGCCGCATCGCCCGCCCGACGACATCGGCGCGGGCATTCCACTCCGCGGAACCGGGGACCGCGTCGGGGCGGCAGCGCCGGCAGGCACGGAAGCCCGAGCCCTGGGCGGCGGCGGAGGTCGGGAAGAAGGTGACGTTGCGGCGGCGGGGCGTGGTGGCCGGGCAGCTCGGCCGGCAGTAGATGCCGGTCGTGGACACCGCGAAGAAGAAGGCGCCGTCGAATCTGGCGTCCCTGCTGCGTACCGCCTCGTACCTGCTGTCCTCGTTGCTCACGGTGTCCACTGTGCCGCAGGTCAGGGCGGGGCGCTGGCGGAAATCGGACGTGGCGCTCCGGGGGCCGGGGCGGGCGTGCGCCGACCGCCAAGGCGTGGGGACTGCTCCCGAGCACGGACCGGATCAGGTACGGGCCGGCGGCACGGAATCCGCGGCCAACGCCCGTCGCCGGCAAGCCCATTGACGACGAAGCGCCCGGCACATGGCAGGCATGTCGGGCGCGCTGATGTGCTCGGTGACCGGCCGCTTCAGGCGGGCGGCATCGGCCAGTCGTCCAGTGAGCCACCGCGCCATTCGACGAGGCCGGGGTCGTCGAGCGCGATGTCCTCGGCCTGCCCGGCCACGCCCGCGCGGCGCAGAAACTCGGCGACATCGCCGCGGCCGTGCGCCAGGCCGACGATCTGCCCACGTACGGTCACCCGCCGCCCGCCGGACGGCGTCGGGGGGTGCACGATGACAGGCGGATGCTCGGTCATGCCTCCAGCCTGCGCCGGGCTCCGCGCTCCCGCACGCCGGACACGCGGAAGCCCCGGCCGGACGGGGGGACCGGTCGGGGCTCGCGGGTGAGCGCTTCTTCAGCGCCCACACTCAATTGAACGGTAAACAGAGCAGGGGCGTTCCACGGGGGTGACGTGACGACGGTCACTCCGGCGGAGGGGGCAGAGCCGCGGGCCCACCCACCGCACCCGACCGACCCCCCGTCAGACCTTGAGCGGCTTGATCGCCGTCGGGGCGTGGCCGGGCTCGGTCGCGATCTCTTCCCACTCGTTCACCTTGTCGATCTCCGCGGCCGCCATGGAGATATTGGTGACCCGCTCCAGGATGGCCTCGACGACGACCGGGACGCGGTGTTCGGCGGCCAGCTTCTTCGCCTCCTCGAAGGCGGCGCCCAGTTCGCTCGGGTCGGTGACCCGGATGGCCTTGCAGCCCAGCCCTTCGACGACCTTGACGTGATCCACGCCGTAGACGCCCAGCTCCGGCGAGTTGATGTTCTCGAATTCCAGGTTCACCTGGAATTCGATGTCGAGCGCGCGCTGGGCCTGGCGGATCAGCCCCAGATAGGCGTTGTTCACCAGCACGTGGATGTACGGGATCCGGTGCTGGGCGCCGACCGCCAGCTCTTCGAGCATGAACTGGAAGTCGTAGTCACCGGAGAGCGCGACGACCGGCGTCGCCGGGTCGGCGGTGGCGACCCCCAGCGCGGCCGGGAGGGTCCAGCCGAGCGGCCCGGCCTGGCCGCAGTTGATCCAGTGGCGGGGCCGGTAGACGTGCAGCATCTGCGCGCCGGCGATCTGGGACAGGCCGATGGTGGTGACATAGCGGGTCTCCGGGCCGAAGGCCTTGTTCATCTCCTCGTAGACGCGCTGCGGCTTCATCGGGATATCGTCGAAGTGCGTACGGCGCTGGAGCCGGGCCTTGCGTTCCTGAGTGGCGGCGGCCCAGGCTCCGCGGTCGGGCAGCGCGCCAGCGGCCTTGTGCTCCTTGGCCACCTCGACGAACAGCTCCAGGGCGGCCCTGGCGTCCGAGGCGATGCCGTAGTCCGGAGCGAAGATCTTGCCGATCTGGGTCGGCTCGATGTCGACATGGACGAACGTGCGGCCGCGGGTGTAGACGTCCAGCTTGCCGGTATGGCGGTTGGCCCAGCGATTGCCGATGCCCAGCACGAAGTCGGACTCCAGGAAGTTCGCGTTGCCGTAGCGGTGCGAGGTCTGCAGGCCGACCATCCCGGCGTGCAGCTCGTGATCGTCGGCGAGGACGCCCCAGCCCATCAGGGTGGGGACGACCGGCGTACCGGTCAGCTCGGCGAACTCGACCAGCAGCTCGGATGCGTCGGCGCTGATGACCCCGCCGCCGGCGACGATCAGCGGACGCTCGGACGCGGCGAGCAGCGCGAGGGCCTTCTCGATCTGGGCGCGGGTCGCGGCCGGCTTGAAGGCCGGCAGCGGCTCATACGTCTCCGGGTCGAAGTCGATCTCGGTCAGCTGGACATCGATCGGCAGGTCGATCAGGACCGGGCCGGGGCGGCCGGAGCGCATCAGATGGAACGCCTGCTGGAAGACACCGGGGACCTGCGCGGCCTCCATCACGGTCGTCGCGGCCTTGGTGACCGGCCCCGCGATCGCGGCGATGTCGACGGCCTGGAAGTCCTCCTTCTGGATCACCGCGGTCGGGGCCTGGCCGGTGAGGCAGAGGATCGGGATCGAGTCGCCGATCGCGGAGTAGAGGCCGGTGATCATGTCCGTCCCGGCCGGGCCGGAAGTGCCGATGCAGACGCCGATGTTGCCCGGGTGGGTCCGGGTGTAGCCCTCGGCCATGTGCGAGGCGCCCTCGACATGCCGCGCGAGGGTGTGGTCGATCCCGCCGGCGCTCTTGAGCGCCGCGTAGAAGGGGTTGATCGCGGCGCCCGGCACACCGAAGGCGTGGCGCACGCCCTCCCGCTTGAGGATCTCCACCGCGGCGCGGGCGGCTGTCATTCGAGGCATCGCGTACTCCTGCATCGACCTGTCACGGGCACGCTCCGGCACGGGGCCAGAGTCCATAATTCCGTATAGCGGAATACATATTTTGCTTTACGGAAGGAACGTAGAGCGAGGCGTACCGCCCGTCAAGAGGTGGCCCGCAAGAGGCACCCGGCGAGCGGCGCCGCCGAACCGGCACCAAAAACGCGAAAGCCGCGCACGGGCAGAGGCCCGCTACGCGGCTGAGCGGCGACCGTGGACGCCACCGCCCTGGAGGCGGACGCACAGCACCCCCACACACGAAACCGCCGGCGCCCCCGACCTCCCTCAGAGGTCAAGTGCACCGGCGGCACGACAAATTGACGCTATGTCAGCGAATCGGCACCCCCGCCAGCGTCCGGGCGATCACCAGTCGCTGAATCTCGCTCGTGCCCTCGAAGATGGTGTAGATCGCGGCGTCGCGGTGCATCCGCTCGACCGGGTACTCGCGGGTGAAGCCGTTGCCGCCGAGGATCTGCACGGCCTGGGCGGTGACCTTCTTGGCGACCTCGCTGGCGAAGAGCTTGGACATGGAGCCCTCGGCCGACGTGAAGGGCTTGCCGGTCGCGGCCATCCAGGAGGCGCGCCAGACCAGCAGCCGGGCCGCGTCGATCTGGGTGCGCATGTCGGCGAGCTGGAAGGCCACGCCCTGGTTGTCGATGATCGGGCGGCCGAACTGCGTGCGGGTCCGGGCGTACTCCATGGCCTCTTCGTAGGCGGCGCGGGCGGTGCCGACCGCCATCGCGCCGACGGCCGGACGCGAGGCCTCGAAGGTGGCCATCGCGGCGTTCTTCACCCGCTCGCCGTCGCTCTTGACCGCCTCGCGGGCGCGGGCGAGGCGCTCGTCGAGCTTCTCCTTGCCGCCGAGCAGGCAGTGGCCGGGAACGCGGACGTCCTCCAGGACGACCTCGGCGGTGTGCGAGGCACGGATGCCGTGCTTCTTGAACTTCTGCCCCTGGGAGAGGCCGGGGGTCCGCGGCGGCACGATGAAGGAGGCGTGGCCCTTGGAGCCCAGCTCGGCGTCGACGACCGCGACGACGACATGGACGTCGGCGATGCCGCCGTTGGTGGCCCAGGTCTTGGTGCCGTTGAGCACCCACTCGTCCTTGGCCGCGTCGTAGACCGCGCGGGTGCGCATCGAGGCGACGTCCGAGCCGGCGTCCGGTTCCGACGAGCAGAAGGCGGCGACCTTCACGTCGTTCACATCGCCGTACATCTGCGGGACCCAGGTGCCGATCTGCTCCTCGGTGCCGTTCGCGAGCACGCCGACGGCCGCGAGTCCGGTGCCCACGATCGACAGGCCGATCCCGGCGTCTCCCCAGAACAGCTCCTCCAGGGCCATGGGGATGCCCAGGCCCGTGGGGTCGAAGAACTGCTGGGCGTAGAAGTCCAGCGAGTACAGACCGATCTTGGCGGCCTCCTGGATCACCGGCCAGGGAGTCTCCTCGCGCTCGTCCCATTCGGCGGCGGCGGGGCGCATGACGTCCGCGGCGAAGCCGTGGACCCAGTCGCGGACTTCCTTCTGCTCATCGTTGAGCTCCATGGTGAACTCGGCCATGTCCCCTCCAGTGCTGCACGCCGTACGATGTTACTAGCGGTAACCCGCAGTGTGTTACTCGCCAGTAGGGGATGTCAACTCCCCCTGCGGACGAATTCGCCGCGGAGAACGGGTGTTACGTTGCGCCAGCGCCACAGATTCACAAGGGTGGGGAGCACGACCATGGAACGCACCGAGCGCAGCGGCCGCCAGCAGTCGACGACCGAGCACAGGCGGCGGGAGCTGTTGGAAGCCGCCGAGCGCATTGTGCTGCGCGACGGCCCGGATGCCTCGATGAACGCCATCGCCGCCGAGGCCGGCATCACCAAGCCGATCCTCTACCGGCACTTCGGGGACAAGGGCGGGCTGTACCGCGCGCTCGCCCTGCGGCACACCGACGCCCTGCTGGCCAATCTGGCCACCGCGCTGGACGCCCCCGTCCTGCGCCGCGACCGGGTCGAGGCCACCCTCGACGCCTACCTGCTCGCGATCGAGAGCCAGCCGCAGGTCTACCGCTTCCTGATGCACCCCGCCGAGGGGGACACCGCGCCCGAGACCGGTTTCGACGTGGGACGGCACTCCGCCCCGCTGCTGCGCCGGCTCGGCGAGGAGCTGGCCAAGGTGATCACCGACCGGCTGGACCTGGGGCCGGGCGGCGAGCTGACGGCACGGGTCTGGGGACACGGCATCGTCGGCATGATGCACGGCGCAGGTGACTGGTGGCTGCGCGAACGCCCGTGCACCCGTGAGCAGTTGGTCACACAGCTGGCCGATCTGCTCTGGGGTCAGCTGGCCGCGGTCGAGGACCGGGCGGGCGGCCCCGGCTTCTGAGCTGCGGCCCGTGCGGGGGCGGGCCGGGTGTCGCTCAGCGGCCGGCGGCCCCCGCCGCCGCGGCCCACGG
>NZ_BMND01000029.1 GCF_014646275.1 Streptomyces kronopolitis
GGGCGGCCCGCTGCCGGGCCGCGCGGGTCTTCGGGGCGCGCCGCGGGGCCGGGCGGCGGGCCGGGGCGGGCGCGTCCGGGACGGTCTCGGCGGCGGTGTCCCCCTCGGGCGCGGGCTTGCGGTCGCGGTGCAGCAGCGCCCGCTCGCAGGCCGTCCAGGTCGTCGTGGTGACCACGTAGAGGCCGGCGGCCAGCGGCACCACGGCGATGGTGATCAGCGTGCCGAAGGACAGCAGCGGCATCAGCCTGGACATCGACGCCATGCCGGGCAGCGCGGCGTTCGTGCCGCCCGCGGCGGGGGCGGGGGCCTTGGCCAGCGTGGCCCGGGCCCGTCGGAAGTTCCAGGTGGCGACCGCCGTGATCAGCGCGAACAGGGCGAGGTAGACCAGGCCCTGCGGGCCGAGGACACCGCCGTCGGAGAGCGCCTGGGTCCAGTGGCCGCCGAGCGGCGCCCCCAGCAGGGTGTGGTCCAGCAGACCGCCGGCCCCGCGGGAGAACAGGTGGTACATCACGAAGAAGACGGGCAGCTGGAGCAGCATCGGAAGGCAGCCGGCCAGCGGCGAGGAGCCGCTGTCGGCGTACAGCTCGCTGATCGCCTTCTGCAGCCGCTCGGGGTTGCCCTTGTGGGTGCGCTGGAGCTCCGCCATGCGCGGGGCGAGCGCCGAGCGGGCCTTCTCGCCGCGGGCGGCCGCGCGGGCGAGGGGGTGCAGCGCGGCGCGGACGCCCAGCGTGCACAGGACGATGGTGGCGGCCATGGCCGCCGTGCCGAAGAGCGGGGTGAGTGCGTCGGCGGCGTGCGTCAGTGCCGCGCCGAGGAAGCCGAACATGGACATGGGTGAGCCCTCCACGGGTCTCGTCGTGCCGGGATGCGGAATCGGCGTGACGAGCCGCGCGGACGCGGACAGCGGTGCGGTGGGACCGGTCCGGGCGCCTACGCGGCCGTCGGGAGGGGACGGCCCGGTGCCCGGGGACGCGGGCGCCCTGCCGCGTCGGGATCGCGCTGGGGCAGGAAGGCCGTACGCCGCTCGCGGTCGCGCAGCGCCGTGCGGACCCGGCCCGGTGGCAGCGGCCGGGCGACGGCCGCGATCAGGAAGGCGCTGCACAGCAGCAGCATCGCCGCGGTGGTCGCGGCGGCGGTCAGGGCCGCGGTGAGGCCGGTCTGCGAGAGCAGGAGACCGGCCAGGAGGAAGAACAGCGCCGAGAGGCAGAGCCGCCAGCTGTCGACGATGCGGTGCACCCGGCGTCCTCCTCTGGTTGTCCGGTCCTCAAGACTTGTCGTCTTCCGCTCAAGAGTAGCCATAGATCTGGGCAGCCGTGAGACCTGCCGGTAACTTGCCCTGCCTGCCGTCGGGGACGTCGGCGGACCAGGGGGAATCAAGGGGGAACACCAAGGAGGTGCTGTGCGCGACATCAGCGTTCCGGCCCTGGCGGCTCCACTGCGGACCGGCGGTCTCGCCGACTCCGTCTTCGACACCGCCGCCCATCAGCCGGATTTCGCTCAGCTCGCCCGTCGCGACCCCCGGGCCGGCGGCGGCTGGCAGGAGGTGTCCGCGGCGGAGTTCCGGGACGAGGTCATGGCCCTGGCCAAGGGGCTGCTGGCGGACGGGGTCCGGCCCGGTACCCGGGTCGCCCTGATGGCCCGGACCCGCTACGAGTGGACGCTGTTCAGCTACGCGCTGTGGGCGATCGGCGGGCAGCTGGTGCCGGTCTATCCGACCGCGTCGGCCGAGCAGCTGCGCGCGATCGTCGCCGGGGCGAGGGTCACCGCGATCGTCGTGGAGAACGAGGCGCACGCGATGACCGTGGCCGAGGCCTGCGACGAGCGGGCGCTGCGCCGGCTGTGGCAGCTGGACCTGGACTGCGTGCGGCGGCTGATGGAGGAGGGCACCCGGCTGACCGACGCGGACGTCCACCGGCTGCGGCACGCGGTCGACCCGGACGGCACCGCGGCCATCGTCTACACCTCGGGGACCACCGGCCGCCCCCGCGGCTGCGTGATCACCCACGCCAATCTCGCCGCCGAGTGCGACACCCTCTACGCGGGCTGGGGCGGGCTGCTGGCCGCGCCCGGCGAGCGCCCCTCGCTGCTGGCGTTCCTGCCGTTCGCGCATGTCTACGGGCTGATGGTGCAGGTCGCCTGCCTGCGCGGCGGGGTCAAGCTCGCCCATCAGCCGGAGGTGTCGTCCCGCGAACTGCTGCCGGCGCTGGCCTCGTTCCGTCCGACGTTCCTGTTCGCGGTGCCGTACGTCTTCGAGAAGATCTGCACCCGCGCCCGGCTGGCCGCGGAACAGGCCGGCCGGCAGCGGACGTTCGACGCGGCGATGACGGTGGCGGTGCGCTACGCGGAGGCGCTCGCGGAGCAGGAGGCGGGCACCGGCCGCGGCCCCGACCCGTTCCTGCGCGCCCGCCACGCGCTCTACGACCGGCTGGTGTACTCGCACATCCGCGAGATGCTGGGCGGCCGGGTGCGCACGGCCGTCTCCGGCGGCTCGCCGCTGCTGCGGGAGCTGGGGCTGCTGTTCGCCGGTATCGGGATCACCGTCTACGACGGCTACGGACTGACCGAGACCAGCGGCGCGATCACCGTGCAGCCGCCCGGCCGGGTGCGGTTCGGGACGGTAGGCCTGCCGCTGCCGGGCAGCGCGGTGCATCTGGCGCTGGACGGCGAGGTGTGGGTCCGGGGCGCGGTGGTGTTCGCCGGCTACCTCGACGAGGGCGGCACCGCGGACGACGGGCTGTACGACGGCTGGCTGGCGACCGGTGACCTCGGGCACCTCGACGAGCAGGGCTATCTCGTCATCACCGGCCGCAAGAAGGACGTCATCATCACCAGCAGCGGCAAGAGCGTGGCGCCGCAGGGGCTGGAGCAGCGGCTGTGCGCGCATCCGCTGATCTCGCAGTGCGTGGTCGTCGGCGACAACCGCCCCTATGTGACCGCCCTGATCACCCTGGACCCGGAGTCGCTGACGCACTGGCGCACCCTGCGCGACGAGCCGGGCCCGGGCAGCACGGCCCCCTCGCCCGAGGAGCAGTTGCAGGCGGAGGTGCGGCGGGCGGTGGCGCGGGCGAACGCCTCGGTGTCGCGGGCCGAGTCGATCCGCGCCTTCCGGGTCCTGCCGGGCGAGTTCAGCCAGGAGTCCGGGCTGGTGACGCCGTCGCTGAAGCTGCGGCGCGCGGCGATCGTCCGGGCGTACGCGGCGGAGATCGAGGCGCTGTACGCCGAGGGCCGCAGCGAGGAGCCCGAGTCCCGGCGCGAGCGCCGCCGTTGGGCGGGGGCGAGCCTGTACGCACGCTGAACGCGCGGGCCGGGCCGCCTGGTGCGGGCCCGGCCGGGCACACGGCATCCGGCGCACGTCACCCGTGTCACCCGGCCGGGCCCGCACGCGGCACCGTAGCAGTGCCGCGGCGGGCCCGGCCGTTATTTGTCCAGGGGTGAGGACCTGGGCCCGCCGACCCGGTGCGGCACTTAGCGTCCGGTGGGATTCCAGTAGTGACGATCCGGGAGGTCGTGTGCGGTCCATCCTCAGCAACTCCGCAACATCCGGGCGGACCATCGCCACCGGACTGGTGGTAGCTGCGCTCATGGCCACGCTCGCGGCGCTGCTGCTCCCCGTCCAGCTCTTCGGTGAGTCCGCCGCCGCGGCGACCACCACGCTCACGTACGACGACGACGGCGGGGGCACGGTCAACACCCGCTACGGTCCGCTCACCGCGATGGACCGGGACTTCGTGCGCAAGGTCAAGCTGGCCGGGCTGTGGGAGCTGCCCTCGGGCCGGATGGCGCAGCAGCGCGGGACGACGGACGCCGTCCGCACGGCCGGCAACCATCTCGTGGCCGGGCACACCGAGCTGGACCGGCGGTCGAACGAGGCCGGGAAGGCGCTGGGCATCGAGCTGCCCACCGAGCCCAACGTCGCCCAGCAGGGCTGGCTCGGGCAGCTCAACAACGCCCAGGGCAAGGAGTTCGACCGGCTGTTCGCGGAGCTGCTGCGCCGCGCCCACGGCAAGGTCTTCGGGCTGGTGGCCCTGGTCCGCGACCAGACCAAGAACACGATGGTGCGCGCGCTGGCCGACCGCGCCAACGACGTCGTGCTGGATCACATCACGTTCCTGGAGAAGACCGGTCGGGTCGACTTCAACACCCTGCACTCCAGCTGACCCGGCGCAGGCACCCCACTGGGAGGCGCCCATCACGCCCTTCTGTGAACCGCATCAGGACGACACCCCTCACATCGGACGAAGCGAAGTGATCTCATGAGGCAACGGCAACAAGCCCATAAACGCTCGCGTTTGACGAACAGAATGCTCGTGGGAGCCGCGGCGCTCCTGCTGGGCGGCGGCGGTCTGGCGGCGGTCGCCACGACCGCGCTGGCCGGCAACTCCCACCCGGAGACGGGCTCCTCCGCGGGCCATCAGCACACCGTGTCCGCCTTCACGATCTCCTGCCCCGATGTGGGCGAGCGGCTGCGCCAGGTGCCGCACAGCGCCCAGCTCCCGGTCTCCAAGGGGCTGTCCTCGCTCGACCGGCAGGTGCACGACGCGTACCACAAGATGATGGGCGGCAGCGGCTCCGCCGTCCTCGGCGGGCTCAAGACCCAGCGCCAGAAGACGATCAAGATGATGGTCACGGCCATCTCCAAGAACGCCAAGCGGCCGGGCTATCTGCTCAAGATGAGCGGCTGCACCGTCAAGCCCGTCAACGAGGGCGCCGGCGCGGGCGGCAACGACTCCACGAAGACCGTGAAGGAGGGCTGGTACCAGGGGCAGAACCCGAACCAGACCGGCGGCCAGCAGCAGGGGCAGGACCCGAACCAGAACGGTGGCCAGCAGCAGGGCCAGGATCCGAACCAGAACGGCGGGCAGCAGCAGGGCCAGGCCGGCGGTCCCTCCCCCGACGACTTCGTGGACATCAACAACGTCCAGCCGAACGCGGATCAGCCGCCGTTCGCGGCCCCCCAGGGCGGCAACGCCACGACCGGCACCTTCACCACGGAGTGCGGCCGCAACGAGGAGGGCCACTTCAACTCCGACAACGTCATCGTGACGCCGGGCGTCAGCAACGGCGCCCACCACACGCACGACTACGTCGGCAACACCACCACCGACGGCAACTCCACCGACCAGTCCCTGGCCGCCTCCGACACCACCTGCACCAACGGCGACCAGTCGACCTACTACTGGCCGGTGCTGCGCAAGCTGGACGGGAACGCGGAGCAAAAGCCGGGCGCCGCGCAGGACGCCAACGTCGGCTCGGTGCTGACCCCGGCCACCGTGACCCTCACCTACCGCGGCAGCCAGGCCGGCCAGGTCGAGGCGATGCCGCGCTTCCTGCGGATCATCACCGGTGACGCCAAGGCGTTCACCAACGGCACCAAGAACGCCAACGCCTCCTGGAGCTGCACCGGCTTCGAGAACCGGCAGCTGAAGGACAAGTACCCGCTCTGCCCCAAGGGCTCGCAGGTCGTGCGCAACTTCGCCTTCCAGAACTGCTGGGACGGCCGGGAGACCGACAGCGCCAACCACCGCGACCACATGGCGTTCTCGGACCAGAACGGCACCTGCCCCGCCGGGTTCAAGGCCGTGCCGCAGCTGGTGGAGCGGATCACCTACGACGTCCCGCAGGGCGACAGCTTCGCGGTGGACAGCTTCCCCGAGCAGCTGCACAAACCCGTCACGGACCACGGCGACTTCATCAACGTGATGCCGGACAACCTGATGAGCAAGGCCGTGGACTGCATCAACAACGGCCAGAAGTGCACCTGACGGACATCGGCACCGCACGGACGCCCGTCCTCACCTGACGGACGTGGTGCCCCTCGGGGAGACGCTCCCCGAGGGGCACCCGGCATGCCGGGGCGGAGGAGTCGGCGGGGCGGCGGGGCAGGCAGGGGCAGGCGGCGGGCACGGCAACGGTGCCGGCCGCCGGCTCCGGCTCCGGGGCTCGGCCCCGGCGACGAGCCCCGCCGCGGCGGCACCCCGAGGACACGACACAGCACCGGCCCCAGGGCCCTGACGAAGCGGTGGCCCGAGGACATGGCACAGCAGCAGTGGCACGACGGCGCCTCCCCGCGGCGGCCCGAAGACGGGGCACCGCGGTCACCGCGCCGGGCGGCGGCCCGGCGGCGCCCCCGCGGGCACGGCACGGCAGCGGCCCCGACCCGGGTGGTCCGGGGGTCGGGGCCGCTGCGCCGCGCCGGCGGTCAGCTCAAGGGGCGCGGTGGTTCATCCGCTGCTGCGTCAAAGACCGTTGACGCGGGCCTCGCGGGCCACGCCCAGCGGGCGGATGGAGGAGGCGACGGCCCTGGCGCGGCGGCCGGCCCGTGCGCGGTAGCTGCGGACATGCGCCATCAGACGGCGACTGCGCAGCGCCATCTCCAGCTCGAAGCGGGTGCGCGGGTCGCGCAGCACCGGACCGAAGAGCTTCTCTATCTGGCGCAGGCGGTAGCGGACCGTCTGGGGGTGCACATGCAGCAGCTTGGCGGCCTCCGGTGCTCCGCCGCCCTCCAGCCACGCCAGCAAGGTGACTTCGAGCCGTTCGCTCTGCCGCGGCGTCAGCTCCTCCAGCGGTCCCAGCCAGCGGGACGTCAGCGCGTCCGCCAGCGACTCGTCCTGGAGCAGCAGCAGCGCCGAGAGGTGGTCGTCGACGAAGGCGGGCCGCGACTCCGGGCCGACCCGGCTGGGGGCCAGCGTCAGCAGATAGCGGGCCCAACGCAGCGACGACGCGGTGTCGGTGGCCGGCACCACGTGCCCGACCGCCGCCGGCCGGCCCTTGAGCGCCGCCTCCAGGCGGGCCCGGGTCTGGGTGGCTGGGTCGGGGACGAACAGACAGGTGTAGCCCTCGACATTGCCGATGAGGGCGTGGCCCAGTGCCGCGGCGAGCTGCGCCGCCTCGGCGGGGGTGGCAAGCACGACGGCCTGCAGGGTGTCGGGGACGGGCCAGCCGGCCTCGCGGGACAGCCCGCTCAATCCCTCCTCCGGAGCCTCGCGTTGTCCGGCGAGCACGTCGAACAGATCCTGGCGAGCCCGTGCGACGGGCATCGGGGTCACCACTGAAGGTCCTGCCGGAGGTTTACTCTCCGACTCTTTTTGGTACCCAAGAACTGTCAGCAAGGCCTGTTCAAGCGCCCAATGTGCCTCTTCTACGGGAGTATCCCCGAGAAGTGCGGACAATGCGGGAAATCCGCGTTGCAACTCCGCGACCAACTTCTCGGAGAGGTCCGGTAGTTCATTTCTGACTACGCGGGACCACTCTCCTCGGGGACGCGACCAGATGCGGTTCAGGAGATCACACATCGCTACCTCGATCCTGGCGGGGATGCGGCTGTTACGGGGGGTGGCGCACCCCGTGCGCCTGAGTCGGCATCATCCGGAGTCGTGCCGCGCGCCCGCGATGCCACTGCAGGAATTTGTCACAGCGCGATAAACCTTACGAAATCCTGAACACGTTCGTAGATGCTTTTGACATCCGGATTACGGCCCTGCGTATCCACTCGGTTACAGAATGTTTAGTGTTACCGGGGGTCACCCGAACAAAAGCCCCGGGCAAATTACGCCCCCGGGATATTTCCTCGAAATTCGCATCCCAGCACCCGCGCCCTGACACCGGGAGGTCCGATGTCCGCACCGCGTATGCAGAGCCGCCGCGCCGCACACCGAGCCCGGCCTTCGCCTTTCGTGCCTCGCCCCCGGCGCCCCCCGAACGAACCCGGGCCGCCGGCCCGCCGATCGGCCGGCGGCTTCGCCGGAACCGCCGTGCTCCGCCCGGCGCTTCCGGCCGCACTGCTGCTCTTCCTCGCCGTCCTGCTGCGCTCCGGCGCGATGGACGGCGTGCTGAACTTCCTCGACTTCGGTGCCGGGGTGCTCGCGCTGGTCTCCCTGTCGGTGACCGTGCTGTGGGGCCTGGCCGCCACCGACCGGATGGTGCTGAAATCCGGTCACCGGCTGCTCGCCCAGGCCGTGCACCGCGGCACCGGCGTCGCCGGCCTCGGCTTCCTGGGCCTGCACATCTGGGTCAAGGTCTCCGAGGGCCACACCGATGCGGGGGCCGCCGCGGTGCCGTTCACCGACGGCGCCCGCCCCGGCCTCATCGGCCTCGGCACCCTCGCCGCCTACGTGTTCCTCGCCGTCGCGGTGACCGGCGCGGTACGCGGCGCCTTCACCGGCATCACCGCCTCCCGGTGGTGGCGCGGGCTGCACATGAGCGCGTACGTCGCCTGGGGGCTGGCCCTGGTGCACGGCCTCCGGGCGGGCCGCCCCGCGGCCGGCTACGCCCTCGTCGGCTACGCCATCTGCCTCGTCGCGGTGGCCGTACGGCTCGCGCTGCGGTTGCGCGGCGCACGCAGGAACACAGGAGAACTCCCATGACCGCCCCCGCCCCGACCCGCCCGCTCCCGGTCCTCCCCGGCCCGGAGCCCGTACCGACGCTGGCGTCCTACGGTCCGCCCCGGCTGCTGGCCGGCCTGGACGAGATGCCCCGGATGGACCGGGTGGCGCACCTGGCCCGGCACGGCAGCCTGCCCCAGCTGACCTCTCAGGAGCTGGTGGCGCTCGCCGAGAACATCGACCTGCGCGGCCGCGGCGGCGCGGGCTTCCCGTTCGCCCGCAAGGTGACCGCGGTCCTGGACGGCATGCAGCGGGCCGACGGCAAGGGCGCGATCGTGGTCAACGGCAGCGAGGGCGAGCCCAGCTGCCTCAAGGACACCGCGATGCTGCTGCACGCCCCGCATCTGGTGCTCGACGGCGCCCTGCTGGCCGCGGACTCCCTCGGCGCCCAGGAGGTCGCCATCGGCGTGACCCGCACGGACGTCCTGAACTCCGTGCAGCGGGCCATCGACGAACGCGGCCCGGTGCGGCCGACGTTACGGGTCACGCTGCTGACCGAACGCTTCGTCACCGGTGAGGGCTCCGCGATGACGAACGGCCTGGGCGGCGGGGCGGGCCTGCCCTCGGGCCGCAAGATCCGCTCCAGCGAGCGCGGGCTGAACGGTGTGCCGACCCTGCTGTCGAACACCGAGACCTACGCCCAACTCGCCGTGGCCGCCCGGCTCGGGGCGCTCGGCTACCGCACCACCGGCCTGCCCGCGGAGCCCGGCACCCTGCTGCTGACCGTGGCCGGCAACCGGGTGGTCGAGGTCCCCTACGGCGTACCGCTCAACCGGGTGCTCACGCTGTGCGGCATGGACGCGGGCCAGGGCGTGCTGATCGGCGGCTACCACGGCACGTTCATCTCCCCCGTCGACGCCCAGACCGCCACGCTCTCCCGTGAGGCGCTGAAGACCTACCACGCGGTCCTGGGCGCCGGGGCGGTCCTGCCGCTGCCGTACGACACCTGCCCCGCGGGCGAGACGGTACGCGTCGCGAAGTGGATGGGCGCCGAGTCGGCCGGCCAGTGCGGCCCCTGCGTGCTGGGGCTGCCGGCGCTCGCCGACCAGCTCGACCTCGCGGTCCGCGGTGGCGGGGACGCCGCGCTGGACGCCGTGCAGGCCCGGATGCGGGCCGTGGAGAAGCGCGGCGCCTGCAGCCACCCGGACGGCACCGCCCGCTTCGTGGCCTCGGCCCTCGCCGCCTTCCCCGAGGAGTTCGAGCGCCATGCGCGGGGGTTCGGGTGCGGCCGCCCGGTGACCGGGGCCCTGCCGGTCACCGGGCGTCTGCCGCTGCTGCCGGCCGCCACGCCCGTCGCCGCGCCGGCGGCGGCGCCCGCCGCACCGCCGCAGGAGCGGCTGCTGGTCGACTGGACGCTGTGCCGCGGCCACGGCCTGTGCGCGGACGTGGTGCCGGGCATCGTGAAGCTCGGCCCGGACGGCTACCCGGAGAAGGCCAGCATGGCGCTGCCCGCCCGGATGCGGCGCCGCGCGCAGCTCGCGGTGCGCCGCTGCCCGGCGCTGGCGCTGCGGGTGCAGGGCGGCAACTGACGTGCCGGGCGGGGTTTTTGCGCGCGGGGAAAATTCTTCGCCGCCGTTGAACGCCCCGCCCCCCGCAGCGCGTATTCCCCCGGCGACGGCACCCCGCCGGGGCCGGCCCGCCACCACACGGGCCATCGGACAGGCAACTCGGTTTCATCCCGGCAAGCGACACAGCCACCATCCGGCAGAGGAGACATCATGATCACTCGACGTCGAGCGGGACTCGCGGCCATGGCGGTCGCCACCTTGGCACTGACCGCCGCCTGCGGCAGCAGCGACAACCAGAGCGCCGGCACCACCCCCACCACCGACACCGTGCAGCCGGCCGGCTCGGGCACCAACTACAAGTACGGCTCCTCCGGCTCCAGCCAGGGCGACAACGGCTACGGCGGCCAGGCCGGCGGCGACAGCGGCGCGGCCCCCCAGGCGGCGAGCGCCGGAACGCTCGCGCTGCACCAGGACAGCAAGCTCGGCCCGGTCGTCACCGACTCCAAGGGCATGACCCTCTACCGCTTCGACAAGGACACCGCCAAGCCGCCGAAGTCCAACTGCTCCGGCTCCTGCGCCACCACCTGGCCGGTGGTCCCCGCCGACGGCGCCGAGGCCCCCGCGGGCATCGCCAAGAGCGACCTGGGCTCGGTCACCCGCGCCGACGGCACCAAGCAGCTCACCATCGGCGGCTGGCCCGCCTACCGCTACGTCAAGGACACCAAGCCCGGCGACACCAAGGGCCAGGGCGTGGGCGGCACCTGGAACGCGCTGGCCGCGGACGGCAAGAAGGCCGGCGCCCAGGAGCCCGGCGACGTCTCGGTGCTCAACCAGCCCGAGCTCGGCGACATCCTCGTCGACGGCAAGGGCATGACGCTCTACCGCTTCAACAAGGACAGCGCCTGGCCGATGAAGTTCGGCTGCAACGACGCCTGCCTGGACACCTGGAAGCCGGCCAAGCCCGCCGACCGCTCCAAGCTGAAGGGCATCCCCGCCAAGCTCATCTCCACCGTCACCCGCCCCGACGGCCTCCGCCAGCTGGCCGTCGACTGCTGGCCGGTCTACACCTTCACCGGTGACAAGCAGCCCGGCGACATCAACGGCCAGGGCAAGATGGGCCTGTGGTTCGCGGTCTCCAAGGAGGGCAAGAAGATCACCTCGACGCCGGCGGGCTGACCCCGCCGCCGCGCGGCGCCGTCCCCTCCTGACGGGGGAACTCGTCCTCCAGCGCCAGCACTTCGGCGTCCGGCCGCCCGTCCTTCGCCCCCGGCCCCAGCCAGGTGACCGCGAGCGCCACCACCAGATTCACGACGAGCCCGACGAGCCCCGCGTTCACCCCCCGCACCGGGTCGTGTCCCCCGAAGACCAGGACGCAGACGAGCGCGAAGCCCACGACCAGGCCGCTCACCGCGGCGTGCACCGTCAGCCGCCGCCACACCAGCCCCAGCAGCAGCATCGGTACGAGCTGCGCCATGCCCTCGTACGAGATCAGCGACAGCCGGACGAGGGTGTCGGGGGCGGTGTAGGTCAACAGCAGTGCCAGGGCTCCGGCCACCACCACGACCAGCTGCGAGAACAGCTTCTGCCGGCCGCCCGGCACCGTCCCCCGCTCTCCCCCCTCGGCCGCTCCCGTCGCCCCGGCGGGCCCGCGGGTGCGCGCGCCCAGCACGCTCCTCCCCCACATCGTGCCGATGACCAGCATGAACACGGCCATCGGCACGATGGAGGAGAGGGCGGCGGCCGCCCCGATCACCCCCACGGCCCAGGCCGGAAGGGAGTCCACCACCAGTTTGAACAGCGCGAGGTTGGAGCCCGCACCGCTCAGGTGCGGCACCACGAACAGCGCGGCCATCCCCAGCAGCACCGGCACGAACAACAGCACGTTGTAGAAGGGCAGATACATGGCATTGCGGCGGAGCGCGTCGGCGTTGCGGGCTCCGAGGTAGCCGGCCACGGTCGTCGGAAAGATCACCACGGTCAGGGAGTTGACGACGGTGGTGGTGGCGAACCAGACCTGGCCCAGGCCGCCCGAGGCGTGCCCGGGGAAGGTCAGCCACTGCGGCTTCTCGGCGACGATCCGGTGCAGGAAGGGCCCGTAGCCGCCGAAGTAGTGCCAGGGCACATAGACCGCGAGGAACCCGAGGGTGGCGACGACCAGGACGTCCTTGAGCACCGAGACCCAGGCGCTGCCCCGCAGCCCGCTGACCGTGACGAACGCGGTGGTCACCGCGAAGCTGAGGAAGTAGCCCCAGTTCAGGCTGATCGCCCCGTAGGAGATCGTGGAGACGACCACGCCCATGCCGGTGATCTGGAGCTGGATGTACGGCAGCAGGCAGACGGTGGCGAGCAGCGCGACGGCGGCGCCGAGCCAGGGCCGGCCGTAGCGGTGCGCCACGATGTCGGTGATGCCGACCAGGCCGTGCCGGCGGGCGTAGGCCCACAGCATCGGGCCGACGACGTAGCCGAGCGCGTAGCCGCAGGACATGTAGGCCAGCAGATAGAGCACCGGGGCGCCGAAGTTGTAGCCCCAGCCGGCCGCGCCGAGGTAGCTGAAGCTCGTGTAGCTCTCGCCGGCCATCAGCACCCAGATGAAGACCGTGCCCAGGCTCCGGCCGCCCACCGACCACTCGGTGAGCCCGCCCCCGCCCGGACGCCCCCCGGCCGTTCGGCGTCCCCGCACCGCGAGGAGTCCCAGGACGACGGTGAGCACCATGAATCCGCCGAACACGGCGGTGGCGACGGCGGCGTTCACATCCGCCCCCGCGCCCTGTCACCGCGCCGCGCCAGCCACACCGACAGCGGGGTGGCCAGCGTCGCCAGCAGCACCCAGAAGAACAGGAACGGCAGCCCGAGCACCGTCGGCGTCACCCGGTTCACCAAGGGCAGCACCCCCAGGAACAGCACGTACGGCAGCAGCAGCCACAGCAGCGCGGGACGTCTGCGGGAGCCCGGGGACCGCTCTTCGCGGGTCTGGTTACGCACGGGGCGTCAGCCTAGGCGACGCCCGGCCGCTCCTACCGGGACTGTGTCGACCGCAACACTCCCCACACCACCAGGCGGTAGGTGGAGGTGTAGGCCGGCGTACAGGTCGTCAGGGTGAGGTAGGCGCCGGGCGCGGTGAACCCGTAGGAGGGGTGCACCGCGCTGCGGGGCACCGCGGCCAGCACCGAGCCGTCGCCGGGTGTGGTGCGCGGCAGGACGCGCCGGACGGTGTAGGTGGCACGGGTCCGGGCGGTGTCGAGGGTGACGGTGTCGCCGGGGCGCAGCCGGTCGAGGTGGCGGAACGGCTCGCCGTGGGTGTTGCGGTGCCCGGCCAGCGCGACGTTGCCCCACTCACCGGGCTGCGCGCTGTGCGGATAGTGGCCCACATAGCCCCGGTTGAGGACCGCGGCCTTGCCCGTGCCCTCGGCGACGGGGGCGGTCAGGCCGAGCCGCGGGATGCGCAGCACCGCGTACGCGAGGTCCGTGCGGGGCCGCGGGGGCGGGGCGGCGGCGCGGTGGCCGGGGGCGGTGGGCGAGGCGGTGCGCCCGGTGCCGCGCGCCCCGTCGGCCGCGCCCTCGCCGGACGGGGGCGGCCCAGGTGACGGCGGGCGGGCGTCCCACTGCCGCTCCAGCCGGTCCACCTGGTCGCGGGCCGCCGCCTGCGCCTGACGGTTCGTCCACCACAGCTGGTGGGCGACGAACAGCAGCAGGACGAGGCCGGCCGTCACGGCCAGCTCCGCGCCCGTCCACAGCACCCGCACGACAGGAGGGCGCGGTGGGGAGGGGCGCCGCCCCTGTACGACCACCGGTATCCGCTCGCGCACGCGGGCACCGTAAGCCCTGCGGGCACAACCCGCCAGAGGCGGTGCGCGGTCCGCGCCGCGAACGGGGCGTCAGCCGCCGAAGGCCTGCGAGACGGCGTAGATCGCCAGGCCCGCCAGGGCGCCGACGACGGTGCCGTTGATGCGGATGAACTGCAGGTCGCGGCCGATGTGCGCCTCGATCTTCCGCGAGGTCTGCGCGGCGTCCCAGCCGGCGACGGTGTCGGTGATCAGGGAGGTGATCTCGCGCTGATAGGTCGTCACCACATAGACCGCCGCGTTCTCCAGCCAGCCGTCCACCTTGCCCTGGAGCCGCTCCTCGGCGGCCAGCCGCCGGCCCAGGGACAGCAGCGCCGCCCGGACCCGCAGCCGCAGTTCGCTGCGCTCGTCCTCGGCGGCGGCGACGATCATCGCGCGCACCGAGCCCCAGGCGGAGGCGATCAGGTCCTGGACCTCGCCGCGCCCCAGCACCTCGGACTTCAGCCGTTCGACCCGGGCCCGGGTCTCGGGGTCGGACTGCAGGTCGTCCGCGAAGTCCCGCAGGAAGCGGTCGATCGCGCCGCGCGCCGGGTGTGCGGGCATGTCCCGCATCTCGGTGACGAAGCGCAGCAGCTCCTTGTAGACCCGGTCGCCCACCTTGCGGTCGACGAAGCGCGGGGTCCAGCCGGGCGCGCCGCCGGAGACCGCGGTCATCACGGAGTCGCCGTGCTCGACCAGCCAGTCGTGGGCGCGGGCGACGACCAGGTCCACCACCCGGGTGTGGCCGCCCTCGGCGACGACCCGCTCCAGCAGCGTGCCGAGACCGGGCGCGATCTCCTGGGCGGCGGCGCGGCGGGTGATCGCCTCGCCGACCACGGCCTGCACATCGGAGTCGCGCAGCACGGTCAGCGCGCCGCGCAGCGCGGTGGACACCTCGGCGGTGACCCGGTCGGCGTTCGCCGGGTCGGCGAGCCAGCCGCCGAGCCGCCGGCCGACGGCCACCGAGCGCAGCCGGCGCCGCACGACCTCGCCGGACAGGAAGTTCTCCCCGACGAAGTCACCCAGGCTCTGACCCAGTTGGTCCTTCTTGGTGGGGATGATCGCGGTGTGCGGGATCGGCAGCCCCATCGGCCGCTTGAACAGCGCGGTGACCGCGAACCAGTCGGCCAGCGCGCCGACCATCCCGGCCTCCGCGGCGGCCGCGACATAGCCGGTCCAGCCGCCCGCTCCGGCGGATCCGGCCCATTTCGCCAGGACGTAGACGACCGCGACGGCCAGCAGCAGGCCGGTGGCCAGGGTCTTCATCCGGCGCACCGCGTGCCGGCGCTCCTCGTCGGCCGCGCCGAAGGCGAATCCGGCCGCCCCGGGGGCGGCGGGCGCCACCGGTCCGCGCGCCGCCCCGGCCGCCGTGTCCGAATCTCTGCGTTCCATCCGCTCCACCGCTCCCACCGCGTTCCCCCGTCATCCCGACGGCCTATGCTGCTCCGCACCGGCCGCCGGCCCGGCTCCGTGTCCCACTGTGACCTACTCCTGGAACGCATCACGAGTTCCCCACGTCCCATGGCCGTGGCGGAACGGCCCGGGGCGCCGGGCGGTTCCCCGGAGGTCCGTGGGATCATGAAGGACCGATCGGACCGCAACGGTGCCGCTGATCATCCGCTGCCCTTGCCCGCCCGGAGCGTGTTGCTCCACTTTCTCCAGGAGAGCCCTCCCGCATGAACAAAAGTGTGGGTTACGCCCTGTTCGCCGGACTGGCGGCAGTGGTCGTGCTGATCTCGACCGCGATATTCGTCGGCTTCGGCGGCGATGACGGCGGCCTGGGCGACTCCTCCCACAAGCCACGCGACCCGGCGGCCCCCGCGGTCTCCGGGCAGTGGGTCGGCACCTGGTCGGCGGCGGCCGCGGCGGCCGAGCCGGGCACCCTGAACGGCTACGCGGGCATGTCGGTGCGCAATGTCGTGCACACCAGCGTCGGCGGCTCCGGCGTGCGCATCCAGCTCTCCAACCTCTACGGCACCCGCCCGCTGGTGGTCAGCCACGCCTCGATGGCGCTGGCCGCGGCCCCCAGCAACCCCACCGCGGCGACCGGCACCATGCGGCGGCTGTCCTTCGGCGGCAAGCCCGCGGTGACCATCCCGGCGGGCGGCGCGGTCACCAGCGACCCGACCCGGCTGAAGGTGCCCGGGGACGCTGACCTGCTGGTCACCACCTACTCCCCGTCGACCTCGGGCCCCGCCACGTACCACCCCTACGCCCGGCAGACCTCCTACCTGGCGCGCGGCGACCGGGCGGAGGACGCCACCGGAGCCGCCTACACCGAGCAGAGCCCGTACTGGCGCTATCTGACCGGTGTGGACGTGTGGAGCACCCAGGCCCGCGGCGCGGTCGTCGCCATCGGCGACTCCATCACCGACGGCATCACCTCCACCGCCGGCGCCAACCACCGCTGGACCGACTTCCTCGCGGCGCGGCTGCGCAACGAGCCCGGCGCGCCCCGCTACGGCGTCCTCAACCAGGGCATCAGCGGCAACCGCCTGCTGGTCAACGGCAGCAGGTTCTCGCCGAACAACGGGCCCAGCGTGCTGTCCCGCCTGGACCGCGACGCGCTGTCGCGCTCCGGGGTGAAGGCCGTGATCGTCGAGATCGGGCTGAACGACCTGTTCAAGTCGCCGCGCCAGCTCGACCCGCAGAAGATCGTGGCGGGGATGCGGCAGATCGTCCGCGAGGCGCACGCCCGCGGGCTGCGCGTCACCGGCAGCACCCTTACGCCGTTCGGGGGGCACCGCGGCTACTCCGATCTGCTGAATTCGGTCCGTGAGCGGGTCAACCGGATCATCCGCTCCGGCTCCGTCTACGACGAGGTCGTGGACTTCGACAAGGCGCTGCGCGACCCGTCGATGCCGGTCCGGCTGCGGCCCTCCTACGACTCGGGGGACCACCTCCACCCCAGCGACGAGGGCTTCCGGGCGATGGCCGACGCGGTGAACCTGGAGCACCTCAAGCAGGCCGCGCCCGCCGCGCTGTGACACCGGCGGGGCAGGCGCGAGCGCTCAGTTCAGCTCCTTGCGCCCCTCGTCCTTCAGGCGCCGCCTCTCTTCCTTGAGGCGGCGCTTCTCCTCCTTGAGCAGCTTGCGCTCGACGCCGACGCCGCCCATCAGGGCCAGCCCCTTGACGATCACCCGGGGCGCGCCGGGCTCACCCGGCGTCCCGTCCTCCCGCGCGTCGAAGCCGCCCATGATGCCCAGGCCCCGCACATCGACCTCGACGCCGGGCGGCACCACGATGTTGACCCCGCCCATCAACGCCCAGCAGGTGATGGTCACTTCGGGCCCGGCGAAGTTCGCCTCGCGCAGGTCCAGCTCGCCGCCGCCCATCAGGCACACCGCCGTGAAGCGGCGCCCGATGGTCCACCGGCCCTTGCGCTGGAAGCCGCCCAGGATGCCGATGCCCGCCGCGGAACCGTCCGTGTGCGGCACGATCCGCTGGGACCACGCCGTGACCTGCGCGGTGTCCTTGCGCAGCGACAGCGGCGCGGGGGCCGCCGCGGCCGCCGGCAGATCGGCGGTGAGCGGCGCCAGCTCCCCGTAGGTGCGCGCCCGGTACGCCGCTTCCAGCCGCTCGTCGAACTCCTCCATCGCCAGCCGCCCCTCGGCGACGGCGTCCCGAAGGATCTCGGCGACCCGCTCGCGGTCGGCGTCGGAGGCGCGCAGTTCGGGAAGGTCATCGGTCATACGGACAGATTAGAGGGCGCGGCCGTCTTTTCCCCCGGCTCCGGCCGCATCCGCACGCATCCCGCCACCCGCGTACAACTCGGCGATCAAGGACTCGATGTCCGGCTCCCGCACCGACAGGTCCACCAGCGGATAGCCCGCGGCGACCGCCGCGACCAGCGGCGCCGCGCTCTGCGACGCCGGGAAGGCCAGCCACTGCCGGGGCCCGTCCACCCGGACCGTGCGGGCCCCCGGGACGCCCTCGATCGGCGGGAGTTCGCGCTCCAGGTCCACCACCAGGGTGCGCTCCCCGCCGCCGGCCGCGCGCAGCCCGTCGAGGCCGCCGTCGTAGACCAGCCGGCCGTGGTCGATCACCATCACCCGGCGGCACAGCTGCTCGATGTCGGTGAGGTCATGGGTGGTCAGCAGGACCGTGGTGCCGCGCTCGGCGTTCACCTCGCGCAAAAACCCGCGCACCTTCGCCTTGCTGACCACGTCGAGGCCGATGGTCGGCTCGTCCAGATACAGCACCTCGGGGTCGGGCAGCAGCGCCGCCGCGATGTCGCCGCGCATCCGCTGCCCCAGCGACAGCTGCCGCACCGGGACGTCCAGCAGCGGGGCCAGGTCGAGGAGTTCCACGCAGCGCTCCAGGTGGGCGCGGTAGGCGGCGTCCGGGATCCGGTACATCCGCCGCACCAGCTCGTAGGAGTCCTTCAGCGGCAGGTCCCACCACAGGGTGGTGCGCTGCCCGAAGACCACACCGATCCGGCGGGCCAGCCGGGTGCGTTGCTGCGCGGGATCGATGCCGGCTACCCGCAGCCGGCCGCCGCTGGGCACCAGGATGCCGGTCAGCATCTTGATCGTGGTGGACTTCCCCGCACCGTTCGGCCCGATGTAGCCGACCATCTCGCCGCGCGCCACCCGGAAGGAGATCCCGTCCACGGCCCGGACCTCCTCGCGCACCCGGCGCAGCCGGCCGGCCCGGCGCCGCACCGTGAAGACCTTCTCGACGCCGTCCACCTCGATCAGCTGCTCCGCCTCGTCCACCGCATCCGCCCCCTCGTCGTCCCGTGCCCGGCCCGTCATCCGCCCCTCCGTCAGCTTCCGGTGCTGCGGTACGACCGCAGCCCCCACCGCCACGCCAGCCCCGCCCCCGCGCACATCAGCGCCGCCACCGCGGGCCCCAGGAAATCCACCCAGCCCGGCAGCCCCAGCGGATCGGGGCGGCCCAGCAGCCGCAGCGCGGGCAGCCAGTTCACGAACGCCAGCGGGACCAGGAAGGTGACCCCGCGCACCAGCTCCTTCGCGAACACCGTCGGCGGGTACTGGAGCATCGCGTTGCCGCCGTAGGTGAAGGAGTTCTGCACCTCGGCCGCGTCCTGCGCCCAGAACTGGAAGGCCGCCCCGGCCGTGAACACCGCGCCGAAGATGGCCGTGCCGCACACCGCCATCAGCGGCAGCATCAGCACCCGGCCCACCGTCCAGTCCACCTCGATCCGCGGCAGCGACCAGCCCAGCACCAGCAGCGCCTGGGTGATCCGGCCCAGCCGGCGCAGCGCGAAGCGGTCCGCGGCGATCTGCGCGAAGACCGGTGCCGGGCGCAGCAGCAGGGTGTCGAGGGTGCCGTCGCGCACCCGCCGGCCCAGCCCCTCGATGCTGCCCAGCAGCAGATCCGCCAGGCCCAGCGCGATGCCGGAGGTGCCGTACAGGAAGGCCACCTCGGGCAGCGAGAAGCCGCCCAGCGCGTCGATCTGCGAGAACATCAGCATGATGGCGACGAAGTCCAGCGCGTTCGCCGCGAAGTTGCCGCACGCCATCATCACGAACGAGGTCCGGTAGGCGAGGCTGGAGCGCACCCACATCCGCACGATCAGCCCGTACGCCGACACCCCCTGCGCCACCTCCGCCGCCCGGTCGCGCAGCACCCCCGGCCGTCCGCTAGCCACCGTGCACCACCACCTTGCGGGTCGCCGCCGACTGCACCAGCCGCCCCAGTGCCAGCAGCCCGACCGCCCACGCCGCCTGGAACACCAGCCCCCGCACCAGCGCGCCCCCGCGCAGCGCCCCCACCAGCACATCGGCCGGCGTCTGGAGCACCGCCGCCCACGGCAGCAGCTGGGCGACCTCCCCCAGCCCGCCGGGGAAGACCCGCAGCGGCAGCAGCATCCCCGAGAAGAACATGCCGGCCAGACCGCTGATCAGGGCCAGGCCCGAGCCGTCGAGCAGCCAGAACGAGGCCAGCGCCACCAGGTACCGCAGCGCGAAGCTGACCACCACCCCGCACAGCACCGACAGCAGGAAGCAGCCCCAGGTCAGCGGGTCGCCGGGCAGCGCGAGCGGGAAGGCCAGGGCGCCCACCGCCATCGGCACCACCCCGCGGCCCAGCAGCTGGAGCCCGGCCCGCCCCAGGTCCGCGGACAGCCACCACAGCTGGAGGTCGGCGGGCCGGTAGAGGTCCACCGCGATGTCCCCGCTGCGGATCCGCTCCTGCAGCTCGTCCAGCCCGCCGCCCATCAGCGCCGCGGTCGCCAGCAGCGCCTGCCCCGTCCACACGAAGGTCAGCGCCTGCGCCTGGTCGTAGCCGCCCAGATGCGGCCGCTCGTGCCACAGCGCGAGATAGGTGAAGGCGACGATGAAGCCGAAGACGGTGTTGGTGAACACGCCTGCCACGGTGGCCATTTGATACGTGGCGTACCGCCGGAAGCTGCCGGCCGCCACGGCCGCGTACCACACGCCGCCTCCCCTCCCCCGCCCTCGGCGTCCGTACGCGCCGCGCGCGGCCCAGACGCAAAACACCGGAGCCTAGAGGGCGGGCCGGGCGGGCACCATCGAATTGTCACCGCTTCGGGTGAGCCCTGGGCGCCATTCAGCCGGTCAGCTGGCGGTCCGGGGTGCGCGCCACCCCTCCTGACCGGCACGGATGATGCGAGAGTTGCCCCGTGTGCGGCATTTGCTCACTCCGCGGACCGCACACATCCCCGATAAGAGACCGACTCGCCGCAGTACAACCTCCGGCGGCGGCCGAGGAGTCCAACCGAACATGAGCGGACCACGTACGGGCTGGCGCCGTGCCCTTCCCACCTGGCGCGCGGTGCTGGGCGCCGTGCTGCTGTTCCTGCTGCTCGTCGTCGGCGGGATGATCACCGGCTATCTGCTGGTCGGCATCCCGCCGGCCAACAGCGCCGCCAAGGCCCAGAGCAACGTCTACCTCTACTCCGACGGATCGGAGCTGGCCCGCGACGGCGAGGTCAACCGGCAGAACGTGACGCTCAGCCAGGTCCCGAAGTCCGTCCAGCAGGCCGTCCTCGCCGCCGAGGACCGCGACTTCTACTCCGAGTCCGCGGTCGACCCCGCCGCGATGCTGCGGGCCGCCTGGAACACCGTCACCGGCAAGGGCAAGCAGTCCGGCTCGACCATCACCCAGCAGTACGTGAAGAACTACTACCTCGGCCAGGAGCAGACCGTCACCCGCAAGGCCAAGGAGTTCTTCATCGCCATCAAGCTGGACCGCGAGGTGAGCAAGGACAGCATCCTGGAGGGCTACCTCAACTCCAGCTACTACGGCCGCAACGCCTACGGCATCCAGGCCGCCGCCCGGTCCTACTACGGCCGCGACGCCGAGCAGCTGACCACCGCCCAGGGCGCCTACCTCGCCACCCTCCTCAACGCCCCCAGCGCCTACGACATCACCGCGCACCCCGGCAACCGCCCGCGGGCGCTGGCGCGCTGGAACTACGTCGTGGACGGCATGGTGACCAAGAAGTGGCTCGGCCCCGCCGAGCGGGAGGCGCTGCGCTTCCCCGAGCCCAAGCCGGCCAAGGCCTCCCCCGGGCTCACCGGCCAGCGCGGCTACCTCGTCGAGGCCGTCAAGGACTACCTCACCGACCACCAGATCCTGGCGGAGGACACCCTGCGGGGCGGCGGCTACCGCATCACCACCACCATCAGCCGCAAGCGCCAGAACGCCTTCGTCAAGGCGGTCAACACCCGGGTGATGGACCGGCTCGACGACTCCCGGAAGGTCGACCGCTACGTCCGGGCCGGCGGCGCCTCCATCGACCCCGCGACCGGCCGGGTCGTCGCCCTCTACGGCGGCATCGACTACGCCCGGCAGTACGTCAACGGCGCCACCCGCGCCGACTACCAGGTCGGCTCCACCTTCAAGCCGATCGTCTTCGCCTCCGCCGTGCAGAACGGCTCCACCACCCAGGACGGCGCCCCGATCACCCCCAACACCGTCTACGACGGCACCAACAAGCGGATGACCCTCAACCGCGGCCGCCCCACCGGCTTCGCCCCCGCCAACGAGGACGACCGCTCCTACGGCCCGATCACCGTCACCGAGGCCACCGACAAGTCCGTCAACGCCGTCTACGCCCAGATGGGCATCGACGTCGGCCCCGGCAAGGTCAAGTCCACCGCCGTCAGCCTGGGCATCCCCGCCGACACCCCGAGCCTCGCCTCGTCCCAGGGCGCCGTCTCCCTGGGCACCGCCACCCCCAGCGTGCTGTCCATGACCCAGGTCTACGCCACCCTCGCCCACCACGGCACCCACCGGCCGTACACCCTGGTCGACAAGGTCACCAGGAACGAGGAGGCCGTCGACCTGCCGGAGCGCGAGGAGAGCACCGCCGTCCCCCGCACGGCCGCCGACACCACCACCTCGATCCTGCGCGGCGTCGTCGACGGCGGCACCGGCACCGCCGCCCAGGGCGCCGGGCGCCCCGCGGCCGGCAAGACCGGCACCGCGGAGAACGACAAGGCCGCCTGGTTCGCGGGCTACACCCCCGACCTCGCCACCGTCGTCGCCGTCCTGGGCCAGAACCCGGACAGCGCGGCACAGGAGCCCCTGTACGGCGCGGGCGGCCTGTCGCGGGTCAACGGCGGCGACTACCCCGCCCAGATCTGGGCCGACTACACCGCGGCCGCGCTGAACGGGAAGCCGGTCCGCGACTTCGACCTCCAGCTGGAGAAGGGCGCCGAGTCGGCCTCCCCGGAGCCGTCCGGCAGCGACTCCGCCTCGCCCGGCGCGTCGGATTCGCCGTCCACCGGCCCGAGCGGCTCCACCACCCTCCCCGGGCCGCCCACCGGCGCCCCGACCGCGCCCACCGCCGGACCGCCCACCCCCACCGGACCGCCCGAGCCCCCCGCCCCCACGGAACCCACGAACGACTTCCCGACGGTGGCCCCGCAGGCCTACGACCTGGAGCGGCTGCCGACGGAGTGGGGCGGCTAGGGGGTGTCGTCCGGATCGGGCCGGCGGGACCGGCCCCGGCACCGGGCGGGGTGGTGTCAGTGCCCCGACGTGGCCTTCAGCCCGACGACCGCCACCAGCAGCAGAGCGATGAAGAAGATCCGGGCCGCGGTGGCCGGCTCGCCGAGCAGCACCATCCCGGCCACCGCCGCGCCGGCCGCCCCGATGCCGACCCACACGCCGTAGGCGGTGCCGATCGGCAGGGTCCGGGCCGCGTACGAGAGCAGCAGCATGCTGGCGACGATGCCCGCGCCGGTCCACACGCTGGGCCACAACCGGGTGAAACCGTCGGTGTACTTCATGCCGACCGACCAGCCGACCTCCAGCAGACCGGCAACCAACAGCAGGATCCATGCCATGACGGCACCTCCGTGAACAGAGCGTCAACAGGGGTGCGTCGTCTTGTCCTGCCCGGTACGGCGCGTCTCGTCGGGTGTCTTCGAGGCTAGCAAGGACCGGCGCGGCGGGCACCGGCCCCGGTCGGCGCCCGGCACCGCCCCGCTCCGGGGCCGTACGCCGGACGCCGGCCGGTCACCGCCAGGCGGTCACAGATACAGCCCGGTCGCGTCCTCCGCGCCCTCCAGGCGCTCCGCCGCCACCGCGTGCAGATCGCGCTCGCGCATCAGCACGTACGCCACGCCGCGCACCTCGACCTCGGCCCGGTCCTCCGGGTCGTAGAGCACCCGGTCGCGCACCTCGACGGTCCGCACGTTCTGCCCGACCGCGACCACCTCGGCCCAGGCCAGGCGGCGGCCGACCGCCGCGGTCGCAGGAATGACGATGCCCCCCGAGGAGCGGCGCTCGCCCTCGGGGATGTCCGTCCGGACCAGCACGCGGTCGTGCAGCATCCGGATCGGCAGCTTGTCGTGGGTGTCGTGGGTGTTATTCGGGCTCACGGCATGACCGTACCTGCCCGGCGCGGCCCGTCCCGCACCGCGGGCGCCGGGCGCTGCGGCCCGCCCGGGCCGGACACCGCGCGGGGCCCGCGCTAGCGGCGCCGCCGCGTGCGCATGGTCAGCAGGCCGATCAGCGCCACCCCGATCAGCGCCACCGGGACGACCCGCTCCAGCCGCGGCGTCCCGTCCTCCGACACCAGCTGCGCCCGCACGTCCGACACCGCGCGGTTGGCGGCCACATACGCCCGCCCGGCCGTACGGTCCACGGCGGCCGCCGCACTCGCCTTCGCGTCACCGATGATCGTCTTCGGGTGCAGCCGCACACCGATCTCGTCGAGCGTGACGGCGAGCTCCTGCCGCCTGCGGACGATGTCCGCCTCGATCTGCGCCGGGGTCCTGGCTTCCGCCACCGCGCTGCCTCCGTCGTCTCGCGCCGATGCGTACGGGGGCCGGGCACTGGGCCCCGTACGTGAACCGGCCAGCTGGCTGACTGCCGATTCGTGATGGACAGTCTGTCAGCTCACACCCCCGCGCGCCCCACAGCACCCCCCGTTTCGCGCCGCCCGGACTCCCGGGCCCGCACCGCCCGGCGCGGCTGGCTAATGTCGGAGCGTACGGATCCATGCCAGAGGAGAGACATGAGCGAGCGACTCCAGCCCGGCGACACCGCCCCCGCCTTCACCCTCCCCGACGCGGACGGCGCGCAGGTCTCCCTCGCCGACCACCGGGGCCGCAAGGTCATCGTGTACTTCTACCCGGCCGCCCTGACCCCCGGCTGCACCAAGCAGGCCTGCGACTTCACCGACAACCTCGACTTCCTCGCCGGCCACGGCTACGACGTCATCGGCATCTCCCCCGACAAGCCGGAGAAGCTCGCGAAGTTCCGCGAGAAGGAGGACCTGAAGGTCACCCTGCTCGGCGACCCCGACAAGTCCGTCCTGACGGCCTACGGCGCCTTCGGCGAGAAGAAGCTCTACGGCAAGACCGTCACCGGCGTCATCCGCTCCACCGTCATCCTCGACGAGGACGGCAAGGTCGAGCGCGCCCTGTACAACGTCAAGGCCACCGGCCACGTCGCCAAGATCATCAAGGACCTGGGGCTGTAAGCCCCCCGCACGACCGGCCGGGACGGCTCACCCGCCGCCCGGATCGGTCGCGCACACCCTGCCCGCCCGCTCGGGCAGCTCCAGCACGGCCTCGGCGCCGCCCTCCGCGGCGGTGCCGAAGTCCAGCCGCGCACCCAGCACTTGCGCCTGACCGGCCGCGATCGTCAGCCCCAGACCGTGCCCGGTCCCGCGCTCCGGCGCCGCCGTACGGAACCGCCGCGGCCCCTCCGCGCACAGCTCCGCCGGATAACCCGGACCGTGATCGCGCACCACGATCCGCGCACCGGCCACCACCACCTCGATCGGCGGCCTGCCGTGCTTGGCCGCGTTCGCCAGCAGATTCACCAGCACCCGCTCCACCCGGCGCCGGTCGGTCTCCACGATCCACGGCTCGCCCTCCACGGTCACCGACACCTCGTCGACCCCGCGCTGCCGCGCCGCCCGCCGCACGATCCCGCGCACCAGCGACGGCAGCTCGCAGGCGTCCAGATCCGCCCGCTCCACCCCCGCGTCCAGCCGCGAGACCTCCAGCAGGTCCTCCACCAGCCGCCGCATCGCCTGCGCCCGGTCGCGCACCAGCTCCACCGCCCGCGGCTGCGGCAGCAGCTCCGCCGCCGCCACCAGCCCGGCCACCGGCGTGCGCAGCTCGTGCGCCACATCCGCGGTGAACTCCCGCTCCGCCTGCGCCTGCGCCGCCAGCGACATCGCCATGTGGTGCACGCTGCGGCCCAACTCGGCCACCTCGTCGCGCCCGTGGCTGGCCAGCGCGTCCGCGTCCGGCGCCGCCCCCGCCGCGATCCGCCGCGCCGCCGCCGCGCTCAGCCGCAGCCGCCGCGACAGCCGCTGCGACACGAACCACGACACCACCGCCATCAGCACGACCGTGCCGCACCCGGCGATCAGCAGCGCCCGGTCCAGCGCCAACTGCGCCGGATCGTCGTCCGGATAGGGCGCCGAGACCGACAGCGACCGCGTCGGGGTGCTCCCGCCGCCGTCCGAGACCCCCGTCGCCGCCCACACCCGCGGGTCCTCACCGCCGCTGACATACGTCCCCGACCGCCGCTTGAACACCGCGTCGCGCAACGGCGACGGCAGCGCCCCGTCGTCCAGCTGCGCGCCCAAGGCCAGCGTGCCGTCCCGCTCGTAGATCTGCAGCGCCGAGCTGAGCCGGTCGTCCTGATACGCCCGCGCCGACCGCTCGCGCTCCGCATCGGCTATGTGGTGCACGGCGAACCCGAGCACCACGACGGCCAGTGCCGTCATACAGGAAATGGCCAGGGCGATCCGGCCTCGAATGCCCATCACGCGAGGTTGTACATCTCCGTCGTGTCCCCGAGCGGCGTCGAGCCCTCGTACGTCACCTCCAGGCCGGTGAACGCCAGCCCGCCGCGGACCGGCTTGGGCCCGTAGAGGCGGAAGGTCGCCGGGAAGCCGGCCTCCGTCCCCCCGCCCGCCGCGGTCTTCCCCACCTGCACCACGCCGACCCCCACCGCGTCCTTGGCGCCGTACTTCTTCCACCGGATCCCGGTCGCCACCATGGCGACGTCCGAGCAGGTCAACATAATCACCCGCGGCTTGCTCTCCGGCGCGCCGACCCCGCAGTCACGCACCACCGGCAGGCCCTGGGACGGCTGCCCGTCCTCCTTCACGTCCTGCACCGCCGACGTCTTGGGTGCGGCGTCCACCGCCGACGCCCGGTCCGGGGTCTGGGCGAGCCACACCCCGCCGGCCGTCAGCGCCGTCACCACGGCAAAGGCCACCAGCGCCACACGTCCCCGACCCCACCGGGACCCTCCGCGGTCCGTCATCACGTTCTCCTCCCGAGGACCAGGCCCCGTACCCCCACAGCAAACACGAATGCCGCACCCGCCGCTGCCACTCTTCCGTCCCCCGGACACAGGCTGATTGCCCCAACACGGCGGTGACCGCGCGGCTGTGTACCAGTCCTGTAACAAGCCCTGCGCCACCCCTGGCGTGTCCCCGTCACGGCACTGCCCGCCGCACACCACGGTGCTCCGTACGGCGCAGCCGCGCGTGACGTTTATCGCTTCGTGACGAGACAGTGGTTTGATCCACGCGCGATTGCGCAGGCGCACCTGTCGTATCCCGCGTGCACCCGCGCGCTGTCAGACCGAGAGGACCGCCTCGTGCCGACCGGCAGCACCGAAGCAGAACCCGCTCCCGAACAGGACCGGGAAGCGCTCAAGCGCCACCGGGTGCTCTTCCGTGCCGTCGCCCGGCGCAAGAACCCCAAACTGCGGCGCACCGACATCACCGTCACCGACGAACGCGTCGTGCGCCGCGCCGTGAAGGCGGCCGCGCTCGGCAACGCCATGGAATGGTTCGACTTCGGGATCTACAGCTATCTCGCGGTCACCATCGGCAAGGTCTTCTTCCCCGGCGGCAGCGACACCACCAGCCTGCTGTCGTCCTTCGCGACCTTCGCCGTGGCCTTCCTCGTACGCCCCCTCGGCGGCGCCTACTTCGGCCCCCTCGGCGACCGCATCGGCCGCAAGAAGGTCCTCGCCCTCACCATGATCATGATGGCGCTGGGCACCCTGTGCATCGGACTGATCCCGTCCTACGCCACCATCGGCTTCTGGTCCCCCACCCTGCTCATCCTCTTCCGCCTCGTCCAGGGCTTCTCCACCGGCGGTGAGTACGGCGGCGCCTCCACCTTCATCGCCGAGTACGCCCCCGACAAGAAGCGCGGCTACTTCGGCAGCTTCCTGGAGATGGGCACCCTTATCGGCTACACCGGCGCCGCCGGCATCGTGCTGCTGCTCAACACCACCCTGGGCGATGACGCCATGCTCCAGTGGGGCTGGCGGCTGCCCTTCCTGATCGCCGGTCCGCTCGGCCTGGTGGGCCTCTACCTCCGGGTCAGGCTCGACGAGACCCCCGCCTTCCAGAAGTTCGAGGCCGCGCACACCCACAGCGCCTCCGGCTCCGCCGTCGAGGCCGAGGCGGAGTTCTCCCACCTCTCCGAGAACGCCCCGAAGAAGAAGATCAGCGAGATCTTCGCCCAGCAGTGGCCCACCCTGATCCTCTGCATCGCCCTGGTCGGCGCCTACAACATCACCGACTACATGCTGCTGTCGTACATGCCGACCTACCTGACGGACACCCTCCACTACGAGGAGTCCCACGGCCTGCTGATCCTCCTGGGCACCATGGTCGCCCTGATGTGCGTCATCAGCACCGTCGGCAAGCTCAACGACCGCTACGGCCGCAAGCCCCTGCTGATGGCCGGCATGCTCGGCTTCTTCGTCCTGGCGATCCCGGCCTTCCTCCTGGTCAAGCAGGGCAGCATCCCCGCCGTCATCGGCGGCATGGCACTCCTGGGACTCTCCCTGGTCTGCCTCCTGGGCACCATGTCCGCCGCCCTCCCGGCCCTCTTCCCGACCAACGTCCGCTACGGGTCCCTGTCCATCGGCTACAACCTGGCCGTCTCCCTCTTCGGCGGCACCACCCCCCTGGTGATCACCGCCCTCATGGACGTCTTCGACGAGAACGTCATGGTGCCCGCCTACTACACGATGGGCGCCGCCCTCGTCGGCGTCATCGCCGTCGCCTGCATGAAGGAGACCGCCCAGCAGCCCCTCGAAGGCTCCCCGCCCTCCGTCGCCACCAAGGAGGAAGCCGTCGAACTCATCGAATCCCAGACAGCGGAACCCCGCTTCTGATCTACGCACACCTACCGAACAGACCGGGCCCCGGGGAACCTTCCCCGGGGCCCGCTCGCTTTTCCGGCCCGAGGGCATCGGGCCGCGCGTAACCGACCGCGCGTTCGATCGTTGTTCGGTTCGAGAGGGCGCGGGCAGGGGCCCTGCGCGCGGGACGGGGGACAGGGAGCATGGCGAACGTCTATACGCGGGAGCGGCTCGTCGAGGCTGCGCGTGAGTCGGCGTCGTACGACGAAGCCGTGCGGTGGTTCGGCAGTGCGCCCACACCGGGTCGCCGACGGTATGTACGTGCCAGGATGCGCGACGCGGGGGTGGACACCACCCACTTCGTGCCCACGGGCGTACGGCACACCGAGGCCAGGCTCCGTGCGTTGGTGGCGCGCTCGCACAGCGTCGCGGAGGTCGTCCGCCGCCTCGGCATCAACCCGGTCGGCGGGAACCAGGCGCACATCGGCCGACGCATCGCCGAACTCGGCATCGACACCTCCCACTTCACGGCCGTACCCCGGCAGCGCCCCACGACCGGCACCCGGCGCCGGCTCGTTCTGGGGTCACCCGCAGACGGCCGCCTCCCAGGGGAGCGCCTGCGCCGGGAGCTGCTGCGGCAAGGAGTTCCGGAGCGGTGCGCGGACTGCGGCACCGCGGCGCACTGGAACGGCAGACCGTTGCGGCTGGAGGTCGACCACATCAATGGCCACTGGTGGGACAACCGGCCGGGCAACCTCCGCCTGTTGTGCCCCAACTGCCATGCGGTGACGGACACCTATCGCGGCCGCGCGCGGCGGCGGAAGTGACCGCCGCGATGACCCGGCGCGTTTCGTACACCCGCGAACTGCTCGTCCGCACGGCAGCCGAATCCACCGGTCCCGTCGACATGCTGCGGCAGCTCGGTGCCCCGCTGGCCAGCGAGCCCCGCCGGTATCTGTGCCACCGGCTGAGGCATTACGGCATCAGCACCGCGCACTTCGTCGACGAGCCGCTCCCCCGCCGGCCACGCCGTGTGTACACGGAGGCACTGCTGCGGGAAGCGGCCGCACGGTCCCACAGCATCCGGGACATGCTGGAGTACATGGCGGTGGTGCCGTACACCGGCGCGTACAGCCATCTGCGGAAGAAACTGGACCAGTTCGGCATCGACACCTCGCACTTCACTGTCCGAGGAGACGGGACTCTCCTTCCACGAGCCGACCTGGCCGACGCCGTGGCCGCCTCCCACAGCTTCGCCGGCGTCGCCAGGCGCCTTGCGCACGGCGGTCGTGCCCCGTCCCGTGGGACCGTCCGACGCAGCATCGAGGCACACGGCCTGTCGACCACCCACTTCACCGGCCAGGGGCATTTCCGTGGCCGCCCCTCCCCCAACCGCAGGCCGGCCGACGACATCCTGCGGCGTCGCGAGCCGGGCTCCCGGCGGGAGAAGACCACGCTCCTGCGCCGTGCCCTCGACGAGAAGCAGAGGCCACGGCGCTGCGCGGAATGCGGCATCGGCGACACCTGGCAGGGCCGGCGGCTGGTCCTGGAGATCGACCACATCAATGGCGACCGGCTCGACAACCGCCTGGAGAACCTCCGCTATCTGTGCCCCTCCTGCCACAGCCAGACGCGGAGCTTCGCCCGCGCGTCGGCGCACCCGGCCATCCCTGTACGGCCGCAGGGGCGAGCACAGTAAGGTAGGCGCCGCGGGCCCGTACCCCAGCTGGCCAGAGGGCGCCGGTTTAGGTCCGGTGTGTCGTGGGTTCGAGTCCCACCGGGCCCATTTACGCAAAACGGCCTCTCCGTCCATGGACGGAGAGGCCGTTCTCGTGCACAAGGGGCTCAGCTGCCGCCTCAGCCCAACAACTCCCGTACCACCGGTGCCAGGGCCCGGAAGGCCTTGCCGCGGTGGCTGATGGCGTTTTTCTCGGCGGGGGTCAGTTCGGCGCAGGTGCGGGTGTCGCCGAGGGGCTGGAGGATCGGGTCGTAGCCGAAGCCGCCGGTGCCGGAGGGGGTGTGGCGCAGGGTGCCGTCGAGGGTGCCCTCGACGACGCGCTCGGTGCCGTCGGGCAGGGCCAGGGCCGCGGCGCAGGCGAAGTGCGCGGCGCGGTGGCCGTCGGCGATGTCGCCGAGCTGGGCCAGGAGCAGGTCGAGGTTGGCGCGGTCGTCGCCGTGCCGGCCGGCCCAGCGGGCGGAGAAGATGCCGGGGGCGCCGCCGAGCACGTCGACGCAGAGGCCGGAGTCGTCGGCGACGGCGGGGTGGCCGGTGGCCTGGGCGAGGGCGTGCGCCTTGAGCAGGGCGTTCTCGGCGAAGGTGACGCCGGTTTCCTTGACGTCGGGGACCTCGGGGTAGGCGTCGGCGCCGACGAGTTCGACGTGCAGATCGGCCGCTTCGAGAATGGCGTGAAGCTCGTTGATCTTGCCGGCGTTGCGGGTGGCGAGGATGAGGCGCCGCGGTGCGGCGTCCGGGCCGGTGTGAGGCTGCATGGGCAGTGATTATCCCGGAATGCGGGTCCCGGGTGGGGTGCCGGGGGCTTCGGGGAGGGCGGCCCGGCCGAAAGGGCGAGGTCGCGAGCCGGTCGGGGCGCCGGGAGGGGCCGGGCAGCCGTCAGACGAGGCCGGTCTGGGTGAGCAGCATGGCGAGGACGAGAACGAGCGTCCAGCCGAGGAGGTGCTCCAGGAGCGGGTTGTCGTCCCGGGGCCCGCCGGTGCGGGCGCGGGGCGCGGTCGCGGCAGTGGTGGGCATGGGTCCACAGTGCCGGGTCCGGGGCGGCTTGCCCAGAGAGGGATCTCCCATGAGAAAAGGGTCACAGGGGGAGGTGGCGGTCCTTCCCCTGTGACCCCGTGGTGGTCGCGTCGCGCGCGGCCGCCTGTGTGTCAGAGCGTGCGGGCCAGGGCCGCCCGCTGGGCCTCGTCGAGCGTGCCGCAGCCGGAGACGGCGAGGTCGAGGAGGGCGTTCAGCTCGTCGCGGGCGAAGGGCTCGGCCTCGGCGGTGCCCTGGACCTCGACGAAGCGGCCGTCGCCGGTGCAGACGACGTTCATGTCGGTGTCGGCGCGGACGTCCTCCTCGTAGCAGAGGTCGAGGAGGGGGGTGCCGTCGACGATGCCGACGCTGACGGCGGAGACGGTGCCGGTCAGCGGCTTGCGGCCGTGCTTGATGAGCTTCTTGCCCTGGGCCCAGGTGACGGCGTCGGCGAGGGCGACGTAGGCGCCGGTGATGGCGGCGGTGCGGGTGCCGCCGTCGGCCTGGAGGACGTCGCAGTCCAGGACGATGGTGTTCTCGCCGAGGGCCTTGTAGTCGATGACGGCGCGCAGCGAGCGGCCGATGAGGCGGCTGATCTCGTGGGTGCGGCCGCCGATCTTGCCGCGGACGGATTCGCGGTCGCCGCGGGTGTTGGTGGAGCGGGGCAGCATCGAGTACTCGGCGGTGACCCAGCCCTCGCCGGTGCCCTTGCGCCAGCGCGGGACGCCTTCGGTGACGGATGCGGTGCAGAAGACTTTGGTGTCGCCGAAGGAGATGAGGACGGAGCCCTCGGCGTGCTTGCTCCAGCCGCGTTCGATGGTGACCGGGCGGAGTTGTTCGGCGGTGCGGCCGTCGATGCGAGACATGGCGTAGACCCTATCGGCAACGCGAGGGCCCCACTCCGGGCGGTGGATCGTCCGGTGCGGGGCCGTCGGCGAAGGCGCGCGCGGGCGCGGCTCAGCTGCTCACATCATGTCTTCGATCTCGGCGGCGATGGGGTCGGCGTCGGTGCCGATGACGACCTGGATCGCGGTGCCCATCTTGACGACGCCGTGGGCGCCGGCGGCCTTGAGGGCGGCCTCGTCGACGAGGGAGGAGTCGACGACCTCGGTGCGGAGGCGGGTGATGCAGCCCTCGACCTCTTCGATGTTGTCGAGTCCGCCGAGCCCGGCGACGATCTTCTCTGCCTTGCTGGCCATGTCCACTCCTGCTTGTCTCGGCCGCCGGCGGTCCCGCCGGGCGGTTTCACACCGTAACGCACGTTCGGCCCAACTATGTGGGCGTTTGTCCGCTGTCTGGCGAAGGATGGCGATCACCGAAGTGCGCGCCGGACGGCCCGGACGGGACGGCCGGAACGCACCGCAAGTGGTCTACACCACCAGTATGCGGCAAGCACCAGGGCGGTTGTCGACGGGCCGACCGCCGGGAGGACACCGATGAGTTCGAACGCGGCGGCGGCACCGGGGCGGAACTGGGGAGCGAACCTCTTCCAGGGTCTCCAGAAGATGGGACGCAGCCTGCAGCTGCCGATTGCCGTCCTGCCCGCCGCGGGCATTCTCAACCGGCTCGGCCAGCCGGATGTGTTCGGCGCGGACGGGCTGGGCTGGGACGCGGTCGGCAAGGTCTTCGCGGCCGCGGGCGGCGCCCTGCTGGATTCCGGGCTGGGCCTGCCGCTGCTGTTCTGCATCGGTGTGGCGATCGGGATGGCCAAGAAGTCGGACGGGTCGACGGCGCTGGCGGCGGTGGCCGGCTTCCTCGTCTACTTCTCGGTGATGCACGCGTTCCCGGCGGGCTGCGCCGCGGGGCAGACGTACACCCAGGCGGGCCTGTGGAGCGGGGTGTGCGTCGACAAGACGCTGACCGTGACGCAGGCCTCCTTCCAGAACCCGGGGGTCTTCGGCGGCATCGTCATGGGCTTCCTGTCCGCCTGGCTGTGGCAGCGCTTCCACCGGGTGAAGCTGGTGGACTGGCTGGGGTTCTTCAACGGCCGCCGGCTGGTCCCGATCATCATGGCCTTCGTCGGGCTGGTCTTCGCGGTGCTGTGCCTCTTCGTCTGGCAGCCGATCGGTGACGCGCTGACGAGCTTCAGCGAGTGGCTGACGGGGCTGGCGTCCTGGGGCGCCGGGCTCTTCGGCGTCGCCAACCGCGCGCTGCTGGTGATCGGCCTGCACCAGTTCCTGAACACCTTCGTCTGGTTCCAGTTCGGCAGCTTCACCAAGCCGGACGGCACGGTCGTTCACGGCGACATCAACCGGTTCCTGGCGGGCGACCCGACGGCGGGCCAGTTCACCACCGGGTTCTTCCCGATCATGATGTTCGCGCTGCCGGCCGCGGCGCTGGCGATCGCGCACTGCGCCAAGCCGCACCGCCGCAAGGAGATCGCCGGCATGATGCTGTCGGTCGGCCTGACCTCGTTCGTGACCGGGGTGACCGAGCCGATCGAGTACTCGTTCCTGTTCGTCGCGCCGGTGCTGTACGCGATCCACACCGTGCTGACGGGTGTGTCGATGGCGGTGAGCTGGGCGCTGGGCGTCCACGACAGCTTCAGCTTCTCGGCCGGCCTGATCGACTACGTCATCAACTGGGGGCTGGCGACCAAGCCCTGGCTGATCATCCCCATCGGCCTGTGTTTCGCGGTGGTCTACTACGCCCTCTTCCGCTTCGTGATCACGAAGTTCAACCTGGCGACACCCGGCCGGGAGCCGGACGAGGTGGGCGACGCGATGGAGCAGGAGAACGTGAAGTAGGGGCGCGGCCGGGCGGTCCCGCCCGCGCTGGAGACGATCTTCCGCACGGCGGTGGCGGCCTTCCCCGCGGCGAACTTCCCCGCGCACGGCGGGAGTTGCAGATGCCCTCCCCCACCCCTCCCGCACCCGCTCCGGCCGGCCGCCGAAGGCCGGTGACCGGGGGCGTTCCGGGGCCTTCACGGGGATTCCTTTGCGGCGAACGGCCATGTAAGAATGGTCTAAACCACTGAGCGGTGCAGACCAGTGGTTCCCCCACCGAGTCCCCGCCTCACCAGGAGGAATCCGATGAGTTCGGCCACCGCGACAGCGGCCCCCGAGAAGAAGGGCCGCGGCTCTCGTGCCATGGCAGTGGCCCAGCGCATCGGCCGCAGCCTGATGCTACCGATCGCCACGCTGCCCGCGGCAGCGCTGATGGTGCGGCTCGGGCAGCCGGACATGCTCGGCCGGGAGTCGTTCCCCGCGTTCCTGAACAAGATCGCCGAGTTCATGGCGGCCGGTGGCGGCGCGCTGCTCGACAACATGCCGATGCTCTTCGCCGTGGGCATCGCGATCGGCTTCGCCAAGAAGTCCGACGGCTCCACGGCCTTGGCCGCGGTCGTCGGCTACCTGGTCTTCAGCAAGGTCCTCGGCACCTTCTCGGACAGCAGCCTGCCCACCGTCCAGAAGATCGTCGACGGCAAGATAGCCGACGCCGCCCCGCCGGTGGACGCGGGCGTGCTGGGCGGCGTCGTGATGGGCATCGTGGTCGCCCTGCTCTACCAGCGCTACAGCCGCAAGAAGCTGCCCGACTGGCTCGGCTTCTTCGGCGGCCGCCGCCTCGTGCCGATCCTCTCCGCCTTCGCCGGCCTCGTCATCGGCATCGTCTTCGGCTACATCTGGCCGGTGCTCGGCGCCGGTCTGCACAGCTTCGGCGCCTGGCTCGTCGGCTCGGGCGCGGTGGGCGCCGGCATCTTCGGTGTGGCCAACCGCGCGCTGATCCCGGTCGGCATGCACCACCTGCTGAACTCCTTCCCGTGGTTCCAGGCCGGTGACTACCACGGCAAGCACGGCGACATCGCCCGCTTCCTGGCCCACGACCCCTCGGCCGGGCAGTTCATGACCGGCTTCTTCCCGATCATGATGTTCGCGCTGCCGGCCGCCTGCCTGGCGATCGTGCACTGCGCCCGGCCCGAGCGCCGCAAGGTCGTCGGCGGCATGATGCTCTCCATCGCGCTGACCGCCTTCGTCACCGGCGTCACCGAGCCGATCGAGTTCACCTTCATGTTCATCGCCCCGGTGCTGTACGCCATCCACGCGGTGCTGACCGGTGTCTCGATGGCCCTGACCTGGGCCCTGGGGATGAAGGACGGGTTCGGCTTCTCGGCCGGCGCGATCGACTTCCTGCTGAACCTCGGCATCGCCACCAAGCCGTGGCTGCTGGCCCTGATGGGCCTGGTCTTCGCGGCGCTGTACTACGTGGTGTTCCGGTTCGCGATCATCAAGTTCAACCTGCCGACCCCCGGGCGCGAGTCCGAGGAGGAGATCGCCGCGGAGGACAAGGCCCAGTACAAGGCCTGACCTGCGCGGATCGGCCACGCATGGCGAGGGCCCCGGAACCACCAGGTTCCGGGGCCCTCGTCGTCGTCCGCCTCGCGCCGTCGGTCAGACCTCGTAGACCGCCCCCGCCTTGGCGACCTCGACCGGGCCGTCGTAGACCTTCTGGGCGTCGCGGACGCTGATGTCCGGGTCGGTCCACGGCGGGATGTGGGTCAGCACCAGTCGCGCCGCCCCGGCACGCCGGGCGGCCTCGCCGGCCTCCCGTCCGTTGAGGTGCAGGTCGGGGATGTCTTCCTTGCCGTAGGTGAAGGACGCCTCGCACAGGAAGAAGTCGGTGCCCGCCGCGAGGGTCTCCAGCGCGTCGCAGGGCCCGGTGTCCCCGGAGTACGTCAGCGACCGGCCGCCGTGCTCGACCCGGACGGCGAAGGCCTCCACGGGGTGCTTGACCCGCTGGGTGCGGATCGTGAACGGCCCGAGGGTGAAGCTGCCCGGCGTCAGGGTGCGGAAGTCGAAGACCTCGCTCATCGCGCCGTCGTACGGCAGGTCGGCGTGCGCCACGGTCAGCCGGCGCTCGGTCCCGGCCGGCCCGTAGACCGGCATCGGCGCGCACCGTCCGCCGTCCGGGCGGTAGTAGCGCACGACGAAATAGCCGCACAGGTCGATGCAGTGATCGGCGTGCAGGTGCGACAGGAGTACGGCATCCAGGTCATAGAGGCCGGTGTGGCGCTGCAGCTCACCCAGGGCGCCGTTGCCCATGTCGAGGAGCAGCCTGAAGCCGTCGGCCTCCAGGAGGTAGCTCGAGCAGGCCGATTCCATCGAAGGGAACGACCCCGAGCATCCGACGACAGTGAGCTTCATACGGGCGTGAACCTCCGTGGGCGTGGGCGGCGGTCAGGCGCCTCCCCCGGCTCGTACGCGGTGGAGAGCTCGGGGCGGGTCCGGGGTTCCCCGGCGGGCCCTGCCGGGGTGTCGCCGGATCCTCGGCGGTCGGTGCGGTGCCCACGAGCGTAAGGCGCGAAAGGTGCTGTGGCGCCTCCAGCGGGGCGAGCTGTGGGCGGAATCACCAGTCCGGGCTGACGCCCCGTACGCCCGTACGCAGTGGCCCCTTCCGCCACCCGTTCCGCAGGAGCCACGCCGCCGTCCGCCGCTCCGTTCCGCCGGCTTCCGCCCGCCGCGCCCCGGGTGCCCCGCGGATGCCGGGCCCTCCGGGGCACTCGCCCGGTGGCGGCACCCCGGGGAGGGCCGCCGCCCGTCACCCGGTGTACCGCGACCCCGTGCCTACGCCCAGAGCTGCCCGTGCAGCGTGGCGATCGCCGCCTCGGTGGACTCGGCGGTGTACACGCCGGTGGAAAGGTACTTCCAGCCGCCGTCGGCGACCACGAAGACCACGTCGGCGCTCTCCCCCGCCTTGACGGCCTTGCCGGCGACGCCGAGCGCGGCGTGCAGCGCCGCGCCGGTGGAGATGCCCGCGAAGATGCCTTCCTGGGCGAGGAGTTCGCGGGTGCGGCGGACCGCGTCCTCGGAGCCGACCGAGAAGCGGGTGGTGAGCTGGGACTCGTCGTAGAGCTCGGGGATGAAGCCCTCGTCGAGGTTGCGCAGCCCGTAGACCACGTCGTCGTAGCGCGGCTCGGCGGCGACGATCCGGACGCCGGGGACGTGCTCGCGCAGATAGCGGCCGACGCCCATCAGGGTGCCGGTGGTGCCCAGACCCGCCACGAAATGGGTGATCGAGGGCAGGTCGGCGAGGATCTCGGGGCCGGTGGTGGCGTAGTGCGCACCGGCGTTGTCCGGGTTCCCGTACTGGTAGAGCATCACCCAGTCGGGGTGCTCGGCGGCCAGCTCCTTGGCCACCCGTACGGCCGTGTTGGAGCCGCCCGCGGCGGGCGAGGAGACGATCTCCGCGCCCCACATGGCGAGCAGCTCGCGCCGCTCGGACGAGGTGTTCTCCGGCATCACGCACACGATGCGGTAGCCCTTGAGCTTGGCCGCCATGGCGAGCGAGATGCCGGTGTTGCCGCTGGTCGGCTCCAGGATGGTGCAGCCGGGGGTGAGCCGGCCGTCCTTCTCGGCCTGCTCGATCATGTGCAGCGCGGGCCGGTCCTTGATCGAACCCGTGGGGTTGCGGTCCTCCAGCTTCGCCCAGATACGGACGTCGTCGGAGGGCGACAGGCGCGGGAGGCGGACGAGAGGAGTGTTCCCGACCGCCGCCAGCGGGGAGTCGTAACGCATCAGCGCATGCCGCCGGCCACGGCCGGGAGGATCGTCACGCTGTCGCCGTCGGCGAGCTTGGTGGAGATGCCCTCCAGGAAGCGGACGTCCTCGTCGTTGAGGTAGACGTTCACGAAGCGGCGCAGCTGCTCGCCGTCCACGAGGCGCTCGCGGATGCCGTTGTGCCGGCTCTCCAGGTCGGTGAAGAGGTCGGCGAGGGTCTCTCCGCTGCCCTCGACGGCCTTCTGGCCGTCGGTGTAGGTACGCAGGATGGTGGGGATTCGGACCTCGATGGCCATGGAGTGCTCCTGTGGAGTGCGGGTCGGGGGCGGTGCGTCCCGGGGTGCACGGCATGCGGCGTGCCGGGAGGGCGTCGGGTGACGCGGGAGGTGCGGGGTGCCGAAGGCGCGCGCCGCGCGCCCGGGGCAGGCCGGGTCAGGCGGCGGCGCAGCGCGGACAGATGGCGCTGGAGAGCCGGCACAGATCGACGTGCAGCCGTGCGGCTCCGCAGCCGAACGCGCCCAGCAGCGCGGATGCGGAGCGACGCGTGGCGAGCGGAGCGAGCAGCAGCATGCCCGGCCTCTTTTCGCTCACGTCAGGGTCAACCATGCGGTCATCGTATCGATTCCCGGTCCGGGTTTTGGAACCACGTCCCATGATGCGGACGATCGGTGTACGCCAGGTGGGACGCGCTCAGGAGTACGCGGCCACGACCTCGACCTCTTCCTCGGTCACCGTGCCGTCGACGATACGGAACGAGCGGAACTGGAACGGCCCGGCGTCGTCGGTGTCGGCGGTGGATACCAGGACATAGTGGGCGGCCGGCTCATTGGCGTAGGAGATGTCCGTACGCGAGGGATAGGCCTCGGTAGCGGTGTGCGAGTGGTAGATGATCACCGGCTCCTCGTCCCGGTCGTCCATCTCCCGGTAGAGCTTGAGCAGGTCGGCCGAGTCGAACTCGTAGAACGTGGGCGACCGGGCGGCGTTCAGCATCGGGATGAACCGCTCGGGGCGGCCGCTGCCGGCCGGGCCCGCGACCACGCCGCAGGCCTCGTCGGGGTGGTCCTGGCGGGAGTGCTCGACGATCCGGTCGTGGAGGGCCTTGGTGAGGGTCAGCATGGCGCCAAGGATAAGAGGCACGGGCGGAGCTCCGGCCCGAGGGTGGCGGTGAGCGACGGGGCGAGCACGCAGCGGGCCCGTCCGTACCGGTGGCCGGTACGGACGGGCCCGCATGCTGGACGCCGGGAGGGGCGCCCGGGGTGCCGCGTGGGTGCCCAGGAGGCGTTGACCCCTTAGGCGTCCTTGGAGTCCGTGACGGGGGCCTTTCGGTCCGCCGCGCCGGACGTCAGGCCGTTCGCCGCGTCCCGGCGCTTGATGCACAGGTAGCCCACGCCCAGGATGAGCGCCCAGACGGGCGCCGCGTAGAGCGAGATCCGGGCGTCCGGGTCGACGCCCATCATCACGATCACCATGGCGATGAAGGCCAGGGCGAAGATCGAGGTGTAGGGGCTGCCGGGGGCCTTGAACTCGGACTGCGGCAGCTCGCCGCGGTCGGCCTTGGCGCGGTAGCGCAGCTGCGAGGCCAGGATGACGATCCACGCCCACATACCGGAGATGGTGGCGAAGGAGACGACGTAGTTGAACGCGTCGCCGGGCCACTGGTAGTTGATGTAGACGCCGAACAGCATCATCGCGACCGAGACGCCGGTGCCCCAGGTGGGCAGGCCGTTCTTGCTGAGCTTGGTGAAGAACTTCGGGCCCTGGCCGTTGAGCGCGAGGTCGCGCAGCATCCGGCCGGTGGAGTACATGCCGGAGTTGGCCGAGGAGAGCGCGGCCGTCAGCACGACGAAGTTGACGATGCCCGCACCGGCCGGCAGGCCGATCTGCTGGAAGGCGGCCACGAAGGGGCTGACGCCCGGCTTGAAGACCGTCCAGCTGACGACGGACAGGATGATGATCAGCGCACCGATGTAGAACAGGCCGATCCGCCACGGCACGGTGTTGATCGCCTTGGGCAGGACCTTCTTCGGGTTGGTCGCCTCGCCCGCGGTGACGCCGACGAGTTCGACGGCGAGGAAGGCGAACATCACGATCTGCAGCGTCATCAGCGTGCCGCCGATGCCCTTGGGGAAGAAGCCGCCGTGGGACCACAGGTTGGTGAAGGACGCGGTGTCACCGGCGTCGGAGAAGCCGAGGGTGATCACGCCGAGGCCGATCAGGATCATGCCGATGATCGCGGTGACCTTGACCATGGAGAACCAGAATTCCAGCTCACCGAAGATCTTCACGGAGATCAGGTTGATACCGAAGAGCGCGACGGTGAAGACCAGCGCCGCCGCCCATTGCGGTATGCCCTTGTTCCAGTACTGCACATACGTGGCCGCGGCGGTCACTTCGGTAATGCCGGTGACGACCCAGAACAGCCAGTAGGTCCAGCCGGTCACAAAGCCGACGAAGGGACCGAGGAATTCTCGCGCGTACTCCGAGAAGGAGCCGGAGACGGGCCGGTACATGAGCAGTTCGCCCAGGGCCCGCATGATGAAGAAGATGACCAGACCGACGATGGCGTAGGCGAGGATGATGCTCGGCCCGGCCATCGAGATCGCCTTGCCGGCTCCGAGAAAGAGACCGGTACCGATGGCGCCACCAATGGCGATCATCTGGATCTGACGGTTTCCCAGACCGCGCTGATAGCCCTCTTCGGGGGCCTGCTCAGCTGCCTCGTTGCCGTCGTGTTGCTTGTCGACCTGCACAGAGGTCATGTGTGGTGCGCCTTTCTCCATACCGACCCGGTCTGTCCGGATCGGGTCCCGATCCCCCCGGATGGAGTCCTGCTGCCGACGGTCGGCCGGCCAAGCGCTCCCGCAGTGACAGGGGTGGCGTCACTCACGGCAGGTCGTGAACATCTATCACGACCCCCAGGAGAACGCCTAGAGATGGCGTGAACCGCACCACGTGAAAAACGGGCCAAAGCGAATAAGTGCGTACAACTTGCTTGGCGGCGGTAATGGGATCGTTATGCGGATTTGAGCATCCGCTGAGCGAACACCCGGTGAACAACCGAGGCGATATGCCCGGTTTTCACCCCATGAGTGACTCGACCAGAGTCTCCTGGAGTCCGCCGAGCCAGAGATATGCCATCACCATCGGCTTGCGGGGATCGCTGTCCGGCAGCCTCAGCAGCTCGCCGCCGTCCTCCTCATCGGTCGCTTCAAGCCGCGTCCCGATGGCCAGCCGGAGGTCATTGAGGGCCCCCAGCCACTGCCGGCACTCGCCGGGCTTCAGCCGCAGCTCGGCGCTGCCGCCGGCGGACGGCGCGAGCGTGTCCAGCGCGCGGATCAGCGCGAGGGTGTCCTCGCGCTTGCGGGAGCGCAGATCGTTCTCGGTGTAGCGGCGGAACTCGGCGGAGGCGGCGCGGACGTCGTCGTCGGGGACGAGGTCGGGACCGCCGTAGGCGTCGGGGAAGAGGCGGGCCAGGACCGGGTCGGCGGGCGGCTCGCTGGGGCCGTCGTTGAAGATCGACGCCAGCAGGTCGTCGCCCTCGCGCTCCGCGGGCTCCTCGCCCGGGCCGATCAGCTCCATCAGCTGGACGGCGAGGCTGCGCAGGATGGAGATCTCGACCTCGTCGAGGGGGACCGAGGCGCCGCCGTCGGGCAGCGGTGTGAAGTGCCCGGTCATCGGCGGTCCTGCTGGAGGGTCGCCCACAGGCCGAAGCCGTGCATGGCCTGCACGTCGCGCTCCATTTCCTCGCGGCTGCCGCTGGAGACCACCGCGCGCCCCTTGTGATGGACGTCGAGCATCAACTGGTGCGCCTTGTCCTTGGAATAGCCGAAGTACGTCTGGAAGACGTAGGAGACATAGCTCATGAGGTTCACGGGATCGTTGTGAACGATCGTGACCCACGGGAGGTCGGGCTCGGGGACCTCGAAGGGGGCCTCGCTCGACTCGGGGCGCTCGGTCTCGACCGGGACACTGAGGGTGCAGTGGTGCGGCCGGAGCGTGATCGTGGGTGACGGGTGGGCGCTCACAGGCCCCATGCTGCCACCCGGGGACCCGTGACGCACAAATGCCCCTCGCGCGGGCCGCGTCGGCACGGCGCGGCCGCCCGCCCGCGAGGCCGCCGGGAGGCCCCCACCCCACTATCGTCAATGTGACGAGTATCGGGGGTAGCATCGTCTCCATGAACACAGCAGACCTGGGGCTGCCGGTGGCCGTGCCGTCGACTGCGCTCTTCACCGACCAGTACGAACTCACCATGCTGCAGGCCGCGTTGCGGTCCGGCACCGCGGACCGGCACTCGGTCTTCGAGGTCTTCACCCGCCGGCTGCCCGAGGGCCGCCGCTACGGCGTGGTGGGCGGCACCGGCCGGGTGCTGGACGCGGTGGAGAACTTCCGCTTCGACGAGACGATCCTCGGCTTTCTGCGCGAGCGCGGCATCCTCGACGAGCCGACCCTCGACTGGCTGGCCGGCTTCCGCTTCCGCGGCGACATCTGGGGCTATCCGGAGGGCGAGGTCTACTTCCCCGGCTCCCCCGTCATGCGGGTCGAGGGCACCTTCGCCGAGGCGGTGCTGCTGGAGACGGTGATCCTCTCGATCCTCAACCACGACTCCGCGGTGGCCGCGGCCGCCTCCCGGATGTCGGTGGCGGCCGGCGGCCGCCCGCTGGTGGAGATGGGCGCCCGCCGCACCCACGAGCTGGCGGCGGTGGCCGCGGCCCGGGCCGCCTACGTCGGCGGCTTCCACACCACCTCCGACCTCGCGGCCGGCTTCCGCTACAACATCCCCACCGTCGGCACCAGCGCCCACGCCTTCACCCTGCTGCACGACACCGAGCGGGACGCCTTCACCGCCCAGGTCGACACCCTCGGCAGCGGCACGACCCTGCTCGTGGACACCTTCGACGTCGCCGAGGCGGTGCGCACCGCCGTGGAGGTGGCCGGGCCCGGCCTCGGCGCCGTGCGGATCGACTCCGGTGATCTGCTGCTGATCGCCCACCGGGTGCGCCAGCAGCTGGACGAGCTGGGCGCCACCAAGACCAAGATCGTGGTCACCAGCGATCTCGACGAGTACGCCATCGCCTCGCTGGCCGCCGCGCCGGTGGACGCGTACGGCGTCGGCACGCAGCTGGTGACCGGCAGCGGCCACCCGACCTGCTCGATGGTCTACAAGCTGGTCGCCCGCGCCGACAGCGACACGCCCGGCACCCCGCTGCGGCCGGTCGCCAAGCGCTCGATGGGCGCCAAGACCTCGCTCGGCGGCCGCAAGTGGGCGGCGCGCCGGCTGGACGCGGACGGCATCGCCGATGCCGAGGTCATCGGCACCGGCCCGGTCCCGGCGGAGCTGGCCGACCGGCAGCTGCTGGTGCCGCTGGTGAGCGGCGGCACCGTGGTGGCGCGGGAGCCGCTGGACGCCGCCCGCGACCGGCACATCGCCGCCCGCGACCAGCTGCCGCTGTCGGCCAGCCAGCTCTCCCGGGGCGAGGCCGTGCTGCCCACCGAATACCTCTGACGCGTCCCCGGCGGGCGGCGGGCGGGCCGCGGCGCGCCCGCCGCCCCGCGGCCGCCGGGCTCCGGACCACTCCCGCAATCCGCCGCCAGTGGCTACCCTCGGTCACACCACCGCACCACACTCCGGGCCGGTCCCCCGATTCCCAGCCGGAAGGCACGCACCATGCACCGGGCATTGATCGTCGTTGATGTGCAGAACGACTTCTGCGAGGGCGGCAGCCTCGCGGTGGCGGGGGGCGCGGACGTCGCGGCGGCCATCACCGATCTGATCGGCCAGGCGGCCGGCGGCTGCTACCGCTACGTCGTCGCCACCCGTGATCACCACATCGACCCCGGTGACCACTTCTCCGAGCACCCCGACTACGAGCGCTCCTGGCCGGTGCACTGCGTGGCCGGCACCGAGGGCAGCGGCTTCCACCCCAATTTCACCCCGGCGATCGCCTCCGGGGCCATCGACGCGGTCTTCGACAAGGGCACCCGCTCCGGGGCGTACAGCGGCTTCGAGGGCACGGACGAGAACGGCACCCCGCTCGCGGACTGGCTGCGCGGCCACGGCGTCACCGAGGTCGACGTGGTCGGCCTGGCCACCGACCACTGCGTGCGCGCCACCGCCCTGGACGCCGTCCGGGCCGGGCTGCGCACCCATGTCCTGCTGGACCTGACGGCCGGGGTGGCCGCGCACACCACCGAGCGGGCGCTGGCGGAGCTGCGCGCGGCGGGCGCCGAGCTGACCGGGAAACCGCTGGTCACCGGCGGCTGACGCCCCCCCCCCCGCGGCGGAGGGGCGCCGGGCGGCCGTGCGCGGGCCCCGCGCGCTACCCCGCGGCCCGGTAGCCGGCGGTGGACGCCGGGGGGATCTGGGGGCGCATCAGCGCCCGTATCGGATGCCAGGACTCGGTGTCGTCCTCCGGGGTCTCGCGCCAGACCACCCCGTCCGGGTGGTGCAGCACGGCCGTGATCTCGTCGGGTGTGGGCGGCTCGGTGTTGCCGCGCAGGTAGACCCTGCGCAGCCCGAGGTTGCGCAGCCTGGTCAGGGCGCGCTGGCGGTTCACCGCGTGGACCAGCACCCGCACCCGGCACCCGCAGTCGTACGGGCCGGGCCGCGGGCCGTGAGCCGGCCTGGGCAGTGACAGGGCGACCACCACGCTCCCTCCTGGGAGCCTGATGTAACCGCCACCGGACTTGGTCATTTCTCCCCCGTGAGACTTCGCGTCAACAAGGATCTGTAGAACGCATCTAAACGCGAATCGGCCGCCGCCCGCTAGGGGGCGACGGCCGAATAGCCTCTGACCTGCGATGTTAAGTTTTACTTACCGGCGGGGCCCACCTGGACCGTCACCGTGGAGCCGTCCCGGGCCTCGTTGAGGATCTTGATCCGGGTGTTGGTGTCAGGAACGATCACGCCACCGGTCGGGTTCGTCTTGTCGTAGTAGACGCCGTGCCGGTCGTCGAAGAGGGTGATGCCCTTCTTCGAGCTGATCTTGACCTTCTTGCCGTCCCGGTGGAGGGTCAGCGCGTCGGTCGGGAACCGCGTGAAGGTCGAGTCGTAGCTCTGGAAGCGGTTGCGCATCATCGTGCCGTCGGCCCAGTGCTCGGCCTTGGGGTGCGCGTCGACCGGCAGGATCTGCCCGGCGCCGGGGTGCTGGCCGACGTTGTTGTCCGCCTGCGAGGTGTCCCACAGCCAGATCAGGACACCGTTCTGGTAGGGGAAGTGCTCCACCCAGGACGGCTTGGCCGTGGTCCAGCCGAAGTTGTACGGGCCGACCTTGAGGGTCTTGTCGTACGACACGTACTGGCGGTTCTCGGCGATGTAGTACTGCGGGTAGGACTTGGTGAACGAGCCGCCGATCCGCGAGAAGCCCTTGCTGGTCCAGCCGTTGTCGCCGTTCTCGGCGTTGTCGGTGAACAGCGACTGGCCGTCGGCGGTGACGTTGATGGCGTCGGCCGCGAAGCCCTTCTGGGCCGCGCCGCCGTCGGTCTGGTAGCGGAAGCGCAGGTCGATCTTCTTGCCCGCGTAGGCGTCCAGCGGGTAGGAGAGGTCCTGGTAGGCGGCCACGGTGCCGGTCAGCGCGGGCTTGTCGCTGCCGTCACGCGGGATGGCCTTGCCGTTCGCGGTGCCGTCCAGCGCCGTCCAGTTGCTGCCGCCGTCGGTCGAGACCTCGGCGTACAGGTAGTCGTAGTCCTTCTCGATGTCCCACCAGCCCTTGAGGTCCAGGGACGCCTTGGACTTGCCGGTGAGGTCCACCTGCCGGGTCAGGGTGTTCTTCAGGTCGTTGCCCATGTCGCTCCACCACTGGTGGGAGCCCTCGGCGGGCTGGACGACATCGGTCTTGACCTGCTTGGCGGGCAGGGCGACGACCACTGCCTGCTTGTTCTTGGTGTTGTACTCGGCGACGCCCAGCTTGTACGAGGACTTGGCCGCGGCCTTCGCCTTGCCGTAGTTGAGCCAGCCCAGCTGGAGCTTGTCCCAGGCGCTCATGTCGCCCGGCAGGTTGCCGATGTTGTCCTTGCCGGTGCCCAGCCAGGAGCCGCCCGACATCAGCGACCAGAAGTCCACCGAGGACTCACCGGTGCCGGAGGTGTCGTACTCGTCCGGCAGGCCCAGGTCGTGGCCGTACTCGTGGGCGAAGACCCCGAGCCCGCCGTTCTCCGGCTGCATGGTGTAGTCGCCGACCCAGATACCGGTGTTGCCGATCTGGGTGCCGCCCGCCTTGTTGGCACCCGGACCGGTCTTGCCGGCGTCGGTGCCGTAGGCGTACCAGCGGTGCGCCCAGATGGCGTTGGTCTTCTGGACGCCGCCGCCGGCGGACTCGTCCTCACCGGCGTGCACGATCTGGAAGTGGTCGATGTAGCCGTCGGGCTCGTTGAAGTTGCCGTCGCCGTCGTGGTCGTAGCGGTCCCACTGGTCGTACTTGGAGAGGTCCGCCTTGATCTGGGCGTCGGTGCGGCCCTTGGCCTTCTGGTCCTTGGCCCACTGGTTGACGCCGTCGCGGATCAGGTCCCAGGCGCTGGCGCAGTTGGTCTGGCCGCAGTAGTTGGACCCGTAGCGGGCCTCGTTCCAATCGACCTTGACCCAGTCGGAGACCTCGCCGTTGACCGAGTAGCGGCCCGAGGACTGCTTCTCGTAGTACTTCGCCAGCGACTGCTTCTTCTTGTCGTGGGAGAAGTACAGGTCCTGGAAGTGCTTCTGGTTGTAGTCCTTCTGCCAGGCCGTGCTGTTGTCCTTGGCACGGTCCGGCTTGGCTATCAGGTTGTGCGCCGGACCGGGGTCGCCGCCGTACTTCTTCACCGGCGGCTTGGGGCCGTCGCCGTCCGGGTCGTACATCGTGGTGTTGTCGACCTTGTCGCCGAAGTCCACCAGGATCGTGAAGATCTTGTCGGTCTTCTGCCGGGCCAGCTCGACGTACTTGCTCTTGCCGAGCTTGACGACCTTGGAGCCGCCCCGCAGGGTCGCCTTGGCGTCGCCGGCGATGACCTTCTGGAGCGCTTCCTTGCGCTCGGACGCCTGGCGGTCGCTGAACGGGCCCTTGAGGTCGTGGTCCACGGCCCGCTCAGGGGCCGGGTCCTGGCGCTTGGCGACGGGCGACGGGCCCTGCGGGTCGGCCGAAGCCACCCCCGAAGACAAAGCGGCCGCCCCGATCGCAGCAATTGCCGTGGCCAGGGCGGCCGATCTGAACACCCTTCTCTGCTGTCTCACTTGGCGCTGTCCTCCCCTTAGACCGGTCACTGTTCGAGGGCATTCGACCGGAAGTACGGGGAAAAAGACAGATCTTGACTTGAGCACGACAGCGAAGTACGTTACTCGGTCCGCCAGTTGCGGCTATCGGACATCGCACGGCGGCACCCGGGAGCGGCCACCGCACCCGGGCAGGGGCCGGGCGCATATGCCCGCCCGGACCTGCGCCCCCGCTCCCAACTGGCACGACGCCGCGGCCCCGACGCCCGGACGGCGGCCTCGTGCGCCCCCAGTGCTTCACCACCGTGGGTTAGGTCACGCTTACCTGGCGTTCCGCACGGGCAAGGAGGACCGTAGGCTCCTTCGTTGGCGCGTGCTTGACCCACTACCCCCACCCCCTGCCGACCCTCCGAGGACGGATTCCGCCATGCCTCGTCCGACCGCCGCACAGCTCGCCTACGGTTCGGCCACCGTCTTCTTCTCCACCCTCGCGATGCTGCTGCTGTCGCAGACGCAGACCGGGATCGGGGTCGCGGTCATCGCCATCGCCGGACTCGGGCTCGGGCTGCTGGTCGCCATGACGGTGCCGATGCCCGCGGTGCCGCGGGTGGTCCGCCGGCGTGCCGGGCGGGCCGAGTCGCCCGCCGCGCCCGCCGCTTCACCGGCCGCCGCGGCGCCGCCCGCGGGTGTCCGGCCGGCGCACTCCCCCTCCCGCGCCCGGCGGTGGCACCTCGCCGATCCGGCCGCGGCCGCCCGGGCCCGGATCGGCGAGCACTCAGGCTGACGCGGACCGGGCCGGCTCCGTGGACACCACCACGGTCTTCGCCGCCTTGTCGTGCAGACACTGGTGATACGGCTTGTCCCAGGTACACCACAAGACGTTGATCAGCCAGAAAATGAAGCCGCAGCACGGCACGATCTCCGGCAGCGAATAGACCGCGGCCCGGGTCCAACCGGCCTGCGGGGTGGGGATCGAACCGTTCGCGAGCATCGCCACCCGGATCTTCATCGCCATCTTGCCGAGGGTCTGGCCGCGGCTGCTGAGCATCAGCCCCTCGTAGATCAGATACGCCAGCATGGTGACGCCGGAGACCGTCCACTGCCGGCCGGCCTGGCCGCTGTCGGTGCTGAAGTAGTTCACCCCGCCGACGATCAGCGACATGATGATGCCGACCGGCACCCCGATGATGATCGCGTCGATGATGCGCGCGACGAGCCGGCGGCCGCGGTTGGCCAGCGGCGGCATCCCGGCCAGCGGATCGGCCGGCTGCCCGTACTGCCCGCCGTAGGGATCACCGGCATACGGGCCGCCGGCGTACGGACCACCGCCGTAGGGGCCGCCACCGGGAGGCGGGGCACCACCGGGAGGCGGCGTGCCACCGGGAGGCGGCGGGGGCTGCTGACCGCCCGGAGGCTGCTGGCCGCCCCAGGGCTGCTGACCGCCCGGAGGCTGCTGGCCGCCCCAGGGCTGCTGGCCACCCGGGGGCGGTGCGCCGCCCGGTGGTGGTGCGGCGCCCTCGCCGCCGCCCGACCCGTTGGCGTGATTGTTGCGCGGGGAGCCGTTCTCGTGGGACGGGCCGTTGCCGGGAGCGCCGCCCGCCGGGGGCTCCTGCGGCTTCTTCAGGAACGGCTCGTTCTCCGGCGGCTCACCGGGGCCGGGTCCGGGCTGGTCGGTACTCATGGCCCGAGTCGACCGCTTGTCGCTGCCCGCCGCATCCGGCGAAGTCCGTTCGGGGGACGGCCGTCCGCCGCCCGGGCGGCGGACGGCCGGACGCGCCGCCCCGCTCAGCCGGCGGCGACGAAGGTCCGCGCCACCTTGTCGTGCCAGCACTGCCGCCACGGCCGGTCGAACAGGCACCAGGCGGCGTTCAGCACACCGACGGCCAGGACGCCGAGCACGCCGTAGACGAACCAGCGCTTGAGGGCAGCGCCGAGGGTCGGGGTGTCGTGGCTCTCGATGTCCAGGACCCGGACGCCGCACAGCTTCTTGCCCAGGGTGCGGCCCCACTTGAGGGTCGGCAGCGCCTCCAGGAGCGCGCCGCCGAGCAGCAGGACGGCCAGGATCGTGGCGAAGACCGGGATGGTCGTGCCGTCGATGAGGTAGACCGTCACCTGGCGGCCGGACTGCTTGGCCGCCTCGACCTTGGCGGCGAGGTGGTCGGTGACGGTGCCCCACAGGGGAACGGCCACCGCGGCGGTGACCGCGCCCAGCACCAGGGTGTCGATCAGCCGGGCCGCGAACCGGCGGCCGAGGCCCGCCGGATGGCCCTGCGCCGCCTGGAGGGCCTCGTAGAACGGGTCGGCGGCGGCCGGCGGCTTCCAGGGGATGACGCCGTCGGCCTCGCCGGACTGCGCGGCGGGACCGGCCTGCGCGGCACCGCCCTGCGCCGGGAAACCGGCCGCGGGCGCGGCCGCCCGCGTCGCCGGGGTCTGCTGCGCCGGGGCCTGCGGGACGGGCGTGCGGGAGGCCTGCTGCTGCGGGGGCTGCTGCTGCGGGGCCGGGCGCTGGGGCTGCGGCGCCGCGCCGACGGACGGGAGCGCCTGCGGGGAGCCGTCGCCGGGCGCGGCGGCGACCGTGGGGTCTCCGGGTGCGGTGCGGAACGTCATCGTCTCCTGGGCGCCGGCGGGCTCACCGGACTCCGGCCGGACCGCGCGGATCGCGGTGGTGCCCTGGTCGCCGGCGCCCTTGCCGCGGCGGGCGGGGTCCACGGCGCGGAGGGCGACCGTCCCGTCGGACGGGGCGTCGGGTGCGGACCCCTGCGCGCCGGACGGTTCCTCGCGCTGCGGCGGCACTCCTCCCCACCCGGGAGCGCCCGACGGGGTGCCGGGAGGTGCCTGGTCCGGCGAACCCCAGGAGACCCGGGGCTCGCTCTCGCCGGCGAACCCGCCCTGCCGGGAGGCGTCGGCCTGCCAGGAGGCGCCCGCCTCGGGACCGGCGCCGTGCAGCCGGGTGGTCTCGTCCCAGTTCACCCCGGGCCGGGCCGCGACCTCGCCGGCGCGGCGCACGACCGGCAGCGCGGAGCCCCGGTCCGCGTCCTCCTCGTCGAAGAAGACCGGGCCGGTCTCCTCGACGGCGGGGGCGGGTGCCCCCTGCGCGGGCGGCGCCGAGAGCCCGGACGCGGACGGCGGGGCCGCGCCGGGCGGCGGGGCGGGCATGGCCTCGCCCTGGGCCGGGGCCGGCCGGCTGGTGCCCGGCACCCATGCGGCACCGTTCCAGTACCGGATGTAGCCGGGGATGGACGGGTCCGGGTAGAAGCCTGGCGTGGGGCTACCGCCGGCGGATCCTGAGGTAGGGGCGCTCATGTCCGAAGTCCCGTATCTGTACTCGGCCTGTGGGATGTGGGTGCAGTCTGCCGCAACGCGGCGTCCACATCTATCAGACCCCGGGTTGCCAGGGTGCCGATGCCCGCCGACGACCACCTGGAAGAGGCGCGGAAAAAAAGTTGTACGAAGTCGCGTAATGATCCGGCTCCCGGCCGCTCTCCTCTTCCGCGGGCCTCGTTTCGGGCGTCCGCAGGAGCGAGGAAAGGCGGACGTCATGTACACCGTGGTGGAGCGAGAGCTGGAGCTGGGCCTGGTCCGGTCGTCGGAGCGGAGCGTTCCGGTGCCGGCCCGGCTGACGTACCGGACGGACGACCCCTACGCCGTCCATGTCACCTTCCACATCGGCTCACAGGCGCCGGTCCGGTGGACCTTCGCCCGCGAACTGCTCGTCGAGGGCGTGTTCCGGCCGTGCGGGGACGGCGATGTGCGGGCCTGGCCGACCCGGGTGGACGGGCGCAGCCTGGTCTGCCTGGCGCTGGCCTCGCCGGACGGGGAGGCGCTGCTGGAGGCGCCGGCCGCGGCGGTCTCGGCCTGGCTGGAGCGCACCCTGCGGGTGGTGCCGCCGGGCTCCGAGCAGCAGCATCTCGGTCTGGACAAAGGGCTGAGCGAGCTGCTGGCGCTGGCGCCGGGGGACGAACTGCGGCCGGGCGGCGCCGCGTCGGAGGAGTCCCCGGACCCCGGGGCGTGACGGGCGGGGTACGGGGACGCCCGCGGCGGGGCGCCGCGCCTTCCGGCGCCCCGCACTCAGCCGCGGTAGGCCTCCAGCAGCCGCAGCCACACCTCGCTGATCGTCGGGTAGGAGGGCACCGCGTGCCACAGCCGCTCGACGGGGACCTCGGCGGCCACCGCGATCGTCGCGGAGTGCAGCAGCTCCGCGACGCCGGGGCCGACGAAGGTGGCGCCGAGCAGGACCTCGCGGTCCAGGTCGACGACCATCCGGGCCCGGCCGCGGTAGCCCTCGCCGTAGAGGTAGGCGCCGGACACGGCCGCCAGGTCCTGGTCGACCACCCGGGTGCGGTAGCCGGCGCGTTCCGCCTCGGCGGCGCTCAGCCCCACCGACGCGGCTTCCGGGTCGCTGAAGACGACCTGGGGGACGGCGCGGATGTCCGCGGTGGCGGAGTGCGCGCCCCAGGGGTCGGACTCCAGGATCGGCACGCCCCGGGCCCGGGCGGAGATCGCGGCGCCGGCGATCCTGGCCTGGTACTTGCCCTGATGGGTCAGCAGGGCGCGGTGGTTGACGTCGCCGACGCCGTAGAGCCAGCCGCCGGTCACCCCCGTCACCCGGAGGGTCTCGTCGACGTCCAGCCAGGAGCCGGGCGTCAGGCCGACCGTCTCCAGGCCGATGTCCTCGGTGCGCGGGGCCCGGCCGGTGGCGATCAGGAGTTCATCGGCGACGATCTCGTCGCCCGAGTCGAGCAGGACGGTGACCGGTCCGCCCGGGGCCTCCCGGCGCACCTCGCGCACCTCGACGCCGGTGCGCAGGAACACGCCCGCCTCGGCGAGCGACTCGGCGACCAGATGGCCGGCGAACGGCTCCATCCGGGGCAGCAGCCCGTCCCCGCGCACCAGCAGGGTGACCGAGGAGCCCAGGGCCCGCCAGGCGGTGGCCATTTCGACGCCCACCACGCCGCCGCCGACCACCACCAGCCGGCCCGGCACGGTCTTCGCGCCGGTCGCGTCGCGGCTGGTCCAGGGCCGGGCCTCGGCGAGGCCGGGCACGGGGGGCAGCACCGCGCGGCTGCCGGTGCACACCGCGACCGCGTGCCGGGCGGTGAGCACCCGGCCGCCGTCGACGACGACCCGGCGGGGCCCGGCCAGCCGGCCCGGGCCGCGGACGAGGTCGATGCCGGCCGAGTCCAGCCAGCGGACCTGCCCGTCGTCCTTCCAGTAGGAGACGACGGCGTCACGGTGGGCGAGCACGGCGGGGGCGTCCAGGGGGCGGTCGGCGGCCTCCTGGAAGCCGGGGACCCGGCGTGCCTCGGAGCGGGCGGTGACCGGGCGCAGCAGGGCCTTGCTGGGCATGCAGGCCCAGTAGGAGCATTCGCCGCCGACCAGCTCGCTCTCCACGACCACCGCGCTCAGTCCGGCGGCGTGCGCCCGGTCGGCGACGTTCTCGCCGGTCGGCCCGGCCCCCAGCACGATGACGTCGTACGCCTCATCAGCGGCGTTGGTCGCTTCGGTGGCTGCCATCGGCTCTCGCTTCCTGCGTGGGCATGCGGTGGCCCGGTGGGCCCGAGGAGTCCTTGGGCCCATCCTCTGCCCAACTGGCCGTCAGCGCATCCGGCGTTCGACCGCTTCCTTGGCCTCGACGAGGTCGGAGCCGGTCACCTCGCGGTGCAGCTTGATGGCCTGGATCTTCTTGCCCTGGGTCAGCAGGGCGTCCAGCTCGGCCATCCTGGGGTCCTCCGGCTCGGGGATCCCGGCGTGCGCGAGCAGCAGGTCCGTCTTGCGCTCCAGCCGCGTGAGCTGGAGGGTCAGCCGCTTGGCCCGGCGGTCGGCGGCCTGCTCATTGAGGTAGACGCCGATCAGGAGGGCGACGGCGGCGAGGGTGAGCGCGTAGTCCATGGCGGCACTTTACGAGGCGGCGGCACGTGCCATGAACACGGCAGTCGCGGCGGGGCCGTGCACGGTGCCGCGGACGGCCGGTGCGCCGTCGGTGAGGATCTCGCACTCGGCCCAGGCGCCGGGCCCGTCGAGGGTGAGGGTGAGCATCGGCATGGCGCCCACCCCGCGCGCCTGGACCACCTCGAACCAGGGCAACTCCGGCCGGGTCACCTGGTGTTCGCCGCCGGAGTCCTCCGGCGGCTGGACGGCGTAGGTCAGGTCGTCGACTCCCTGACCGCTCACCCGGAAGGTGACCATGCCCTCGCCGGGCAGGTGCGGATCGCTGAACGTCATGGGGGCAGTCAACCGCCTGTCCCGCGGTGTGTACATCCGGGCCCCGGCTGCGGCGACACCGGTGGGTGCGCAGGTCAGAACAGCTTGCCGGGGTTGAGGATGCCGAGCGGGTCGAAGACGTCCTTGATGCCGCGCTGCAACTCCATCCCCACCGGCCCCAGTTCGCGGGCCAGCCACTCCTTCTTCAGGACGCCGACGCCGTGCTCACCGGTGATGGTGCCGCCCAGCTCCAGGCCGAGCGCCATGATGTCGTCGAAGGAGGCCCGGGCCCGGCGCGACTCGTCCGGGTCGGCGGCGTCGAAGCAGACGGTGGGGTGGGTGTTGCCGTCGCCGGCGTGTGCGCAGACGCCGATGGTCAGGCCGTACTTCTCCGCGATGGCGGCGGTGCCGTCGAGCAGCTCGGCGAGGCGGGAGCGCGGGACGCAGACGTCGTCGATCATGGTGGCCGACTTGACCCGCTCCAGTGCGGTCAGGGTCAGCCGGCGGGCCTGCAGCAGCAGCTCGGACTCGGCGGCGGTCTCGGCGGGCACGACCTGGGTGGCGCCCGCCGCGGTGCACAGCGCGCCGACGGCGGCGAGGTCGGCGGCCGGCTCCGGAGTGTCGAAGGCGGCGAGCAGCAACGCCTCGGTGCTGTCCGGGAGGCCCATCCGCGCCATGTCGTTGACCGCGCGGATGCTGGTGCGGTCCATCAGTTCCAGCAGCGAGGGGGCGTGGCCGCGGGCCATGATCTCGCAGACCGCCGCGCAGGCGGCCGCGGTGGAGGGGAACTCGGCGGCCAGCACGAGCTGCTCGGGCGGCGCGGGCTTGAGGGCGAGGACCGCGCGGACGACGACGCCCAGGCTCCCCTCGGAGCCGACGAACAGCCGGGTGAGGTCGTAGCCGGCCACTCCCTTGGCGGTACGGCGGCCGGTGGACAGCAGCCGCCCGTCGGCGAGGACCACGTCCAGGCCGAGGACGTACTCGGCGGTGACGCCGTATTTGACGCAGCACAGGCCGCCGGAGGCGGTGGCGATGTTGCCGCCGAGGGAGCACTCCTCCCAACTGGAGGGGTCGGGCGGGTAGGACAGGCCGTGCGCGCCGGCCGCGCGGGACAGCGCGGCGTTGATGACGCCGGGTTCGACGACCGCGATCCGGTCGACGGGGTTGATCTCCAGGATCCGGTCCATCTTGACCAGGGAGAGCACGATGCAGCCGTCGGAGGCGTTGGCGGCGCCGGACAGCCCGGTGCGCGAGCCCTGCGGGACGACCGGGACCCGCAGCGCGGTGGCCGTCCGCAGGACGTGCTGGACCTGCTCCACGGTGCGCGGCAGGACGACCACGGCGGGCGTCCCGGCGGCGCAGAAGCTCGCCATGTCCGTGGCGTAGGCGCCGGTGACATCGGGGTCGGTGAGGATCGCTTCACCCGGGAGTCCGGCGCGCAGCCGTGCGATGAGGTCCATGCCCTCAGCCTCGCATCCGTGGGCCGTACACGGAAGATCGTGCACGGCCCGCCCCGGCCGGGACTCAGAGGTTGCCGCGGCGCTCCTGCTCGCGCTCGATGGCCTCGAAGAGTGCCTTGAAATTGCCCTTGCCGAAGCCCATGGAGCCGTGCCGCTCGATCATCTCGAAGAACACGGTCGGCCGGTCCTGGACCGGCTTGGTGAAGATCTGCAGCAGGTAGCCGTCCTCGTCGCGGTCGACCAGGATCTTCAGCTCGCGCAGCGTCTCCACCGGCACCCGGGTCTCGCCGGCCCACTCGCCGAGGGTGTCGTAGTAGGAGTCGGGGGTGTCGAGGAACTCCACGCCGGCGGCGCGCATCGCCCGGACGCTGGCGACGATGTCGTTGGTGGCCAGCGCGATGTGCTGGACGCCGGGGCCGCCGTAGAACTCCAGGTACTCGTCGATCTGCGACTTCTTCTTCGCGATCGCCGGCTCGTTGATCGGGAACTTCACCTTGAGCGTGCCGTCGGCGACGACCTTCGACATCAGCGCGCTGTATTCGGTGGCGATGTCGTCGCCCACGAACTCCTTCATGTTGGTGAAGCCCATGACGTCGTTGTAGAACGCCACCCACTCGTTCATCTTGCCGAGTTCGACGTTGCCCACGCAGTGGTCGATGGCCTGGAAGCGCCGCGGGCCGGTCTCCACCAGGGGCTCGGCGGCCACGAAACCGGGCAGGTAGGGGCCCTGGTAGCCGGCGCGCTCGACGAGGGTGTGGCGGGTCTTGCCGTAGGTGGCGATGGCCGCCAGGACGACGGTGCCGTGCTCGTCCCGGACCTCGTGGGGCTTCTCCAGGCCGGTGGCGCCGTGTGCGACGGCGTGCTCGTAGGCGGCGCGGGCGTCCGGCACCTCGATGGCGAGGTCGACGACGCCGTCGCCGTGCGCCGCGACGTGGTCGGCGAGGAAGCGGCCCCACTCGGTCGCGGGCTTGATGACGGAGGTGAACACGAACCGGGCGCCGCCGGATTCGAGGACGTAACTCGCGCTCTCGCGGCTGCCGTTCTCCGGGCCGCGGTAGGCGACGCGCTTCATGCCGAAGGCGGTGGAGTAGTAGTGCGCGGCCTGCTTGGCGTTCCCGACGGCGAAGACGACCGCGTCCATCCCCTTGACCGGGAACGGGTCCGCCTGCCGGGCCGCAGCGGTGGCGGTGGACGGGGTCTGGGCCTGGGCCTGCATCGTGGTGTCTGCCATGGCCGCAGAGTCTCGCCGATCCACAAGGTGCGCAATAGTTGGCGAATTTCCTGGGCATTCTGCATAGCGCAGCGCGCGATTCGGCGGGCTATCTGTACATGATGACCATTGGAATCAAAGGAGTGCGCGATGGCGATCGATCATTTGGACGGGGAGCTGCTGGAACTGCTCGCCCAGGAGCCGCGGATCGGCGTCCTGGAGGCGTCCCGGCGGCTGGGGGTGGCGCGCGGGACGGTGCAGGCCCGGCTCGACCGGCTTCAGTCGAATGGAGTGATCCGGGGCTTCGGACCGGAGGTGGATCCGGCGGCGATCGGCTATCCGGTGACCGCTTTTGCCACTCTTGAGATCAAACAGGGCCAAGGTAATGACGTACGCGCCCACTTGACGACCGTTCCCGAGGTGTTGGAGCTGCATACAACGACCGGACACGGGGACATGCTCTGCAGGCTCGTCGCTCGGTCGAACGCCGATCTACAGCGGGTGATCGACCGGGTTGTGGGCTTTGATGGCATCGTGCGGGCTTCAACGGCAATCGTCATGGAAAATCCGGTTCCGTTGCGGATCATCCCGCTGGTGAAGCAGGCATCGGGAGACTGAACCGAGGAGACCGAGTGAGCTTCTGGGAGTACGTCGGCACCCGGCACGCCCAACTGCTGACGGATACGTATCAGCACGCCAGCGCGGTCTTCCAGTGCATGGTGCTCGCCACCTTGCTGGGGGTCTTCATCGCCGTGATGACCTACCGCAGCGAGTGGGCGGGCAACCTCGCCACCACCTCGACCGCCACCATCCTGACCATCCCGTCCCTGGCCCTGATCGGTCTGCTGATCCCGATCGTCGGCCTGGGCGTCCCCCCGACGGTGATCGCGCTGACCCTGTACGGGCTGCTGCCGGTGGTCCGCAACGCCATCGTCGGGCTGCGCGGGGTGGACCCGGACCTGGTCGACGCGGCCAACGGCATCGGGATGTCCCGCGCCGCCCGGCTCTTCCGGGTCGAACTGCCCCTGGCCTGGCCGCCCATCCTCACCGGTATCCGGGTCGCCACCCAGATGCTGATGGGCATCGCGGCCATCGCCGCCTTCGCCTCCGGCCCCGGCCTGGGCAACGAGATCTTCCGCGGGATCGCCTCGCTGGGCAGCGCCAACTCCCTCAACCAGGTGCTCTCCGGCACGCTCGGCATCGCCGTCCTCGCCCTGCTCTTCGACGCCGCGTACGTCCTGATCGGACGCCTGACCATCTCCAGGGGGATCCGTGCCTGAGACGCCCGAGACCACCAGCACCTCCGGCGCGAGCATCCGGCTGGAGAACCTGACGAAGCTCTATCCGGGGAACCAGGCCCCCGCGGTGGACAACGTCAACATGGAGATCAAGGCCGGCGAGACCGTGATCCTCGTGGGCCCCTCCGGCTGCGGCAAGTCCACCACCCTGAAGATGATCAACCGGCTGATCGAGCCCAGCTCGGGACGGATCCGGATCGGCGACGAGGACGTCACCGACATGGATCCGGTCAAGCTGCGCCGCACGATCGGCTACGCCATCCAGGCCTCCGGCCTCTTCCCGCACATGACGGTCGCCCAGAACATCGCGCTGGTCCCCAAGATGCTGGGCTGGCGCGCCACCCGGGTCAAGAACCGGGTCGAGGAGATGCTCGACCTCGTCGGACTGGACCCGGCCGAGTTCCACGGCCGCTATCCGCGCCAGCTCTCCGGCGGCCAGCAGCAGCGCGTCGGGGTGGCCCGCGCGCTCGCCGCCGACCCGCCCGTGCTGCTGATGGACGAGCCGTTCGGCGCCGTCGACCCGATCACCCGCGACCACCTCCAGGACGAGCTGATCCGGCTCCAGCACGAGCTGCACAAGACCATCTGCTTCGTCACCCACGACTTCGACGAGGCCATCAAGATCGGCGACCGGATCGCGGTGCTCCGCGAGCGCTCGCACATCGCCCAGTTCGACACCCCCGAAGCCATCCTCACCAACCCCTCCGACGACTTCGTCTCCGGCTTCGTGGGCGCCGGGGCGGCGCTCAAGCGGCTGAACCTGACCCGCGTACGGGACGTGGCCGTGGTCGACTTCCCCACCGCGAGCATCGACGACCCGCTGGAGTCCATCTTCGAACGGCTGCGCTCGGGCCCCCACAACGAACTGCTGCTGCTGGACCACAACCGGCGCCCGTACAAGTGGCTGCGCCGCGGCGACCTCGCCCGCGCCAAGGGGTCGCTGGCCCGGGCCGGCACCCTGGTGGCCGACACGGTGACCCGGGACGCGACGCTGCGCGACGCCCTGGAGGCGGTGCTCACCGACAACGCGGGCCGGGTCGCGGTCACCGGGCGGCGCGGCGAGTACCTCGGCATGGTCGACATGGAAACGCTGATGAACAACGTCCAGGAGCTGCTGGAGGCGGACCGCCTCGAAGCCATCGAGCAGCAGCACCGGCTCCACGAGCAGCGGGCCCGGCAGACCCAGCTGGCCCAGGAGGGCCTGGACGACGCGAGCGGCACGGAAGGCGGACGGGGGAGCAGGGCATGAGCCCCCGCGACGGGAGCGACCCGCACGAGCCGGCGCGGCGGCATCCCAGTGACCACGAGGCGCTGGCCTTCCGCGACGACGTGGAGATGGCGGAGCGGGAGCAGGCGGCCGGTGAGGCGCCCGTCGCGTCCCCGCCGTCCGGTGCCCGCCGGATCAGCTGGCAGAAGTGGACCTTCATGCCGGCCTTCCTGGTCCTGGCGCTGCTCGCCACCTGGCTGTGGTTCCGCGGCGCCCGGCTGGACTCCATCGCCCACCAGGCGGTGGACAACGGCAAGGTGTGGCTGGCGCTGCGCCAGCACATCCAGCTCACCGCGATCTCCACCTTCTTCGTACTGATCATCGCGATCCCGCTGGGCATCGCGCTGACCCGCTCCCGGCTGCGCCGGGCCACCCCGGTCGCGATGGCCTTCGCCAACCTCGGACAGGCGGTACCGGCCCTGGGTCTGCTGATCCTGCTGGTCATCTGGCTGGGCATCGGGGCCCATTCGGCGATCGTCGGCATGGTGATCTACGCCGTGCTGCCGGTCCTCGCCAACACCATCGCCGGGCTGCGCGGGATCGATCCGACGCTGACGGAGGCGGCCCGCGGCATCGGCATGTCCCCCACCGGGGTGCTGACCAAGGTCGAACTCCCGCTGGCCGTCCCGCTGATCCTGGCCGGCGTCCGCACCGCGCTGGTGCTGAACGTCGGCACCGCGACCCTGGCCACCTTCGGCGGGGGCGGCGGCCTGGGCGACCTGATCTCGGCGGGCATCGTCACCCAGCGGATGCCCGTCCTGATCCTCGGCTCCGTCCTGACCGTGGCGCTCGCCCTGCTGGTCGAATGGCTGGCCTCGCTCGCCGAACTGCTCTTGCGCCCGCGCGGCCTGGAGGTGGGGGAATGAGGATCCGACGCCGGCACCCGGTTCCCCGCCGCGACCACCCGGCCCCGCGCCGCCCGGGACCGCGCCGGGCCACCGCTCCGGCCGCCGCGCTGCTCGCCCTGGTCGCCCTCGCCGTCCTCGGCGGATGCGGCCTGGTCAGCGGCAGCGCGATGTCCGACCAGGTGGTGCCCGGCCCGAAGGCGGGCTACCCGGGCCGCCCGCTGACCGGGGCGCATCTGACCGTGACCTCGAAGGAGTTCACCGAGCAGATCGTCCTGGGCCAGATGATGGGGCTGGTCTTCGAGGCCGCCGGCGCCCTGGTCATCGACAAGACCAGCATCCAGGGGTCGATCGGCGCCCGGGAGGCCGTCAAGTCCGGCACCGCGGACGCCGCGTACGAGTACACCGGCACCGGCTGGATCACCTACCTCGGCCACACCAAGCCGATCGTCAACCCCCGGCAGCAGTGGAAGGCCGTCCGCGACGAGGACCGCAAGAACGGCATCGTCTGGCTGCCGGCGTCGACCCTGAACAACACCTACGCGCTGGCGCTGAACACCGCCAACCAGAAGAAGCTCGGCGTGCACAACCTCTCGGAGGTCGCCGCGCTGTCCCACAAGAACCCCGGGGCCGTGACGATGTGCGTGGAGAACGAGTTCGCCACCCGCAACGACGGGCTGCCGGGCATGGCGCGCGCCTACGGCATGCAGATCCCCTCCGCCAACATCCGCAAGATGACCGGCGGCGTCGTCTACACCGAGACCGAGAAGGGCACCTGCGCGTTCGGCGAGGTGTTCACCACCGACGGCCGGATCAAGGCCATGCATCTGCACGTCCTCGCCGACGACAAGCACTTCTTCCCCAACTACAACGTGGCCCCCGAGATCAACGCCGCGGCCCTGAAGAAGTATCCGGCCATGGCCGAGGTGCTGGCCCCGGTCACCAAGGCCCTCAACAACAGCGTCGCCCAGGAGCTGAACCGCAAGGTCGACGTGAACGGCGAGGACCCGCACGAGGTCGCGAAGAACTGGCTGATCCAGGAGGGGTTCATCAAGGAGGGCTGACCGGGGGCAGGGCCCGGCGCGTACGGCCCGGCCCGGCGCGTACGGCGCGGAGCCCCGGCGGCTCGGCGGCGGGGCAGCTCAGCGGCGGGAGCGGCTCAGCGGCCGCAGCTGGGGACCGTGCCGCCGGTCTGCAGCGCCTTCAGGGCCTTGACCGCCCCGTCGAGCGTGGTGACCGGGATCAGCCGCATCCCCTTCGGCAGCTCCGCCCGGGCGTCCGTGCACTCCTTGCGCGGGACGAGGAACACCGTGGCGCCGTCGCGGTGGGCGGCCTGGGTCTTCAGCGGCACCCCGCCCACCGCGCCGACCGCGCCGCCGGCGGTGATCGTGCCGGTGCCGGCGATGGTGCGCCCGCCGGTGAGGTCCTTGCCCGCGCCGTCGCCGTTCAGCTTGTCGACGATGCCGAGCGCGAACATCAGCCCGGCGCTCGGCCCGCCGACGTCCGCGAGGCTCAGCTTGACCTTGATGTCCTTGGACGACTTGCCGAGCTCCCCGAGCGCCGCGCTGGTGGCGGAGTTCTGCGACTCCTGCATCTGCCGGGCGTTGTGCTCGGCGATCTCCTCGGTGTTGTTGCCCACCGGGTAGACCGCCTCGCGCGGCATCACGGCCTCGTCCGTGCGGAACCAGCCCTTGACCATGTCGGGCAGATGGACGGAGGCCTCCGGGCCGGTGGCCACGATCGAGGTCATCCGCAGCTGCCCGGCCGTCTTGCGGCCGGCGGCGCCGGTGATGGTGATCACCGGTTTGCCCTTGTCGTCACCGAGGACATTGGCCGTCATGCCCGGGTAGGCGATGGAGTACGGCAGCGGCGCGAGGGCCGCGGTGACGAGGAGGGCGAGAACGACGGCGGTGCAGACCGCCAGAGCCCGGACACGTGAAGACACCCCGCCACCCTAATTGACACCCGCCTCACCTGGACGTTAAGGCGCTGCGGCCTCACCACACGGCCACGCCGCCTTCACACCCCGCGGTCACGCGGCCGGGAGACGGGCCCCGCCCGCCCGGAAGCCCACCGCCCCGTCCGGCCCGCCCGCCCCGCCGCCTCAGCGCAGCGCCTCGGAGACCTCCCGGGCCGCGTCGACCACCCGCGGGCCGATCCGTTCGGAGACCGTGTCGGCGAGCATCACCACGCCCACGCTCCCCTCGATGCCGCTCACCCCGAGCAGCGGGGCCGCGGCGCCGCTCGCGCCGGCCTCCAACTCCCCGTGCGTCAGGGCGAGTCCGGCGTCCTGGGTGCGTCCCTGCCGGGCCTTGAGGATCGCCCGGCCGGCGGCCCCCCGGTCCAGCGGATGGCGGAAACCGGCCCGGTAGGCCACGTGGTAGTCGGTCCAGGTCGGCTCCACCACGGCGACGGCCAGCGCCTCCGTACCGTCGACCAGGGTGAGATGCGCGGTGGCCCCCACGTCCTCGGCGAGCGCGCGCAGCGCGGGGAGCGCGGCCTCCCTGACCAGCGGATGCACCTGGCGGCCCAGGCGCAGCACGCCCAGCCCGACCCGGGCCCGGCCGCCGAGGTCGCGGCGCACCAGGGCGTGCTGCTCCAGCGTGGCCAGCAGGCGGTAGACCACCGTGCGGTTGACGCCGAGCTTGTGGGACAGCTCGGTGACGGTCAGCCCGTGGTCGGTGTCGGCGAGGAGTTTGAGGACGCGCAGTCCTCGGTCGAGTGTCTGGGAGGTCTCTGCGGTCACGACGCCCCCTCCTGGGTGAGTGGCGGCGCTCCGGCGCGACGCGCTGCGAGTTCCGAGCAGCGCGCACCGGAGGCCGCCGGCCGCATGGCACCGGCTGCGCTCCGCGGCGGCGCTGCCACGGGGCGTGTAGGTGAGCGGGACAGTAGCGAGCCGGTCCGGTGAGCGGAAGAGTCCGTCCAGAATCCGGTCCCCCCTGACCGGAATATCCCGATAGGTCCTGCCAGAGTGCCCGAACGTGTTTCAGCGAGCGCCACGACGTGCTACAGGCGGCGGAAAACGGCGCGGGCCGGCGCGCCGCCACCGCGGCACACCGGCCCATGGGCCGCGGGCGCACTCAGCGCATCCGCGTGGCCCACTCCCGTACCTTCTTGATCCGCTCGGTCAGCTGCCCGGCGGTGGCCTCCGCGCTCGGCGGGCCGCCGCACACCCGGCGCAGCTCGGTGTGGATCACGCCGTGCGGCTTCCCGCTCTGGTGGACATAGGCGCCGACCAGCGTGTTCAGCTGCTTCCTCAGCTCCAGCAGCTCCTTGTGCGTGACCACCGGCCGCCGCTCGGCCGGCAGCTCCAGCAGGTCGGCCTCCTCGTCGGGCCGCTTCTTGCTGTGCGCGATCTGCCGGGCCTGCCGCTTTTGCAGCAGCATCTGCACCTGGTCGGGCTCCAGCAGCCCGGGGATGCCGAGGTAGTCCTGCTCCTCCTCGCTGCCGGAGTGGGCCTGCATCCCGAACTCGGCACCGTCGTAGAGCACCCGGTCGAAGACCGCCTCCGACTCCAGCGCCTCGAACGAGAACTGCTCCTGCTCACCGGTGTCCTCGTCCTGCTCCTTGTTCGCCTCGTCCATCTCCTTCTCGGACTCGGCGTAGGGGTCCTCCTCCCCGTCCTTCTTCGGCTTGTCGAGGACGTGGTCGCGCTCGACCTCCATCTCGTTGGCGAAGCCGAGCAGCATCGGGACGGTGGGCAGGAAGACCGAGGCGGTCTCGCCGCGTTTGCGGGAGCGCACGAAGCGGCCGACGGCCTGGGCGAAGAACAGCGGGGTCGAGATGGTGGTGGCGTACACCCCGACCGCCAGCCGCGGCACGTCGACGCCCTCGGACACCATCCGGACCGCGACCATCCAGCGGTCGTGCGAGTGTGCGAAGTCGTCGATGCGCTGGGAGGCGCCGGAGTCGTCGGACAGCACCAGGGTGGCGCCCTCGCCGGTGATCTCCCGGATCAGCTTGGCGTAGGCCCGCGCCTGCTCCTGGTCGGAGGCGATCACCAGGGCCCCGGCGTCCGGGATGGACTTGCGGACCTCGCTCAGCCGGTGGTCGGCGGCGCGCAGCACATTGGGCATCCACTCGCCGCGCGGGTCCAGCGCGGTGCGCCAGGCCTGCGAGACCGCGTCCTTGGTCATCGGCTCGCCGAGCCGGGCCGCGATCTCGTCGCCCGCCTTCGTCCGCCAGCGCATGTTGCCGCTGTAGGAGAGGAAGATGACCGGCCGGACGACGCCGTCGCCGAGCGCGTTGCCGTAGCCGTAGGTGTAGTCGGCGGAGGAGCGCCGGATGCCGTCGTTCCCCTCCTCGTACGTCACGAACGGGATCGGGTTGGTGTCGGACCGGAAAGGCGTACCGGTCAGCGCGAGCCGCCGGGTGGCGGGCTCGAACGCCTCCAGGCAGGCCTCGCCCCACGACTTCGAGTCGCCGGCGTGGTGGATCTCGTCGAGGATCACCAGCGTCTTGCGCTGCTCGATGCGGTTGCGGTGCAGCATCGGCCGCACGCCCACACCGGCGTAGGTGATCGCGACGCCGTGGTACTCGCGGCCCAGCGGCCCCGCGCTGTACTCGGGGTCGAGCTTGATCCCTATCCGGGCCGCCGCCTCCGCCCACTGCTTCTTCAGATGCTCGGTCGGCGCGACGACCGTCACCTGCTGCACGACGTGGTGGTGCAGCAGCCACGACGCGAGCGTGAGCGCGAACGTCGTCTTGCCGGCTCCCGGCGTCGCGACGGCGAGGAAGTCTCTCGGCTGCGTCTCGATGTAGCGGTCCATGGCCGCCTGCTGCCAGGCGCGCAGCTTGTTCGCGGTACCCCAAGGGGCCCGTCCCGGAAAGGCCGGGGACAGGTGATGGTTATTGGTGGCGCTGGTGGTGGTAGTCACGGTCTCCGTCGGCTGAGGTCGGCGATCGGCAACCGCGTCAGCCTACCGGTGCGCCGGTTCACGCTCCGGGGGTACCGCACCGGGTCACCCCGGGGTGGGACCGAGGTCACATCTGTGTGCGGGTGGACGGGCCCGTGAGCGGTGTCGCGGGCGGACGGTCCGGTCCGGTTCGATCCAGGGCGGACGGTCCGGCCGAGGGCCGATGCGGCGTCACGCCTCCCCGGGCCGCAGCCGGCCCGTCACCCCGGCACCGGCCAGGGCCACCACCGCCATCGCCGCGAACACGGCCACGAACGCCGCCGGATGGCTCGCCCCGCCCGCCCCGGCGGAGGCCACCGGCCCCTCCGCCGCGATCGAGCCGCCGCCGAAGGCCACGAACAGCGCGCCGCCGATCCCGACGAAGGTGACGTTGCCCAGCGCGTCCGACATCTGCAGCGACGCGGAGTTGCTGCCCGCGTCCTCCGGGCGGGACAGCGTCAGCAGCAGCACGCCGCCGCTGGAGATGTTCAGCCCCATGCCGAAGCCGCCGACCGTCCACGCCACCGCCACGATCCAGGCCGGCACCCCGTCGAGCAGCGCCAGCGGCACCGTCGCGATGGCCGCCGCCAGCAGCACCATGCCCAGCCCCATCAGCCGCTCCCGGTGCGGCTCCAGCCGCGGCCGGCTCTGCGCGTACGAGCCCAGCGCCCAGGTCACCCCGCCCCCGGTGAGCGAGAGCCCGGCCAGGGTGGCGGACAGCCCGCGCTGGGTGACCAGCATCAGCGGCACGAAGCTCTCGGCCGCGACCAGCGCCCCGGCGGCCAGCCCGCGCATCAGCACCACGGTCGGCAGACCGCGCGCCGCCCGGAACGTGCCGCGGGGCAGCAGCCGCACTATCGCCGGCACCAGCAGCGCCAGCCCGGCGGCCGCGGCCGGCAGCGCGAGCCGGACCGGCTGCCGGCCCGCGTACTGGAGCAGGCAGGCGCCCACCGCGACGGCCAGCGCGAGCCGGCAGCGGCGGCTGCCCAGGATCCGCCGCATCCCGTCGTCGGGGCCCGGACGGGTCCGCGGCAGCGCGCGCAGCGCGGGCAGCATCACCGCGAGCGGCAGCAGGATCAGCACGGGGATGGAGAGGAACACCCAGCGCCAGCCGACCTGTTCGGTGACGGTACCGGCGACCACCGGACCGACGATCACCGGCAGCACCCAGGCCGCCGAGAACGCCGCCATGATCGAGGGCCGCAGCCGCTCGGGATAGGCACGCCCGACGACCACGTACAGCGAGACCACCACCAGCCCGCTGCCGATGCCCTGCACCCCGCGGCCCGCGATGAACATCCCCATGCTCCGCGCGCCGCCCGCGACCAGCAGCCCCGCCCCGAACGCGGCGATCCCGGCGAACAGCGGCACGAGCGGCCCGCGCCGGTCGCTCCACTCCCCCGCGAGCGCCATCGCGAACAGGCTCGCCGTGAAACAGGACGAGAAGGCGAAGGCGTACAGACCGATGCCGTCCAGCGCGCGGGCGGCCACCGGCATCGCGGTGTTCACGGCGATCGCCTCGAAGGCGACCAGCGAGACGACGGAGATGATGCCGAGCGTCAACGCCCGGTGGGCCCGCCCCAGCACCCCGCCGGCCGCCCCGTCCCGCGGGGCCGCGTCCTGGCGGCCGCCGCCGGTCGCGCCCTCGCCGGTCGCGGCACCGGCAGGGGCGTCGGCGCCGGCAGCGATGTCGTGGGGGCGGCGGTCAGCGGTCATCGGGCCAGCGTAAGAGGCAACCGGCGGCCGCACCCCTGTCGGGGGGCGGGTTTCGGCTGGGCCATCGGTCCTACGCCGCGCGGCCCGCGCGGGTGCTCCCGCTCCGCCCCCTCTCCCCCGCACGTGGGGCAAGCTGGGGGCATGCCGCACTTCCGTACGTACGACGACGCCGAGCTCCACTACCGCCTGCTCGGCCCGGCCGACTCGCCCCTGCCGCCCCTGGTCTGCCTGGCCGGCGGGCCCGGCCGGGACGCCGAGTACCTGGGCGACCTCGGCGGGCTGGCCGCCCACCGGCAGCTGATCATCCCGGACAGCCGTGGCACCGGCGCCTCCCCCGCCGCCGACGACCCCTCCCGCTACGCCTTCCCGCAGCTCGCCCAGGACCTCGAAGCCCTCCGCGCCCACCTGGGCCTGGAGCGCTTCGCGCTGCTCGCGCACGACGCCGGGGCCGCGGTCGCGCAGGCGTACGCGGCGAGCCACCCCCAGCGGCTGACCCGGCTGGTCCTGGTCTGCCCCGGCTCCCGGCTCCAGGGCGAACTCCCCGAGGACGCCCGGGAGATCTTCGAGGCACGCGCTCACGAGGACTGGTGGCCCGAGGCCTCGGTCGCGGTCCAGCAGCTCACCGCGGCCTCCGACATGGGCGAGGTACGGGAGCTGCTGTTCGCCGCCGCGCCCCTCGCCTACGGCCGCTGGGACGAGCCCCAGCGGACCCACGCCGCCACGGAGGGCGCCCAGTTGGGCCCGGTCCCGCGGGCCGGCTTCTGGCAGGGCGTCGACGAACAGCTCCGCCTGGCCCTGCTGGCCGCCCTGCGCGAGGTGACCTGCCCGGTGCTGGTGCTCACCGGCGACCGCGACGCGGTGGCCGGCATGCGCGCCGGCGAGTTCGTCGCCGAGTCCTTCCCCGACGCCCGCGTACGCCCCCTGCACGAGGTCGGCCACTACCCCTGGGTCGACGAACCCGCCCTGTTCGCTCCGCTGGTGGAGGACTTCCTGCACACGACATGAGGCGCGGGCGGCGTCCGGCCCCCCGTCCGCGGCGCGCCCGCATGAACCCCGCGTTGCGCCGTGTTGCTGCGTGTTGCCCCACGTTGCCCGGTGTTGCCCCGCATGACAGCTCCATGGCGCCCCGCCCCGCACCCTTGCCGACCGCCCCGCCCCGCCGCCTACAGTCGGGACCAGCACAACCCGGCCGTGTGCCCGAGTGGTTCAGGGGCTCGCCTGCAAAGCGAGTGACGTGGGTTCGAATCCCGCCACGGCCTCCAGGCACCGCAGGAGCGTGTGCCGTGCACGCCGGTGGTGTGCGAGGCCCGGGGGCGGCCCCAACAAGCGTGGGGACCGCCCCCGGGTCGTGCCGTTTGCGGCTCCGGCCCCTACTGCTGCACGGTCTGTGCCACCGCCGCCTGCGGGCGGATCGGGAGGCGGCCGATGGGGCGGCCGGTGGCGGCGCGGACCGCGGAGGCCACGGCGGCCGGTGAGGTGACGACCGGGACCGCGCTGGCGGGCTTGGCGCCGAAGGGGGCCACCACGTCCCGCTCCTCGACGAGTTTGACGATGCGGATGTCCGGGGCGTCCAGGGCGGTCGGCAGGGCGTAGCCGGTCAGGTCGGGATGGCGGACCTGGCCGCGGGCGGTCCGCAGGTTCTCCATCAGCGCCGCGCCCAGGCCCTGGGTGACGCCGGCCTCGATACGGGCCCGCAGCTGGCGGGGGTTGAGCACCCGGCCCACGTCCTGGGCCACGGTCATCTCCACCACCCGGATGGTGCCCAGCTCGATGTCGACATCGGCGACGCAGCGGATCGCGCAGAAGGCGATCCCGACGAACGCGTCGCCCTGGCCGCTCTCGTCCAGCGGTTCGCTGGGGTGCGGGCGGCACTGGGCGGTGGCCCACAGCTCCTTGCCGTCCAGCGCCTCGGCGACGGTGGTGCTGAGCACCCCGTCGTACGAGGTGATCTTGCCGTCGTTGATCTGCAGCAGCTCGGTGGACATGCCGAACTTGTGAGCCAGCGGCTGGAGGAGCTGGGTGCGGACCATCTTCGCGGCGCGCTCGACGGCACCGCCGGAGACCCAGGTGTGCCGGCCGTGGCAGGCCGGGCCGGCCGGCGGCTGGTCGGTGTCGACGGGTGCGATATGCACCTCCTGGACGCCGAGCGTCTCCTGCACGATCTGCCGCGCCAGGGTGGAGAACCCCGAACCGGTCTCGACGGCGGCGCAGATGACGGTGGCGACCGAGCCGCTGACCTTGACGGTGGCGGTGGAGACCTCGTCGGTGCCCTCCGCGCCGAGCATGTGCACCATGCCCAGGCCGTAGCCGACGCCGCGGCGCACCGCGCCCGGCTCCCCCGCGCCCTCCGGTCCGCCCGGCAGCAGCCACTCCGCTTCGGGCGCGTCCTTGGGCAGCTCGGGAAGCGGCGCCTCCTTGACGGCGCGCAGGAGTTCGGCCACCGGGGCCGGGCAGGTCACCGTCTGCCCCGTGGGCAGCAGATCGCCGGTGGCCATGACGTTGCGCAGCCGGATCTCGTCGGGCTCCAGGCCCAGCCGGGCGGCCAGCTTGTCCATCTGGCCCTCGTAGGCGGCGCAGACCTGCATCGCGCCCTCGCCGCGGACATGGCCGGACGGCGGGTTGTTGGTGCGCACCGCCCAGCCGTCGACGACGGCGTGCGGGACGACGTACGGGCCGCAGGAGAAGGAGACGGCGGCGGCCAGGGCGTCGGCGGAGGTGTCCGCGTAGGCCCCGGCGTCCATCAGGATCTGCGCCTCCACCTTGACCAGCTTGCCGTCGGCGTCCGCGTGGTGGCGGTAGCGCAGCAGCGTGGGGTGGCGGTGGGCGTGGGTGAGGAAGGACTCCTCGCGGGTGGCGGCGAGCTTGACGGGGCAGCCGGTGCGCAGCGCCAGCAGGCCGAGCGCGAGCGAGACGCCGGGGTCCTCGCGGTCGGCGGTGGCGCCGGGGACGCCGGTGACCACGACCTTGACCTGTTCCGGTGCGAGGCCGAAGGAGGCGGCGGCCAGGTCGCGGTCGGTGTGCGGATCGGTGGAGGCGGTGTAGATCTCCACGCCGCCGTCGGGGCGCGGCACCGCGAGTCCGGCCTCGGCCCCGATGGGCGCCGGGTCCTGGCGGCCGATCCGGTAGAGCCCCTCGACCATCACCTCGCCCATGGCGTCGGCGTCGCCGAAGCGGAGCGGGATGTGCCGGATGAGGTTGCCGTCCGGGTGCAGCGGCTCGGCCTCGAAGGCCAGTTGGGGGTCGGTGACCGCGTCCAGGACCTCGTACTCGACGGCGATGGCGGCGGCGGCCAGCCGCGCGGTGTCGGGGTGGTCGGCGGCCACCGCGGCGATCGGCTCGCCGTGGTGGCGGACCTCGTCCTTGGCGAACACCGGGCGGTCGGTGGTGCCCCGGCCGTGCGCGGCGTCGCCGGGGACGTCCTCGTGCGTGACGATGACGCGGACGCCCGGCATCTCCACGGCGTGCTTGGTGTCGATGGACAGGATCCGGGCGCGCGGGTGCGGGGAGCGCAGCACCGCGGCCCACAGCAGCCCCTCGGCCCACAGGTCGGCGGCGTACGGGAAGGTGCCCTCGGTCTTCGCCGCGGCGTCCGTGGACGGCAGGGAGACGCCCAGGCCGTGCGGCGGCTCCTCGGGGATCCGGACGCCCGCCGCAGGGGTCGCGGTGACGGCACCCGCGCCATCGGACGTGCCACTCATGCCGAGCCTCCCGAGTGCGGATCCTGGTGGTGCGGGGCGTGGCCCGTGGGGTCGGCGGGGCCCGCCTGGTGGGGGATGCGGGCGGTGTCCGCCGGTGCGTCCCCGCCGGTCTCGTCGTCCGCGGCCTCGGCGCGGGCCTTGACGACCTCCTCGACGGCGTCCAGCACTCCCCGGTAGCCGGAGCAGCGGCAGAGGTTGCCGCACAGCGCCTTGCGGGTCTCCAGCTCGCTGGGGGCGTGGTTGCCCTCCAGGAGGTCGTGGACGGTCATGGCCATCCCCGGTACGCAGAAGCCGCACTGGACCGCGCCGGAGGCGGCGAGCGCGCGCTGGACGTCGGAGGGCACACCGTTCTCCGCGAGGCCCTCGACGGTACGGACCTCGCTGCCGGCCGTGGTGGCGGCGGGCACCAGGCAGGACGCCACCAGCCGGCCGTCGACCTGGACCGAGCACGCCCCGCACTCGCCCTGTGAGCAGCCGTCCTTGGCGCCGGCCAGGCCGAGGCGCTCGCGCAGGACGTAGAGCAGCGACTCGCCGATCCAGGCGTCGGTGACCGGCCGGTCGATGCCGTTCACTCGCAGGACGAAGGAGGCGGCGGGGTGTTCGTCCTGGGGGTCGTGGGACTCCTGGACGTCGTGGGATGCATGGGATTCGTGGGAGTCGGGGCCGGGGTCCGGCACCGGGGCGGCGGGGGCCACGGCGACGGCGTCGGCGGCGGGGTGTCCTTCGCCGGTGGTCGCGTCGGTGGTGCCGTCCGTGGTGCGGTCGTCCGCCGCGGGGGCCTCGCCGGTGGCGGCGCCGTCCTCCGCGTCCGCGCGGTCGTCGGGCTCCGGGTGGGCGCCGGGCCGCGCGACGGCCTCGGCGGGCTCCTGAGGGGCGTCCTGCGCCGTGCCGCCGTCCCCGGGCGCGGCGGACCCGGCGGGGGCGAACTCGGCCGGATCCCGCGGGGGTTCGCCGTCGGCCTCCGGGGCGGGCCATCCGCCCGTGCCGGGCATGTCGGGCATGTCGGCTGCCACGTCGGGCCGTTCGGCGGCCTCCTGGCGCTGCGGCGCCGCGTCCGGCGGCTCCGGCGCCTCGGCGGCCGGCGGCCCGGGGGCCAGCGCGTCGGCCGGCAGCGACCAGTGCCCGGTCGCCTCGCCGGCCGCGGGGCGCAGGTCGCCGCCCGTCGCGTACGGGTCGCCGCCGCCGGGGAGTTCGGGCTCGGCGCCGTGGCCGGCGAGGCCGCGCTCGCGGGCGTACGGGTCGCCCGCGGGGACGCCGTAGGGGTCGTGTGGCTCCGCGCCGTGCGCGGGCTCCTGCGGCGGCGCGGGGTGCGCCGCCGTGCCGTGCGCGGCGTCCGCACCGGTGGTGAAGTTCCAGTGGCCGGTCCGGCCGGCCTCCTCGGCCTCCGCCGGATTGCCGGTCCCGTCGTACCCGCCCGGGTACCCGCCGCCCTGGTAGCCGGTGGCGCTCCCGGCCCCCGGATGCCCCGGATGAACCGGGTGACCCGGATGGCCATGGACGCCCTGATAGCCGCCGGAATGCCCCGTGTGCCCCGTGAACTCGTCGTCGCCGAGCAGGTATTCGCCGGACTCCTCCGGCCCGTCGTCCGCCGCAGCGGGGACCGACCAGGTCCCCGTGCCGCCCGCCTCGGGGCTGCCCGCGACGGGCCAGTCCACCCGCTCGCCCCACGGCGGGGCCGCCTCGGGGGCGCCGCTGTGGTACGCCGCGGAGTGGCCCTGGTGGGCGGCCTGTTCGTGGGCCGGGTAGCCGGCGGACGGGTCGGCGTAGCCGGCCGAGGGGTCCGCGAAGGGCATCGTCCACTGGCCGGTGGCGGCCGGGTCGTCGCCCGCGGCCGGGGCCGGGGGCCGGCCGGCGTGCGGGGTGAAGGAGGACGGCGGGGTGTAGCCGTGGCCGGGGGCGGCCAGCGGTTCGGTGCCCGGGCTGCCGTACTGGGGCGCCCTGCCTTCGTAGATCCCGCTGGTGAAGCCCTCCGGGAGCTGGACGAAGGCGGTCGCCTCCGACTCGTACTCGCCGCCCTGGGGCAGCGGCTGCCAGCCCTGTTCGGGATGCGGCTGGTACGGATGGCGGTTGTCGGCGTCACTCATGCCGAGCCCTCGCTTCGCTCGGCCCCGCGTGCGCGGGGCGCGCACCTCTCCATGGTTCCCTCGCTGCGCCCACTCATGAGAGCGCCCTCCCCAGTGCACGGCGGGCCAGGGCCGCCACCGTACGGCGCAGGTGCAGTGCGGCCGGCGGCAGGCCGGCCGGCTCCGCACCGTCCTCGGACGGCGCCGGGTCGGGGATGCAGGCGGCGGCGACATAGTCACCGAACGCCGTCAGCGCCTCGGGCACCAGGCCCCGTTCACCGTCCCAGTCGATCAGCGAGGCCACCCACTGCTCGGCCTCCAGGGGGCGCAGCGGCATGGCGGCGACCGCGCCCACCGCGCAGCGCACCCCGCGCCGGGCCGGGTCCAGGACGAGCGCCACCGAGGCGGTGGCGCGGCCGGGGCCGGTGCGGCCGGTGGCCTTGAGGAAGGTCTGCGGGGCGTGCAGCAGCGGCACCCGTACGAAGCCGACGAGTTCGCCCGGGGCGAGCATCTCGCGCCCGGCCAGCAGATGGCTGACCGGGATCTCCCGGCGGGCGCCCCCGGGCCCGGCGATGATCACCGTGGCTTCGAGGGCGGCGAGCACCGGGAGGGTGTCGCCCGTGGGCGCGGAGGTCACGATGTTGCCGCCGAGCGTGCCGGCGTTGCGGATCTGCGGCGGGCCGGCGGCGCGGGCGGCCGCGGCCAGGCCGGGGATCAGCGCGGCGAAGTCGGGGCGCCCCATACGGGCGAGGGTCAGTCCGGCGCCGAGCAGGGCATGGCCGTCCAGATACTGCCAACCGCGGATCTCGCTGATCCGGTTGAGGCCCACGAGAGCGGCGGGTCTGAGGTGTCCGGCGTTGACCGCCGCCATGAGATCGGTGCCGCCCGCGACGGGCACGGCGGTGGGCATGGCGGTGAGCGCCGCCACCGCCTCGTCGAGCGAGGCCGGCAACGTCACCGTGTGCGACGCGTGCGGTGCGTGCGTGGTCAAGCCAGCTGCCCCTTCCCCGGTGTCCCGGCAGTTCCGCTCCGCCGTACGGTACGTGCTCACGGCCCGGACGTGGCAACTCTGGCACATCTTCCCGGACCCTCGGCGCGAGGGTCCGCGAAGCGGCGGCCGGTCCCCGGGCGGAGTGCTTGTCGCTCTTGTCGCGCTTGTTCGTGTTGCTCTTGCTGCTCTGGTCGTTCTCGCTGCACTCGCCGTTCTCGTCGCCCTGGCCGTTCTCGTCGCCCTCGTCCGGTCCTGTCCGCCACCGACGGTACGGGCACTGCGATGTGGCACGTCGGGGACGGCGTCCGGCCGATGCGGCGGGACGCGCCCGCCGGCTACAGCGGTGCTCGGCACGGCGGTGCCGGGGGGAGGACCGCCGTGCCGCACCACCGTCCCAGGGTCCGGCCGCCCGGGCGCCCTCCTTGCACCGGGGCTCACACGTTTGGGGGCGCCCCGTCGATCGGGCGTCCGAGGACTCCGGGGCGTTTCCGCCGGAGGAATGCCAGGGGAAGGGGGCCGCCGGGCGGGCGGTGGCCGACGCCGGGGCTCATACGGGGAGGCGTCCTGACGGTGGTCCAGAACAGCTGCCGCTCGGGCCACATCGCCGCGTCGTGGCCGGATTTCGCGGCGGCGGCAGCGCCCCCGGGGCCGTAACTGCCGTGGTGGCGGAGGAGATTCACCTCGGAGAGCCGGGAACGGGCCGTGAGGAGAGCCGGGAACGGGCCGCGAGGAGGACCCTCACGGACCAACCGTGCGAGGTCCGAGAACGCCGAAGGGCCCGGTCCACGAGGGACCCGGGCCCGATTCACGCGGCGGGGCGGCACCGCCGTGCACGCGGCGGCGCCGTACGACGCCCGGCCAGACGGCGGTGTCCGCGGCGCGCCGGTCCGCCCGCGCTCACCCGCGCGCGAGCGGCCGCCGCCGGCCGGGAGTTGCGGCTACTTCTTGCCGCCGTCCTTGCCGCCCTTGTCCTTGTCGCCGCCGGCGCCCATGGACTCGAAGATCTCCTTGCACATGGGGCAGACCGGGTACTTCTTCGGGTCGCGGCCCGGGACCCAGACCTTCCCGCACAGCGCCACGACGGGCGTGCCGTCGAGCGCGCTCGCCATGATCTTGTCCTTCTGGACATAGTGGGCGAAGCGCTCGTGGTCGCCGTCGCCGTGCGACACCTGCGGTGTCGGCTCTACGAGGGTGCCCGTACCTGCCCCGCGCTCGGGCTCAACAGTGCTCATAACAGCCAAGGGTACTCACGCGCGCGGCAACCCGGGAGCCTCGGCCCGGCGAGGGCGACGGGCCGGGCGCGCGGCCCGGGCGGGCGATCCCGTCACGAGGCGACCGGCATGCCGCCCCGGTCCCCCGCCGTCAGGCCGAGCCGCACCGCGAAGGCCAGCGCGGCATCCGGCCGGACGTCGTACCACGCGTCCTCGTCGCAGACCGCGCCCAGCAGCGCCGCGAGGTCCGCCGGGCCGACCGTGCGGGCCGCGGCGGCGGCGAGGAAGGCACGGACCGCCGCACCGGGGTCGACCTCCGTCTCGGTCCTGGCCACCAGGTCCTCGACGAGCTTGTCGATCGCGGCCTCGCCGGGCGCCGCCCAGTTCATCGCCATCGCCAGGCCGTCGTCCGGCATCTTGGCGGGGTACGGCGCGCGGGCCCAGGCGCCGTCCTGCCACCAGTAGACGAACCCGAAGAGGTTGCCCTCGGCGTCCTGGCGCAGCCGCTCCCAGGGCAGCCACTCGGGGCCGCCGGCCAGGAAGTCGATCTGCCGGCCCCCGTCGTGCGTGTAACTGCCGTCGGAGTCCTGGCCGCACAGCAGTGCCCGGCCGCCCTCGAACAGCTGGAGCCGCCACCAGTAGCTGCCGCCGTCGTTCTCGCACCGGAGGCCGTGGCGGCTCCAGCTGTACTCGTCCCCGTCGTCCACGCCGGCGGCCACCACGGCCAGCGTCGCGGCGCGCGCCCACAGGCGCTCCGGATGGTCGAGGTCCTTGGGCACACTCGGCCGGTGCATGGCTCTCCCCCGTTTGTCCGGCGCGGCCCCGCCGACGCGGCCGCACACCTCGCCTGTCACGTCCGAACCCTAGCGACGGGGTCCGACAATTCCCCATGACGAAGCCGTCACAATAATCCAGTACTCAACAAAATCCCGCGCCACGCGCCGGAGGCGGACCGCCGACCCGCACCCGTACGGGGGTCAGTTCAGCGACGGGTCGTCCGGATACGTGGCCACCATCGCCAGCTCGTTGCGCTGCCGGCGCAGCACCGCGCGCCACAGCTGCTCCGGATCGGGCGAGGACACGTCGCCGGGCTCGGACTCGACGACGTACCAGGCGCCCTCGACGAGTTCGTCCTCCAGCTGCCCGGGCCCCCAGCCCGCGTACCCGGCGAAGATCCGCAGGCTGCCGAGCACCGCCGCGAGGAGTTCCGGCGGCGCCTCCAGGTCGACCAGGCCGATGGCCCCGTGCACCCGGCGCCAGCCCAGCGGCTCGTCACCGGACGGGACATCCGCCCGGTCCGCGGCCGGCGCTGCCGGCGCACCGGCCGGCTCCGCGCCGTCCCCGCCCGCCGCCGGGGCCCCGTCGACGGAGTGGATGCCGCCCTCCCCGGAGAGCCCGCCGGGCACCACGGCCACGCCGAGCGCGGAGTCCAGCGACACCGGGCCGCCCTGGAAAACGACCCCCGGTTCCCCCGCCAGCGCGGCCCAGGGTGCGAGGATGTCCGCGACCCCCACCGGCGTGGGGCGGTTGAGGACCACGCCGAGGGAGCCCTCCTCGTCGTGGTCGAGGAGCAGCACCACCGCGCGGTCGAAGTTCGGATCGGCGAGCGCGGGCGTCGCGACAAGTAGCCGCCCTGTGAGCGAGGACACCTCGGTCATGGCCACATGATCCCGCACTTCTGCCCGGAGCGGGGAGTCAACGTCCGGGCCCGTGCGAGAGCAGGCCAGGGCGTACGGCTGCAGCACCGGCGCACACCCTGCGACACTCAATAGCCCATTCAAGACATTCAGCGGCAAATTCAGCCAAAGGTCGATTACAGAACAAAGGCAGACCGTAGCGGAGCGTGCTGTGACAAAGCCATTACATGCATGAAGCATGCACGGGCCTTCGGACTCACCCCCGCCCGCCCTTACCATTTCAGCTTGGCCCCTGCCCGTCTCCAGGAACGCGAGATCCATGACCGTCTCTACTGACGACGTACTGCTTGTCCACGGCGGCACCCCGCTCGAGGGCGAGATCCGGGTTCGCGGTGCGAAGAACCTTGTGCCCAAGGCCATGGTCGCCGCCCTGCTCGGCAGCGGCCCCAGCCGGCTGCGCAATGTGCCCGACATCCGCGACGTACGCGTGGTGCGCGGGCTGCTCCAGCTGCACGGCGTCACGGTGCGCCCCGGCGACGAGTCGGGGGAGCTGATCCTCGACCCGTCGCACGTGGAGAGCGCCAACGTCGCGGACATCGACGCGCACGCGGGCTCCTCGCGGATCCCGATCCTGTTCTGCGGCCCGCTGCTGCACCGCCTCGGCCACGCCTTCATCCCGGGCCTGGGCGGCTGCGACATCGGCGGCCGCCCGGTGGACTTCCACTTCGACGTGCTGCGCCAGTTCGGCGCGACGATCGAGAAGCGCGCCGACGGCCAGTATCTGGAGGCCCCGCAGCGCCTGCGCGGCACCAAGATCCGGCTGCCGTACCCGTCGGTCGGCTCGACCGAACAGGTGCTGCTGACCGCCGTCCTGGCCGAGGGCGTCACCGAGCTGTCGAACGCCGCCGTGGAACCGGAGATCGAGGACCTCATCTGCGTGCTGCAGAAGATGGGCGCGATCATCTCCATGGACACCGACCGGACGATCCGGATCACCGGTGTCGACAAACTCGACGGCTACACCCACCGCGCCCTCCCGGACCGCCTGGAGGCCGCCTCCTGGGCGTCCGCGGCGCTGGCCACCGAGGGCAACATCTTCGTCCGCGGCGCGCAGCAGCGGTCGATGATGACCTTCCTCAACACCTTCCGCCGGGTCGGCGGCGCCTTCGAGATCGGCGACGAGGGCATCCGCTTCTGGCACCCGGGCGGTTCGCTCAACGCCATCGCCCTGGAGACCGACGTCCACCCCGGCTTCCAGACCGACTGGCAGCAGCCGCTGGTCGTCGCGCTGACCCAGGCGTCGGGCCTGTCGATCGTCCACGAGACGGTGTACGAGTCCCGGCTCGGCTTCACCTCCGCGCTCAACCAGATGGGCGCGCACATCCAGCTCTACCGCGAGTGCCTGGGCGGCTCCGCCTGCCGCTTCGGCCAGCGCAACTTCCTGCACTCCGCGGTCGTCTCCGGACCGACCCGGCTGCAGGGCTCCGACCTGGTCATCCCCGACCTGCGCGGCGGCTTCTCGTACCTGATCGCGGCGCTGGCGGCGCAGGGCACCTCCCGGGTGCACGGCATCGACCTGATCAACCGCGGCTACGAGAACTTCATGGAGAAGCTCGTGGAACTCGGCGCCAAGGTCGAGCTGCCGAACGGCGCGCTGCGCAACTGACCGCGGCGCGGCGACACTCGACGGCTCACGGCAGCGGGCCCCGGCGTACCTCGCCGGGGCCCGCTGCCGTGCGCGCTCCCGCCCCGTGTCACCCGTTCGGGCGGCCGTACGGGTGACGCCGGACGGCTGCCGCCGGAGCCGCGCGCAGCCGCCGGGCGCACCGGGCGCGCCATTTCCCGCCCTGCGCGGCCCTGGTGGCCCCTCTGGCGGGCGCGGGCCCGGCGGGCCTTCCCTTCGCCCGGGCCGGCCGGGGCGGGCCTTCCACCGGCCGTCCCCGGCGCGGCATGCGTCAGGGCGGCCACCCCTGGAAGGGATGGCCGCCCTGACGTGCCGTACGGAGGGATTACTTACCCTTGGCGGCTTCCTTGAGCTTGGAGCCCGCGGAGACCTTCACGCTGTAGCCGGCCGGGATCTGGATCGGGTCGCCGGTCTGCGGGTTGCGCGCGGTGCGAGCGGCACGGTGGGTGCGCTCGAAGGTCAGGAAGCCGGGGATGGTGACCTTCTCGTCGCCCTTGGCGACGACCTCGCCGGTCACCTCGGCGAGGGCGGCCAGAACGGCGTCGGCGTCCTTGCGGGTCACCTCGGCGCGATCGGCCAGAGCGGCCACCAGCTCACTGCGGTTCATGTTTGTACTCCCGTGTTCTTCTTGCCAATGAGGCGTGAGATCGAAGCCGATGCTGCCAGGGTCCTCGGACAGTCCCCGGACCCGGGTCTGATGCCAGACCCTCTCGCCCGATTACGCATCCTGCCCCTACCTGCGGCGGTAAAGCCAATCCGGCACCCAGGAGGGTCACACGAAAAGCGCCACTGCCTCGTTAGTGGTCACGCTCCGTATCATTCCCGCTCCGGGCCGGCCCCACAGGGCGGCGGTCGCTTGCTGCCCGCCACCCTATGGGCGCCCCAACGGCGGCGTGTCCAGCGACGCGCCGTATCAGACCGTCGTGGCGGCCGTCACAGCCTGTTCGCCGCTCTTCGCGGCGCTGCGCACCGCGTCGGCCACCGCGCCCGCGACCTTCTCGTTGAAGACGCTGGGGATGATGTAGTTCGGGTTGACCTCGTCCTCCAGGACGACGTCCGCGAGGGCGCCGGCCGCGGCCAGCATCATCTCGGTGTTCACCGTACGGGAGTGGGCGTCGAGGAGGCCGCGGAAGACGCCGGGGAACACCAGGACGTTGTTGATCTGGTTGGGGAAGTCGGAGCGGCCGGTGGCCACCACGGCGGCGGTCTGCCGGGCGACGGTCGGGTCGACCTCCGGGTCGGGGTTGGCGAGCGCGAACACGATCGCCCCCTCGGCCATCCTCGCGACGTCCGCGCCGTCCAGGACGTTGGGCGCGGAGACGCCGATGAAGACGTCCGCGCCGACCACGGCCTCCTTGAGGGTGCCGGTGACGCCCTCCGGGTTGGTGTTGTCGGCGATCCAGCGCAGCGGCGAGTCCGGGTCGGCGTCGACCAGGTCCGGGCGGCCGGCGTGCACCACACCGTGGATGTCGGCCACGACGGCGTGCCGGACGCCGGCCGCGAGCAGCAGCTTGAGGATGGCGGTGCCGGCCGCGCCGGCGCCGGACATCACGACCCGGACGTCCTCGGTCTTCTTGCCGACGACGCGCAGCGCGTTGGTGAGCGCGGCGAGCACCACGATGGCGGTGCCGTGCTGGTCGTCGTGGAAGACCGGGATGTCCAGGGCCTCCCGCAGCCGCGCCTCGATCTCGAAGCAGCGGGGAGCGGAGATGTCCTCCAGGTTGATGCCGGCGAAGCCGGGGGCGATGGCCTTGACGATCTCCACGATCGCGTCGGTGTCCTGGGTGTCCAGGCACAGCGGCCAGGCGTCGATGCCGGCGAAGCGCTTGAAGAGGGCCGCCTTGCCCTCCATGACGGGCAGCGCGGCCTTGGGGCCGATGTTGCCCAGGCCCAGCACCGCGGAGCCGTCCGTGACGACCGCGACGCTGTTGCGCTTGATCGTCAGCCGGCGGGCGTCCTCGGGGTTGTCGGCGATGGCCTGGCAGACGCGGGCGACGCCGGGCGTGTAGACCATCGAGAGGTCGTCACGGTTGCGGATGGGGTGCTTCGACGACATCTCGATCTTGCCGCCGAGGTGCATCAGGAAGGTACGGTCGGAGACCTTGCCGAGCGAGACGCCCTCGATGCCGCGCAGCTTGGAGACGATCTCGTCCGCGTGCGCGGTGGACGACGCGGCGATGGTGACGTCGATCCGGAGTTTCTCGTGGCCGGACGCCGTCACGTCGAGGCCGGTGACCGAGCCGCCGGAGGACTCCACGGCCGTGGTGAGCTGGCTGACGGCGGTGCCGCTCGCGGGTACTTCCAGTCGCACCGTCATCGAGTACGAGACGCTTGGCGCCGTTGCCATGGCCGACTTCCTCTGCTTTCCCTGGTTCTCTGCGCGGCTCCACGGCCCGGGGTACCGGGTCCGGAGCAATGTTGACCGATCGTCGCACCTACCAGCCGGTACGCGGTAACCAGCCACAGCGTTCGGAATCGGGCTTCCACCATACGAGAGGCCCTCGGGGAGCCGGAACCCCCTCCCCGGAAGCCGGCGGGAAGGCGCCCGGCAACGGCCGCGCGTCCGGCGTGCATCCGACGTCCGGCGTCCGTCCGTCCGCTGTTCACCCGGCCCCCAACGACCGCGGGCGCCCCTCCCGCAGGAGGGACGCCCGTAGTCGAGGTCCAGCGGCACCGACCCGCCATGCTCGCCTCGCGGCAAGTGGTCGCTCGTAGCGACGATGGTTGGGCCCGGGGGCTTGGATCGAGCCGGTGCCGTCACCCAGGCTAACAAACCATCCCCGGAAGCGAATCCCGTCCAGGGGGGCCGATTCGAAGTCCCCTCGTACGGCGGCGCCCGGCTCCCGGCCGGGGCCGCCGTACGGGGTGCGGGCCGGGCCCGCCTGGGTCAGTCCCGCAGCAGGTCGGGCACGTGGGCCGCATCCGGGTCGTCCCGTTCGGCCGACAGCACGGTCAGCTGCTGGGTGGCCCGGGTCAGCGCCACGTACAGGACCCGCAGTCCGGCCGGGGACTCGTCCGCGATCTCGGCGGGCGAGACCACGAGGGTGGCGTCGTACTCCAGCCCCTTGGCCTCCAGGGAGCCCAGCGCCACCACCCGTTCGCCCAGCGGGGCCAGCCAACTGCGGGCCTGCTCGCGGCGGTTCATGGCCACCACGACGCCGACGGTGCCGTCCACCTCGCCCAGCAGCCGCTCGGCCTCGGCGACCGTGGCCCGCGCCAGCGCCGTGTCGCCGGACGGGCCGCCGCCGTCGGAGGCGAGCGCGAAGCGGGGCTCCAGGCCCGTGGAGCGGACGGCCTTCGGCGACCGCATGCCGGGCATCGCCAGCGCCAGCACCCTGGCCGCCAGGTCGGCGATCTCCGCGGGGTTGCGGTAGTTCACGGTGAGGGTGAAGCGGCGGCGCGGGCGGGTGCCGAGCGCCTCGTCCCGGGCGGCGGCGGCCTCGTCCGGATCGGACCAGGAGGACTGCGCCGGGTCGCCGACCACGGTCCAGGTCGCGTGCCGGCCGCGGCGCCCGACCATCCGCCACTGCATCGGCGTCAGGTCCTGGGCCTCGTCGACGATGACATGGGCGTAGTCGGTGCGCTCCTCCTCCAGCCGCTCGCGCCGGCTCCGGCCGCCGCCGCTGCGGTCGGCGAAGGTGGTCAGCTCCTCCAGGCCCGTCAGATGGTCCAGCGGGTCGGCCTCGCGGGGGCGGGGCGGGCGCATCGGGGCGCCGAGGACCAGCTGGAGTTCGTCCAGCAGGGCGATGTCGTGCACCGACAGCGGGCCCTGGCCGCGGCCGTCCAGCCGCTGGAGGGAGCGGGCCAGTTGCCGCACCTCGCGCGGGTTGAGCACCCGGCGCGCCCAGCGGCCCAGCAGCCGCTCGTCGGCCATCGCGGCCAGCACCCCGCGCGGGGTCAGCTCGGGCCACCAGGCGTCCAGGAAGTCCTGGAAGTCCTGCTCGGTGGTGATGTCCTCGTCGAAGCCCGCGCGGGCCTCGGCGGCGAGTTCGGGGTCGGTGTAGCGGCGGGCGGCGCCGGAGCGGGCCCACAGCGCGTCCAGGATCAGCCGGCGGGCGCGCGGGCGCAGCAGGTTGACCGGTGCGGTGCCGCCGAGCGCGGACTGCCGGATGGCGTGGAGCTCGTCGGCGTCCAGCTCGATCCGGCCGCCGAAGGCGACGACCCGCAGCCGGGCGGGGGCGGTCGCGGCGGGCCGGGCGGGTCTGGAGCGGGTGCGGCGGCCGCGGCGGGTGCCCGGGGCGGGGGCCGGGTCCGGGGGCGGGGCGAAGAGGTCCTCCAGGGACAGCTGGGCGTCCCCGTCCGCGTCCGCGGCGGCGTCCGGGCCGGTGCCGTCCGGTGCCGCCGGGCCCGCCAGCTCCAACGCCCCGCGGGCCGCCTTGCGCAGCAGCTTCTGCATCCGCGCGGAGCCCTTGATCCGGGCCACCGCCGGCGGGTCGTAGGCGCTGGTCTCGGCGCCGTCGACCAGCGAGCCCAGCGCCCGGATGGCGACCTGGCCCTCCTCGCCGAGGGAGGGCAGCACGCCCTCGGTGTACGCGACCAGCAGCGGGGTCGGGGAGACGATCAGGATGCCGCCCGCGTAGCGGCGGCGGTCCTGGTAGAGGAGGTAGGCGGCGCGGTGCAGGGCGACCGCGGTCTTGCCGGTGCCGGGGCCGCCCTCGACCTCGGTGACGGAGGCGGCGGGGGCCCGGATCACCATGTCCTGCTCGGCCTGGATGGAGGACACGATGTCCCGCATGGTGTGGCTGCGGGCCCGGCCCAGCGCGGCCATCAGCGCGCCGTCGCCGATCGCCGGCAGCTCGCGGCCGTCCAGCGTCGCGGTGACCTCCGGGCGCATCAGGTCGTCCTCGACGCCGAGGACCTTGCGGCCCTTGGAGCGGACCACCCGGCGGCGGACGACCCGGCCGGGCGCGACGGGGGTGGCCCGGTAGAAGGGCGCGGCGGCCGGCGCCCGCCAGTCGATGACCAGCGGGGAGTAGTCGGCGTCGAGGACGCCGAGGCGGCCGATGTGCAGCGTCTCGGCGATCTCGGCGCGGTTGTCCACGATCGCGCCGTCGGCGGGTTCGACGGAGGTGAAGGCGCCGTCCGGGCCCTTCTTGCCGTCCTTGCCGAGGAGCAGGTCGATCCGGCCGAAGAGGAAGTCCTCGTACTCGGAGTTCAGCCGGTGGAGATGGACGCCGGCCTGGAAGACCTGGGCGTCGCGTTCGGCGAGGGCGCCGGGCGTGCCGACCTGGCCGCGCCGGGCGGCGTCGTCCATCAGGAACTCGGCCTCGTGGATCTTCTCCTCGAGGCGCCGGTAGACGCGGTCCAGGTGCGTCTGCTCGGCCTCGATCTCACGGTCGCGTACGGAATCCGAAGCGTGATCCGGTGCGTGCGTGGCGTTGTGCGCGGCCACCCAGGCCCCCTTCTGCTGTGCGTAGGGCAGCCGTCAACCGTACGCGAACCGGGCATCATGCGCACCTGGTCAGAAGGACAAAGTCGGGCGAGTCCGGTCAGAAGTTGATCTCGGAGGGGTGAGGGGGCGGGCCGGGGGCGGCTCCGTGGCCGTCCGGGGCGGGCGCCCCGGGCCGTTTCCCGGGCCGGGGCGCCCGGGGGCGTGCCTCAGACGTCGACCTTCGCCAGCCGTTTGCCGTCCAGCGTGTTGACCTCGAAGTGGTCGATGTCGCCGCGGTTGAGGGCCGCGCCGCCCGCCGCGTACAGGGGCTCGCGGTTCCACTTCGCGGCGCTGCCCGGGATGCCGTAGCCGCCCTTGGGGACGGCCCAGGTCGTGACGGTCTGCCGCTTGCCGTCCTTGCCGACGGCGACCAGGTCGCAGGCGAGCGGGCCCTTGACGTTGGCCAGCTCAAGGACGACCTGGGTGCCCCAGGGCCGGGTGGCCATGGAGACGCCCGCCGAGACCTTGGTGTCCGGGTCGACGGAGCTGACCTTCTCGCCCGCCGCGTACTGGGCCCGCACGGCGCTCGCCAGCGGCGGCGCCGGGGTGCTCGGCGGGCTGCCGGGCGGGGCCGGCTCCCCCTTCAGGGCGAAGGTGGCCAGCGGTCCGCCGACGATCAGGACGACGGCCGCCGCGACCAGGAACAGCCGGCGCCGGGCCCGGCCGCGGCGGGTGGCGGTCACCTCGCCGAGCAGCCCGTCGAGCAGCGCCGGGCCGGGCTCGGCGGTGATCGTCTGCGGGGTGGGCGCGGACTGCTTGAACTCGGCCAGCACCGGCGTGAGACGCATCAGTTGTTCGAGTTCGGCCGCGCACCGGTCGCAGCCGACGAGATGCGCCTCGAACCGGTCCGCGTCGGCGGCGTCCAGGACGCCCAGGGCGTAGGCGCCGACGTCGGTGTGCCGGTCCGGTGGCATGGGCGGGGTCACTCCGTTACTCCTCGTTCCTCGAGCGAGAGCTTCAGGGAGCGCAGCGCGTAGAACACCCGGGACCGTACGGTCCCGGCCGGCACCCGCAGCACTTGTGCCGCCTCGCTGACCGTACGCTCCTTGAAGTACGTCTCGACGAGGGCCTCTCGGTGGGCCTTGCTCAGATCGCTCAGCGCCTCGGAGATCGTCATCAGCCGCAGCGCCCGGTCGATCACATCGGCGGCGGGCATCGTCTCCAGCGGCGTCGCGTCGACCTCCTGCGGCCGCGCCTGGCGGCTGCGGTGCCCGTCGATCACGATCCGCCGGGCGACGGTCACCAGCCAGGGCCGGATGGATCCGGTCGCCCGCTGCAACTGATCGGCGTTGCGCCAGGCACGGACCAGCGTCTCCTGCACCACGTCCTCCGCGCGATGCCGGTCGCCCGCCACCAAGCGCAGGACGAAGGCGAGAAGCGGGCCCGCATGATCGTCATAGAGGGCTCGCATGAGCTCCTCGTCAGGTGTCGTCCTGTCTGCCACGACGGCATCCTTACGCACTCCAACTCCCGGGTCGATAGCCCGCATCGCCCAAGATCGCCGGGGACCGCGCCATGAATCGGACTTGCGGTGAGGAGTACGGACGGGCCGGGCGGGGTGTTCAGCGCCCGGCGGAATATTTTTCCGCGGCGGTGACCGGCCCCTGACCGGCGACCGCGGCCGGGTCCCGGCGGACCGTCGTGCGCCGCCGGTGGCGGGCCACCCGCTCCCGGTTGCCGCACACTTCGCTGGAGCACCAACGGCGGCGCCGGCCACGGGAGGTGTCCAGGTAGACCAGGGTGCAGCGGGCGCCCTCGCACTGCCGCAGCCGCCGGCGGGCCGCCGCGTCGGTCAGCAGCCCGATCGCGTCCCGGGCCACCTCGGCCAGCAGCCCGGCGCAGTCGGGCGGGGCGGGCAGCGTGCGGGCCAGGGCGCCGTCGGCGGTCCGCACGGCGCACGCGGCGGGCGGCTGCCCGGCCCCGGCCGCGGAGTTGAGCAGCGCCAGATCGGCGTCGGCCGCCCTGCCCCGCAGTTCGTCGTGCACCACCCGGCGCAGCAGCTCCCCGAGCGCGCGGAAGCGGCCCAGCCAGCGGCCGTCGACCCCGTCCAGCGGGGTGCCGTGCGGCACCAGGCCGGCGCCGACCAGCCAGGCCCGCAACTCCTCGGGGCCGGTGAGCCGTTCGGCGGGGGTGCCGGCCGCCGTGGCCGCCAGGTCCAGGCAGATCCGCCCGCAGTCGAACCGCAGGTCGCCTTGCGCCGCCATGTGCCCGTCACTCCTTCGGGGACCCCGCACCAGTGCCCCCAGAGTGCCCCGCGCACGCGCCGGCCGGAACCCTCCGGAGGCGGCCGCCGCGACCGGCGCCGCGTGTGCGGTCGCGACCGGCGCCGCGCGTGGGTGGCTACTCCCCGCCGTACTTGTCGGTGTCCGCGTGCGGGTCGAGGGAGAGCCGGTAGCCGCGCTTGACCACCGTCTGGATCAGCTGGGGCGCGCCCAGCGCCACTCTTAGCCGGGCCATCGCGGTCTCCACGGCGTGCTCGTCGCGGCCCGCGCCCGGCAGCGCGCGCAGCAGCTCGGCGCGGGAGACCACCCAGCCGGGCCGGCGGGCCAGCGCGCGCAGCAGCGCCATGCCGGCCGGCGGCACCGGGCGCAGCGCCCCGTCCACCACCGCGGCATGCCCGCGGATCTCCAGCCGCCGCCCGGCCACCGGCAACGGCCGCACCCGGGACGGCAGTTCCCGGCACAGCACCTGCACCAGCGGGCCGAGCCGGAAGCGCTCCGGTTGCAGGGTCGGCAGGTCCTCGGCCTGGAGCGGCAGCGCGGTCACCGGTCCCACGCACACCACCAGCACCTCGCGCCGCAGCGCTGCCAGCACCTCCTCGCGCATCCCGCGCTCCCCCGCCCGGCGCAGCAGCGAGGCGGCGGCCGGCGCGCTGGTGAAGGTCACCGCGTCCAGGGCGCGCGCGGCCACCGCGTCCAGCAGCCGGTCGACCGGACCGATGTCCTCCGGCGGCATCCAGCGGTAGACGGGGACGCCGACGACCTCCGCCCCGCCGGCCCGCAGCGCCTCGACGAACCCCGGCAGCGGCTCGCCGTGCAGTTGCAGCGCCACGCGGCGGCCGGCGACGCCCTCCGCCAGCAGCCGGTCCAGCACCTCGGCCATCGACTCGGAGGCCGGGGACCACTTCTCGCTCAGCCCGGCGGCCCGGATCGCGCCGCGCACCTTGGGCCCGCGGGCCAGCAGCTCCACCCCGGCCAGCCGGTCCAGCAGGGCCTCGCCCAGGCCCCAGCCCTCGGCGGCCTCCACCCAGCCGCGGAAGCCGATGGCGGTGGTGGCCACGACGATGTCCGGCGGGTGGCCGAGCAGGTCCCGGGTCACCGCGAGCAGCTCGGTGTCGTCCGGCAGCGGGACGATGCGCAGCGCGGGCGCGTGCAGCACCTGTGCGCCGCGCCGTTCGAGGAGCGCGCCCAGTTCCTCGGCCCGGCGGGCCGCGGTCACGCCGACGGTGAACCCGTCCAGCGGCCGGACCGCCGGTGCCGGCTCCGTCCGCTCCTGTGCGCCGTGCTCCTGCTGCTGCTCGTGCATGGTGGTCCCGCTCCGCCCAGAGTGGTGTGCTGCCGTCTCCTGCTCCGCTGCCGCCGCGGCCCGGGCGGCACGCGGTGCCGGGTGCCCAGGGTGCCAACGGCACGTGACGGCTCCGGTCCTCCAGTATTTCCCCGCGGTTACGCGGCCGCCCCCGCGGGGGCGGCCGCGGCGCCCCCGTGCGGCCGCCCCCGGCCTACACCTCCGCGTACGCCGGGCGCCGCTCGCCGTCCGCCGACGGCACCCGCGCGGCACGCCGTGCCCGGGCCGCGGGCCGCAGGTATACGACCCAGGTCACCGCGCCGCACACCGCGTAGCAGGCCAGGAACGAGGCGAACGCGGGCGTGCCCGAGCCGGTCGCCAGGAACGACTGCCGGAAGGCGAGGTTGACGGCCAGTCCGCCGAGCGCGCCCACCGCCCCGATGAGCCCCATCGCCGCGCCCGACAGCCGCCGCCCCTCGGCCGCGGCCGACTCCCCCGCCAGTCCGCGGCCGAGCGCCAGGGCCTGGAAGATCCCCGGGATCATCTTGTACGTGGCGCCGTTGCCGAGCCCCGACAGCACGAACAGCGCGATGAACCCGGCGAGGAACACCGGCAGCGACGCCGTCGCCGACGCCCCGATCACCACCGCGGTGGCCAGGCTCATCGCCGCGAAGGTGCCGAGGGTGATCCGGGCGCCGCCGAACCGGTCCGCCAGCCGCCCGCCGACCGGCCGGACCAGCGAGCCCAGCAGCGGCCCGAGGAAGGTCAGCGACGCCGCCTGGAGCGGGGTGCGCGCGAACTGGCTCTGCAGCACCAGGCCGAAGGCGAAGCCGTAGCCGATGAACGACCCGAAGGTGCCCAGGTAGAGCAGGGACATCACCCAGGTGTGCGCCTCCCGGGCGGCGTCGCGGGCCGCGCCGGTGTCGTTCGCCACCGGGGCGAGGTTGTCCATGAACAGCGCCGCGAGCAGCGCGGCGAGCACGATCAGCGGCAGGTAGACGGCCAGCACCAGCCGCGGCCGCGCGGCCCCCGCCGTCCCGATCACCAGCAGCCCCACCAGCTGGATCACCGGCACCCCGATGTTGCCGCCGCCGGCGTTGAGCCCCAGCGCGTAGCCCTTCCTGCGCAGCGGGAAGAAGGAGTTGATGTTGGTCATCGAGGAGGCGAAGTTCCCGCCCCCGACCCCCGCCAGGGCCGCGATCAGCAGGAACGTGCCGTAGGAGGTGCCCGGTTCGAGCACGGCCGCCGCGGCGCCGGCCGGCAGCAGCAGCAACAGCGCGCTGATCACCGTCCAGTTGCGGCCGCCGCACCACGCCACCGCGAAGGTGTACGGCACCCGCAGCACCGCGCCCACCAGCGTCGGCACCGCCACCAGGAAGAACTTCCCGGCCGGGTCGATCCCGTACTCCGGCCCCATGAACAGCACCATCACCGACCACAGGCTCCAGATGGAGAACCCGATGTGTTCGCAGAGCACGGACAGCGCCAGGTTCCGCCGGGCGATCCGCTCCCCCGTCGTCGCCCAGAAGGCCTCGTCCTCGGGGTCCCAGTGCTCGATCCACCGCCCGCCGCGCCGCCGCACCCGGCCACCGCCGGGGCTGCCGCCGGAGGTGCCGCCGGGGCTGTCGTCACTGCGGGTTTGTGCTGCCGCGGCCGTCATCGCGCCTCCCTGGGGTCGGGTTCTGCGCGCTGACGCTAGGGACGGCGGGTTTCGGTGCCGTGCCGCCCGGTGACACGGACGAAACCTTGCACTCACGGGGCGGGGCGCGGGGTGGTGAGGCGGCGCTCCCGGTGGCGGGCTCCCGGCAGCAGGCTCCCGACGGCGGGGATCCCCGCCTTCTGCCGCCGCCCAGGCCTATTCGGCGGTCTCCTGGGGCGGGCCCATCCATATCGAGTCCGCGCAGACGTCCATCGACCGGCGCCGGCCCGCCTCGTCGCGGACCTCGACCGCGCGCCGGCCCGGGTAGTCGCGCGGCGCGGACACCACGGCGACATCGTTGCTGATCCGGAAGTCGTCCGCGGCCGTGCGCGGCCGGCAGTCCCGGTAGCGCAGGCTGGTCACCACCGTGCCGCCGCGCTGGAGGTCTATCGGCATGATCCGGCCGTGCCCCCGGGCGGCGGACTCCGGGCCCTTGCCGAGGTGGACCTCGAAGGCGGGGAAGCCGCGGAACACACAGGGCTGTTCACCCGTGTTGACGACCGACAGCCGGGCGTCGCGGTGCGGTGAGTGCGGCTTCTTCTTCAGGACGGTCAGCTTCCACCGCAGGCCCTTGGTGGTGCAGTTGGCGTGCAGGGCTGCCATCCGGGGCGATCCGGCGCAGCCCGTCAGGGCCAGGCCGGCCGCGACGGTCAAGGTCACTGCGGCCGCCACCGCCACACGAAGTGCACGCCGTCGCACGGATCTCCCCTGTTCGTTGCCTACACATATCCCTGCCGTTAAGGAAAGCTTTTCGTGCACTCGGGGTTGCCTGCACGTCCGTAATTTTTGTGCCATCGACCGTTCCTGATCGCCCGTCAGCCGGAAATGCCCATCACCCGCGCGTCCGCCTCCGGGAGCCACCACGCGTCCCCGGGCGGCCTGAGCCAGCCGTGCCGAGCGCCGGCTTCGCGGGCGGCCGTCCGCAGCGCGTCCAGCCCCGGATGCCGCAGCCCCCGCCGCCACACCATCGACACGGGCGACAGCGGGACCGGCTCCACCAGCGGCCGCAGCACCATCCCCGGCACCTCGATGAACTCCTCACTCGCCAGCACCGACCACCCCCGCTTGCGCACCACCCGCACGAACTCCTGCGAGCCCTCGATCTCCGGGAACGGCGCGGCCATCGCGATGCCGCGGCCCTCGAAGAGCCGTGCGGCCAGCTCCGTCCACTCGGCGGTGCGCGGATTGCCGGCACCCGCGTAGAGCGTCTCGCCGACCAGGCGGGCGAGCGGGACCGCGGACCGCGCGGCCAGCGGATGCTCCTCGGGCAGCAGCACCGCCATCCGCTCCAGCCGGACCGGCTGGTGGCTCAGCCGGTCCCGGACGCCGGCCGGCAGCGCCGCGAGCCGGCCGAAGGAGACATCGAGCTGGCCGTCCGCCACCTCGGGCGCCGCCCCCGCCAGCCCGCTGTGGAACCGGGCCACCAGCTCCACGCTGTCCGCCACCCGCTCCCTGGCCGCCGCCAGCACCCGGTCCGCGGTGCCGACCGGGGCCCGCACGTCCACCAGCAACGGCCGCTCCGGGACGGGACGGAACGCCGCCGCCAGCTCGTCCTGGGCGCTCAGCACCCGCCGCGCGTACGGCAGCAGTCGCTGCCCGTCCGGCGTCAGGGCGACCTGCCGGGTGGTCCGCACGAACAGCGTGGCGCCCAACTCCCGCTCCAGCCGCCGGATATCGCGGCTGAGCGCCTGCTGGGCGACGTGCAACCCGGCGGCGGCGCGGGTGAAGTGGAGCGCGTCGGCGACGGCGGTGAACGCGCGGAGCAGACGCGGGTCGGTGTCGTACGGCATCGGGCCATCCTGGCAGCGCCGCCGCCCCGCCGACCCCGTCTCCCATTGACACCGCAGGTGCGTCAATGGCCGCCGATCAGGTGTTGGACGCACGACGGGCACGGCCGCGACCGTAGTGGCATGATCCTCTTCCTCGCCGCCCGGCCGGTCGTCCCCCGCCCGCCCGGCCGCCCGGCGCGCGCGCGGGCCGCCGCGCCGCCCGTCGCCCTACCGCCGGCTCTTCGCCCTCCCCGGCACCCGCGCCTTCACCGCCGCCGGCCTGCTGGCCCGGCTGCCCATGGGGATGCTCGGCGTCAGCGCGGTGCTGATGATCGCGACCACCCGCGGCTCGTACGCGCTGGCCGGGGCGGTCACCGCGACCGGCCTGGCGGCGACGGCACTGGCCGGCCCGTGGACCGCGCGGCTGATCGACCGCCACGGCCAGGCCCGGGCCGCGGTCCCGGCCACCGCACTCGCCGTCCTCGGCTCGCTCTCGCTGCTGCTCTGCGTCCACCGCGGCGCGCCCGACTGGACCCTCTTCGCCTCGTACGCGGCGACCGCCACCACCCCCAACCTCGGCGGGATGTCCCGTGCCCGCTGGGCGCACCTCCTGCGGGACGACCCGGCCGCCCGGCACACCGCCGACGCCTTCGAACAGGCCGCGGACGAGCTGCGCTTCCTCCTCGGACCGGTGCTCGCCACCCTGCTGTGCACCGGCCTCGCCCCGGAGGCGGGCACGGCGGTGGCCGCGGCCCTGCTGCTGACCGGGACACTGCTCCTCGCCGCCCAGCGCGGCACCGAACCCCCGGTGGCCCCGCGGTCCGCGGCCCGCACCCGCTCGCCGCTGCGGCTGCCCGGCATCCCGCCGCTGCTGCTCACCTTCGTCTGCACCGGCGCGGTTTTCGGCTCGACGGAGGTGGTCACCCTGGCCTACGCCGACGCCGACGGCATCCGCGCCGCCGGCGGCGCCCTGCTGGCCCTCCAGGCCGCCGGGTCCGCCGCCGCCGGACTGCTCTACGGCCTGCTGCGCCCGGCCCCGGGCCATGACACCCGCCGCTTCCGCCGCTGCCTCACCGCGATGGCCGCCCTGATGCCACTGCCTCTGCTCGCCGCCGCGGCGGGCGGGCCGGCGGCGCTGGCCGTCGCCCTGGCGGTCGCGGGCACGGCCACCGCCCCGGCGATGGTCACCGGCATGGGGCTGGTCCGGTCCCGCACCCCGGCGGATCGGCTGAACGAGGGGATGACCCTCGCCGTGACGGCCCTGCTGGCCGGTATCGCGGCCGGTTCGGCGGCCGGCGGCCGGGCCGTGGAGCACCTCTCCGGGCCCGGCCTCGGCTACGCGGTCCCGGCCGCGGCCGCCGCCCTGGCGCTGTGCACCTCGCTGCGGCGCCCGGCGCGCACCGGCCGCACACAAAGCAGCGGCCCGTGAGGATCTCACGGGCCGCTGCTTTACATGGGATGAGTGGAGATGGCGGGAATCGAACCCGCGTCCAACGGTGCGGAATCAGGGCTTCTCCGAGTGCAGTTCGCTGCGATTTTCTCGGCCCCGGAGATCACGCGAACAAGTCTCCGACGGGCCCAGTCACTGTTTGATTTCCTTCTGGACCCCGCGACCGGGTCTAGAAGTTTAGTTCCCTAGCTGATGCCAGGATCCGGGTCGGGAACATCCCCGGGCTGACACTTCGCAAGTCGCTACTTAGGCAGCGAGGGCGAAGGAATCGCGCTTGGTGTTGGCGATTATTGGTTGCGACATATGGTTAACGAGATCATTGCCGCTTCCTCGACTCGCTTCCCCTGCTTCGACATCCGCTGTCGAAACCGATCATCCCCATGTTGATTTATCAAGGTGGTGCCACACCCCTCGTCGGGGTGCGGAGCCATCGTACGTGAACAACGCGTGCCGTTGCCAGCGTATTCCCCGGCAGCGCCCCCGGGGCCCGGGCCGTACGGGCCCGTCAGGCCCGCTGCCGCCGCCGGGCCGCCGAGACCGCCCGGTCGGTCTCCCGCCGGTCCTGCTGCTCGCGGAGCGTCTGCCGCTTGTCGTACTCCTTCTTGCCCTTGGCCAGCGCGATCTCGACCTTCGCCCGGCCGTCCTTGAAATAGAGGGCCAGCGGCACGATCGTGTGCCCCGACTCCTGGCTCTTGGACTCCAGCTTGTCGATCTCGGCGCGGTGCATCAGCAGCTTCCGCTTGCGCCGGGCCGCGTGGTTCGTCCAGGTCCCCTGCGCGTATTCGGGGATGTGCACGTTGTGCAGCCAGGCCTCGTTGCCGTCGATCTGGACGAATCCGTCCACCAGCGACGCCCGGCCCTGCCGCAGCGACTTCACCTCCGTGCCGCTCAGCACCAGGCCGCACTCGTAGGTGTCCAGAATGTGGTAGTCGTGCCGCGCCTTCTTGTGCTGCGCCACGAGCTTGCGCCCGGGAGTCTTGTCCTTGCCCTTGTCCTTAGCCATAGTGCGGCCATTTTCGCACTACGCACCGCCCCCGAGGCCACTCAATACTGTGCGGGCCCGTTTCTCGGCCCCGCGCCCGACGACCAGGTCGGGGGTGATCCCCGCCCCGTCGACGCTCCGGCCGGCCGGGGTGCGGTAGTGGCCGACGGTCAGCTCGGCGACCGAGCCGTCCGGCAGCGTGCTGGGCATCTGCACCGAGCCCTTGCCGAAGGTCGGGGAGCCGATCACGACCGCGCGGCCGCGGTCCTGGAGCGCGCCGGCCAGCAGTTCGGCGGCGCTCATCGTGCCCCCGTCGACGAGGACGACCAGCGGCACCCGGGTGTCGCCGCCGCGCTCGGCGTACAGCGCCCGCTGGCTGCCGCGCACGTCGTAGGTCGCGACCAGCCCGCCGTCCAGGAAGGCGGAGGCGGTGGCGGTGGCCTCGGTGACCAGGCCGCCGGTGTTGCCGCGCAGATCGAGCAGCAGACCGCGGTCCGGGGAGGCCCGGCGCACCGCCCGGCGGACCGCCGCACCGGTGCCCTTGGCGAACGCGGCGACCTTGACCCGGGTCGGGCCGCGGGCGCCGTCGGGGTGGTCGACGACGACATTGCGGCAGCGCAGCCGCGTGCGGTGGACCGTCGCGGTCCAGTGGCGGGCACCGCGCTGCAGCGCCAGTGCGACGGGGGTCCCGGCCGCGGCGGCCGAGGCGCGCGAGCCGTCGGGGGCCACGCCGCGCAGCCGGCTGACGACCTCGGTGACCGGGGTGTGCTCGGTGCCGCGGCCGTCGACGGCGCGCAGCCGGTCGCCCGGGGCGATGCCGGCCCTCGCGGCGGGAGAGCCGGGCTGGACCCGGGACACCTCGATCCGCCCGCCGCCCGTCTGCCGCACCCACAGCCCGACGCCGACATAGGCGCCGCCCAACTGCTCCTGGAAGTCCTCGAACTGGCCCGGGGTGTAGATCGTCGACCAGCGGTCGCCGCTGCGGCTGACCACGTCGGCGGCGGCCTCGGCACCGGACTTGCCGTCCTCGGCGGCCTCGGCGGCGGCGCGTTCGACGGCCTCGCGGTCCGCGAAGGCGGAGGCCGGGGCGTGCGCCTTCGCGGCCCTGCCACGGGGAGCGGACCGGCCCTCGGCACCGGCCGCCGCATCGCTCCAGGTGCCGGTCACGGCACCGGTGGCGAGCACACCGGCGAGGAACAACGTCAGGGCCGCCCCGCGGCGAATGCGGCGGGGCCGGTCGTACGCACACGGGCCCGACATGGCGGTGAGTCTAAGGGACAAAAGGGCGCCGTACGGTGAGTTGACCGTACGGCGCCCCTTGGCGAAGCTCACACCTTGAGGTACTTGCGCAACGCGAAGAACGCGGCGAGCGCGGGCATCAGCAGCCCGATCAGCAGGACCAGCGGGAGCACCGCGGCCACCGAGTCCCAGCCGATGAAGTTGATCACCTGGATCTTCTTCGCCAGCCAGTTGTTGATCAGTACGTACTTGCCGCCGACGATCAGCACGCAGGCGAAGGCCGCGCCCAGCAGCCCCGCGATGGCGGCCTCCAGGATGAACGGCATCTGGATATAGAAGCTGGAGGCTCCCACCAGGCGCATGATCCCGGTCTCCCGCCGGCGGCTGAACGCCGACACCCGCACGGTGTTGACGATCAGCATCAGCGCAACGACCAGCATCAGCGCCATCACGACCAGCGCGGCGATGTTCATGCCGTTGAGGAGGTTGAAGAGCGGCTCGACGGTGTCCCGTTGGTCCTGGACCTCCTGGACGCCGGGCCGCTCGGAGAACGCCGACTTGATGACCGCGAACTTCGTCGGGTCCTTGAGCTTGACCCGGAAGGACTCGGGCAGCTGGTCGGGCGTCACCAGCCCGGCGACGGGGGTGTCACCGAACTGCTCCTTGTAGTGCTTGTAGGCCTGGTCGCTGGACTCGTACTCCACCTTCTGCACGATCGGCAGCCGGGCGAGCTCGGCCTTGATGTCGTTCTTCTGCTGCTGGGTGGCCGCGCCCTTGGCGCAGTTGGCACCGGAGTCGGCGTCGTTCTTGTTGCAGAAGAAGATGGAGACGTTGACCTTGTCGTACCAGTAGCCCTTCATCGTGCTGACCTGGTCGCGCATCAGCAGCGAGGCGCCGAACAGGCCGAGCGAGAGGGCGACGGAGACGATGACGGCGAAGGTCATCGTGAGGTTTCGGCGGAGACCGACGCCGATCTCCGACAAGACGAACTGGGCGCGCATGGCGTCCTTTCAGTGCTGGTAGCCGTACACGCCGCGCGACTGGTCGCGTACGAGCCGGCCCTTCTCGAGTTCCATGACCCGCTTGCGCATCTGGTCGACGATCTGCTGGTCGTGGGTGGCCATGACCACCGTCGTACCGGTCCGGTTGATCCGGTCCAGCAGCTTCATGATGCCGACCGAGGTCTGCGGGTCGAGGTTGCCGGTGGGCTCGTCCGCGATGAGGAGCATCGGACGGTTGACGAAGGCCCGTGCGATGGCGACGCGCTGCTGCTCACCACCGGAGAGCTCGCCCGGCATCCGGTCCTCTTTGCCGCCGAGGCCGACCAGTTCGAGGACCTCGGGCACCGTCTTGCGGATCTGGCCGCGCGGCTTGCCGATGACCTCGAGGGCGAAGGCGACGTTCTGCCCGACCGTCTTGTTGGGGAGCAGCCGGAAGTCCTGGAAGACCGTCCCCACCTGGCGCCGCATCTGCGGAACCTTCCAGTTGGAGAGCTTGCCGAGGTCCTTGCCGAGCACGTGGACGTGGCCATGGCTGGTCCGCTCCTCGCGCAGCAGCAGCCGCAGAAAGGTGGACTTTCCGGACCCCGAGGAGCCCACCAGGAAGACGAATTCGCCGCGCTCGATCTCGAGCGAGACGTCCCTGAGTGCAGGGCGGTTCTGCTTCGGGTAGGTCTTGGAGACGTTGTCGAATCGGATCACTGATGCACCACGGTCGACCTGGATAGCGGCACGGGTTGCCGAGTTGCGGCTCCCGTCGGTGTGCGTGACCATACGCGAACCTCACACGGCGGCGCAGTCGCCGTAGGCGGTTGGTGCATTTCCTCACGGCACCTACGGGACAAAAGGCGCACAAACCGTGGGGCGCGCCGTTACGGCGACGAGCTGGCACAGTGGAAGAGGGAACCAATGCGCCCCCCGGTGCGTTGGTGCAGTGGAGAAGGAGGTCGCATGACGTACGACCGACTGGTGTGCGCCAACTGCGCGGCCCCTGTCAGCGAGGGCCGCTGCCCCGTGTGCCGGGCGAACAGGGAGCGGTTGCAGCAGACGGGCGGCATGTTCGCCCAGCTCAGCCCGGCGATGCTGGTGACGCTGATGCTCTTGATGATCGCGCTGGGCCTGCTGCTGCACCAGGTCACCTGAGACCGGTTTCCGGCCGGACCGGCGGCCGGACGCCCACGAACGCAAAGGGGCCCGGGACGCTGCTGCGTCCCGGGCCCCTTCAGCTGTCCCGCGCCGGCATCAGGCCGCCGCGGCACCGCCGCCGTTCTTGTTGATCAGACGGGGCAGCAGGCGGAAGCCCACACCGCCCGCGATCATCGTCGCCGCACCGATGAGCAGGACGGTCGTACCGGAGGAACCGGTCTCGGCCAGCTCGCCCTTGGCCTGCTGCTTGGCCTGGCCGGGCGTGTCCGCGATCTGCTCCTTGCCCTGGCCGGGCTGCTCGATCGGCTTGGAGCCCTCGTTGTCGGTGCCGGTACCGGTGGAGTCGCCGCCACCGCCGTTGCCGCCGCCGCTGTGGCCGCCGGTGCTGTCGCCGCCGGTGGACTGGCCACCGGTGGTCTGGCCGCCCGTGCCGTGACCGCCCGTGGTGGAACCGGTGGTGTCACCTCCGGTCGTCTGGCCGCCCGTGCTGGGCCCGCCCGTGGTGTCACCGCCGGTCGTGTCACCACCGGTGGTGGTGTCGCCGCCCGTGGTGGAGCCCGTGGTGTCGCCACCGGTCGTGGTGTCACCGCCGGTGGTGGTGTCACCACCCGTGGTCGTGTCGCCACCGGTGGTGGTGTCACCGCCCGTGGTGCTGTCGCCGCCGATCTCACCGCCGGTGGTCGTGTCACCACCGATCTCGCCGCCGGTGGTGGTGTCGCCGCCGCCGATCTCGCCGCCGGAAGTGGTGTCACCGCCGGAGCTGTCGCCGCCGGAGCTGCCCCCGCCGATGACGCCACCGATGATGCCGCCGATAAAGCCGCCGTCCTGGCCCGGGGTCTCACCCGGGCTGGCCGCGGAAGCCGCGCCGGCCGCGGTGAGCGACGCACCGGCCGCGATCACCGCACCGGCCGCAATGCGCGCAACGCGCAGCCGCGTCTTCTTCGTCATGTACTGCTACCCCCAGTAGCTGAACTCGTCATTGGAGCACCGCTGTACGGGGCGACGAGCAGAGGGGGTACGCGAGTCACGGCCGGCAGCCGGCCCCTCATCTCCCCGTTGCGCCACGCGCCCCATGACATACGCATGCCGCGCTCACCCTTCCCAGTTCGGCCACCATCGTCAAGGCCGAATAAAGGCCCCGCGTCCGAATTGTCAAGAGTTGGGCGGTACATGGACATACGACTGTGACCAATCCGCCACAGGAAAAACAACTGCCTCCCCGGGGGAGACAGTTGTCAGACGCTCAGATCCGGGCCGGGCCGGTCACTTCTCCTGCTGCTTGCGCCAGCGGATCCCGGCCTCCAGGAAGCCGTCGATGTCGCCGTCCAGCACCGCGGTGGGGTTGCCGACCTCGAACTCGGTCCGCAGGTCCTTGACCATCTGGTACGGGTGCAGGACGTAGGAACGCATCTGGTTGCCCCAGGAGTTGCCGCCGTCGCCCTTGAGCGCGTCCATCTTCGCCTGCTCCTCCTGGCGGCGGCGCTCGAGGAGCTTGGCCTGGAGGACGTTCATCGCGGTCGCCTTGTTCTGGATCTGCGAGCGCTCGTTCTGGCAGGAGACGACGATGCCGGTGGGGATGTGCGTCAGCCGGACCGCGGAGTCGGTGGTGTTGACGCCCTGGCCGCCGGGGCCGGACGAGCGGTAGACGTCCACCCGCAGCTCGGACTCGTCGATCTCGATGTGGTCGGTCTGCTCCACGACGGGCAGCACCTCGACACCGGCGAACGACGTCTGGCGGCGGCCCTGGTTGTCGAACGGCGAGATCCGCACCAGGCGGTGCGTGCCCTGCTCGACGGAGAGGGTGCCGTAGGCGTACGGGACCTTGATGGCGAAGGTGGTCGACTTGATGCCGGCCTCTTCCGCGTACGAGGTCTCGTACAGCTCGGTCTTGTAGCCGTGGCGCTCGGCCCAGCGCAGATACATCCGCTGGAGCTTCTCGGCGAAGTCGGCGGCGTCCACACCGCCGGCCTCGGCGCGGATGTTGACGACCGCCTCACGGGAGTCGTACTCGCCGGACAGGAGGGTGCGGACCTCCAGCTCCTCGACGGCCTTGCGGACGTCCGCCAGCTCGGTCTCGGCCTCGGCGCGGGCGTCCTCGTCCCCTTCGGCCTCGGCGAGCTCGAAGAGCACTTCGAGGTCGTCCACGCGGCCGCGCAGCTCCTCGGCCCGGCGCAGCTGGCCCTGGAGGTAGGACAGCCGGCTGGTGACCTTCTGGGCACTGTCCGGGTCGTCCCACAGGGAGGGTGCCGCGGCCTGCTCCTCGAGCACGGCGACATCGGCCCTCATCCGGTCGAGGTCCAGGACGGCCTCGATCGACCCCATGGTCGAGGAGAGGGACTTCAGCTCTTCGGATACATCGACGACTGCCACGCACCCAGCCTAACGGCTGCCACCGTCCGCGTGACCCGGCCCCGGCAGGACGGACCCGCCGGGATCCTCCCGCGGCGGCCCGGGCAGGGGCGCCGCGCCGCCCGGCACGCCGCTCACCGCCGGGCCCGGCGGGTCACGGCGCGATGCCGGAGTCGTCACCGGAGCCGTCAGGGGTGTCGGGTCCGGACCGGTGGACGCCCGGTGTGGCGTCGCCCGCCCCGTCGTCGCCCGAGGCGAGCCAGCCGCCCAGGCCGGCCGCCACGACCACCGCGGCGGCGGCCGCGCCCCACCTGATCCGGCGCCGGCGCACCGCCTCCGGCGAGGCGCGGTGCCGGGCCGAGCCCGCCCGGCGCTCACCGGCCGCGCGCGGGGTGCGGGCGGTGCCGTGGGCGCCGCCCGCCAGCTCGTCGGGGCCCGGGACCCGCATGCTGGTGTGGGTGTCCCGGTTGGAGTCCGGGGCCGCGCCCTGGACCAGCGGGACGGCGCCCCGCGGCGGGGTGCGGTCCCGCTGTCCTGGTGCCGCCGCCGGGCGGAAGGCCTCGTCGCGGGCCCCGGGGGCGCCCTCCGGCTCGTCGTCGGGCTGCTCGTCGTCCGGCTCGTCGATGTCCAGCGGCGGCATGCCGGCCAGGGAGGGCAGCAGCTCGCGCAGCCGGGCGGCGAGTTCCGGGGCGCGCAGCCGGCTCGCCGGCGCCTTGGCCAGGCACTGGAGCAGCAGCTGCCACAGCTCGTCGGGGATGCCGGGCAGCGGCGCCACGCTCTCGGTCACATGCCGGCGCAGCACCGCCCCGGGGTGCCCGCCGCCGAACGGGGTGAACCCGGCGAGCAGCTCGTACAGGACGGTCGCCAGGGCGTAGACGTCCACGGAGGCGCGGGGCGGCAGGCCCTCGATGATCTCCGGGGCGAGGTAGTCGGGGGTGCCGATGACCTTGGTCGAGCGCAGCGGGACGGTGCTCCCCGCGGCCGGGGTCTGCGGGAGGCGGCGCGGCACGTCGACGAGCCGGGCGATGCCGAAGTCGGTGAGCAGCGCGGGGTGCGCGCCGCCGGGGCCGAGCGGGCCCTGCATGTCCAGCAGGACGTTCTCGGGCTTGACGTCGCGGTGCACGATCCGGGCGGCGTGCGCGGCGGCGAGCCCGTCGGCGACGTCGGCGGCGATCGCGACGGCCGCCGCGGGGGCCAGCCGCCGTTCGCGCTCCAGGCGGGTGCGCAGGTCGGTGCCGCGGACCAGGTCCATGACCAGGGCCAGGTCGTTGCCGTCGACGACGAGGTCGCGGACGCCGACGACATGGGGGTCCGCCAGGCCCAGCAGGGCCGCCCGCTCCTGGACGAAGCGGCCGACGAGCTCCTGGTCGGCCGCGAGCTCCTCACGCAACAGCTTGATGGCCACGGCCCCTTCGGGACCCTCGCCCAGCCATACCGTGCCGGCACTGCCGCGCCCCAGGATCTGGTGGGCGGTGTACCGGCTGCCGATCTTCCGTGCCAAGACTGCTCCGACGTGTCGGGCCCCCGAGCGTCCTGCGGGGGCTGAGGTTGGCGTCAAAGCTACGCGGATGCCAGGGGAGTTCGTGCCCCGTACGGCGGCAACCTTCACTTCTGTGGGCGAAATTGCCCCTCAGGAGTCGACAAATCCACAGAGTGGGTTCGGTGCCGCCCGCGGGATCGCCCGCGGGCGGCCGGCGTCAGCCGCCGAGTTTCTGCACGAAGCGCTGGACGCTGTGGAAGACGTGGCCGACCTGGGCGAAGAAGCCCCTGGTCGTGCCGATCCACTCCTGGAGCGGGGTCAGCTCCCACACCAGCCAGGCCGCCACGAACAGCAGGATGATCGTGAACAGGCAGCCCTTGAGGCAGCCCAGGCCCGGGATCTTCATCGGGTTGGCGCTGCGCTGGCGGGGCTCGCGCCGGGGCCGGGGCTCCGGGGCGGGCGGCCGCTGCGGCTCGTAGCGCTGCGGCGGCGGCTCCTGGCGGCGCTGCGGGGCCTGCGGCTGCTGCTGGGCGTAGGGCGCCGGCGGGGGCTGCTGGCGGTACTGGGGCTGCTGCGGGCGCTGCGGCGGCTGCTGGGGGGCGGCCTGGCGCTGCGGGCGGCGGCGCAGCGGGTCCTCGGTGGGGTCCAGATACCGCACCTGGGTCTGCTCGTTGCGGTCCCGGGCGGCCCGCATCTGGGACTCCCAGGGGTGGGGGCCCTCGGGGTTCTGCGGTCCGCCGGGCGGTCCGCCGGCCGGCGCGCCCATGGGCATGGGCGGCATCGCGCGGGTCGGGTCGCCCTGCCCGCCGGGGCCGCCCGGGCCGCCGGTGGACGGCAGCACGCTGGTGGCCGCGGCCGGGTCGTAGGAGCCGGCGCCGGAGGGCAGCACCTGGGTGGGGTCGGCGTCGCCGCCGGACCGGCCGTCGCCGCCCGTCCCGGGGACGGTGGCGGGCGCGGGGTCGGGGGCGAGCAGCGCGGCGACGCCCAGCGCGGCCTCGGCCTGCGCCGGGGAGGCGTGCGCCCCGATGCCGGACGCGACGGCGCGCAGGGCCCGCGCGAGGTTCTCGGCACCGGGCCGCTCCTCGGGGCGCTTGCGCAGGCAGCGCTCTATCACCGTCCACAGCGGCTCGGGCAGCGTGCTGGGGCGGCGCGGCTCCTCGCTGAGGTGGCGGTGCAGCACCTCCAGGGCGGTCGCCCCGGCGAACGGGGGCCGGCCGGTGACGAGTTCGTACAGCAGGATGCCGGCGCCGTAGATGTCCACGGCGGAGGTCTGCGGGCGGCCCTCGGCGGACTCCGGGGCCACATAGGCGGGGGTGCCGACGAACTCGTGGGTGCGGGTCAGGCCCGGGGAGTCGGCGAGGCGGGCGATGCCGAAGTCGGTCAGCATCGGGTGCATCTGGCCGCTGCCGTCCGACCCGGCGAGCAGGACGTTGGCGGGCTTGAGGTCGCGGTGCACCACGCCGTCGGCGTGGCTGGCGGCCAGCGCGTCGGCGATCTGGGCGGTCAGCAGGGCGGCGGCGACGGGGCTGAAGGGGCCGTTGTCGCGGAGGTAGCGATGCAGGTCGGGACCGTCGACCAGGTCCATGACCAGGGCCAGCAGATCGCCCTCGACGACGAGGTCGCGGGTGCGGACGATGTTGGGGTGGGTCAGGCGCAGCAGGACGGAGCGCTCCCGCAGGAAGCGCATCACCACGTCCGCGTCGTGCGCCAGCTCCTCCTTGAGGACCTTGATCGCGACCGTCTCACCGGGCTCTCCGGCCACAGCGGCCTCGGCGCCCGCCGTCTCCCGCTGGCGGGCACGCCAGACGGTGCCCGTGGCGCCGCGTCCCAGCGGTTCCTCGAGCAGGTACTTGCTGCCTACCGGCCGCACGTCATGCGCTCCCTGGTCGTGTGGTTCTCGTTGCCTGGCCCACCGGGTCGGCTGGTTCGCCTTCCGCACGGCCGTCCGACCCACTGTAGTGCCGTCGGACAAGCTTTTCGGTCCGGCGGCCCGGCACAGGCTTGTGGGAAAGACGCACGTGCGCGGCGGATGGTTGCCCGTTCGTCCGGGCGGTGCGCACACCGCCCGCGCGGCCGGGCCGGAACGCGTCCGAGCTGACCACGGCGGTCGAATTCCGGCCGGGCGCGGCACGCAAGCAGGCACTTTTTCGCCCTTAGAAGACCAATCAAGATCACTGAACGGCGGTCGGCGGGCGTGTTGTCAGTGCCAGGTGCGAGGATGCTCCCAGCACGATGCGGTGGGGGCGGCGATCCGTGTCGCGACGTGCACTTGGGACTTGTCCGTGCCGACGTGCCCGGGTGCGGTGGGGGGAGGAGCGGCCCCCTGCGGATCCCGGCAGAAGGGACCGTTGACGGCGATGCAGATCCGGCTGACCGTCCTCGGGCCGCGCAGCGGCCACACCACCCGGGCCTGCGACGTGCTCGTGACGGCCCCCGCCGGGACCGCGCTGGCGGCGGTGGCCGGCTCGCTCGCGGCCTCCGTGGCGGGCTCGGGCGCCGATGTCGGCGGCGGCAGCAGCGCCCCGGTCGTGCTCTACGCCGGGTCCGAGCGGCTCGATCCGCAGCGCGCGGCGCTCGGCGAGCCCCCGCTGATCGACGGCGCGGTGCTCGCTCTCCAGAGCCCGGGCCCCTCCCCCGCCCACGGCCTGCCGCACGACTCGGCGCGGCTGCGCGTCGTCTCCGGCCCGGATGCCGGCGGGGTGCATCTGCTGCACGGCGGCCAGATCCGCATCGGCCGCTCCGCCGACGCCGACGTCCCGCTCGACGACCCCGATGTCTCCCGGCTGCACTGCGCCGTGACGGTCGGGCCCGACGGCGCGGTGACCGTGGCCGATCTGCACTCCACCAACGGCACGGCCGTGGACGGCACCGCCCTCGGCGAGCGCCCCGCGCCGCTGCGGCCCGGCGCGCTGCTGCGGATCGGCGAGTCCGCGCTGCGCCTGCAGTCCGCGCCCGGCGCCCCGGACCCGGCCCTGGCGACCGCGCCGGACGGCGAGGGGCAGCTGCGGATCACCTCGGGGGCGGCCGGCGGCAGCGCGGCCGGCCACGGAGCTGCGGCGGGTCCGCACGGCGCCACCGCCGCGGCCGGGGGCGCGTACGCGGGGGCCGGGTACGGCCGCCCGGCCGCTCCCGTCCACTCGTCCCGGCCGGCGGCGGACGCCACGGGGCGGCGGGACACCCCGCTGCGCGGCACCGAGACCGGCGCCGACCGGTCGTGGCAGGGCGCGCCGGACCCGGCCCCCCGGCGCGCTCCGGCGGCGGACGGCTTCCCTGACCTCTCCGGCGGCCAGGTCTACGACCGCACCCCGGACCGGGCAGCCGGGGCTTTCGGCGCTTCCGGTGCATACGGGCCGGGCGCCGGGCAGGACCCCACGCACGGCGGGCAGCAGGCGCTCGTGCCGCCCGGCGAGGCCGCCCGCAAGGACGCGCGGCGGGGCGGGCCCGGCGGCTGGGCGCGGCGGATGGCCGGCGGCCGGCCCGCCGTGGAGCGGCCCGAGACCCTCCCGGTGGTGTATCCGCCGGCCGGCGGCCCGGAGGCGGTCCCCTCGGATGCCGTGGGGGACGACGGCACGGCGGAGGCGCTCTCCGGGGCGGCCGCGGACGAGCGCTGGCCGGATGCCGCCGCGGTGCTGCTCACCGCCCTGGGCCCGGGCCCCCGGCTCTGGGAGCGCGGCCCGGACCACCCCGACGCGCTGACCGTGCGGCTGGGGACGGCCGCCCGCGGCGGCGGCCGGGCCGCGGTGCCGGTGACCGTCGGGCTGCGCCGGGCCGGCTCGCTGGCCCTGGCCGGTCCGCGGGCCCGGCT
>NZ_BMND01000030.1 GCF_014646275.1 Streptomyces kronopolitis
CGAGCGGGAAGAAGTACGCGAAGGTGCCGAAGCCCTTCTTGAGGGCGAGCTCCCGCACGGCCGTGTAGGAACCGGCGAAGCCGATGCCGGCGATCACGACCGCGCCCGCGACGACTACTCCGATGAGTATCCGGTGCGTGCGTGTCAGCTTCAGCGGCGCGGCCACCCGAGGACCCCTCCCAGTCGATCTATTGCGAGCGACAGCCTGGCACATGCGTACGGACGCGCGTGTGCCGGTAGGGACGGGGCTCTGTGAAAGGGGTGCTCAGATGGGGTGGGGGTGCGGGGGTGCGCACACGGGGGCGCGGACTTCACGGGTGGGGTGGACGCGGGAGGGCCCGTACCCGTGGACGGGAGGGCCCGCACCGGGGGGGCGGTGCGGGGCCCTTCCGGTGGGTCAGCTGCCGTTGGCCTTGGTGGCGGAGGCGACGGCTTCCTTGGCGGCGGCCTGGGCCTGCTTGAGCAGGTCGGCGCCCTTGGGGGCGTCCGCGCCGGCCAGACCGGCACCGTTGTAGTTGATCGTGACGACGATGTTGGAGGCGCGGGCGACGAGGGTGGTGTTCTTGAAGTCGTTGCCCTCCTTCTTCACGTCGTAGGTGATCGCGGTCGCCTCGTCGCCGGTGCCGCCGGTCTTGACGGCCGACAGCTTCTTGGCGCCCTTGGACTCCTTGGCGTCGCTGACCTGCTTGCTGTAGTAGTCCGTGGCGCGCTGCTCGCCGGAGCCGACGCCGGCGTCGGAGTCGTAGCGCTGCAGGCCGATGTCCAGCCAGCGGAACTGGGTGCCGTCGACACCGTTCTCGTCGGAGCTGGTCCACGAGCAGGTGCCGTGGGCGGTGTTGTCCGTGGAGTTGCCGCGGTTCCCGGAGGCGTCCTTCACCTTGGGCAGCATCTTCTTGATGGTGTCCTTGGAGAACGCCTCGCACGGGTTCGGCAGCTTCTTGTACTTCGCGGGCGCGACGGTGGGCGCGGACGACTTGGCGCTGCCGGAGGGGGCGGAGGCGGAGGCGTCACCGGAGCTGTCGCTGTCCGAGCCGGAGCAGCCGGCGACGAGCAGCACCGGAACTGCTGCGCAGGTGAGAAGGCTGGCGAGTCGCTTGGCTGAACGGTGCATGGTTCCTTCGCTGTTCGTCGTCGGGTCGGCATGGCCGGCCATGAGGCCCGCCCCGTCCCGTCTACGGGCAGGGCTAGAGGCACGGTACGTGGCGCGACGGAGTGGGTGACCGATTCCTGTCGATGAGTGCGCAGCCCAAAACGGGCGCTTCTTCGCCTTGTGTGGCGAGTCGGTCAAGGTGCGCGATACGGACTATTCGCTGAGGCTGTCGGAGAGCTCGCCGGCCAGCGAACGGGCCTTGTCCTGCAGTTCCTGGCTGTCCGGCAACATCGACTTGTCCGTCGACCACTGGTCGTACGTGAGCGTCACGATCACATTCGACGTGCGAAAGACCACAGTGACGTCGCGGTGCACTCCGGAGTCCGCTGTGACCAATTTGTCATTGAGGAAGGCGTCGTCCGCGAGGTCGTCCAGGACGCGGGGAGTGGTCGAGCCGCTCGGCTGCGCGCTCGGGTCGGAGGACTGCGAGGGGGCGGCGGAGGCGTCCTTGCCCTTGTCCTTGCCCTGTGTGTCCGGGGCGCTGTTCGGGACGGTGCCGGTGCCGTCGTCCTTGCCCTTGGTCTTGTCCGCGCCCTTGTCCGTGGCCTTGGTCTTGTCCGTGGCCTTCGGGGTGGACGGGGAGGGGGAGGCGGGCGACGGGGAGCCGGCGCCGGACGGTATCTGTGCGGCCTGCGCCTTGGAGCCGTAGATCTCCTTGGCCTTGTCGTCGTCGCTGACGGCGCCGTCGTAGGACACCACGCGCTGGATGTCGAGGCCGAGGTGGCGGGTGCCGGCGGTGGTCTCGCGGGTCCAGCGGCAGCCGACGCGGCGGTCGGTGTCGTAGGTGATGTCGGCCTGGCCGCGGTAGAGCTTGTCGGCCTCCGCGGGCGACAGTGACTTGTCGTCGCCGGGCAGCATGCCGCGGATGGCGCTGCGCGAGGGCAGCCCGCAGGCCTCGGGGAGGGTCTGGTAGCGGCCCGGTTCGGCGGCCGGGTTCGAGCTGGCGGCGCCGCCGTCCTTGGCGTCGGCGCCGCTGCCGTCCTGGCTGGAGCCGCCGCTGCAGCCGGCGAGGCCGACGGCCAGTGCCGCGGCCGCCACCACCGCGGCACCGGGTACGAACGACTTGCGTGGCATCGCTCGCGGCTCCTTCCCTGCGAAATCTGGTTGCCGCCGGTCGGCGGCCGATGGACACAATGTCTATCGCACGTCTTGCCGCCTACGCCGGTTTGCCGTCCAAGATCGGATAACTTGTCCGGCTTTTGCGTTTTTCATAAATTCGGGGGAATGAGGAAGTTATGTCCTACGTCGAGGTGCCTGGTGCCCAGGTTCCGATCCGGATGTGGACGGACCCGGCCGGGGTCGAGGACGTAGCCATGCGGCAGCTGCACAACGTCGCCACCCTGCCGTGGATCAAGGGCCTGGCCGTGATGCCGGACGTGCACTACGGCAAGGGCGCCACGGTCGGATCGGTGATCGCCATGCGCGGCGCGGTCTGCCCGGCGGCGGTCGGCGTCGACATCGGCTGCGGGATGAGCGCGGTCAAGACCTCGCTCACCGCCAACGACCTGCCCGGCGACCTCTCCCGGCTCCGCTCGAAGATCGAGCAGGCGATTCCGGTGGGCCGGGGGATGCATGGCGACCCGGTCGACCCCGGGCGGCTGCACGGCTTCCCGACCGCGGGGTGGGACGACTTCTGGGCGCGGTTCGGCGGCGTGGCCGAGGCGGTCAGGTTCCGGCAGGAGCGGGCCACCAAGCAGATGGGGTCGCTCGGCAGCGGCAACCACTTCATCGAGTTCTGCCTCGACGAGACCGGCGCGGTGTGGCTGATGCTGCACTCCGGCTCCCGGAACATCGGCAAGGAGCTGGCCGAGTTCCACATGGGCCAGGCGCAGCAGCTGCCGCACAACCAGGGCCTGGTCGACCGCGACCTCGCCGTCTTCATCGCGGACACCCCGCAGATGGCGGCGTACCGCAACGACCTGTTCTGGGCGCAGGAGTACGCCAAGCACAACCGGGCCGTGATGATGGCGCTCTTCCAGGACGTGGTCCGCAAGGAGTTCAAGAAGGCCAAGCCCGTCTTCGAGCCGGTGATCTCCTGCCACCACAACTATGTCGCCGAGGAGCGCTACGACGGCATGGACCTGCTGGTGACCCGCAAGGGCGCGATCCGGGCGGGCAGTGGTGAGTACGGCATCATCCCGGGCTCGATGGGCACCGGCTCGTACATCGTCAAGGGCCTGGGGAACGACGCGAGCTTCCAGTCCGCCTCGCACGGCGCCGGCCGCAGGATGAGCCGGAACGCGGCGAAGAAGCGGTTCTCCACCCAGGACCTGATGGAGCAGACGCGGGGCGTGGAGTGCCGTAAGGACTCCGGGGTGATCGATGAGATCCCCGGCGCCTACAAGCCGATCGAGAAGGTCATGGAGCAGCAGCGCGACCTGGTCGAGGTCGTGGCCCAGCTCAAGCAGGTGGTGTGCGTGAAGGGGTGAGGCCCGGCGCTGCATGTGGCCCCGCCCCCTCAAGCCCCGGATCCGATGTGGTCCGGGGCTTTTGCGGTGTGGAGCTTTCGCGGTGCGGGGCTTTTGCGGTGCGGAGCCGTCGGCCTTCGGCGTGCTGTGCACGCTGTCGGGTCGGCGGCGCGGGTCATGTGGTGCGGGTCATGTGGTGCGGTGGACCTTGGAGTTGGAGGCCTGGGCGCGGGGGCGGACCACCAGCAGGTCGATGTTGACGTGGGCGGGGCGGGTGATCGCCCAGGCGACGGTGTCGGCGACGTCCTCCGCGGTGAGGGGCTGGTCGACGCCCTCGTAGACCTTGGCGGCCTTGGCGGTGTCACCGCGGAAGCGGGTGGTGGCGAACTCGTCGGTGCGGACCATGCCCGGGGCGACCTCGATCACGCGGACCGGCTCCCCGCACAGCTCCAGGCGGAGGGTCTCGGCGATGACGTGCGCGCCGTGCTTGGCCGCGACATAACCGCCGCCGCCCTCGTAGGTGCCCAGGCCGGCGGTGGAGGACAGCACGACGACGGTGCCGTCGCCGGAGGCGGTCAGCGCGGGCAGCAGCGCCTGGGTCATGTGGAGCACGCCCAGCACGTTGACCTCGTACATGGCGCGCCAGTCGGCGGGGTCGCCGCTGGCGACCGGCTCCGCGCCGTAGGCACCGCCGGCGTTGTTGACCAGGACGTCGAGGGAGGGGAAGCGGTCGAGCCAGGACGCGAAGGCGTCGACGGCGGCGCGGTCGGTGACGTCGAGCGGGTAGGCCTCGGCGTCCGGCAACTCGGCGGCGAGCGCCTCGATGCGCTCCTTGCGGCGGGCGGTGAGCACCACGTGATAGCCGGCCGCGGCCAGCGCTCGCGCGGTGGCCGCGCCGATGCCGCTGCTCGCTCCGGTGACGACGGCGGTACGGGCCTCGGCGGTCATGCAACTCTCCTCGGGCGATGGGGGTGGGGTCCCGCTCCTCATGGGCGCGGGGGGCTCCGGCCAGGATAGGTGGGGCTGTTCAGCGGCCTCGGGGGGCGTACATCAGCACCGCCATTCCGGCCAGGCAGATCGCTGCTCCCAGGATGTCCCAGCGGTCGGGGCGGTAGCCGTCGGCGACCGCGCCCCAGGCCAGTGAGCCGGCGACGAAGATGCCGCCGTACGCGGCGAGGATCCGGCCGAAATCGGCGTTCGGCTGGAGGGTGGCGACGAAGCCGTAGAGCCCCAGCGCGACGACCCCGGCGCCGATCCAGACCCAGCCCTTGTGCTCGCGGACGCCCTGCCACACCAGCCACGCGCCGCCGATCTCGAAGAGAGCGGCGACGACGAAGAGGGCGACGGAACGGGCGATCACCATGCGGAAAGCGTACGGACACCGTGCCCGTTCCGACGCGAGGAGCACGCGATGAGCACGGGGTGCGGGGTGTGCGGTGGTGCGTGTGGTGGTGCGTGTGGTGGTCGGGGCGGGCCCCGTGGTCGGGACGGCTCCGTGGGCGGAGCTGGGGGTGGGGTCGTGGTCGGGCTGGGGCCGTGGGCGTGACGGGGGCGTCGCCCGTCGGCGGCGCTGTCTCAGCGACCCGCGGGTGTGTCCGCAGCCTCTTCTGCCGGGGTGAGGGTGCCGGATATGGGGCCGTCGTCGCCGGGCTCGGTGCCGGTCCAGTGCCAAAGGGCGGTGCGGAGGGCGCGGGTGCGCTCGGCGGGGGCGGTGGCGTCGGTGGCCCAGGCGATATAGCCGTCGGGGCGGACCAGGACGGCCGTGCGGCGGGCGCTGCGCCAGTGGGCGGTCACGGGGCGGTTGTCGGTGGGGTCGGTGCCCTCGCCGGTGGGGCGGTCGCCGCTGGGCAGGCCGTCGGTGGGGTGGTCGGTGCCGGGCTCGTCGGCGGGGGTGATCAGGACGAACCTGCCCTGGCGGAGCACCTCGTAGAGGCGGCTGCCGTCGGCCAGCCGGATGTCGGGGGCGCGCTCGCCGGCCAGTCGATGGGCGCCGGGGCCGGCGGGGTAGGCGATGCCGAGGCCCGAGATGGCGAGGATGGCGCGGTTGGCCAGCGGCCCCAGCTGGCGAAGCAGCCGGGTGGCGAGGGCGCGGGCGACGCGGCCGGGGACGGACTGCATCAGGGCGAGCCGGACCAGGGCGCCGCTGCTGCGGAGGACCGCCTTGCCCACCGGGTGGCGCTCGGCCTGATAGCTGTCGAGCAGGCTCTCGGGGGAGTGGCCCCGGAGCACCGCGGCCAGCTTCCAGCTGAGGTTGGCGGCGTCCTGAAGGCCGGTGTTCATGCCCTGGCCGCCGGCGGGGGAGTGCACATGGGCGGCGTCGCCGGCGAGGAAGACCCGGCCGACGCGGTACTGCGGAGCCTGGCGCTCGTCGCTGTGGAAGCGGGAGATCCAGCGGGCGTCGTGCATGCCGTAGTCGGTGCCCAGGGCGCGCCGGGTGATGTCGCGGATCTCGTCGAAGCCGACGGGTACGTCGTCGTCGGCCTGGTGGTCGGGGCTCCAGCCGATGACGCGGTACCAGCCGTCACCGAACGAGCTGAGCAGCGCGAACGCCTCCGCTCCGGCGCCGACGTTGAAGGGCGCCTCGGGCTCCCGGGCCAGCCGGACATCGGCGAGCAGCAGGGAGCGGATCACGGACTTCCCGGGGAAGGGCTGACCGATGGCCTCGCGGACGGTGCTGCGGAAGCCGTCGGTGCCGACGGTGTAGGCGGCGCGGAGGCTCCCGATGCCCTCTGGGGTGCGGAAGCGCACCGTCACACCCCCGGCGTCCTGGTCGAGACCGAGCACCTCGGAATCGGGGCGGAAGGCCACACCGGCCCGGCGGGCCCGCCGCTCCAGCACCTTCTCGACCTCGAACTGCGGGGTGACCAGGACGAAGGGGAAGCGGGAGTGGAGCCGGGACGCGTCGATGGTGGCGCCGCCGAAGAGGAGGAGCGAGGCGAGCGGATGGCCGCCGGCGACCAGCTCGTCGGCGAGGCCGCGGGCGTCCAGCTGCTCCAGGGTGCGGGCGTGGACCACCAGGGCGCGGGTGAGGTTGCTGATCTTTCCGGGCCGGCGTTCCAGCAGCGTGACCCGCAGTCCCGCCTCGGCGAGGTCCCCGGCGAGCAGCAGGCCGGTCGGGCCCGCGCCCACCACGATGACGTCCGTGTCGTGGGAGGCGTCGCCGGCCGTGCCGCGGGCCGCCTCCGCCGGCGCGCTCCGGGGGCCGCTGTCGCTGGTCTCGGGGTTCCTGGCATCCATGGCGTCCATGGCTTCCGCCCTCCTGTGCCCTGTGGCAACTCTGCCGACCGTGCAACCGTGACCAACTGTGCCAACGCATGTTGGTCAACGCTTGTTGGCAAGCGTAGGGCGGCTCGGCCTGGCATGTCAACAGTCGTTGGCCTACAGTTGTGGACATGGCCGAACACGCACCCTCCGCCGCCGGATCCGCGCCCGAAGACGCGCTGGCAGCCGCCCTGCCGGGCCCGTCCGGCGCATCCGGCCGCCCCGGCCACCCCGACCAGCCCGACCAGCCCGGCGGCCCCGCCGCTCCGGCGGCCGACGCGGCGCGGACCGCCCGCCCCCGCCGCTCCGACGCCACCCGCGCCGCGATCCTGGCCGCCGCCCGGGACCGCTTCGCCGCGGACGGCTACGAGCGCGCCACCATCCGCGCCATCGCCGGGGACGCGGGCATCGACCCGTCGATGGTCATGCGCTACTACGGCAACAAGGCGGGCCTCTTCGCCGCCGCCTCCACCATCGAGGTGCACGCGCCCGACCTCACCCATGTCCCGCGCGAGGAGGCCGGCGCCCGGCTCGTCCGCCACTTCCTGGAGCGCTGGGAGCACGACGAGACGCTGACGGGGATGATGCGCGTCGGCGTCACCAACGAGGCGGGCGCGGAGCGGATGCGCGGCGTGTTCGCCGAGCAGATCAACCCGGTCCTCGCCGCGGTCTGCCCGGTCCCCGAGGAGGCGCAGGCCCGCGCCGGGCTGATCGCCTCACAGATCCTCGGCATGGCGCTGTGCCGCTATGTCCTGCACCTCCAGCCGACCGTGGACCTCAGCCACGACGAGCTCGTGGCCTGGATGGCGCCCACCGTCCAGCGGTATCTGACCGCCGAACACCCCTGACGGGGGCGGCCGGCGGGCTCAGCGCGGGTAGGCCGTCGGCGGGACCCCGACGGTGGCGGTGACCTCGCGGACCAGATGTGCCTGATCGCTGTAGCCCAGCTCGGCGGCGAGCGCGGCCCAGTCGATCTCCGCGTCGGACGCGGCGCGCTCCAGCGCCTCCTGCACCCGGTAGCGCAGCACCACCCACTTGGGGCTGACCCCGACGTACCCGGCGAACAGCCGCTGCAGCGCCCGCAGCGACATGCCCTCGGAGCGAGCGAAGTCCGCGACCCGGCGGATCGTCCGGTCGGTACGGATCCGGTCGGCCAGCCGCATGGCGAGCGCGGCCTGCGCGAGGACCGGCGGGTCGGCCCGCAGCAGCGGGGTCAGCGCGGCGTCGAGCGCGGCCACCCGGGCGTCCTCGTCGTCCGGGTCCAGTACGGCGGCCGCGGGGTCGTCGGCCCCGGTGCACCCGAAGACCGTCGCCAGCGGCAGCCGGCGGTCCGTCCAGTCGGTCGCCGGCCGCTCCGGGGTGAACGGGCGGAATCCGCCGGGCCGGAACTGCACCCCGCACACCCGCCCGCGCCCCACCAGCCGCTGGGCGAACAGCGCCCGCCCCACCCCCGCGACCTCCCCGAAGCCCGGGCGGTCGGCGTACCGCTGGAAGACGATGTTCACGCACGGATGCGGAACGACATGCGTGGCATACGGCTCGGAGAGGTCCCAGTCGATCAGCCAGTAGTGCTCGACATAGGGGCGCAGCGCGGCGGCGGGGGTGCGGCGGCGGAACTGCACCCGCGTGAAGAGTCCGGGGGCGTCGACGATGCCCCGGGTGTCGCGCCGTGGAGCGGCCATGTCCGGATCCTAGGACGGGACGCGGCGGGGCGAGCGGACCTGTCGCGTTTTTTCAAGCCACCGCCGCCCCGGGCCCGTAGCGTCCTCGGCATGAACGGCATGAAAGATACAAACGGTATGAATGGCGTGAACGGCCTCCCGATCAGCGCGTTGCTCGCTGCGGCGGGCGAGGCGGCGCTCCCCGTCCTGCGCGGCGTCGGCGAGGACCAGCTGGGGCGGCCGACGCCCTGTGCCGAGTACGACGTACGGGCGCTGCTCAACCACCTCTTCCAGGTGGTCGTCACCTTCCAGGCGCTGGCCGCCAAGGAGGACGTCGAGTTCGGCAGCCCGCCGGACCGGCTCGGCGAGTACGGGGCGCGCTGGCCCGACCGGTTCGCGGACGAGACGGCGCGGCTGGTCGAGGCCTGGGCGGCGCCCGGCGCGGAGGACGGGTCGACCGGCGCGATGAACCTGCCGGCGCGCACCGTCGGCGCGATGGCGCTGCTGGACCTGACGGTGCACGCCTGGGACCTGGCACGGGCGACCGGGCAGCCGTACGCCCCGCCCGCCGGCGGTGTGGCCGAACTGCGGATCCTGGTCGACCGGATGGGCCCTACGGCACGGACGATGAACGTCTTCGCCGCACCGCTCCCCACCCCGCCCGGCGCCGGTGACCTGGAGGTACTCCTGGCCGAGACCGGCCGCGATCCGTTGTGGACGGCGGGGTGAGGGGCTCAGGGGGCCGGTGTGCCGCGGTTCCCGTCCGCGGGTGACGGCACCCGGGCCGCGATCCGCCGCAGATGCCCGTCGAACACTCCGCGGGCGCCGGGCGTCAGGGTCCGCAGTGCCACCATCGCCGTGACGATCACGTCGCACAGCTCGCCGTGCACCTCGTCCCAGGTGTGGCTGCGGCCCTTGCGCGGGTTCTGGCCGGTGGCCCCGATGACGGCCTGGGCGACCTCGCCGGCCTCCTCCGAGAGCTTCAGCAGCCGCAGCAGCCGCTCCTGTTCGGGCGGCAGACCGCTCTCCCGGTCGAGCCAGTGGACGATCTCGTCGACCGCGTCCCAGACGGCCGCGGTGTCCAGGGGGGCCGCCCCACCGGACGCCGTACCGGGGGCGGCTGCTGACGGGCTGTCGGGCGAGGTGGCGGACATGGCCCGATTGTGCCCCGCAACGGGCCGCCGCCGTGCCTAGGGTGGAGGATCAGCCCGGAACCGGTGACGCACGGGAGGCGGCCCGCAGATGGACGACCGGCACACGTCCCGCGACCCGCTGCCCGAGGCGCTGATCGCGTTCTACGGGCTGGCGCCGCTGCCCCGCGAGGGCGGGCGCTACCGGCGCACCTGGGCGGGGCCCGAGCGCCCCGACGGGCGGCCCGAGGGCACGGCCATCGTGATGCTGCTGACCGCCGAACCGGGCGACTTCTCCGCGCTGCACCGCCTGCCCGCCGACGAGATCTGGCACTTCTACCGGGGCGATCCGCTCACCCTCCTCCTGCTGGCGGAGGACGGCGGGGCCCGCACGGTCGTGCTCGGGCCGGACGTCCTGGGCGGCCAGCACGTCCAGTTCACGGTGCCGGCCGGCACCTGGATGGCCGCCGAGGTCGCCGACGGCGGCGCCTGGACGCTCTTCGGCTGCACGATGGCGCCCGGATTCACCTTCGCGGACTACGAGCACGGGGACGCCGCCGCACTGGCCGCGCGCTTTCCCCGGGAGGCGGCGCGGATCACCGCGCTGAGCCGGCCGTGACCCGGGAGATCCCGCAGCGGGACGACGCCGGCCGCGATCCCGGGCTGCCCGATCTGCGCGGTCAGGTCGCCCTGGTCACCGGCGCCTCCGGGGGCCTGGGCCGCGGGATCGCGCTGCGGTTCGCCGCCGCGGGCGCCGCCGTCGTGGCGCACTACCGCACGGGCGCCGAGGCGGCGCGGGCACTGGTCGAGCGGATCGAGGCGGACGGCGGGAGCGCGCTGGCACTGCGCGCCGATCTGTCCGTCGAGGAGGAGTGCCACCGCCTGGTCACCGAGGCGGCGGGCTGGCGCGGGCGGCTCACGGCGCTGGTGAACAACGCGGGCGTGCAGCCGACGCAGGAGCTGGCCGAGATGTCACTGGCCGACTGGCGGGCGGTGGCGGATCCCACGGTGCACAGCGTCTTCGCCTGCACCCAGGCCGCGGTGGACGTGATGCGGGCGGACCCGGAGACGTCCGGGCCGGCGGGAGGCTCGATCACCCACATCGCCTCGATCGAGGCGGACCGCCCGGCGCCGCGGCACGCCCACTACTGCGCCGCGAAGGCGGCGGTGGTGATGCACGCACGGTCGGCGGCGCTCGAATACGGGCCCCACGGGATCCGCGTCAACAGCGTCTCGCCCGGCCTGATCGACCGCCCCGGGCTGGCGGAGGACTGGCCCGAGGGGGTGCGCCGCTGGCAAGAGGCGGCGCCCGCCGGGCGGTTGGGGCGGCCCCGGGACGTGGGCGACGCCTGTGTCTTCCTGGCCTCACCGATGGCGTCCTGGATCACCGGACACGACCTCGTCGTCGACGGGGGTGTCTCGGCCCGGCCCACCTGGTGAGCGCGGGACCGGGCCGGGTGAACGGGGCGAGCCCCGGACGGCGGACGGCCCGTGCACCGCGGTGCACGGGCCGCCGCGCAGGCGCTGAACCGTTACGGCCAGACCAGGCAGTACGCCTGATGCCCCGCCTCGTGCAGCCGGTGGCTGAAGTCCTGCCACTCGTGCAGGAGCTGGTAGACGGCGAAGGCGTCGCGGGGGCCGCCGCGGTCGGGGACCGTGGACCAGATGAAGGCGGCCGCGCCGACCGACTCCTCGCCCACCCCGCGCAGCGGGTCCACCACGGTCATGGGGAGCTTGACCACGGCGTAGTCGGGGTGCAGGACGACGAGCTCCAGCGGCGGAACCTTGTGCAGCGGTATGCCCTCTATACCTGTGAGGACCATGGCGGCCATGGTCTCCGGCTTGATCTTGGAGAACATGCCGCCCATGCCGAGTTCGTCACCGCCGAGCTCCTCGGGGCGCATGGAGATCGGGACGCGGGCCGCCGTCGCGCCGTTGGGCGCGCCGAAGTACTTGTACGTCACCCCCATGCGGCCGCCCCTGATGTCCCCGCCCGTGGTTTCCTCGCGCCGGTGACGGCCGCGCTGGGCGCGCTCGGGACCCCGGTCATTGGTTCCCTCGCCCAGTTCGCCACCGCGATGCATATCTCCACCCGACCACTCGCAGCCCCAGCCGCGCAACCCGATCATCGTCTCAGAGACCTCCCCCGTCGCCGGCGCGTGAAACGCCCGGCCGCACGCCCCCGTGCGCCTCTGAGACCATTGCTTGCGTGACTTACTCGTACGTCGGCCCCAGTTTCGCAGACGAGTGGGGGCTGACGCCCGGTCGAAAGCGAGAGGAATCAAAAAAGGACCGGGACTGAACCGAGCGGCTCGTGCACACGTACCGCGCGGGGAATCCCGTACCGATGCCAGCCGGGCCGCGTCCGCGCGCCGCCCTCCCCCCGTTTATGCAGGTCAGGATCATCGTGTCGTTTCCGTATGAAGCCCCAGTTTCGCAGTCGCTGTTCGACCGGGCGTCCGCCGTGACGCCGGGCGGCGTCAATTCACCGGTCCGTGCGTTCCGCGCCGTGGGGGGAACGCCCCGGTTCATGGTGTCCGGCAGCGGTCCGTACCTCACCGACGCCGACGGCCGGGAGTACGTCGACCTCGTGTGCTCGTGGGGCCCGATGATCCTCGGGCACTCGCGCCCCGAGGTGATCGCCGCGGTCCAGGACGCGGTCGCCCGCGGGACGTCCTTCGGCACGCCCGGCGCCGGCGAGGTCGAGCTGGCGGAGGAGATCGTGGCCCGGGTCGAGCCGGTCGAGCAGGTGCGGCTGGTCTCCAGCGGCACCGAGGCGACGATGTCGGCGATCCGGCTGGCGCGCGGCTTCACCGGCCGGCCGAAGGTGATCAAGTTCGCGGGCTGCTACCACGGGCATGTGGACGCGCTGCTGGCCGCCGCGGGTTCGGGCGTGGCGACCTTCGGTCTGCCCGACACGCCGGGTGTGACGGGTGCCCAGGCCGGCGACACGATCGTGCTGCCGTACAACGACCTGGAGGCGGTGCGGGCCGCGTTCGCCGCGCACCCGGGTGAGGTCGCCTGTGTGATCACCGAGGCGTCGCCGGGCAACATGGGCGTGGTGCCGCCGCTGCCCGGGTTCAACCAGGGCCTGAAGGACCTGTGCGCCGGCAACGGTGCCCTCTACATCTCCGACGAGGTGATGACCGGCTTCCGCGTCAGCAAGGCCGGTTGGTATGGAATTGATGGGGTACGTCCGGATCTGATGACCTTCGGCAAGGTCATGGGCGGCGGCTTCCCGGCCGCGGCCTTCGGCGGCCGGGCCGACGTCATGGCGCACCTCGCCCCGGCCGGCCCCGTCTACCAGGCGGGCACCCTGTCCGGGAACCCGATCGCCACCGCCGCGGGTGTCGCGCAGCTGCGGCTGCTGGACGACGCCGCGTACGCGAAGGTCGACGCGGTCTCGGCGGAGCTGCGCGGGCTGGTCACCGCGGCGCTGGCGAAGGAGGGCGTGGCGCACCGGCTCCAGGCCGCGGGCAACATGTTCTCGGTGTTCTTCACGGACGCCGAGGTCACCGACTACGACACGGCCAAGGCGCAGGACGCGTTCCGCTTCACCGCTTTCTTCCACTCGATGCTGTCGCAGGGCGTCTACCTCCCGCCGTCCGCCTTCGAGTCGTGGTTCGTCTCGACCGCGCACGACGCGGCGGCCGTCGAGCGGATCGCCGCCGCCCTCCCGGCCGCCGCGCGGGCCGCCGCCGAAGCGACCGCCTGACCGAGGAACGGTTCCGGCGCCGCCGGCCGACGACTGAATGAATGGGTGACATGAGCAGCGAAGACATCACCGTCGTGCATCTGATGCGGCACGGCGAGGTGCACAACCCCGACGGCGTCCTCTACGGGCGCCGGCCCGGCTACCACCTCTCCGACCTGGGGCGGAAGATGGCCGATCGGGTCGCCGAGCACCTCGCGGGGCGCGACATCACGCATGTCGTCGCCTCGCCGCTGGAGCGCGCGCAGGAGACCGCCGAGCCGATCGCCGGTGCGCACGGTCTGGAGCTGGCCACCGACGAGCGGCTCATCGAGGCCGGCAACGTCTTCGAGGGCAAGACCTTCGGGGTCGGCGACGGCGCGCTGAAGAAGCCGGGGAACTGGAAGTACCTGACGAATCCGTTCCGCCCGTCCTGGGGCGAGCCGTACATCGAGCAGGTCGTGCGGATGATGGCGGCGCTGGGCGCGGCGCGGGACGCGGCGCGCGGGCACGAGGCGGTGGCGGTCAGCCATCAGCTGCCGATCTGGATCGTGCGCAGCTTCGCCGAGCGGCGCCGGCTGTGGCACGACCCGCGGAAGCGGCAGTGCACGCTGGCCTCGCTGACGTCGTTCACGTTCCACGGCGACAAGATCATCTCGGTGGGGTACGGCGAGCCGGCGCGCGACCTGGTTCCGTCCCACCTCCTGGCGGGCGCCAAACCCGTCAAGGGAAAGGCCAAGGCTTTCGGGGCCTGACGGTGCGTCACCTGGCGGAATGTCAAAGCCTGGCAAAGTGAAAATCTGAGCGATTAGCCGGAACCCCAACGCTCAACATGCCCTCTTCTCGGTTGTCCGTTTATATGGATATCGAGTTCGGCGAGCACGGATGGGGTCGAGGGTATGCGCGCGATCAGTCGGCGAAACCTGTTGGGGATGGGAGTGGGAGCAGCCGCGGCGCTGGGCGTCGCCGGCTGCTCGACGTCGGGCTCGGATAACGCGGGGGCGGACAAGCAGCGCGTCAAGGATTCGGTCCAGGCCCGGTCCAAGCCCATCGGTGACGGTTCGACCGCGAATTCCGGCGCGCAGCCCCATCAGCCCAAGGCCCCCGAACGGCTGGCACCCGGTCAGACCCCGCCGCAGTTCGTGATCTTTTCCTGGGACGGGGCCGGAGAGGTCGGCAACGGCCTCTTCCCCCGATTCCTCAAGCTCGCCAAGGACCACGGCGCGGCGATGACGTTCTTCCTCTCCGGACTGTATCTCCTGCCCGAATCCAAGAAGCACCTCTACGACCCGCCGAACAACCGGCGCGGCGCCTCCGCCATCGGCTACCTCAGCGACGACCACATCAAGGAGACGCTGAAGTACGTACGGGAGGCCTGGCTGGACGGCCACGAGATCGGCACCCACTTCAACGGGCACTTCTGCGGCGACTCCTCGACCTCGGTCAAGCACTGGACGCCCCAGCAGTGGGAGTCCGAGATCGACCAGGCGATGGACTTCGTCACGAAGTGGCGCACGAACACCGGCTTCACCGACGCCGAGGCACTGCCGTTCGACTACCGCAAGGAACTGGTCGGCAGCCGCACCCCCTGCCTGCTGGGCCAGGACAATCTGCTGCCCACCGCCAAGAAGCTCGGCTGGCGCTATGACGCCAGCTCACCCGGCGGTATCCAGATGTGGCCGAAGAAGAAGATGGGCATCTGGGACTTCCCGCTCCAGCAGGTTCCGTTCCCGGGGCACTCTTTCGAGGTGCTCTCGATGGACTACAACATCCTCGCCAATCAGTCGAAGAATACGACCAAGGCCCCGCCGGTGAACTACCCCGGCTGGCGGCAGCAGGCCACGGACGCCTACATTTCCGGCTTCCGCCGGGCCTACGAGACCAATCGCGCGCCGTTCTTCATCGGAAATCACTTCGAGCAGTGGAATGGCGGCATCTATATGGATGCCGTCGAGGAAGCGCTCAAGCAGATTTCCAATGAGCAGAACAAGGATGTCCGGCTGGTGTCGTTCCGGCAGTTCACCGACTGGATCGACGCCCAGGACCCCGAGGTGCTGCGCAAGCTCCAGCAGCTGCCCGTCGGACAGCAGCCGACCGGCGGCTGGAAGTCGTATTTGTCAGCCGCCTGACAGACGGCGGCGGGTCACGACCGGCCGTCGGAGGGGGGCGCGGAAGATCCGGAATGGGCCCATGCGAAACTTTTCACATGAGTGCCTGCCGCGTCCCACGCCGCCTCACGAGCCGACGCCGCCTGACCCTGCTCGCCGCAGGGGCCGCGGCCGCCTCGCTCACGCTGAGCGCCTGCGGGGACGGCGCCTCCGGCGGCTCGGCCCAGACCCGCTTCGTCCAGGGCAAGGACGGCATCGACACCGTCAAGAAGGACGAGCGGCAGGCGGCGCCCGACCTCTCCGGTGAGACCACCACCGGCAAGAAGCTGGACGTGGCCGCCTACAAGGGCAAGGTCGTCATCGTCAATGTCTGGGGATCGTGGTGCGGCCCCTGCATCGCCGAGGCGCCGAACTTCGCCAAGGTCGCGAACGAGACCAAGGGCAAGGGCGTCCAGTTCGTCGGGATCAACACCCGCGACTCCGAGAAGTCGCAGGCCACCAGCTTCGAGGAAGAGCACAAGGTGCCCTACCCGAGCCTGTTCGACCCGACCGGCCGGCTGATGCTGCGCTTCCCCAAGGGCAGCCTCAACCCGCAGTCGATCCCCTCCACGATCGCCATCGACCGGCACGGCAGGATCGCCGCCCGGTCGATCGGCCCGCTCGCCGAGAACGAGCTGCGCAAGATGATCGCCCCGCTGGTCGCCGAGAAGTGATCACGTGATCGCGCTCGCCGCCGCCGCGGAAAACCAGACCGTCCTCAACGGCACGCTCCTCGCGGCCGTTCCCATCGCGCTGCTCGCCGGGCTCGTCTCGTTCTTCTCGCCCTGCGTCCTGCCGCTGGTGCCGGGCTACATGTCGTATGTGACCGGCGTCACCGGCACCGACCTCGGCGAGGCCCGGCGCGGCCGGATGCTGGCCGGCGCCGCGCTCTTCGTGCTCGGCTTCACCGCCGTCTTCGTCTCCGGCGGCGCGCTCTTCGGCTTCGCCGGCAAGAGCCTGCTGGAGTACCGCGACATCATCTCGCGCGTCCTGGGCGTGCTGATGATCCTGCTCGGGCTGGCGTTCGCCGGCGTGCTGCAGCGCTTCGGGCAGCGCGAGCTGCGCTTCCACATGAAGCCCGCCATGGGGCTGGCCGGCGCGCCGGTGCTCGGGGTGCTCTTCGGCGTCGGCTGGACGCCCTGCCTGGGACCGACCTTCGCCGCGGTCAGCACCCTGACGTTCTACGATGCCAGCGCCGCGCGCGGTGCCCTGCTCACTGTGGCGTACTGCCTGGGCCTGGGCCTGCCGTTCATCGCCGTCGCACTGGCCTTCCGCCGGGTGCTCGGGGCGTTCGGCTGGGTCAAGCGGCACTACCAGTGGGTGATGCGGATCGGCGGCGGCATGATGATCGCGCTCGGCATCCTCCTCGTCACCGGCATCTGGGACAGCCTGATGTCCGACCTGCAGAGCTGGGCACAAAGCTCCACCGTTGGGATCTGATTGATGTCCACCAAGACCGACACCCCCCGCGAGCCGGACGCCGGAGGGGGCAATGATCTCGGCACCGCCGGGTCCCAGCTCTCCACCGCGCCCCAGGAGGACGTCACCTTCCCCTCGCTCGGCCCGATCGGCTGGGCGCGGTGGTTCTGGCGGCAGCTGACCTCGATGCGGGTGGCGCTGCTGCTGCTCTTCCTGCTGTCGATCGGCGCGATCCCCGGTTCGCTGATCCCGCAGACCAGCATCGACCCGGTCAAGGTCGACCAGTTCAAGGCGGACCACTCCACGCTCGGCGGCATCTACGACAAGCTCGGGATGTTCCACGTCTACAGCTCGGTGTGGTTCTCGGCGATCTACCTGCTGCTGTTCATCTCGCTGATCGGCTGCATCGTGCCGCGCAGCTGGCAGTTCGTCGGCCAGCTCCGCGGCCGCCCGCCGGCCGCCCCGCGCCGGCTGACCCGGCTGCCCGCGTACACCACCTGGCGCACCGACGCGGCGCCCGAGGAGGTCCTCGGCGCGGCCCGGCGGCTGATGAAGAAGCGGCGGTTCCGCGCCCACCGGACCGGCACCGCCGTCGCCGCCGAGAAGGGCTATCTGCGCGAGGCCGGCAACCTCGTCTTCCACGTCGCGCTGATCGTGATGCTGGTGGCGTTCGCCGTCGGCAGCCTGTGGAAGTCCGAGGGCGGCAAGCTCGTCACCGAGGGCGACGGCTTCGCCAACAGCCTCACCCAGTTCGACGACTTCAAGTCCGGCGCCTTCTTCGACACCGACACCATGGAGCCCTTCGGCTTCACGCTGAACAAGTTCGAGGCGACCTACGAGCGCAGTGGCCCCCAGAAGGGCACCCCGCGCACCTTCCGCGCCCATCTGACGTACTACACCGGCGCGGACGGCAAGGAGCACCGCAAGGCGGTCGAGGTGAACACCCCGCTCGACATCGCCGGCTCGAAGGTCTTCCTGCTCTCGCACGGCTACGCGCCGGAGGTGACGGTCAAGGACGGCCGCGGCAAGGTCGTCTACAAGGGCGCGGTCCCCTTCCTCCCGCAGGACCCCAAGAACCTCACCTCGACCGGTGTGGTGAAGGTCCCGGGCGCGCAGACCAAGGACGGCAAGCGCAACCAGCTGGGCTTCCAGGGCTTCTTCGTGCCGACGTTCGGCGGCAAGGGCTCCGGCTCGATGTTCTCCCAGTTCCCCGCGCTGGACTACCCGGTGCTGACGCTGACCGCCTACCACGGTGACCTGGGCGTCGACTCGGGGCTGCCGCAGAACGTCTACCAGCTGCAGAAGAAGTACCTGAAGCAGTACAAGGTCAAGGGCGCCCCGCTCGCCAAGATGATGCTGCCCGGGGAGACCATGAAGCTGCCGAACGGCGACGGCAGCATCCAGTTCACCGGCATCAAGAACTGGGCCAGCTTCAAGATCACCCACCAGCCCGGCAACGGCCTCGCGCTCACCGGCGCGGTCGCCGCCCTGCTGGGCCTGGCCGGCTCGCTGTTCATCCAGCGGCGCCGGGTGTGGATCCGGGCCGAAGCGGGTCCGGACGGGGTGACCGTCGTCGAGATGGCCGGCCTCGGCCGCAGCGAGTCCCCCCGGCTGCCGGAGGAACTCGGCGATCTCGCGGGGGCGCTGGAGCCCGACGCCCCGCTCGTTCCGGACGCCGTGGCCGGCCCGGAATCCGACCCGCAGCCCGAGCCGGCCCCCGGCTCCGGCTCCGAAGACCCCGCGGAGCCCACTGACTCTGACGGTCCTGCTGAACCCTCCGAAGGAGCGCGCGCGTGAACATCGCTGCCGCCGCCAACGAGACGCTGGCGCACAACAGCAACCTGCTGGTCTATTCGGCAATGGCGGTCTATACGCTCGCCTTCATCGCCCACCTGAGCGAGTGGGTGTTCGGCAGCCGCAGCAAGGTCGCCCGCACCGCCGCCGCGCTGACCACCCGGGCACAGGCGCCCGCGGCGGTCCCCGCCAAGGCGGCGCAGCAAAGCGGCGGCACCGCCGTGCTGGAGCGCCCCAAGGTCATCACCAAGTCCGCCGCCGGCAGCCGCGACGTCCCCGACGGCCCGGGCGCCGCGGGCGGCACGGAGAAGGGCGACCTCTACGGGCGGATCGCCGTCTCGCTGACCGTGCTGGCCTGGGGCCTGCACGTGGGCGGCGTGATCACCCGCGCCCTGTCCGTGCAGCGTGCCCCCTGGGGCAACATGTACGAGTTCTCCACCACCTTCGCCGCGGTCGCGGTGGGCATCTACCTGCTGCTGCTCACCCTCCGCAAGAACGTCCGCTGGATCGGGCTGCCGCTGGTCACCACCGTGCTGCTCGACCTCGGGCTGGCCGTCTCGGTGCTCTACACCGCCAGCGACCAGCTGGTGCCCGCGCTGCACTCGTACTGGCTGTGGATCCACGTCAGCTGCGCGATCCTCTCGGGCGCGGTGCTCTACCTCGGCGCCGTCGCCACGCTGCTGTTCCTCTTCCGCGACCGCTACGAGGCCAAGCTCTCCGACCCGGCCGGCAAGCAGCCCGGCGCCTTCGCCACCTCGGTGCTGGAGCGGCTGCCCTCGGCCGCCTCGCTCGACAAGTTCGCCTACCGCGTCAACGCCACGGTCTTCCCGCTGTGGACGTTCACCATCATCGCGGGCGCCATCTGGGCCGAGGCCGCCTGGGGCCGCTACTGGGGCTGGGACCCCAAGGAGGTCTGGGCCTTCATCACCTGGGTCGGCTACGCCTGCTATCTGCACGCCCGCTCCACGGCCGGCTGGAAGGGCCGCAAGGCCGCCTGGCTGGGCCTGATCGCGTTCGCCTGCTACCTGTTCAACTACTACGGCGTGAACATCTTCGTGACGGGTCTGCACTCGTACGCCGGCGTCTGATCCGCGGGGCTCCGGCCCGCCCGCACCCCCGTGCCGTACGGAGGCGGGGCTCAGCACGAGCCCGCTCCGTACGGCACCGCCGTTTCACGGGGCGGGGCGCACGGCCGAGGGCGGGGCGCACGGCCCGGGGCGGGGGCACCGCGGGCCGTGCGGGATCCGGCGGACCGGCCTAGCGGCGCCTGCGCCGGCCGCGTTCCTGGCGCGGCGGGCGCTGCCCGGTGCCCGGCAGCGTCGGCTTCGGCAGATGCGCCACGTCCCACTGCGCCTCGGCCAGCTGCTCGGCGGTGTCGTCCGGCAGCCGCGGCGGCCTGCGGGCCGCCTGGCGGAAGCCGAACGCCGAGGTCAGATCGCCGAACGCGGACCGCCGCCAGTCGCTGATGTTGGGCTCGCCCACGCCCGTCCAGCGCTCCAGGAACTGCAGCACCGAGGTGTGGTCGAAGGCCTCGCCGGCCGCCCAGCCGCCCACCGTCCACGGCGAGATGATCATGCACGGCACCCGGAAGCCCCCGCCGATCGGCAGGCCCTGGACGAACTCGTCCTTCGTCCCCGCGGGCGGCACCGGCGGCGGCACATGGTCGAAGAGCCCGTCGTTCTCGTCGTAATTGAGGATGAAGACGGTCTTGGCCCACACCTTCGGGTTGGACGCGATCGCCTCGATCTTCTGGGCGACGTAGTCGGCGCCGGCGGCCGGCAGGTAGTCCGGGTGCTCGGACTGGTGGCTGGTGGGGATCAGCCAGGAGACGGCCGGGAGCCGGTCGGCCCGGGCGTCGTCCTCGAAGGTGCCGGCCGGCTGCGGGCGCATCCCGCGCTCGTAGAGCGGCTGGCCCGGCTGGGAGTCCCGGAACGTCTGGAACTGCTCCAGGAGGTTGCAGCCGTAGTCGTCCTCCTCCTGGTAGACCTTCCAGCTGATGCCGACCGCCTCCAGCCGCTCGGCGTAGGTCGTCCAGCGGTACGGCTTGGGCGCGGTGTTGTTGAGCACCGGGCCGCCGCGGGTGCCGCCCGGGTCGAGGGTGCCGGTCATCCAGTACAGCCGGTTGGGCCAGGTCGGGCCGAAGACCGAGCAGAAGTAGTTGTCGCAGAGGGTGAAGGCCTCGGCGAGGGCGAACTGGAAGGGGATGTCCTCGCGGGTGTGATAGCCCATCACATACGGACCGTTGACCCCGTCGGCCTTGCGGTGCGCGGGCAGCCAGCGGTCCATCTTGCCGCCGTTCCACGCCTCGTGCTGCACGGACCAGGCGTGGCTGGTGGAGGGGATGGCCTGCGCGCTGGTGGTGTGCGTGTCGAGGCGGAACGGCAGCAGGTAGCCGTCCGGGTTCACCGCGTCCGGCTGGTGGAAGACGGACCGGCCGTCGGGCAGCGTCAGCGCGTCCGGGTCGGCGAAGCCGCGCACGCCGCGCAGGGTGCCGAAGTAGTGGTCGAACGAGCGGTTCTCCTGCATGAGCATGACGACGTGCTCGACGTCGTGCAGTGAGCCGTGACGAGCGGGTCCGGCGGCGACGGCCTTCTGGACGCTGGGCGGAAGCAGCGCCAGCGCGGCGGCGCCGCCGACCGCGCCGGCCGCGGAGCCGAGGAGTCTGCGTCGGGTCATGTCGGGCATATGTGCCACTCTCCCTGAGTCGCGTGAGCCCTCAGTGGGCCGACTCGACTGTGGCGGCGGCTGAGTTTCCCGGGCAGGGGGAGGTTGCTGAACGATGCAGCAATTGGCCGTGAACGGTTGCCAGTTGGCCGACCCCCGCTACGTCCCGTACGCCACACGAAGCAGCGCACAACGGACCCCGCGCGCCCCGCTCTACGTGTTTGCCACGCCACATCAGGACACGCGGCGAAGCCCCGGAGTTCCCCCGGGTGCCGGGTAGGCACGCTCGCCAGGCAGCAGCGCGAGGGCGCCGGGGGCGTCACCGGAGCGGAGCCGGTAGCTGCCTTTTCCGGCTCACGTACCGGCGGTGGTAGGCCGTTCGGTGGGGTCTGTCCGAGGCGAGCCGGTGCAGGACCAGATCAGGAGCCTTCGACGCGTCGCCGACTTGCATGTGCCGATGCACGGAGGTGGGTGCCGCCGGGCTGACCCGCTCTCGAAGTGATGGCGGCGGATACCAATCCGTTGCGGATATCCGCCACCTCGCTACCGCGCAGCCGACCTTCGCCGGCGGAAGCCGCGCGAAACGATCCGCCCCACCGCCACTCCCTGGAGCGGATGCCACGAGCGAGTGCCATGTGGGGCGTGGTGGCTGTCTTCTAGTCCAGAAGATCCCTGGCCTCGTAGCCGGAAAGCCCGATGTGAACCAGCGGAAAAACCAGCTGGTTCAGGTACCAGGCGATGTCGGTCATCCTGGGAATATCCTCATGGAGCGACTTGCGGTCGATCGACGGAGTGAAGGAAACCTGTGTTCTCCCTGAAAAGATGAGAAGAGTTCCGCCGCGGCCCGTGGATTCATTGTAGAGAGACACTCCTGTGGCCTTGTCAGTGTTGTCCGGAGCATCCAGGGAGGCGATGATGAAGTTTGCATCCTCCGCATCGCCCGTCTCCCAGTCGATGTCCCCGTCGTCCTCAATGAAAAAAGAAACACCGAGAGGCTCCACGGGACTCCATCCCGTAGGGCTCAGGGCGCGCATTATTGCGGAAACAGTGATGGGATTCTCGAACGTGAAATCGATATCTGCACGCCTGGACATATTTCAATCTCCTATCCCTGTGGGATGATTTTGTAGGGGACGCCCTTCTTGGCGAGCCACTGGATAATATTCTCGGGGATCGGCCTCTCTGATATGACATAGAAGCTCTTCCCGTTCTCTGCCGCTATCTTACGGGATTCCATTAGTTTGGATTTGAATCTCAACATCTCCCTGTCGTCACTGTTGACCTTCTCCCAATATTGGCCGGACTTCGCCTCGTACCAGGCTTCTTGCCCGCTCTCTTCCGTGAACTTTCCGTCGAATTCCCGTTTTCCGGACTTGAAGCTTCCCTCCCCGCCGAGCTTCTCCTCCAGGTGGTCTTCGTAGTCCTGTCCCCTTTTCTGCGCTCCGTGGCCGCCAGACTCCTCCGCCGGCTCCTCGGATTCTCCCCCGCGTCCACCGGTGCCGGGCTTTTCCCCGCTTCCCCCTCGCCCTCCGCCGCGTCCGCCCACTCCGGCGGGCTCGCGCGCTTCTGTCTCGGCGAGTTCGCGTTCGAGCACCTGGCCGACTTCAGTGGTCTCCGCGTCCACTGCCTCGAATTCGGGCACTCCGTCGGCAGCCGCCTGGAGGTAGGTCTCCAGATCGGCGATCATGTCGGTGCCAATGGCGGCGATGGAGTCGTCGAGCGCAACTTCGACCCCGCCGAGGATCGCCGCGGCTTCCGCGCTGTCGAGAGCGGCAGCCCCGGCGTCCGAGCCGCCGCCGGTGAACGGGGTGAGCAGGACGCCCACGATGGTCGTTACCGTAATGGCGATACCGGCTTCGGCGAGATTGGACTCCGTCTCGCTGTGGGCCTCGTCGATGGCGTGAGCGAAAGACTCGCAGGCTTTGGCCAGTTCGTCGCAGGCGTGCTTGGCCGCGGACAGCGGCGCCTTGCCCGCGCGGTGTCCGCCCTGCCAGATCTGTTCCCAGAAATGGGCCATGGCGTCGACGGAGTCGTCGGCGCTGTTGTCCGTGATCGAGCGCACCTGCTGGTGCAGGTCGTTGCCGAGGTCGTCGATCGCGGTGGCCGCAGTCCGGTAGGCCGCAGCTGCTGCACGCAGCTTGTCTTGGTGGCCGTTGGGCCAGTACTTCGCTATGACGTCGGGAACGTCGCTGTGTCCCGGCCCGATGGCCGAAGCCGCGTCGGGGTACATGATGTCGGTGAACACGGGAGGCGCCGGGTACTGCTCCGGCCCTCCCTTCCCGCCCTTGGCATTGGAATGGTGGTCGGCCTTCAGGTAATTGTTGGCCGTGGTCACCAGACCGGTGGAATGCTGGCCGATCGCACGCACAGCACCGGACAGCGTGCGGAAGAGGGCATTGGCAGCGGGGTCGTACTTCTTGCCGAACTTGTGGCCGTAGTCATCGTTCCCTGCCATGCCGGCGGCATTCTGCAGCGCGGTATTGAGAGTCGAGGAAACGGAGTCGAGGCGATCCTGGCCTTTTGCGAACTTCAGGGCCACGCGGTGCAGGTCCTCGGGATGCAGATCGATCGGCTTCCCGCTGTGGCCGGATGAGCGGTTCATCGGCCCCCTCCCCACATGCGCACGTTGGCGGAGCGTGCCGCTGAGTAGTTGCCGTGGGCGGTGTGTACCGTCTTGTGCAGCGCACGAACGGCTCGATGCAGACTGCGCGAGGCTGAACGCCACTGCTGGTAATAGCTGCCGAACGCCCCCTGGGCGTCCCCCTCCCAGGTCTCGGATACCCGCCTCACGGCCTGGTCCAGTTCCGTCAGGTGCTCCTGGAGTGACTTGGCTATGGAGTCGAGCTCGTCGCTGGCTTCAGCCAAGGTCCCGAAATGGACCTTCAACTTTCCTGACATGCACTTCCCCCTGGTGATCAATGGAAGGAAGTCTGCCAAGCCGCATGGGCCCGGTTTGGTTGATATACGCCACCGCGAGGGCTTTGACTAGCCGTAGGTTGGCGTGATCGTGGGCCGCAATTGGGCAAGATTTGATGAAGTCATATCTTCCCGGCCGCGGCCTCTTCGGGGACGACCTCCATCCCGTCTGCGCTGCTTAGTCCACGTCATCCGCTTCCGTTTCCACGGTGGGGCAGGGGACGGGGCCGTCCCGCACAGTCGGAAACTCCAGGGCGGACGCGTGCGCCTGAAAGGCCGTCACCGTCTCATCGATGTACGGGCCCGCACGCGACGGAGAGGTTCGGCGGGGCGTGCGGGAATCGGCGCTTCGGAGGCTCGATGCGCCTTGGGGCTGGTGCCGTCTGGGGACGTCTTGGGGGATGAGGGGCAGCGAAAGTGTGTGGGGGAGGGCTGGTGGGGCTGGGGCCGAAGTATTCCCCCGAGGCCCCTCACCCGCCCCCAATATCCTCCCGCCACAGCTCCGGTCGGGCTTCGATGAACTCGCGCATCATCTCCCTGCACTCCGGGTCGTTCAGCAGGACGATGTGGGTGCCGTGTTGGGTGAGCCAGGGGTGGGCGCCGGGGAAGGTGTGGGAGTCGCCGATGAGGACGCGGGGGATGCGGAATTGGCGGATCAGGCCGCTGCAGTACCAGCAGGGGGAGAGGGTGGTGACCATCGTGGTGCCGCGGTAGTCGGGTTGGCGGCCGGCGGCGCGGAAGGCGGCGGTCTCGGCGTGCAGGGAGGGGTCGTTGTCCTGGACGCGGCGGTTGTGGCCGCGGCCGAGGAGGGTGCCGTCGGGGCCGTAGAGCGCCGCGCCGATCGGGATGCCGCCCTCGGCGAGGCCGGCGCGGGCCTCGGCGAGGGCCGTGGCCAGCATGGCGCGGGCGGGTGGGGCGGGGTGGCCGTGCGGCCGGAGTGCGTCGCGGTCCGGGTCCCAGTCCTGCGTACGGTCCATGGCGTCACCGTACGCCGGGGCGGTGGGCTCAGGGGGTCTCTTCGGGGCCGTCCGCCGTATCGCGCTTCTTGCGGCGGAGTTCCTCCTCGCGGCGGCGCAGGTCGGCCTCCGGGTCCTCGATCGGGGTCCCGTCCTGGCGGCTGTCCTCCCGCGTCTGCTCGTCCTTGAGGGAGCGGAGGAACTCGGGGTTGTCGTCCGGGGCGACCCAGGCGGTGCCGCGGTCGCGCCGCCAGGGCGTGGCGCCGCCGGACGGGGCCGGCCGGCGCTGCTTGCCCGCCACCAGCCAGGCGACCGGCCCGACCAGCACCTCACCGAAGAGCAGGATGATCAGTACCCAGGCGACCTTGGGCAGGCCGCGCACCTGGGATTCGGGGGTGTTCAGGCAGTCGATGAACGCGTAGATCCACAGGGCCAGCACCAGGAGGAGGGGCAGATACCTGAGCATTGCGGAACGGAGCCCCCTGCGCGCGGCGGCGGGCCCTCGGCGGGGCCCGGTGACCCGTCCAGGGTAGTGCGTACCCGATACTGGACGGCATGGCTTACGACGATCTTCGCTCGTTCCTGCGCGCACTGGAGCGGGAGGGCGACCTCAAGCGCATCAAGGCCGAGGTCGATCCGTATCTGGAAGTCGGCGAGATCGTGGACCGGGTGCAGAAGTCCGGTGGCCCGGCGCTGCTCTTCGAGAACGTCAAGGGCTCGGCGATGCCGCTCGCCATGAACGTCTACGGCACCGACCGCCGGCTGCTGAAGGCGCTGGGCCTGAAGGCGTACGAGGACATCAGCGGCAAGATCGGCGGGCTGCTGAAGCCCGAACTGCCGCAGGGCTTCGTCGGGGTGCGCGAGGCGTTCGGCAAGCTCGCCGGCATGACGCATGTGCCGCCGAAGAAGGTGAAGGGCGAGAGCGCGCCCGTCCAGGAGGTCGTGCTCCAGGGCGACGAGGTCGATCTGGACCGGCTGCCGGCGCTGTTCACCTGGCCCGAGGACGGCGGCTCCTTCTTCAACCTGGGGCTGACGCACACCAAGCACCCGGAGAGCGGGGTGCGCAACCTCGGCCTCTACCGCCTCCAGCGCCACGACAAGCGCACCATCGGGATGCACTGGCAGATCCACAAGGACAGCCGCAACCACTACCAGGTCGCCGCCAAGCGCGGGGAGAAGCTGCCGGTCGCCATCGCCTTCGGCTGCCCGCCGGCCGTGACGTACGCCTCGACCGCGCCGCTGCCCGGGGACATCGACGAGTACCTCTTCGCCGGCTTCCTCCAGGGCAAGCGGATCGAGATGGTCGACTGCAAGACCGTGCCGCTCCAGGTGCCGGCGCACGCCGAGGTCGTCATCGAGGGCTGGCTGGAGCCCGGGGAGATGCTGCCCGAGGGCCCGTTCGGCGACCACACCGGCTTCTACACCCCGCAGGAGCCCTTCCCGGCGCTGACCATCGACTGCGTGACGATGCGGAAGCGCCCGCTGCTCCAGTCGATCGTGGTGGGGCGGCCGCCGACGGAGGACGGGCCGCTGGGGCGGGCGACGGAGCGGTTCTTCCTGCCGCTCCTCAAGATCATCGTCCCGGACATCGTGGACTACCACCTGCCGGAGTCCGGCGGCTTCCACAACTGCGCGATCGTCTCGATCGACAAGAAGTACCCCAAGCACGCGCAGAAGGTGATGCACGCCATCTGGGGCGCGCACATGATGTCGCTGACCAAGCTGATCGTGGTCGTGGACGCGGACTGCGATGTGCACAACCTCCACGAGGTGTCCTGGCGGGCGCTGGGCAACACCGACTACGCCCGGGACCTCACCGTCGTCGAAGGTCCCGTCGACCACCTCGACCACGCCTCCTACCAGCAGTTCTGGGGCGGCAAGGCGGGGATCGACGCGACGAGGAAGTGGCCCGAGGAGGGCTACACGCGCGACGGGGGCTGGCCGGAGATGGTCGAGTCGGACCCGCGGACGGCGGCGCTGGTCGACCGCCGCTGGAAGGAGTACGGACTCTCGTGAGCAGCGCATCAGCGGCGGTCCCGCAGCCGGGCCGGACCAAGGCGTTCCTGCGCCTGGTGATGATCGAGCACTCGGTCTTCGCGCTGCCCTTCGCCTATATCGCCGCGCTGACCGCGATGTACGAGACGGACCGGCACCTCCAGTGGGGCCGGCTGCTGCTCGTCACCGTCGCCATGGTCGGTCTGCGGACGTTCGCGATGGCCGCGAACCGGATCATCGACCGCGAGATCGACGCCCGCAATCCGCGCACCGCGCAGCGGGAACTGGTCACCGGCGCGGTGTCGGTGAAGTCGGCGTGGACGGGCGCGCTGATCGCGCTCGTCGTCTTCCTGGGCGCGGCGGCCCTGCTCAACACCCTGTGCCTGGTGCTCGCGCCGATCGCGGTGGTGCCGATGGTGGTGTATCCGTACGGCAAGCGGTTCACGAACTTCCCGCAGGCGATCCTCGGCCTCGCCCAGGCGATGGGGCCGATCGGCGCCTGGCTGGCGATCACCGGCAGCTGGTCCTGGGACGCGGTGATCCTCGGCCTCGCGGTCGGCATCTGGATCGGCGGCTTCGACCTGATCTACGCCTGCCAGGACGTGGAGACGGACCGCGAGGTCGGGGTGCGCTCGGTCCCGGCCCGCTTCGGCATCCCGGCCGCGATCCGCGGGGCGCGCGGCTGCCATCTCGTCACGACCGGGCTGTTCGTCTGGTACGGGCTGGCGACCGGCGCCGGCGTGTTCTTCTGGCTGGGGCTGGTGATCGTGGCGGCGGCCTTCCTCTACGAGCACACGATCGTGAAGCCGCACGACCTCAGCCGGCTGAACCGGGCGTTCTTCCAGGTCAACGGCTTCATCGGGATCGCGCTCTTCGTCTGTGCGCTGCTGGATCTGCTGGTGCGCGGGCTGACGGTCTGAGCACGGAGGGCGGTCCGGGGACGGCGGGCCGCCCGGGGGCGACGGGCCGTCCGGGGGCGACGGGCCGTCCGGGGGCCGTTCAGCCCTTGCTGAGCGGCCAGGCGATCAGCCGCGGGTAGGTCCACAGCTCGCCGCGGGTCGCCTTGACCGTGGCCATGATTGCGCAGACCAGGCCGGCTATGCCGTAGGCGCCCATGATGGTGGCCACGGTCAGCAGCGGGACGGCCAGGCCGGAGCTCTGCCGCTGGGATTCCGTGGCGGCCGCGGCGAAGACGACGGCGCTGCCGAAGTACAGCACCACGCCGATGGCCGCCATGACGGCCTGGGTGATGCCGAAGTTCAGCGCCTGGGTGGCGTGGTGGCGGACGTACGGATCCTGCCTGTGGCGTGCGTTGTTGCGGACCGACAGCGGGAAGATCCAGCCGAGCAGCGCCCCCAGACCGCAGCACATCACCGAGCCGCCGGCGACGACCAGCAGGGTGCCGAGGTGGGCCCACATCGCGGAGTTCGCCGAGGCCTGCGGCGGGCGGCCGCCGTAGCCGGGCTGCTGCGGGCCGGGGTAGCCGTAGGCGCCGGGCGCGCCGCCGGGCCAGCCCTGCTGCGGGGCGCCGTACGGCTGCTGCGGTCCGCCGCCGTACGGTCCGTACCCCGGCTGCTGGTAGTCGGACATGGTTGCTCCCCCGTGTGCAGTGCCTGCCGCACGGTGCGGGGTGTCCTCCCCGCCCGCGGCTCCCGTTCGATTCCGAGGCTACGTGACGGGTCCGACAACGGGCCCGGCAGCACCGGCGCGGGCGCGCTCGCGGAAGACGAAGGCCGCCAGCACCCCGCCGATCAGCCCGAACAGATGCCCCTGCCAGCTGATCTGGCTGTCCGTCGGCAGCGCGCCCCACAGGATCGAGCCGTACAGCGCGCCGATGACCAGGCCGATGCCGATGTCCAGGAGGGAGCGCTCGATGAAGCCGCGCACCAGGAGATAGCCGAAGAGCCCGAAGATGACGCCGGAGACGCCCGCGGTGTTGCTGCCCGGCGCGGCCGTGAACCAGACGCCCAGCCCGCTGGTGAGGGCGATCAGCAGGACGACGGCGAGGAAGCGCCGCACCCCGCTGCGCAGCGCGGCGACGAAGCCGAGCAGCAGCAGCGGCACGGTGTTCGCCACGAGATGGGCGAAGCCGAAGTGCACGAAGGCGGCGGGCACCACGTCGACCAGCTCGGCGCGCTCGCGCGGCTGGATCCCGAAGGAGTCCAGGGCGCCCCCGCTGACGGTGTCGACCCCTTCCAGCACCCACAGCAGAGCGACCCAGCCCAGCATCAGGCAGAGCGCGGGCCTCGCGCGTGATCTCATCTCCGGCCGTCCCTTCCCGTCCCCCGGTGCGGCGGCCCTCGGCGGGGCCGCGCGAGGGGCGCACAGGTAAGAACGGCCGTGACGGGGTCCACGGTTCCGCCGGATAGGCTCGATGGCGTGGAGCCGCCGCGCAACGACACCAGCAAGCAGGACCCCGGCCGACGCCGCCCGTGGGTCGTGGGGATCTCCGGCGCGTCCGGGACGCCGTACGCGGCGTCCGTCCTGCGCGGGCTGCTCGCCGCCGGGGAGGCGGTGGATCTGATCGTCAGCCGGGCGTCGCGGCTGACCCTGCTGGACGAGACCGGGATCGCCTTCCGGGACGCCCACTGGCGCGCCGACCTGCGGGAATGGCTGGCGCGCGGGGCGGACGGCAAGCCGTCGACGTTTCCGGTGACCGAGGCGGACCTGGCGCGGGTGCGGTTCTGGCCGGCCGGGGACCTGGCCGCCGGGCCCTCGTCGGGGTCGTATCCGGTCAAGGGGATGCTGATCGTCCCGGCCAGCACCGCGTGTGTGGCCGGGGTCGCGCTCGGGCTGTCGAAGGATCTGCTCCAGCGGGTGGCGAGCGTGACGCTCAAGGAGCGCCGGCGGCTGGTGGTCGCGGTGCGCGAGACGCCGCTGAACGGTCCGACGCTGAAGCATCTGGTGACGCTGGACGAGGCGGGCGCCGTGGTGCTGCCCGCCTCACCGGCGTTCTACGCGGGAGCGACGCACATCCAGGATCTGGTGGACTTCGTCGCGGGCCGGGTGCTCGACGCGGCGGAGGTGCCGCACCGGCTGTACCGGCGGTGGGAAGGGGAGCTGCGGGGCGGCTCCGTGGAAGGGGAGGCCCCGGACGCTCCCTAGCGCTGCTCGGCTGCGGCGGCGCGGCCGAAGCGGCGCTTGGCCCGAGGTGCGGCGGACCGGTGGGCACGTGAACGATTGGCCTGGTCCTGCAGCTCGCGCATGCGGGCGTAGGCCATCTCGATCGAGTACACGGTGACAACTCCTGAGAACGTCAGAGGACGAAAGATTCACAGGGTCTAGGCCCTGTATGCCTTAGATTCTACATGCAGAACCCGAAAATGCGTAAAGATTGGAAGGCTTGAGGGCATGGACGCGGTGGACAGGCAGCTCATCCAGGCACTTCGCGAGAACGGCCGGGCCTCGTACGCGGAGCTGGGCCGGCTCGTAGGCCTCTCCGGGCCCAGCGTCACGGACCGGATCAACCGCCTGGAGGCGGCCGGCGTGATCACCGGCTACCGCGCGACGGTCGACGCCGCCTCGCTGGGCCTGGGGGTCACCGCGCTGGTGGGCATCTCGCTGTCGGACGCGACCGACCACGAGGACGTTGCGCACCGGCTGCGCGACCTCGCCGAGATCGAGGACTGCTGGTTCATCGCCGGCGACGACTCGTACATGCTCAAGGTGCGGGTGGGCGATGTGGACGGCCTGGAGCGCACCATCCGCCGGCTGTCCGGCACCAAGGGCGTCTCCCGTACCCGCACCACGATCGTGCTCTCCACCAAGTGGGAGAACCGCGTCGGCGAGCTGCCCGAAGAGGGCGAGTAGGCCACCGGCCGCCGGACGGCACACCGGAGGCGGACGGGCGCGCCAAGGGGGCCCCGTCCGCCTCTGTTACGGGGGAGTACGCTCGACGAAGCCCGTTTCCGGCACCGAAACGGCACCGATACGGCAGAGACTGGAGGCGACCGGATGGCGGCGTCGATGGATGTGGGCCTCAAGCGTGAGCTGGAGGCGAAGGTCCACGCCGGGGAGCGGCTGACCCGCGAGGACGGTATCGCCCTTTACGAGTGCGACGACCTGGCCTGGCTGGGCGGGCTGGCCCACGAGGTGCGCACGCGCAAGAACGGCGACGTCGTGCACTTCAACGTCAACCGCCACCTCAACATGACGAATGTGTGCACCGCGTCGTGCGCCTACTGCTCCTTCCAGCGCAAGCCGGGGGAGAAGGACGCGTACACGATGCGGATCGAGGAGGCCGTCCGCCTCGCCAAGGCGATGGAGCACGAGAACCTCACCGAGCTGCACATCGTCAACGGTCTGCACCCGACCCTGCCGTGGCGCTACTACCCGCGCTCCCTCAAGGCCCTCAAGGAAGCCCTCCCGGACGTCTCGCTGAAGGCCTTCACCGCCACCGAGATCCACCACTTCGAGACCATCTCGGGGCTGAGCGCCTCGGAGATCCTCGACGAGCTGATCGAGGCCGGTCTGGAGTCGCTGACCGGCGGCGGCGCGGAGATCTTCGACTGGGAGGTGCGCCAGCACATCGTCGACCACCGCACCCACTGGGAGGACTGGTCGCGCATCCACCGCCTGGCGCACGAGAAGGGTCTGAAGACCCCGTCGACGATGCTCTACGGGCACATCGAGGAGCCCCGCCACCGCGTCGACCACGTGCTGCGGCTGCGTGAGCTGCAGGACGAGACCGGCGGCTTCCAGGTCTTCATCCCGCTGCGCTACCAGCACGACTTCGTGGACATGCAGGACGGCAAGGTCCGCAACAAGCTCCAGGCCCGCACGACGATGGCGACCGGCGCCGAGGCGCTGAAGACCTTCGCGGTCTCCCGCCTGCTGTTCGACAACGTCCCGCACGTCAAGTGCTTCTGGGTCATGCACGGCCTGCAGACCACCCAGCTCGCCCTGCAGCACGGCGCCGACGACATGGACGGCTCGGTCGTCGAGTACAAGATCACGCACGACGCGGACAACTACGGCACGCCCAACAAGCTGACCCGCGAGGACCTGCTGGAGCTGATCCGGGACGCCGGCTTCCGCCCCATCGAGCGCAACACCCGCTACGAGGCCATCCGCGAGTACCCGGGCCCGGACCCCGAGCGGCGGGAGTCGCCGCAGCCGATGCGCCTCTGAACGGGCGGCGGTCCGCTGTCAGTGGCGGGAGTTAGGGTCCGGGGCATGAACGTCCGCTTCGACCTGGACCCTTCCGTCACCCCCGCCCTCCGTGACGGGATATGCGCGCTGTGGACCGATGTCTCCAACGCCGACGGCGCCGTCGGCTTCGTCCCGCCGGTGACCCCGGAGGATGTCCGCCCCGAGCTGCTGAGGCATCTGGCGGCGATGGCCGAGGGCCGCACCCGGCTGCTGGTCGGCCGTGATCCGGACGGCCGGGTCGTGGCCGCGGCGTTCCTCACGCTCAACACCCACCGGCTGATGCGCCACTGGCTGTGGGTCTACACCGTCATGGTGCACCCGTCCCTCCAGGGCCGCGGGGTCGGCCGGGAGCTGATGGCCGCGGTCGCCGACGCCGCCCGCTCGCTCGAAGGGATCCGCGGCATCCGCCTCACCTGCCGCGGCGGCACCGGCCTCAGCCGCTTCTACGCCTCCTGCGGCTACAAGGAGGTCGGCCGGGTCCCCGGCGCGATCAAGGTCGCCGACGGGGACGTCCGGGACGACATCACCATGTGGCAGGAGCTGGCCTGACCGCGGGTCCGGCGGGGGGCGCGAAGATCGCCCGAAGCGCTGTGCTTGACTGGATGCAGACCCTTTAGGTTGCCGTTGAGGAGAAGGTCCCATCCGTGAGTAGCCCCAAGTTCGCCACGCTCCGCTACACCGCTCTTCGCATCGGCCTCTTCGTCGTCTCGTTCGCCGTGGTGTGGGGGCTGGCCTACGTCCACGTCATCCCGCTGGCCGTCGGCGCGTCCAACACCGTCTGGCTGCTGCTGCTCGCCATCGTGATCTCCGCGCCGCTCAGCTTCGTGCTGCTGCGCAAGCAGCGCGACGCGATGTCCGAGCAGATCGTCGCCAAGGTCGACCGCCAGCGCGAGCGGCTCGCGGCCCACGCCGGCCAGGAGGACGGGGCGTAAGAGCCCGGTCCCTGTGTAAGACACCTCACAGCCGTACCACCACGACAGGCGCCCGCTGCCATGGGCTTTGCTCCATGGCCGGGCGCCTGTCGCGTTTCTGACGGGTTGTCCGATGCCGCGGGCCCACCGGAAGTAAAAGATTCTCTTTGAGTTCCTCAAAGTTCAAGTGTTAATGTACGTGTCATGAAGACCGCAGCCGCGCCCCCGTCCCCCAGGAGCATTCCGCTCGTGGCGCGCCTGCATGTCGATCTCTGCCGCTGTCTGTCCGCGGCCTGTTGCCGCCGCTGACCGTTTCCTCCGGCGGCCGGAGATCCCCCTCGCCCTCCGGGCGGGAGGCCCCCTGCTTCGAGCTCTCTCGAACCGCTCCGCGGCCGCTCACCCCTGGCGCCCCGCGCCGCCTTCCCGTGCCTGACCTGTCCCCGGAGTGTGTCCGTTGTCCACGTCTGCCGAGAACGCCGAGTCCTCACCGGCGCCTCAGACCCCCAAGTCCTCCCGCATACCCAAGGTCCCGTTCTGGGCCCAGATCCTGGGCGGCCTCGTCCTGGGCGTCGTGCTCGGCGGGATCGCCAAGAACGGTGACATCGGCTGGCTCACCGCCACGCTCCAGCACGTCGGCGACCTCTTCGTCCAGCTGCTGAAGCTGGCCGTGGCGCCGCTGGTCTTCTTCGCGATCCTGGTGTCGATCACCAATCTGCGCCAGGTCAACAACGCCGCCCGGCTGGCCACCCGCACCCTGCTGTGGTTCATGGTCACCTCGCTGATCGCGGTCGCGATAGGCCTGGCCATCGGCCTGCTCACCCACCCCGGCGCGGGCACCGGCCTGACCCCCAAGGACGGCAAGCTGCCCGATCACGCGGGCTCCTGGATCGACTTCCTGACCGGCATCGTCCCCACCGACATCATCACGCCGTTCACCGAGCTGAACGTCCTGCAGATCGTCTTCATGGCGGCCGTCGCCGGCATCGCGGCCCTCCAGCTCGGCGAAAAGGCCGAGCCGGTCCTCACGATCAGCCGCTCGGTCCTGGAACTCCTCCAGAAGGCCCTGTGGTGGGTCATCCGCCTCGCCCCGCTCGGCACCGTCGGCCTCATCGGCAACGCCATCGCGACGTACGGCTGGAACCTCATCGGCAAGTACGCGACCTTCACCGTCGACATCTACGTCGGCTGCGCGCTCGTGCTCTTCGGCGTCTACCCGCTGCTGCTGTCGACCGTCGCCAAGGTCAACCCGCTGCAGTTCTTCCGCGGCGCCTGGCCGGCCATCCAGCTGGCCTTCGTCTCCCGCTCGTCGGTCGGCACCATGCCGGTCACCCAGCAGGTCACCGAGCGCCTCGGAGTGCCGCGCGAGTACGCCTCCTTCGCCGTGCCGTTCGGCTCGACGACCAAGATGGACGGCTGCGCCTCGATCTACCCGGCGATCGCCGCGATCTTCATCGCCCAGATCTTCGACGTCCACCTGGGCCTCGGCGACTACGTCCTGATCGCCTTCGTCTCCGTCATCGGCTCCGCCGCCACCGCCGGCCTGACCGGCGCCACGGTCATGCTGACGCTGACCCTCTCCACGCTGGGCCTGCCCCTGGAGGGCGTCGGCCTGCTGATGGCCATCGACCCGATCCTGGACATGATGCGCACGGCCACCAACGTCGCCGGCCAGTCGGTCATCCCGATCCTGGTCTCCGCCAGGGAGAACATCCTGGACCGCGACGCGTACCGGGGGGCGACGAGCATCACGCCGCCCGCGGCCGACGCCGTGCGCACGGAGCAGACGGCGCCGCTCGCGGACCCGGTGGCCGCCGCCTAGGACCAGGCCTGCGGGCCCGTTGGTCGGCGCCGCTCCCGGCGGTCGGCCCGAAGAGAGAGTGCGGTGCCCCGGCCGGGTCGGCCGGGGCACCGCCGTGGTCCGCCGGGTCCTTCAGCCCGCCGCCGCTGCCGTATGGGCCAGGATCGCGGCGGTCAGGGGGTTGTGTACGGCGGGTGGGAGGGCGTGGCCCATTCCCGGGATCTCGACGAGTCGTGCGCCGCGGACGCACTGGGCGAGGTGCTGGGGGTGCGGCGGCGGGAAGACCGGTTCGGCGGGGGCGGAGATGACCAGTGTCGGTACCTCGTTCGCGGCGAGGCGGTCCGTGCGGAGCATGCCGTCCGTCGCGGCGCGGCCGTGTGCGGTGCTGGTGCGGTGGTGCCCGGTGTGGGCGATGACGCGGCGCTCCAGCGAGCGGAACCAGTCCGCGTCGAAGGGGAGTCGGTCACCGGCGAGTACCCGCCAGTGTGTGATCCGGCGGGCCACCTCGGCCGCCTCCCCGTGCTCCTCGACCGGGCGGGACCACAGCTCCAGGACCTCGGGCGCGATGCCCGGCAGCTCCCCGGCCGGGACGGTGCTGCCGTCCGGGCGGGTGTAGGGGGTGGTGCTGAGGGCGCTGGTGCCGATGAGAGTGGCGCTGAGGCATCGGTCGGGGTGGTCCGCCAGCACCATCTGGGCCAGCATGCCGCCCAATGACATGCCGACGAGATGTGCCCGACCGATGCCCAGGCCGTCGAGGACCGCGCGCACATCCGTGGCCAGATCGGCGATGCGGTAGGGCCGTTCCTCGAAGGCCCATGTGGAGCGGCCGGTGTCGCGGTGGTCGTAGCGGATGACCCGGTGGTGCTCGGCGAGCGCGTCGACCAGCGGCTCCGGCCAGCCGACGCCCGTCGCCTGGGCGCCCATGACCAGCAGCAGCGGGGGCGCGTCGGCGGGCCCGCGCTGCTCGGTCCATAAGCGGATGCCGGGGGCGGCATCGATGAATTGCTGCACTGGACTCTCCTCCGGGTGGGGGAAGCGATCAACGTAACGAGACGTATCGTCTCGCGATGGTCGGGAACGCGTCAAGCGCACGAAGGGCGGGCGGCGGAGATCGTAAACTTACTTTGCAGTAAAGGGGCGGGATGGAGGGGTATTCAGGGTGGGAGCTGTGAAGAGCAAGAGGGTGCCGCGCGCGGTCCGGGAGCAGCAGATGCTGGACGCCGCGGTGCTGACGTTCGCACGGCGTGGATATCGGGCGGCCTCGATGGACGAGATCGCCGAATTGGCCGGGGTGTCGAAACCGCTGGTCTATCTGTACCTGAATTCGAAGGACGACCTGTTCAGCACGGTGATCCGGCGGGAGTCGGAGTCGCTGGTGGCAGCGGTGCGGGCGGCCGTCGAGCCGGGGGAGAGCGCCGATCGCAAGCTGTGGAACGGCCTGCGGGGATTCTTCGCGTACGCCGCCGAGCACCGGGAGGGCTGGGCCGTGCTTCACCAGCAGGCCCGCACGCACGGCGAGCCGTTCGCCCGCGAAGTCGCCGTCGTGCGGGGGGAGATCGTCGCATTCGTCACGGAGTTGCTGGGTGCGGCCGCAAAGGAAGCCGGCTGCGTCGGTGAGCTGGCCGACCGGGAGGTGGCCGGGCTCGCCCATGCCCTGGTCGGCGCGGCCGAGTCGCTCGCCGAGTGGGTCAACTGCCTTTCGGAGGAGGGTACTTCGGGGGAGCTGACGCATCCATCGGCGAAGGACAGTGCGGCCACGATGATGAATGTCGTCTGGGCGGGGCTCGGCCGGATGATGGGCGGGGAGCGGTGGGCGCCGAGCGGACTCGCCGGCCAGGGGAGCCGGTCCGGCGTCGGGGGGTGAGGCGGCACGGTGCGGGGCGGCCGGCGGTGGGCCGCGCACCGGCCGGCGGCGGCTCGCCAGGAGCGACGGGGGGGCGGGGGTGCCCGGGTGCGGGCGGTGGCTGGTCCGCGTGCGGGGCCCGGGTGCGCGGCTCGTGACCGGACCCGTGGCCCGTGGGGTGAATTCGTGAAGGTGTCGCGCGGCCATTGGCCGGCTCCCGCTCCTCACATAAGTTGACCCCTACCTAATTTACCGCCGGGTCAGGAGCTGGGTCGCAGATGAGTGCCACGGATGCCCTCGCCGGGGGCGAGTCGTCCGACGGCGGCCGCTCCCTGCGTCGCCGTGTGCCCACAACTGGCCTGATGCGGTGTGGAGTTCGGGTTGCCGGTGGCCGGCGGCCCGATGGCGTCGGGTAGTGCGATGCCGATGACGGGCGGGGCCCGGGGGCCGGCTGCCGCTGTTGGTGCGGCTGTTGTTGTTGGTGTTGCTGTGGCGGCTGCCGCGTTTCGAGGGTTACCGGGCGTCGTCTCCGGACCCGTGCCGGGCGTCGTCTCCGGACGTGTGCCGGGCCGCGCCTAGGTGCACTGGGCCCGACCCCCAAGGCCTCGCGGCCCCCAGGGGCGCGCGATCCCCAGGGGCACGCGATCCCCTCGCGGCCCCCAACGGCATTGCCGCGCCCCACCCTTCCCGCACTCCACAGGCGTAACGAGGAGCCGCTCGTGTTCCACCAGGACAGTGCAGCCACCGGGTCACCCGCCGAAGGAACCCCCGCCGACCCGGCCGGCGCCCCCGCCCGCACCGTGACGGAGCCCCAGAAAACCCTGGTCGACGGCGCGGTCCGGGAGGTCTACGTCCCGCCGCTGGTCCCGCCCGTCCGTAGTGGCTCGCTCGGGGGCCTCCCCTTCACCAACGCCGCCGAGGCCCCCGCCGATGTCGTGCTCGCCCGCAAACAGCCCAGCGGCACCTGGCGCGACATCACCGCGGCGGAGTTCGCCGTCGAGGTCCGGGCCGTCGCCAAGGGCCTGCTCGCGCACGGCCTGCGCCCCGGTGACCGGCTCGCGATCATGGCCCGTACGACCTATGAGTGGACCCTCGTCGACTTCGCCGCCTGGGCGGCCGGCCTGGTCACCGTCCCGCTCTACCCCACCTCCTCCGCCCACCAGGCGCAGTGGATCCTGGCCGACTCCGGCGCCCGGGCCTGCGTTGTGGAGAACGTCGAGGAGGCCCGGCTGATCAGCGGCCTGCGCGGTGAACTGCCCGCGCTGGACCACCTGTGGCAGTTCAACACCGGCGCGGTCGCCCAGCTCGTCGCCGCGGGCCGTGAGGTGCCGGACGAGGCGGTCGACCAATGCCGTGCCGCCACCGGCCCGTACGCCCTCGCCACCCTCATCTACACCTCCGGCACCACCGGCCGCCCCAAGGGCTGCGCACTCACCCACGCCAACTTCTTCGCCGAGGTCGACAACGCCGTCGAGCTGCTGCACCCGGTCTTCACCCCGGTCGGCGAGGAGCCCGCCGCCACCCTCCTCTTCCTCCCGCTCTCCCATGTCTTCGGGCGCATGGTCGCCGTCGGCTGCCTGCGCGCCCGCGTCCGGCTCGGCCACGCCCCCAGCATGCGGACCGACGACCTGCTCGCCGACCTGGCCGGCTTCCGGCCGACGTTCCTGCTGGCTATCCCGTACGTCCTGGAGAAGGTCTTCCACAGTGGCCGGGCCGCCGCGGAGAAGGCGGGCAAGGCCGCCGCCTTCGACCGGGCGGCCCGCGTCGCCCGCTCCTACGGCGAGGCCGTCGAGGCCGGCGAACACGGCACGGGCCCCGGCCCCGGCGTCGCCCTCAAGGCCGCCCGCAAGCTCTACGACCCGCTCGTCTACCGCCGCATCCGCGCCGCCCTCGGCGGCAGGGTCCGCCACGTCCTGTGCGGCGGATCCCCCCTCGGCCACCGCCTCGCCGCCTTCTACACCGGCGCCGGCATCGAGATCTTCGAGGGCTACGGCCTGACGGAGACCACGGCCGCCACCACGCTCACGCCCCCGCTCCGGCCCCGCATGGGCACGGTCGGCTGGCCGCTGCCCGGCAGCGCGGTGCGGATCGCCGACGACGGCGAGATCCTGATCCACGGCGGACACGTCTTCTCCGGCTACTGGGACGCCGCCCTCGGCGCGGCCCGCCCCGTCACCGACCGCGGCTGGTTCGCCACGGGTGACCTCGGCTCCCTCGACGCCGACGGCTACCTCACCATCACCGGCCGCAAGAAGGAGATCATCGTGACCACGGGCGGCAAGAACGTCGCCCCGGCGCCGCTGGAGGACCGCCTCCGCTCCCATCCGCTCGTCGGCCAGTGCATGGTCGTCGGCGACCACCGCCCCTACGTCACGGCCCTGCTCACCCTGGATCCGGACGGCCTCGCCCACTGGCGCCAGATGCACCGGAAGCAGAGCGTGCCGCAGGAGCAACTGCTGCGTGACGAGCGCCTGCTCGACGATCTTCAGCGCGCGGTGGACGACGCCAACGCACTGGTCTCCCGCGCCGAGTCCATCCGCCGCTTCGCCGTCCTCCCGGTGGATTTCACCCCGGAGAGCGGGCATCTCACCCCGTCCCTGAAACTCCGCCGCGGCGCCGTCTCCCGTGATTTCGCCAAAGACATAGCCAGCCTTTACGAAAGCGGGTGACCCCGCTCTGGAGGCCTCGCTCCCGACGCGTCAGACTGGAACCCCGTGTCACCTCTGTGGGGGAGGTGGCACGGGGTCTGACGTGCGAGGTCGCCGCTCCTGGCGGCTCGCGCCCGCGGCGATCCGGATCATCGGGGCGGCAGTGCGACCGCCGTCTGCATGTCGCAGGAATTGCACCAGAAGGCCCAGCCGTTGGCGTCCACGGACCGCGAGCCGCAGGCCAGGCACGGGTCACCCACGAAGCTCGCCGCCACCCACGTCCCGGCCGTCGCCGCCCGGCGCCCCGCGGCGGCGCACTCGTCGGCGTAGCACGGGATGCACAGTCCGCCCTGCTGGCCGGGCAGCTTCATCGAACGTATCCCGCAGGTCGAGCACGGCAGCCGGCCGACGTACTGCGCGTCCAGGCCGACCGGCTTGCCGTTCCTTCCCGAGGTCGTCATGTCGCCTCCCCTAGGCCAGGACGGTGCCGGTGCCGCCGCAACCGGAGCACTGCGTCGTGACCTGGTCGCCGGCCGGCGTCTCCCAGTCCACGGTGCCTCTGCCGCCACAGTCGGGACAGGTCTTCTGCGGGGGCAACTGCTCGCTCATTCTGCCCACGGTATGCCGCGCCATGTTCCGATGTGACCACTTTCCGTGATCACTCCGTCATCGGCGGCAACTTCTTTGCGCCGGGGCGGACTTACGCCGAAATGTGCCGGCCGGCGGGCCCGTCCGGCGGGGGCGCGGGGAGCCCGGGAGCACAATGCGTCGACCGGTTGTGAAGGGTGACGCGGGCCGGTGCGGCAGGGGGCGCGGGCCCGTTTCCCCGCGCGGGTGGGCCGGTGCGTTCCGTGCGGCCATTGGCACGGTGCTCGCGTGGTGCCGCGAGGAATTCCGGCCGTCGTGCGGGAAGAGCGGATGCTCGAATTCCGCCGAGTGCGGAGGCCGATGGCGCGCCTTGCCCGGGGAGTTCCGACTTACCCGGCGCGGCCCGCCGTTCTGTGCGCCCGTTGTGGTCCGCCGGGCCGGACTCGCGCCGGAAGTCCGCGGGCGCAGCCCCCTTACGGCCACCGCCGGCGCGCCGAATGCAAGCGCATTCCCGCCCTTTTCCCCGCCTTCCCTCCTCTGCGGAACCGGAGCCTCCACGGATTCGCGGAGGGGGGTCATCGATTCCGGCATGCTCGACAACCAGCGCGATAGCGTCAGCGTCTTCCGGGAATGCGCGCCCGGTCGCGCGCGTTCCGGCCGTCGTCGTCACCGCGCACGCCGCCTCGGCGGCTCCCTTGCCGTTCACGGTGGTCGCGCGCGGTGCTTTCCCGGGGCTTTCTGCCGGGTGAGCGCCCGAGAGTGCGGGTGTTTGTCCGGGGGGCGCCGGTATCTGGCGGGATCCGGTTTCTTTGTGGCCAAACGAGGGTGACGGGTGGAGCGGGAGGGGCTGGAGGGGGCCGCCCGAACGGTTCTCCGTCGCTTCCGGGCGAAGGCGGAATCGTGGCGGGAATCGTCAGGTCCGCGGGCCGGGCGAGGGCAGGGATCGCGTGGCCTCGTGCGCGGAACATGCCTGCACAGGGAGGCGGCGGCCGGGACTCCGCGGGCCTCCCGGTCGTCGGACGGAGGGCGGTCGGCACGGCGGTGAAGGCCGTCCGCCTCGCCCGTGGAATTCCGCGATGCCGAGCCCCGGCGGGTATGTCATGTGCGGGACGAGAAGAATTCATGCAATGGTCATTCATCTCGTGTCGGCAGCGAAAAGGCAGGAGCCCCGCTCGCCACCGAAATGGCGGAGCGGGGCTCCTTGGGTACTGCTGGAAACGACCTGGAAAAATTCCGGGCCGGGCAACTTAGACCGGCGTGACGTTCTCCGCCTGCGGACCCTTCGGGCCCTGCGTGACGTCGAAGTTCACCTGCTGGTTCTCCTCCAGGGAGCGGAAACCAGAGGCGTTGATCGCCGAGTAGTGGACGAAGACATCCGGGCCGCCGCCGTCCTGGGCGATGAAGCCGAAGCCCTTTTCAGCGTTGAACCACTTGACGGTTCCGGTAGCCATAAGCCCTCCTTGGGCCAAAGGGTTGCCCTGCTCCAGAACCTGCAAAGAAGTCTGAAACTACAAGAGCCTGCGGGGTCACATGCTCCGCAGGCTCTGTACTGCAAGGGAAACCAAACTGCAACTTGCGCTGAGCTTAGCATGGTGCGCTCGCGAGGCGGAAGAGCCAAAGATCACGTTTAACCGACCGCACTAACGTCCATATGCCGACCCGCCGGGCCGGCCCGCGCGGCACGGGTCTAGCCTCCGCATGTGGACAATTCAACCTTCGGAGACGCACCCGCGGGAGCCGACGCCGGCCGCCGTCGCAGCCGGCCGCGAGTGGGCCACATCCAGTTCCTCAACTGCCTGCCCCTTTACTGGGGCCTCGCCCGTACGGGCACCCTGCTCGATCTGGACCTCACCAAGGACACGCCGGAGAAGCTCAGCGAGCAGCTGGTCCGCGGGGACCTCGACATCGCCCCGATCACCCTCGTGGAGTACCTGCGGGCCGCCGACGACCTCGTCGCCTTCCCCGACCTCGCCGTCGGCTGCGACGGCCCGGTGATGTCCTGCGTGATCGTTTCGCAGAAGCCGCTGGAGCAGCTGGACGGTGCCCGGGTCGCGCTCGGTTCGACCTCGCGGACGTCCGTGCGGCTGGCCCAGCTGCTGCTGGCCGAGAAGATCGGGGTGCGGCCCGACTACTACACCTGCCCGCCCGACCTCGGCGTGATGATGCAGGAGGCGGACGCGGCGGTGCTGATCGGTGACGCCGCGCTGCGCGCCAATCTGCACGACGGGCCGCGGCTGGGCCTGGAGGTCCACGACCTGGGCCAGATGTGGAAGGACTGGACGGGGCTGCCGTTCGTCTTCGCCGTCTGGGCGACCCGGCGCGATTACCTGGCGCGCGAGCCGGAGGTGGTGCACAAGGTGCACGAGGCGTTCCTGGCCTCGCGCGATGTGTCGCTGGAGGAGGTCGGCAAGGTCGCCGAGCAGGCGGCCCGCTGGGAGACCTTCGACGAGCCCGTCCTGGAGCGCTACTTCACCACGCTCGACTTCCGCTTCGGGCCTGAGCAGCTGCGGGGGGTCACGGAGTTCGCCCGGCGCGTCGGGCCGACGACCGGGTTCCCGGCCGATGTGAAGGTGGACCTGCTGTCTGCGGCGGCCGGGTAGCCGGCCGGTCGCGGACGGGCCGCGCCGCGGCAGGACGACGGCGCGGGCGGCACGGCGCGGGCGGCGCCGACCGAGCGCCGACCCGCGGCCGGAGCCGGCCGGGACAGGGCCGGAAACAGGCCGGAACAGGGCCGGACACCGGGCCGTCGCCGCGCTGACCAGGCACGGGTGGCGGGCGGGGGCTGACCGGCGGCGAGGGTGTCGGACCCCTGACGTAGGCTGGTTCAGTTCGTGATGCCCGCCTGCGAAAGGGACGCCCGGTGACCGAGAACGCCGACCTCCAGTCCGTGCTCGACCGCGCCGCGCAGGGCGGCCGGATCACGCCGCAGGAAGCGCTCGACCTGTACCGCTCCGCCCCGCTGCACGCGCTGGGCAAGGCCGCCGACGCCGCCCGCCGCCGCCGTTACGCGGGCACCGAGCACATCGCGACGTACCTCATCGAGCGCAACATCAACTACACCAATGTGTGTGTGACGGCGTGCAAGTTCTGCGCCTTCTACGCCGCGCCGAAGGACACCGACAAGGGCTGGACCCGCGATCTCGACGACATCCTGCGCCGCTGCGCGGAGACCGTCGAACTCGGCGGCACCCAGATCATGTTCCAGGGCGGCCACCACCCGGACTACGGTGTCGAGTACTACGAAGAGCACTTCTCGGCGATCAAGAAGGCGTTCCCCGGGCTGGTCATCCACTCCCTCGGCGCCTCCGAGGTCGAGCACATGGCCCGGATCTCGAAGGTCTCCGTCGAGGAGGCGATCCAGCGCATCCACGCCGCCGGGCTCGACTCCTTCGCGGGCGCCGGCGCCGAGCTGCTGCCGGAGCGTCCGCGCAAGGCCATCGCGCCGCTGAAGGAGTCCGGCGAGCGCTGGCTGGAGATCATGGAAACGGCCCACAACCTGGGCGTGGAGTCGACGTCCACGATGCTGATGGGCACCGGCGAGACCAACGCCGAGCGCATCGAGCACCTCCGCATGATCCGCGACGTCCAGGACCGTACGGGCGGCTTCCGCGCCTTCATCCCGTACACCTACCAGCCCGAGAACAACAAGCTGAAGGGCCAGACCCAGGCGACGGTCTTCGAGTACCTGCGCATGATCGCCATCGCCCGGATCTTCCTCGACAACGTCGCGCACATCCAGGGCTCGTGGCTGACCACCGGCAAGGAAGCCGGCCAGCTCTCGCTGCACTACGGCGCGGACGACCTCGGCTCGATCATGCTGGAGGAGAACGTGGTCTCCTCCGCCGGTGCCAAGCACCGCTCCAACCGCATGGAGATCATCGACCTGATCCGCAAGGCGGGCCGGGTCCCGGCCCAGCGCGCCACGACCTACGAGCACCTCCTCGTGCACGACGACCCGGCGAACGACCCGGTCGACGACAAGGTCGTCTCGCATCTGTCCTCGACGGCGATCGAAGGCGGCACGGCCCATCCGGAGCTGAAGCTCGTCGAGGCCAACTGAGCTCGCGATGCTGACACTTCACCGCGTGCGCGGTGTCCGGCTCGCCCCCGACGGGGCGCCGGCCACCGGCCACGCGGTGCTCGTCGACGGTGGCCGGATCGCCGCCATCGGGCCGTACGAGGAGCTGCTGGCGGCCCACGGCGAGCAGGCGCGGGTGCGGGAGTGGGACGGCGTGCTGACCCCCGGCCGGACCGAACCGGACGCCGCCGCGCTGCTGGAGACCGTCTACCACCCCGACCCCCGCGAGGCCGGGGAGCTGGGCGGTGAGCCGGTCGGCGGCGAGGCGCTCGCCGCGCTCGACATGACCGAGGCACGCTGGGGCGCCGGTGCCCGCCGCGGCCTCCAGCGGCTGCTGGCCCTCGGCACGACGGCGCTGACCGGGCCGTTCACCCGGCCCGCGGTCCGCACCGCCGTCCGGCGGTCCGGGCTCGCGGAGCTGCCCGACGGCCGCCCGCGGACGCTGGCCGTCGGCGGGGCGGCCGATTTCGCCGTCTTCGCCGAGGACGGCAGCTGCCTGGCCACGGTGCTGGCCGGCCGCCTCGTCCACCGCCGCCGCTGAAGCCGCCGCTCCCGGCACCGTCGCGGCGCCCGGGCGTGCCCGGTGCGGGTCGTCGCGCGGGCACGGTGGACAATGGCCGGGTGACCCGAGCATCCCTGGACAAGCAGCCGCACGAAGTCGCCGCGATGTTCGACGACGTGGCGGCACGGTACGACCTCACCAACGATGTCCTCTCCCTGGGGCAGGCGCGGCTGTGGCGCAAGGAGGTGGAGCGCGCGGTGGCCGCACGCCCCGCCGAGCGGGTGCTCGACCTCGCGGCCGGCACGGGCACCTCCTCGCTGCCGTTCGCCGGGGCCGGTGCGTACGTCGTGCCCTGCGACTTCTCCGTCGGCATGCTGGGCGAGGGCAAGAAGCGCCACCCGTGGCTGCCGTTCACGGCCGGTGACGGCACCCGGCTGCCGTTCGCGGACGGGGTGTTCGACGCCGTCACCATCTCCTTCGGGCTGCGCAACATCCAGGAGACCGATGCCGCGCTGGCCGAGCTGTACCGGGTCACCAAGCCCGGCGGACGCCTGGTGATCTGCGAGTTCAGCGAGCCGACGTGGGCGCCGTTCCGGACCGTCTACACCGAGTACCTGATGCGCGCGCTGCCGCCGGTCGCCCGCGCGGTCAGCAGCAACCCGGACGCGTACGTCTACCTCGCCGAGTCCATCCGTACCTGGCCGAACCAGCCCGAACTCGCCGCCCGGCTCCAGGGCGTGGGCTGGACCGGGGTGGCCTGGCGCAATCTGACCGGCGGTGTGGTGGCACTGCACCGGGCGAGCAAGCCCGCCGGGAACTGACCGCGGGCCGAACGGCGTCGGTCGCCCGTCGGCGGCCGGGGCGCACGGGGCGCCCGGGGCACCGGCGGCGCACGGGCGGAGCGTGCCCGGCGGCCGCGGCCCAACCCTTCAGGTTCCGCTCACCGGTGCCCCCATAGACTGCACCTGCCGGTGCCGGGCGGCACCCAGAAATCCAGATATCGACTTCCGGGAGACAGCACCGTGACCGAGTCCGCGTCCGTGACCGATTCCGTGACCCAGGCCCGCTCGGAGCACAGCGCGGACGTGATCGTCGTCGGTGCCGGGCCCGCCGGCTCGGCCACCGCCTACCACCTCGCCAAGTCCGGTCTGGACGTGCTCCTGCTGGAGAAGACCGCGTTCCCGCGCGAGAAGGTCTGCGGTGACGGGCTGACCCCGCGCGCCACCAAGCAGCTGGTCGCGATGGGCATCGACATCTCCGAGGAAGCGGGCTGGCTGCGCAACAAGGGCCTGCGGATCATCGGCGGCGGCTCCCGGCTCCAGCTCGACTGGCCGGACCTGGCCTCGTACCCGGACTACGGACTGGTCCGCAAGCGCGACGACTTCGACGAACAGCTGGCCCGCCAGGCGCAGAAGGCCGGCGCGCGGCTGTACGAGCGCTGCAACGTCGGCGCGCCGATCATCCACGAGCTGACCGGCCACATCACCGGCGTGCACGCCAAGCTGGGCGAGGAGAAGACCCCGGTCACCTTCCACGCCCCGCTGGTCGTCGCCGCCGACGGCAACTCCACCCGGCTCTCGCTGGCCATGGGGCTGCACCGGCGCGAGGACCGCCCCATGGGCGTGGCCGTGCGGACGTACTTCACCTCGCCCCGGCACGACGACGACTACCTGGAGTCCTGGCTGGAGCTGTGGGACCGCCGCGGCGCCCAGGACCGGCTGCTGCCCGGCTACGGCTGGATCTTCGGCATGGGCGACGGGACCAGCAACGTCGGCCTGGGCATCCTCAACTCCAGCTCCGCCTTCAAGGAGCTGGACTGGCGCGAGATCCTCAAGGCGTGGTGCGCCTCGATGCCCGCCGACTGGGGCTACACGCCGGAGAACATGACCGGCCCGATCCGCGGCGCCGCGCTCCCGATGGCCTTCAACCGCCAGCCGCACTACACCAAGGGCCTGCTGCTGGTCGGTGACGCCGGCGGGCTGGTCAACCCGTTCAACGGCGAGGGCATCGCCTACGCCATGGAGTCCGGCGCGATCGCCGCCGAGGTGATCACGCAGGCGCACGCCCGGGCCACCTACCAGCAGCGTGAGCTGGCCCTGCAGCGCTACCCGAAGATCCTCAAGGACACCTACGGCGGCTACTACTCGCTGGGCCGCGCCTTCGTGAAGCTCATCGGCAACCCCAAGGTCATGAAGATCGCCACCCAGCGCGGCCTGACCCACCCGCTGCTGATGCGCTTCACCCTCAAGATGCTCGCCAACCTCACCGACCCCACGGGCGGTGACGCGATGGACCGCATCATCAACGGTCTGAGCAAGGTCGCACCGAAGGCGTGACAGCGACGGCGTGACGTCGAAGGCATGACAGCGACGGTATGACAGCGACGGCATGACGCAGGGGGCGGCGCGGGGCCGGGGCCCGGTGGCGGCCCGCTGACCAGCGGCGGCGGTTCCCGAAGACTCTTCCGGACCGCCGCCGTCGCCTTCTCCCGTCACATTCTCCTGCCGGGATCCGTCAGTGCGGCAACGACGGAATCCCGAAGGAGACCAGTGATGAACGCACGGATGAAGAACCCCGCGACGGTCCTCCCCGAGGCCATGCAGCCGCTGCTCGACGTGGTCGGGGCGACGCGGCAGGGCGGCGTGCCTCAGGCGACGCTGGAGCTGGTGCATCTGCGCGCCAGCCAGATCAACGGCTGCAGCTTCTGCGTCGACGGGGGCGTGAAGAGCGCCCGCAAGAACGGGGTGAGCGACGAGCGGCTGTTCGCGGTGGCGGCCTGGCGGGAGGCGCCGTACTTCTCGGACGCCGAGCGCGCCGCCCTGGCGCTCACCGAGGCGGCCACCCGGCTCGCCGACAGCGCCGACCCGGTGCCGGACACCGTCTGGGACGCCGCCGCCGACCACTTCGACGAGCGGCAGCTGGCGGCGATCATCCTCACGATCGGGGTCACCAACCTCTTCAACCGGCTCAACGCGACCATCAGGCAGCCGGCGGGCGCGGGCTGGTGACCGGCCGGGGCCGGCCGCGGCGTCGTTGGCGCCCCGGCCGGCCCGCGTCATCGGTTTCCCGGCGTCACCGGGGACGCCGGAGCGGACCGATCCGCTCCGGTCAGCCGACGGGAATGTGCGCCGGTGCCGGGAGGCGGCGGGCCGGGTCCGGGGAGGGCCGGTGGCGGGACGGGTCGGTCACCCGGTGGGCCGGGGCGGTCAGCCGCTCCGCGCCCGCCGGCACCGGCACCGCCGCGAAGATCGCGTTCTGCTGCTCCTGGAGCTCCCGCACCCGCTCGGGCGGGGTGCCCGGCAGCCGCTCCTCCTCGTACAGCTTGTGCGTCTGGAGCTGGGCCGCCTTGCTCTCGGGCGTGTGGAACTGGACCTCGAAGAGCTGGCCGGAGCGGGGCGCGCGCCAAGCGGAGTTGATCGCCTTGTAGCCGGCGGTCCGGTGCCAGGTGTTGGCCCAGCGGGTGGAGTCGTTGCCCCAGGCGGAGAGCAGGGCCGCCGCGGTGTCCACGCCCTGGCTGTAGTGGCCGGCCGGCCACTGGAGGGTGTAGCGGACCGCGTCGTTGATCAGGGCGAGCGAGGTGTCCACCGACTGCCCCGGCGTCTCGTGCATCCAGGTGGCGACCTTGCGCTTGAGCGAGTCCGGCGACTTCAGGCGCTGGTCGAAGCCGACGAGTTCGGCGTGGCTGATTCGGGCGACGGCGCGGACCTGGGGGCTGATGGAGCGCTCGGCCCGCCGGGCGCGGGCCACGAAGGCGTCCACCTTCCGGTTGTCGGCGGCCTTCAGCCGCAGCCCGTCCTGCTGCCAGCCGCCGTGCGGTCCGGCGACCGGGGTGCGTACGGCGTGCGGGGCGGTGGCCGGGGCGGCCGCGGTCGCGGCGGGGACGGCGCCCAGGCCGAGGGCGGTGGCCAGGGCGGCCGCCGTCGCGGCCCGGGAGACGGTCCGGCGGGCGGTGCGGGGGATGTTCATCGGAGCGCGCGTGTCCTCTCGCTGGGGATCCCGCACGACGTCCCGAAGGGACATCTGCGGCATATGGCGAGAGGTGCAACGTTCCGGGCGCCCATCGGTCGCTCTTCGCACGGCCGTTGGGGGGTACCTGGCCGGTTCACGGCGCTGTGCGGCGCGAATCGTCTGTCGGACGGCCAGGGGAGGCCGGGGGACGCCGGGGAGGCCGGGAAGAGCCGTGAGGGCGCGCGGAGCGCCCCCGGGGCCCGCGGACGGCATGCCGAAGGACCGTCCCTCCCGAGCGGCAGGAGAGACGGCCCTTGTGGGCACCAGGGGCGCGGCGGTCCTACAGGACGCGCACCGCGCCGGTCGGCTGGTCGTAGCTGAGCGGGCGCTCGACGATGCCGGTGCTCGGGTTCTGGGCGCCGATGAACTTGCCGCCACCGACGTAGACGCCGACGTGGTAGGCGCTGCCCGCGCTGCCCCAGTACAGGATGTCGCCGACCTGGAGGTTGTCCAGGCCGACCTGGGTGCCGGCGGTGGACTGGTCCTGCGAGACCCGCGGCAGGTCGACGCCGATCTGGCTGAACGCGGCCTGGGTCAGGCCGGAGCAGTCGTACGAGGACGGGCCGCTGGAGCCCAGCACGTACGCCTTGCCGAGCTGCGCCTTGAGGAAGGCGACGAGCGTGGCGGACGAGCCGGTGGCGTTGGACGGGGCGGACAGGGTGGTCCGCTCCGAGGAGCGCGACGCACGGGCCTCGCTGGCCTCCTTGGCCTTGCGGGCCTCCTCGGCCTTCTTCTTGGCCGCGGCCTTGGCCTTCTTCACGGCCTCGGCCTTTGCCTTCTCCGCGGACTTGGCGGCCTTGGAGAAGGCGCTGTCCTGGAGTGCCTGACGCTCGTAGTTGAACGCGACCTGCTCAGCGGTGTCGGCGCTCTTCGCGGCGCTGCTGGCAAGCGCCGTCGTGATCGTCGGCATCTCCTGGGTTTCGGAGACGGGCTTCTCCGCGGCGTTGGCCGGCACCGTGGCGCCGGTCACCGCGAGGGTGAGGAAGCCACCGGTCACTCCGGCACGCAGCGCCCGCGAGGACGCGGAAGGGCGACGGGGCTTCCGGTGGCTGGGTATGAGTGCGTTCGGGGACATGGCAATAACGGCTATCAGGCGCCGCTGGTTGCTGCCAACAAAGGTGCAGTGCGCCACACTTGTCGTGTACGCGACGAACAAAAAGGGCGTTTTACCTGCCCGTCGAGCCCGCGACGGGATGTCCGAATTTCGCGATCATGTTCCTACGCATGGCATTTGCTGCTCGATGCGGGTCGGATGAGCGCCTACCACTTCCCCATCCGCCACGCCAAGGCTTCCCGGGCGTCAAGGACTTAGTACGTGAAATAGCGTGGGATAGGTCACTCCTGAGTGTCCGTTATGTTCCCGTGACCCGACGCCGGCCGTCGCTCGTGAACCGAAGCACGAAGAGACGATCACGGCCGGGTCACGAGCGGGTCACGTCTACGGGCCGGACTCCACTAGCAGTTGGCCGCGTCCGGCGCCAATTTGCCCTTAGCGTGCCTCACTTGATATTGGCAACCCCGCACTGACCAGCGGTAACCCAGGCGAATGTCACCTCTCGTGATCACTCGCGCGCTTCACGTATGAAGATCACCGCTCATCCGACTTCATGATCCTTCGCCGGGTGGTGGAGATCACAAAGGCGTTGGTCATCCCCGTGTCGCAGATCACAGACCGACGGGCATAAGATGCAGGCGGCTCGGGCTTGTGAACTGCCTCACATGTGCACGATCTCCACGGGGCGATCAAGGGCCCGAGCGGACCGCCATCCAGTCATCGTCGACTGAAGGGAGCGAGGACGGTGAACGCTTACGCGCCCATCCTCGTACTGGGAGCCCTCGGGGCAGGCTTTGCGATCTTCTCCGTCGTGATGGCCACCCTCGTCGGGCCCAGGCGTTACAACCGGGCCAAGCTCGAGGCGTACGAATGCGGAATCGAGCCGACGCCACATCCGTCCGGTGGTGGCCGCTTCCCGATCAAGTACTACCTGACGGCGATGCTCTTCATCGTCTTCGACATCGAGATCGTCTTCCTCTACCCCTGGGCCGTCAGCTTCGACGCCCTGGGGCTTTTCGGGCTCGTCGAGATGCTCCTCTTCGCGCTCACCGTCTTCGTCGCCTACGCCTACGTCTGGCGTCGTGGCGGCCTGGAATGGGACTAGGGGGCACACATGGGACTGGAAGAGAAGCTGCCCAGCGGCTTTTTGCTGACCACTGTCGAGCAGGCCGCGGGCTGGGTGCGCAAATCCTCGGTCTTCCCCGCGACCTTCGGGCTGGCCTGCTGCGCCATCGAGATGATGACGACCGGCGCCGGGCGCTATGACCTGGCCCGCTTCGGCATGGAGGTCTTCCGCGGCTCGCCGCGGCAGGCGGATCTGATGATCGTGGCCGGCCGGGTGAGCCAGAAGATGGCGCCCGTGCTGCGGCAGGTCTACGACCAGATGCCGGACCCGAAGTGGGTGATCTCCATGGGGGTTTGCGCCTCGTCGGGCGGCATGTTCAACAACTACGCGATCGTGCAGGGCGTCGACCACATCGTGCCCGTCGACATCTATCTGCCGGGCTGCCCGCCGCGTCCCGAGATGCTGATGGACGCCATTCTCAAGCTGCACCAGAAGATCCAGAACACCAAGCTCGGGGTCAACCAGGAGCAGGCCGCCCGGGAGGCGGAGGAAGCCGCGCTCAAGGCGCTCCCGCTGATCGAGATGAAGGGGCTGCTGCGGTGAGTGAGCAGAAGAACCCCGGGGGTTCCGGCGAGAACGGCCGGGACGGTCAAGAAGAGGCCGTGCCCGCGCAGCGCGAGGACACCGGCGAGGTGATCGGCACCCGCCGCGGGATGTTCGGCGCCGACAACGGCGGCGACACCTCCGGCTACGGCGGCCTCGTACGGACTGTGCGGCTGCCCGGCGAGAGCAGCCGGCCCTACGGCGGACCGGCCGGCACGGAAGGCCACGGCGAGTTCGACGAGATCGCCGACGAACTGGAGGGCGCCCTCGACGAACAGGGCCTGGTCCCCGGGAACGTCATCGAGAAGACCGTCGTCGACCGCGCGGAGCTGACCTTCCACATCGAGCGCGGCGCGCTGCCGGCGGTCGCCCGGATCCTGCGCGACGACCCGGCGCTGCGCTTCGAGCTGTGCACGGGCGTGAGCGGGGTGCACTTCCCGGGGGACAAGGGCCGCGAGCTGCACGCCGTCTACCACCTGCGCTCGATCACCCACAACCGGCTGATCCGGCTGGAGGTCGGCGTGCCGGACGCCGACCCGCACGTGCCCTCGCTCGTCGACGTCTATCCGACCAACGACTGGCACGAGCGCGAGACCTACGACTTCTTCGGCATCGTCTTCGACGGCCACCCCGCGCTCACCCGGATCATGATGCCGGACGACTGGCAGGGCTTTCCGCAGCGCAAGGACTACCCGCTCGGCGGCATCCCCGTCGAGTACAAGGGCGCCCGGATCCCGGCTCCCGACCAGCGGAGGTCGTACAGCTGATGACTACTGCACCCCACTCGCACTCCTCGGACGGCCCCCGCACGGCGAGCGACTTCGACACCGAGCCGTCGCCCGCCCGGGAGACCACCGAGGGGACCGTCTACAACGTCTCCGGCGGGGACTGGGACGAGATCGCGGCCGCCGCCGTGAAGTCCGACGACGAGCGGATCATCGTCAACATGGGGCCGCAGCACCCCTCCACCCACGGCGTGCTCCGGCTGATCCTGGAGATCGACGGCGAGACCGTCACCGAGGCCCGCTGCGGCATCGGCTATCTGCACACCGGCATCGAGAAGAACCTCGAATTCCGGACCTGGACGCAGGGCACCACCTTCGTCACGAGGATGGATTACCTCACCCCCTTCTTCAACGAGACGGCCTACTGCCTGGCCGTGGAGAAGCTGCTCGGCATCACCGCCGACATCCCCGACCGGGCCTCGGTCATCCGCGTGATGCTGATGGAGCTCAACCGGATGTCCTCCCATCTCGTGGCCATCGCCACCGGCGGGATGGAGCTGGGCGCCACCACGATCATGATCTACGGCTTCCGCGACCGCGAGCTCATCCTCGACATCTACGAGCTGATCACCGGCCTGCGGATGAACCACGCGTACATCCGGCCCGGCGGCCTCGCCCAGGACCTGCCGCCCGGGGCGGTCGACCAGGTGCGCGAGTTCGTCAAGAAGATGCGGAAGAACATCGGCGAGTACGACAAGCTCGCCACCGGCAACCCCGTCTTCAAGGGCCGGATGGAAGGCATCGGCTATCTCGACCTGGCCGGCTGCATGGCCACCGGCGCCACCGGTCCCATCGTCCGCTCGGCCGGACTGCCGCACGACCTGCGCAAGACGCAGCCGTACTGCGGCTACGAGGACTACGACTTCGAGGTGCCGACCGCCGACACCTGCGACTCCTACGGCCGGTTCCTCATCCGGCTGGAGGAGATGCGCCAGTCGCTGCGGATCGTCGAGCAGTGCCTGGACCGGCTGGCGCCCGGCCCGGTGATGGTCGCGGACAAGAAGATCGCCTGGCCCGCCCAGCTGGCCCTCGGCCCGGACGGCCTCGGCAACTCCCTCGACCACATCAAGAAGATCATGGGCACCTCGATGGAGGCCCTGATCCACCACTTCAAGCTGGTGACCGAGGGCTTCCGGGTCCCGCCGGGGCAGACGTACGCGGCCGTCGAGTCGCCCAAGGGCGAGCTGGGCGTGCACGCGGTCAGCGACGGCGGCACCCGCCCCTACCGGGTGCACTTCCGCGACCCGTCCTTCACCAATCTCCAGGCCATGGCGGCGATGTGCGAGGGCGGCCAGGTCGCCGACGTCATCGTCGCCGTCGCGTCCATCGACCCCGTGATGGGAGGCGTCGACCGGTGAACCCCACCGAGGCGAACCACGACGTGCAGCTGGGAATGCCCGCGCTTCCCGCTCCCGACTACCCGGCGGACGTCCGGGCCCGGCTGGAGGCGGACGCCAAGGAGGTGATCGCCCGCTACCCCGGCGCGCGCTCGGCGCTGCTGCCGCTGCTGCACCTCGTCCAGGCCGAGGAGGGGCACGTCACCCGCACCGGCATCCGCTTCTGCGCCGAGCTGCTGGACCTGACCACCGCCGAGGTCACCGCGGTCTCGACCTTCTACTCCATGTACCGCCGCAAGGCGAGCGGTGAGTATCAGGTCGGGGTCTGCACCAACACCCTGTGCGCGGTGATGGGCGGCGACGCCATCTTCGAGGACCTCAAGGAGCATCTCGGCGTCGGCAACGGCGAGACCACCGAGGACGGCGCGGTCACCCTCGAACACATCGAGTGCAACGCGGCCTGCGACTTCGCGCCGGTCGTGATGGTCAACTGGGAGTTCTTCGACAACCAGACGCCGCAGTCCGCCCGGCGGCTCGTCGACGACCTGCGGGCCGGCCGGAGCGTCGAGCCCACCCGCGGCGCCCCGCTGTGCACCTTCCGGCAGACCTCCCGGATGCTCGCGGGCTTCCCCGACGAGCGGCCCGGAGCCGTCCGGGCCACCGGCGGCGCCGGGCCCGCCTCCCTGATCGGGCTGCGCCTGGCCAAGGGCGAGGTCGCCCCGGGCCGCGGCGGCGACACCGTCATCGCGCCCCGCACCGCGCGGACCGGCGCCGACGAGGCGCCCGCCACCGGCCACGACGACGGCCAGGCGCCCCCTGGCCACCCCAGTTCGCACGACGCACCGCACGAGACCTCGGCCTCCGACGAGCACCATCCGGCGGGGCCCGCAGCAGAGGAGGGGGAGTGATGACAGTGGCAGCCGAGCACGAGGGCGCCTCCCGGCCCGGGGCCGGCGGCGAGGCAAGCCCCGAAAAGCTCCTGGCACCGGTCCTGTCCGCCTTCTGGGACCAGCCCGAATCCTGGACGCTGGAGACCTACCGCCGGCACCAGGGCTACGACGGCCTGCGCAGGGCCCTCGCGATGGCCCCGGACGACGTGATCGCCTACGTCAAGGACTCCGGGCTGCGCGGCCGCGGCGGCGCCGGCTTCCCTACCGGGATGAAGTGGCAGTTCATCCCGCAGGGCGACGGCAAACCGCACTACCTCGTGGTCAACGCCGACGAGTCGGAGCCCGGGACCTGCAAGGACATCCCGCTCCTCTTCGCCAACCCGCACTCCCTCATCGAGGGCATCGTGATCGCCTGCCATGCGATCCGGTCGAACCACGCCTTCATCTATCTGCGCGGCGAGGTCGTCCCCGTGCTGAGGCGGCTGCACGAGGCCGTGCGCGAGGCCTACGCGGCGGGCTTCCTCGGGAAGAACATCCTCGGCTCGGGGCTCGACCTGGACGTGATCGTGCACGCGGGCGCCGGCGCGTACATCTGCGGTGAGGAGACCGCGCTGCTGGACTCCCTGGAGGGCCGTCGCGGACAGCCCCGGCTGCGTCCTCCCTTCCCGGCGGTGGCGGGCCTCTACGCCTGCCCCACTGTCGTGAACAACGTCGAGTCCATCGCCTCGGTTCCCGCCATCATGCTGCGGGGCAAGGACTGGTTCCGTTCGATGGGCACCGAGAAGTCCCCGGGCTTCACGCTCTACTCGCTCAGCGGCCACGTCGCCCGCCCCGGCCAGTACGAGGCCCCGCTGGGCATCACGCTGCGCCAGCTGCTGGACATGAGCGGCGGGATGCGCCGCGGCCACCGGCTGAAGTTCTGGACGCCGGGCGGCTCCTCGACCCCGATGTTCACCGACGAGCACCTCGACGTCCCGCTCGACTACGAGGGCGTCGGCGCGGCCGGCTCGATGCTCGGCACCAAGGCGCTCCAGTGCTTCGACGAGACCACCTGCGTGGTCCGCGCGGTCACCCGCTGGACCGAGTTCTACGCGCACGAGTCCTGCGGCAAGTGCACGCCCTGCCGCGAAGGCACGTACTGGCTGGTGCAGTTGCTCAGGGACATCGAGGCGGGCAAGGGCGCGATGGGCGACCTCGACAAGATCGACGACATCGCCGACAACATCAACGGCAAGTCCTTCTGCGCGCTCGGCGACGGCGCCGCCTCGCCGATCTACTCCTCGCTGAAGTACTTCCGCGAGGAGTACGAGCAGCACATCACCGGCCGGGGCTGCCCCTTCGACCCCGCCAAGTCGACCCTCTGGGGCGACAACGACGCTCACCTGGGGGTGAACGCATGACCGTCACCACACGTGCTCCCTCGGGGGGCGGCGAGGCGGCGATCCCGCCGGAGGACCTCGTCACCCTGACGATCGACGGCATCGAGATCTCCGTCCCCAAGGGGACGCTGGTCATCCGTGCCGCCGAACTCCTCGGCATCGAGATCCCGCGCTTCTGCGACCACCCGCTGCTGGACCCGGCGGGCGCCTGCCGGCAGTGCATCGTCGAGGTCGAGGGCCAGCGCAAGCCGATGGCCTCCTGCACCATCACCTGCACCGACGGCATGGTGGTCCGCTCGCAGCTGACCTCGCCGGTGGCGGAGAAGGCGCAGCGCGGCGTGATGGAGCTGCTGCTGATCAACCACCCGCTGGACTGCCCGGTCTGCGACAAGGGCGGCGAGTGCCCGCTGCAGAACCAGGCCATGCAGGTCGGCGACCCGGAGTCGCGCTTCGAGGGCAAGAAGCGCACCTTCGCCAAGCCGGTGCCGATCTCCACGCAGGTGCTGCTGGACCGCGAGCGGTGCGTGCTGTGCGCGCGCTGCACCCGCTTCAGCAACCAGATCGCCGGCGACCCGATGATCGAGCTGGTCGAGCGGGGCGCGCTCCAGCAGGTCGGTACGGGGGAGGGCGACCCCTTCCAGTCGTACTTCTCCGGCAACACCATCCAGATCTGCCCGGTCGGCGCGCTCACCTCCGCCGCGTACCGCTTCCGTTCCCGCCCCTTCGACCTGGTCTCCTCGCCGTCGGTGTGCGAACACTGCGCGGGCGGCTGCGCGACGCGCACCGACCACCGGCGCGGCAAGGTCCTGCGGCGGCTGGCGGCCAACGACCCCGAGGTCAACGAGGAGTGGCTCTGCGACAAGGGGCGGTTCGCCTTCCGCTACGCCCAGCAGCGCGACCGGCTGGAGCAGCCCCTGGTGCGCAACCGGGAGTCCGGTGAACTGGAGCCGGCGAGCTGGCCGGCCGCCCTGGAGGCGGCGGCCCGCGGGCTGTCGGCGGCCCGGGGCCACACCGGCGTGCTGACCGGCGGCCGGCTGACCGTCGAGGACGCCTACGCCTACGCCAAGTTCGCGCGGGTCGCGCTGGACACCCACGACGTCGACTTCCGGGCCCGGGCGCACAGCGCCGAGGAGGCGGACTTCCTGGCCTCCCGGGTCGCAGGCCGCGGCCGCGACCTGGACGACGGGCGCCGCGGGCCGGGCGTCACCTACACCACGCTGGAGCAGGCACCGGCCGTCCTGCTGGCCGGCATCGAGGCCGAGGAGGAGGCCCCCGGCGTCTTCCTGCGGCTGCGCAAGGCCCACCGCAAGAGCGGACAGCGCACCTTCGGGCTGGCGAGCTACGCCTCCCGCGGCCTGATCAAGGCCGGCGGCACGCTGCTGCCGGCCGCGCCCGGCACCGAGACCGAGTGGCTGACCGCGCTCTCCCGGGAGGGACTCGCGGGCGGGGCCGGACTGGAGGGCGAGGGGCGGGCCGCGGCCGAGGCGCTGCGCGCGGACGGCGCGGTGATCGTCGTCGGCGAGCGGCTGGCGTCGGTGCCCGGCGCGCTGACCGCCGCCCTCCGTGCCGCCGCCGCCACCGGCGCCCACCTGGTGTGGATCCCGCGGCGGGCCGGTGAACGCGGCGCCGTCGAGGCCGGTGCGCTGCCCGGTCTGCTGCCCGGTGGCCGGCCGGCCACCGACCCGCGGGCCCGCGACGAGGTCGCCGCTGCCTGGGGCGTGGCCGCGCTGCCGCACCGGCACGGCCGGGACACCGGCCAGATCATCGAGGCCGCGGCGACCGGGGAGCTCGGCGCGCTGCTGGTCGGCGGTGTCGAGGTCGCCGACCTGCCGGACCCGGCCCGGGCGCTGACCGCCCTGGACGAGGTCGGCTTCCTGGTCAGCCTGGAGCTGCGGCCCTCGCAGGTCACCGACCGGGCGGATGTGGTGCTGCCGGTGGCGGCCGTCGTGGAGAAGTCCGGCACGTTCCTCAACTGGGAGGGCCGGGCCCGGCTGTTCGAGGCGGCCGTCAAGCCGGACCAGATGGCCCGGCGGCAGTCGCAGCCCGACGCCCGGGTGCTGGATATGCTCGCCGACGCCATGGACGTCCATCTGGGGCTGCCGGACCTCCGCTCCGTGCGGCGCGAACTGGACCGGCTGGGCGGCTGGGACGGCCCGTACGCCGGGGAGCCGGCGGAGAGCGCGCGGGCACTGCCCCGGCCGGACGGCGGCGAGGCCGTCCTCGCCGGCCACCGGCTCCTGCTGGACCAGGGGGTGCTCCAGGAGGGCGACGAGGCGCTGGCCGGTACCCGCCATGCCGCGCTCGCCCGGCTGTCGGCGACCACCGCGCAGGAGACCGGGGTCAAGGACGGCGGCCTGCTGGCGGTGACCGGGCCGGCCGGTGCGGTGCACCTGCCGCTCCAGGTCACGCCGATGCCCGACCGGGTGGTGTGGCTGCCGCTGAATTCCACGGGCGGTGGCGTCGCCGCCGATATCGGGGCGCTCCCCGGTGACCTGGTCAAGATCTCCGCCGCCCCGGGCCTGCCGGAGCCGGCCGAGGAGGTGGACGCATGATGCAGCAGCTCGATCAACTCGCCGCCGGCAGCGCGCTGGCCCGGGAAGACCTGTCGATGTTCGGCCACGACCCGTGGTGGCTCGTCGTCATCAAGGCGGTCTTCTGCTTCGCCTTCCTGATGCTGACGGTGCTGTTCTCGATCGTCTGGGAACGCAAGGTCGTCGCCTGGATGCAGCTGCGCATCGGCCCCAACCGGCACGGCCCCTGGGGCATGCTCCAGTCCCTCGCCGACGGCATCAAGCTGATGCTGAAGGAGGACCTGGTCGTCAAGCGGGCCGACAAGGTGGTCTACATCCTCGCGCCGGTCGTGGCGGCCATCCCGGCCTTCATGGCGATCGCGGTGATCCCCTTCGGCCCGGCGGGCAACGAGATCTCGATCTTCGGGGTCCGCACCCCGATGCAGCTGACCGACCTGCCGATCGGCATCCTCTACATCCTGGCCACGGCCTCGGTCGGCATCTACGGCATCGTGCTGGCCGGCTGGTCCTCCGGCTCGACCTATCCGCTGCTGGGCGGGCTGCGCTCGTGCGCGCAGATGATCTCGTACGAGATCGCGATGGGGATGTCGTTCGCGGCGGTGTTCCTCTACTCCGGGTCGATGTCGACGTCGACCATCGTGGAGTCCCAGCACAACCGCTGGTACGTCCTGCTGCTGCCGGTGTCCTTCATCATCTACATCGTTGCGATGGTGGGCGAGACCAACCGCGCGCCGTTCGACATGCCGGAGTCCGAGGGCGACCTCGTCGGCGGCTTCAACACCGAGTACTCGTCGATCAAGTTCGCGATGTTCATGCTCGCCGAGTACGTCAACATGGTCACCGTCTCGGCGGTCGCGATCACCCTCTTCCTGGGCGGCTGGCGGGCTCCGTGGCCCATCTCCACCTTCTGGGAGGGGGCCAACCACGGCTGGTGGCCGCTGCTCTGGTTCACCCTCAAGGTGCAGCTGCTGCTGTTCTTCTTCATCTGGCTGCGCGGCACCCTTCCCCGGGTGCGCTACGACCAGTTCATGAAGCTGGGCTGGAAGGTCCTCATCCCGGTCTCGCTGGTCTGGCTGATGCTGGTCGCCACGGTCCGGGCGCTGAAGAACGAGGGCTACAACTTCTCGCAGATCGTGCTGTACGTCGCCGGCGGCGCCGTCGCGCTGCTGCTGATCTCCCTGCTCGTCGACTTCTTCCGGCGCGGCGAGGCAACCGAGGAGACCGACGGCGACGAGGCCTTCGACCCGATGGCCGGCGGGTTCCCGGTCCCGCCGCTGCCGGGGCAGGAGCTGCCACCGGTGCCCCGCCGACGGCCGCGCGGTGACCGGGAGTTGATTGTCAGTGGTCGGGTGGACACTGTCAGTGACGACAACGCACACGACGGAAAGGGGGGCGACGGTGCCTGAGTTCCAGAACCCCGTGGCCGGCTTCGGCGTGACCTTCAAGGCCATGTTCAAGAAGCGGCTGACCGAGCAGTATCCGGAGGAGAAGAAGCCGACGGCGCCGCGCTTCCATGGCCGCCACCAGCTCAACCGCCATCCGGACGGGCTGGAGAAGTGCATCGGCTGCGAGCTGTGCGCCTGGGCCTGCCCGGCGGACGCGATCTACGTCGAGGGCGCGGACAACACCGACGAGGAGCGCTACTCCCCGGGCGAGCGCTACGGCCGCGTCTACCAGATCAACTATCTGCGCTGCATCCTGTGCGGCCTGTGCGTCGAGGCCTGCCCGACCCGCGCACTGACCATGACCAACGAGTACGAACTCGCCGACCGGTCCCGCGCCTCCCTCATCTACACCAAGGAGGAGCTGCTCGCGGGCCTGGAGGACACGATGGTCGACACCCCGCACGCGATCTTCCCCGGCATGACGGAGAAGGACTACTACAAGGGCCTGGTGACCGAGGCCGCGCCGGGTGCGGTCCGCCAGGTCGCGCACTCCAAGGGCGAGACGCCGGAGTCCGAGGACAAGGGGGAGACGGCATGACCGCGCTGGCCGCCGCGTCCTCCCTGACCTCCACGGGCGAGGCCGTGCAGTTCTGGATCCTGGGCACCGTCGCCGTCGCCGGCGCGCTGTGCACGATCCTGATGAGGCGGGCGGTGCACAGCGCCCTCTCGCTCGCCGGGACCATGATCGTCCTGGCGGTCTTCTACCTCGCCAACGGCGCGTACTTCCTCGGCGTCGTCCAGATCGTCGTCTACACCGGCGCGATCATGATGCTGTTCCTGTTCGTCGTCATGCTCGTCGGCGTCACGGCCGCGGACTCCCTCAAGGAGACGCTCAAGGGCCAGCGGTGGCTCGCCGCAGGCCTGGGCATCGGCTTCGGCGTCCTGCTGATCGCCGGCATCGGCAATGCCTCGCTCAAGGAGTTCAACGGCCTGGGCGAGGCCAACGCCGGCGGCAATGTGCAGGGCCTGGCGGCGCTCATCTTCACCAAGTACGTCTTCGCCTTCGAGATCACCGGCGCCCTGCTGATCACGGCGGCCGTCGGCGCGATGGTGCTCACCCACCGCGAGCGCACGGAGCGCGCCAGGACGCAGCGTGAGCAGTCCGAGGCGCGGGTGCGCGAGGGCAAGCAGGTGCCGCCGCTGCCCGCCCCGGGTGTCTACGCCCGGCACAACGCCGTCGATATCCCGGGCCTGCTGCCGGACGGCACCACCGCCGAGCTGAGCGTCAGCCCGACGCTGCGCGAGCGGGGCCAGGTCCGCGATGTCTCCGGTGAGTCGCTCGCCGAACTCAAGGCGCTGGAGCGGCGTTCCGAGGACTGGCTGGGCCGGAGCACCGGGGACGAGGCAGCGGAGCCGCCGCCCGGCGGGCCGGCGCCGAGGGAGCACAAGGAGGGGGCCAAGAAATGAACCCGGTCTACTACCTCTATCTCGCCGCCCTGTTGTTCACCATCGGCGCGGCCGGGGTGCTGATCAGGCGGAACGCCATCGTGGTGTTCATGTGCATCGAGCTGATGCTCAACGCCTGCAACCTCGCCTTCGTCACCTTCTCGCGGATGCACGGGAATCTGGACGGCCAGATCATCGCCTTCTTCACCATGGTCGTCGCGGCGGCCGAGGTCGTGGTCGGCCTGGCCATCATCGTGTCGATCTTCCGCACCCGCCATACGGCCTCGGTCGACGACGCCAGCCTGATGAAGCTGTAAGGGGTCGCACAAAGTGGAGAACTTGATCGCGCTGCTTGTCGCGGCACCGCTGGTCGGTGCGGCCCTGCTGCTGTGCGGCGGCAAGCGCCTCGACCGCACCGGCCACCTGATCGGCACGCTGTTCTCGGTGGCGTCGTTCGCCCTCGGGGTGGTGCTCTTCGCCGACATGCTCGGCAAGGGGGCCGGGGACCGTGCCCTGCATCAGCAGCTGTTCACCTGGATCCCGGTCGGCGGCTTCCGCGCCGACATCGCCTTCCAGCTCGACCAGCTGTCGATGACCTTCGTCCTGCTGATCACGGGTGTCGGATCGCTGATCCACATCTACTCGATCGGCTACATGGAGCACGACGAGCGGCGCCGCCGCTTCTTCGGCTACCTCAACCTCTTCCTCGCGGCGATGCTGCTGCTCGTCCTCGCCGACAACTACCTGCTGCTGTACGCCGGATGGGAGGGCGTCGGCCTCGCCTCGTACCTCCTCATCGGCTTCTGGCAGCACAAGCCCAGCGCGGCCACCGCCGCCAAGAAGGCCTTCCTGGTCAACCGCGTCGGCGACATGGGCCTGTCCATCGCGATCATGCTGATGTTCACGACGTTCGGGACCTTCGCCTTCGGCCCGGTGTTCGCCGCCACCGACCGCGCCGGCCAGGGCACGCTGACCGCCCTGGGGCTGCTGTTGCTGCTGGGGGCCTGCGGCAAGTCGGCACAGGTGCCGCTGCAGTCCTGGCTCGGTGACGCGATGGAGGGCCCGACCCCGGTCTCGGCCCTGATCCACGCCGCCACGATGGTCACCGCCGGCGTGTATCTGATCACCCGCTCCGGGGCGATCTTCAATGCCGCGCCGACCGCCCAGCTGGCGGTCGTCGTGGTGGGCGCGGTCACCCTTCTCTTCGGTGCGATCGTCGGTTGCGCCAAGGACGACATCAAGAAGGCGCTGGCCGGCTCGACGATGTCGCAGATCGGATACATGATCCTGGCCGCCGGGCTCGGCCCGATCGGCTACGCCTTCGCGATCATGCATCTGGTCACCCACGGCTTCTTCAAGGCGGGCCTCTTCCTCGGCGCCGGTTCCGTGATGCACGGCATGAACGACGAGGTGGACATGCGCCGCTACGGCGGTCTGCGGAAGTACATGCCGGTCACCTTCATCACCTTCGGCCTCGGCTATCTGGCGATCATCGGCTTCCCCGGGCTGTCCGGCTTCTTCTCCAAGGACAAGATCATCGAGGCGGCGTTCGCCCGGGGCGGCACCGAGGGCTGGATCCTCGGCGGCGCGGCCCTCCTCGGCGCCGCGATCACCGCCTTCTACATGACCCGGGTGATGCTGATGACCTTCTTCGGCGAGAAGCGCTGGGACCCGGCCGAGGTGCATCCGCACGAGTCGCCCAAGGTCATGACGCTGCCGATGATCGTGCTCGCCTTCGGGTCGGTCTTCGCCGGCGGGCTGTTCAGCATCAACGAGGCGTTCGTGAAGTGGCTGGAGCCGGTCACCTCGTTCGCCCACGGCCACTCCCCGGTCAGCGCCACCACGGTCACCGCCGCCACGATGGTGGTGCTGGTCATCGGGGTCGGCATCGCCTGGGGGATGTACGGCCGCAAGCCCGTCCCGGCGCTCGCCCCGCGCGGTTCGCTGCTGACCCGGGCGGCCCGCCGCGATCTGCTCCAGGACGACTTCAACCACGTCGTGTTCGTCCGCGGTGGCCAGGAGCTCACCGGCACCCTCGTCCAGCTCGACCGCTCCGTGGTGGACGGCGCGGTCAACGGCACGGCGGCCGCGATGGGCGGACTCTCCGGGCTGCTGCGGCAGTTGCAGACCGGGTTCGTGCGTTCCTACGCGGTCCAGATGCTGGGCGGCGCCGCCGTTCTCGTCGCCGCGACCCTGCTGATGAGGGGTGTCTGAGCCATGTCGTTTCCCCTGCTGACGGTGGTGGCCGCGGTGCCGGCGGCCGGTGCGGTCGCCACCGCCGCGCTGCCCGCCGCCCGGCGCACCGCGGCCAAGTGGCTCGCGCTGCTGGTATCGGTGGTCACCTTCGCGCTGGCGCTCGTGGTCGCGTTCCGCTTCGACCCCGGTTCCAAGAGCCCCTACCAGTTCACCGAATCGCACGCCTGGATCAGCGACTTCGGCGTCCGCTACGCACTCGGCGTGGACGGCATCGCGGTCGCCCTGATCGCCTTGACCACCCTGCTGATCCCCTTCATCATCCTGGCCGGCTGGCATGACGCCGACCCCCTGGAAGAGGCCGCGCCCAACCGGCGCTGGCGGCCCACCCAGGGCTTCTTCGCGCTGATCCTGGCCGTCGAGGCGATGGTGGTCATCTCCTTCGAGGCCACCGACGTCTTCGTCTTCTACCTCTTCTTCGAAGCCATGCTGATCCCGATGTACTTCCTCATCGGCGGCTTCGGGGACCGGGCCGGCGGCGAGGACGAGGACGGGGCCGCGCGCCGGCGGTCGAACGCCGCGGTGAAGTTCCTGCTCTACAACCTCGCCGGCGGACTGATCATGCTGGCCGCGGTGATCGGGCTCTACGCCGTCACCGCCGACCAGCTCGGCAGCGGCACCTTCTCGCTCCAGCAGATCGTCGAGGCCCGGGCGGCCGGCCGGCTGCACATCGGCACCGGCACCGAGCGGCTGCTCTTCCTCGGCTTCTTCTTCGCCTTCGCGGTGAAGGCACCGCTGTGGCCGCTGCACACCTGGCTGCCGGGCGCCATGGGCGAGTCCACCTCACCGGTCGCGGTGCTCATCACCGCGGTCGTCGACAAGGTCGGCACCTTCGCGATGCTCCGCTTCTGCCTCCAGCTCTTCCCCGAGGCCAGCAGCTGGGCGACGCCCGTCATCCTGGTGCTCGCGCTGATCAGCGTGCTCTACGGCGCGCTGCTGGCGGTCGCCCAGCGGGACATCAAGCGCCTGATCGCCTACGCCTCGATCTCGCACTTCGGCTTCATCATCCTGGGCATCTTCGCGATGACCTCCCAGGGCCAGGGCGGCGCGACGCTCTACATGGTCAACCACGGCATCTCGACCGCCGCGCTGATGCTGGTGGCCGGCTTCCTGATCAGCCGCCGCGGCTCCCGGCTCATCGCGGACTACGGCGGCGTGCAGAAGGTCGCCCCGATCCTCGCCGGCACCTTCCTCATCGGCGGTCTGGCCACCCTCTCGCTGCCCGGCCTGGCGCCGTTCGTCAGCGAATTCCTGGTCCTGGTGGGCACGTTCAGCCGCTATCCGGTGATCGGCATCATCGCCACTCTCGGCATCGTGCTCGCCGCGCTGTACGTCCTCGTGCTCTACCAGCGGACGATGACCGGGCCGGTGAAGCCCCAGGTGAGCGGCCTGCCCGACCTCCGGGTGCGGGAGCTGGTCGTGGTGGCGCCGCTGATCGCGCTGCTGCTCTTCCTCGGGGTGTACCCCAAGCCGCTGACCGACCTGGTCAACCCGGCGGTCGACCACACCCTGTCCGTCGTGGACAAGAAGGATCCCAAGCCCACTGTGCAGGTGGACGCCGTGCCCGGCGGAGGCCGGCACGGCCACGCCGTGCGTGAACAAGACGTGGAGGCCGCGAAGTGAGTCCCGTGGCAAGTGTCCACAGCCTGTGGACGGTGGCGGCCGGTGCGCCGGGCAAGATCCCGGCGCCGCACATCGAGTACGCCGAGCTGTCGCCGACGCTGATCGTCCTCGGCGCGGCGGTGATCGGCATCCTGATCGAGGCGCTGGTCCCGCGCCGCCACCGCTACTACTCCCAGCTGCTGCTGTCGCTGGTGGCGCTGGCCGCCGCGTTCGCCGCGGTGATCGGCCTGGCGGCCGGCGGCTTCGGCTCGTCCAAGGCGCACATCGCCGCGATGGGCGCCGTCGCCGTCGACGGTCCCGCGCTGTTCCTCCAGGGCACGATCCTGCTGGTGTCGCTGATCGCCGTCTTCACCTTCGCCGAGCGCCGGCTCGAACCCGCGGCGCACGGCGAGGGCGCGTCCCCGGCCCGGACGAAGGGGCGAGCCTGGGGGCGCGTGGACTCCTTCGCCGCACAGCCCGCGGCCGTCCCCGGCAGCGCGGCCGAACAGGCCGCGGTCAAGGCCGGGTTCACCACCACCGAGGTCTTCCCGATCCTGCTCTTCGCGGTCGGCGGCATGCTGATCTTCCCGGCGGCCAGCGACCTGCTGACGCTCTTCATCGCGCTGGAGGTCTTCTCCCTCCCGCTGTACCTGCTGTGTGCGCTGGCCCGCCGCCAGCGGCTGCTGTCGCAGGAGGCCGCGGTGAAGTACTTCCTCCTCGGCGCCTTCTCCTCGGCCTTCCTGCTGTTCGGCGTGGCTCTGCTCTACGGCTACGCGGGCACCGTCACCTACGCCGGGATCGCCGAGGTGGTCTCGGACGGCGCCAAGCAGATCGATCCGGCGCTGGCCGGCACGATGGGCAATGACGCCCTGCTGCTGATCGGTGCGGCGCTGGTGCTGATGGGGCTGCTGTTCAAGGTCGGCGCTGTCCCGTTCCACATGTGGACCCCGGACGTCTACCAGGGCGCCCCGACCCCGGTCACCGGATTCATGGCGGCCGCCACCAAGGTCGCCGCCTTCGGCGCGCTGCTGCGCCTGCTGTACGTCGTCCTGCCGGGCCTGCGCTGGGACTGGCGGCCGGTGATGTGGGGCGTCGCGATCCTCACGATGCTGGGCGGGGCGATCGTCGCCATCACCCAGACCGACATCAAGCGGCTGCTGGCGTACTCCTCCATCGCGCATGCCGGCTTCCTCCTCGCCGGTGTCGTCGCCACCAGCGAGGACGGCGTCTCCTCGGTGCTCTTCTACCTCGGCGCCTACTCCTTCGTGACGCTCGGCGCCTTCGCCGTGGTCACCCTGGTGCGGGACGCCGGCGGGGAGGCCACCGCGCTGTCCAAGTGGGCCGGGCTCGGGCGGCGTTCACCGCTGGTGGCCGCGGTCTTCGCGGTGTTCCTGCTGGCCTTCGCGGGCATCCCGCTGACCTCCGGGTTCGCCGGAAAGTTCGCGGTCTTCAAGGCGGCGGCACAGAGCGGCGCGGGCTGGCTGGTGGTGGTCGGTGTGCTCTCCTCCGCCATCGCCGCGTTCTTCTACATCCGCGTCATCGTGCTGATGTTCTTCAACGAGCCGAAGGCGGACGGCCCGACGGTCGCGGTGCCCAGCCCGCTGACGACCACCGCCATCGCCATCGGCGTGACCGCCACCCTGGTGCTCGGCCTGGCGCCGCAGTACTTCCTCGATCTGGCGGGGCAGGCCTCGGTCTTCGTGCGCTGAGCGCGACGGCCCGGCGGCACGGCGACGGCCGCCGTCCGGAACCCTCGGGGGGCTCCGGGCGGCGGCCGTCGCCGTGCGGCGCGCGGGTCAGCTCTTGGGCATCTGGCTCGGCAGCTGCGGCATGTCCGGGATCTTCACGCTGCCGTCCTCGGCCTTGGCGAACTTCTCGGTGGGGCCGTTCTTCCAGTCGACGGTCAGGCTCTTGCCGTCCGCGCCGGGCTTGAGGGTGCCCATGGTGCGGGTGGTGTCGCCGTCGGTGCACTTGAGGGCGGCCATCGCCACCCCGCCCATCTCCTGGACCTTGCCCAGGCAGGCGGCCTGGTGCCCGTTGCTGAAGGCGACGGTGCCCTGGCTGATCACGAGGACCAGCGGCTTCTTGGCCGAGCCGGACTTCCAGGCCCCCTCGACCGCGCCGGAGCCCGCGGACTTGCCGGCGCTTCCCGGAGTCGACGGCGCATCCTGCGGCGCCTTGCTCGGCTTGCTGTCGCTGCCGGTGTCGCCGCTGCTTCCGCAGCCGCTGAGCAGCATCGCGGCGATGGCGGCCGCCCCGGCGATCTGCGCTGCCTTGCGCACGTGCGTCTCCTAGATCGTGGGTCAGGTGCCGTGAGGCTAACAGCGGCCCCGGCGGCCCTTCGAGCCGTGCGCACGATTGCGGCGGCGCCGGTACGGAGTTGGTGTGGGGCTGTGACGTAGGGGCGGACAGAAGGGGCGGAAGGGACAGGGGGGTGATGTCCGGTATGCGGCTCGCCGGAGCGGGTCAGCTCCCGTCCGCCGTCGACTTGTCCGCCCGTACCGCGCGTTCGACCGCCCGCGCCGTCCAGATCTCCTGCGCGAGGCGCTTCATCGCACGGCGTGCGGTGCGGTGGTCGCGGCCGGGCAGGACGGTGCGGTCCAGGCCGGCCGCGGAGACCAGCGCGCCGAGCAGCCGGCCGCGGTGGTCAGGGAACCCCGCGGCGGCCGCGGCCACGAAGCGCTCCCGGGCCGGGCCGAGGAGGTCGACCGCTCCGGCCGGGAACCGCTCGTACGGGAAGAGGCCCAGCGCCCGCCGGGGCTCCCTGCGCAGTGCGCCGCGCTCCACTAGCCGCCGCAGGCACAGCTCCTGGAGCGGCCGGCCGGCATGCCGCACCCAGCGCTGCGCGGCGGCGCCCCGGCGCTGCTTGGCGGGCGTCGGCAGGGCCGCCAGCGCACCGTCCAGCACCGGATCGCCCGGCGGCAGCGGATTGACCACCGCGATCCGGCCGCCGCGCTCCTCGGCGACCCGCCCCGCCTGCTCCAGCTCGGCCAGCGCCGCGCCGGCCAGCCCCCACCGCAGATACCGGGCGTGGTGCAGGGGCCGGCCGCGGGCCGGGTCGTGGGCGAGCAGCAGCAGCTCCTCGGCGAGGGTGAGCGGCGGCGTGGTCACTTCGCGGGCAGGATGCGGCCGGTGACCTCGCCCAGCCCGATCCGGGACCCGTCGGGGCCGGGCGCCCAGGCGCTGAGGGTGACCTCGTCGCCGTCCTGGAGGTAGGGGCCCTTGCCGCGGGTGAGTTCGAGCAGGCAGCCGAGCTGGTCGGGGTCGGGCCCGGAGACCGTGCCGGAGGCGAACAGGTCGCCGGTGCGCAGCGAGGCGCCGTTGACCGTCATGTGGGCGAGCTGCTGGGCGGCCGTCCAGTACATGGCCGAGAAGGGCGGCCGGGAGACCGTCTCGCCGTTGATCCGCACCTCGATCCGCAGGTCGAGGCCGCCCGGCTCGGCCGCCGCGTCGTCGAGGTAGGGCAGCAGCGGGAAGTCCCGGGCGGGCGGCGGTGTCCGGGCCTCGTCCAGCGCGTCGAGCGGGGTGATCCAGGCGGAGACGGAGGTGGCGAAGGACTTGCCGAGGAACGGGCCGAGCGGCACGTACTCCCAGGCCTGGATGTCGCGGGCGGACCAGTCGTTGACCAGGCAGACGCCGAAGACGTGCTCGCGGAAGGCGTCGAGGCCGACCGGCTCGTGGAGCGTGGAGGGCGTGCCGACGACGAAGCCGACCTCGGCTTCGATGTCGAGCCGCAGGGACGGGCCGAAGGAGGGCAGCTCGTCCTCGGGGGCCTTGCGCTGGCCCTGCGGCCGGACGACCGGGGTGCCGGTGGCGACGACGGTGCCCGCCCGGCCGTGGTAGCCGATCGGCAGGTGCTTCCAGTTGGGGGGCAGCGCCGCGCCGTTGGGGCGGAAGATCCGGCCGACGTTGGTGGCGTGGTGCTCGCTGGAGTAGAAGTCGACGTAGTCGGCGACCTCGAAGGGGAGGTGCAGGGTGACCTCGTCCAACGGGTGGAACAGCGGCGCCACTTCGCCGCGGTGCGCGGGGTCGGTCACCGCGCTGCGGACGGCCGCGCGGATCTGCTGCCAGACGGGCCGGCCGGCCGCGAGCAGCGGGTTGAGGGTCGGCGCCGCGAGGAGTTCGGCATGCGGACGGATGGCGGCGGGCAGGGCGCTCGGCAGCGCGCTCAGATCCAGCACCCGGTCGCCGTAGCGGACGCCGATCCGGCGCCGGTCGGGCGCGTCGGCGGTGCTGAAGACGCCGTACGGGAGGTTGTGCGGGCCGAAGGGATCGCCTTCCGCCAGGTCGAACGGGCTCTGCTCGGGCATGGACAGCTCCTCGCGTTCGTCGTCGCCGGTGGGCGGCCGGGCCCGGTGGCCCGCGGACCGTGGGGCCCGTTGATCAGAGTACGGCCGGGCGCCGGCCGCCGGGGCGGTTGGGGCGCGACGGCGCAGATGCGTAGGAAGAGCGGGGCTCATCGCGCCGTTCGTCGCGCCCCGCGCCTCGGCAATGTCCGGAAAAGCCTTGCTGCACTGCGCAATTCGGGCCTAGCTTCCTTTCCTGGCACGGGCCGGGGAGGGACCGTGCCGTTGGGGGGACACGTGGTTCGCAGTGGCGCACGGCTCGCGGTCGACCGGAGCGTTCCGGGGCTGATCGTGAAGATCGGCTCCTACCCCCTGCACCACGGCGGTGTGGGGGCGATCCGCACGCTGGGGCGGCTCGGGGTGCCCATGTACGCCGTCACGGAGGACCGCTGGACGCCCGCGGCCGCCTCCCGCTACCTCCGCGGCCGCTTCGTGTGGCCCACCACCGGGCGCGAGGATCCGGAGCGCCTGGTCGCGGGGCTGCTGCGGATCGGGCGGCGGATCGGCCGGCCGACGCTGCTGATCCCCACCGACGAAGAGGCGGCGGTGCTGACGGCCGAGCACGCCGAGGCGCTCGCCGGGTCGTTCCTCTTCCCCCGCCCCGCCCCCGGCCTGCCCCGGCGGCTGGCCAGCAAGCAGGGGCTGCACGAGCTGTGCACCGCCCACGGGGTGCCCTCGCCGGCCGCCGTCTTCCCCGGCTCGTACGCGGACATCGAGGCGTACGCGGGGCGGGCGCGCTTCCCGGTGGTGGCCAAGAACCGCGAGGCGTTCGTGCGCCGCGCGCGGCCCGCCGTCACGGGCACGACCCGGATCGCCGGGCCGCAGCAGCTGCTGGACCTGGCGCGCGACTGGGGCCCGCGCCCCGGGGTGATCCTCCAGGAGTACCTGCCGCGGGAGCACGCCGAGGACTGGGTCGTGCACGGCTGCTTCGCCGCGGACGGTGCGCCGCTGGCGCTGTTCACCGGCGTCAAGGTGCGCTCCTGGCCGCCGCACGCCGGCATGACGGCCTGCGCCCATGTCGCCGACAACCCCGAACTCGCCAAGATGAGCGCCCGGTTCATCCGCCGCATCGGCTTCACCGGCATCGCCGACCTGGACTGGCGCTTCGACCGCCGCGACGGCCGCTACAAGCTGCTGGACTTCAACCCGCGGATGGGTGCGCAGTTCCGGCTCTTCGAGAACACCGCGGGGGTGGACGTGGTCCGCGCCCAGCATCTGGCGCTCACCGGGCGCACCGTCCCCGAGGGCGCCCAGCGCACCGGGCACCGCTTCGTCGTCGAGAACGTCGATCTGCCCGCGCGCTGGGCGTACCGGCGCAGCGGACGCCGCCCCCCGCACGTCCCGGCGCCGGCCGCCGGCACCGAGCTCGCGTGGTTCGCCGGCGATGACCCGCTGCCGTTCCTGACGATGCTCGCGCGCTCCGCCGGGCCGGGCGCCAGACATCTGATGCAGCTGCGGCGGGCGGGCCGCCGGGCGGGTGCCCAGGCACCGATCGAGCAAGGGGAGGGACCGAATTGAGCACTCCGGTAGCGGTGATCGGGGCCGGGCCGTACGGGCTGTCGACGGCCGCGCATTTACGGGCGCGCGGCCTGCCGGTGCGGGTCTTCGGGCAGCCGATGGTGAGCTGGCGGGAGCAGATGCCCGCGGGCATGCTGCTCAAGTCGACGCCGGAGGCGTCGAGCATCGACGCCCCGCAGCCCGGGCACGCCCTCGCGGACTTCTGCGCGGCGACGGGGGAGGGGCCGTTCGCGTCGGACTGGGACCTGGTCCCCGTCGAGGCCTTCGTCCGGTACGGGCGGTGGGTGCAGCGGCAGCTGGTCCCCGATCTGGAGCAGGTCCGGGTGGTCTCGGTCGACCGGCGGGCCGACGGCTTCGAGCTGAAACTCGACAGCGGGGAGCAGGTCGGGGCGCGGGCGGTGGTCGTCGCCACGGGGCTGAGCGGGCTGGCGCACCTGCCGCCGGAGCTGGCCGCCGCGATCCCCGACGGCCCGTCCGCCACCGGAGCGGTCTCGCACAGCTCGCAGCACCACGACCTGTCCGCGCTGGCCGGCCGGTCGGTGGTCGTGATCGGCGCCGGGCAGTCGGCGCTGGAGAGCGCGGTGCTGCTGGCCGAGGCGGGGGCGGAGTCGGTGCGGGTGGTGGCGCGTGGTCCGGCCGCGGTGGGCTTCGGGGTGCCGCCGGACCGGCAGCCCCGCCTGCGGCCCTCCTCGCCGTTCGGCAACGCCTGGTCGCTGCACGCGCTGTCGTACCACGCCGGCGGCTTCCGCCGGCTGCCGGTGCCCGCCCGGCGCTATCTGGTGCGCCGGGTGCTCGGCCCGCTGGGGGCGTGGTGGCTGCGGGACCGCTTCGCCGGCCGGGTGCAGGTGACGCAGGGGCGGCGGATCGTGCGGGCCACGGTCCGCGAGGGGCGCCCCGTGCTGGCGCTGCGCGGCGCCGACGGGCAGGGCGGGGAGCTGGCCGCCGATCATGTGCTGGCCGCGACCGGCTACCGGATGGACCTGGCGGCGCTGGACTTCCTGGGCCAGGGGCTGCGCACCGAGGTCGTGACGCGGGCCGGCGGACCGCTGCTGGACGCCGGATTCCGCTCGTCGGTTCCGGGGCTGTACTTCACGGGGCTGCCGGCGGCCGCCTCGTTCGGGCCGGTGATGCGCTTCGTGTGCGGCACGGAATTCGCCTCCCCGCGGCTGGCACGGGCCCTGGCACGGGCGTACGGGTGAGCGGCGGGCCCCGGGCGGACGGCGGCCCGGGGCCTCGGCGGCGAGGGCGGCGGTGAGGGGCCGTCGGCTGCCTCGGGATGGCCGAAAACGGCATGCCGCCCGCCGGTATTCGGCTCTCCCGCCACCGCGGTGACGACCGCGGCCCGGGACCGCGCGCGGTCCCCGCCGGCCCCCGCGCTCCCGCCCCGCGCGCACGTCAACAGGCGGGGCCCCACGCACCTGCCAGGGGGGTGCGGTGCTTCCCGGGCGGTTCGGGGGGCGGGCGCTCACGGTGATCGAACTGCGACCGGATACGCTGGCCAATGGTGGAGACAGCGACAGATCGACATTCAGTTTGATCGTCAGCAGACAGGAGTACCCCTCGTGACCGTCGTCGGGCCCTTCGGGCTGAGCGTGCGGGACCAGGCTCTTGAGGCCGATGTCCAGGCCGGGTTGGCGGCTGTCGAGGAGGGCCTGCTGGAGGCCACCAAGAGCGACGTGCCGTTCATCACCGGATCCGCGCAGCACCTCGTGCGCGCGGGCGGCAAGCGGTTCCGGCCGCTGCTGGTGATGCTGGCCGCGCAATTCGGTGACCCCCACAGCCCCGGCGTGGTGCCCTCCGCGGTCGTGGTGGAGCTGACGCACCTGGCGACGCTCTACCACGACGACGTGATGGACGAGGCGGACGTGCGCCGCGGCGTGGCCAGCGCCAACGCCCGCTGGGGCAACTCCGTCGCGGTGCTGACCGGCGACTTCCTGTTCGCCCGCGCCTCGCACATCCTCGCCGACCTCGGACCGGACGCGGTCCGGATCCAGGCCGAGGCGTTCGAGCGCCTGGTGACCGGCCAGATCCTGGAGACCGCCGGACCGCGCGACGGCCGCGACCCCATCGACCACTACCTCGACGTCCTCGCGGGCAAGACCGGCTCGCTGGTCGCGGTCGCGATGCGCTTCGGCGCGATGATGTCGGGCGCCGACGAGTCGACCGTCAACATCCTCACCCAGTACGGCGAGCGGCTGGGCACCGCCTTCCAGTTGGCCGACGACGTCCTGGACATCGCCAGCGACTCCCACGAATCGGGCAAGACGCCCGGCACGGACCTGCGCGAGGGCATCCCGACGCTGCCCGTACTGCGCCTGCGGGCACGGGCCGAGAGCAGCTCCGGCACGGCCGAGGACCGCGCGCTGGCCGAGCTGCTGGCCGGCGACCTCACCGACGACGCCCGGCACGCGGAGGCGCTGGCCGGGCTGCGCGCCCACCCGGCGCTCGAAGAGGCCCGGCGGGACACCGTCCGCCACGCCGAGGAGGCGCGCGCCTCGCTGGCGCCGCTGCCGGCCTGCACGGCCAAGGCGGCCCTCGAAGGCCTCTGCGACGCGGTCGTGCACCGGGCGGGCTGAGCCCGTCCCCGAGGCTGCCCCGAGGCCCGTTCCCGCGGCCGTCCCCGAGGCCCGTTCCGCCGTCCCCTAGGGAGCTATCAGACTCCCGGCGTACGGAGTTCCCGCGTGAGGTGACCGCGTGTCATACCTCAGCAGTACGACAAGTTGCTCCCGCGGGCTGACGTATGGCGCCAGGGGATTTGGTGAGATGGAAACCATCAAGGCGCGGCGGACGGGCCACAATGAGCCCAGGGGTGGACGAGTGGACAGCGCAACAGCCGCCGCAGACGACGGAGGTAGGGCAGATGCCACGCAACGAACCGACAGAGGGCACCGAGAGCTGGGACGGGGAGGGCTCCGCCAGGCGTCGTAAGGCGGCGCGGTACGCGGTGCCGGTCGCGGTGGGGGTCGTGGCGGCGGCCACGATCGGGCTGGTCCCGGCGTTCGCCGGCTCGGGCTCCCCGGAGCTGCCGAAGATCTCGGCGCAGGACCTGATAGCCAAGATGGCCAAGTCGGACGTCCAGCAGCTCTCCGGCACGGTCAAGGTCAGCACGGACCTCGGCCTGCCGTCCCTGCCGGGCGGCGCGGGCGGTGCGGGCGCCTTCGGCGGCGGGCAGGGCGGGGGCGGCGGATCCGCCGCGCCGCAGAGCAAGCTGATGGAGCTGGCGTCCGGGACGCACACCCTGCGCGTGGCCTCCGACGGCCCCGAGAAGCAGCGGGTGTCGATCCTCGACAAGGCCGCCGAGTACAGCCTCGTCCACAACGGCAACGAGGTGTGGGGGTACGACAGCGGCAGCAACACCGCCTTCCACCACACCGCGCCCGGGAACGCCGCGCACGGCAAGCGGCAGGCCCCCGAGGAAGTCCCCCCGGGTCTGAAGAACGCCACTCCGCAGGACCTCGCGAAGCGGGCCCTCCAGGCGGCCGGCGACACGACCTCGGTCACCGTCGACGGCACCGCCAAGGTCGCCGGGCGGGACGCCTACCAGCTGCTCATCAAGCCCAAGCAGTCGGCCTCCACGGTCGGCTCGATCCGGGTCGCGGTGGACGCCGAGAAGGGCGTGCCGCTGAAGTTCACCCTGACCCCGAAGAGCGGTGGCGCGGCCGCCATCGACGTCGGTTACACCAGCGTCGACTTCGCCAAGCCCGCCGCGAGCACGTTCTCCTTCACCCCGCCCAAGGGAGCCAAGGTCGTCGACGGCGGCGCGGCGGACGCGAAGGCGCACCGCCCGCACGGCAAGGGCGGCGCGGCCTCCGAGGGCATGAAGGCCGCCCAGGACATGGGCGGGATGAACGTCCTCGGCAAGGGCTGGACGTCCATCGCCACGATCAAGGGCGAGGGTTCCGGCCTGCCCTCCGGCAAGGGCAAGGACACGAGCAAGGGCAAGGGAGCTGCCGGCGGCCCCGCGGCGTTCCTGGACAGCATCGGCGACACGGTGCACGGCTCCTTCGGCTCCGGCAAGGTCTTCAGCACCCGCCTGGTCAACGCCCTGGTCACGGACAAGGGCACGCTCTACGTCGGCGCCGTCGACAAGCAGGCCCTGATCGACGCGGCCAACGCCGCCAAGTAACGGGCCCCGCTGCCCTCGCGGGCCGCGCCGCGCCGTCCCTCCCGGGGCGTCGCGGCGCGGCCCGCGGACCCATTCGTACGACGTGGGGGAGCCAGCCGATGCCACCGCCACCCGCACCACCGCCACCCGCACCACGGACGCCCGCACCACGGCCCGACGCACCACGGCCGGACGGCCCGCGGACCGAAGGGTCCGGCCCGGGGCATGCGTCGGCCGGGGACCCGGCGATCGAGACCCGGGGGCTGACCAAGGCCTACCGCGGCGGCCGGCTCGCCGTGGACGGCCTCGATCAGGCGCTGTACGCCCTGGTGTTCGGCTCGGCGGCCTGGGCGCGGTTCGCCGGCCGGGACATCACCGCGTGAGGCCGTCGGAGGACTCCGGCGCCGTATTGCCCGTGGCGGCCTCCGCCGCGGCCGCCGCCCGGGCGGCATCCGCCGCCTGGAGCGCGCCGACCGCGGCCGCCTCGCCCGAGCGGGCCGCGGCGTCGGCCAGTGCCGCCCGCCCGCGCCGTGCGGTCCGCAGCGCGTCCCAGGTCAGCAGCGTCAGGGCCACCCACACCAGCGCGAAGCCGGCCCAGCGCTCCGGCGGCATCGCCTCGTGGAAGACGGTGAGCCCCAGCAGGAACTGAAAGGTCGGGGCCAGATACTGCAGCATCCCGATCATGGTCAGCGGCAGTCGCATGGCCGAGGCGCCGAAGCAGATCAGCGGCACGGCGGTGGCGATGCCGCAGCCCGCGAGCAGCAGTGCCTGGCCCACCCCGCCGGTGACGAAGTCGGCCCGGCCGTGCAGGCCCAGGTAGACCAGGAAGCCCAGGGCGGGCAGCAGCTGCATGGCCGTCTCCGCGCTGAAGCCCTCGATGCCGTCGAGCTTGACGCCCTTCTTGACCAGCCCGTACGTCGCGAACGAGAAGGCCAGCCCGAGCGCGATCCAGGGCATCTTGCCGTAGGCGACGGTCATCACGACCACGGACACGGCGCCGACCGCCACCGCCGTCCACTGCAGCGGCCGCAGCCGCTCGCGCAGGAAGAGCACCCCGAACGCGATGCTGACCAGCGGGTTGATGAAGTAGCCCAGCGACGCCTCCAGGACGTGCCCGGAGTTGACCGCCCAGATGTAGAGGAACCAGTTCGCCGAGATGACCGCGGCGCTGAGCAGGATCAGCGCGAGCCGCCGGGGCTGCCGCAGCAGCGGGCCCACCCAGGACCAGCGGCGGAGCACCGCCAGGATGACGAGCGCGACGGGCAGCGACCACGCCATGCGGTGGGCCAGGATCTCGGACGGCGCGGCGGCGTCCAGGAGATGCCAGTAGAGGGGCAGCAGGCCCCACATGGTGTAGGCGGCGACGCCGTAGCCGAGTCCGGCACGCTGATCGCTTCGAGTCGGCAAGGGACCCTCCTGGTGGCGCGTCGTCGACCCTGCGAAGGTAACGCCGCGCGCGCCGTCTGTCATGTGTGTTCCGATATACGGTCATGACAGCCCGCGGAGTCCGGTGACGGAACGGCGACGGGGTGCCCGCAGGGACCGTCCGAGGACGTTCCGCTGCGGGCACCCCGCGGGTGCTTCGCCGGCTCCGGTGGGCGGTTGGGCCCGGGAACCGTGGTGGACCGGGCCGTCAGCCGACGACGGTCCAGGTGTCGTTGCCGGTCAGCAGGGCGCCGAGGTCGCCCTTGCCCTTCTGCTCGATGGCGGCGTCGAGCTGGTCGGACATCAGGGTGTCGTAGACCGGGCGTTCGACGCTGCGCAGCACCCCGATGGGGGTGTGGTGGAGGGTGTCGGCGTCGGCGAGCCGGGAGAGGGCGAAGGCCGTGGTGGGCGAGGGGTTGTGCGCGTCGTGCACCAGCACCCCGCCCAAGCCTTCCTCCCGGACGTCGATGACCTTGAGGTCGCCGGTGGCGGGGTCGCGGACCACGCCCTTGGAGCCGAAACCGTCGGGGGCCAGCGCGCCGAAGCGGATCGGCTCGCCGTGCTCCAGGCGGATGACGGCCTCCTGGGCCTGCTCCTTGTCCTTGAGGACCTCGAAGGCGCCGTCGTTGAAGATGTTGCAGTTCTGGTAGATCTCCACCAGCGCCGTGCCGGGGTGGGCGGCGGCCTCGCGCAGCACCGAGGTGAGGTGCTTGCGGTCGGAGTCGACGGTGCGGGCCACGAAGGACGCCTCGGCGCCCAGGGCCAGCGAGACGGGGTTGAACGGGGCGTCCAGCGAGCCCATCGGCGTCGACTTGGTGATCTTGCCGACCTCGGAGGTGGGGCTGTACTGGCCCTTGGTCAGCCCGTAGATCCGGTTGTTGAACAGCAGGATCTTGAGGTTGACGTTGCGCCGCAGGGCGTGGATGAGGTGGTTGCCGCCGATGGACAGCGCGTCGCCGTCGCCGGTGACGACCCAGACGGACAGGTCGCGCCGGGAGGAGGCCAGGCCGGTGGCGATGGCCGGGGCGCGGCCGTGGATGGAGTGCATCCCGTAGGTGTTCATGTAGTACGGGAAGCGGGAGGAGCAGCCGATGCCGGAGACGAAGACGATGTTCTCCTTCGCCAGGCCGAGTTCGGGCATGAAGCCCTGCACGGCGGCGAGGACGGCGTAGTCGCCGCAGCCGGGGCACCAGCGCACTTCCTGATCGGACTTGAAGTCCTTCATGGACTGCTTGGCCTCGGCCTTGGGCACCAGGGACAGCGCCTCGATCTGCGAGGGCCGCTCCGAGATCGCCTCAGTCATTGATGGCCTCCTTAAAGACCTCCGCGAGCTGCTCGGCCTTGAACGGCATGCCGCTGACCTGGGTGTGCGAATGCGCGTCGACGAGGTAGCGGGCGCGCAGCAGGGTGGCGAGCTGTCCGAGGTTCATCTCCGGCACGATCACCTTGTCGTAACGTGCCAGGACCTCGCCCAGATTCCGCGGGAAGGGGTTGAGGTGGCGCAGATGGGCCTGCGCGATGCGCCCCCCGGCGCCGCGCACCCGGCGGACCGCCGCGGTGATCGGGCCGTAGGTCGAACCCCAGCCCAGGACCAGGGTCCGCGCGCCGGTGCCGGCGTCGTCGGCGGGGTCGTCGACCTCCAGCTCCGGGACCTGGACGCCGTCGACCTTCGCCTGGCGGGTGCGCACCATGAAGTCGTGGTTGGCCGGGTCGTAGGAGATGTTGCCGGTGCCGTCCTGCTTCTCGATGCCGCCGATGCGGTGCTCCAGGCCCGGCGTGCCCGGCACCGCCCAGGGGCGGGCCAGCGTCTGCTCATCGCGCTTGAACGGCCAGAAGACCTCGGTGCCGTCGGCCAGCTGGTGGTTGGGGCCGGACGCGAACTGCACGCGCAGGTCGGGGAGTTCGTCGACGTCGGGGATCCGCCAGGGCTCGGAGCCGTTGGCCAGGTAGCCGTCGGAGAGCAGGAAGACGGGCGTGCGGTAGGTCAGCGCGATGCGGGCCGCGTCCAGGGCCGCGTCGAAGCAGTCGGCGGGGGTCCGGGGCGCCACGATCGGCACCGGCGCCTCGCCGTTGCGGCCGTACATCGCCTGGAGCAGATCGGCCTGCTCGGTCTTGGTGGGCAGCCCCGTCGAGGGCCCGCCGCGCTGGATGTCCACGACCAGCAGCGGCAGCTCCAGGCTGACCGCCAGGCCGATCGTCTCCGACTTCAGCGCCACACCCGGGCCGGAGGTGGTCGTCACCGCCAGCGCACCGCCGAAGGCCGCGCCCAGCGCCGCGCCGATCCCGGCGATCTCGTCCTCCGCCTGGAACGTGCGCACACCGAAGTTCTTGTGCTTGGACAGCTCGTGCAGGATGTCCGAGGCCGGGGTGATGGGGTACGAGCCGAGATACAGCGGCAGATCCGCCTGCCGGCCCGCCGCGATCAGCCCGTAGGACAGCGCGAGATTGCCGGAGATATTGCGGTACGTGCCGGTGGGAAAGGCCCTGGTCGCCGGGGCGACCTCATAGGAGACGGCGAAATCCTCCGTCGTCTCACCGAAATTCCAGCCGGCCCGGAACGCGGTGACATTCGCCTCCGCGATATCCGGCTTCTTCGCGAACTTCGCCCGCAGGAACTTCTCGGTCCCCTCGGTCGGCCGGTGGTACATCCACGACAGCAGCCCCAGCGCGAACATGTTCTTGCTGCGCTCGGCCTCCTTGCGGGAGAGCCCGAACTCCTTGAGCGCCTCGATCGTCAGCGTGGTCAGCGGCACCGGATGGACGTTGTAGGCCTCCAGCGAACCGTCCTCCAGCGGGCTGGTCGCATAGCCGACCTTCGCCATCGGGCGCTTGGTGAATTCATCGGTGTTCACGATGATGTCCGCACCCCGCGGCACATCCCCGATATTCGCCTTCAGCGCCGCCGGATTCATCGCGACCAATACGTTCGGCGCGTCACCGGGCGTGAGGATGTCGTGGTCGGCGAAGTGCAGCTGGAAGCTGGAGACGCCCGGCAGGGTCCCGGCGGGGGCCCGGATCTCGGCGGGGAAATTCGGCAGCGTCGACAGGTCGTTCCCGAACGACGCCGTCTCGGAGGTGAACCGGTCGCCGGTGAGCTGCATACCGTCACCGGAGTCACCCGCGAACCGGATGATCACCCGGTCCAGGCGCCGGACTTCCTTGCCTTCCCCGCCGGCGCCGGATGCGCGCTGTTCCCCGACAAGCGCTGCATCGGTCTGCTCGGCTGGGCTACTGACCTGGCTGGTCACTGCTTCGGACCTCCCTCGAGGGGTGCGGCGTCCCCGCCGGAGGCAGGGCTCGGGACGTGTCGTACCGACCGGTTGTCCCCTCGCCATCGTACGTGGGTAAGGGTGGCCTTCCCTGGGGCGGTCGCATGCTGGACGTCGACGTGAGACACCGATCTGGTGTGTTTTGTCATGAAATCACCGCCCCCGCGACCCCCTCGCCCATGACGCTCCGGACTCCGCCATTGGTTCTACTACCAAAGTCCTGGATCCCGGTGGAAAACGCCTCGGGCCACCTCTCTGACAGGGTGTCAGACCGTCAGGAACTGAGGTAGGTGAGCACCGCGAGCACCCGACGGTGATCCCCGTCACTCTGCGCCAGGCCCAGCTTCAGGAAGATGTTGCTGACGTGCTTCTCGACCGCGCCCGCGCTGACCACCAGCTCCCGGGCCACCGCGGAGTTCGTCCGCCCCTCGGCCATCAGGCCCAGGACCTCCCGCTCCCGGGGCGTCAGATGCGCCAGCACGTCCTGCTTGCGGCTGCGGCCCAGCAGCTGCGCCACCACCTCCGGGTCCAGCGCGGTCCCGCCCCCGGCGACCCGGACCACCGCGTCGACGAACTCCCGCACCTCGGCCACCCGGTCCTTGAGCAGATAGCCGATGCCCCGGGTGGAGCCGGCCAGCAGCTCCGTGGCGTACTGCTCCTCGACGTACTGCGAGAGCACCAGCACCCCCAGGCCGGGGTGGTCGCGGCGCAGCCGGATCGCGGCCCGCACCCCCTCGTCGGTGTGCGTCGGCGGCATCCGCACGTCCGCCACCACCACGTCCGGCAGCGCGCCCGCGGCCGCCAGCTCACCGATCACCTCGATCAGCGCCTCGGCGTCCGCCACGCCCGCCACGACCTCGTGCCCCCGGTCGGTGAGCAGCCGGGTCAGGCCCTCCCGCAGCAGCACCGAGTCCTCGGCGATGACCACCCGCACCTTGTCCTCCACGGCTCAGATTCCCCCATGCCCTCAGTGCATCCCGCTCTGCCGCCTCCAGCATCCCAGCATCCGGACGGGGGCGCGGCGGGGAAGCCGGGGAAGCCGGGGAAGAGGGCAGGGGAGCAGCGGCGGCGGGCCCCGGGCACCGGCCCGGGAGCCCGCCGGCCCGGGTCAGCCGCGCCAGGGCAGTTCGGCGGTGATCCGGGTCGGGCCGCCGTCCGGGGAGTCCACGAGCAGCAGGCCGTCGACGGCCGCCAGGCGCTCGGCGAGACCTGCCAGACCGGTGCCGGCACCGGTGTGCGCGCCGCCCCGCCCGTCGTCCGCGACCAGCACCATCAGCCGGTCCTCGGAGCGCCAGACGTCCAGCGTCGCGCTGCCGGCACACGAGTGCTTGGAGACGTTCTGCAGCAGCTCGGAGGCGGTGAAGTAGGCGATGCCCTCGATCGCGGCGGCCGGGCGGCGCATGGCCTCGACGCTCACCGTGACCGGCACCGTGCACCGCGCGGCCAGCGCCGACAGGGCCGGGCCGAGACCGCGGTCGGTGAGGATCGCCGGGTGGATGCCGCGGGCCAGGTCCCGCAGCTCCTGAAGGGCGATCTTCACCTCGCCGTGCGCCTCGTCCACCATCTTCGCGGCGGCCTGCGGGTCCTCGTCGAGCTTCTCCCTGGCCAGGCCCAGGTCCATGGCGAGCGCCACCAGCCGGGCCTGGGCGCCGTCGTGCAGATCGCGCTCGATGCGGCGCAGGTCGGCCGCCGCGGTGTCCACCACCACCCCGCGGTCCGACTCCAGCTCCTCGACCCGGGTGGCGAGGGTGGAGGGCCCCAGCAGGCCCTGGACCATGACCCGGTCCACCTGGGTCAGCCCGCGAACCACCCACGGCCCGGCCAGCACCATCAGCAGCCCGACCCCGCCGGTGACGGCCAGCTCCGCCGGGCCGTCCAGGAAGGCGCCGTGGCCCTGGCCGTCGCCCCACAGCTGGAGGCCCGGCTGGTCGACGTACGCGGGGAAGGCCCACCGCCACAACGGATAGCTCAGCAGCGCCCACCCGACGGTCCAGAACGTCAGCGTGCAGACGAAGGAGAAGATCCCCCACGGGAAGTGCAGCAGGCCGTAGACGACGTGCCGCCAGGACGCCCCGCTCTTCAGCACCGCCCCGACCCACCCCATCAGGCCCGGCTTCGCGGCCCGGACGGGCCCCGGATCGGCGACGTCCAGCCCCAGCAGGGCGCGGGCCCGGGCCCGCTCCAGGGCGCCGAGGCCGCGGGCGCCGGCGAGGCCGGCGGCCAGCACCGGGATGCCCAGGAACGTCACCAGCAGGCCGGCGCCCAGGGAGACCACCGTCACCGTGTAGGTGAACATCACCATGGCCATCGGGAGGTTGAGGAAGAGGTACAGGGTCTCCCGCCAGGTGCGCCCGGAGAACGGGGCGCGCAGCCCCACGGGCACACGGGAGCCGCGGTGCTGCGGTGCGTATGCGGAATCCATCGTCTCGTCGTCCATTTCTGCCGGTTCGCCCGGCCGGTTCTGCCGGTCGCGGCGCCGCCCGCGGCCACCGCCCCTCGTCCGTCCCTCCCAGGGTCCGCGCCCGGCGCCCGCCGCACCATGAGGGCCTTCGCAGTCTTCGCCGGGGGTTTTCCCCACCCCCGGAGGCGTCCGGCAGCGCGCCTCAGCGGTCCGCCAGCGCCGGACCGGGCCCGGTCCGCGCCCGCCACGGCAGCTCCGCCGTCACCCGGGTGGGACCGCCCACCGGCGAATCCAGTACGAACAGCCCGTCCACCGACGCCAGCCGCCCGGCGAGCCCGGCCATCCCGCTGCCGCCGTCCAGCCGCGCCCCGCCCCGCCCGTCGTCCGTCACCAGGATCAGCAGCCGGTCGCCCGCCCGGCGCCCGCCACCTCCCGGGTCCGAGAGCCCCGCGGTCCCGCCCCCCTCAGCCCGCCACACCTCCACCGACGCCCGCCGCGCCGCACTGTGCTTGGAGACGTTCTGCAGCAGCTCCGAGACGGTGAAGTAGGCGATGCCCTCGATGGCGGGCGCGGGCCGCTCGGCCAGGTCCACCGAGGTGGTCACCGGCACCGTGCAGCGCCCGGCCAGCGAGGCCAGCGCGGGCCCGAGACCGCGGTCGGTGAGGATCGCCGGGTGGATGCCGCGGGCCAGGTCCCGCAGTTCCTGGAGGGCGAGCTTCACCTCGCCGTGCGCCTCGTCCACCATCTTCGCGGCGGCCCGCGGATCCTCCAGCAGCTTCTCCTTGGCCAGCCCGAGCCCCATCGCGAGGGCCACCAGGCGGGCCTGCGCGCCGTCGTGCAGATCCCGTTCGATGCGCCGCAGATCGGCGGCCGCGGTGTCGGTGACCGTCACCCGGTCCGACTCCAGCTCGGCGATCCGCCGCTCCAGCTCGTCGGAGGGCGAGAGCAGCCCGCGCACCATCGCCCGGTCCACGTCGGACAGCCGGCGCGCCACCCACGGCAGCACCGGCCACCCCACGACCAGCAGGACGAGGACGACGGTGAAGGTGAGCAGGACCCACGGCAGCCGGACGAAGGCGAACAGCGCGTGCCGCCAGGCGACCGGGTCCTTCAGGCAGGTCCACAGCCACGGGAAGAACCCCGGCTCCCGCGGCCGCAGCCGGCTCGGCTCCGCGACCCGCAGCCCCAGCAGCGCCGCGGCCCGGGCGCGCTCCAGCCGCCCGTACTGCCGGCACGCCAGCAGCCCCGTCGCCAGCAGCGGCAGCCCGATCACGGTGACGGACAGCCCGATGCCCAGCGTGAGCCACACCAGCACCACCACGAACGCCGCCAGCCCCAGCGGGAAGTTGGCCAGGAGGAAGGCGATCTCCCGCCACATCGGGCCACCGAACCGTGGCCGGGGCGGCTGCGGCGGGGCGCCGCCGGGGACATCGGCGGCGGCATCGGGCCGGGATCTTTCCGTCATGGGCCCAGCCTGCCCGGCCGCGCCGCCCGGTGCCATGGGGCGCAGGGGGTGGCCGGTGGTGGGGTTTTCCGCACCCTGTCCCGGTTCGTCGCCGGCCGCTCGCGCGAGGCGGGCCGGCCGGCCGCATTCCGGGCCGCCCGGGCGGTGGCGGCCGGGCCGTATCGTGGCAGGATGACGGGCGGCGCGTGCGCCCGGAGTGAGCCCCACTGACAGCAACACAGGGACCGCGTCGGCATGGTGAGTGTGAGTACGGGGAGGGGTTCGGGGGCCGTGTCGGGTACCTCCCTCAGCCGGGTGACCCTGGTGGGCGAGCGGCGCCGGGTCGATCTCGTGCTCCCCGCGCGGGAGTCCCTCGGCGCGCTGCTGCCCGAGGTCCTGCGGCTGCTCGGCGACCGGCCGGGCCAACACCCCTTGGCGCGGCGGCTGATGGCCGCCGACGGAACGGTGCTCTCACCGGACGACTCGCTCGCCTCGGCGCGGGTGGCCGACGGGGCCGAGCTGCGGCTCGTACCGGAAGACGGGACACCGGCGGCGGCCGCACCCGACACCACGGACGAGGTCGCCGACGAACTGCGGGTGCACGGCCGGCGCTGGGGCGCGCGGAGCCGGACGTGGACGGCCGGTGCGGCGAGCGTGCTGCTGGCCGCCATCGCCGGTACGGCGGCGGTGAGTTGGTACGGATCCGGTGCCGCGCTCCCGCTCGGGATCGCCGGGGCGGCGGCCGCGGTGCTCGGCGCCGTCCGCGCGGGACCCGCCCGCCGTCCGCTGCACACCGCGCTCCTGCTGCTGGGCGGGGCGCTCGGCGTGCTCGCCGCCTGTCAGGCCTCCGCGCCGGGCGCGGAGCGGCTGGCGGCCGTCGGACTGACCGTCGCGGCCGTGCTCGCGCTGCTCGGGGTCCGTACGGGGCCGGTGCGCGGCGGGCTCGTCGGCGCGGCGGCGGTCGTCTGCGCGGTGGGCGCCTGGGAGGCCGGACTGGCACTGACCGGCCCGGCACGTACGGGAGTTGCGCTGGGCGCCCTCTCGGTGCTCGTGCTGGGGTATCTGCCCCGGCTGGCGCTGCGGACGGCCGGGCTGACCCGCCTGGACGACCTGCGCTCCGGCGGCGCGCCGGTGAGCCGGCACCAGGTGGCGACCGCCCTGGGCGCGACCCATCGCGGTCTCGCGCCGGCCACCGTCGCCGTGGCGGTCTCCGCGGGCGCGGCGGGTGTGCTCGCCGGGCAGGCGGGGGACGGCTGGTCGGCCGCCGCCGCGGCGCTGTTGTGCCTGGTCACGCTGGCGCGTGCGCGGGCCTATCCGCTGGCGGTCGAGGTCCTCGCGCTGCTGGCGGCCGGCACGGCGGTCGCGGTGTCGCTGACGCTGCGGTGGGCGGCCGCCTCGGGTGATCCGGCGGGTGCGCTGGCCGTGTTGGGCGTGCTGGCGGTGCTACCGCTCGCCGCGCTCGCGCCGCGGCCGCCGGAGCACGTCCGGGACCGGCTGCGCCGGCTGCTGGATCTCGTCGAGTCGGTCGGTGCGGTGGCGCTGATCCCGGTGGCCCTCGGGGCGTTCGGGGTCTACAGCGGGCTGCCGCACGCGTTCTGAGCCGGAGGCGGAGACGGACATGGCAGCGGAGGGACCAGTGGCGGCGGACGGGCCGGGGGCGGGTGGACCGGCGGCGGACGGACCGGCAGCAGGCGGGCCGACGGCGGACGGGCCGGCGGGGAACGACGCGCAGTGCGAGGTGCTGCGGGAGCGGGGCGGGGGAGCGATGACAGCGGGGGACGCGGGCGATACCGGGGCCGGAGCCATGACCGGAGCCGCCTTCGCCGAGGCGCAGGTGTGGGACCTCCCCACGACCCCGGCGGCGGAGCCGGCCGCGCCCGGGGGGACGCCCGGGCCGTCCGCGGAGCCCCTGCCGGCGGCGGCCCGGACGGCCGAGCCGCGTCCCGGCGGTGCGCTGCTTCCGCCTGTGCCCTCGGCCCCTTCGGCCCCTTCGGCCCCTTCGGCCCCTTCGGCCCCTTCGGCCCCTTCGGCCCCTGCGGTCCCTGCGATGCCTTCCTCTTCTTCCTCCTACGGGTCTTCGTCCTACGGGTCCTCCTCCTACGGACCGGCCCCCGCGGGGTACGCCCCTTCCGGGTATCCGGGGGCGCCCGCCGGGTATCCGCCCGTGCCGCCCGTTCCCCCGCAGGCGCCCGCGCCCGCTCCGCCCGGGGGCCCCGCTGCCCCCGGGGCGGCTCCCTCCCCGGCCCCGGACCCGCAGGTCGCCGCACCCGGCGCCGCCCCCGTGCACACGCCGACCCCCCTCCACGCCCCCGCTCCCGTCCACGCCCCCGCTCCCGTCCGAGGGGCCGCCCCGATGCGGAGGTCCGGGCCCACCCCCGTCTCCGTGCCGCTGATGCCGCCCGAGCTGGACGCGCTGCGCAGCAAGCCGCGGCACGGGGAGTCCGTCACCCAGCGCGCGGGGCGGGCCGTGCGGCGGGCGATCGCCTCGTCGCCCGCGGCGGAGACCACCGCCGTCACCCAGGCCGGGTACGCCATCCAGCAGCCGGTCACCACCGGCCGGCAGATCGCGGTGACCAGCATCCGGGGCGGCGCGGGCAAGTCCACGGTGTCCGCGCTGCTGGCCCTCACCTACGCGCACTACCGCGCCGATCCGGTGCTGGCCGTCGAGGCCGATCCGGCGCTCGGCACGCTCCCGCACCGGCTGGGCGCGACGGAGGTGCGCTGGTCGGGAACCGACCTGGCGCAGATCGTCGATCCGTCGATGCTGATCACGGACCTGACCGGGTATCTGATTCCGTTTCCGGGCGGCGGCTGGCTGCTGCCCGGCAGCCAGGGCGCCATCGGCACCCGCCTGGACCTCGACACCTACCGGGTCGTGATGACCTCGCTGCGCCGGTACTTCGCGACCACGGTCGTCGACTGCGAGACGCTGCCCGCCGAGGTGGCGCGCACCGCGCTGGTGACGACGCAGGCCCGCGTCCTGGTCTGCCCGGCGACTCCGGAGGGCGTGGCCGCCACCCGCTCCGTACTGGACTGGGTCGGGGGCCTGCACCCCCGGATGTTGCCGACGACCGTCGTGGTGCTCAGCCATGCCGCGCCGGACACCGGGCTCGACGTCCGCAGGGCCGCCGAGCACCTCGCCGTCGGCGGCGCGCAGGTGCTTCCGCTTCCGTACGACCGGCATCTCGCGGCGGGCGGGGCGATCCGTACGGAGCTGCTCGGTGAGCGGACGCTCCAGGCGGCGGCCCGGATCGCGGCCGAGGCGATGAACCGGGCCGTCTCACGGACCGAGAACGGCCGGCCGCCGACCGGCCGGGACGCCCCGCCGCCGGCCCGGTGACGGGGTGGCCGGCGCCCGTCGCGCCCTCGCATGTGTCCGCTCCGCGAGACGGCCGCTGAGACAACCTGACCCGCGGGCTACGCTCCCTGCCGCCCAGGTAGGGCGAAGTGGGGACAAGCTCACCGTCGGCGACGACGCGGCTTCTCGGGGCGGACCGGCCAGGGCCTAGACTCCCGTCCGTACAGATCGTCGAAGTCGTTGAACAAGCGCAGTCAGGGAGCGAGGGGCGTACGTGGTGGACGCGACCGGACGCACCACCGTCGCCGCGGAGTATTTCCAGGGTTACTCGGTCGTCGGGATCATCGCCCTGATCGGGGTGCTCTTCGTGGCCGTGGCCTTCGGGGCCGGGCGGCTGCTACGACCGGTGGTGCCGACCCCCGAGAAACTGCTGACGTATGAATGCGGCGTGGACCCGGTCGGCGAGGGCTGGGCGCACACCCAGGTCCGCTACTACGTCTACGCCTTCCTTTACGTCATCTTCGCCGTCGACTCGATCTTCCTGTTCCCCTGGGCGACGATCTTCGCCGCTCCCGGCTTCGGTGGTGTGACGCTGGTGGAGATGTTCATCTTCCTCGGCTTCCTCGCCATCGGCCTGCTCTACGCATGGAAGAAGGGCGTCCTGGAATGGACGTGAACCCCGCACCCCACGGGCCCGCTGCCGCGTCCGAGGGCGCCGGCCCCGAGTTCCTGCCGGAGCCGCGGCGCCTGGGCACCCTCGCCCGGCTCGCGCCCGAACCGATGAAGGTGGTCCTCAACTGGGGCCGCCGCTACAGCCTGTGGGTCTTCAACTTCGGTCTGGCCTGCTGCGCCATCGAGTTCATCGCCGCGTCCATGGCGCGGCACGACTTCATCCGGCTCGGCGTGATCCCGTTCGCGCCCGGCCCGCGCCAGGCCGACCTGATGGTCGTCTCCGGCACGGTCACCGACAAGATGGCGCCGGCGGTCAAGCGGCTCTACGAGCAGATGCCCGAGCCGAAGTACGTCATCTCCTTCGGGGCCTGCTCCAACTGCGGTGGCCCCTACTGGGATTCGTACGCCGTCACCAAGGGCGTCGACCAGATCATCCCGGTGGACGTGTACGTCCCGGGCTGCCCGCCGCGGCCGGAGGCGCTGCTCCAGGGCATCCTCAAGCTCCAGGAGAAGATCGCCCGCGAGTCGCTGGGGGAGCGGTACGCGCAGGGCGGCGCCGCCCGGCCCTCGGCGGCCGCGCTGCGCAGCGGACTCGTCACGCCGCCCGCGCCGGCGGGGGAGGAGCCCCGATGAGCGAGCAGCCCGAGAATCCCGAGCAGCAGCCGGGGAAGCCCGAGCAGCAGCCGGCGGGCGCCGAGCCGGCGGAGGCGCCTGCGGAAGCCCCTGAGCAGTCGGAAGTCGCTGAGCAGCCGGAAGCCGCCGAGCCGCCCGCGCCCGAGCCCGTCGTCGGCTGGCTGCCGCGGCCCGCGAGCGAGATCTTCGGCGCCGGGGCCACCGCGGAGCTGGCCTACGACCTGCTGACCGTCGACGTGCCCGCGGACGGTTGGCTCACCGCGCTGACGGCCGCCCGCGACGACCTCGGCTGCCGCTACTTCGACTGGCTGAGCGCCGTCGACGAACCCGGCACCGGCTTCCGGGTCTGCGCCCATCTCGTGCGGGTGGCGCGCCCCGGCACCGTCGACCGGCTGCTGGTGCGGACGACCGTGCCGCACGAGGCGGCCGCGCTGCCCACCGCCCTCGCGGTCTACCCGGGCGCCGGCTGGCACGAGCGCGAGACCCACGAGATGTTCGGCATCGACTTCACCGGCCATCCGCACCTCGTACCGCTGCTCCTCCCGGACAGCTTCGAAGGCCACCCGCTGCGCAAGGACTTCGTCCTGGCGGCGCGGGTCGCCAAGGCGTGGCCGGGGGCCAAGGAGCCAGGGGAATCCGAGCACGGCGGGCCCAAGCGCCGCCAGATGCTGCCCCCGGGCGTCCCGGACCCGAACGAATGGGGCCCGCTGAAGGGCCAGCTGCCGCCGGCTCCGGCGCGCCCGGCACGGGGTGCGCGGGCCGCGGGCGGTGCCGGTGCGGCGGGCGGCGCGGCGGGCGAGCGCCCG
>NZ_BMND01000031.1 GCF_014646275.1 Streptomyces kronopolitis
GCGGGTGGCTCGTGCGTCGGAGGCGGCGGCCCCTGGTGCAGTTGCGTGGTCTCGCTGCACTGCGCCTTGGCTCCGCCGTAGGCGGGTGCCCCGCAGCCCCCGCCGCAGCAGAGCGGCCCGGCGGCGCCCCCGTCGTCCGGGGGCGGGTACGGAGCGGGCGGCCAGGCGCCAGGCAGCGGCGGCGGAGGCGGCAGTCAGGGCGCGCGGATGGCCCGGGAGGCCGTGTCGCCGGCGGCGTCCGCGGGCGGCGGCCAGGGCGGGCCCGTGGCGGAGCCCTCGTACACGCCGCCGGAGCCCCCGCCGGCGTCGATCGAGTACGACATGCCTGCCGAGGACGACGCCGACCTCGTCGACTCCGCGCTCAGCGGCCACGACCTGATCGTCCGCGAACTCGGCGCGACGGTGATCGAGGAGTTCAACAACGAGTAGACGGCGCCCACAAGCGCCCCGGGCGGCCGCTGAGCAGGTCAGCAGACGTACACCGGACGTACATCCGTGCTCCTCCCTCCGGCGTAGGGCGCGGGGGCGGTGAAACACGTAGGCTCGGGCTACCGCACCAATCGTTGTCGTATGGCAGGAGTCACGTCGTGATCCCCGGTGGTCAGCCCAATATGCAGCAGCTGCTTCAGCAGGCCCAGAAGATGCAGCAGGATCTCGCGGCCGCCCAGCAGGAGCTCGCGGAGACACCCGTCGAGGGCTCCGCGGGCGGCGGCCTGGTCAAGGCCACGGTGACCGGCTCCGGTGAGCTCACGGGCCTGGTCATCGACCCCAAGGCGATCGACACCGACTCCGCGGAGGAGACGGCCGAGACGATCGCCGACCTCGTCCTGGCGGCGGTCCGGGACGCCAACGCCAGCGCCCAGCAGCTGCAGCAGCAGAAGCTCGGCCCGCTCGCCCAGGGTCTGGGCGGTGGCGGAATCCCCGGTCTCCCCTTCTGAGGAGTAGCCAACTAGCGTACGCAGCACGGCAGAAGAGAAAGAAGACGTTCCGTGTATGAAGGCGTGGTCCAGGACCTGATCGACGAGCTGGGCAGGCTGCCCGGCGTCGGTCCCAAGAGCGCGCAGCGGATCGCCTTCCACATTCTTCAGGCCGAGCCGACCGATGTCCGCCGGCTCGCGAACGCGCTGATGGAGGTCAAGGCGAAGGTCCGGTTCTGCGGCACCTGCGGCAATGTGGCGCAGGAGGAGCAGTGCCGGGTCTGCCTGGACCCCCGGCGCGATCCGGCGGTCATCTGCGTCGTGGAGGAGCCCAAGGACGTCGTGGCGATCGAGCGGACGCGTGAGTTCCGCGGTCGCTACCACGTCCTCGGTGGGGCGATCAGCCCGATCGAGGGCGTGGGCCCCGACGACCTGCGGATCAGGGAACTGCTGGCCAGGCTCGCGGACGGCACCGTCACCGAGCTGATTTTGGCCACCGACCCGAATCTGGAGGGCGAGGCCACGGCCACCTATCTGGCCCGCATGATCAAACCCATGGGCCTGAGAGTGACGCGACTGGCCAGCGGACTGCCGGTCGGGGGCGATCTGGAGTACGCGGACGAGGTCACGCTCGGGCGGGCCTTCGAAGGGAGGAGACTTCTCGATGTCTGATGCCACGCTGCACAACGCGACACAGGACCCGGACGACTTCGCCGTATCGATCTCCGACTCGATCGAGAGCTTCATCGTCGCGGTGACCGAGGTCGCCAAGGGCGACGAGCCGGACAGCGCGGTGCCCTTCCTGCTGCTGGAGATCTCCCAGCTGCTGCTGACCGGCGGCCGCCTGGGGGCCCACGAGGACTTCGTCCCCGACGAGCGCTACGAGCCGGACATCGGCCCGGAGGCGGACGTCGACGAACTGCGTGAGCGCTTCGCGACCCTGCTCGACCCGGTGGACGTCTACTCCGAGGTCTTCGACCCGTACGTGCCGCGCAGCGAGCCGGTCGCCAGCCGCATCTCCGACGACCTGGCCGACATCATCACCGATCTGCGCCACGGCCTGGCGCACTACCGCGCGGGCCGGGTCAGCGAGGCCCTGTGGTGGTGGCAGTTCTCCTACCTCTCCAACTGGGGCCCGACCGCCTCGGCCGCGCTGCGCGCGCTGCAGTCGCTGGTCGCCCATGTGCGCCTCGACCAGCCGCTGGTCGAGCTGGACGGCCTGGACACCGACAGCGACGTCACCGGCGACGAGGAGCGGCTCGCCGAGGAGGCCGGCCGGGTCATGGCGGCGGAGATCGCGGGCCCGCTGGGGCTGCGGGGAAGCTGAGCCCGGGGGCGGCCGCCCGGGGCCGTGCGCCCCGTCCGGCGTCCCCCGCCGGGGCGCGCGAGGCGCCCGGCGCCGTCCGCCGCGTGATGCCCCGCGCCGTGGCCGGACCCTGTGAGCTGGGTTACGTTTTCGTGTGTACCGGGCTGGAGCGGGCATGTGCTCGCCGGGCAGGCGCAACGGTGCGCCGTGTGGATACCGCCCGCGGGACGCGGAACTCACGAGTTCAGGTGGCCATGGTGATCAAGCCGATCACGGTGGTCAAGGAGTGAGTCACGCGTCTCACGATGCGGTATCAGCAGGGCGGATTCCGCTTGCTCGTTAGACTGAGCCGACCGCAGTACCCCCATTTCCGGGGGTCCGGGAGGAAACTCCCGATGAGACAGTTGCGAGGAGCGCACGTGGGCCTTGTCGTGCAGAAGTACGGCGGCTCATCCGTTGCGGATGCCGAGGGCATCAAGCGCGTTGCCAAGCGAGTCGTCGAAGCCAAGAAGAACGGCAACCAGGTTGTCGTGGTGGTTTCGGCGATGGGCGACACGACGGACGAGCTGATCGATCTCGCGCAGGAAGTGTCCCCGATTCCGTCGGGGCGCGAGTTCGACATGCTGCTGACCGCCGGAGAGCGGATCTCCATGGCCCTGCTGGCGATGGCGATCAAAAACCTCGGTCACGAGGCGCAGTCCTTCACCGGTAGCCAGGCCGGTGTCATCACCGATTCCGTGCACAACAAGGCACGGATCATCGATGTCACGCCGGGCCGGATCAAGACCTCCGTCGACGAGGGCAACATCGCCATCGTCGCCGGCTTCCAGGGCGTGTCCCAGGACAAGAAGGACATCACGACGCTGGGCCGCGGCGGGTCGGACACGACCGCCGTCGCGCTGGCGGCCGCCCTGGACGCCGATGTCTGTGAGATCTACACCGACGTGGACGGTGTCTTCACCGCCGACCCGCGGGTCGTGAAGAAGGCCCGGAAGATCGACTGGATCTCCTTCGAGGACATGCTGGAGCTGGCCAGCTCCGGATCCAAGGTGCTGCTGCACCGCTGCGTCGAGTACGCACGCCGTTACAACATCCCGATCCATGTCCGCTCGTCCTTCTCGGGACTGCAGGGCACGTGGGTCAGCAACGAACCGCAAGGGGACCAGCCGATGGAGCAGGCAATCATCTCGGGCGTCGCACATGACACCTCCGAGGCGAAGGTCACGGTCGTCGGGGTCCCGGACAAGCCGGGCGAGGCCGCGCGCATCTTCCGTGCGATCGCGGACTCCGAGGTCAACATCGACATGGTCGTGCAGAACGTGTCCGCCGCGTCGACCGGTCTGACCGACATCTCCTTCACGCTGCCCAAGACGGAGGGCCGCAAGGCCGTCGCGGCCCTGGAGAAGACCCGTGCGGCGGTCGGCTTCGACTCGCTGCGCTACGACGACCAGATCGCCAAGATCTCGCTGGTCGGCGCGGGCATGAAGACCAACCCGGGCGTCACGGCGACCTTCTTCGAGGCGCTGTCGAACGCCGGCGTGAACATCGAGCTCATCTCGACCTCCGAGATCCGCATCTCGGTCGTCACCCGCGCCGATGACGTGAACGAGGCCGTGCGCGCCGTCCACACCGCCTTCGGACTCGACACGGACAGTGACGAGGCCGTGGTCTATGGCGGCACCGGGCGATGATTCCGGCCGAGGCGGGCCGTCCGTCCCACGCTGACTCGGCGGGGGCGGACGCCCGCCCGGCCGCCCGGCCGCAGCTCGCCGTCGTCGGTGCCACGGGCACCGTCGGCGGCGTTCTGCTGGGCATCCTCTCCGAGCACGCCGACATCTGGGGCGAGATCCGGCTGATCGCCTCCCCCCGCTCGGCCGGCCGCAAGCTGACCGTGCGCGGTACGGAGGTGGAGGTCGTCGCGCTGAGCGAGGAGGCCTTCGACGGCATCGACGTGGCGATGTTCGACGTCCCCGACGAGGTCGCCGCCCAGTGGGCGCCGGTCGCGGTGTCCAAGGGCGCGGTGGTCGTGGACAACTCCGGCGCCTTCCGGATGGACCCGGACGTGCCGCTGGTCGTCCCCGAGGTCAACGCGCACGCGGCACGGGTGCGCCCGCGCGGCATCATCGCCAACCCGAACTGCACGACGCTCTCGATGATCGTCGCGCTGGGGGCGCTGCACGCCGAGTACGGGCTGAGCGAGCTGATCGTCTCCTCCTACCAGGCCGTTTCCGGGGTGGGGCGGGCCGGCATCGACACCCTGCGCGGGCAGCTGTCCGCGGTGGCCGGCACGGAGCTGGGGACCGCGCCCGGCGATGTGCGGCGGGCCGCCGGGGACACCCTGGGGCCGTTCCCGGCGCCGATCGCGCTCAATGTGGTGCCCTGGGCCGGCTCGCTCCAGGAGGACGGCTGGTCCTCCGAGGAACTCAAGATCCGCGACGAGTCCCGCAAGATCCTCGGGCTGCCGGACCTGCCGGTCACCGCGACCTGCGTACGGGTGCCGGTGCTCACCACCCACTCGCTGTCCGTGCACGCCCGCTTCGAGAACGAGGTCACGGTCCGCGGCGCCCACGAGATCCTGGCCGCGGCTCCCGGGGTGGTCCTGTGCGACGATCCGGCCGAGGACGAGTACCCCACCCCCTCCGATGTCGTCGGCACGGATCCGACCTGGGTCGGGCGGGTGCGCCGTTCGCTGGACGACCCGCGGGCGCTGGAGCTGTTCCTGTGCGGGGACAATCTGCGCAAGGGGGCGGCGCTGAACACCGCGCAGGTGGGGGAGCTGGTGGCGGCGGAGCTGCGGGGGCGGCACGCCCAGCGGTAGCGGGCGCGGATCGGGGCTCGGGCCCTGTGGCGTACGCGACTTGGCGCGATCGGTCGCCGTACGCCGACCATCTGGGAGATACTTTGCGAGGCGTGTGAAGATTATGTGAGCGAATCGCCGGTGCCCCTCTCTTGATCTGGGCTGACGATCCGTTCGACCATGCGCTCCCCGCCACGCTGCAACCGGCAGTCGGGCGGGGCGCGTCTTTGTGGCCGCCCCTCAAGGGGTGGCCCGGGGGACCCGCGGGCCGCACGATGCGCTCCGGCCGGCGGGCGTGCGCGTAGGGGAAAACAGGGCATTCAGGAAGAGCTGGTACGCATGAGGGCATTTGATGCATCGTCAAAAGCGGTGCCTTGCGCGTACAACCCTTGTGGGGGGAAGCGTGTCCAACAAGCGTGGCAGAGGTACTCGGATTCACCATCGCCCCAGCGGGCGCAGCGGCCGGCACGGCAGTGCGCCCGCCGCGTTCCCGTGTGGCCGGGAGCATGCCGGTGATCGCTCCCTGGCCCGCCGCGCGACCCGCACAGATCCCACCGCAACGCGGGGAATCTGACGACGCGATGGCAGCGGGCACCACGGTCGACCACCTCACCGAGACCTATCGCGCGCACTACCGCTCCCTGCTGGGGCTCGCCGCGCTGCTCCTCGACGACACCGCCTCCTGCGAGGACGTCGTCCAGGAGGCCTTCATCCGCGTGCACTCCGCACGCGGACGGGTGCGCGAGCCCGAGAAGACCCTCGCCTACCTCCGGCAGACCGTCGTCAACCTCTCGCGCTCCGCGCTGCGCCGCCGCATCCTCGGGCTCAAGCTGCTCTCCAAGCCGATGCCCGACATGGCGAGCGCCGAGGAGGGTGCCTACGACCTGCTGGAACGGGACCAGCTGATCCAGGCGATGCGCGGACTCCAACGCCGGCAGCGCGAGGTGCTGGTGCTGCGCTACTTCGCCGACATGACCGAGGCGCAGGTCGCCGAGACGCTGGGAATATCGCTCGGCTCCGTCAAGGCCTACGGGTCGCGGGGCATCGCGGCGCTCCGCGTCGCCATGGAGACCCCGGCATGAACGGCACGACGTCCGGCCGGTACGACCCGTACGACTCGCGGGGCACGCGCGACGCGAGCCCCCCGCCCACCGCACACACCCCGATCACCCTGAGAGACCCCGGCACCCCACCCCACCCCACAGACCCCATGCACCACCGCACACCCCACGGCAACCGGCTCGCCCCGACCGGCCCCCCGCCTCCCGGCGCCCCGTACGGCTCCCCCGACGAGCACCGGCGCCCGGGCACGCCCGGCGCGGAGGGGCGGCACGCCGGCGCGCGGGGCAGGCCCGGCGAGACGGCGCGCGGACTGTGCGCGGCGCGTACGGCCCAGGGGCCCGGGGGCGACGGGCCCGAGGACCACCGGCGCGGCATCCCGTGCGGGAAAGGGGCGAATTCCGGCCAAGAATCCGGCAACGGCGATGACATCGCTGTCGGGGCGGCCGCACCGGACACCGCCGCACCGGACACGGCGGACACCGGTGACGCGGCCGACCCCTCCCCGTGCGACTCCCCGTACGCCGAACACGGCAGGCGCGCCTACGACCACGACGAGGGGCACGCCTACGACAGCCGCGGCAGCCGCCCCTACGACGGCGAGCACGTTCATGCCTACGACCGCGCGGCCTCCGGCAGCAGCGGCCCCGACGGCGGCGCCTTCGGCGGCGGGAGCGGCGGCTCCGGCGAGGGACCCGGATCCGGCCATCCCACGGGCGGCTTCGGCGGCGAGGACGACCTGCGGCGGCTGCTGCAGTCCCGCGTCGGCGACCTCGAACCCTCCCCGGACGCACTGGAGCAGCTGCGCCGTGCCGTGCCAGCCCGTCGGCAGCGCCGCCGCCATGCCGTAGTGGGCGCCGCGGCCGCACTGCTGCTCGGCGGCACGTCCATCCCCGCCATGGTCCATGTGGCGAACCTCGCCGACAGCTCCGGGGAGCGGCCCGCCAACACGGCGAGCAGCCGGCACACCCAGGGCGGCGCCGAGGGCGTCCACGGCGAGGGCACCGAGCAGGCCGGGCCCCGGCCGCCCGGCGCGGGCGGCGGGCCGCCGGGCGCGGACCGGCACGGCGGCAGGGACCGGACCGCGGGCAAGAACGGCGCGGGCCACGGAGCGGGCGCCGGCACCCCGGCCCCGGACGAGACCATGGACGTCACCTCTCCGGTCTGCGGGCGCGAACAGCTCGGCCAGGGCACCAGCACGGTCGGCACGGCGGACTCCGCGGGCCGCGTCTACGGCGCGTTCCGGGTGGTCAACACCTCCAGCACCGCGTGCTCCGTGGACGGCGGCGGCACCGTCGGCGTGGTCGCACAGGGCTCCACCAACCCCGACCGCATCCATGTCGTCGACCACACCTCCGGCGACGAAGCCACCGGCCTGCCCGACCCGGCCACCACCCCTGACCAGCTGGTTCTCAAGCCGGGGGAGTCCTACGAGGTCAAGTTCGCCTGGATCCCGCAGTCCGGCGGCGGCGCCACCGGCTGCGCCAACCCCGGGCCCTCGCCGACCCCCGAGCCCACCAAGGACGCCGGACAGTCCGCGGACACCGGGTCCACGGCGGCGGGTGACGGCGGCGGCCAGGCGGGCGGCGACACGGGCTCCGGCGACAGCGGGGCCGCGGCCGGCGGCATCGTCCTCAGCCACACCCCGGAGGCCGGCGAGCCCGCCGCGGCCGACGCCAAGGTCGCGGACGCGTGCGCCGGGACCGTCTACCGCACGGAAGCGCTGGCGGCGCCGCGCTAGGCGTCCGGTCCGGGGAAGTGCCAGGTCCCGGTGGGCGGGGCCCGGTGCGGAGGGGGCGGTGCGGCCCGATGGCGGGGGCCCCGTACCGTTATGGGCGTGTACCGGTTCCTGCTGACCCCGCGGTGGTGGGGAATCAACGTGTTCGCCGTACTGGCGATTCCGCTCTGCATCTTCATGGGGAGCTGGCAGCTGAGCCGCTTCGAGGGCCGCGTCCAGGACCACCAGCAGCAGGAGAGCCGCTCCGCCCGCGCTAAGGCGGCGGCCGCGCGCCCGCTGGAGAGTCTGCTGCCCGTCGACACGGTGACCTCCGGCCGCCAGGCCAGCGCCCGCGGACACTATGACGCCGGCCACCAACTGCTCGTGCCGGACCGCACCCTGAAGGACAAGCGCGGCGAGCGGCAGGGCTTCTACGTCCTTGATCTGCTGCGGACGGACGGTGGCAAGGCGCTCCCGGTCGTCCGCGGCTGGCTGCCCGGCGACGCCGATTCGAAGGCCGACACCGCGAAGGTGCCCGCGCCGCCCAAGGGCGAGGTGACGGTCACCGGGGCGCTCCAGGCCTCCGAGAACCAGGGCACCGACGGCGTGCAGGCCGGCGGCGGGCTGCCGCAGGGACAGCTCGGCATGATCAGCGCGGCGTCGCTGGTCAACATCGTGCCGTACACGGTCTACGACGCGTGGATCACCCAGACCGATCCCCGGGCGCCGCTGACCGCCGTCCCGCCGGCCGCCGTCGAGGGCAGCGGGCTGGACCTCAAGGCCTTCCAGAACCTCGGCTACACCGGCGAGTGGTTCGTCTTCGCGGGCTTCGTGGTGTTCATGTGGTTCCGCCTCTTCCGCCGCGACGCCGAAGCAGCCAAGGACGCGGCGCTGGGCATCCTGCCGGAGGGGGACGACGGCGGCGTGGGGGCGGGGGCGGTCGCGGCCGGGGGTTCGTCCGGGGCCGAGCGGGAGAGCGACCGGGCTGACGGCTCGGGGGCGGGTCGGGGCGAGGAACGGGCCGAGGAACGGGCCGAGGAACGGGCCGACGAGCAGGGCGAGGCGGCGCGGGCCGGGCGGGTCTGAGGGCGGGCCGGTCCGGGGGCGCACCGGCCCGGGGCGGGCGTCCGCCGTTGCTGCAACGATGTCGCACCTGGTCAGAGGGTGTACCACGGCAGTAGCTGCAATGGAGCAGCCGTGCCACGGTTGGCCGTATGGCAGGCAACCACACTCACCCGCACGGCCATGAGCACGCGCGCCGTGACCACCGCCACCATGATCACGTGTCCGGTGACCGCCATGAGGGCGTCGACGGCGGCCCCCGCCCGGATGGCGAGCAGACGTCCGGGGGCGGCGGGCACGAGTCCGGGCCTCGGCCGCCGCACCGCTCTCGTCGCTGGTCGCGGATGCGCCACCGGCTCGGGCATGTGCTCTCCCCGCACAGCCATGCGTCCACGGACAAGGTCGACGCCGCGATGGAGTCCTCCCGCGAGGGCCTGCGCACCCTGTGGCTCTCGCTCGGCATCCTGGGCCTGACCAGCGTGATCCAGCTGGTGGTCGTCGCGCTGTCGGGATCGGTGGCGCTGCTCGGCGACACCATCCACAATGCCGCCGACGCACTGACCGCCGTTCCGCTGGGCATCGCCTTCGTGCTCGGCAGACGGGCCGCGAACCGCCGCTACACCTACGGCTACGGCCGTGCCGAGGACCTCGCGGGCATCGCCATCGTGCTGACCATCGCCGCCTCTTCTGCGCTGGCCGGCTACGAAGCCGTGGACCGGCTGCTCAACCCCCGCGAGGTCACCCATCTGTGGGCCGTGGCCGCGGCCGCCGTGGTGGGGTTCCTCGGCAACGAGTGGGTGGCTCGCTACCGCATCCGCACCGGCCGCAGGATCGGCTCGGCCGCCCTGGTCGCCGACGGCCTGCACGCCCGTACCGACGGTTTCACCTCGCTCGCCGTCCTCCTCGGCGCGGGCGGCGCGGCCCTCGGGTGGCGGGCGGCGGACCCCCTCGTCGGCCTGCTGATCACCGTCGCCATCCTCATCGTGCTGCGCGACGCGGCCCGGGAGGTCTACCGGCGGCTGATGGACTCCGTCGACCCCGAGATCCTCGACGCCGCCGAGGGCGCCCTGCGCGCGGTGGACGGTGTCCGCGGTGTCGGCCAGGTCCGGATGCGCTGGATCGGCCATACCCTGCGTGCCGAGGCCGACATCGTCGTCGACTCCCGGCTGACCGTGGTGCAGGCGCACGCACTCGCCGTCGCCGCCGAACACGCCCTCATCCACGCCGTCCCCCGCCTCACCGCGGCGACCGTCCACACCGACCACACCACCAACGGCACGGACCCGCATGCGGTGTTGGCGCACCATGGGGTGGGTGCAGGATTCGGTGTGGCTGCGGGTGCGGGTGCGGAGGCGGGTGTGGGGGCCGGTGCGGGTGCGGGAGTTGAAGGGGGAGTTGGGGCGGGGGCGGGGTGACGGGGTGAAGTGGCCGGGTCGGGCTGCTGCCTTCCTCTTCTACCCCCCCGGGGGCCGCCCCCCTCCCACCCACCTCCACCACCACCTGCCCATGGCCGACTTACGGCCCGGCCCAGCCCAGTCCAGCCCGGCCCCACCCCAAGCCTCAGCCAGACCAAGGCCGGAGCCCAAGCCTCAGCCAGAGCGAGGCCAGAGCGAGCCCCGGAGCCCAAGCCTCAACCCACGCCCGCCCCCCAGAACCCAGCCGGTCAACTAGTCCTTCGCACCCACATGCCGCTGGGCGAAGTCGAGTTCCAGGCGGACCTGCTTGATGCGTTCCTCCACGACGAGGGAGCCGTGGCCGGCGTCGTAGCGGTAGACCTCGTGGGGATGGCCGCGGCCCTCCAGGCGCTTCACATAGTTCTCCACCTGCTGGATCGGGCACCGCGGGTCGTTGACGCCCGCCGAGATGTACACCGGTGCCCGCACCGCGTCCACATAGGTCAGCGGCGACGAGGCCTCGAAGCGCTCCGGGACCTCCTCGGGCGTGCCGCCCAGCAGGGTCCGGTCCATGGCCTTGAGGGCTTCCATCTCGTCGTTGTACGCCGTGACGTAGTCGGCGACGGGGACCGCCGCCAGGCCCACCGCCCAGGCCTCCGGCTGGGTGCCGAGTCCCAGCAGTGTCAGGTAGCCGCCCCATGAGCCGCCTGCCAGTACCAGCCGCTCCGGGTCGGCCAGCCCGGAGGAGACCGCCCACTCGCGCACCGCCGCGATGTCCTCCAGCTCGATCAGCCCGACGCGGTGCTTGAGCGCATCCGTCCAGGCGCGGCCGTAGCCGGTCGAACCGCGGTAGTTGACGCGGACGACCGCGAAGCCGTGGTCCACCCACGCCGCGGGCGACGAGGCGAAAGCGTCGCTGTCGTGCCAGGTCGGGCCGCCGTGGATGTCGAACACCGTCGGGAAGGGTCCGTCGCCCGCGGGCTGCTGCACCAGCGCGTGGATGCGGCCGCCCGGGCCCTCCACCCAGACGTCGCGCACCGGGACCGATCCGGGGGCCTTCATGCCGGGCGGGTCCAGCACGACCTTGCCGCTGGTCGAGCGCACCTCCGGGGGCTGTGCCGCCGACGACCAGAGGAACTCCACCGTGCCGTCGGGGCGGGCCGTCGCACCCGAGACCGTGCCGTCCGGGGTCTCGACCCGGGTCAGCGGACGCCGGGCCGCGGGTCCGGTCCCACCCGGCTCGCCCAACTCGTAGCGCCACAGCTCGCTGCGGGCCTGGTACTCGTGCTCCACCAGCAGGGCCGACCCGTCGGGGTACCAGTCGGCGCCGACATCTCCGGGGAGGTCGATCTCCAGGGCGGTCTCCACCCCGGTCAGCGGGTCCCAGATCATCGGCTCCCAACGGCCGCCGCGCTGGTGTCCGACCAGCAGCCTGGCATCCCCGTCGACGGGGGCGAAGCCCATCACCGACAGGCCCAGCTCCTGGGTCCCGCCGGCGGTGTCGTCGAGCTCGGCGACCGTGGAGCCGTCGGCCCTGACGACGCGGATCGCGGAGTGCATCGCATCGCCGTGCTCGGTGTGCTCCAGGGCGATCAGCGAGCCGTCGTGCGAGAGATCGCCGACGCCTGCCGATTCGCGGTGCCGGTAGATCTCCACCGGAGGCTCTCCGGGCCGTACGACATGGACCGTGGAGCCCTCCTCGTCCGTGGAGCATCCGACGACCACGGTTCCGTCCCGGCCGATCGCCAGTCCTCCCGGATAGGCGGCGGCGACCCCCGGGGTGGCCGGCTCATCCGGGCCGCCCTCGAAGGGCTGCCGCATCCAGACGCCGAACTCGTCGCCGTCGGTGTCGGAGAACCACCAGATCCATTGGCCGTCCGGCGACAGTGTCCCGTCCGTGGTGCCGTTGGGGCGGTCGGTGACCTGCCGCTGCGCGCCGGTCGACCGGTCCCAGGAGTACAGCTCGAAGGTGCCGGTGGCGTTCGAGACGAACAGGGAGCGGTCCGGGGCGTCCTCGGCCCAGTCCGGCAGCCCGATCCGCGGCGCGCGGAAGCGCTTCTCCCAGTCCGGCATCGCGTCCGCCGCGCCGCCGGAGGCCGCCGCCGGACCCGCCGCTCCCGCTATGGGGCCTGCCGAGTCCGTCGGCCCGGATCCCTGGTGGGTAGGGGGTGTCGAGGGGGTCGGTTCGGTGGCGTGAGCTGGGCCTGCGGTCGTCTCGTCAGTCATGAGCCCATTCTGCGCCCGGCGCCGGGAATCCGTCGGCGAGGGTCACCAGGCTGTGGATAACTTCGCCGAATGCGACAACGAACGAGCCCCGACGACGCGCGGGAGACCCCTCGCACGAGGTGGGACGAGTGCGCACCCTCCACACCGCGAGCGAGCAGTACGACCGCAACAGCGCCCCGCCGGGTCCGGCATGCCCGCCACCCCCACCCCTACCGCAGAAACAGCCCCAAGGCCCCGTCGAGCGACCAGCTCTGCCAGCTCACGGCGAGCAGCCCCGTGACCGAGACCAGCGCCATCATGAGGTTCTGTCCCTGCTCCGCCCAGTCGTGGATCATCAGCACGAGGTAGATCAGGTTGAGTACGGCCCCCGCGACCAGGGCTATCGGCGTCAGGAACCCCACGATCAGCCCGAGGCCGAGCGCGAGTTCCGCGTAGGCGACGAGGTACGCCATCAACCGCGGACGGGGCTTCACGAGGCGCTCGAAGCTCGTGCGGACCGGGGGCCACCGGTGCTCCGCCGCGATGCCGGCCGCCCAGGTGATGCCGCCGCCGGCGAACCAGGTCTTCTTGTCCTTGTGGCGCCAGCTCTCCAGCCACCACAGCCCGAGGCCGATGCGGAGGACGGCGAACCATTCGGCACCGCTGAGCCAGATCGTGTGCATGCTGCCCCCTCGCCCGTCACTGAACTGACGATGTGTCAGTTCAGCGGACGCCGTGCGATCGCGCAAGGGGTGGAGTTCCCGGCCGCGCCTTGTCGCCGAAGGAGGCAGCCCATAACCTCAGAACTGATGGGTCGTCAGAAATCGGGTTCCGGAGTGTGAGGGTGTGACGCACCGGCGGGCAGTTGGGGGTACAGCGTGAGCAGCAGCAACAGCGGCACGGCGGAGCTACCCAAGGTCATCAGCGTGGACGATCACGTGATCGAGCCCGCGCACCTCTTCGAGACCTGGCTTCCGAAGAAGTACCGCGACAAGGGGCCGAAGCCCTTCACCGCCGGCATCGGAGAGCTGGAGTACGTCGGGGGGAAGTACCGCTTCACCACCGACCCCGAGGGCCAGATCACGGACTGGTGGCGGTACGAGGGGCTGATCTTCCCGTACAAGCGCATCATCGCCGCCGTCGGCTTCTCGCGCGACGAGATGACGCTGGACGGGATCACCCGGGAGCAGATGCGCCGCGGATGCTGGGACCCCAAGGCCCGGCTGGCGGACATGGACCTCAACCACGTGGAGGCGTCGCTCTGCTTCCCCACGTTTCCGCGTTTCTGCGGCCAGACGTTCGCGGAGGCCGAGGACAAGGAGGTCGGGCTCGCCTGCGTCCGGGCCTACAACGACTGGATGGTGGAGGAGTGGTGCGGGGACAGCGGCGGCCGGCTGATTCCGCTGTGCCTCATCCCGTTGTGGGACGTCGACCTCGCCGTCGCCGAGATCCGGCGCAACGCGGCGCGCGGCGTACGGGCGGTGACCTTCAGCGAGATCCCGACGTATCTGGGCCTGCCGTCCATCCACTGCGGGTACTGGGATCCGTTCTTCGCCGCGTGCGAGGAGACCGGCACCGTGGTGAACATGCACATCGGGTCGTCGTCGCAGATGCCGGCGGCCTCGCCGGACGCGCCTCCGGCGGTGCAGGCCTCGCTGAGCTTCAACAACGCCATGGCCTCGATGATGGACTTCCTGTTCAGCGGCGTCCTGGTGAAGTTCCCACGGCTGAAGCTCGCCTACAGCGAAGGGCAGATGGGCTGGATTCCCTACGCCCTGGAGCGCGCCGACGACGTCTGGGAGCAGCACCGGGCGTGGGGCGGGGTGAAGGACCTGATCCCCGAGCCGCCGTCGTCCTACTACTACCGGCAGATCTTCTGCTGCTTCTTCCGGGACAGGCACGGCGTCGAGGCGATCCGGACGGTGGGCGTCGACAACGCGACGTTCGAGACCGACTACCCCCACGTGGACTCGACCTGGCCGCACACGAAGCAGGTGGCCGCCGAGCACGTGGCGGGCCTCCCGGAGGACGTGACCTACAAAATCCTGCGCGGCAACGCGATCCGGATGCTGGAACTGCCCTTTGACCAGGGGTGATTGGCGGCCCGGCCCGGCCCGGCCCGGCCCGGCCCGGCTCGGCCGGCGTCGCGTCCAGGGGGCCGTCCGCCGTGGCGGAGGGGAGGGCCCGTCCGCCGTGGCAGTCGCCCGCTCCGGATTCCAGGAAGGGACGCCTCCGGATCTCGGCGGGCCTCCGCCTCCCTGCGCCCATGCAAATGCCCGACCGCTGGCGACGGGGGATGCACCAGCGATCGGGCTGGGGCAACACTAACAAGGCTGCTCGGGCGGGGAGCCAACTTCCCGGTTGCAATGTCGTGTTGTGACCGGGATCACTCGGCGTGGTCCGTCGGGCACGGGAAACGGGGGCTGAGGGGGCGTGTGGGGCCGGTGAGTGGAATATTTCCGTCCGGTACCGGTGCAAATCGGGTTGGGCCGTGCGCCGGCTCCCGCTACCCGCCGCACAGCGAGGTGTACGCGAGGCGGGGCAGGTACGCGTGCCAGGTCTCCCGCGTCAGAACGCCCCGGGTGGTCGCGCAGATGCGGTGGATCGCCTCGTCGGAGTCCAGGCTCCACAGCCGTACGGAATCGGCGCCGCTCGAGACGCCGAGCAGACGGCTCGTGGGGCTGAACGACAGGAAGCTGCCCGTCTTGGCGTCGGGGCTCATCGAGGGGCCCAGGGGAGTGGCCCGGGCGGGGAGGGCGACGTTCCAGAGTTGGACCCGGTCGTCGTTGCCGCCGCTGGCCAGGGTGTGACCGTCCGGGCTGAACGTCAGCGACACGATGGCCTCGGTGTGGCCCTTGAGCGTGGAGAGCCCGGTGGCCTGGGAGGGGTGGGTGACGTTCCAGAGCCGGACGGTGTTGTCGTCGCTGCCGCTGGCCAGGGTGTGGCCGTCCGGGCTGTAGGCGAGCCGGTTGACCGGGCCCAGGTGCCCCTTGAGGGGGGCGCCGAGCGGGGTGGCGTGACGCGGGTCGGCCACCCGCCACAGCCGGACCGTGGCGTCCGCGCCGCCGCTGGCGAGCGTGCGGCCGTCCGGGCTGAAGGCGAGGGAGTTGACGTAGCCCGTGTGGCCGGCGAGCGGCGCGCCGAGCGGACGCATGCGGGACGGGGCTCGGACGTCCCACAGCTGAACGGTGCGGTCGTCGTGGGCGGTTGCCAGGGTGCGCCCGTCCGGGCTGAAGGCCAGCGCGCCGGCGCCCGCGTAGCGCGTCCGCAGCGCGACGGGCGGCCCGCAGGGGCTCGGCCGGGCCGGGTCGGCGACGTTCCACAGCCGCACCGTGTGGTCGGCTGCCAGCACCGCGAGCGTGCGGCCGTCCGGCGAGAACGCCATCGACCGCACACCGCCCTTCCCGGGGGCGAACGGCGCGCCCAGCAGGGCCGGCCGCCGGGGCGTGCGCACGTCCCACAGGCGCGCCCGGCCGTCGCGCGCGGCCGTGGCGAGGACCCGTCCGTCCGGGCGGAACGCCCCGATGCGGCCGGTCATGTCCGATGCCGGTATCGACCACAGGCGGGCCTTGTTGTCGCCGCTCCCGGTGGCGAGGGTGTGCCCGTCGGGGCTGAAGCTCACGGTGTACATCTCCCCGCTGCTGCCCGCGAGGGGCTCGCCGACCTGCGAGGGGTACGCCGGATTGCGGACGTTCCACACGCTGGCGGTGCTGTCCGCGCTGCCGGCGGCGAGCATCGTCCCGTCGGGGCTGAAGGACACCGACCACACGGGGCCGGTGTGGCCGGTGAGGGGCGCGCCGAGCGGCGTCGCCCGCCGTGGCGCGGCCACGTCCCAGAGCCGTACGGTGTCGTCCGCGCTGCCGCTGGCGAGGGTACGGCCGTCCGGGCTGAAGGCCACGGAGTGCACGACGCCCCCGTGGCCCCTCAACACCCGGCCGACCGGCGCCGGATGACGCCGGTCGGCCATGTCCCACAGCCGGATCGCGCGGTCGTCGCCACCGGCCGCCAGCGTCCGCCCGTCGGGGCTGAACGCCACGGAGCGCACCGCGTCGGTGGGGCCGGTCAGGGTGGCGAGCGGCCTGGGCCGGTGCGCGCCGCGCAGGTCCCACAGGTGGACCGTGTGGTCCTCGTCGGCGGCGGCCAGCGTGCGCCCGTCGGGGCTGAAGGCGAGCAGGTAGACCGAGCCGCCGTGGCCGGTCAGGGGCGCGCCGACCGGGCGCGGATGGCCGGGGTCGCGCACGTCCCACAGCCGGATCGTGCCGTCGTCCGACGCGCTGGCGAGGGTGTGGCCGTCCGGGCTGAAGACGGCGGTGCTCACCCAGCTGGTGTGGCCGGTCAGGGGCTTGCCCAGGGGTTCGGGGCGCGCCGGGTCGGCCACGTCCCACAGCCGGACGGTGCGGTCGTAGCTCGCGGTGGCCAGAATCCGCCCGTCGGGGCTGAACGAGGTGAGGTAGACGGCGCCGGTGTGCCCGAGCAGCGGCGTGGCCAGTGGGGCGTTCACCGTCGAGATCAGCCGGCTGTCCGTGCCGGCGTCGTCCGGCCGCAGATGGTGCGCCACCAGGTCGAGCCGGGCGGACAGCGACGGATCCGTGTACTGGGCGCGGTCGGCCTCGGCGAGCACCTGCGCGAACACCGCGTCGTCCCGCTGCCGCCACGCGACCACCGCCGCACCGGCCGCCATCACCGCCAGGACGGCCAGCGCTGCCACCGCACCGCGGCCGATCCGGACCGTGCGCCTGCGCAGCCGGTCCGAAGCGGCCAGGAATTCCTTCGCGTTCCGGGTCAGGAAGGTGTCGCCGGCGGACTGCGCCCAGGTACGGGCCTGTTCCAGCCGCGAACCCCGGTAGAGCAGCGAGGCGTCGCGGTGCGCGCCCTCCCAGGCCCGGCCGTCCTCCTCCAGCCGCTGGCGCAGCAGATTGCCGTTCCTGTCCTCGTCGATCCAGTCGCGCAGACGGGGCCAGGCGTGCAGCAGCGCCTCATGGGTGATCTCCACGGCCTCCGCGTCGAGCGTCACCAGCCGGGCGTGCACCAGCGCTTCGAGCGACTCCGCCGTCCTGCGCGGATCCGCGGACTCCTCCGCCAGTTGGCGCCGCGTCCCCCGCCTGCGGGTGGCCTGGGTGTCCTCGCCGAGCCGGACCAGTCGCAGCAGGAGCAGCCGCGCGGCGGTGCGTGCGGTCGGGTCGAGACCGGACCAGGCCTGCTCGGCGGTCGCCGCCACCGCTCCCTGGATGCCGCCCGCCGCGCGGTAGCCGGCCAGCGTCAGGCGCCCCGCCTTGCGCCGCTGCCAGGTGGCGAGCAGGGCGTGGGAGAGGAGCGGCAGCACCCCCGCGTCGTGCGCGCCGCCGAGGCCGCCGGCGCTCACCTCCCGGACGATCAACTCCGCCAGCCCCGGTTCGAGTTCCAGCCCCACCGCCTTGGCCGGGCCGGTCACCGCCTCGCGCAACTCAGCGGCGGTCAGCGGCCCGAGCACCATGTGCCGGTGCTGGAGGGCGTCGGCCAGTTCGGGATGGCCCAGGCACTGCTCGTAGAAGTCGGCGCGGATGCCGAGGATGACGAGGACGGGGGCCGGATCACCGGGGGCCGCGGGCGTGCACGCGGCGTGCAGCAGCGCGATGAACGTGCGCCGGCTCGCCTCGTCGGAGCAGAGCGTGAAGGCCTCCTCGAACTGATCCACGACGAGGATCGGACGGGCTCCGGAGGGCGCCGCGCGCCGCGCCCACGCCGCGGCGGCCTCCCGCACCGCCTGCGCGCGATGCGGAGCACAGGCCTCCGGCTCCGGCGCGGCGGTGGCGACGGGGGCCAGCTCCGGTATCCGGCGGGTCAGCTCCGCCAGCGGATCGGCGCCCGGCACCAGCCGCAGCACCTCCCGCGCCCGGCCGTTCCCGTCGTCCAGCGCGCCGCCGTGCACGGCGGGCAGCAGACCGGCGTTCAGCAGCGACGACTTCCCCGCCCCCGAGGCGCCCACGAGCATGACCAGGCCGCCCGACTCCCGCGCCGCGCGGAGCTGGGCGATGAGGGCGGCGGTGCTCCGCTCCCGTCCGAAGAACCACCGGGCGTCGTGCCGGCGGTACGCGGCCAGCCCCCGGTAGGGGCACACCCCGGGCACGGCCGGAGCCTCGGCCGCGACGCGCTCCTCGTCCTCCCCGGGGGCGCTCGCCCGGTCGCCGACCGCGCGCTCCCACAACAGCTGCCACTGCGCCAGGTCGTACAGTCCCGCGGACACCGGCGCCGGCCGCGCCCGCCGTGCCTGGGGGATCAGGACGTGCAGCACCGCGGCGAGGGCGGCGAACTGGGCGGGGACGTTCCTGGCCCGCCGCCAGTCGCTGATCCGCTGCACGGACACCCGCACCGGGCGCCCTCGTTCGTCGACCCGATGCAGCCGGACGACCGCTTCGGCCACCTTCTTGAGGGGAGGGTTGCCGGCCTCCTTGTACAGCAGCGCGAGACGTTCCGCGAAGGCCGTGCGTGCCCCTGAGCCGGAACTCAAGGTCTCCACTCCTTACTTCCCCCCGCGTCTGGACATCCGGACCGGAAAACTCACCTTACCTGGCTGACCTGCGACGATGCCGTCGGCCCGATGCCAAGATCTCCTCGGGGGGAGCCACACCTGACAGGATCACGACGCAGTAGCGCAGCAACGCGGCGTCGCCCTCACAGGCCACAGCCCGGCGCTCGGAATGACAACCCCTGGGGCAAGGTCTCGTAGCTTCCGCCGGAGTGACGCCGGTGGTCACGGACCGGGCGCAGGAGCGTGAGCCCCCCTGGCGCGCGGACCCCGCCAGGCACTGCCGCCACGACGACCACGGGTGCCGCCAGGCCCGCTCCGCGCCGGTACGGGGGGCGCGGATCGGCGCAGCCGCGCCCTTCGGTACCGGTCCCCACGAGGGGAGGGACCGGTGCCGAACGGCGCGGCACGGGGGAGCGCGTGCGGGCCCGGAGGCCGGTGGCGGTCAAGTACTTCCCGGACGGGCGGCGTTGTCCCCGCCTGCCGACTGTGGCGCGGATCACTTCGATGTCGTGCTCCGCGCGCGGGAAAAACCTCTGAACGAGCGTCAGCGGGCGGCGCTCACGGGCGCGCACTTCCCACCCCGCTCCCCGCCTTCTCCCAAGCCGTCCGCCCCACCCGGGCGGAGAACGCGTCAGGCCCGGTTTCCGTTTCCGAAAACCGGGCCTGAACTGCTACTTCTCAGTCGGGGTGGCGGGATTTGAACCCACGACCTCTTCGTCCCGAACGAAGCGCGCTGCCAAGCTGCGCTACACCCCGAAGCAACGAGCTCTACTTTAGCGGACCGATCCCCGTAGGTGAAATCCGGTTCCCGCGGAGCCGGGGAGCGGGCCTGACCTGGTCGATCCCGATGACGATCAAGGGGAGCAGGAAGCCGGCCAGTCCGATGCCGAGCGCGAGGGCGGCGCCGGGCGACGGGGCTCCGGCGACGGCGGGGAAGGCGAGGGCGAAGGCCAGGTAGAGGAGGGGGTAGACCGACCACTGCCAGATGCAGGCCGCACGGAAGCCGCGGGGCGCCGTCAGCAGGAGCCAGTCGGCGAGGGCGGCCAAGGGCGTCGCGGCGAAGAGCAGCTGATGCGCGACGGCCTGGGGCACGGTGGGCGCGGTGGCGTGCGGCAGGGCGAAGGCCGTGGAGTCGGCCGCGGGGAAGGCGTGGTGGAGGACGGCGGGGAGAAGGAGGAAGGGCAGCAGCGCGCCGGTGAGTCGGGGGCTCACCGCGCGGCGGCCGTTCCAGGCGCGATGGGCCGCGCCGGCGAAGATCAGCGCGGCGGCGAGGTTGGCCTGCACGGGAAAGCGGGCGAGGAGCGTGGCCGGGGCGGTGGCGCCGGCGGCCGCGAGGAGCGTGCCCGTGAGAGCGGCCGCGCTGATGAGGGCACGGAAGGCGGCCGCCCGGGGGCGGCGGATCCGGGGGGCGACGGCAGCTGCCGGGGTACGGGCGGCGGCGCCGGCGGGGCCGGATGCGTGGCGCGTGGACTGCGAGGTCCGGGTGGGGTCGGACATTCCTCCACGTTACGGCGATGATCAGTGGGCGGGGGAGCCCCCGTCCGGCAAAACTCCGGCGCGGGAGAGCCCGCGCCGGGCCCCGTCGCCCCCGCGGGCGGGCGCGGGCACGAGCAGGGGCATGGATTCCCGGCCCCCGGACCGCGCCGGCGCCGCGGCGGACGGCGTCAGCGCCCCGACCGCCGCAGTCCCCCGACCGTGTCAGCCCGTACGGCGGCACTGCCCGCCCGGCTCGCGTGCGCCGGCCACCGCCCGCGTCACCCTTCGCCCTGGTCGCGGCCCGATTCCGGTGTCCTGCCCGCTGGCCGTCAGCCCCGCTCCGTCAGCGTCAGCAGGGTGGCCTCCGGGGGGCAGGCGAAGCGGACCGGGGTGTAGCGGTTGGTGCCGCAGCCGGCGGAGACATGGAGGAAGGAGGTGTGGCCGCCGGCGGTGTGGGTGGACAGGCCCTTGACCCGGTCGGGGTCGATGTCGCAGTTGGTGACGAGGGCCCCGTAGAAGGGGATGCAGAGCTGGCCGCCGTGGGTGTGGCCGGCCAGGACCAGCGGGTAGCCGTCCGCGGTGAAGGCGTCCAGGGAGCGCAGATACGGGGCGTGGACGACGGCCAGGGAGAGGTCGGCGCCCGATTCCGGGCCGCCGGCGACCTCGGCGTAGCGGTCCCGCTTGATGTGCGGGTCGTCCAGACCGGTCAGGGCGATCTCGATGCCGTCCAGCTTGAGGCGGCCGCGGGAGTTGGACAGGCCGACCCAGCCGGCCGCGTCGAACGCGTCGCGCAGGTCCTCCCACGGGTTGTGGACCGCCCCCGTGACGGGCGCGTTGCCGTTGAGGCCGTGCCGCCCCCTGACCCGCTCGACCAGATAGCGGGCGGGGTTGCGCAGCTTGGGGCCGTAGTAGTCGTTGGAGCCGAAGACATAGGCGCCGGGGAACTCCATCAGCGGGCCCAGCGCGTCCAGCGTCTCGGGGACGCCTTCGGTGTCGGAGAGGTTGTCGCCGGTGTTCACGACGAAGTCGGGGCGGAGCCCGGCGAGCGACTGCAGCCAGCGCTGCTTCTTGCGCTGTCCGCTGACCATGTGGATGTCGGAGACCTGCAGGACGCGCAACGGCCGCATGCCACGGGGCAGTACGGGCACGGTCACGCGCCGCAGGCGGAAGGAGCGGACTTCGAAGCCGGCGGCATAGGTCAGGCCGGCCGCGCCGACTGCGGTCAGGGCCAGGGGTACTCCGTATCGCGCGCGCATGCTTCCATCGTCGCAGAGTGGCGGGGGTGGGCGCAGCGCACGGGCGGGCGGGGGTCCGCCGGGTGGGGGTAGGGCCGTCGCCCGGCGGGAAAAGGCACGGCGGTTGTCGGTGGGTGGGGGCATACTCGACGGCATGACCACGCTCAAGTCCAAGTTGCGGGACGACCTCACCGTCGCGATCAAGGCGCGCGACGAGCTGCGCTCCTCCACCCTCCGCCTCACGCTGACCGCGATCCAGAAGGAGGAGGTCGCGGGCACCGTGGCCCGTGAGCTGTCCGACGACGAGGTCGAGAAGATCATCGCGCGGGAGGCGAAGAAGCGCCGGGAGGCCGCGGACGCCTTCTCCCAGGCCGGCCGCGCCGAGCAGGCCGAGCGGGAGCGCGCCGAGGGCGAGCTGCTCGCGGACTATCTGCCCCAGCCGCTGACCGACGACGAGCTGGAGCAGCTGGTCGCGGCCGCCGTGGCGGAGGCCAAGGCCGGCGGCGCCGAGGGGCCGCGGGCGATGGGCGCCGTCATGAAGATCGTCAACCCCCGGGTGGCCGGCCGCGCCGAGGGCGGCCGGGTGGCCGCGGTGGTGAAGAAGCTGCTGGCCGGCTGAGCGGCCGCGGCTCTTCCGCCGGAACGCCGAGGGGCGCCCCCGTGGTGGGGGCGCCCCTCGCCGCGTTTCGTGCGGGCCGGCCGCCGGCGCGTGCCCTACGGGCCGACCGGCCGCCCACGGGCCAACCGGCCGTCTACCAACCGCCGTTACCGCCACCCAGAATGTCCGGGAAGCCGGGGATGTGCAGGCCGCCACCCGGCTTCTTGCCGTGGCCGCCCCGGCCGGGCTTGTGCGGGCCGGGGCCCTTGTCGCCGTCGTCGCCCCCGCTCTTGTCCTTGACCGGATCGTCGATCGGGACGGTGGGCAGGCCGGGCGCCGGCCGGCCGTCCAGGGCGCCGGTCATCGCGTCCCGCCAGATGGGGCCGGGGGTGTCGGCGCCGTAGACCTTGTCGTGGGGCACGCCGCCGATGGTGATGTCGTACATCTTGCGCTTGTGCTGCGGGTCGCCGACCCAGACCGCACCGGCCGCGTTCGGGGTGTAGCCGACGAACCAGGCGGCGTAGCGGCTGTCGCTGGTGCCGGTCTTGCCGGCGCTGTCCCGGCCGTGGAGGCCGGCCTCCTTGCCGGTGCCGTCCTCGACCACTCCCTTGAGCAGGGTGTTGACCGTGTCCGCGGTCTTCTTGGACATCGCGCTGCGGCAGCTGGTCTGCGGGACCTTCATCGCCCGGCCGCGCGCGTCGGTGATCGACTCGATGGCGACGGGGGAGCAGTACTCACCGCCGTTGGCGAAGGCGGCGTACCCGGCGGCCATGGTCAGCGGCGACATCTCCTGCACGCCGAGGGTCATCGACGGCACCTGCTGCAGCGGCTTGCCGTCCGACCGCTCGATGCCCATCTTCTGGGCCATCTTCACCGCGGGGCAGATGCCCATGTCGCTGATCAGCTGCACGAAGTAGGTGTTGACCGACTTCGCGGTCGCCTCCTTCATGCCGTACGGGCCGACCTCTTCCTTGTTCTCGTTCTGGGTGGTGTCGGTGCCCTGCCACTCGCCGTCGCAGGTCTGCACCGGGCTCGGATACGGCATCCGGTACGGCGAGGGGTACTCCTGCTCGGGGCTGGTCCCCTGCTCCAGCGCGGCCGCCGCGATCACCGGCTTGAAGGTCGAGCCGGGCTGGTAGCCGGCGCCCCCGCCCATGCGGTGGTCGACCGAGAGGTTGATCACGGTCTGGTTCGCACCGAAGCCGTACGGGCGCGACTGGCCCATGCCGAGGATCTTGCCGGTGCCCGGCTCGACGATGCTGGCGGCGCCGGCCACCGGGTCGTCGTCGTAGACGTGCTCGGCGAGCGAGGACTGGATCGACTTCTGGGTCTGCGGGTCGAGGGTGGTGCGGATGGTCATGCCGCCCTCGTTCCAGCGCTGCGCACGGATCTTCCGGGTCTTGCCGAAGGACTTGTCGCCGAGGAAGGTCTTGCGGATGTAGTCGCAGAAGAAGCCGGCGCCGTCGGTGGCGGTGATGCAGCCGTTCTTGGGGCGGCTGACCGCCAGCTTGATCGGCTTCTTCGCGGCCGCGTCGGCCTGCGCCTGGGTGATGTCCTTGAGGTCGGCCATCCGCTGCAGGACGGTGTTGCGCCGCCGGGTGGCCTCCTGCGGGTCGTTGACCGGGTCGTAGCGGCTGGGCGACTGGACGAGACCGGCCAGCAGCGCCGACTCCTGGAGGTTCAGATCCTTGGCGGACTTGCTGAAGTAGCGCTGGGCGGCCGCCTCGACGCCGTAGGCCTGCTGCCCGAAGAACGTGATGTTGAGGTAGTTCTGCAGGATCTTGCGCTTGCCGAGTTCCTTCTCGACCTGGATCGCGTACTTGAGCTCTTTGATCTTGCGGCCGATGGTCTGCTGGGTGGCCTGCGCGACCTTGTCCGGGTCGTCGCCCGCCTCCTCTACGAAGACGTTCTTCACGTACTGCTGGGTCAGCGTCGAGGCGCCCTGGGAGACGCCGCCCGACTGGGCGTTCTTGTTGACCGCCCGCAGGATGCCCTTCAGGTCGATGGCGCCGTGCTGGTAGAACCGCGCGTCCTCGATCGCCACGATCGCCTTCTGGATGTACGGCGACATGTCCTTGAGGCCGACGACCGTGCGGTCACGGGAGTAGACCTTGGCGATCTCACCGCCGTCGGCGTCCAGAATCCTGGTCCGCTGACTGAGGGGCGGGGTCTTGAGGTTCGCGGGGATGTCGTCGAAGCCCTCGACGGTTCCCTTGGCGGTGAGGCCGAGCGCCCCTGCCGCCGGGAGCGCGAGACCGGCGAGCACCGCTCCGGCCAGGACGCTGACACCGAGGAACTTGGCGGCCTGCTGCGTCTTGGACAGACCTCCGCCGTCGCGCTTCTTAGGCATGAGGGCACCCTACGTTCTTCATCCGCCGGACAGGGGTGCACCTGTTCGTTTAGCCTGTTCTCGGCTGCCCGGCTGAACGGTTACGCATGAGTTCGTCAACCCCCACTCCTCGCGGACCGCGCCCCCACGTGTCCGTGTATGACGACAAAACTCCCGTGTCAGGGCGGTGAACTGTCCCGCCTTGGGCGCAAAGTGCGGTATGCCCTGCGGTCACTCCGTTGGGTGATCTGCCGCATACGCATAGTCCGTTCGGACCATTCAAGATTGGGCCCGAAGGGGGTGTTGCGCCCTGCCCGCCTTCCGTAACGTCCTCAACTGGCAACGGTGAATATGCCGCTTGCCGCCGTGGGGGAGCCTCGATTCGGGAGAGGACGGCGCCAGCATGAGCTGGGTAACCGACTGGAGTGCACAGGCAGCCTGCCGCACTACCGATCCGGATGAACTGTTCGTTCAGGGAGCGGCGCAGAACCGCGCCAAGGCGGTGTGCACCGGATGCCCGGTGCGCACGGAGTGCCTGGCCGACGCCCTGGACAACCGGGTGGAGTTCGGCGTGTGGGGCGGGATGACCGAACGCGAGCGGAGGGCGCTGCTGCGTCGCCGCCCGACCGTGACGTCATGGCGCCGGCTGTTGGAGACAGCGCGTACGGAGTACGAGCGCAGCACGGGCATCCTGTCCGTGGACTGCGAGGACGAGATGTTCGACGAGTTCGCCGCGGTCGGGTAGCGCGGTCGGCCAGCCCGCGGTCGGCCGGGAAACCGGAGAAGAGCCGGAAGAGCGGGAAGAGCCGCAGGAACTTGGCCGAGAACCTTCGGCTGATGGCTCGGTCCGGTCGCACCCGGTCCGGTCGAGTTCGGCCCGGTCGTGTTCGGCTCTGATCACGCTCGGCCCGGCTCTCTGGGCGCGGTGGCAGGTGAGCAGTTGAAGGGGTGGGTGGCTGAGCCGGCGTACGTACGGCTCGGTCGTCGGTGCCGGTCGTCTCAGTCGTCGGGGTCGTTCAGCCGGCGGTGTGGTGCGGTCCTCGGCGTCGATTCGGTCTTCGTTGTTCGGTCTTCGGGTCGTTCGGCCTTCGCGGTCGTTCAGTCCTCGGTGTCCGTGCGGTTCTGTGCCAGACGGTCGCCGATGGCACGCAGTCCCGCGAGGTCATGGACATCGCCGGGCAGCGCGGCGACCTCGGTCACCGGAACCTCGGGGTGCAGCGCGGTGAAGCGGTCCCGCGTGCGCCGTTCGCGTGCGAGCACCTGCATGCGTTCCGCGTGCAGTCGGAGCAGCCCGGCGGCCAGTTGCGCCGCCGAGGCCGAGGTGGGTGTCTCATGCTCCGCCGCGGCGGGGGAGAGGCCGCCGGCGGTACGTGGTCCAGCCTTCCCGGCGTCGAGATCCACAATGCCGTCGGCTTCAAGATTATTTTCTGCGGGGGCGGCGGACGCCGTGCGGGTGTCCGCGGTGTCCGCCCCGTCCGCATGGGTGTCCTCGGCCCGCTGGTCCGTCAGGGCCTCCGCGGCGGCCAGCGCGCGCTCGGCGCTGAGTTGGGACGCGCCGCTGCCGTGCACGCGGTTCAGCACCAGGCCGGCCAGCGGCATCTGCTCGGCGGCCAGCCGCTCGACGAAGTACGCCGCCTCGCGCAGTGCGTCCCGCTCCGGCGCGGCCACCACGAGGAACGCCGTGCCGGGCGCCTGCAGCAGCCGGTACGTGGCGTCCGCGCGGGTGCGGAAGCCGCCGAACATGGTGTCCATGGCAGCCACGAACGTCTGCACGTCCCGCAGGAGTTGGCCGCCCATGAGCTTGCTGAGGGTGCCGGTCATCATCGACATGCCGACATTGAGGAACTTCATGCCGGCCCGGCCGCCGACCTTCGCCGGGGCCATCAGCACCCGGATGAACTTGCCGTCCAGGAAGGAGCCGAGACGCTTGGGAGCGTCCAGGAAGTCCAGGGCGGAGCGGCTCGGCGGGGTGTCGACGATGATCAGGTCCCACTCGTCGTTCGCGCGGAGCTGGCCGAGCTTCTCCATGGCCATGTACTCCTGCGTGCCCGCGAAACCGGCCGACAGGGACTGGTAGAAGGGGTTCTCCAGGATGGCGCGGGACCGCTCGGCGTCCGCGTGGCCCTCGACGATCTCGTCGAAGGTGCGCTTCATGTCCAGCATCATCGCGTGGAGTTCGCCGCCCGCGGACTCGTCGACGTCCTTGACCTGGCGCGGGACGTTGTCCAGCTCGGAGATGCCCATGGACTGGGCCAGCCGCCGGGCCGGGTCGATGGTCAGCACGACGACCCGGCGGCCGCGCTCGGCGGCGCGCACGCCCAGCGCCGCGGCCGTCGTCGTCTTGCCGACGCCGCCCGAGCCGCAGCACACCACGATGCGGGTGTGCGGGTCGTCGATCAGGGCATCGACCTCGAGCCGCGGGGCCGAGGCGTCCAGCGTCGTGGTGTCCGCGGTCATATGGGCCCCTGTTTCCGCAGGTCTCTCGCCAGGTGGTAGAGCCCGGCGAGGTCCACTCCCTCGGGGAGCAGCTCCAACTCGTAGGTGGGCAGGCCGATGGCGGTCAGTTCGGCGTACTCGGCGCGCTCCAGCTCGACCCGCTCGGCGTGTTCGCGCGCCTGCTCCAGCAGGGGGTCGATCAGCCGGTCCGCCAGGCCGCCGCGGCGGGCGCCGCCCAGGCCGGCCTGGGAGAGCGCCTTGGCGACGCCGGCCCGGGCGCCCCGGGCGGCGATGTCGAGGTCGCCGTTGTCCAGCAGCGCCGGGCGGGTCATGTTGATGACGATGCCGCCCACGGGGATGCCGGCGGCGCGCAGTTCCGCGACGCCGTCCGCGGTCTCCTGGACCGGCATCTCTTCCAGGAGCGTCACCAGATGCACCGCGGTCTCCGGTGATTTCAGGACCCGCATCACGGCCTGCGCCTGATTGTGGATCGGCCCGATCTTCGCCAGGCCGGCCACCTCGTCGTTGACGTTCAGGAAGCGGGTGATGCGGCCGGTCGGCGGGGCGTCCATCACCACGGCGTCGTAGACGAATCTGCCGTTCTTGTCCTTGCGGCGGACGGCTTCGCACGCCTTGCCGGTCAGCAGGACGTCCCGCAGGCCCGGCGCGATGGTCGTGGCGAAGTCGATCGCGCCGAGCTTCTTCAGCGCCCGGCCGGCGCTGCCGAGCTTGTAGAACATCTGGAGGTAGTCCAGCAGGGCGCGTTCGGCGTCGATGGCGAGGGCGTGCACCTCGCCGCCCCCGCGTCTGCCGCCGCCCCGGGGCGCCTCGCCGCCGGACCCGTTCCCGGCGGCGGCCCGGAGCGCCGCGCCGTCCGATGCCGGAGCCACCGCGATCTTGCGTTCCTCGTAGGGAAGCGCTTCTGTTTCGAACAGCTGGGCAATGCCCTGCCGGCCCTCGACCTCGACCAGGAGGGTACGGCGTCCCTCGGTGGCCAGGGCGAGAGCGAGGGCGGCGGCGACCGTGGTCTTTCCGGTGCCGCCCTTGCCGCTGACGACATGGAGCCTGCTCACGCCAAGGAGCCTAACCAGTCTGCGTCCCGAGTACGCCCGGGATGGCGCCCGGGACACCCCGGAGATCTGCCCGCGGGGTCCTCGGGGACGGGTCGGGGATGTGCCGTAGGGGGCGGGCGGCAGGCTCGCGGACGCCGCGCGGCAGGGGCGGGGACGGGCCGCGGCACACGGCGTCCGCCGCCGCCGTGGACAGGTATTACGCTCGCCCCATGACCAAGTGGGAATACGCGACCGTGCCGCTCCTCGTGCACGCGACGAAGCAGATTCTGGACACCTGGGGCGAGGACGGCTGGGAGCTGGTCCAGGTCGTCCCCGGCCCGAACAACCCCGAGCAGCTGGTGGCCTACCTGAAGCGGGAGAAGCAGGCGTGAGCGCGGTGGAGGAGAAGATCGCGGCGCTCGGTCTGAAGCTGCCGCAGGTCGTGCCGCCGCTGGCCTCGTACCAGCCCGCGGTGCGCTCCGGCGCCTATGTGCACACCTCCGGCCAGCTGCCGATGGTGGACGGCGCGCTGCCGGCCACCGGCAAGGTCGGGGCCGAGGTCAGCGCGGAGCAGGCCAAGGAACTCGCCGCGACCTGCGCGCTGAACGCGCTGGCCGCCGTGAAGTCCGTCGTCGGCGACCTCGACCGGATCCAGCGGGTCGTGAAGGTCGTCGGCTTCGTGGCCTCCGCGCCGGACTTCACCGGTCAGCCGGGCGTGCTCAACGGCGCCAGCGAGCTGCTGGGCGAGATCCTCGGCGACAAGGGCGTGCACGCCCGGTCCGCGGTGGGCGTGGCGGTGCTGCCGCTCGACTCGCCGGTCGAGGTCGAGATCCAGGTGGAGATCGCCGAATAGTCCCGTCGTCGGGGCGGTGACGTCCGCCCCGTGTGCCGTGCCCCGGAGGGCCCCGCGTCAGCAGGGGCCCTCCGGCGCGAAAGTGGCCCTCGAACATCCGCGCGCGAGCGCATAGCATCCGGCCATGGCGTCCACGACCAACGGCCAGTGGTACCCGCCGGAGTGGCCGGACCGCATCCGGGCACTCGCGAACGGCGAGCTGACCCCTGCCGAGCCCCGCAGGGCCGCGACCGTTCTGCTGCTGCGGGACTCCGCCGCCGGCGGCCCCGCCGTCCACATGCTGCGCAGACGCACCTCCATGGCCTTCGCCGGGGGCGCGTACGCCTATCCGGGCGGGTCCGTCGATCCGCGGGACGCCCGCCCGGTGGCCTGGGCCGGTCCCTCGCGCGCCCAGTGGGCGGTGCGTATGGGTGTCGATCCGGCCACCGCCCAGACCATCGTGTGCGCGGCGGTCCGCGAGACGTTCGAGGAGACCGGCGTGCTGCTCGCCGGCGCCTCGGCCGACACGGTCGTCGCCGACACCAGGGGCGAGGACTGGGAGGCGGACCGCGCCGCCCTCGTCGCCCACGAACTGTCCTTCGCCGACTTCCTTGGCCGCCGCGGACTGGTCCTGCGCTCCGACCTGCTGGGCGCCTGGGCCCGCTGGATCACCCCCGAGTTCGAGCCGCGGCGCTACGACACCTGGTTCTTCGTCGCGGAGCTGCCCGAGGGCCAGCGGACCCTCCCGCAAGGGCCCGAGGCGGGCCCCCGGGGCGCACCCCCGTCCACCGGGGCGGCGCCCGGCGCCTCCACCGAGGCGGACCTCGCGGTCTGGATCCGCCCCCGGGAGGCGGCCGACGGCTACGACCGCGGCGAGCTGCTGATGATGCCGCCGACCATCGCGACGCTGCGCGGACTCCAGCCGTACGCCACCGCGGCCGACGCGCTGGCCGCCGCGGAGGCCCAGGACCTCACGCCGGTGCTGGCGCGGGCCCGGGTGGTGGGCGGCGAGATCGAGCTGAGCTGGCCGGGGCACGACGAATTCACCAAGCACATCGCGCAGACGGACACGGGATCCGGCGCTCCCGGGGGCGCCGACGGCCGCCCGGACCGCGCCGGCTCCCCGGGAGGGACCCCCGCATGACCGAACCGACCGCTCTTCCCGGCCGGCCGCGTGGCGGGGCCCTCTCCGGGCAGGCCACCGCGCGCGCCCACTGCGTGCTGGCCCCGAACCCCTCGCCGATGACGCTGGACGGCACCAACACCTGGATCGTCGCCGAACCGGACTCCGACCTCGCCGTCGTCATCGACCCCGGGCCGCTCGACGAGGGCCACCTCCGGGCCGTCATCGACACCGCCGAGCGCGCCGGCAAGCGCGTCGCGCTGACCCTGCTGACCCACGGTCACCCGGACCACGCCGACGGCGCCGCCCGCTTCGCCGAGCTGACCCGGACGGCCGTCCGGGCGCTCGACCCGACGCTCCGTCTGGGCGGGGAGGGGCTCGACGCGGGCGATGTCATCACCACCGGGGGCCTGGAGCTGCGGGTGGTGCCCACCCCGGGCCACACCGCGGACTCGCTCTCCTTCCACCTCCCGGCCGATCGCGCGGTCCTCACCGGCGACACGGTCCTGGGGCGCGGCACCACGGTGGTCGCCCACCCCGACGGGCGGCTGGGCGACTATCTGGACTCGCTGCGCCGGCTGCGCGCGCTCACCGTCGACGACGGGGTGGGGACGGTCCTGCCGGGCCACGGGCCGGTGCTGAACGACGCCCAGGGGGCCGTGGAGTTCTATCTGGCGCACCGCGCGCACCGGCTCGCCCAGGTGGAGACCGCCGTCGAGGCCGGCCACCGCACCCCCGGGGAGATCGTCGCGAGCGTGTACGCCGATGTCGACCGCTCCCTGTGGCCGGCCGCCGAGCTGTCGGTCCGGGCGCAGCTCGACTACCTGGGCGAACACGGGCTGATCGACGGCTGACGCCCGCTCGGGCCGCGGCCGTCCGGTGTGGCGGGGCGCCCCGTCAGCGGTCCTGCGGGCGGGGCGCCTTCGGCCCGTGGACGGCCAGGTACTCGCCGGCCAGCCAGGGGGCGAGGCCGGCCAGCAGCTCGTCCAGCAGCTCCGGGTGGGCGGCGGGCCTGCGGGCGGCGTCGGCGGCGGCGCGCATCGGGCCGGCCCACATCGGGTAGTAGCGGCCGAAGACCTCCGCGGACTCGGCGAGGTCGCTGGTCCAGCCGCCCCAGCGCGGCATGACCAGGGTGAACCCGGTGCGTACGAGCCGCCGCGTCACGCCCCGGGTCAGCCGGGTGCGCTCGGCCTCCGTGGTGGCCGCCGCGGCCCGCTCGCGCAGTCGTGGCAGGTCGCGGAAGAGATCGCCGTTGGTCTCGCGGGCGAGGAGCGAGGTCGGGCGGTAGCGGGGCAGCCGGGCGGCGAGATCCGGGCCGCCGAGCGGGGTGCACAGGCAGGCCACGAACCACCCCAGGTCATGGCGCTCCGCCTCGCTCAGCACGCGGGCCGCGCTGAACAGCAGGATGCCCGCACCGTCGATCTGCGGAAAGGCGGCGTCGAGGCTCTCCTCGACGGCGCGGGCGGCGGCGCGGTCGGCCTCGGTGGGCTCGGTCCGCAGGGCGAGCAGCGCGTCGAGGTCGGAGACCCCGGGGACGGCGGTACCGCGCGGGATGCTGCCGTAGAGGTAGCTGCTGTGCAGGCGCTCCGGGCCGAAATGCGCGCCGAGCCGGTCACCGAGCCCCGCCACCACGGGCGCGAACCGCGCGGGCACGCGCTCCAGGGAGCCCTCCCGTACGAAGCAGCCGTCCTCGTCCGTCCCGGTGCCGTGGATCATGGGCGCCACTATGGCGAAGCGGCCGGCGGTGCCGCGAGCGGTTAACGGCCCCCGGGGGCGGGGAGGGGCGGCCGCGCGCTACCGGGGCCGCCGCGTCCCGGCCGTCCCGGGGCGCCCTGCGGCCATGACGAAGGGCCCCGCCGGAGCGGGGCCCTTTCAGGCAGTCCGTGCGCCGGGTCAGCGCGAGCGCTTGGCCAGCCGCTCGACGTCCAGCAGGATCACGGCGCGCGCCTCCAGGCGCAGCCAGCCGCGGCCCGCGAAGTCCGCGAGCGCCTTGTTGACCGTCTCGCGGGAGGCGCCCACCAGCTGGGCCAGCTCCTCCTGCGTCAGGTCGTGCACGACATGGATGCCCTCCTCGGACTGCACACCGAAGCGGCGCGACAGGTCGAGCAGGGCGCGGGCCACCCGGCCCGGCACGTCCGAGAAGACCAGGTCGGACATCTGGTCGTTGGTCTTGCGCAGGCGGCGGGCGACCGCTCGCAGCAGCGCCGTGGCGACCTCGGGGCGGGCATTCAGCCAGGGCTGAAGGTCGCCGTGCCCCAGACCGAGGAGCTTGACCTCGGTGAGGGCGGAAGCGGTGGCGGTGCGCGGGCCCGGGTCGAAGAGCGAGAGCTCTCCGATCAGCTCCCCGGGGCCGAGGACGGCGAGCATGTTCTCCCGGCCGTCGGGGGAGGTGCGGTGCAGCTTCACCTTGCCCTCGGTGACCACGTACAGGCGGTCGCCGGGGTCCCCTTCGTGGAACAGGGCGTCGCCGCGGGCGAGCGTGACCTCTCCCATTGAGGCGCGCAGCTCGGCCGCCTGCTCGTCATCGAGCGCCGCGAAGAGCGGTGCGCGCCGCAGAACGTCGTCCACGAGATCTCTCCTTGTCGACATGCTCCGGGGGACTGTGGTCCCCATCATGCCGGAATGCAAAACAGTGCGATCAATCACAAGTTTGCCGGACCGGTGCCCCGAGCCATAAGGCAGGGGGCCGATTGGAGTCACGAATACCGGCGATCAAGCCGGATGTCGGTGGCTGGCCTTAGTCTGGCCGAGTGTCCAATACGCCGGTGAGAGCAGAGGACTGGGGGGGCCGGTCGGGTGAGTGCGGGGCGTGATTCCGCTGTGGGCGAACAGCCGTCCGGTCACGCCTCGGATTCGGGTGAACGGAACAAATCAACCCCCGTCGACGCGTCCGTCCGGAAGCCCGCCGTCCGGATGCCCGGCGCGTCGCGACCGCCGACGCCGCACACCACCGCACCCATCACCGCTCCGACCACCGCACCGACCACCGCACCGACCGCCGCGCAGCAGAGCCCGGTGGGCGAGCGCCCGGCAGGGAAGAAGGCCGCCGTGAACGAAACCCCCGAGAAGCCGGCGGCCGCCAAGAAGGCCACGGCGAAGAAGACCGCCGCCACGAAGACCGCCACGAAGACCGCCGCCACGAAGGCCGTGGCGAAGAAGGCCGCCGCCACGAAGGCCGTGGCGAAGAAGGCCGTAACCACGAAGACCACGGCCAAAAAGACCACGGCCGGGACCTCCGCCAAGAAGGCGACGGCGAAGCCGGCGGCCAAGGCGGCCGCCGGGAAGACCCCCGCCAAGAAGGCCCCCGCGCGCAAGCCGGAGTCCCGGGCTGCCATGGTGCGCCGGGCCCGCCGGATCAACCGCGAGCTCGCCGAGCTGTATCCGTACGCCCACCCCGAGCTGGACTTCACCAACTCCTTCGAGCTGCTGGTCGCCACGGTCCTGTCCGCGCAGACCACCGATCTGAGGGTCAACCAGACCACCCCGCGGCTGTTCGCGGTCTGCCCGACGCCCGAGGACATGGCCGCCATGGACCCGGAGCGGCTGGAGGAGCTGATCCGCCCGACCGGCTTCTTCCGGGCCAAGGCGAAGTCGCTGCTGGGCCTGTCCGCCGCGCTGCGCGACCGCTTCGGCGGCGAGGTGCCGGGCCGCCTGGAGGACCTCGTCACGCTCCCCGGGGTCGGCCGCAAGACCGCCAACGTGGTGCTGGGCAACGCCTTCGGCGTCCCCGGCATCACCGTCGACACCCACTTCGGCCGCCTCGCCCGCCGCTTCGGCTGGACCACCGCGGAGGACGCCGAGAAGGTCGAGGCGGACGTCGCCGAGATCTTCCCCAAGAGCGAGTGGACGATGCTGTCGCACCGCGTCGTCTTCCACGGCCGCCGCGTCTGCCACTCCCGCAAGCCCGCCTGCGGCGCCTGCGCCATCGCCCCGCTGTGCCCCGCGTACGGCGAGGGCGAGACGGACCCGGAGAAGGCTAAGAAGCTGCTGAAGTACGAGCTGGGCGGCAAGCCGGGTCAGCGGCTGAAGCCGCCGGCCGACTACCCGGGGCAGCCCGCGCCCCCGATGGCGCCCCCGGCGGCCGCCTCGTGAGGGCGGCCGTCAAGAGGTGACCGACGATCCACGCCAGGCCTGGAGGGGGCGCGTATGAGAAGTGCACGGGAGCAGCGGTACGACGAGGAGGCGGCCATGGGTGACGCGGCGTCCGGCCCGGAGGTCCCGGTCTCCGCCGACGGCCTGCCCGACTGGCTGGCCCCGGTGGCCCGCGCGGCCGCCACGGTCCAGCCCCGCCAGCTCAGCCGCTTCCTGCCGCCGGAGAGCGGCGGCCGGCAGTCCGCGGTGCTGATCCTCTTCGGCCACGGCTCCCGCGGCCCCGAGCTGCTCCTGATGGAGCGCGCCGGCACCCTGCGCTCCCATGCGGGCCAGCCCTCCTTCCCCGGCGGCGCCCTCGACCCGGAGGACGGCGACGCCGACGGGCCCGGTCCGGTGCGGGCGGCGCTGCGCGAGGCCCGGGAGGAGACCGGCCTCGACCCGTCCGGTGTGCAGGTCTTCGGGGTGCTGCCGCGGCTCTACATCCCGGTCAGCGGCTTCGTGGTGACGCCCGTGCTGGGGTGGTGGCGCCGGCCGAGTCCCGTGGGCGCGGTCGACCAGGCGGAGACCGCACGGGTGTTCACGGTTCCCGTGGCGGATCTCACGGACCCGGCGCATCGGGTGACGACGCGCCATCCCAGCGGCCACACCGGGCCCGCGTTTCTTGTCGAGAATGCTCTGGTCTGGGGCTTTACGGCCGGAGTGATCGACCGGATCCTGCATTACGCGGGCTGGGAGATTCCATGGGACCGTGACAAGGCGGTCCCACTCGACTGGCGCTCGTGAGACGGTGTCCGGCGTGAACGTCCTGGACATCCTGCTGCTGGTCGCGGCCGTGTGGTTCGCGATCGTCGGCTATCGGCAAGGTTTTGTCGTCGGCATCCTGTCCGTGATCGGCTTCCTCGGAGGCGGCCTGATCGCGGTCTATCTGCTGCCCGTGATCTGGAACGAGATCACCGGCGATGCCACCCCCGGCACCTTCGCGGCCATCGCGGCGGTCGCCATCGTCATCGTGTGCGCATCCGTGGGCCAGGCGCTCACCACCCATCTGGGCAACAAGCTGCGCCGCCACATCACCTGGTCACCCGCCAGAGCGCTGGACGCGACCGGCGGCGCGCTGGTCAACGTCCTGGCGATGCTGCTGGTCGCCTGGCTGATCGGCTCGGCGCTGGCCGGCACCTCCCTGCCGACGCTCGGCAAGGAGGTCCGCAACTCCAAGGTGCTGCTGGGCGTGTCCCGGGTGATGCCCCAGCAGGCCAGCACGTGGTTCGCCGACTTCTCCTCGGTGCTCGCCCAGAACGGCTTCCCGCAGGTCTTCACGCCGTTCTCCAACGAGCCGATCAACAATGTGCCCGCGCCCGACCCGCAGCTGGCCACCAGCCCGGTGGCGGCGCAGGCCCGGCGCAGCATCGTCAAGGTCGTCGGCACGGCCCCCGGTTGCGGCAAGGTGCTCGAGGGCAGCGGCTTCGTCTTCGGCCGGCACCGCGTGATGACGAACGCCCATGTCGTCGGCGGGGTGCGCCAGCCGACCGTCCAGGTGGGCGGCGAGGGCCGCACGTACGACGCCAAGGTCGTGCTCTACGACTGGCAGCGCGACATCGCGGTCCTGGACGTGCCGCAGCTGAGCGCCCCGGCCCTGCGGTTCGCCGGCCCGGACGCGCGCAGCGGCAACAACGCCATCGTCGCCGGATTCCCGGAGAACGGCGGCTACGACGTCCGCGCCGCCCGGATCCGCGGCCGCATCCAGGCGAACGGCCCGGACATCTACCACCGCGCCACGGTCCGCCGTGATGTCTACTCGCTCTACGCCACGGTCCGGCAGGGCAACTCCGGTGGCCCCCTGCTCACCCCGAAGGGTGAGGTCTACGGCGTGGTCTTCGCGAAGTCGCTGGACGACTCGCACACCGGTTACGCCCTGACCGCGGACGAGATCCGCGCGGACATCGCCAAGGGGCGTACGGCCGAGCAGCAGGTCGACAGCCAGGGGTGCGCGATCTGAGTCCGCGGGGGGCGAGCCGGGCGCGGGGAGCGGTGCTCTCCGCGCCCCGCCGGCGGCGTGTCAGGTACGGGGATGGCGTAGTCGCGCGCTCATCCAGCGCGCTCTGCGGCGCAGGATCCGCGGGATGCCCATCGGGTGCGCCGGGTCGGGGGACGGTCCGGACCCGAGGTCCGGGGTTCCCCTGTCCTGAGTACCCACTACAGCGGCACTGCTGCGGCGGTTGCGTGCCACGTCACGGTAGTCGTGCGTCCAGCCCATACTGTCGACTCTGCCCCCGCCCCAAGGTCGGTAACCGCCTCGGGGACCGCCAATTGGCCTATGCGCCGGGCAATTGGCTGCTCGTCATACGAGCGTTCGAGAGGGGAGCGTGGGTGCCCCGTTCAGCCGTGCGATCCGCCCGGCCGGTGGGCGGCGGACGTCCGGACGGAGCGGGCGGAACGAGGATCTCAACGGTGCGGCCCGGGGCGTGTGTTGCCCCGGGCCGCATGCCGTACGCGGTGCGTCAGCGGTCCGGTTCCGGGTCCTTCAGCCAGTTGATCAGCTCCGTGGAGAACGCCACCGGGTCCTCCTCGTGCGGGAAGTGCCCCAGGCCGTCGAACAGCCGCCAGCGGTAGGGCGCCTCGACGTACTGGCCGGAGCCGGCCGCGCTGCGGGTGCGCATCACCGGGTCCAGGGAACCGTGCAGATGCAGCGTCGGCACGCGCACCGGCCGCTTCATCCGGCGGTTGAACTGGATGCCGTCGGGGCGGGCCAGCGACCGCACCATCCAGCGGTAGGGCTCGATGGAGCAGTGCGCCGTGGAGGGGATGCTCATCGCCCGCCGGTAGACCGTGAGCGCGTCCTCGTCCGGCTGCCGGGGCCCGGACCAGTCGCTGATCATCTGCCCCACCAGCTCCGCGTCGTCCGCCGTCAGCCGGCGCTCGGGCAGCCAGGGCCGCTGGAAGTTCCAGATGTGCGAACTCCGGGCGCTCTGCCGGACGTCGGCGAGCATCGCCGAGCGCCAGCGGCGCGGATGCGGCATCGAGGACACGGCCAGCCGGCGCACCAGCTTGGGCCGCATCACCGCCGCCGTCCACGCGAGATAGCCGCCCAGGTCGTGTCCGACGAGCGCGGCGTCCGGTTCGCCCAGGGACCGTATGACGCCGGTGATGTCCAGGGCGAGGTTCGCCGGGTCGTAGCCGCGCGGGGTGCGGTCGCTGCCGCCGACCCCGCGCAGGTCCATCGCCACCGCGCGAAAGCCCGCCTCGGCCAGGGCCGGGAGCTGGTGCCGCCAGGTCCACCAGAACTGCGGGAAGCCGTGCAGGAGCAGCACCAGCGGGCCGTCGCCCATCTCCGCGATGTGGAAGCGTGCGCCGTTGGCCGCGACGTCACGGTGGGACACCGCTTGCCCGCCGGGGACGTCGAGCCGGACGACCGAGGCGGTGCTGTCAGGGGCTGTCATACCGATGAGCGTGTCACAGACTCCAGCATCGGGTGTTCCACCGGCGCCACCCGCGGGTGCGGCTTGGCGTTCTGGAGCACCGCCGCGGTCTCCTTGGCGGAGCTGATGGAGCGCTCCGGCTTCTTGATCTTCTTCATCTTCGCCACCGCGAGGAGCGACAGCAGCCCGGCGACGACCAGGAAGGCGCCGCCGACGATCAGGAAGGACCAGGCGAGCCCGAGGCCGAGGTTGTGGATGCCGTACGCGGCCGCGAAGCTCAGCACCGGCAGCGCGAACAGGGCCAGCGCGCCCGCCACCGAGAACGCGGCACCGCCGATGCCCGCCCGCTTGGCGTCCTGCCGGAACTCCGCCTTGGCCAGCGCGATCTCGTCGTGCAGCAGCGCGGACATCTCGGCCGTGGCCGTGGCCATCAGCTGTCCGAGGCTGCGTTCCGTGCCGTTGTCGGCTGCGCTCATCGCCGTCTCCCTCTTCTCGTCACCCGGAAGCAAAGCCTCTCAGATCATGCCGGACCATCGTCTCCGGCATGCGCGGCGGAGGCCAGTTCGGCAAGCCGCCGGTGTTCGGCGGCCTTGGCTTCGTGGATGGCGGCCATCCGCAGGTGGTACTCGGGCTTGTCGAGTTCATAGATGTCCGGGATGCCGTCCTGGTCCTCGTCCCGCTCCTCGTCCTCGCACAGCGCCTTGTACTTGGTGTTGCGGACCTTGAGGAGGATGCCGGCGAAGACGGCCGCCAGCAGCGAGCCGACCAGCACCGATGCCTTGATCTCGTCGGTCAGGACCGGGTCTTGGGAGAAGGCGAGTTCGCCGATGAGCAGGGAGACGGTGAAGCCGATGCCGGCCAGGGAGGCGACGGCGAAGACATCCGGCCACTTGAGGTCGGGGTTGAGCTGGGCCCTGGTGAAGCGGGCCGTGCACCAGGTGCCGCCGAAGATGCCGAGCGTCTTGCCCACCACCAGGCCGAGCACGACGCCGAGCGTCTCCGGCCGGGTGAAGACGTCGTGGACCGCGCCGCCGGACAGGGACACGCCCGCGGAGAAGAGGGCGAACAGCGGTACCGCGAAGCCGGCCGAGAGCGGGCGGACCAGGTGCTCGATGTGCTCGCCGGGGGACCGGCTCTCGCCCTCGCGCCGGGTGCAGCGCAGCATCAGGCCCATCGCGACGCCGGCGATGGTGGCGTGCACCCCGCTGTTCTCCATCAGGGCCCAGATGACCAGGGCGAGCGGGACGTAGACGTACCAGCCCCTGACGCCCTTGCGCAGCAGCAGGTAGAAGAGCAGCAGGCCGGCGACGGAGAGCCCGAGCGCCAGGAAGTTGATCGTCGAGGTGAAGAAGACCGCGATGATCAGGATCGCGAAGAGGTCGTCGACGACCGCGAGGGTGAGCAGGAAGGCGCGCAGGGCGGCGGGCAGCGAGGTGCCGATCACGGCCAGGACGGCGAGGGCGAAGGCGATGTCGGTGGCGGTGGGGACCGCCCAGCCCTGCAGTGAGCCGCCGCCGAGGCTGTTGACCGCGAAGTAGACGAGCGCGGGCATCGCCATGCCGCAGATCGCGGCGATCACGGGGAGCGCGGCGGCCCGCGGCTCGCGCAGCTCACCGGCGACCAGCTCGCGCTTGAGCTCGATGCCGGCCACGAAGAAGAAGACCGCGAGCAGGCCGTTGGCGGCCCAGTGCTGGACGGACAGGTCCAGGCCCAGCGAGGCCGGGCCGAGGTGGAAGCCGCGGACCGCCTCGTAGCTGGCGCCGAGGGTGTTTGCCCAGATCAGAGCGGCTACGGCCGCGGCCAGGAGGAGGATGCCGCCGACGGTCTCGGTGCGCAGGGCTTCCGCGAGGTAGTTCCGCTCGGGCAGGGACATGCGTCCCAGGAATATGGAGCGGCGGTTGTTGGGCGCACTCACGGGGGTGACCTCCGGCCTTCGGCAGCTGTGTACGGCTGTGGCAGTTGCCGACCAGACTTCCCGGCGCACCCTGAGTTTCTTGGCGTTTTCTTGACGCGGTTCCTACCTTACCGGGCGGGTGCGGGGCGCTGTCCGGTGGCCTCACTTTACGGGCAAATCGGCCGCCCGGCCGTCCGGTGCGCGGGCCGCTGCCGGTCGCCGGACCGACGGATCCGCACGTCACAGGGGGTGCGGTGGCGGACAGCCCGCCGGGGCGCCGGGTACGGCGACGGGGGCATCCGGCCGCACCGGCCGCACGCCCCCGTCCGCCGTTCCGCTCAGTCCTCGCTGGCCGCGCCGGGCAGTTTCGCCTGGATCAGGTCCATGACCGAGGAGTCGGTCAGCGTGGTGACATCACCGAGGTCGCGGTTCTCGGCCACATCGCGCAGCAGCCGCCGCATGATCTTGCCGGAGCGGGTCTTGGGCAGCTCCGCCACCGGCATGATCCGCTTGGGCTTGGCGATCGGGCCGAGCTGCTGGGCGACATGCGCGCGCAGCTCCTCGACCAGGCCCTCGTCCTCCGCCGCGCCGCCGCGCAGGATGACGAAGGCGCAGATGGCCTGGGTGGTCTGCGGGTCGGTGGCGCCGACGACCGCGGCCTCGGCCACCTTCGGGTGCGAGACCAGCGCCGACTCGACTTCCGTGGTGGAGATGTTGTGGCCGGACACCAGCATCACGTCGTCCACCCGGCCGAGCAGCCAGATGTCGCCGTCGGTGTCCTTCTTGGCGCCGTCGCCGGCGAAGTACTTGCCCTCGAAGCGGGACCAGTACGTGTCGAGGTAGCGCTGGTCGTCGCCCCAGATCGTGCGGAGCATGGCCGGCCAGGGCTCGGTCAGCACGAGGTAGCCGCCGGCGCCGTCGGGGACCTCGCGGGCGTCGTCGTCCACGACGGTCGCGGCGATACCGGGCAGCGGCAGCTGGGCCGAGCCGGGCTTGGTCGCCGTGACGCCCGGCAGCGGGCTGAGCATCATCCCGCCGGTCTCGGTCTGCCACCAGGTGTCGACGATCGGCGTGGCGTCGGCCCCGATGTGCTTGCGGTACCACATCCACGCCTCGGGGTTGATCGGCTCGCCCACCGACCCCAGGACGCGCAGCGACGACAGGTCGAACTTCGCCGGGATGTCGTCGCCCCACTTCATGCAGGCGCGGATCGCGGTGGGCGCGGTGTAGAGGACCGTCACGCCGTACTTCTGCACGATCTCCCACCAGCGGCCCTGGTGCGGGGTGTCGGGCGTGCCCTCGTAGAGCACCTCGGTGGCGCCGTTGGAGAGCGGGCCGTAGGTGATGTACGAGTGGCCGGTCACCCAGCCGACGTCGGCGGTGCACCAGAAGACGTCGGTCTCCGGCTTGAGGTCGAACACCGCGTGGTGGGTGTACGAGACCTGGGTGAGATAGCCGCCGGTGGTGTGCAGGATGCCCTTGGGCTTACCCGTCGTGCCGGAGGTGTACAGGATGAACAGCGGGTGCTCGGCGTCGAAGGCCTCGGGCGTGTGCCGGTCGCTCTGCCGCTCGACGATCTCGTGCCACCACACGTCGCGGCCCTCGTGCCAGGCGACGTCCTCCTGGCCGGTGCGGCGGACGACCAGCACGCTGCGGACGTTCTCGGTGCCGGGCCTGGTCAGCGCCTCGTCGACGGCGGGCTTGAGGGCGGACGGCTTGCCGCGGCGGTAGCCGCCGTCCGCGGTGATCACGACGCGGGCGTCGGCGTCGTTGATGCGGGTGGCCAGCGCGTCCGCGGAGAAGCCGCCGAAGACGACGGAGTGCGGGGCGCCCAGGCGGGCGCAGGCCAGCATGGAGATGACCGCTTCCGGGATCATCGGCAGGTAGATGGCGACCCGGTCGCCGCTGCGCACGCCCAGCTCGGTCAGCGCATGGGCGGCCTTGGAGACCTCGCGCTGGAGCTCGGCGTAGGTGATCGTGCGGGTGTCGCCCGGCTCGCCCTCGAAGTGCAGCGCGACCCGGTCGCCCAGGCCGTTCTCCACATGGCGGTCCACGCAGTTGTAGGCGACGTTGAGCTTGCCGTCGGCGAACCACTTCGCGAAGGGCGCGTTGGACCAGTCGAGGGTCTGGGTGGGCGCGGTGTCCCACGACAGTCGTCCGGCCTGCTCGGCCCAGAAGCCCAGCCGGTCTGCCGCGGCCTGCTCGTACGCGGCAGCCGTGACGTTGGCGTGCGCGGCCAGATCGGCGGGCGGTGCGAACCGCCGCTCCTCCTTGAGCAGGTTGGCAAGGCTTTCGTTGCTCACAACATCTCCCATTCCCAGGGCGTCCGAAGTGTCCCCAGGTCCTAGCTCATCAGCCCGTGCGTGGCCTGACAAGGGCTGTGGACAAATATTGGTGTAGACCATTGTCCGGGCGCCCCGTTTCCGGGCTGCCGAGGGGATGTTGTGCAGGTCAGACCGTCACCGGCACCGCCTCGCCGCGGACGGCGCCGAAACGACCGGTGGCCTCGTCGAGCACATAGGTCTGGGCCTCGCCGACGTGGAAATACATGCCGTGCAGGGCGAGCGAACCCTCGGCCACCCGGCGGGCCACACACGGATGAGCCCGGAGGTGGTCGAGCTGCTGCATGACGTTGACGAGCGCCAGCCGCTCCTGATCATCACTCACCGGACGCTCGTGCAGGGCGACTTCTCCCCGCCCCAGCCGCCCGATGCGCTGCATCCGCGCCAGGCTCGGCCGGCCGTGCCGCAGCCAGCGGGCGAGCGGGGTCGGCTCGGCCTCCTCCGGGGCGGCGCCGCTCAGCAGCGCTCCCATGGCACCGCACCCCGAGTGCCCGCACACCGTGATCGAGCCGACCCGCAGCACCTCCACCGCGTACTCGACCGCCGCCCCGACGGAGTCGCAGGAGGCGTCCGAGCCCGGCGGCGGCATCAGATTGCCGACATTGCGCACGGTGAACAGGTCGCCCGGACCGCTTGAGGTGATCATGCTCGTGACCAGCCGGGAGTCGGCGCAGGTCAGGAACAGCTGGGTGGGCCGCTGGCCGTCGCGCGCCAGCCGGGCCAGTTCCTCGCGGACGAGCGGGGCCGTATGGCGCTGGAAGGCGCTGACCCCGCCCAGGAGTTGGCTGCCGCTGTCCGCCGGCTCGGCCGTGCCGTCCGGGGCGGGCCGGGTGCAGTGGTGCTGGCGCCACGGCGTCCACGGCCGGCAGGAGTGCGCGCCGGCCGCTTTGGCGGGCGGGCGGCCCGGGCGGCCCCCGAGAGTCACCCGGCCGCCGTGCGCCCGATGGGCGGCGGACCACGACTGCAGCGCCTCGTAGGCGGCATGGTCCATGAACGACCCGCACAGCTCGACGACGACCTCGGCGCGCGCCGGCACCCGGGCCAGCGCCCGGGTCAGCCGCGGCACCGCCAGAAACGTCAACTGCCCGCTGACGCGCACCCGGTAGCCGTCGGGCTCCTCCGTCACCGCGACCCGGGTACGGGTCAGCCGACGCAGCGCCAGGAAGACCGCGACGGCGATGCCCGCCGCCACCCCCTGGAGCACGCCGAGCAGGACCACCCCGCCCAACGTGGCCGCGTAGACCGGGAATTCACGGTGCCGCCGCACATGCCGGATGTGCGCGAAGCTCACCATCCGCACCCCGACGACCAGCACCAGCGCGGCGAGCGCCGCCAGCGGGATCGCCTCCAGCACGGCGGCCAGCAGGCCCGCGCACAGCAGTACCCACACGCCGTGCAGCACGGTGGCGCGCCGGGTGACCGCGCCGGCCCGCACATTGGCCGAGCCGCGCATCGCGCCCCCGGAGACCGGCAGCCCGCCCAGCAGCCCCGAGACGACATTGGCCGCCCCCTGCCCGGCCAGCTCGCGGTTGAGGCGCGCACGCGGCACCGGCGGCCCGGACCGCTCGGCCGCCAGCCGGTCGACGGCCAGCGCCGAGAGCATCGACTCCATACCGGCGACCAGGGTGACGGTCAGGACCGCGGCGGCCAGCGCCGGCACGGACGCGTCCGGCAGCGCGGGCAGTTCGGGCGCCCGCCAGGACGGCAGCTCGACGCGCGCCACCGACGTGCCCGCGCTCACCGCCGTCGCCGCGAGCACGGCGGCCAGCGGCGCCGGCAGCACCCGCGCCCACCGCCCGGCGCGGCCCGGCAGACGCCCCCAGCCGAGAAGTACCGCCACGGTGACGGCGCCGATCAGCAGCGCGAGGACGTGCGGATGCGCCAACTGCCCCGGCAGCGCGGCGGCGTTGTCGAGGGCCGAGCCGTCGGGGGCGCCGCCGAGCACCACATGCAGCTGCCCGATGGCGATGGTGACCCCGATACCGGCCAGCAGGCCGTGCACGATCGCCGGGCTGACGGCCGACGCCGCCCGGGCCGCGCGCAGCGCCCCCAGGGCGAGTTGGGCGAGGCCGGCCAGGACCGTGACGGCGCAGGTGGCGCGCCAGCCGTAGCGCTGGACCAGATCGGCGGTGACCGCCAGGAGACCGGTCGCCGCGCCGGTCACCTGGAGCGGTGCGCCACCGAGCAGACCGGCGACGAGGCCGCCGGCGACGGCGGCGACCAGACCGGCCTGGAGCGGGGCGCCGGTGGCCAGCGCGACGCCCAGGGACAGCGGGACGGCGAGCAGGAAGACCACGACCGAGGCGGAGAGATCCCGCCGCCAGACGGCCAGTCCGGCCCGCTTCGTCCGGGAGGTGGGCTCGGCGGCCGCCCGGGGTCCGGGAGGGGCTTCGGGGTGCTGCCGGTTGCGCGGCGGCTGCGGCGGCGACTTCTCCATCTGCGACATTCCCGTCTCCTCCGGGGCGACGCGGTCGCGCGGGGCGCGATCGTGGGGCGGCGGTGTGCTGCGGCGGGACGCGAGCCGGCCGGCGATCGTCGCTGTGGGGTGACGGTCCGGTGACTCTCAAGCATCGGTAAACGAACCGTAATGCCAGGTAAAGGCCAGGAGAAGACTTTGCGGGCAAATGCCGCAATCCTTCGCTCCATCAGGTGAATATGATGACTAATGACTTGCCCCTTTAGTCCCTTTTCTTGGTGTATGGAAGCTTGCACGCAATGATCCGATTAATCGCTCGGAAGGTGCGCACAGGCACCGGGAATGGGGTGGCCGATGACGGCCGCAGCAAGGGTGAGGGCGTCCATAGTCACGGCTGCCATCGCGACGGCCGTCGCGATGGCAGCGCTGGCCGGCTGCTCCACGGCGATACGGAACGGGCCGCCCCCGGGCACCAGGAAGGGCCGGGCGGTCCCCAAGGAGCCCACCCGCCCGCTCCGGCTGATCGGCGACGGCTCCACCGCGTACACCGGCGCACAGCCCCACCAGCCCAGCCCGCACCGCATCGCCCTGGGGAAGCGCCCCCCGCAGTTCGTGGTGTTCTCCTGGGACGGCGCCGGGGAGGACGGCCAGAAGCTGTTCTCGCACTTCCGCGCGGTCGGCAAGAAATACGGCGCGGCCATGACGTACTTCCTCAGCGGCGTCTACATGCTCCCCGGTGACCGCAGGGAGCTGTACGAGCCGCCCCGGCACAAGGCCGGCGCCTCGGACATCGGCTTCAACGACATCCAGGGCGTCAGGAACACCGTGGCCCAGATGCGCGCCGCCTGGCTGGAGGGCAATGAGATCGGCACCCACTTCAACGGCCACTTCTGCGGCCCGCGCGGCGGTGTCGGTACCTGGTCGCCGAACGAATGGGTCAGCGAGATCGAGCAGGCCGAGGCGTTCGTGCAGCACTGGAAGACCAACGCGGGCCTGGCCGCCGAACCGCCGCTGCCGTTCGACTACTCCCGGGAGCTGGTCGGCGGCCGCGCGCCCTGTCTGGAGGGCCAGCGCAACCTGATCACCGCGGCCAAGGAGATGGGCTTCCGCTACGACGCCAGCTCCGTGGGCGGCCGGCAGACCTGGCCGCGGCGGATCGACGGCATCTGGGACTTCCCGCTACAGCAGATCCCGTTCCCCGGGCGGAGCCACGAGACGCTCTCGATGGACTACAACTTCCTCGCCAATCAGTCCGGCACCACGGAGGGCGACCCGCGGATGCACGCCACATGGGGCCGGCAGATGCGCGACGGCCTGCTCGCGGCCTTCGACCGCGCCTACCGCGGCAACCGCGCCCCGCTGTTCATCGGCAACCACTTCGAGTCCTGGAACGGCGGCACGTACATGAAGGCCGTGGAGCAGGCCATCAAGGAGATCTGCCCCCGCAAGGGAGTCCGGTGCGTCAGCTTCAAGCAGCTCACCGACTGGCTGGACGCCCAGGATCCGCAGGTGCTGGCGAAGCTGCGGGCGCTGCCGGTGGGCCGGGCGCCGGACGGCGGGTGGGCGGCGTACCTCTCCGGCGCCTCCCCGGGGCCGTCCGCACCGGCTCCGTCCGCCCCCACTGGCAAACCGGCCGAGCCGCCCGCGCCCGCCCACGCCGCGTGGCGGGTCAGGCCGGCTGTGGGGTAGCCGCTCCCTCGAAGAGCACGAAGGCGGGGTCGACCTGAGCCGCCAGGTCGACCCCGGTCTTCGCATTGCCCCAGCTCTCCGCGTTCTTCAGGTGGAAGTGCACCATCTGGCGCGTATAGCGCTCCCAGTCCCGGTCCGCGTAGGCGGCGTCGGCCGTGTCGTGCAGCGTCCGCAGGGCGGCGCGGTTGGCCTCCTCCAGCTGGGCGAAGCGGGCCGGGCGGCCCTTCTCCATGGCGCGCACCCAGTCGGAGTGGCCCACGGTCACCAGCAGGTCGTCGCCCACCTCGTCGCGCAGGAACGCCAGATCCTCGGGGCCCTGCACCTTGTTGCCCACGACCTTCAGGGGCACCCCGAAGTCCCGGGCGTACTCGCTGTACTGGCGGTAGACGGCGACGCCCTTCCGGGTGGGCTCGGCGACCAGGAAGGTCATGTCGAAGCGGGTGAACATCCCGGAGGCGAAGGAGTCGGAACCGGCCGTCATGTCGACGACGACGTACTCCCCGCGCCCGTCCACCAGGTGGTTCAGGCACAGCTCCACCGCGCCGACCTTCGAGTGGTAGCAGGCCACCCCCAGGTCGGACTCGGTGAACGGGCCCGTCGCCATCAGCCGCACGGCGCTGTCGTCGAGCTCCACCGGCCGGGCGCACGCGGCGTAGACGGGGTTGGCCTCGCCCACCCGCAGCAGCCGCGAGCCCTCACCGGGCGGGGTGGTCTTGATCATGGATTCGGAGGACGGGATCCGGGGGTTGCTGCCGCGGAGGTAGTCCTTGATCAGCGGGAGGTGGGCGCCCATCGCGGGGAGCGCGGCGGCCTCCGCCTCGTCGAGTCCGAGGGCGGCGCCCAGATGCTGGTTGATGTCGGCGTCCACCGCGATCACGGGGACCCGGGACGCGGCGAGATGCCGGATGAACAGGGAGGACAGGGTGGTCTTGCCGCTGCCGCCCTTGCCTACGAAAGCGATCTTCATGTTCACCAAGGGTAATCTTGGCATGGCCCTGAGTGAGAGAGCCGCGTGAGGAAGACCACTCCTTCGAGGGGTGCGGCCCGGTGGTGCGTAGGGTCGTGGTCATGGCTGGAATCTCCCGGGGAACCTCCCCCGCACCCCCCCGAGCGAGCGACGACCCGCTCGCGACCCTGGCCTCGCTCCCGGGCGTCGCCGACTCCGTGGAATCGGTGCGCAAGGGCGTGGACCGCGTCTACGGGCACCGGGTCATGCGACGCCGCAGCAACGAGGTCACCTCCGAGGCGGCACTGCGCGGAGCGCGTGGTTCCGCTGCCCTCTCGGGAGCCGACTGGGCGCTCGAAGAGGTCCGTCGCCGCACCGACTTCGGCGTCGACGGCGAGCCGCGGACGGTCGGCGCGGCCCTGCGGCTGACGGCCGAGTCCGGCCAGCTGCTCAGCGTGTGGCGGCAGTCCCCCCTGCGGGTGCTGGCGCGGCTCCATCTGGTGGCGGCCGGCGGCGAGTCGGCCGACGAGACGGTGGGGCGGCCCCGGCTGGCCGGCGAACCGGTGGACGAACCGCTCGTAGAACTGCCGCTGCCGGACTCCGACGAGGTCGCCGGACGGCTCGACGGGCTGTCGCGGATGCTGCTCGCCGGCACCCGGGCGCCCGCCCTGGTGACCGCGGCGGTGGTGCACGGCGAACTGCTCGCGCTGCGGCCGTTCGTCTCCTGCAACGGGCTGATCGCCCGCGCCGCGGAGCGGATCGTTCTGGTCGGGAGCGGGCTGGACCCGAAGTCGATCTGCCCCGCCGAGGTCGGACACGCCGAGCTGGGCCGCGCGGCGTATGTCGCCGCCCTGGAGGGCTACGTCTCGGGCACCCCGGAGGGCGTCGCTGCGTGGATCGCGCACTGCGGACGGGCCGTGGAACTCGGCGTCCGGGAGAGCACCGCGGTCTGCGAGGCGCTGCAGCGCGGCGCGGCATAACGAGGGCGGACGGAAAAGTCCGGGCCGGTGCCCGGGAATTCCGGAAGCGTTGCCTCATTCGTCCCTGAACAGGGTTGCGGCGGTACCAATGGGTGGTACCGCCGCTGGCATGTCCGCCGGGTTACCATGCGTGCTCGAAAATGTGCCCATCAGGTCGGAATCTTCGTCCGGTTACCTGGTGCGGCTGGCCCGTAATCGACGGGTCGGCGTCGCGTGGGTGCCTGGCTTTCATGCATCGGTCCGTGGGCCACTTCCTGCGTTAAAGGCGTTCCTCTCGGATGTCCTTGGTCTCGCGGGCCGTTAAGTCCTTTGTACTCCTCGGGTGAGTCAAGCGGAACCCTGCTTCGCAGATCTTTACGTTTGACGTCAAACGCGCTCGGCGCGGGCCAGCGGACCTCGGGCAATGGAGGCGAGACGGGGCTTTGTGGATTTCCGGCGGCTGGTGTACCAGACAAGCGTCGCGGTGGCGACGGCCGCGCCCGCCGCGGCCATGACGGCGAGCGCCGGCCGGGAGGGCATCGACAGCGACGGCAGCCGCTGCTTGAGCGGGACCGGGCGGTGGAAGGAGAGAACCGGCCAGCCGCGCGCGGTCGCCTCGCGGCGCAGCGCCCGGTCCGGATTGACCGCACACGGGTGGCCGACCGCCGAGAGCATCGGGACATCGGTCGCCGAATCGCTGTACGCATAACAGCGCGCGAGGTCGTAGCCCTCGGATTCGGCGAGTTCCCGGACGGCCTCCGCCTTGGTCGGGCCATAGGCGTAATACTCCACCTCGCCGGTGAAGCGGCCGTCCTCGCCGACGACCATGCGGGTGGCCACCACCCGGTCCGCGCCCAGGAGTTCACCGATCGGTTCGACGACCTCGGCGCCCGAGGTGGACACGATCACGACATCCCGGCCCGCGGCGTGGTGCTCCTCGATGAGCGAGGCCGCCTCGTCGTAAATGATGGGGTCGATCAGATCGTGCAGTGTCTCGGCGACGATCTCCCGCACCTGTGCCACGTCCCAGCCGCGGCACAGGGAGGAGAGATACTCCCGCATTCGCTCCATCTGATCGTGGTCGGCGCCGCCCGCCAGGAACACGAACTGGGCGTACGCGGTGCGCAGTACGGCCCGCCGATTGATCAGGCCGCCTTGGTAGAACGACTTGCTGAAGGTCAGCGTGCTCGACTTTGCAATGACGGTCTTGTCCAAGTCGAAGAACGCGGCAGTACGGGGACTCGAGTGAGGCACGGAGTGGTTTTCCACGGGGCGAGCATAGGCGCCCACCATTCGGCGTAAGGTGTGGCGCGTGGGTTTGCCTGAGAAGGCTCTCGGGTACACCATGGAAGTCACGGATCGTTCGCGACCGTGCTAACCCGGTCCGGCTCCTCCCCCCCCGAGTCGGCCGTGGGGACGACCCCCGCTCTCCCCCCCGGCGGGGGTCGTCGCATGTCCGGACGCATTTCTCGTCATCGGACGCAGATCCACTTCTCTTCCGGCGCCGTGCGGCGGCCTGGGCCATGACGCCCCTGATTCCTCACACACCGTAGTTGCCGGGATGCTCTGCGGAACACCCATCGGGCACCCGGAAGCGGCCGTTCCTCGCCGGAATAGGTGACAGGGATATTCACAGCCGGGGCGGTGTCCACAGATTTTCTTCAAGATCCACAAGATTTTCCCGATCGCTGCACGGTGAATGTCCGCGAGTTCGCCGATGTGCGAGCCGCGTAGCGATAGGGGGACGGAACGTGGCCGGATTCAAGCCATCGGAACAACCGGTGGGAAGCGGCGGCGAGCTGGGCGGGCCGCTGATCGTCACCGAGGACGAGAAACTCCTCGACGATCTTGTGCGGCTGTGTGCGGCGGCCGGGGCACTGCCCGAAGTGGCGCACGGGCTGCCGGCCCGCAAAGGGGAGTGGGAGGCACCGCCCCTGGTGATCGTCGGCGTGGACTGCTCCCACCGCCTGCGCGGTGCCCCACGCAGGGCGGGCGTCCTGCTGGCGGGCCGCGACGAGGACGATCCGGACCTGTGGCGCCGAGCCGTCGCCCTCGGGGCGGAGCGCGTGCTCGCGCTGCCCGACGGCGAGCGCTGGCTGGTCGACCGGATCGCCGACGCCGTCGAGGGCGTCGGGCCGCCGGCCCTGACCGTCGGCGTCATCGGCGGCCGCGGCGGCGCCGGGGCGAGCACCCTGGCCGGTGCGCTTGCCCTCACCGCGGCCCGGACCGGCCGGCGCACCCTGCTCGTCGACGGGGATCCGCTGGGCGGCGGGCTGGACGTCCTGCTGGGCGGGGAGAAGGAAAAGGGCCTGCGCTGGCCCGCCTTCGCCGAATCGCGCGGCCGGGTGGCCTGCGGCGCCCTGGCCGAGTCGCTGCCGCGACTGCACTCGCTGCGGGTCCTCAGCTGGGACCGGGACTCCGATGTCGTCATCCCGCCGCCGGCCATGCGCGCGGTCATGGCGGCGGCGCGCCGGCGCGGCGGGGTCGTGGTGGTGGACCTGCCGCGCAGGGTCGACGAGGCGGCCGCGGAGGCCCTGGCCCAGGTGGACATGGGACTGCTGCTCGTCCCCACGGAGCTGCGCGCGGTCGCGGCCGCCCAGCGGGTGGCCTCCGGCGTGCAGCGGGTGCTCGGCGATGTGCGGGTGGTGGCCTGCGAAGCCCCCGGACGCCACGGGAACGGCCTGCCACCGGACGAGATCGCCCGACTGATGGGGCTGCCGCTGGCCGGTGAAGTGCCGTGGGAGGCGGGGCTGTCGGCGGATCTCGCCCGCGGGGTGCCGCCGGGGGCGCAGCCGCGCGGTCCGCTGGCGCGGTTCTGCGCGGGGTTCTGGGAACGGGTGGCGGAGAGCGGGGACGGCGGCGGCCCGGGCGGCGGCCCGGGCGGCGGTCCCGGGCCGGAGCGGGCGCCGGCGCCCTGCGACGGGGGCCGGGCATGAGCCAGAACCAGGACCTGCTGGAGGCGGTACGCCGGCGGCTCGCGGCGGACGGGGCGGAGCCGACGCCGGCGCGGGTGGCGCTGGCGCTGCGCGAGCAGGGGCGGCTCCTGGGGGACGCCGAGGTGCTGGGCGTGGTGGCCGTGCTGCGCTCGGAGATGGTGGGCAGCGGCCCACTGGAGCCGCTGCTGGCCGCGCCCGATGTCACGGACGTCCTGGTCACGGCGCCGGACGAGGTGTGGGTCGACCGCGGCGGCGGACTGGAGCGCACGGACGTCCGCTTCCGGGACGCGGCGGAGGTGCGCAGACTCGCCCAGCGGCTGGCGGCCGTGGCGGGCCGGCGGCTGGACGACGCGCGGCCATGGGTGGATGCCCGGCTGCCGGACGGCACCCGGCTGCACGCCGTGCTGCCCCCGGTGGCGGTGGCCGGGACCTGCCTGTCCCTGCGGGTGCTGCGGCCACGGGCCTTCGGCCTCGCGGACCTGGTGGCGGCCGGCACGGTCCCGCCGGGCGGCGACCGGCTGCTCCGAGCGCTCCTGGCGGCCCGGCTGTCCTTTCTGATCAGCGGAGGGACGGGGGCCGGCAAGACCACCTTGCTCAGCACCCTCCTCGGCCTGGTCGGCCCGGACGAACGGATCGTCCTGGCCGAGGACTCGGCGGAGCTGCGTCCCGACCACCCCCATGTGGTGCGCCTGGAGACCCGGCCCGCCAATCAGGAGGGCGTCGGCCGGGTGACGCTGCGGGACCTCGTACGGCAGGCGCTGCGGATGCGCCCCGACCGGCTGGTGGTCGGCGAGGTGCGCGGCCCCGAGGTCACGGACCTGCTGGCGGCCCTCAACACGGGGCACGAGGGCGGCTGCGGCACGGTCCACGCCAACGCCGCGGCCGACGTCCCGGCGCGCCTGGAGGCCCTCGGCTCGACCGCGGGCCTGGACCGTGCCGCGCTGCACAGCCAGTTGGCGGCCGGGGTCTCCGTCGTCCTGCATGTCGTGCGGGACCGGGGCGGCCGGCGCCGGATCGCCGAGATCCATGTCCTGGAGCGGGATCGCGACGGCTTCGTGGTGACCGTACCGGCCGCCGTCCGCAGCCCCGCCGGGTTCCAGGAGGCCCCCGGCTGGGGGCGGTTGATGGGGCTGTGCGAGCGGGGCGGGGGCGGGTTCCGGTGAGCGCGGCCGGCGGGGCGGCGCTGATGGCCGCGGCGCTCTGCGCGGGAGCCGCGGGCCGGCTGGCCGGGGGACGGCCGGACGACGTACGGCGGCGGGCCCGGGCGCTGTTCGGGGCGCCCGGGGAGAGGGACGCGGCAGTGGGGTGGCGGGCCCGGCTGCGGGGCCAGGAGGTGCGGACGTGGTGCGCAGAGCGGGTGGTCGAGGGAGACGCAGGGCGGCGGTGGCGCCTGGGGCCCCTGGGGGACGTCGGGCGGGAGCTGTGGTGTCTGCCGGCCGGGCTGGTGCTGGGGGTGCTGGGCGGGTCCGTGCTTCCGCCGCTGGCTTCCGTGGCGGCGGCGTTCCTGGTCAGGCGGTGGCTGGTCGCCCGTGGAGCGGTGCAGGCGCGCGACCGGCGGGCCGCCGCGGTGATCACGCTGTGCGCGGCGGTGGCGGGGGAGCTGCGGGCCGGGCGGCAGCCCGCCCAGGCCCTGCTCGCCGCGGGTGCTCCGGGGCTGGGAGCGGCGGGTTCGGACGTGACCGCCGCGGCGCGGTACGGCGGGGATGTCCCCCGGGCGTTGCGTGCGGCGGGACGGCTGCCGGGGGCCGAGGGGCTGACCGGGATGGCCGCGTGCTGGCAGGTGGCGGTGGAGGGCGGCGCGGGACTGGCCTGCGGACTGGAGCGGATCGCCTCCGGCCTGCGTGCCCAGCGCGAGCAACGCGACGAGCTGCGGGCGCAGTTGGCGGGGCCCCGGGCCACCGCGCTGATGCTCGCCCTGTTGCCCGTCGGCGGACTCCTGATGGGCAGCGCACTCGGCGCCGACCCGCTGCGGGTGCTGCTGCACACCCCTGCCGGGTGGGGCTGTCTGGTGATCGGCGGCCTCCTGGAATGGGGCGGAGTGGTCTGGACGGCCCGGATCGTCGCGGCCGCGGAAGGGGCTTGAGGAGGGGGTGGAGATGAGCGCAGAAGTTGTCCACAGGGTGGGGATGACGGTTGCGGCGATGACGGCGATGCTCTGCGCCGCGGCACTGCTGCGGGAGGCACGCCGTGGACGGGCCGTGAGGCGACGGGTCTCGGCGTTGTGGGCAGCCGCCCGTTCGGACCGACATGGGGTGGACGGAGCCCGGCCCGGCGCGCCGGCCCGTGCCCCCTGGCGCCGCCGGGCCGCGGCCGCGAAGGACGCCGCGCACGGTCGACCGAGCGAGTGGGCCGGACCTGCGGGTGCCGCCGTCCTGATGTTCATCCTCGTCGGTGGCGCGGGCGGAGCCCTGGCAGGACTCGCCGTGGGCTGGGGAGCGCACCGCGCCCTGGCCCGCCGACGGGGTGCGGAGTCGGCGCGGCGGGTGGCAGCGGAGGTACGGGCGGCGCTGGCACCGGCCGGCGATCTGCTGGCGGCCTGCCTCGCCGCGGGAGCCGGGCCGCGGGAATCGGCCGAGGCGGTGGGCCGGTCGCTCGACGGGCCGGTGGCGGAGCGGCTGCGCCAGGTGGCGGCGGAGCTGCGCCTGGGCGGTGAACCGGCGGCCGTATGGCCTCGACTGGCCGAACTCCCCGGTGCGGAAGGGCTGGCGCGCTGTATGGAGCGCGCGGGGATATCCGGGGTGCCGGCCGTCGAGTCGGCCTCCCGGACCGCCGCCGAACTCCGTGCGGAACAGGCCCGGTCGGCGGTCGCCCGGGCCCGGCGGGCCGGGGTGCTGGTCACCGTCCCGCTGTCGGCGTGCTTCCTGCCGGCGTTCCTGGTGCTCGGAGTGACGCCGGTACTGATCGGACTGGCGAGCGGGCTCCTGGGGCGCAACTGAGCGGAGGAGGGCGGCGAGTTCGAAGGCAGCGGAGACGGGACCGGACCCGGCCGGGCCGGGTCGGTCAGACGGCGAGGGGCCGTGACCACAGGAGTAGGCGCCCCCGGGCCGGGTGGCCACCCGGCCCACGCCTCCTCACCAACTCATCGACAGGCGACCGGCCCTGAGCAGGCGACAACAGCTCATCAGCAGACATTCATCAGCAGACGACTTCCCGAGGGGGATGGACATGGTGCGCAGTGGAATGGTCCGGAGCGGAATGGCCGGGCGTGGAGTGGTCCGGAGCGGAGTGGTCCGGCGGTGGTGGGCGCGGTGGCGCAGGATTGGGGCCGACGACCGGGGGATGACCACGGCCGAGTACGCCGTGGGGACGCTCGCGGCGTGCGCCCTGGCGGCGGTGCTCTACAAGGTCGTGACGAGCGGACCGGTGCAGGCGCTGCTGCGGTCGGTGATCGAGCGGGCGATCAATGTCCAGTTCTGAGCGCGGCGCCCCGCGCCCCCGGGCTCGGGGCGTCCCGACTAGGACCCGCGACGCCGGATTCGCGACGGCGGAGACCGCGGTGGTCCTCCCCGTGCTGGTCGTCGTGGTGGCGGCGCTGATCTGGGGGCTGATGGCAGCCTGCGCCCGCATCGAGTGCCTGGACGCGGCACGGGCCGGAGCACGTGCCGCGGCGCGTTCGGAGACGCCGTCGGAGGTGATCTCGGCGGCGCGGGGCGCGGCCCCTCGGGACGCGCACGTCGCGGTGGCACGGGAGGGCGATCTGGTGCGCGTACGGGTCGAGGCACAGGTGCCCGGAGTGGCGCGGCTGACGGTGCGGGTCGACGGAGAGGCGGTGGCTCTTGCGGAGGAGACGGTGCGGTGACGAGGGCTCGGCGACGGTCTGGACGGTCGTCGCCGCGGCGGCGCTCTGCGCGGTCTTCGTCGCCCTGATGGGAGTGGGGCAGGCCGTCGCGGCGCGGCACCGGGCGGGTGGCGCGGCGGACCTGGCGGCACTGGCCGCGGCGGATCGCGCTCTGCAGGGGTCGGCCGAGGCCTGTGCGGCCGCGCGCCGGGTCGCTGCGGCGCAGCACGCCGTCCTGGTGCGCTGCGCGGTGGACGGCCAGATCGCGGATGTCTCGGCCGAGGCGGGCGGCCCGCCGTTCACCTCCCGGGTACGCGCCCGGGCCGGCCCGGCGGGGCAACCGCCCCCGGGGCGGGCCGGTGGAGGGCACCCCGCGGGCCCGGCTGCGCCGGCCGGTGTCTCCACGGCGCTCGCGGGCCGCCCACGGCCTGTTGCGGTCCACCCGCCGCGCGCCACGCGACAGCCCGGGCGCCGCCTACGGCCCCCGCCAGGTCTCCCGCGGCCTCCGCCGCGTCTCTCGCAGCGCCCCGTACGCCCTCTACGCCTCCCACACCCGCTACGCCTCCTTCGGCGCCCCGCGCAGCAGTTCGCCCAGGAGCCGCACGGCTCCCCGTTTGTGGAGCGGGTCATTGCCGTTGCCGCACTTGGGGGACTGGATGCAGGAAGGGCAGCCCGCCTCGCATTCGCAGGCGGCGATGGCGTCCCGGGTGGCGGTGAGCCAGTCGGCGGCCGTGTGGAAGGCGCGTTCGGCGAATCCGGCGCCGCCCGGGTGGCCGTCGTAGACGAAGACGGTCGGCAGCAGGGTGTCCGGGTGCAGCGGCACGGAGACACCGCCGATGTCCCAGCGGTCGCAGGTGGCGAAGAGCGGCAGCATGCCGATGGAGGCGTGCTCCGCGGCGTGCAGGGCGCCGCCCAGCTGCTCGGGGTTCACGCGGGCGGCGTCGAGCTGGTCCTCGGTGACCGTCCACCACACCGCGCGGGTGCGCAGCGTACGGGGCGGCAGATCGAGCTTGGTCTCGCCCAGCACCTCGCCGGTGATCAGCTTCCGGCGCAGGAAGGAGACGACCTGATTGGTGACCTCGACGGAGCCGAAGCACAGCCGGGCATCGCCCCAGGGGATCTCGGTGTCGGTCTCCAGGACGGAGATGGCGGTGGTGTCGCGGGCGGTCGTGGAATAGGGCGGGCTGGCCTCCTCGACGAGCGCCACATCGTCGTCCAGGTCGAGTTGCTTGACGACATAGCTGCGCCCCTGGTGGAGGTGGACCGCGCCGTCGTGGACGGTGGTGTGCGCGGCGGCGGCGTCCACGGTGCCCAGCAGCCGGCCGGTCCCGGCTTCCACGACCTGCACCGGCGAGCCGCCCTGACCGCGGATGTCGGCGAGGTCGGCGGCCCGCTCCCGGCGCGTCCAGTGCCAGGCCCGGGCGCGCCGGCGCAGCAGGCCGGCGGCCTCCAGCTGGGGCATCAGACCGGCGGCCGCGGTGCCGAAGAGGGCGAAATCCCCTTCGGTGAGCGGGATTTCGGAGGCGGCCGCGCAGAGGTGCGGGGCGAGCACGTAGGGGTTGTCGGGGTCGAGGACGGTGCTCTCCACGGGCTGGTCGAAGAGCGCCTCGGGATGGTGGACCAGATAGGTGTCCAGCGGGTCGTCGCGGGCCACGAGCACGGCGAGCGCGCCCTGCCCGGAGCGGCCCGCCCGCCCGGCCTGCTGCCACAGCGAGGCCCGGGTCCCCGGATAGCCGGCGATGACCACGGCGTCCAGCCCGGAGACGTCCACGCCCAGTTCGAGCGCGGTGGTGGCGGCCAGTCCGAGCAGATCGCCGTTGTGCAGCGCGCGTTCCAGGGCGCGACGCTCCTCGGGCAGATAGCCGCCCCGGTAGGCGGCGACCCGTCCGGGCAGCGAACGGTCCACCTCCGCGAGCCGCTCCTGCGCGATCAGGGCGATCAGCTCGGCGCCGCGCCGGGAGCGGACGAACGCGACGCTGCGCACGCCCTGGACGGCGAGATCGGTGAGCAGGTCCGCGGTCTCGGCGGTGGCGGTGCGGCGGACCGGGGCGCCCTGCTCGCCGTGCAGTTCGGTCAGCGGCGGCTCCCACAGCGCGAAGACCAACTCGCCGCGCGGCGAGGTGTCCTCCGTGATTTCCACCACGGGCAGACCGGTGAGCCGGGTCGCGGCCGGCCCCGGCTCGGCGGCGGTCGCGGAGGCCAGCAGAAAGACCGGATCGGAGCCGTAGCGGGCACAGATCCGGCGCAGCCGGCGGACGATCTGCGCGACATGCGAGCCGAAGACGCCGCGGTAGCTGTGGCATTCGTCGATGACGACATAGCGCAGCGCGCGCAGGAAGGAGGACCAGCGCGGGTGCGACGGCAGGATGCCGCTGTGCAGCATGTCGGGGTTGGTCAGCACGTAGTTGGCGTACTGGCGGACCCATTCGCGCTCCTCGACGGGGGTGTCACCGTCGTAGACCGCGGGCCGCACGGCCGTGCCCAGCGGGGTGGCCAGTTCGCGCACCGCGCGCCGCTGATCAGCCGCCAGCGCCTTCGTGGGGGCCAGATACAGAGCCGTGGCCCCCCTGCCGTTCGGGGCCTCGGAACCGTCCAGGAGCGTGGAGAGGACCGGCGCGAGATAGGCCAGCGACTTCCCCGACGCGGTCCCGGTGGCGACGACGACCGATTCGCCGCGCACCGCGTGTTCGGATGTCCGTGCCTGGTGGGCCCAGGGACGATCGATTCCGGCCGAGCGGATGGCATCGATCACTTCCGGCCGGATCTGTTCCGGCCAGTCGGCATGGCTGCCGATGCGCGGGGGCAAGTGCTCCGTATGAGTGATGCGCGCAGCGCGGGTCGCACCCCGGGCGAGACGTTCGAGAATCATGCCTGGGGAAGGGCGCGCGCCCGCATCCGGCGGGACGGGATTGGAGGCCATCGGCACCGAGTGTGTCACCGGAGTGACGGACAATGCTCAAAGGGCGTCGTGCACGCCTGCCGGTAAGTGATTGAATGCCATCGCGGCTGCCAGATCCGCCCCTACCGTCGGTGGGGAGGCCCCAGGGGGGCGACCGCTCGATAGCAAGGTGCTGGAGGATCCGTGGACCTGTCCCTGTCGACCCGGACCGTTGGCGACCGTACGGTCGTCGAGGTCGGTGGCGAGATTGATGTATACACCGCGCCCAAGCTGCGCGAGCAGCTGGTCGAGCTTGTGAACGACGGAAGCTACCACCTCGTGGTGGACATGGAACGTGTCGACTTCCTCGACTCCACTGGGCTCGGCGTGCTGGTCGGCGGACTCAAGCGGGTGCGTGCCCATGAGGGCTCGCTGCGCCTGGTCTGCAACCAGGAGCGCATTCTCAAGATCTTCCGTATCACCGGTCTGACCAAGGTGTTCCCGATTCACACCTCGGTCGAGGAAGCCGTCTCCGCTACCGACTGACGGTTTCACCGGACCCCCGTGCCCGCACGGCGCGGGGGGAGGAAGCAGTGGGGGGTACCGGACGTCGTGTCCGGCCCCCTGCGTCGCACGCCCGCATAACGAGGGGGATGGCATGGCCACCGTCGAACTTCGATTCAGCGCCCTTCCCGAGCATGTCCGCACCGCGCGTCTGGTCGCGGCTGCCGTGGCACGGCGCGCCGGGGTGGACGAGGCCGTGCTGGACGAGGTGCGGCTCGCCGTCGGTGAGGCGTGCAGCCGCGCCGTGGGGCTGCACGAGAGCCATGACATCAACTCGCCGGTCCGGGTCCTGCTGATCGAGGACGAGAAGAAGTTCTCGATCGAGGTGGGCGACGGGGTGAACGGCGACTCCGGTGCGCACGAGAACGGTGCGGCCCAGGGCGCCGCGGAGAGCGACGCCGAGGGCGAGGACGAGATGGGCCTCGCGGTCATCAGCGGGCTGGTCGACGACGTCGAGGTCACCGCCGGCAAGGACGGCGGAATGATCCGCATGACCTGGCCCACGACGACGGCAGCGGTCCTGCCGCAGGGCGGCTAGTCCCGCCGCGACGGACCCGTACCGCCCGAGCGTGCCCGCAGAGCGCCCTGAGGGCCGCGGGCGGCCTTCCCGAGCCATCCGGCGGGCCACCGCCTTCCCGAGCCCACGAGCCACCCAGCGAGCCACCGTCACCCGAGCCCACGAGCCCGCGTGGCAGAAGCCGTCACGGCCGCTGCCACCCACCTCTGGCACCCACCCCCCGCCCCGGCCGGGCTGACCAGCCGTGCCCGCGCTCCGTACGCCCGCGGCTCAAGAGCCTCGTCAAGGCCTCCCGCCGTCCCACAAGCGACCCCGTGCCGCACAGCGCCAGGCTGCCGCCCGACCGGGCACGAGCCTTCCAGGGAGCCCTCCAGAGAGCCGGACACCGCAGCGCCCGGCCACCCCGTCCCCACGACCGCGGCACGAGCCCCCAGGCAGCCCGACACGCCCCCGGCCCGCCCGGCACCCTGCCCCGCGTCACGCCACCCCCATGCGACGTGATCCGGACTTGATCTGATGTTCCTTCACCGGCCGGCGCGGGACGGTGTGCGCGTGGTGGGCCACCCGTTCAGCCGTAGACGGGCCGATCAATTCTCTCCGGTGTCACGCCGGCCTCGTCCGGCTCGGGTTTCCCGGGCGGCGTCCTTGAGCAGCGGCGATCAGTACCCCGGCCGTGAATGATCAGTACGACAGAGAGATCATCGGGCGGCGGTCAGTGAATTCACCGCATTCCTTCGTCCGGGCGAATTCTGAGCGGCGTCGGCCTTTTGATCTTCGCCGCTACCGGCGAATTCCCTTTGACGCGCACTGTTTTGATCAACCGTGGCTCCCTACAATCCGTCCACATCTTGCTCAGGACGCCTGAGCGTGCTTCCGCGCGCCCATGTGCCAAACGTCAAGGAGGACGAATGGCGGGGCCTTACACCCCTCAGTTGCTTGACACCCCCACTTTTCTGGCCGGGCCGTCTCTCACGACGGGCAACCGCGCCCTCGTGCTGGCGATCGCCGTGGTCGCCCTGGCGGCGCTGGCTGTCGCGGCGGTGCTGGTCCGCCAAGTGCTCGCGGCCGGTGAGGGAACCGACAGTATGAAGAAGATCGCGGCGGCCGTGCAGGAAGGCGCAAATGCCTACCTGGCGCGGCAGTTGCGGACCCTCGGCGTATTCGCCGTCGTGGTGTTCTTCCTGCTCATGCTGCTGCCCGCGGACAATTGGACGCAGCGCGCCGGACGCAGCGCCTTCTTCTTGATCGGCGCCGGATTCTCGGCGGCCACCGGCTATATCGGCATGTGGCTCGCGGTGCGCAGCAATGTGCGCGTGGCCGCGGCCGCCCGGGAAGCCACTCCGGGGGAGGGGGACAACGGGAAAAAGGATCTTACGGCCGTCTCCCACAAGGCGATGAAGATCGCATTCCGTACCGGTGGCGTCGTCGGCATGTTCACCGTGGGGCTGGGCCTGCTCGGCGCGTCGTGCGTGGTGCTCGTCTACGCGGTCGACGCGCCCAAGGTGCTGGAGGGCTTCGGCCTCGGTGCCGCGCTGATCGCGATGTTCATGAGGGTCGGCGGCGGCATCTTCACCAAGGCCGCGGACGTCGGCGCGGACCTCGTCGGCAAGGTCGAGCAGGGCATCCCCGAGGACGACCCGCGCAACGCCGCGACCATCGCGGACAACGTGGGCGACAACGTCGGTGACTGCGCTGGTATGGCCGCCGACCTCTTCGAGTCGTACGCGGTGACCCTGGTCGCCGCCCTCATCCTCGGCATGGCCGCGTTCGGCGACGCCGGGCTCGCCTTCCCGCTGCTGGTCCCGGCGATCGGGGTGCTCACCGCGATGGTCGGCATCTTCGTCGTCGCGCCGCGGCGCCGCGACCGCAGCGGCATGACGGCGATCAACCGCGGGTTCTTCGTCTCCGCGGGCATCTCGCTGGTCCTGGTGGCCGTCGCGGTCTTCACCTACCTGCCGTCCAGCTACGGGGACCTGAGCGGTGTCACCGACACCGACATCCTGAGCCGGACCGGCGACCCGCGGATGCTGGCGCTGGTGGCGGTCGCCATCGGCATCGTGCTGGCCGCGCTGATCCAGCAGCTGACCGGCTACTTCACCGAGACCAGCCGGCGTCCCGTGCGGGACATCGGCAAGACCTCGCTGACCGGCCCGGCCACGGTCGTGCTCTCCGGCATCTCGATCGGTCTGGAGTCGGCCGTCTACTCGGCGGTGCTGATCGGACTGGCCGTCTACGGGGCGTACCTGCTGGGCGGGGCCTCCATCATGCTGGCGCTGTTCGCGGTCGCGCTGGCCGGTACCGGCCTGCTGACCACCGTCGGCGTGATCGTGGCGATGGACACCTTCGGCCCGGTCTCCGACAACGCCCAGGGCATCGCGGAGATGTCCGGGGACGTCACCGGTGACGGCGCGCAGGTGCTCACCGACCTGGACGCGGTCGGCAACACCACCAAGGCCATCACCAAGGGCATCGCGATCGCGACGGCCGTACTGGCCGCGGCCGCGCTCTTCGGCTCCTACCGGGACGCCATCGCCACCGCCGTCCGCGGCGTCGGCACGGCCGCCAACGACATGGGCCTGAGCCTGGACATCTCGCAGCCCAACAACCTGGTCGGGCTGATCCTCGGCGCCTCGGTCGTCTTCCTGTTCTCGGGGCTGGCGATCAACGCGGTGTCGCGGTCGGCGGGCGCGGTCGTCTTCGAGGTGCGCCGGCAGTTCCGCGAGCACCCCGGGATCATGGATTACACCGAGACGCCCGAGTACGGCCGGGTGGTCGACATCTGCACCAAGGACGCGTTGCGTGAGCTCGCCACTCCCGGGCTGCTGGCGGTGCTCACCCCCATCGCGGTCGGCTTCGCGCTCGGCGTCGGCGCGCTCGGCTCGTTCCTGGCCGGTGCGATCGGCACCGGCACGCTGATGGCCGTCTTCCTCGCCAACTCCGGTGGTGCGTGGGACAACGCCAAGAAGCTCGTCGAGGACGGCCACCACGGCGGCAAGGGCAGTGAGGCGCACGCCGCGACGGTCATCGGGGACACCGTGGGCGACCCGTTCAAGGACACCGCGGGCCCGGCGATCAACCCGCTGCTGAAGGTCATGAACCTGGTGGCGCTGCTGATCGCACCCGCTGTGGTGAAGTTCTCGTACGGGCAGGACAAGAGCGACGGGGTGCGGCTGGTGGTCGCGCTGCTGGCGATCGCCGTCATCGTCGGCGCGGTCTACGTCTCCAAGCGGCGCGGAATCGCCGTGGGTGACGAAGACAACTCCGAAGACCCCGAAGGCATCGCCAAATCGGCCAAGACGGTGGTGGCTTCCTAGCCGGAAGGGACCACCGAAAGGGCGCGCGGACCGCTCAACTGGGCGGGTGGACGGCGTTTTTTACCGACGCCGGCCACCCGCCTTCCGTGTGCCCGGGTGGCCCTGCGGCGCTTGGTGCAAATGGCTGCAATGAGGACGGGCCGCGATGGCCGACCCGATGCCGAGGCCCTTTGGACGTGTATGTTCCGGGGCCGAGAGCCATGGAAGGGACCAATCCGGTGAACAAGAAGCTTGTGGCTGCACTGTCCGGCGGTGCGGCACTGGTGCTCGCGCTGACCGGCTGCAGCGACGACGGCAACAAGAAGCTCAACGACTGGGCGAAGAGTTTCTGCGACCCTGCGCAGGCTCAGTTCAAGCAGATCCAGGACGCCAACGGCGCCATGCAGACGGCCGACAACGGCAGCACCGACTCCAAGAAGGTGCAGCAGACAGACTCGGCGGCGTTCCAGAAGATCTCCCAGGCGTACGCCTCGCTGGCCAAGTCCCTGGAGAAGGCCGGGCCGCCGCCCACCGACCAGGGCAAGACGGCCCAGCAGAACGCGGTCAAGGAACTCAACTCGCTGTCCAAGGGGTACGCCGACCTCCAGAAGCAGGTCAACAAGCTGGACACCTCGGACAAGCTCAAGTTCGCGGACGGTCTGCGCGACCTCTCCAACGGCATCAACAAGCTCAACAAGCAGAGCGAGGCCGCCTTCAAGAACCTCGAGGCCGGCGACGTCGGCACGGCGATGGCCGCCCAGAAGGGCTGTCAGAACCCGGCCGCGTCCGGCTCCCCGGCCCCGACGCAGTCCAAGAAGTCCTAGCGGTCGGCAGCAGCGGCAGGGGACGGCGGACCGCGCGCACGCGGCTCCGCCACCGCCCGGGACGGCCCGGCGACGCGCCCGGAAGGGACGCGGCGCCGGGCCGTCGCCGATTGTCGGTGGCAGGGCCGACAATGGAGGCGTGAGTACGCACCTCCCCACCGCAGATGCCCAGGACCCCGAGAGCACCGCCCGCACCACCCGGCTGCGCGAGGCGCTGCTGGCCGCCGACTTCACCGCCGACGGGCTGCTGGAGCTGCTCGGCGCCCCGGCCTATGCCGCGCTGGCGCGCAGCGAGACCGTCCCCGCGCTGCGGGCGACGCGCGGCGACGGCCCGCTGGAGACCCTGGTGCGGCTGTTCCTGCTGCAGCGTCCGGTGGCGCCGGCGCGGGCACAGGCCGCGCTGCCGGTCGCGGACTGCCTCGCCGACGGCTGGCTGGTGCGGGACGGCGAGGAACTGCGCGCCAGTGTGGACGTCCGTCCGTACGGCGGTCCCGAGGGGCAGGACTGGTGGATCGTCTCCGACCCGGGGTGCGCGGTCGGCGGTGCCGGCGGCATCCGGGGCGCCGGGGACGCGGACCGCGCCGAGCTGGTGCTCGGCGTCGGCGGCGCCTCCACGACCCTGGCCGGCATCACCGTGCGCCGCCCGGTCGCCAGTGCCCTCGATCTCGGTACGGGCTCCGGCATCCAGGCGCTGCACGCCGCGCAGCACGCGACCCGGGTCACCGCCACCGACCTCAACCCCCGGGCGCTGCGGATCACCGCGCTCACGCTGGCGCTCTCCGGAGCCCGGCCGGCGGATCTGCGGGAGGGCTCGCTGTTCGAGCCCGTCGGGGAGGAGACCTACGACCTGATCGTGTCCAACCCCCCATTCGTGATCTCGCCGGGCGCCCGGCTGACCTACCGCGACGGCGGCATGGGCGGCGACGACCTGTGCCGCACGCTCGTCCAGCAGGCGGCCGCGCGGCTCAACGACGGCGGGTACTGCCAGCTGCTGGCCAACTGGCAGCATGTGGCGGGCGAGGAGTGGCAGGACCGGCTGCGCTCGTGGGTGCCGCGCGGCTGCGACGCCTGGATCGTGCAGCGCGAGGTGCAGGACATCACCCAGTACGCCGAGCTGTGGCTGCGGGACGCGGGGGACCACCGCGCCGGTGACGAGACGTACGCCGCGCGGTACGACGCCTGGCTCGACGAGTTCGAGGCGCACAAGACCAAGGCCGTCGGCTTCGGCTGGATCACGCTGCGCAAGTCCGGGGCGGACACTCCCTCGATCACGGTCGAGGAATGGCCGCATCCGGTCGAGCAGCCCCTGGGGGAGTCGGTCGTCGGACACTTCGCCCGCCAGGACTACCTGCGCGACACGGACGACGCGGCGCTGCTGGCCGCCCATTTCCGGCTCACCGACGGGGTGGTGCAGGAGCAGGTCGGGCCCCCCGGGGCGGAGGACCCGGAGCACGTGGTGCTGCGTCAGAACCGCGGTATGCGGCGGGCGGCGAAGGTGGACACGGTCGGCGCGGGCTTCGCCGGGGTGAGCGACGGCACGCTGCCCGCCGGGCGGATCCTGGACGCCATCGCCCAACTCGTCGGCGAGGACCCGGTCCTGCTGCGCGACCGCACCCCGGCCACGATCCGGATGCTGATCGGGCAGGGGTTCCTGGAGCCGGTGGCGGCGAGCGGCTGACGAGGGCGGGCGGAGGCAGGGGTGCGGGACACGCGGAAGTCGTTCACCCGGCGTTCGCCCGGTGGCCGCCCCGGCGTGCCACGCTCCCCGCATGGAGAGTGGACCCGAGGCCTTCGCCGGTGCCGCGTTCGCGCTGTTCGGCGGCGGACTGCTGGCGTGGACGGGCGTGTGCCTGCGGACCGGTGCGCCGGTCGCCGACGGTGTGAGCCGTCCGGTCGCCACCGCGACGGCGCTGCTGTGCGGGGTGGCGTTCCTCGTCACGGGCTGCTGGCTGCTGGCGGCCCTGTAGCCGCCGCCCGCCGGGCTCCGGCCGCCGTGCGACGGCCTCGCGCTCCACGGCTCTGACGAGGCACGACATTCACTTCAGGCCAGTTCTGTCGTAGTTGGCCGATCTGTGGCGGTTCGAGGGAACTTTCCGGTGCTGTCACTCATGTTCCTCAGTGAAGGTCTCCACAGGCCGGTCGGCCGGCCCACGGCCATCGGACCGGCAGGCGCACCGACCCCATCAGTGAGGAACTCAGATGAACCGTGCACTTCGCTACGCCACCGTCGGCGTCATCGCCGTCTCCCTGCTCGCCGGCGGCTCCGCCGCGGCCTTCGCCGCGCCGCAGCAGCTCCACACGCCCGCCGCGGTCGTGGCCGCCGCGCCGGCCGCCGCCAGCCTGACGGCCAAGGCCAGCGCGACGACGGTCAACGCCTGGCAGGAGTTCCGGATCTCCGGTGCCGCCAAGGGCATCAAGGCCGGCACCAAGGTCACCGTCCAGCAGAAGCAGGGCACCAAGTGGGTCTCGCTGCCCGCGCAGTCGCCGGTCAACTCCAAGGGCGCCTACTCGGTGCGGGTCAAGCTCGGCCTCAAGGGCGTCAACCAGCTCCGCATCGGCGCCGGCACCACCGTCTCGCCGGTGGTCAAGGTCACCGTCCGCTGACCCCGGACGGTCCGGTCACGGCCGGACCGCCCCCGTCCGCTCCGTCGGCGCGTCCTAGCCGACGAGATTGCGGGCGACCATCCACACCGCGGCAATGCCGAGCACCACGGCATTGCCGCGGCCGGTCACCCGCGGCCGGTACGTGCGCCCGGCCAGCCCGGCGCCCAGCCAGCGGGCGACGGCGTACGCCGCCACCGGCACGCCCAGCGTCAGCAGCACGGCGTTGTCGTGGAAGGCCCGCGCCACCTCGCCGTGCATCAGGTCGTACGCCATCCGCGTCCCGCCGCATACCGGGCACAGCAGCCCGGTGGCCCATTTGAACGGGCAGGGGAGCAGCAGCTGACCCGGCCGGTGCGGATCGGTGTGCCAGAGATAGACGCCGGCGGGGACGCCTAGGCCGAGCGCCAGCGCCGCGACGCGCAGGGTGCGCCGGCGCACCGCCGCCCCCGTGGGCCCCGCGGGCTCGGCGGGACCCCACGGCTCCTCGGGACTCACACGCTCAGCGACCTGGCGTAGTTGACCTGGTTGAGCACGTACATGACCTGCTCGCGGGACTGCACCGGGATCATCGTGGAGTGGTGCCGGCCGCCGCTGTTCACCGTGACCTGCACAAATCCGGTCGTCACCCGCTCCTTCATCAGCAGGAAGAGCAGACCGAGCAGACAGAAGAGGAAGAAGACGATGGCGAGCACGACCGCGTGCGTCGGCATCCGCTCCTCGGTCCGCGACATGTCCGTCGCCGTCCACACCGCGCCCCGCAGCGGCATCGGCCCCGCGGGCGTCATGATCGTGTCACCGCTGACCGCGATGTCGCCGAGCGACAGCATCATCCCGCCGGGCTGCGCACCGCCCTGGTGGCCGCCGGGTGCGAAGCCCGGTGCGGGCGGCGGCTGCGCGCCGGCGTGCGGGGCGCCGTAGCCGGGCGGCGGCTGCGCGGGGGACTGCGGGAAGCCGTATCCCGGCTCCCCGGGGCCGCCGCCCTGCGGGAAGCCGTAGCCGGAGCCGGAGGGCGCGCCGCCGTCCGGTGCGGCGTATGGGTTCTGGCCGGGCGGCTGTTCCGGTGGCGGTCCGGGGTACTGCTGCGCCATGAGTGGTCCCCCCGAGGGTGTGTGACGACGGCCGTACTCGGCTCGAACGGCGAGCCGTGCCGTGTCCATCCTGCCAGCCCGCTCACATGCTGTATCAAGGCAATGACGGCATTCGGTGCCGCCCGGTGACGGTCCGCGGCCCGCGGACGGCACGGGCCGCGGCGCCGGGCGGGCGGGGACCGTGCCGGGGATTCGTCACTGTGTGAGATCACCGGTGGTGCCCGGACCGCGGCCTCGCGGGAAGTCGTCCGAGGTGGGCGCCGGGAAGCGGCGCGGGCCCGCCATGATCCACCGGGCCCGTTCCCGGCCCGCGGCGAACGCCTGGTGCGGTCCGTGCGGCATGAAGGCATGTAGTCGGGTTACCGTTCGAGTGGCGTTGCGGGGTTTTTCCGTTTGACACGGGGCCGGGAGGTACCGTCACACTCCGCAGCGTCAAGCGTCACCGCAGTGCGCCCCCAACGTCCGACCGGGGGGTATTCCCAGCGTCGACCGGAGAGAAGAGCGAAGTTGTCCCCGACCAGCGAGACCACAGGCGGCGGCCGTCGACTCGTCATCGTCGAGTCGCCTGCCAAGGCAAAGACGATCAAGGGCTATCTCGGCCCTGGCTACGTGGTCGAGGCCAGCGTCGGGCACATCCGTGACCTGCCCAACGGCGCCGCAGAGGTCCCCGCGAAGTACAAGGGCGAGCCCTGGGCCCGCCTCGGCGTGAACGTCGACGCCGACTTCCAGCCGATCTACGTCGTCAACAGCGATAAGAAGGACCAGGTCAAGAAGCTCAAGGAGCTGCTGGCCGAGTCCGATGAGCTCTATCTCGCCACAGATGAGGACCGGGAGGGCGAGGCCATCGCCTGGCACCTCCAGGAGATCCTCAAGCCCAAGGTCCCCGTCCACCGGATGGTCTTCCACGAGATCACCAAGGACGCGATCCGCGAGGCGGTGGCCAATCCGCGCGATCTGAACCAGAAGCTGGTCGACGCCCAGGAGACCCGCCGGATCCTCGACCGCCTCTACGGCTACGAGGTCTCGCCGGTCCTGTGGAAGAAGGTCATGCCCCGGCTGTCGGCCGGCCGCGTGCAGTCCGTCGCGACCCGTCTCGTCGTCGAGCGGGAGCGCGAGCGCATCGCGTTCCGTTCCGCCGAGTACTGGGACCTGACCGGCACCTTCGCCACCGGCCGGGCCGGCGACGCCAGCGACCCGTCGGTGCTGACCGCCCGCCTGAACAGCGTCGACGGCCGCCGTATCGCCCAGGGCCGTGACTTCGGTCCCAACGGGCAGCTCAAGAACGACGTGCTCCATCTGGACGAGGCGAACGCCCGCGCGCTCGCCGCCGCCCTGGAGCACACCGACTTCGCGGTCCGCTCGGTCGAGTCCAAGCCCTACCGCCGCTCGCCGTACGCCCCGTTCCGGACGACCACCCTCCAGCAGGAGGCCAGCCGCAAGCTCGGCTTCGGCGCGAAGTCCACGATGCAGGTGGCGCAGAAGCTGTACGAGAACGGCTTCATCACCTATATGCGTACGGACTCCACCACGCTCTCGGACACCGCGGTCGCCGCGGCCCGGGCGCAGGTGACGCAGCTGTACGGCGCGAGCTACCTCCCGGACAAGCCGCGCACCTACGCGGGCAAGGTCAAGAACGCCCAGGAGGCGCACGAGGCGATCCGCCCCTCCGGCGACCGCTTCCGCACCCCGGCCGAGACCGGTCTGACCGGCGATCAGTTCAAGCTCTACGAGCTGATCTGGAAGCGGACCGTCGCCTCCCAGATGAAGGACGCGACCGGCAACTCCGTCACCGTCAAGATCGGTGGCCGGGCCGCCGACGGCCGGGACGCCGAGTTCAGCGCGTCCGGCAAGACCATCACCTTCCACGGCTTCCTCAAGGCCTATGTGGAGGGCGCCGACGACCCGAACGCCGAGCTGGACGACCGCGAGCGCCGGCTGCCGCAGGTCGCCGAGGGCGACGCGCTGGCCGCGCAGGAGATCACCGCCGACGGGCACGCCACCAAGCCGCCCGCCCGCTACACCGAGGCCACGCTGGTCAAGGAGCTGGAGGAGCGTGAGATCGGCCGCCCGTCGACGTACGCGTCGATCATCGGCACGATCCTCGACCGCGGCTACGTCTTCAAGAAGGGCACCGCGCTCGTCCCGTCGTTCCTGTCGTTCGCGGTGGTCAACCTCCTGGAGAAGCACTTCGGCCGGCTGGTCGACTACGACTTCACCGCCAGGATGGAGGACGACCTCGACCGCATCGCGCGCGGTGAGGCGCAGTCCGTGCCGTGGCTGCGGCGCTTCTACTACGGCGAGGGCGACGCCGAGGGTGCCGCCTCGGATGCCGGCAACGGCGACGGCGACCATCTCGGCGGTCTGAAGGAGCTGGTCGAGGACCTGGGCGCGATCGACGCCCGGGAGATCTCGTCCTTCCCGGTCAGCGACGACATCAAGCTGCGGGTCGGCCGCTACGGCCCGTACGTCGAGCGCGGGGAGAAGGACGCCGAGGGCCACCAGCGCGCCGACGTCCCCGACGACCTGGCGCCCGACGAGCTGACCGTGGAGTACGCGGAGGAGCTGCTCGCCAAGCCGAGCGGCGACTTCGAGCTGGGCATGGACCCGGACAGCGGCCACCAGATCGTCGCCAAGGACGGCCGCTACGGCCCCTACGTCACCGAGATCCTGCCCGAGGGCACCCCGAAGACGGGCAAGAACGCGGTCAAGCCGCGCACCGCCTCGCTCTTCAAGTCGATGTCCCTGGACACCGTGACCCTGGCGGACGCGCTCAAGCTGATGTCGCTGCCGCGCGTCGTCGGCAAGGACCCCGAGGGCGTGGAGATCACCGCGCAGAACGGCCGCTACGGCCCGTATCTGAAGAAGGGCACCGACTCGCGCTCCCTGGAGGGCGAGGAGCAGCTCTTCACGATCACCGTCGAGGAGGCGCTGGCGATCTACGCCCAGCCCAAGCAGCGCGGCCGGGCCGCCGCCAAGCCGCCGCTGAAGGAGCTGGGCACGGACCCGGTCAGCGGCAAGCCGGTGGTGGTCAAGGACGGCCGGTTCGGCGCGTATGTGACCGACGGCGAGACCAACGCGACCCTGCGGCGGGACGACGACGTCGAGACGGTCACCGCCGAGCGCGGCTACGAGCTGCTGGCGGAGAAGCGCGCCAAGGGGCCGGCGAAGAAGACCGCCAAGAAGGCGGCCAAGAAGGCGCCGGCCAAGAAGACGGCCGCGAAGAAGACGGCGGCCAAGAAGACCGCGGCGAAGAAGACCACCACGGCCAAGAAGACGACCGCCAAGAAGGCCACCGCGAAGACCGCGGCGGCCAAGAAGACGGCGGCGCCGGCCGAGGACTAGCCGACCGCGCGGCCGGGTCAGGTCAGGCCAGGACGGTCGCCCGGTGGCAAAACCGCAGGACAGAGGCGGACCCGACGGATTCCTTCCGTCGGGTCCGCCCATTTGTTCGGGCGGCCGCTCGACGGCGTGGGGTGTCCCGATAGGCTGGCGAGATGACGCGTGCCGAGCAGCCAACGGTCGTGACCCCCACTTCAGGCGCCCTAGCAGCGGATTCCCGCGAGCGCGCCGTGCGAGCCCTGCTCCGCTTCCCCCCACTGAAGCGATTGTGGAGTGCCCAGTTCGTCGGGGGCATCGGCGATGCCCTGTCCATGCTTGTCCTGGTACTCCTCGCCCTTCAGGCGGCGTTGTACGTACCGCTGGGCGGCGAGCCCGTCTTCGGCGGTGGTTATCGGGGTGCCGCGCTCGCGGTCACCGCGGTCTTCGCCGCCCGGATGCTGTCGACGCTGCTCTTCGGGGCCGTCCTGCTGGGCCCGCTGTCCGCGCTCACCGCGCCCTCGGGGCCGCTGGACCGGCGCTGGACGATGATCGGCGCGGATCTGCTGCGGCTCGCGCTGCTGGTGATCGCGCCCCTGTGGATCAACTGGACGCCGAGCGACGCGCTGGCCTGGCTGCTGGTGACGGTGTTCGTCATCGGCGTCGCCGAACGCTTCTGGACCGTCGCGCGGGAGAGCGCGGCCCCCGGGCTGCTGCCCGCGCCGCCCCCCGAGGGCGCCGCCGTCCGGCCGCTCCCGGACAACATGGACGCCCTGCGGCGCCTCTCGCTGCGCACCGGCTTCGTCTCGCTGCCGATCGCGGCCGCCGCACTCGTGGTCGTCACCCTCGTCAGCAAGCTGCTGGGCATCGGCATCGACTGGTTCCACATGCACCAGGCCGCGCTCGGCTCGTATGTCGCCGCCGGCCTGTTCGCCGCCTCCGTATCGATCCTCTACTTCATCGAACTCCCCGGTGTGCAGACGCCGCGGCCGCGCTCCCCCCTGGAGGGGCTGCGCCGCCCGCGTGCCACGGGAGCGAGGACCGGACAGCCGGCCCCGGGCGAGAACGCCGAGCCGGGCACCGCCCGGGCGGCCGCCGACAAGGGCCGCACCGGCGTGATCCCGCTGCTGGTGACGACCTGCGCCGCGGTGGCCGCCGCGATCGCCGCCGCCGTCGCGCTCGCCGTCCTGCACGGCTACGACCTGGCCGGCGGACCGGCCACCTTCGCGCTGCTGGTGCTCGCGCTGACCGGCGGCACGGTCGTCGGCATCCGCGCCGCGCACCGCGTCCTGCCCGCCCTCTCCCGGCGCCGGCTGCTCGCCCTCGCGGTGGCCGCCACGGGCCTGGCGCTGCTGGCCATGGGGCTGGTCCCGGACCCGACGACGGTGCTGGTGCTCGCGCTGCTGGCCGGTGTGTGCGCCGGCATCGCCGCCAATACGGGGCACGTCCTGCTGGACCAGGAGTCCGAGGAGTCCCGCACCGCCCGCACCACCGAGCACCTGCACGCCGTCGTCCGCCTCTCGGTCGCGGTGGCCGCCATCGTGGCGCCGCTGCTCGCGGCCGTCATCGGCCCGCACCACCTCGGCGACGGCACCTTCGACTTCGCCTACGGCGGCGCCGCCTACACCCTGATGCTGGCCGGCGCGCTGCTGCTGCCGGTCGCCGCCCTGGTGCTCGGCAAGGTCGACGACCGGCAGGGCGTGCCGCTGCGGCGCGACCTGCGGGAGGCCCTGCGCGGCGGTGACCCGGCCCAGGCGCCCGCCCCCACCGGCTTCTTCCTCGCCCTCGAAGGCGGCGACGGCGCCGGCAAGTCCACCCAGGCCGAGGCGCTCGCGGAGTGGATCCGCGGCAAGGGCCACGAGGTCGTGGTGACCCGCGAGCCGGGCGCCACCGCGATCGGCAAGCGCCTGCGCTCGATCATCCTGGACGTCTCGACGTCCGGGCTCTCGGACCGTGCGGAGGCGCTGATGTTCGCCGCCGACCGCGCCGAGCACGTCAACAGCGTCATCCGGCCCGCCCTGGAGCGCGGCGCGGTCGTGCTCACCGACCGGTACATCGACTCCTCGGTCGCCTACCAGGGCGCCGGGCGCAACCTCGCGCCCACGGAGATCGCCCGGATCTCGCGCTGGGCCACCGACGGCCTCGTCCCCCATCTGACGGTGCTGCTCGACATCTCCCCGGAGACCGCGCGGGAGCGCTTCACCGAGGCACCGGACCGGCTGGAGTCCGAGCCCGCCGAGTTCCACCAGCGGGTGCGGTCCGGCTTCCTGACGCTGGCCGCCGCCGACCCCGCGCGCTATCTGGTCGTCGACGCCGGGCAGGAGCCGGAGGCCGTCACCACCGTCGTACGGCACCGCCTCGACCAGGTCCTCCCGCTGTCCGAGGCCGAGATCCAGGCGCAGGCCGAGGCCCGCAAGGCCGCCGAGGAGGAGGCCCGCCGCAAGGCCGAGGAGGAGGCCGCGCGCAAGGCGGAGGAGGAGCGCCTGGAGCGCGAGCGCCAGGAGCAGCTCGCCAAGCTGCGCGCCGAGGAGGAGGAGCGCAAGCGCCGCGAGGCCGAGGAGGCCAGGGCGCGCGAGGAGGCCCGGCAGGCCGAGGAGGCCCGCAAGCGCGCCGAGGAGGCCCGGCAGGCCGCGGAGGAGGAGCGGCAGCGCCGCGAGGCCGAGGAGCGCGCCCGCGAGGCCGAGCAGGAGCGGCTGCGCAAGCAGCACGAGGAAGAGGCGCGGCTGCGCAAGGAGGCGGAGGAGCGCCGCCTGGAGAAGCAGCGCAAGGCCGAGGCGGCCCTGGTCCGTGCCGAGGAGGCGCGGCGGGCGGCAGCCGAGGAGGCGGCCGCCGCGGAGGCCAGGGCGGCGGCCGAGGCCCGGGCCGCGGACGAGGCGGCGGACGCCCCCACCGCGGAGACGCCGGTCGCCGATCTGCGCAAGCGGCTGGCGGAGAGCGCGCCCGAGGAGCCCGCGGCCGGCTCCGGCACGGACGCCGAGCGCACCGAGGCCCTGTCGTGGCCCGAGGCGCAGGGCGGGCACCCGTCCGGCGCGGCGGACGAGACCGCTGTGCTGCCCTCCGTAGGGGACACCCGGGATTCCCGGGACGGCCGCGGGGCCGGCACGGACGCGGAGGAGACCGCCGTTCTGCCGCCCGTACGGGACGCCGGCAAGAGCGGCACCGCGGGCCGCCGGGACGACCGGGAGGGCGACCCCGCCGACCGCGTGCCGTCGTGGATGTTCCGCAAGGAGACGCCGGGAGCGGAAGGGGCGCCGGAGACCGGGCACGCCGCGGCATCGGGGCACCGGTCCGGCACCCCGGCCGAGTCGCGGGTGGAGCGCACCCGTGAACTCCCGCAGATCGACCCGGCGACGGGCCACCCCGTCGAGCCCGCGCAGCGCAGCCGCCCCCGCCCCGAATGGGCGGAGGAGACCCCGCTGGACGATCTGCCGTCGCTCGCCGACGAACTGCTGGGCGAGCACGACGACGAAGCGGACGACGGGTCCGACGGCAACGCGGGCGGCAACGGCCGCCGCGATGGCCGGGGACGGCGCCGCTAGCACCGGCCCGGACGCCCGCCCTCGGCCGTGGGCGCAGCTTTCGGGCTGCGCCCACGGCCGTTTCCGCTCCCGCACACGCGGCCGCCGGGTCGTCCGGCGCCGGGTCCCGGGGCCGTTTGTCAGTGGGGTGCACCACAATGGGTCGGGCGCGGAGAAAAGCGTGGTGTGCGCGGCCGGCGCGGGCGCACTCCGCACACCACGAGCAGTACGGAACGGACAGGAACGGCGGGCAGCGATGACGGTATGGGACGACGTGGTCGGCCAGGACCGGGTGACGGTCCGGCTGGCCGCCGCCGCGCGCGACGCGGACGCCCTCATCACCGCGGAGCACGCCGCGGCCGGGGCCGGGAGCGGCGCGCAGCCGGCGCCGCCCGCCGACGCCGGCAGCACCTCCCAGATGACCCACGCCTGGCTGTTCACGGGCCCGCCGGGCTCCGGCCGGGCCACCGCCGCCCGCGCCTTCGCCGCCGCCCTGCAGTGCGTCAGCCCGGACCGCGCCGGGGAGTACGGCGCCCCCGGCTGCGGCTTCTGCGACGGCTGCCACACCGCCCTGGTCGGCACGCACGCCGATGTCGAGATCGTCCGGACGGACCTGCTGTCGATCGGCGTCAAGGAGACCCGCGACCTGGTCCGGCGGTCCTCCCTCTCCCCGTCGGGCGGCCGCTGGCAGGTGATCGTCCTGGAGGACGCCGACCGCCTGACCGAAGGCGCCGGCAATGTCCTCCTCAAGGCCGTGGAGGAGCCCGCCCCCCGTACGGTCTGGCTGCTCTGCGCCCCCTCCGTCGAGGACGTCCTGCCCACCATCCGCTCCCGCTGCCGCCAGCTCTCGCTGTGCACGCCGCCGGTCGACGCTGTCGCCGAGGTCCTCGTCCGCCGGGACGGCATCGAGCCGGCCGCCGCCGCCCGGGCCGCCCGCGCCACCCAGGGGCACATCGGCCGGGCCCGCCGGCTCGCCACCGACGAGCGGGCCCGCGCCCGCCGGACGGCCGTGCTCAAACTCCCGCTCCGCGTCGACGACATCGGCGGCTGCCTCAAGGCCGCCCAGGAGCTGATCGACGCCGCGGGGGAGGACGCCAAGCAGGTCGCCGAGGACGTCGACACCAAGGAGACCGAGGAGCTGCGCGCCGCCCTCGGCGCCGCCTCGGGGACCGGCGGCCGGCTGCCGCGCGGCACGGCCGGCGCCATGAAGGAGCTCCAGGACCGGCAGAAGCGCCGCTCGACGCGTACCCAGCGCGACAGCCTCGACCTGGCCCTGATCGACCTCACCGGCTTCTACCGCGACGTCCTCGCCCTCCAGATGGGCGCCTCGGTGGCACTGGCCAACGACGAGGTGCGCGACAGCGTCCAGCGGATAGCCACCACCTCGACCCCCGAACGCACCCTCCGCCGGATAGAGGCCGTCATCGCCTGCCGCGAGGCCCTGGACCGCAACGTGGCCCCGCTCCTCGCGGTCGAGGCCATGACGGCGGCCCTTCGCGCCGGCTGACCACCCGAGCGGACCCGCACCACCGACCACGCCACCTCGTGCCCCCGGAAGCGCGCACACAACGTCCCCACCCGGATACTCTCCGTTCAGAAGCCGTCACCCGCCCCCACCCCACCACCGGCTCCCCACCCCCGTCACCGGCCCCCGCCCGACGCCGCCACCACCCGCACTCCACCTCCGAGGACCGCACCGCACCGCACTCCAGACTCCACGGACCGAGACCAAGGGACACCGTCCATGGCGACCAGCCGTCTGCTCCGCACCTCCGCCGCTGCCCTCGCGGCCACCGCTCTGCTGATCTCCGGCTGCTCCTCGGGGAGTTCCTCCCCCGACGGCGAGACCTCCGCGGGCGGCAACACGGAAGCCGGCGCCCAGCGCCCGGCCGCCGGCTCCACCCTTGAGCCCCTCGCGTCCTCCATGCCCGGCAACCTCCGCCCGTATTACGACCAGAAGCTGAGCTGGCGCCCCTGCGGAGTGTCCGGATTCGAGTGCGCCACGATGAAGGCCCCCCTGGACTACGCCAAACCCGGCGCCGGAAACGACCTCAAGCTCGCGGTGGCCCGCAAGAAGTCCACCGGCCCCGGCCGCCGGATCGGCTCCCTGCTGGTCAACCCGGGCGGCCCCGGCGCCTCCGCGATCGACTACCTCCAGCAGTACGCGCCCCAGCCCGCCGCCGTCCGCGCCCGCTACGACATGGTGGCGATGGACCCGCGCGGCGTGGCCCGCAGCGCACCGGTCGAGTGCCTGTCCAACAAGCAGATGGACCGCTACACGGAGGTCGACCAGACCCCGGACACCGCGGCCGAGACCACCAAGCTCGTCAACGCCTACCGCGCGTTCGCCAAGGGCTGCGAAGCCCACTCCGGCAAGCTGCTCCCGCACGTCTCCACCGTCGAGACCTCCCGCGACATGGACGTCCTGCGCGCCATCCTGGGCGATCCCAAGCTCAACTACGTGGGCGCCTCCTACGGCACCCTGATCGGTGCCACCTACGCCGGCCTCTACCCCTCCCGCGTCGGCCGGATGGTCCTCGACGGCGCCATGGACCCGGAGCTCGACTCCCGCGCCACCAACCTCGAGCAGACCGCCGGCTTCAACACCGCCTTCACGTCGTTCGCCGCGGACTGCATCAAGCAGAAGGACTGCCCGCTCGGCACGAAGAGCACCGCGGACGCCGGCCGCCAGCTGTCCGCCCTCTTCAAGAAGCTGGACGCCCACCCGGCGGCGACGGGCCAGGAACGCAAGCTCACCGAGTCCCTCGCCACCACGGGCGTCATCGCCGCCATGTACGACCAGCGGGCCTGGCCCGTCCTGCGGGAGTACCTCGCCCAGGCCAAGGCCGGCGACGGCCGCGGGCTGCTCACCCTCTCCGACAGCTACTACGAGCGCGACCCGAACGGCACCTACAGCAACCAGATGTACGCCAACCCCGCCGTCAACTGCCTCGACCTCGCGCCCGCCTTCCGCGACCCCGCCCAGGCCCGTGCCGCCGTGCCCGCCTTCCGCAAGGCCTCCCCGGTCTTCGGCGAGACCTTCGCCTGGTCCGCCCTGAACTGCGCGTACTGGCCGGTCAAGCCCACCGGCACGGCCCACCGCATCGAGGCCAAGGGCGCCGCCCCGATCCTCGTCGTCGGCACCACCCGCGACCCGGCCACCCCCTACATCTGGGCCAAGGCCCTCGCCGCCCAGCTCTCCAGCGCCACCCTCCTCACCTACGAGGGTGACGGCCACACCGCCTACGGCCGCGGCAGCGACTGCATCGACACCGCGATCAACACCTACCTCCTCGACGGCACCGTCCCCCCCAAGGGCAAACGCTGCAAGTGATCCGCACCACACCCTCCTCGCCCCCTTCCGGCCAACCTCTGACCAGCCCCTAAACCGGTGACAGAGCACCCCTCCACGATGTGTAGACTGGGCCGCGCACCACGCCGCCTTAGCTCAGTTGGCCAGAGCAACGCACTCGTAATGCGTAGGTCTCGGGTTCGAATCCCGAAGGCGGCTCCGTGAAGGACCCCAGGTCACACACTTCGTGACCTGGGGTTTTGCGTTGCTCGGGGCGTGACGCGGCCGGGGTGCCGTGGGCGTGGCTTGTGTGAGCGGAGCGCTTGTTGATCTAGCTTGGCGACTTCTTCCGCTTGAGCTCCTTCTTGGCGGTGGCCCCGGCCCGCTCCTTGCCCTTGCGAGTGGCGGTCCGGTGACGCGGGGAACGGTGCGGCATCGCGTCGATGAGCAGGCGAAGGATTTGGTTGAGGCGCTCACGGACGAGGGCACGGGGGCAAGGGCCACGGCCACCAATCCGACCGCCCACCAAGCCGCCGTCGACGGTGCCCTGACTTCAGCACTCAGGGAACTCGCGCAACGCCAGCCGAGGGAGGCGGCCCCGTCGCACTCTGGCCAGCGATGTACGCGCCGCCATCCCGAGCACGCCGGCCTGATCCAACGACAGTGGCTGGTCGGCCCTCGCCGAAGTCGAGGCCCGCGGTTACAGACCCCACCAACTCCTAAGGAAGCCGGCGTCCAACGCGAACTCGCCACTGCGCCCGCCAACCCGCCCGCGTCCACTCGCATTCAGCACACTGGTCGCAACCTGTTCCCAACCGCACTGCGGAAGCTGGCCGCCGCCAGCCGACCAACGCGGTCTCGCTCCCGAGTAGAGGGCCTGGCAGAGCAAGGTTCCGTTGAACAAGCGTGAAGACTTTGAAGGCGAGTGGTAGTAGTGGCCGCGCTGGTCTATTTCAAGAAGATCACTGAGGATTCCGACGCCATTGTCTACTCGTTCGGCGAAGGCCCTTCCGAGATGGCGCGCCACCTGACGATGGAGAGGAACACGCGCAGGTCGCAGCCAGATGACGGGAGCAGCGACTATTCGTTTCTGAAGGCGTCGCGAAAGATCAACGCCATGTACGAGCAAGCGAATGAATGGCCTGAGCGCGGAATGAGCGTCAGCTGACCAGGGTGGAGGTGCGTGCAGCTGAGGGCCTGCGAAACCTTGTGCAGTGCATCCATGATCAGCTCGTCGGCGCACTCCGAATCACTAGCCTGGCTCCCGCAGTTGACCGGGACCGGACGGAACCCAGCCTCATACTCCGTGATGCCGGCCCGGCGTGGCTCAAGCACGGTCTGCGGGGTGCCGGTCCACATGACTTCCTCGCTGGCGGTGCGGTGCGGCAGCTGTCCATCGACGGCTGTCGCGCGGTCTGCATGTGGCGATGTGCGGGACTACCGGACGGCGGAAGCCCTCAGCGCTTCATTGCGTGTTCCTGGAGGGAGTGGATGTTGATGGTTTCGTGGGACATGGCTTGGATGCCCTGGAGGGCGGCGGCGAGGGCTTGGATGGTGGTGAGGCAGGGGACGCCGCGGGCGACGGCGGCGGTGCGGATTTCGTAGCCGTCGAGGCGGGCGTCGGGGCCGTGGGGGGTGTTGACGATGAGGTCGATCTCGGCGTCGTGGATGAGTTGGACGATCGTGCGCTCGCCGTTCGGGCCCTCGCCCTCGGACTGCTTGCGGACGACGGTGGCGTTGATGCCGTTGCGGCGCAGGACTTCGGCGGTGCCGGAGGTGGCGAGGAGTTCGAAGCCGTGGGTGAGGAGTTCGCGGGCCGGGAAGATCACGGCGGGCTTGTCGCGGTGGGCGACGGAGAGGAAGGCGCGGCCCTTGGTGGGCAGCGGGCCGTAGGCGCCGGTCTGTGACTTGGCGTAGGCGGTGCCGAAGACGGCGTCGATGCCCATGACCTCGCCGGTGGAGCGCATTTCCGGGCCGAGGACGGTGTCGACGCCGCGGCCGTGGATGTCGCGGAACCGCGACCAGGGCAGGACGGCTTCCTTGACGGAGATCGGTGCGTCCAGGGGCAGGGTGCCGCCGTCGCCGGTGGCCGGCAGGAGGCCCTCGGCGCGTAGTTCGGCGATGGTGGCGCCTAGGGAGAGGCGGGCGGCGGCCTTGGCCAGGGGGACGGCGGTGGCCTTCGAGGTGAAGGGGACGGTGCGGGAGGCGCGGGGGTTGGCCTCCAGCACGTAGAGGATGTCGCCGGCCATGGCGAACTGGATGTTGATCAGGCCGCGGACGCCGACGCCCTTGGCGATGGCCTCCGTCGAGGCGCGCAGCCGCTTGATGTCGTGGCCGCCCAGGGTGATGGGGGGCAGGGCGCAGGCGGAGTCGCCGGAGTGGATGCCGGCCTCCTCGATGTGCTCCATGACGCCGCCGAGGTAGAGCTCGTGGCCGTCGTAGAGCGCGTCGACGTCGATCTCGATCGCGTCGTCGAGGAACCGGTCTACCAGCACCGGGCGGGTGGGGCTGATCTCGGTGGACTCCGCGATGTAGGTGCAGAGGCGGGCCTCGTCGTAGACGATTTCCATGCCGCGGCCGCCGAGCACGTAGGAGGGCCGGACGAGGACCGGGTAGCCGATCTTCTCGGCGATCTCCCTGGCGCGGTCGAAGGTGGTGGCGGTGCCGTGTTCGGGGGCGGGGAGGCCCGCCTCGGCGAGGACCTGGCCGAAGGCGCCGCGGTCCTCGGCGGCGTGGATCGCCTCCGGCGGAGTCCCGACGATGGGGACGCCGTTGTCCTTGAGCGCCTGGGCCAGGCCGAGCGGGGTTTGCCCGCCGAGTTGGACGATGACGCCGGCGACGGGTCCGGCCTGGGTTTCGGCGTGGACGATCTCCAGGACGTCTTCGAGGGTGAGGGGCTCGAAGTAGAGGCGGTCGGAGGTGTCGTAGTCGGTGGAGACGGTCTCCGGGTTGCAGTTGACCATGACGGTCTCGTAGCCGGCGTCGCTGAGGGCGAAGGAGGCGTGGACGCAGGAGTAGTCGAACTCGATGCCCTGGCCGATGCGGTTGGGACCGGAGCCCAGGATGATCACGGCCGGCTTCTCGCGGGGCGCGACCTCGCTCTCCTCGTCGTAGGAGGAGTAGAAGTACGGGGTCTTCGCGGCGAATTCGGCGGCGCAGGTGTCGACCGTCTTGTAGACCGGACGGACGCCCAGCGCGTGGCGGACCTCGCGGACGACGTCCTCGCGCAGCCCGCGGATCGCCGCGATCTGCGCGTCGGAGAAGCCGTGGCGCTTGGCGTCCGTGAGCAGCTCGGGGTCCAGCTTCTCGGCGGTGGCCAGTTCCCGGGCGTGCTCCAGGATGAGGAAGAGCTGGTCGACGAACCAGGGGTCGATCTTCGTGGCGTCGAAGACCTCCTGGGGGGTGGCGCCTGCTCGCATGGCCTGCATGACGGTGTTGATCCGGCCGTCGGTGGGGATGCGTGCCTTCTCCAGGAGGGTGGCCTTGTCGCCGGGCTCGCCGGTGAAGTCGAACTGGCTGCCCTTCTTCTCCAACGAGCGCAGGGCCTTGTTGAGGGCCTCGGAGAAGTTGCGGCCGATCGCCATGGCCTCGCCGACCGAC
>NZ_BMND01000032.1 GCF_014646275.1 Streptomyces kronopolitis
GCCGGCCGGGCGGACAGCACCGGGCGCGCCGGGTCACGGTGACCCTCGCGGCCCTGGGGCTGGTCGCGGCCACCGCCGCCGCGGCCCCGCCGGCGCCCGCCGCGCCGACCGGCTGCGGGGAGCTGGTGCGCGGCCAGCTGTGCCTGCGCGGTCCGGTGGGGTCCGACGGGACGTACACCGCGGGCTACCGGCGGCACGATCCGGCCGGGCCCGGCGAGATCCTCGTGCGGCTCGGCTACCAGCGCAAGAACGACCGGATCACCGCTTTCCCCGGCTGGTTCGGCACCCGGCGGACCCAGGGCGGCGCCGTCGTGCTGAGCGGCCGGGTGGAGATGCTCGCGGACGAGTGCATCCGGGGCGTGATGCAGCGGGCGGAGACGATCTACGTCACCAAATGGACCTGTAGTTGATGTCCCGGATGTTCCGGACGTCCTGAAAGGGGCGCATCGTGTGGCAGGTAGTGCTGGGCGTCACCCCCGCCTCGGTGGTGCTCTTCCTGGCCCTGGCGCTGGCGGCGGCGCTGGCGCTGGCGCTGTGGACGGCCCGCGCCCCCGGGGTCCGCGCCCCGCGCACCACGGCCCGGATGCTGCTGGCCGGCTGGCTGCTGCTGCTCCTGGCGGCGACGCTCATGCCCAGCCAGCCGATCGGCTCGGGGGACGCCACGGTGTGGTGGCGGCCCGGTGAGGGCCTGTTCGAGCTGGGCGCCCAGCTGGAGCCCGGGGAGCTGGGGATGCTGGTGCGGCGGCAGATCGCCAATGCCGCGCTGTTCGTCCCCGCGCCGCTGCTGCTGCGGTTCGCCGCGCCCCGCGTCCCGGCCACCGCGGCGTTCCTGCTGGGGGTGGGCCTGTGCCTGGTCATCGAGACGGCGCAGCTGCTGATGCGGGCCGGGCGGATCGCCGATGTCGACGATGTGATCTGCGCGGCGGCCGGCACCGTCATCGGTACGGGCCTGGCGCTGCTCGCGCAGCTGACGGTGGCCGCTATGCGTCGTCGAGGCCTTCCGCGGCCCGCCGTTCGCGCAGCTCCTTGATGGCGCGGCGCCGGGCGAGGCGGTGCGTGCGGCGGATCTGCGCCTCCTGGTAGCGGCGCTGGTCCCGCTCGGTCTCGGGGACCACCGGCGGCACCCGGCGCGGCGTGCCCTGCTCGTCGACGGCGGCGAAGACGAGGTAGGCGGAGCCGACCTGCTGGGCCGGGCTGGATTCGTTCCAGCGCTCGGCCAGGACCCGCACGCCGACCTCCATGGAGGAGCGGCCGGTCCAGTTGACCTGGGCGCGCACATGGACGAGGTCGCCGATCCGCACCGGCTCCAGGAAGACCATCTCGTCCATGGAGGCGGTCACGGCCGGGCCGCCGGAGTGGCGCCCGGCGACCGCGCCCGCCGCGTCGTCCACGAGCTTCATGATCACGCCGCCGTGCACCGTGCCCAGCAGGTTGGTGTCGACCGACGTCATGATGTGGCTGAGCGTGATGCGGGACGCGGAGGTGGGCTTGCCCGCCTGATCGTCCGCGGGCTTTTCGGTGACGAGTTCGGTCATACGGCCAGCCTAGGCGGCCTCCGGAGGGCCGGGCCCCACCCGGTCCGTGAGACAGCTCTCGCCCCCGCCGCGGCTCCGTGACATTGCTCTCGCGGCCCCCGCCCGACACAAACCGGAATACAGCCTTCCGTTATCCCAGGTCGGAATGGTGGCGTCCCCTTCCGGTATGCGAGGGAAGGCCGCCGTGGCTTTGCATCAGCTCTGCAACAGCACTGGCCCGATCCGGCACCCGGTCTGTAAAGCACCCCGCCGCGGCGTGCACACTTCCCCGTATGAATGAGTGGCCCAATGGGTGGTCCGGCGACCAGAACGGAAACCGGTACGGATACGGCAGCGGCAGCGCCGAGCCGGAGGGTGCGCGCGCCATGCCCCAGGTACGGCGCGACGCCGGCCCCGGCTACCGGCGGAACGAGCCGCCGCTGCCGCCGTCGATGTCCCCGCGCCGGGGCGCGAGCGTGCCGCCGCAGCAGTCCCAGGGCTACGACGACGCGTACGACGGCTACAACACCGGCCAGGTCTACGGCGGCGGGGGCGGCGGGGGCCGCCGCGGCGGCAACCACGGCGACGGACGTCCCGGGCGGCCGCGCCCGCACTGGGGCCGGCGGATCAAGTGGACCGTGATCACCCTGGTCGCGGTGCTCGCGGTGGCCTCGGTCGCCACCTACTTCTGGGCCGACGGCAAGCTCCGCCGCCAGGTCGACCTGAGCAAGGTCATCGACCGGCCGGCGACCGGCGACGGCACCAACTACCTGATCGTCGGCTCGGACAGCCGCGAGGGCATGTCCGCCGCCGAGAAGCGGAAGCTGCACACCGGCTCCGCCGAGGGCAAGCGCACCGACTCGATGATGATCCTGCACGACGGCAGCAACGGCCCGACGCTGATATCCCTGCCGCGCGACTCGGACGTGGAGATACCCACCTACGTCGGCTCGTCCTCCGGCAAGAAGTACCCGGGCACCGGGCGGCACACCAAGCTCAACGCGGCCTACGCCGAGGACGGCCCGGAGCTGCTGGTGCGCACCGTCGAGTACAACACCAAGCTGCACATCGACCACTACGTCGAGATCGGCTTCGCGGGCTTCGCCAACATCGTGGACGCCATCGGCGGCGTCGACATGAACATCCCCAAGGCGTTCAAGGACAAGAACTCCGGCGCCGACTTCCCGGCCGGCGAGCAGACGCTCAACGGCCAGCAGGCGCTCGCCTTCGTCCGCACCCGGCACGCCTTCGCCGGCCAGGACCTGGACCGGACGAAGAACCAGCAGAAGTTCCTGGCGACGCTGGCCAGCCAGACGGCCACCCCGGGGACCGTGCTCAACCCCTTCAAGCTCTACCCGACGATGAGCGCCGGGCTGGACACCCTCATCGTCGACAAGGACATGAACCTGTTCGACCTCGGCAGCATGTTCTTCGCGATGAAGGGCGTCACCGGCGGCGAGGGCAAGTCGATGAACATGCCCATCTCCGGCTCCACCGGCGGCAACCTGGTCTGGGACAAGACCAAGGTCCATCAGCTGGTGCAGCAGCTGAACAACGACGAGAAGGTCACCGTCAGCGGCAACTGACCGCGCCCGCACCACGCGAGGGGCCCCGGACCGCCACTGCGATCCGGGGCCCCTCGTCGTGCGCCGTACCTACCGCCTACTGCGGCAGATTGCGCGCCATCACGATCCGCTGGACCTGGTTGGTGCCCTCGTAGATCTGCGTGATCTTCGCGTCGCGCATCATCCGCTCGACCGGGTAGTCACGGGTGTAGCCGTAGCCGCCGAGCAGCTGGACCGCGTCGGTGGTGATCTCCATGGCGGCGTCGGAGGCGTAGCACTTGGCCGCGGCGCCGAAGAACGTCAGGTCCTCGCCCTTGCCGCCGGCGGATATCCGCTCCGAGCGGGCGGCCGCGGCGTAGGTGAGCTGGCGGGCCGCCTCCACCTTCATGGCCATGTCGGCGAGCATGAACTGCACGCCCTGGAAGTCGCCGATCGGCTTGCCGAACTGCTTGCGCTCCTGGACGTAGCCCTTGGCGTAGTCCAGGGCGCCCTGGGCGATGCCCAGCGCCTGGGCCGCGATGGTGATGCGGGTGTGGTCCAGGGTCTTCATCGCGGTCGCGAAGCCGGTGCCCTCGGCGCCGATCATGCGGTCGGCGGGGATCCGGACGTTGTCGAGGTAGACCTCGCGGGTCGGGGAGCCCTTGATACCGAGCTTCTTCTCCGGGGCGCCGAAGGAGACGCCCTCGTCGCCCTTCTCGACGACGAAGGCCGAGATGCCCCGGGAGCGCTTCTCGGGGTCGGTGACGGCCATCACCGTGTAGAACTCGCTCACACCGGCGTTGGTGATCCAGCGCTTCACGCCGTTGAGGACCCAGTGGTCGCCGTCGCGGACGGCCTTGGTCTTCATCCCCGCCGCGTCGGAGCCGGCGTCCGGCTCGCTCAGGCAGTACGAGAACATCCCGTCGCCCTTGGCCAGCGGGCCCAGGTACTTCGCCTTCAGCTCCTCGGAGCCGGAGAGGACCACCGGCAGCGAGCCGAGCTTGTTGACCGCCGGGATGAGGGAGGACGACGCACAGACGCGGGCGACCTCCTCGATGACGATGACGGTCGCCAGGGCATCGGCGCCGGCGCCGCCGTAGGCCTCCGGGACATGGACGGCGTGCAGGTCGTTGGCGACCAGCGCGTCGTGCGCCTCCTGCGGGAAGCGGGCCTCCTCGTCCACCGCGGCGGCGAACGGCGCGATCTTCGCCTCGGCGAGCGAGCGCACCGACTCGCGGAGCATGTCGTGCTCCTCCGACGGCCGGTACAGATCGAAATCAGCGGTTCCCGCCAAGGTTTCTCACTCCCCTGAGAGCTGATGCTCAGTGCTAACTACCGTTAAGTAACCCTTTACTCTCCGGATTCTAGGCGCCGCATCCGGCCACGCATACGTGAGGTTGCCGACAGTGACCCCGGGCAGGGGGCCGGTGGCTGGAGTGCCCCCCTCCGCGCCCGACTATGCTCGGTCAGCGCCTTTCCCCTCCCGCCCGTCGCACCGACCACCACCCTGTATGCCGGCGCCCGCGCCGCCCCGCTTGTTTGGAGCATCCATGGCCCTCAAGATCACCGTGATCGGCACCGGCTATCTCGGCGCCACCCACGCCGCGGCCATGGCCGAGCTGGGCTTCGAGGTGCTGGGGCTCGACGTGGTCCCCGAGAAGATCGAGATGCTGCAGCGGGGCGAGGTCCCCATGTACGAGCCCGGCCTGGAGGAGCTGCTGCGCCGCCATGTCGACGGGATCGAGGGGGCGAGCGGGCGGCTGCGCTTCACCACCTCCTACGAGGAGGCCGGCGCCTTCGGCGATGTCCACTTCGTCTGCGTGAACACCCCGCAGAAGCACGGCGAGTACGCCTGCGACATGAGTTACGTGGAGAGCGCCTTCGACGCGCTGGCCCCGCATCTGACCCGGCCCGCCCTGGTCGTCGGCAAGTCGACGGTGCCGGTGGGCAGCGCGGCCCGGCTCGCCGAGCGGCTGGCCGCGGCCAGCCCGGCCGGCGCGCAGGTGGAGCTGGCCTGGAACCCGGAGTTCCTGCGCGAGGGCTTCGCCGTCAAGGACACCCTGCACCCGGACCGCATCGTGGTGGGCGTGGCCGGCGAGCGGGGCGAGGAGCTGCTGCGCGAGGTGTACGCCACCCCGATCGCCGAGGGCTCCCCCTTCATCGTCATGGACTACCCGACGTCCGAACTGGTGAAGACCTCCGCCAACTCCTTCCTGGCCACGAAGATCTCCTTCATCAACGCGATGGCGGAGGTCTGCGAGGCGGCCGACGGCGATGTGGTGAAGCTCGCCGAGGCCATCGGGCACGACGAGCGGATCGGCAAGAAGTTCCTGCGGGCCGGCATCGGCTTCGGCGGCGGCTGCCTGCCCAAGGACCTGCGGGCCTTCATGGCGCGCGCCGGTGAACTCGGCGCCGACCAGGCACTGACGTTCCTGCGCGAGATCGACTCGATCAACATGCGGCGCCGCGGCCACATGGTCGAGCTGACCCGCGACGCGGTCGGCGGCGGCTTCCTGGGCAAGCGGGTCGCCGTACTGGGCGCGACCTTCAAGCCGGACTCGGACGACGTCCGCGACTCCCCCGCCCTCAACGTCGCCGGCCAGATCCACCTCCAGGGCGGCCAGGTGACGGTCTACGACCCGAAGGGCATGGAGAACGCGCGGCGCGTCTTCCCGACGCTGGCCTACGCCGACACCGCCCTGGACGCCGTACGCGGCGCGGATGTCGTGCTGCACCTCACGGAGTGGCGGGAGTTCCGCGAACTGGACCCGGCCGCGTTGGGCGACGTCGTCGCCGAACGCCGCATCCTGGACGGCCGCAACGCCCTCGACCCCCAACTGTGGCGCAAGGCGGGCTGGACGTACCGAGCGCTGGGTCGGCCCAAGGCCTGACGCTTGCGCTTGCGCGCCGTTGCGCTGCGCGCGGCGGGCCCGCGCGTTCTCGGCTGACCCGCCGTGTCGGCTTCTCGCCGTTGCGCCTGCGGCGGGCGTTGTGGGTCGGGTGCGGTGCCGCTCCTCCGGACTCCGTCCTGCGGCGCGGCCCCTCCCGTGAGTGGGTGGGAAAGGCCGGTGGGGGCGGGCCGTTCACGTCCAGTTGCCGTGCCCGGACCCACCCACGTGCACCCGACCACTCACGGACACCCCCACGGGTCTCCCCCACCCCCAACGGGAGGGGCCGGACCGCAGGACGGAGTCCGGAGGGCCGGTCCCGCAGCCGAACAGCCAGCGCAGCGGCAACAAGCCCGCCGCAGGCGCAACGGCGAGACAGCCGACAACGTGCGGGCGCCGCGCACAAGCGCAACGGCGGGAAAGCCGAAAACGCGCGGCGGTCAGATCGTCACGTGGGACGGCCCGCGCAGCCGCTGCTCGGCACGGGCCACATCCTCCGCCGCGCGCAACGCGCGCACCGCGTTCTGCCACGTGAGCTTGGCCAGATCCGCCTCGGACCACCTGCGGTCCAGGAGTTCGGCGATCAGGTGCGGGTAGCCCGCGACGTCGGCCAGGTCGTCGGGGGTGAAGGCGGTGCCGTCGAAGTCGCCGCCGATGCCGATGTGGTCGACGCCGGCGACCTCCCGCATGTGGTCGAGGTGGTCGGCGACGGTGGCCGCGGTGGCCTTCGGGCGGGGGTGGGCGGCCTCGAAGGCGCGGTGGACGCGCATGCCCTCCTCGGTGGTGTCGAGGTGGTGCAGCCCGTGTGCCCGCATGTTCTCGTCGGCGCGACGGGTCCACTCGACGGCCGCCGGCAGCACGAACTTCGGCACGAAGGTGGCCATCGCGACGCCGCCGTTGGCGGGCAGCTGCGCCAGCACGTCGTCGGGGATGTTGCGCGGATGGTCGCAGACCGCGCGGGCGGAGGAGTGCGAGAAGATCACCGGCGCGGTGCTGACGCGCAGCGCGTCGCGCATGGTGTCGGCCGAGACGTGCGAGAGGTCGACCAGCATCCCGCAGCGGTTCATCTCCCGCACGACCTCCTCGCCGAAGGCCGACAGCCCGTTGTGGCGCGGCTCGTCGGTCGCGGAGTCCGCCCAGTCGATGGTGTCGTTGTGGGTGAGCGTCATGTAGCGCACGCCCAGCCGGTGCAGCGCGCGCAAGGTGGCCAGCGAGTTGTTGATGGAGTGGCCGCCCTCGGCGCCCATGAGGGAGGCGATCCGGCCCTCGGCGCGGGCCGCCTCCATCTCGTCGGCGGTGTGCGCGGCGCGCAGCTCGCGGGGGTGGCGGGCGAGCAGTTCGCGCACCACATCGATCTGTTCGAGGGTCGCGCTGACGGCCCGGTCGCCCGCGTAGTCGGCGCGGACGTACACCGACCAGAACTGGGCGCCGACGCCGCCGGCCCGCAGCCGCGGCAGGTCGGTGTGCAGGTGCGCGGACTGGTCGGTGGCGATGTCGCGCCGGTCGAGGTCGTAGCGGACCTGCTCGCGCAGCGCCCAGGGCAGGTCGTTGTGGCCGTCGACGACGGGCCAGCGGGCGAGCAGGTCCCGGGCGGCGTCCAGGGAGGGGCTCACCGGCCGCCGCCGAAGCCGAAGCCGTCCGGGGAGGCGACCTTGTTGCGCAGCCGCTTGCCCTTCTCGGTGGCCTGGTCGTTCAGCTCCTGCTGGAAGTCCCGCATCCGGCCGAGGAGTTCGGGGTCCGCGGTGGCGAGGATCCGGGCGGCGAGCAGCCCGGCGTTGCGGGCGCCGCCGACCGAGACGGTGGCGACCGGGACGCCGGCCGGCATCTGCACGATGGACAGCAGGGAGTCCATGCCGTCCAGGTACTTGAGCGGGACGGGGACGCCGATGACCGGGAGCGGGGTGACCGAGGCGAGCATCCCGGGGAGGTGGGCCGCGCCGCCGGCGCCCGCGATGACCGCCTTCAGCCCGCGGCCGGCCGCCTCCTCGCCGTACGCGATCATCTCGCGCGGCATGCGGTGCGCCGAGACCACGTCGACCTCGTAGGGGATCTCGAACTCGTCGAGGGCCTTGGCCGCGGCCTCCATGACGGGCCAGTCGGAGTCGGAGCCCATGACGATGCCGATGAGCGGGCCGCCGGGCGCCGCGGACGAGGGGGCGCCGGTGGCCGGTGCGGGGCGGGTGTCGGGCGACGGGCTGGACGTCATTCGGTGATCGTTCCTCGCAGGTAGCCGGCGGCGTGCGCGGCGCGCTCGCGCACGTCGGCCAGGTCGTCGCCGTAGGTGTTGACGTGTCCGACCTTACGGCCGGGCTTCACGTCCTTGCCGTACATATGGATCTTCAACTGCGGGTCCCGCGCCATGCAGTGGAGGTACGCGTGGTACATGTCCGGGTAGTCGCCGCCGAGCACGTTGGCCATGACGGTCCAGCGGGCGCGCGGGCGCGGATCGCCGAGCGGGAGGTCGAGCACGGCACGGACGTGGTTGGCGAACTGCGAGGTGATCGCGCCGTCCTGGGTCCAGTGGCCGGAATTGTGCGGGCGCATGGCCAGCTCGTTGACCAGGATCCGGCCGTCCGCGGTCTCGAAGAGTTCGACCGCCAGATGGCCGACGACGCCCAGTTCCCGGGCGATCCGCAGCGCCAGCTGCTGGGCCTGGCCGGCGAGTTCCTCGTCGAGGTCGGGCGCCGGGGCGATCACCGTGTCGCAGACGCCGTCGACCTGGACGGACTCCACGACCGGGTAGGCCACGGCCTGGCCGTGCGGCGAGCGGACGATGTTGGCCGCGAGTTCGCGGACGAAGTCGACCTTCTCCTCCGCGAGGACGGGCACTCCGGCGCGGAACGGCTCGGCGGCCTCTTTGGAGGATCGCACCACCCAGACGCCCTTGCCGTCGTAGCCGCCGCGGACGGTCTTGAGGACCACCGGGAAGCCGCCCGGCGCCTGCCCGCCGCCGAGCTCCGCGGCGAAGCGCTCGACGTCCGCGGGGTCGGAGACGAGGCGGTGGCGCGGACAGGGCGCGCCGATCGCTTCCAGCCGCGCCCGCATCACCCCCTTGTCCTGGGCGTGCACCAGCGCATCGGGGCCGGGCCGGACGGGGATCCCGTCGGCCTCCAGGGCCCTTAGATGCTCGGTGGGGACATGCTCGTGATCAAAAGTGATCACATCGCAGCCACGCGCGAACTCCCGCAGGGTGTCCAGATCGCGGTAGTCGCCGATGACGACATCACCGACCACCTGAGCCGCCGAGTCCTGCGGGGTGTCGCTGAGGAGCTTGAATCTGATGCCGAGGGGGATACCCGCCTCGTGGGTCATACGGGCGAGCTGGCCGCCGCCGACCATGCCGACTACCGGGAACGTCACGCCCCCAGGGTATCCGCACGGCGCCGCGGCCCCGACCCCGGCTTGGATGATCCTCTGAGTTCGCACGTTCGAAGATCGCCGACAGAGGACCGACGCCGGCCCCGACTCCCGGGCCGGCGGGCACGGCCGGCGCCCGCGGCGGGCACCGGCGAGGGGGAGGCCGGATGGAGAACAGCGGCATAGCCAGGGGCACCAGGGCGCTGGTGATCGCCACCGCGATCGCCGCGCTGCTGATCGCCCTGCAGTCCGTTTTCAGCCAGCTGTCCGCGCCGCGGATCTATACCGCGGACGACAGCGAGATCGCGGTCTCCCCCGGTGACCGCTTCAGCGTCCAGGTCGGCGAGGAGGGCGCCGGCGGCTACCGCTGGATCATCGCCGACCCCCGCCCCGACCCGGCCGTGCTGCGGGCCGCCGGCTCCCGGGTGGTCCCCGGCGGCCCACGGGCCGGCTCCGGCCGCGTCCGCCGGCTCGGCTTCCGGGCCGTCCGCCCGGGCCGTACGGACTTACGGCTGCTGCGCTGCCGGCGCTGCGGCACCGGCGCGGCCGACGAGCCGGGCGCCCGCAGCCTCAACTTCCGGGTGACGGTGGGCTGACCGCCGCGCGCACGGGGCGGTTCCCGCCAAGTCGCCGGGTGGCGGGCGGCGCACTCGGGCCGTGGTTAGCATGAGGGAGCGAGCCAGCGTTGACGGCCGCGGACACCGCCCACGACGGGGAGCTGAACGATCACCATGAGTGAACGGAGCGCACTGCGGTCGAGGCTGGAGGCGCTCACCCGGGAGCTGGTGAAGTTCAGCGCGGTCGGTGGCGCGGGCGTGGTGGTCAACTTCGCGGTGTTCAACCTCGTCCGGCATCTGACCGAGGTGCCCGTCGTGCGGGCCAGCATCGTGGCGACCGTCGTGGCGACCGGCACCAACTACCTGGGGTATCGCTACTTCACCTACCGCGACCGCGACAAGCAGGGCCGCGCGAAGGAGCTGACGCTCTTCCTGCTGTTCAGCGTGGTCGGCCTGGTCATCGAGAACGGTGTGCTCTACATCGCGACCTACGGCTTCGACTGGGACTCCCCGCTGCAGAGCAACGTCTTCAAGTTCCTGGGCATCGCCGTCGCCACGCTCTTCCGCTTCTGGTCCTACCGCACCTGGGTCTTCCGCACGCTGCCCGCGCGCGAGGCCGTGGAGACCGCCGAGTCCTTCCTCGCCGACGGCCCGCAGCGGCCGCGCAGCGCCTCCCGGAGGTAGCCCGCGGGCGGCCGCGCCGCCTACTCCTCGGCCGCCTACTCCTCGGCGGCGGGCTCCTGCTCGCGGGCCAGGAACAGCGCGAAGACCGGCGGATGCTGCTGGAGCAGCTCCAGCCGCCCGCCGTCCGCCTCCGCCAGATCGCGGGCCACGGCCAGCCCCAGCCCCGTGGAGTTGCGGCCGGAGACGGTCCGCTCGAAGACCCGTGAGCCCAGGTCGGGCGGGACGCCGGGACCGGCGTCGGTGACCTCGACGACGGCCTGGTTGCCGGTGACGCGGGTACGCAGCGCGACCGTCCCGTCACCGTGCATCAGCGAGTTCTCGATGAGGGTGGCCATCACCTGGGCGACCGCGCCCGGCGTGCCGACGGCGCGCAGGCCCTTCTTGCCGGAGCGCACGATGGCCCGCCCGGCGCTGCGGTAGGCCGGCCGCCACTCCTCGATCTGCTGCTTGACCACCTCGTCCAGGTCGAAGGCGACCGCCGAGCCGCTGCGCGGGTCGCGGGAGTTGGTCAGCAGCCGCTGGACGACGTCCGTCAGCCGCTCCACCTGCGCCAGCGCGATGGTGGCCTCTTCCTTCACGGTGTCCGGGTCGTCGGTGAGGGTGATCTCCTCCAGCCGCATCGACAGCGCGGTCAGCGGGGTCCGCAGCTGGTGGGAGGCGTCCGCGGCGAGCCGCCGCTCGGCGGTCAGCATCCGGGCGATCCGCTCGGCGCTGGCGTCCAGGACATCGGCGACCCGGTCCAGTTCCTGCACGCCGTAGCGGCGGTGGCGCGGGCGGGGGTCGCCGGAGCCGAGCCGTTCGGCGGTCTCCGCGAGGTCGGTGAGCGGCGCGGTCAGCCGGCGGCCCTGGCGGATGGCCAGGATGACGGCGGCGATGATCGCCAGCAGCGCCACCGCCAGGATGATCAGCAGCGTCCGGCCGATCTCCGCGCTGACCGTCGAGCGGGACTCCTGGACCGTGACGGACTCCCCGCGGTCGCCTTGCACCGACGAGGCGATCACATCGCCCGAGGGGCGGTGCCCGATCTCGATCGGCGCCTTGCCGGGCACCTTGATCTCGGCGTGCCGCTTGGCGGTGATCTGCTCGGAGAGGATGCCCGGGGTGATCTTCTCGCCGCTGCCCAGCCGGCTCTCCACTATCCCGACCAGCCGGACCGCCTCGGAGGCCACGCTCTCCTGCGCACCGGACTGGATGGTGCGGGTCTCGACGATCACCAAGGAGACGCCGAAGACGGCGATCACGACGAGCACCACGGCGAGCGTGGAGTTGATCAGGCGGCGGCGCACGGGCCCCTAGCTCTTCTCGAAGCGGAAGCCGACTCCGCGGACGGTGGCGATGTAGCGGGGGTTGGCGGCGTCGTCCCCGAGCTTCTTGCGCAGCCAGGAGATGTGCATGTCGAGCGTCTTGGTGGACGACCACCAGGTGGTGTCCCAGACCTCGCGCATCAGCTGGTCGCGGGTGACCACCCGGCCGGCGTCCCGCACCAGGACCCGCAGCAGATCGAACTCCTTCGCCGTGAGCTGGAGTTCCTCCTCGCCCATCCAGGCGCGGTGCGACTCGACGTCGATGCGGACGCCGTGGGTGGCCGGCGGCTGCTGGGGCTCGGCGGTGGAGCCGCGGCGCAGCAGGGCCCGTACGCGGGCGAGGAGTTCGGCGAGCCGGAAGGGCTTGGTGACATAGTCGTCGGCACCGGCGTCCAGGCCGACGACGGTGTCCACCTCGTCGGCGCGGGCGGTCAGCACCAGGACGGGGAAGGAATGGCCTTCGTTGCGCAGCCGGCGGGCGACCTCCAGGCCGTCCATGCCGGGCAGTCCCAGATCCAGGACGACGAGGTCGATGTTCCCCTGGAGACCGGCGTCGAGCGCCGTCGGGCCGTCCTCGCGGACCTCGACTTCGTAACCCTCGCGGCGCAGTGCGCGGGCGAGCGGCTCCGAGATGGACGCGTCATCCTCGGCGAGCAGTACACGGGTCATGGGCCGATGGTAGTCCGATGTATCCGCGCCGAGGGGCGGACCAGCGCGGATGGCCCACGGCGGACCCGCGACTGCGCCGTGGGCGCCGTGAGCTGCGCAAGCGCGGGCGCGCGCGAGGGCGCGCGGGCGCCCCGGGCGACGCCCATGGTTCCCGGTGGGGATGTGACCGTTGTCTCACGCCGCCCAACGGCGCCGGAACCAGACGTATGGTGTGGCGACGTCCATGGCACCACCGCCGGGCCGCTGACTCTCAAGTGATGTCACCGGCCCCCCGTTGCGTGCCGGGCCGGTACCCCCGGCCCTGACACACAACGATCGACCTGCCGACCGGGTCCGCCGCGCACTTGCACTTCGGGGGGCGTGGACGCCGGGGCACGACCGTCCTGCCGGCCCCTCGCGGGGAGCCGAACCTCCCGGACGTGGGGGCGGACGTCGCTCCACCGGTGCCGGTCAACCCCCACCCGGGCGCGTATCGCCTGCGAACGCGTCCCGTAGCAGCAAGGAAGCATCCATGGCGTCCAGCCTGACGAAGGACGCGGCCCAGCAGGGGAACCCTGCGGACGGCGGCAAAACCTTCTTCGGCCACCCCCGCGGACTGGCCACGCTCTTCATGACCGAGATGTGGGAGCGCTTCAGCTTCTACGGCATGAAGGCCCTTCTCCCGCTGTACCTGATCGCGCCCGGCGGCATGCACATGCAGGCCACCACGGCCACGGCGATCTACTCCGTGTACATGGCGATGGTCTACCTGCTCGCCCTGCCGGGCGGCTGGATGGCCGACCGCTTCTGGGGACCGCGCAAGACGGTCGCCATCGGCGCCGGTGTCGTCATCGCGGGGCACATCACACTCGCCCTGCCCACCGCGGCGACGTTCTTCGCCGGCCTCGTCCTGGTCGCGCTCGGCTCCGGCCTGCTGAAGGCCAACATCTCCACGATGGTCGGCCACCTCTACGACGGCCCGCAGGACCCGCGCCGCGACGGCGGCTTCACGCTCTTCTACATCGGCATCAACCTCGGTGCCTTCCTCGCCCCGCTGTCCATCGGCACCGTCGGTGAGAGCGTCAACTGGCACTTCGGCTTCACGCTCGCCGCGGTCGGCATGGCGCTCGGCCTCGGCCAGTTCCTGCTCGGCACCCGCCACCTGAGCCCGGAGAGCAGCGTCGTCGCCCAGCCCGCGACGCCCGACGAGAAGGCGTCCGTGCTGCGCAAGGGCCTGATCTGGCTGGCCGTCGCGGCCGTCTTCTACACCCTGCTCGGGGTGTCGGGGAACTTCGCCGACTGGGCGCTGATGCCGATCACCATCGCCGGCCTGGTCATCCCGATCGCCGTCCTGGTCCGTATGAAGCGCGACAAGGACGTCACGGAGCTGGAGCAGTCCAAGCTCTCCGGCTACATCTGGTTCTTCGTGGTCGCCGCCATCTTCTGGATGATCTACGACCAGAACGGCTCGACGCTGTCGATCTTCGGCGAGAACTCCACCACGAACAACCTGCTGGGATTCCACTTCCCGACGTCCTGGTACCAGTCGCTGAACCCGATCTTCATCATGGCGCTCGCCCCGGTGGTCGCTTCGGCATGGCTGTGGCTGAACAAGCGCGGCAAGGAGCCCAGCACCGCCGTCAAGTTCGCCTCCAGCCTCACCCTGATCGGCATCTCCTTCGCCGTCTTCCTCATGCCGCTGCTCGGCACCGCCGCCGACGGCGGCCGGGTCAGCCCGATGTGGCTGGTGGCGATCTACTTCATCCAGACCGTCGGTGAGCTGTGCCTGTCCCCGGTCGGCCTGTCGGTCACCACGAAGATGGCGCCCGCCAAGTACAGCTCCCAGATGATGGGTGTCTGGTTCCTCGCGGTCACCGCGGGCGACTCGGTCTCCGGTCTGCTGACGTCGCCGCAGCTGAACGTCGACCTGAACAACTCGGTCTCGGTCACCGTCGAGGCCCTCATCGCGGTCATCGCCGGTGTCGGCATCTGGATGTACCGCAAGCGGGTCAAGCAGCTGATGGGCAGCGTCAATTGACGCCTCCCGGCCCCGCACGGCGGAAGGGGGCGTCGCACCGAGACGGTGCGGCGCCCCCTTCGTGCGTCCCGTGGAGCGCCGCGTCAGCGCAGGCGCGTCCGGCGCCGCGGCAGGAACGTGAAGACCGCCCCGCCCAGCAGGACGGCCGTCCCGGCGACGAGGCCGAGCGCGGTCAGCGCGCCGTGGTCACTCGCGCCGGTCTCGGCGAGGCCGCCGCCGGAGCCGCTGCCGCCGGTGGCGCCGGCCGCTCCCGCCGTGCCGCCGCCGGAGGCCGCAGCCCCGCCCGAGGCGCCACCGGAGGTGCCGCCCTGCTGCGCCGCGGTGTCCAGGGTGAGCGAGGCCCCCGGGTCCTTCTCCGGAGTGCAGGTGGTGGTCGTCCCGAGGGCGTTGACGGTGAGCACGCCCGGGGTCAGCGTGGCCTTGCCGGTGGCGCCCGGCTTGTAGTTGCCCGTCAGGTCGGGGATCGCGATCGGCTGACCCGACTTGATCGGGCCGGCGTTGGCCGGTCCGGCGACCTTGACCGAGCCCTTGTCCGCGCCCGCGACCTTGACGTCCATGGACGGCTTGACCGAGCCGGCGGGGATGTCCGCCGGGCTGTCCATCACGGACTTGGCGAACTTCACCGTCAGGTCGTAACCGCCGCTCTTCTTCACCGCGTTGATCTGGACCGGCGAGGTCGCCTTCTTGTCCCCGATGGGCGTCTTGCAGGCGTAGGGGACCTGCACCTCCTTGCCCTTGTACGCGGTGCCGTCGGGGTCGCCGCCGGAGCCGCCGGACGTGCTGCCGCCGGAGCTCGCGCCGCCGGCCGCCGCGCCGCCGGAGGTGCCGGCGCTGGTGCCGCCGCCCGAGGTGCCCGACGTCGTACCGGCCGTGCTCCCGCCGGAGGTGCCGGCCGTCGTCCCGCCCGAGGTGCCGGCCGTGGAACCGCCCGAGGTGCCCGCGGTGGAGCCGCCCGTCGTGCCGGAGGTGGAGCCGCCGGTCGTGCCGCCGGAACCGCCCCCGTCGTCGGTCACCTTGATGGTGACCGCGGGCTTGACGGTCTCCTTGGGCGAGCACTTGGTGTCCGTCGAGATCGGCTTGTTGACGTTGATGTTGTAGAAGCCGGGCGCGAGGGTGACCTCACCGGCCTTGGTCAGCTTCAGCTTGCCCTTCATGTCGGACAGCTTCATCGCGCCGCCCTTGGGGATGGGCGGGTTCTGCCGCGGCCCCTCCATCGCCAGGTCGCCGGTCTGTGCCCCGGCCACCTTGACCGTGCCGGTCGGCTGGACGGTGTTCTCGCCCAGGTCGAGGATGTCGGGGTTCTTCGAGGCGCCCTCCACCGTCTTCCAGACCACCTCGATCTCGTCGCCGACCTTGGCCGTCTCCGGCGCGCTGACGGCGACCTTGGTGGTGCCCTCGATCGGCGGCAGCCCCGATATCGGCGGCGGCAGGCACTCCGTCTTGTACGAGACCTCCGCCGCCTGGGCGGTCCCGGCCGCGGTCATGATGCCCGCCCCCGCGAGCACCAGCGCGGCCGCCGAGGCCACCGCCGCTCTCCTCCGTTGCCTCATCACGCAGAACCTTTCGACGTCGGGCGTTCGGTTGATGTGGTGGTGGACGGTGCGGTGTCCGGGCTGAACCACGGCAGCCCCGCGGAGTCACCCGGCGTGCCGGGGCCGTCCGTGGAGCCGTCGTGCGCGGTGCGGTTCATGCGGTTCTTGCGGTCCGTGCGGTTCGTGCGGTCCTTGGTGCGGGTGCCGGGCGGCCGGCCGGCGGCGTGCGCGGCGCTCCGGTCAGGACGGTGCGGACGGACCCGGTCCACGAGCGCCATCCCGATGCGGAACACCGCCGTCGGGATCACCACGCAGAGCAGCACCCAGAAGAGCGTCACGCCCCAGGGGCGGCCGACCCCCCAGGGCTGCTCGACCAGGGTCCGGCCGCCGTAGGCGAGGGAGACCAGGTAGTCCCCGTGCGCGCCGGCCGGCAGCCCGACCGGCAGCGTGATCCGCGCCTTCTTCCCGGCGGGGACGGTGCCCCGCCACTGCTGCTCCTCCCACTGGGGTGCGAAGACGCCGTGCGAGGTGCCGACCCGGAAGACCGGGTCCCGGGCCGGCGTCGTGCCGAGATTGCCGACGGTGAGGGTCAGTTCGCGCTGTGCCGGGGCGCCGAACCAGGTCAGCAGGCCGCTGCTGCCCGTCAGCCGCGGCGGGGCGAGCACCGCCAGCCGGCCGGCGGTGGCCTCCCGGGGCAGCGGCGCCACCGGGTGGCCCGCCACCGTGAAGGGCGCATCCGCCGCTGCCGCCGCGCCGGTCACCGTCGCCACATGCACCACACAGGGGCAGGGCTTGGGCGGCTCGGCCACCGGCAGCTTTCTGCGGAAGGCGCCATGGGCGTCGGTGGTGGTGGCCCGGCCGTCCGCGTTGGCACAGGAGTTGCTGCCGCCGATCATGTTCTGGCCACAGATCAGCAGCGTGAGCAGCGCTCCGGACCGCCAGCCGCGGCCGGTCACGGTGAGGCTGCCGCCCTTGCCGGCCTCCTTGGCGGAGAGCCGGACGACGGGCGTGCCGTCGGCGGCGGCCTCGGCGGTGGGCGGCAGGCCCCAGGCCAGCGCCGCGCACAGGGCGAGCGCGGCCACCGCGCGCCCCCGCGTGCGGCCCCGCCGCGTACCGGCGCGAAGCGTGCCGACGGCCGCACTCCGGCGCATACCCGTCAGGCCGTTCACCCGCGCGCTCCCGGTCCGGTGCCCGCCAATACGGGGGCCGCGTCCGCCGGTTCGTCCCCGGAGGGCCGCGTCTCGCCGTCCGGCCCCGCGGCGGCCCGCGCGGCCCGGCTCCCGCCCGGCCCCGTGCCGCGGCGGCGCCGGCGCAGCACCACCAGCACGCCGACGCCCGCCGCGAGCAGCAGCGGCGGCGCGGCCAGGACGCCCCAAGGGGCCGCGGTGTACGAGGCGGTGGCGGCGTCGTGCGCCCCGCCCGCGGCGGTCGCGGTGAGCCGGACCTCCACGGCGTCCAGGGCGGGCGGAGCGGACCAGGTCTCCGTCAGGTCGACGGCCCGGCCGGGCGCCAGCGTTGGCGGCCGCGTCTGGGCGGCCCGCCGCAGCAGCGGGCCGAAGAGCCCGTCGGCCCGCACCGCGATCCGCGGCCTGAGCACCGTGGTACCGCGGTTGACCAGCGTGTACCGGATGACCGCCGCGCCGCCCGCGCGCCGCACCGACACCTTCTCGACGGTCAGCGCGGACAACACCGGTCCCGTCACCCGCAGATGGAGCGGCACGGTCCGCCGCCCGGCCCCGGCCCCCTTGCCCACGCCGGTGGCGAGCAGCGTGCCGGAGCGGCCGCCCGGGGCCGCGTCGCGCGGGACGGTCACCGTGAACGGGACGCCCGCCCGGGTGTGCGGCGGGATCCGCACCTCCTTCGAGGCGAGCGAGATCCACCCACCGGCACCGGAGCCGGAGCCGCTCAGCCGTACGGAGAGGGCGCGGCCGGTGGGGTTGCTCAGGGAGAGCCGGTCGGCCAACACGGTGCCCGGCGCGCCCTCCAGGTAGAAGAACGGGCGGTCCGGGGCGCCCGGGGCGGCGCCGGCCCCCGGGGCGGGAGCGGCGGACCAGGCCGGCGGCGCCGGCGCGGCGGCCGGCCGGGCCGCGGCCGCGGCGGGACACAGCAGCACGGCGGCGGTGGCGAGGGTCGCGCCGCCGACCACTGTACGGAGACGGAACGGCATCGGCGGCTCCTGCGGGTGCGAGGGGGTGCCCCGCGTGCCGGCCGGGCACGCGGGCGTACGGGAACGGGAGTGCGCCGCGCGGGTCCTGGCGCCCCGCGCGCGCCGTCAGGCCCGCTGGTGGCGCCGGGTCAGCCAGAGCACACCGGCCGCACCGGCCAGCAGCACCGTGCCGCCGAGGGTGCCCAGCGCCACGGCGGAGTCCGCGGGTCCGGTCTGCGGCAGCTGGGCGCCGGACGAGCCCCCGTCCGCGGCCGCACCGCCGCCTTGAGCGGCCCCGCCGGAGCCCCCGGCGCCGGATGCGGAACCGCCGCTTCCCTTCACGTCCAGGGTCAGCGAGGGCTTCGGATGGTTGCTCGGGGTGCAGGTGGTGGTCGTGCCCAGCGCCTTGATGGTGAGCGTGCCCGCCGTGAGCGTGACCTTGCCGCTGCCCTTGGGCGTGTACGTACCGCTCAAGTCACTGATCTTGATGGGGGTGTTGGCCGGAACGGCCTTGTCGTTGGGCGGCCCGCTGACCGGTACCGTCCCGCTCTCCGCGCCGCCGAGAGTGATCAGCGCGCTCGGCTTCATGGCGCCCTTGCCCAGCTCGACCGGGCTGGAGGAGACGCCCTTCTGGAAGGACATCACCAGCTTGTATCCCCCGCCGGAAGGGGTGGCCTTGATGTCGATGGGCGAGACCGCGCCCTTGTTCCCGATCGGCGTTTTGCACTGGTAGTTGACGTCGACGACCGCGGCGTGCGCGGCCGGGGCGGTGAGCAGCACCGCGGTCCCCGCCGTGAGCGCCGCCGCCGCGGCGAGGCCGGCGGCCCGACCCGGGCGCCTGCCGTGCTGTTCGTGGAAGCGGGCCACCTCGAGTTCCCCTTCTCCCGGTGAACGCACCGCCGTATTACTGACGGCACATCAGATTCGGCGCTCAAGGTACGCCGGGGACCCTGCCGAGGGAAGGCACAGCGCAGCCCCGATCGGCCACGGGCCCGTGGCGACGGGGAATTCCGGCCCCGCCGGGCGGCTCACGGGAGGCCACGGAGGGCTGCGGAGAGCTGTGGAGGCCCACAGGCGGCCACAGGAGCGCGCCGAACGGAAGGTTCCGCACACGACGAAGCGCGGGCCCGCAGGCCCGCGCTCAGCACTTCCGGTAGCGACACCGGCCCCTAGGACGGCGCGGCGAGCTCCGCCCAGACGGTCTTGCCGGTGCCGTCGGCGTTGCGCACCACGCCCCAGTCCAGGCACAGCCGCTGCACGATGAACATGCCGTGCCCGCCGGGGCGGCCCGGACGGTGCGGGCTGCGCGGCGCCGGCGAGCCCGCACCGAGGTCGCTGACCTCCAGATGCAGCACTTTGGCGGTGCAGCGCAGCCGCAGCTCCTCGGGCCCTTCGGCGTGCAGGCAGGCGTTGGTGACCAGTTCGGAGACGACGAGCAGCACATCCTCGGCCGCGGCACGCTGATCGGCGCCGACGGCCGGCAGCCAGCCCCAGTCGTGCAGGGCCTGCCGGGCGAAGTCGCGGCCGCGCGCCACGGCGCCCCGGGTGCCCGCCAGACGCAGCCGGCGGACCTGGCCCGCCGGAGTGGCGGGAGCCGGGGCGGCGGAAGCGCCGGCGCTGCCCGGCTCCGGGCCGAGATCGCCCGGCGGGTACGGCCGGGTGGTGCTCATCAGCGCTTCACCTCACCGATTCGCCTGTTCACGGAAAACAGATGCTGACTGATTCAACGGATTCAGATGTCTCCTGCCCGACCGGACCGTGAGAACACCCACTTCTTGGGTACGGAAGTTGTGACACGGACTACGTGCCCGGAATGCATGGTTCCGGACACCGCGTCACGTCAGTCGGTCAGAGCCGCGTCAAGGGAGTCGTGCACCGTGAAGACCGCCTCCGCGCCGGTGATCTCGAAGACCCGGGCCACCACCGGCTGCATGCCGGCCAGATGGACCGCACCCCCCTCGGCCTCCGCCTTCAGGCGCGCACCGAGCAGCACGTTGAGTCCCGTGGAGTCCATGAACTCAAGGGGTGAGCAGTCCACCACCAAGCGTGCATACCCGTCGTCCACACACCCCTCCAGTGATTCACGCAACAGATCCGCGGTGTGGTGATCGAGCTCACCCGCGACCGTCACCACCGCGCTGGCGCCGTGATGGCGGATCTCGACATGAAGCCGGCCCCGGCTTGCACTGCCGACCGTCCCGCGGTCCATGCGTGCGCACCCCTCATTGCTGTCTAGACGACTGTTTGCTTACGACTGCGCTTGTCGAACCCTACGCCTTCCGGACGCGGGCCGGTAGCCGGAACAATCCGCATTTTGCCCAATATACGGACACCACGCACTTGCCATCTTCACGTAAAGCCAGGTAGGCGTAGAAGCACACATCCAACACGGCCGGCTTTGGAGGCGCCGCACACCGCAGCTTCGTGTAGAGGCATCGGCAGCCATATGCCGAGAACGATGGAGGAGACCATGTCACCCCGGCTCGACGAATTGCGTACCGACGACCACCGGCAGCCCGCTTCGTCGACAACCCCGTCCGACCCGACCGGGCTTATCCCTTCCCAGTTGCTCCCTGCTGAATCAGAACTCGCAGAACAGCCTGAGATCGACGGTCTGCCCGAGATCCCGCCGTTCGACGAGGTGAGCCCGGTGGACGCGAGGGCTCTGTCCAAGACCCTCTTCGAGCGGTTCGAGACCCTCGAGGAAGGCACCCACGAATTCGCCTACGTCCGGAACACGCTGGTCGAGCTCAATCTCGCCCTGGTGAAGTTCGCGGCCTCCCGCTTCCGCTCCCGCAGCGAGCCCATGGAGGACATCGTCCAGGTCGGCACGATCGGCCTGATCAAGGCGATCGACCGCTTCGAGCTGAGCCGCGGCGTCGAGTTCCCGACGTTCGCCATGCCGACCATCATCGGCGAGATCAAGCGTTTCTTCCGTGACACCAGCTGGTCGGTGCGGGTACCGAGGCGGCTGCAGGAGCTGCGGCTGGACCTCGCCAAGGCGGGCGACGAGCTGGCGCAGAAGCTGGACCGCGCGCCCACCGTGCAGGAGCTCGCCGAGCGCCTCGACATCAGCCGCGACGAGGTCGTCGAGGGCATGGCCGCGAGCAACGCGTACACCGCGAGCTCGCTGGACGCCCAGCCCGAGGAGGACGACAGCGAAGGCGCGCTGGCCGACCGCATCGGCTACGAGGACCACGGTCTCGAGGGCATCGAGTACGTGGAGTCCCTCAAGCCGCTGATCGCCGAACTCCCGCCGCGCGACCGCAAGATCCTCTCACTGCGCTTCGTCGCCAACATGACGCAGTCCGAGATCGGCGAGGAGCTGGGCATCTCCCAGATGCACGTCTCCCGTCTGCTCTCGCGCACCCTGGGGAAGCTGCGCAAGGGCCTGATGATCGACGAGTGAGCCACCGCGGTCACCGCCGGTCGCCCACGACCGGCGGCCGCCCGCGCGAAGGAGGGCCCGCCCCGGGGTTGTTCGGGACGGGCCCTCCTTCGCGTTGCCGTGCGCCGGCCGCCCGCTAGCTGGACGGCCGGCGCGGGCCGTCAGACGAGGACGCCCTTGTGCCACACGGCCGAGACGAGCGGGACGCCCGGCCGGTAGGCGAGGTGGACGTGCGAGGGCGCGTCCAGCAGGGCGAGGTCGGCGCGGGCGCCGGGGGCGATCCGGCCGATGTCCGTACGCCGCAGGGCCCGTGCGCCGCCCGCGGTCGCCGCCCACACCGCCTCGTCGGGGGTCATCCCCATGTCGCGGACGGCGAGCGCGATGCAGAACGGCATCGAACTCGTGAAGGACGAGCCGGGGTTGCAGTCCGTGGACAGCGCGACGGTGGCGCCCGCGTCGAGCAGCGGGCGGGCGTCGGGCCAGGTGGCGCGGGTGGAGAACTCGGCGCCGGGGAGCAGGGTGGCGACCGTGTCGGACTGGGCGAGCGCGTCGATGTCGGCGGCGCTGAGGTGGGTGCAGTGGTCGGCGGAGGCCGCGCCGACCTCGACGGCGAGCTGGACGCCGGGGCCGTGGCCGAGCTGGTTGGCGTGCACCCGCGGCACCAGCCCCTTGGCCTTGCCCGCGGTGAGCACCGCCCGCGCCTGGTCGCCGTCGAAGGCGCCCTTCTCGCAGAACACGTCGACCCAGCGGGCGTGCGGGGCGCAGGCGTCCAGCATCGGCCCGGTGACGAGGTCGACGTAGCCGGCCGGGTCGTCGGCGTAGTCGGGCGACACGATGTGGGCACCGAGGAAGGTGACCTCGTCGGTGTGCGCGGCGGCGATCCGCAGGGCGCGGGCCTCGTCCTCGACGGTCAGGCCGTAGCCGGACTTGGTCTCCTGGGTGGTGGTGCCCTGGCGGAGCGCCTCGGCGAGGTAGCGGGCGACGTTGGCGTGCAGGGCCTCGTCGGAGGCGGCGCGGGTGGCGGCGACCGTGGTGCGGATGCCGCCGGCGGAGTACGGGCGCCCGGACATCCGGGCGTTGAACTCCGCGGTGCGGTCGCCGGCGAAGACCAGGTGGGAGTGGGAGTCGACGAAGCCGGGAAGGGCGGCCCGGCCGGCGGCGTCGACGGCGTTGTCGGTGGCGGGTGCTTTGCTGGAGGCGCCTACCCAGGCGATGCGGTCGCCGTCGATGACGACCGCCGCGTCCTGGATCAGACCGAGGGGGCCTTCACCGAGGGAGGGGTCGTTGGTGACCAGCTGGGAGATGTGGGTGATGGCGGTGGTCGGCGCGGAGTTCGTCGTCATCGCGGGGGTGTTCTCCTTCAGCCGCGTACGGCGGCGATGGACTCTGCCAGGGCGGTGGGCACGTCGGCGAGAAGAGTGTGCACGCCGTCGCGGACGATCTGCCGCCCGCCGACGATGGTGTGTCGCACGTCCGCGGCGGAGGCGGCGAATACCGCCGTCTCGGCGCCCAGCCGGGGCAGTGGTCCGGCGGTGCGTACGGAGTCCAGTGCGATCGTGGTGAGGTCGGCCAGCGCGCCCGCGCGCAGGGCTCCGGCGTCCTCCCAGCCGAGGGCCGCGTGGCCGTCGGCGGTCGCGGCGCGCAGCAGGGCGGCGGCCGTCCAGTGCCCGCGCCTTCGGGTGCGCAGCCGTTCGTCCAGCTCCATGGCGCGGGCCTCTTCGAGCAGGTCGATGACGGCGTGGCTGTCGCTGCCGAGGGACAGCGTGCTGCCGCGGCCCTGGAGGCGGGCGGCCGGGCCGATCCCGTCGGCCAGGTCGCGTTCGGTGGTGGGGCACATGCACACGCCGGTGCCGGAGTCGCCGAGCAGCTCGACGTCCTCGCCGGTGAGGTGGGTGGCGTGCACGGCCGTGGTGCGCGGGCCCAGCACCCCGTGCTCGGAGAGCAGTTGGGTGGGGGTGCGGCCGTGGGCCTGGTGGCAGGCGTCGTTCTCGGCGGTCTGCTCCGAGAGGTGGACGTGCAGCGGGGCCTGCCGCGCGCGGGCCCATTCGGCGACGGTGGCGAGCTGGGCGGCGGGCACGGCGCGTACGGAGTGGACGGCGGCGCCGATGCGGGCGTGCCCGTGGCCCTCCTTGAGGGCGTCGGCGCGCTGGGCCCAGCTCTCGGCGGTGCCGTCGGAGAAGCGCAGCTGGTGGTGGTTGGGCGGGGCCCCGAAGCCGGCCGAGAGGTAGGCGGTGTCGAGGAGGGTGATGCGGATACCGGCGTCGGCGGCGGCCGCGAGCAGCGCCTCGCCCATGGCGTTGGGGTCGCTGTAGCGGGTGCCGCCGGGCGCGTGGTGGAGGTAGTGGAATTCGCCGACGCAGGTGATGCCGGCCAGCGCCATCTCGGCGTAGACGGCCCGGGCGAGGGCGTAGTAGGTGTCGGGGGTGAGCTTGTCGGCGACGCCGTACATGACCTCGCGCCAGGTCCAGAAGGTGCCGGTGCCGACCTGCACGGTGCCGCGCAGGGCGCGGTGGAAGGCGTGCGAGTGGGCGTTGGCGAGACCGGGCAGGGTCAGCCCGCGCAGCGTGGTGGCGCCGGGCGGCGGGGTGTCGACGCCGGTGCGGACGGCCGTGATCCGCCCGTCCGCGACGTCCACGGCCACGCCCGGCTCGACGTGCGTGTCGAGCCAGGCGTGTTCGAGCCAGTAGGTCGTCGGTGCGGCCTGCGTCGTCAGCGGCACGCCAGCCCCTCCAGTACGTCGGCGAGTGCGGTGACCCCGGCGGCGCAGTCGTCCTCCGCCGCCGCTTCGGCGGGTGAGTGCGACACCCCGGTCGGGTTGCGTACGAACAGCATGGCGGTGGGGACGGTACCGGACAAAATACCGGCGTCGTGCCCGGCGCCGGTGCCCAGCACCGGCACGGCCCGCTCCCGCCCCTTGCCGAGGATCGCGCTCAGCTCGTCCCGCAGGGCGTGCTGGAACTCCACGACGGGCGTGAAGGATTCCCGGACGACGCTCAGGTCCACGCCGTCGCGGGCGGCGCGCTCGGCGGCCGCCTGCTCGATCCCGGTGATCACGGTGTCCAGGGTGTCCTGGTCGGGCGCCCGGGAGTCCAGCCAGCCGCGCACGAGCGAGGGGATGGCGTTGACCCCGTTCGGCTCCACGCTGATCTTCCCGAAGGTGGCCAGGGCGCCGGCCAGCCGGGCCTGCTCCCGCGCGGCGAGCACGGTCGCGGCGTAGCTGAGCATCGGGTCGCGGCGGTCCTCCAGGCGGGTGGTGCCGGCGTGGTTGGCCTCGCCCCGGAAGTCGAACCGCCAGCGGCCGTGCGGCCAGATGGCGGAGGCGATGCCGACCGGGTCGCCGGACAGGTCCAGGGCGCGCCCCTGCTCGACGTGGAGTTCGACGAACGCGCCGATCCGGGCGAGCCGTTCGGGGTCCGGTCCGATGGCGTCGGGGTCGTATCCGGCGCGCTCCATGGCCTGCGGGAGGCTGACGCCGTCGCCGTCGCGCAGCCGGTGCGCGGCCTCGGGGGTCAGCGCGCCGGCGGCGAGCCGGGAGCCCACGCAGGCCAGGCCGAAGCGGGCGCCCTCCTCGTCGCCGAAGTTGACGATCGCCAGGGGCTTGCCGAACTCCGCTCCCCTCCGGCGGAGTTCGTCCAGCGCGGCGAAGGAGGAGACGACGCCCAGCGGGCCGTCGAAGGCGCCGCCGTCCGGCACAGAGTCCAGGTGGGAGCCGGTGACGACGGCGTCGCCGGGGGCCACGTCCTGGTGGCCGGTGGCGCCGAGCCAGGCCCACTGGTTGCCGTTGCGGTCCAGCTCGTAGGCGAGCCCGCGGGCCTCGGCCTGCGACCGGAACCACGCGCGGCAGTCGGTGTCGGCCCCGGTCCAGGCGTAGCGGCGGTAGCCCCCGGAGGAGGAGTCGCGGCCCAGCGGCCGCAACTCCTCCCACATCTCGTGGAACGAGGCGGTCACGCGCCCTCGCCCTCGCGCATCGGGATGCGGACCCCGCGCTCGGCGGCCACCTCGTCGGCGCGCTCGTAGCCCGCGTCGACGTGCCGGATGACGCCCATGCCGGGGTCGTTGGTGAGCACCCGGCGGATCTTCTCGCCGGCCAGCGGGGTGCCGTCGGCGACGGTGACCTGGCCGGCGTGGATCGAACGGCCCATGCCGACGCCGCCGCCGTGGTGCAGCGAGACCCAGGAGGCGCCCGAGGCGACATTGACCATGGCGTTGAGCAGCGGCCAGTCGGCGATCGCGTCCGAGCCGTCCTTCATGGCCTCGGTCTCGCGGTAGGGCGAGGCGACGGAGCCGCAGTCGAGGTGGTCTCGGCCGATGGCCAGCGGAGCCTTGAGCGTCCCGTCGGCGACCATCTCGTTGAAGCGCTCGCCGGCCTTGTCGCGCTCGCCGTAGCCGAGCCAGCAGATCCGGGCGGGCAGGCCCTGGAAGTGGACGCGCTCACCGGCCAGCTTGATCCAGCGGGCCAGCGACTCGTTCTCCGGGAAGAGGTCCAGGATCGCCTTGTCGGTGGCGGCGATGTCCCGGGCGTCGCCGGACAGCGCGGCCCAGCGGAACGGCCCCTTGCCCTCGGCGAACAGCGGGCGGATGTAGGCGGGGACGAAGCCGGGGAAGGCGAAGGCCCGCTCGTATCCGGCGAGTTGGGCCTCGCCGCGGATCGAGTTGCCGTAGTCGAAGACCTCGGCGCCGGCGTCCATGAAGCCGACCATGGCCTCGACGTGCCGGGCCATCGACTCGCGCGCCCGCTGGGTGAAGTCGGCGGGCTTCGCGGCGGCGTAGGCGGCCATGTCGTCGAAGTCGATGCCGACCGGGAGGTAGGCCAGCGGGTCGTGGGCGCTGGTCTGGTCGGTGACGATGTCGATCGGCGCGCCCTCGGCGAGCATCTGCGGCAGCAGCTCGGCGGCGTTGCCGAGCAGGCCGATGGACAGCGGCTTGCGCCGGTCGCGGGCCTCGACGGCGAGTTCGAGGGCGTGCTTGAGGCTGTCCGCCCTCACGTCCAGGTAGCGGTGCTCGATACGGCGCTCGATGGCGCGCGGGTCGACGTCGATGCAGATCGCGACGCCGTCGTTCATGGTGACGGCGAGCGGCTGGGCGCCGCCCATGCCGCCGAGGCCGGCGGTGAGCGTGATCGTCCCGGCCAGGGTGCCGCCGAACTTCTTCGCCGCGACGGCCGCGAAGGTCTCGTACGTGCCCTGGAGGATGCCCTGGGTGCCGATGTAGATCCACGAACCGGCGGTCATCTGCCCGTACATGGTCAGGCCGAGGGCCTCCAGGCGGCGGAACTCCTCCCAGTTGGCCCAGTCGCCGACGAGGTTGGAGTTGGCGATGAGCACCCGCGGCGCCCACTCGTGCGTCTGCATCACGCCGACCGGCCGGCCGGACTGGACGAGCATCGTCTCGTCCTGCTTGAGCGTGGTGAGCGTGCGCACCATCGCGTCGAAGGAGCGCCAGTCGCGCGCGGCCTTGCCGGTACCGCCGTAGACGACGAGCTGGTCCGGGTGTTCGGCCACCTCCGGATCGAGGTTGTTCTGCAGCATGCGCAGCGCGGCTTCCTGCTGCCATCCCCGAGCACTCAGCTCCGTACCGCGCGGTGCCCGCACGGGTCGCGGTCCCGACATGGGCCGTGCCTCCCTGACGTCGAATGGATTGAGCTATTCACATACTGATGTCGGTGAATAGCGTTAGTCAACAGGATGCGGGGGCGGCACACGCCGCGAGGCGCGGGAATCGGCCGACCGACGGAGGATTATTTGACTTGCCCACCGGGAAAGTCTGGGTTAGCTTTCCCGATGGGAAAGTCAACGGGGTTAGCACGACCGCCTTGGGGAGGCGATGGCCATGAGCACACCGGTGGATGCCGAACGGGCCTGGCAGGATCTGCAGCGCATCCGGGTACCGCAGGAGCGGGTCTACGACGAGGTCGAGAGAAGCGCCCGGAGCGACGCCGGGCCGACGTACGTCACGGCCGCCGTGATGTGGGTGTTCCTCGCCGTCACGGGCCTGGATCTGCCCATGTGGGCGTTCTGGCTGGTACTGACCGCCTACTTCGCCGTATTGAGCACCGTCGCGGTAATCCACAACCGCAGAAGCCGGATCCGGCTGCACCGCTCGCGCCACAGCTGGCGGTCGTTCGCCACCTTCTTCGCGGGCATGGCGGTCACCCTCGTGACCATCGTGGCCTCGGGCTTCGTGGCCGACCGGCTGGCACTGCCGTTCGCCAGCCTGATCCAGGCCACCGTGTCGACCGGCGCCTTCGTGCTCTTCGTCGGCCCGGCGAACCGCTGGGCGGTCAGCGCCCTGCGCGACCGCGGGACGAGAGCCGTCCCGGAAAGGGTGGGCCGATGAGCACGCCGAGCGGCTTCGACGAACTGATCCACCCCTCCACCCGCCTGTCCGTGGTGGCCCTTCTCGCCGCCACGGAGTGGGCCGACTTCTCCTTCATCCGCGACAGCCTCTCGCTCAGCGACTCCGCGCTCTCCAAGCAGCTGCACACCCTGGGAGAGGCCGGATATCTGGAGATCCACAAGGAGGGTGCCGGCCGCAAGCGGCGCACCAAGGTCCGGCTGACCGGCCGCGGCCGCTCCGCCTTCGACGGACATGTGGCCGCGCTGCGGGCCATCGTCGAGGGCGCGGGACCGGCGGCGGACACCACTGCGGCGACGGAGTCCGCCGCGGCGAGCACCTCACGGACACAGGACCGGCAACAGCACGCGGAGGCGGGCCGATGACCACGACCGAACATCCGACCACGACCGCGGCGGCGAGCACGCCCGGGGCGGCCCCGGGATCCGGCGGAGCCCGCGAAGGCGTCGTCCAGGTGCGGGACTTGCGGATGTCGTACGGCGGCGCCACCGTCCTGCACGGCATCGACCTGGAGATCCACCGCGGCGAGATCTTCGCCCTGCTCGGCCCCAACGGCGCCGGGAAGACCACCACGGTCGAGATCCTGGAGGGCTTCCGGCAGCGGTCCGCCGGGGAGGTCCGCGTCCTGGGGACGGACCCGGCGCGCGGGGACGACGCCTGGCGCGGCCGGGTCGGCCTGGTGCTCCAGTACTGGCGCGACCACCGCCGCTGGCAGGTCGCCGAGCTGCTGGCGCACTTCGCCACGTACTACCCGCACCCCCGCGACCCGTCCGAGCTGCTGGCCCTGGTCGGCCTGACCAAGCAGGCCGGGCGGCAGGTCGGCCAGCTGTCCGGCGGGCAGCGCAGGCGTCTGGACGTGGCCCTGGCGATCGTCGGCCGCCCCGAAATCCTCTTCCTGGACGAGCCGACCACCGGCTTCGACCCCGAGGCCCGGCGCGACTTCCACGATCTGGTCGAGCGCCTCGCCCGCGACGAGGGCGTGACGATCCTGCTCACCACGCACGATCTCGCGGAGGCCGAACGACTGGCCGACCGGATAGCGATGCTGGTCAACGGCCGGATCCGGATCTGCGGCACCCCGGCGGAACTCGCCCGGCGGGCCGCCGCCCAGGCCGAGGTCCGCTGGACCGCACCCGACGGCACGGCCCGCCAGGAGCGCACCGCCGACCCGTCCCAGCTGGTCTGGGAGCTGCACCAGGAGACGGGCGGACCGATCGCCGATCTGGAGGTCCGCCGCCCGACGCTGGAGGACACCTATCTGCACATGGTCCACCAGGACGACGGACACGGGGACGGCGGCATAGCTGGGGACGGGACCGGGGCCGGGGCCGGAGCCGGAAGCGGGGCCGACGCCCCGGAGGGGAAGGAACGAGCCGCATGAGGGGGACCGAGATGACACCCGCACCGGAAGCGACGGCGGCGACGGACACAGGCACGGCCACGGGCACTGCCACGGCCACAGCCACCGCGGAGGGGATCGACGCGGAAGGCGCGGCGCCGGGGAAGGCCGCAGCGGGCTCCCGCCGCCGTTCCTGGCGCTCGGGCCTCCTGCGCGGGCGGATAGAACTCCGCCATCTCCTGCGGAATCCCAAGGAGATGAGCGGCCATGTGATCAATGTCGTCGTGGCGCTGCTGCTCGCGAGCTATCTCCACGGCAAGGTGCCCGGCACCCACGTCCCCATGGCCCATCTGACGCTCGCGGGCTTCTCCGCCTATCTGCTGTTCCAGATCGGGCTGGTCAACCTCCCGCAGATTCTGGTGACCGAGCGCGAGGAGGGCACCCTGCTGCGGCTGCGGGCCACCCCCGGCGGCATACCCGCCTATCTCATCGCCAAGTCGCTGCTGGTGGTCGCGATGGCCTTCGGCACCCTGGTGCTGCTGCTGGGGGCCGCCGCGCTGCTGGTGGACGGGCCGCTGCCGCACGGGCCCGACGGCTGGCTGACGCTGCTGTGGGTCAGTGCGCTGGGGCTGCTCGCCGTCGTACCGCTGGGCGCGGCCATCGGCGCCGTGCTGCCGAACCCGCGCGAGGCGCTCGCGCTGATCATGCTGCCCACGATGGCGCTGCTGTTCACCTCGGGAGCGATGTTCCCGCTCGGCTCGCTGCCCTCCCTGGTCCAGAAGATCGCCTCGGTCTTCCCGCTCAGGTGGATGGCCCAGGGCCTGCGCTCGGCCCTGCTGCCGGACGCCGCACGCGCCGCGGAAGTGGCCGGCTCCTGGGAGCTGCCGAAGGTGGCCCTGATACTCGGCGCCTGGGCCGTCGCCGGCTTCCTCCTCGCCATCCCCCTGCTCCGCCGCGCCGCCCGCCGCGAATCCGGCTCCCGCCTCTCCGAACGCCACCGCAAGGCGGGCCTCAGCGGCAGCCAGGGGGCGTGAGGGGAGTGTGCCGGGTGGGCTGGGGTCTGGGGCTGGGGCGTCCGCGTGGTGCTGGGTGGCTCAGTAGCTCTGGGTGCCCCGTGACCTCGGGCGTCCCGTGGCTCGGCCCGGACGTTCCGTGGCTCGGACGTCCCGTGACCCGGCCCGGACGTCCCGTGGCCGCCGGGCGAGCCTGGTCCGGGGCCGCACGGTCTCGGGGCCGCGTGGCCCGGGGGCTGCGTGGCCCGGGGCTGCGTGGTCTCGGTGCTGCGGCCCTCACCTCCGGGCCGTGCCGGGTCCGGCGACCACATGCCCTCGGGGCCGCGTGGGCTCGGGGCCGCGTGGCCCGGGGGCTGCGTGGTCTCGGGTCCTAGTGACTGGGGGCTACGTGGGCTCAGGCACCGTGCGATCTTGATGCTGCTCGCGCGGTCCGACAGGTGTCGGGCCGTGCGGGGGCACACACGGCACGGTAGCGGCAGAGTCGGCCGGTGAGCCGGCGGGCCAGTACGTCAGCAAATCTGTGAGCCAGCGGGCCGGCGGGCCTGTCCCAGCCAGGGCCCCGTGGGCTGGTGAGCGGTGGGGCTTCGCCGGTGGGCAGGTGCGCAGGTGCCCAGGTGGGCTGGTGGGCTGGTGGGCTGGTGGGCACGGTCCAGTGAGCCCGTGTGCCGGGCCGTCCCACACAGGCCGTCCGCCGGGCCTTCCCCCGAGGCCACTGGCAGCTTCGTCCCCAGCCGACGCCCCCGAAGGCTCTGAGGGGTCTCTCGACGGGAGCCTCTCATCGGGGGCCTCTCGTGGGGGCTTCTCATGGGGGCTTCTCAGCGGGCCCTCCGGAGAGGGCTCCGATCAACCGGAAGGCCCAGCGGCGAGGCCCCGCTGACGCATCAGGGGCAGCTGGAGGCGGGCCGAGGGCTTCGTATCGGTTGGCGTGAGGCCCCCACTCAATGGTGAAGTTGTCCCATGAACTTCACGGACCGAGACCGGGCCGTACGGGCCGCCGTTGCCGAAGGACTGGTGGGGGCCGGGGAGCCCGTGGTCGGGCTGCTCGATATTGCCGGGATCCGGCGGTCAGCGGCCGAGCTGCGGGCCGCCTTCGACGAGTTCACCGCCCCAGGCACCCCGGTGCTGCACGCCTTTGCGGTGAAGGCGGCCTCGCTCGTACCGGTGCTGCGGGTGCTGGCGCAGGAGGGTCTCGGGTGTGAGGTGGCCAGCCCCGGTGAGCTGGCGCTGGCCCGTGCCGCCGGGGTGCCCGTGGCGCGGACGGTGCTGGATTCGCCGGCCAAGACCCGGGCCGAGCTGCGGGAGGCGCTGGCCCTCGGGATCGCCGTCAACGCGGACAACCCCGAGGAACTGGCCCGTATCGACGCCCTGATGGCCTCCGCGCCGAGCGATGCCCCCCTCGGTCTGCGGGTCAACCCCCAGATCGGCGGCGGCAGCATCGGGGCGATGAGCACCGCCACCGACACCTCCAAGTTCGGTGTCGGGCTGCGGGACGAGGGCGCCCGTGAGTGGGTCGTGCGCGCCTTCCTCGACCGCCCGTGGCTGACCCGGCTGCACGCCCATGTCGGTTCCCAGGGCATGCCGATGGAGCTGATGACCGCGGGCGTGCGGGCCCTGTACGTCCTCGCGGAGGAGATCAACGAGCGGGCCGGCCGGCGCCAGGTCGACACCCTCGACATCGGCGGCGGGCTGCCGGTGAACTTCTCCTCGGACGCCGTCACCCCGACCTACCGCGAATACGTCGCGCAGCTCCACGCCACCGTGCCCGGGCTGCTGTCCGGACGCTACGGGCTGGTCACCGAGTTCGGCCGCTCGCTGCTGGCCAAGCACGGCACGGTCCTCGCCCGCGTCGAGTACGCGAAGTCGGCGGGCGGCCGGCCGATCGCGGTCACCCATGCCGGTGCCCAGGTCGCCACCCGTACGGTGTTCGTCCCCGAGTCCTGGCCGATCCGGGTCGCGGCCTACGACGCCGAGGGCCGTCCCAAGACGGGTGCTCCGGTGGCGCAGGACGTCGCGGGGCCGTGCTGCTTCGCCGGTGATCTGGTCGCCGAGAACCGTCCGCTCCCGCTCCTGGAGTCCGGCGATCATGCCGCCCTCCTGGACACCGGGGCGTACTATTTCTCCACCCACTTCGCCTACAACTCCCTCCCCCGCCCCGGGGTTTACGGCTACGCGGCGGACCCGGACGGCACCGTCCGCTTCGCCACCGTCCGCACCCCGCAGACGCTGGAGGACCTCACCGCGGAGAGCGGCGGCGCCCACGCGGAGTCACTCCACGACCTGGGCAGGCAGTAGGCCCCGAGCCGCAAGACCACCAGGCCACGAGCCCACGAGACGAACAGGCCGGTGGCCCGGGCCCCCAACCCCCGCAACCCCAACGCCCCAAGCCGCGCAGGCCCCAGGCCCAAGCCGCGCAGCCCCCAGCCCCCAAGCCCCCAAGCCCCCAACAGCCGCCCCCTCACCGACCGCCCCGCACCCCGCCCGACGCCCGCGCCCCACCCGGCCCCGCGTCACCGGCCGCCGTACCGGTCAGCAAGTACGCGCGGACCTCCTTGCCCGCGGCGCCGCCGCGCCGGGTGGCCTCGGTCCGGACCCACAGCAGCGCCTCGTGCCGCCGCTCCCAGCGGCCCAGCCACCGCGCCTTGCCCCACAGGCCGAGCGCGGCCCCGGCCATCAGCAGCCCGCCCGCGGCCGGCAGCACGCACGACGAGGCGACCGCCGCCAGGAAGGCGAGCAGCAGCCACCAGCGGTGGGCCCGCCGCCAGGTGCGAACGGTGACCGAGCGGTCCTGGAGAATGACGGCCTTGCCGGCGCGCGAGGCGGCGCGGGCCAGTGCCGCATACCGTCCGCGCCGGGCCGCGAACGCCACCAGCGCCGCACCCGCGCCCAGCACCGCCCCCGCCGACAGCCCGATCGTCCGGCCGGTCAGCCCCGGTACCAGCGCTCCGATGCCCGCGGCCAGCAGTCCCGGCCACCACAGCCAGCCGGCCGGTGCCCGTACCAGCACCGCCACCCGGACCAGCCCGTATGCCCCGCGTCCCACGACAGACCTCCTCGCCCCGAGACCGCTGTGCCCCCTTCTGTCCGCACAGCCGTACGGCGGCGGAGCGTAGCCAGCCGGGATGAGGATTGCCTGAGACGGCGCGTCCCCGGCGCCCGGGGCCCGCCGCCGCTCACTCGACGAACAGCCCGCGCTCCGCCGCCCGCGCGTCGAATTCCTCCAGGCGGGCCTGGGCGTCCGGGAGGGCGTCGCACATCGCCTCCAGCAGGACCCGGCCCAGCAGCATGGGGGCACAGGCCGTGTCGAAGGACAGCCCGGTGCCGACGGGGGCGGGCAGCAGCAGGTCGGTGTGGTGGGCGACCGGGGCGAAGGCGCTGTCGGCGACGGTGACGATCCGCAGCCCGGCGGCCCGGGCGTACTCCAGCGCCTCGACGACCTCGCGCGGGTGGCGGGGCAGGGCGAAGCAGAGCAGCGCGCTCGCGCCGGCGCGGACGGCGGCGTCGATGCGGTCGGTGAGCAGGGTGCCGCCCTCGTCCAGGAGCCGGACGTCGGGGTGGACCTTGCGGGCGAAGTAGGTGAAGCCGGCGGCCTGGGCGGTGGCGGCGCGCAGCCCGAGGACGAGCAGCGGGCGGGAGGCGGCGAAGAGGCGGCCCGCCTCGGCCACCGGCCCGGGGTCGGTGAGGGCGGCGGCGAGCTGCCGGAGGTTGTCGATCTCCGCCTGGACGGCCTGCTGGTACTCGTTGGCGCTGCCGGCCTCGGCGGCTCCCCCGCTGGGCGCCACCTCGCGCAGATGGCGGCGCAGCGCCGGGTAGCCGTCGAAGCCCAGGGCGACCGCGAAGCGGGTGACGGACGGCTGGCTGACGCCGGCGAGTTCGGCCAGTTCGACGCTGGAGAGGAAGGGGGCGTCGGCGGCCCGGCGCACCATGCAGTGGGCGATCCGGCGCTGGGTGGGCGTCAGCCGGTGCCCCTCGAAGAGCTTCTGGAGCCGGGCGGCGGTCCCGGTGCCCGTCTCGGCCGCACCGCCCGTCGCGCCCGGCGCCCCGCCGGCGCCCTCCGCCGCCGCGACCCCGTCCGTCGCCCCGTCGCCGGCCGCGCCGCCGACGCCGCCGTTGTCCCCGTCCCCGCTCATCGCCTCTGCTTCCCGGCCCGGTCGGGGCCTTGTCCTGTGTCGACCGACTGTACGGAATTCCCGGCCCGCTCCGGTCCCGGACAGGCGTCGGGATCCGGCCGTACCCGCGACCCCGGCCCCGGGGCCGTCCGGCCGGCCGGGAGCGGCCCGCCGGACGCCGCCTCGCTCACAGCTCCGCCAGCTCGTCCAGCAGCCCCGCCGCCACCGCCACATCATCGGTCAGCGGACGGTCCTCCATCCGCGGGTCGAGGGCCCCGGACGCGCGCCGGAAGGCGGTGGCGAGGGGGAGGCCCGGGTCGGGTTCCAGGGAGCGCATCCGCAGGGCCCGTACGGCGGCGACGAGTTCGCAGGCGAGGACCTGGCGGTAGTAGGTGCAGGCGCGCAGGGTCTGGCGGGCGCCCAGGGAGGCGAAGCTGGCCTGTTCCTCGACGCCCCGGGAGAGGACGGCGTGGCCGAGCGAGGCCGGGTGGGAGACCGCGCGCATCTCGCCGAGCGCCGCGCCGGCCGCGTATTCGAGGATCATCACGCCGGAGCTGGCCGGCGCCGCGTCGCCCAGGAACGGCCGCAGCCGGGTGAGGTCGGGCTCGGAGAGCGCGGCGAGCCGGGCGGTGGAGAGCCGGGCGGTCTGCAGCACCGCCAGCCGGAAGGTGTCCAGGGCGAGGCCGGCGTGGGCGGCGTAGAAGTTGCCGTGGTGGTAGGCGGCCTGATCCTCGATGCTGATCAGGGGGTTCTCGGCGGCGGCGTTGACCTCGACGGTCAGCACCCCGTCGAGGGTGTCGGCGGCGTCCAGCGCGGGGCCGTGGATCTGCGGGAGGCAGCGGAAGCCGTAGGGGTCCTGGATGCGGCCGAGCGGCGGCGCGGGGCGGGGCGGGACGCCGGAGAGGGCCCGCAGCCGGGTGGCGGCGGCCGCGGAGCCGGGGTGCGGGCGGGCGCGCAGCACCGGCTCGGCGAAGGGTTCGTAGGAGCCGCCGACCGCGAGCAGGGAGAGCGCGGCGACGGGGAGGGAGGCGGCGAGCAGCCGCCGCAGCTCGTCGAGGGCGAGCGCGGACTGGCCGAGGGTGAGGGCGTTGCTGCTGATCAGGGCGAGGGCGTCGTTGTTGTCCAGGGCGATCGGGGCGGGGGCGCGGGCGCCGGGGGCGCAGTGCCAGGGGTGTTCGCCGGCCAGCGCGAGGCCGGTCTGGGCGAGCGCGGCCAGATCGCCGGTGCCGACCGCGCCGTGTTCGTGGACGACCGGGTGCGCCCCGGTGTCCAGGGCGGTGAGCAGCGCGGTGATGACGCCGGGGCGCAGGCCGGCGCCGCCCGCCAGCAGCTGGTTGGCGCGCACCGCGAGCATGGCGCGGACCTCCCGGGCGGGCAGCGGGTCGCCGATCCCGCCGGCGTGGCTGCGCAGCAGCCGCAGCCCGTGATCGGCACCGGCCGCGCCGGCGGCCCCGACGTCCTCCGTGCGGTTGGCGCCGACGCCGGTGCTGCGCCCGTAGACGCGACCGGTGGCGGCGAGGCGGCGGGCGGTCTCCCAGGACTCGGCGGCGCGGGCGTACGCGGTGGGGTCCGGCGCGGCGGGGTGGGCGGTGCGCTCCGCGAGGGCGGCGATGTCGGCCGTGTGGAGGGCGGTGCCGTCGAGCGTGATGCGCCGGCCGGCCCGTCGGCTGGTGTCCAGCATGTGAGAAACCAAGGGGCTCAACTCCCTCATATAGCGCCATTTATGAACGTAAGTCCGACACCACGTTCCGTACGGTGAGGCGACGCAACGGGCGATGTCACACGGGATTCACACCCGTCTATTGACTTCTATTCACGTGCCTAAGACTCTGCATGACCATATGCAGGCCGGGCAAGGGGCAGCGGATGATCAGGTTCGACGCAGTCAGCAAGCGGTACCCGAACGGCACGACCGCCGTGGACGAGCTGTCCCTGGACCTCCCCGAGGGCGGCGTCACCGTCCTCGTCGGATCCTCGGGGTGCGGCAAGACGACCACGCTGCGGATGGTCAACCGCATGGTGGAGCCGACCTCCGGCACCATCAGCGTCGGCGGCCGCGACATCCTGGAGACGGACGCCGCCGAGCTGCGCCGCGGCATCGGCTACGTCATCCAGCAGTCCGGCCTCTTCCCGCACCGCACGATCCTGGACAACATCGCGACCGTCCCGCTGCTGCTGGGCTGGGGCCGGCGCAAGGCCCGGGCCCGCGCCGCCGAGCTGCTGGAGCTGGTCGGCCTGCCCGCCGACGCCGGCAAGCGCTATCCGCACCAGCTCTCCGGCGGCCAGCAGCAGCGCGTCGGCGTGGCCCGCGCGCTCGCCGCCGACCCGCCGGTGCTGCTGATGGACGAGCCGTTCGGCGCGGTCGACCCGGTGGTGCGCACCCAGCTGCAGAACGAGCTGCTGCGGCTCCAGGAGGAGCTGCGCAAGACCGTCGTCTTCGTCACCCACGACATCGACGAGGCGGTCCGCCTGGGCGACCGGATCGCGGTCTTCCGCTCCGGCGGCCGGCTCGTCCAGTGCGCCGAGCCCGCCGAGCTGCTCGCCCGCCCCGCCGATGACTTCGTCGCAGGCTTCCTGGGCGCCGAGCGCGGCCTCAAGCTGCTCTCGCTCACCGACCTCGCGGACGTCCCGCACGCGCCCGGCGGGGAGATACGCGCGGACGAACCGGTCGGCGGCATACCCCGCGACGGGGACCGCTGGCGCCTGGTGACCTCCCCGCGCCGCGAACCGCTGGGCTGGCTGGACACCGACGCCCTGCCCTCCGGCGGCACGGCCGGCGAGGCCCCCCTGGAGGCCGTCCGGCCGCTGCGCGACACCGACTCCCTGCTCTCGGCGCTCAACGAGGCGGTCTCCTCCCCCGCCGGCGCCGTCGCCCGGGTCACCGCCGACGGCGTGCTGCGGGGCCTCACCTCCCGCGACGCCATCCACGAACGGGCCGGCCGCAGCCATGCGGAGGCCGGCCGGGCGGCCGTCGAAGCGGCCCCCGAGGACGCCGCGCGCCCGGCCGGGTCCGCCACGGAGCGCCCCGCATGACCATCGAGTGGGGCTGGTTCCCCGACCACACCGGCGAGCTGGTCCGCCTCACCGCGGACCACCTCGCCACCGCCGTGCCCGCCGTCCTCTTCGGCCTGCTGATCGCGCTGCCGCTGGCGGTCCTCGCGCACCGCGTACGGCCGCTGCGCGGCTTCGTGCTCGGCGCGTCCAACATCCTCTACACCATCCCCTCCCTCGCCTTCTTCGTCCTCCTGCTGCCGGTCACCGGGCTGACCCGGACCACCGCGATCACCGGACTGACCGCGTACACCCTGGTGGTGCTGGTGCGGAACACCGTCGAGGGGCTGGACGCGGTCCCGGCCCGGGTCCGCGAGGCCTCCCGGGCGATGGGGACCTCCCCGCTGCGCACCCTGCTCACCGTCGAGCTGCCGCTCGCCCTCCCGGTGATCATGGCGGGCGTGCGGGTCGCCACCGTCATGTCCATCTCCCTGGTCAGCGTGGCGAGTTACATCGGCTACGGCGGCCTCGGCCAGCTCTTCACCGACGGCTTCCAGCGCAACTTCCCCACCCCGGTCATCGCCGGGGTGGCCCTGACCCTGCTGCTCGCCCTGGTCGCCGACGCGGTGCTGGTGTCCGTCCAGTGGCTGTGCACCCCCTGGCTGCGCGGCGCCTCCGGGCCGCGCCGGCCCAAGCTGCGGAAGCGAGCGTGACGCCCCGATGCTCGAACTCCTGAAGAACCTCGCCGCCTGGCTGACCAGTTCCGCCCAGTGGTCCGGCCCCGAGGGCATCGCCACCCGCGTCCTGGAGCACCTGGAGTACTCGGTGCTCGCCACCCTCGCCGCGGCCGTGATCGCGCTGCCGGTCGGGCTGCTCATCGGGCACACCGGGCGCGGCGCCTTCCTCGCCGTCAACCTCGCCTCGTTCGGCCGGGCGCTGCCCACCGTCGGCCTGGTCACCCTGGTCTTCCTGGCCGGCGGCCTCAGCGTGTGGCCGGTGTACGTCTCGCTGGTCGCGCTCGCCGTGCCGGTGATCATCACCAATACGTACGCGGGGATGGCGGCCGTCGACCCCGAGGTCAAGGACGCCGCCAAGGGCGTGGGGCTGCGCGGCCGCCAGATCCTCTGGCAGGTCGAGATCCCGCTCGCGCTGCCGCTGATCATGACCGGGGTGCGGCTGGCGACCGTGCAGGTCGTGGCCACCGCCACGATCGCCGCCTACGTCAGCTTCGGCGGACTGGGCCGCTATGTCTTCGACGGCCTGGCGCAGCGCGACCTGGTGCAGGTCCTCGGCGGGGCGGTGCTGGTCGCCGTGCTCGCCGTCGCCGCCGATCTGGCCCTGGGCGGCCTGACCCGGCTGCTGTTCCGCGGCCGCCCGGCCGCCGCCCGCTGAGCATCCGCCGCCCGCCCCCACGCACGCACCGAGGAGCCCGCCCATGAACCGCCGTACCGTCCTGACCACCCTGCTGGCCGGCGCCTCGGCCCCGCTGCTGGCCGCCTGCTCCTCCGGCATCACGTCCCTGAAGGGGGACGGCGCCGGCGGCGACAGCGGCAGCAGCAGCGGCGGACTGGTCATCGGCACCGCCAACTTCACCGAGAACCAGGTCCTCGGGTACCTCTACGCGGGGGTGCTGCACGCCGCCGGGGTCAAGACCACGGTCCGGCCCAACCTCGGCTCCCGCGAGATCGTCGTCCCGGCGCTGCGCTCCGGCGACATCGACCTGCTCCCCGAGTACCAGGGCAGCCTGCTGCTCTACCTCGACAAGAAGGCCACCGCGACCGAGGCCGGCGCGATGCAGAACGCGCTGGCCACCGTGCTGCCCGACGGCCTGGAGGTCCTCCCGTACGCGTCCGCCGAGGACCGGGACAGCTTCGCCGTGACCCGCCGGACCGCCGACCGCTACGGCCTGAAGACGCTCGACGACCTCCGCAAGGTCAACGGCAAGCTGGTCTTCGGCGCGGCCGCGGAGATGAAGAAGCGGGTGGTCGGGCTCGTCGGCCTCAAGGACGCGTACGGCGTGGAGTTCAAGGAGTTCAAGGCGCTGGACTCCTCCGGTCCGCTGGTCAAGGGCGCCCTGAAGAAGGGCGACATCGACATCGGCAACGTCTTCACCACCGATGTCGACACCGCGGAGAACGGCTGGGTGCTGCTGGCGGACCCCAAGCACCTGATCCCCGCCCAGCACATCGTCCCGCTGATCGCCGCCCGCAAGGCCGACGGCCGGGTCCGCAAGGCCCTCGCCCGCCTGGGCAACGCCCTCACCACGTCCGACCTCACCGAACTCAACCGCCTGGTCGACAAGGAGAAGCAGGACCCGGACCGGGTGGCGGCCGCCTGGCTCAAGAAGCACAAGCTGGGCTGAGGCGGGCGGCCGCACGCCGCACGCGGAGGGCCGTACGCCGCACACGCCCGGCCGCCCGCCTCACGCGGGCTTCGGGCCGCCGTATCGGAGCGGCAGCCCGAACAGCGGGAAGAGCCGCTCGGTGTCCAGGAACGAGTGCAGCCCGGTGATCCGGCCGTCCGCGACATCGAGGACCTGGATCGCCCAGGGCAGCCCGTCCGCGCGGTACTGCCCGAACGCCGGGCGGCCGTTCGCCGCGACCGGCACCAGGTGCGACCCCGCGCAGCCGCCGCCCGGCCCGCGCAGCCAGGCCAGGAAGTCCGCACGGCCGCGCAGCCACAGCGCGTACGGCGGCATGGACAGCGTGGAGTCCTCGTGCAGCAGGGCCGTCAGGGCGTCCAGGTCGAAGCGTTCGAAGGCGTCGACATAGCGCCGCAGCAGCTCCTGCTGGCTGTCGTCCAGCGGCTCCGCGGGCGCCTCGGCGGACGCGGCGAGCGTGGCCCGGGCCCGCTGGAGCGCGCTGTTGACCGAGGCGACCGAGCTGCCCAGCAGCTCCGCGACCTCGCGCGCCGACCAGCTCAGCACCTCCCGCAGGATGAGCACCGCCCGCTGCCGGGGCGCCAGCCGCTGGAGCGCGGCGATGAACGCGAGTCGGACCGACTCCCGGGAGACGGCCCGCTCCGCGGGGTCCCCGGCGGCCGCCAGCACCCGCGCGTCGGGCACCGGCCCGATCCACGTCGCCTCGGGCAGTCCCGTGCCGATGGGGGTGTCCACGCTCGCGGGGGAGGCGAGGTCCATCGGCCGCGCCCGGCGCCGGGAGCCCTTGAGCAGGTCCAGGCAGACGTTGGTGGCGATGCGGTAGAGCCAGGAGCGCAGCGAGGCCCGCCCCTCGAACCGGTCGTGGGCGCGCCAGGCCCGCACCATCGTCTCCTGCACGGCGTCCTCGGCCTCGAACGCCGACCCCAGCATCCGGTAGCAGTAGCCGGTCAGCTCGGTGCGGTACGCCTCCAGGCGGTCCGCCAGCTCGCCGGGCGCGGCATCCGGTGCGCCGCCGTCCCCGGCCGCGCCCTCCACCGTGATCTCACTCGTCGCGGAACGCTTCATCGCGGATCGTCCCTCCGCCTGTCGGTCGGCCACCGCCCCACACGCTCCGACCGTACCGGAGCACCCTGCTCCAGTCTGCTCCCCGGCACGGGGCCCCGCAGCCGCGCGACGGGCCCGCCGCGGCTAGCCCCGCGCCTGCGCCGCCGACCCGCGCTCCGAGAGGCGCGGGGCGCACAGGATGCGCTTGCGGCGCACCCGGCGGCCCTCGATCGCGGCGACCGCGAGCCGGGCGGCCTCCTTGGCGATCTCGCCCAGGCCCCAGTCGACGGTGGTGAGCGGCGGGGTCAGGACCCGGGAGACCGGGTGGTCGTCGAAGCCGACGACGGACAAGTCCCGGCCGACGGTCAGGGCGGCCTCGGCGGCGGCCGCGTAGACGCCGTAGGCGATGGAGTCGGAGAAGCAGAAGACGGCGCTGGGCGCGGTGAGCGCGGAGGTCCCGGCCGGGCGGCCGTCCGGGCTGTTGGTCAGGACCCGGCGGGCCATCGCGGTCGCCTCGCCCAACTCCTGTGCGCAGGGCAGGACTTCGACCTCGATGTCGAGCCGGTCGGCGGCCTCGCGCACATAGACGTCGGCCGGGCGGTCGGGAGTGGAGGGGCCGGTGGGGGTCAGCACGGTGATCCGGCGGTGGCCCAGGCCCCGGAGGTAGTCCAGGACGGCGTCGATGCCGGCCCGGTTGTCGAAGAGCACCTCGCCCGCCGTGCGGGCCCGGCTCAGGGCGTCGCCGATGGAGACCACCGGCACGGCGTCCGCGATCTTCGACCAGCCCTCGGCGGACGGGTCGACCGGGGAGACCAGCAGGCCGTCCACCCGCTGGTCACGCAGCTGCTTGGCGAGGGCCAGCTCGCGCTCGGGGTCGCCGCCGGCGTCCAGGATCAGCGCATAGCGGTCGCCGGCCAGCAGCTCGCGCCCTATGGCGGCCATCAGCTGCTGCTGCCAGAGGTCCTGGAGGTCGCCGGCGAGCACGCCGACCGTGCTCGTCCGGCCGCTGACCAGCGCACGGGCGATCGGGTCCGCCTCGTAGCCGAGTTCGGCGGCGGCCTTGCGCACCCGCTCCTCGGTCTCCTTGGAGACGTGCTTGCCGCGCAGGGCGTAGGAGACGGCTGCGGTGGAGAGTCCGGTGGCCTCGGCCACCTCGCGGAGGGTGGTGCGCTTGTTGGGCCTGGCCATGCCCGGAAGCCTACCCAAGGCGGGGGCGGCGGCCGTCCCGCCGCAGGGGTGCGCCGGGCGCGGCCGCCGCCCGGCGGGTGCGTCCCGGCCTTGACAGCGGACTCTGTTAAGCGTTTCACTTAAACGCATCAGTTAATCGATTAAGTGCCACGCGTCCACGGCGGCGGGGCCGCACCCCGGCCGCCCGGACCACCACCCGCAGCCGAGGGAGGACCGTGCCCACCGACGTCCACCAGCACCTCTGGCCGCCCGGGTTCCTCGCGCTGCTGCGGGCCCGCGAGGCGCCCCCGCGGCTCGACGGCTGGACGCTCCATCTGCCCGGCGAGGCGCCGTTCACCGTCGACCCCGCCGACCACGACATCGCCGCCCGCGCCCGGCTCGCCCGCGCCGACGGCCTCGATCTGGCCCTGGTCTCGCTCTCCAGCCCGCTGGGCATCGAGGACCTGCCGCCCGCGGAGGCCGCCCCGCTGCTCGCCGCGTTCCACGACGGCGCGCTGGACCTGCCGGCCCCCTTCGGCGTCTGGGCCTCGGTCTGCCTCTCGGCGCCCGCGCCGGACCCCGAAGCGCTGCGGCGCGAGCTGGCGCGCGGCTGCGTGGGGCTGCAACTCCCGGCCACCGCGCTGCTCGACGCCGCGGGCTGGGCCCGCTGCGCCCCGCTGCTGGACGCCGCCGCCGCGCTGGACAAGCCGCTGTTCGTGCACCCCGGCGCGGCCCCGTGCACCCCGGGGTCGCCGGCCTGGTGGCCCGCCCTGGTCCCGTACGTCCAGCAGCTGCACGCCGCCTGGTTCGCCTTCCGCGCCTTCGGCCGGCCGCGCCACCCGGACCTGCGGGTCTGCTTCGCGGCGCTGGCCGGTCTGGCGCCGCTGCACGGGGAGCGGCTGGTCGCCCGCGGCGGCGGAGGCGAGCGCGGGCGGGTCGACTGCGGCGTGTTCTACGAGACGTCCTCCTACGGGACCCGCGCGGTCGACGCCCTCGTCCGGGCCGCCGGGATCGATGTCGTCGTCAGCGGCAGCGACCGGCCCTACGCCGCCCCCGTCCTCCCCGACCTCGGTGCGGGCGCCGCGATCCACGCGCTGCGCACCGTCAACCCGGCCCGCCTGCTGGGCCCGACGCAAGGAGCCGCCCGATGACGTACCGCACCTCCCAGGCCGATCCCGCCCGCGAGGTCCCCGACGGCGCGCAGCCGTTCACCGCACTGCCCGAGCGCAACCTCGACAAGCGCGAGCTGCGGGAGCTGGTCGACACGCTCGCCGCCCGCCCGGACCTGTGGCGCGAGCAGGTCGCCTTCTCCGACACCGAGCGCCACTACGCCTCCCTGCACCGCGATGAGTTCGTCGACGTCTGGCTGCTGTGCTGGACCCGGCGGAACGACACCGGCTGGCACGACCACGACCTGTCCTCGGGGGCGGTGGGCGTCGTCCAGGGCGTGCTGACCGAGTCCAACCCCCGGATCGGCGGCGAGCACCTGGCCACCGCCGTCGGCGCGGGCTCCTCGTTCTGCTTCGGCCCCGACCACATCCACCGCCTCACCGGCGCGAGTGACGACGCGGTGTCCGTGCACGCCTATTCGCCGCCGCTGTGGCGCCTGGGCCAGTACGACATCACCGACGACGGGCTGATGCGGCGGGTCTCGGTCTCGTACGCGGACGAGCTGCGGCCGATGGACGGGGCCGGCGCGGCCTGACGGGCCCTCCGGACCGGGTCTAACGGGCCCTCCGGACCGGTCTGACGGCCCGTCCCGGCCGCCGGTCCGGCCCACCGGCCCCGGAGCGCGCGACTTTCGACCGCCCTCACCTATTGACCTTCCATTCACCGCCGTTGATCCTGCATGAATCCATACAGGCGCGCGACGCGAGGCGGATCCATGGCAGGTGTGGTCGAACGGCGCTCCATCGACGTCGTCCCGGACGGCGAGCGGCACGGCCGCGCGGTCAGCCAGTTCACGCTGTGGTTGGGCGCCAACCTCCAGATCACCGCCGTGGTCACCGGTGCGCTGGCCGTCGTCTTCGGGGCGAACCCCTTCTGGTCCCTGATCGGGCTGCTGCTCGGCAACCTCCTGGGCGGCGCGGTGATGGCGCTGCACTCCGCCCAGGGGCCGCGGCTGGGGCTGCCTCAGATGATCACCTCGCGGGCGCAGTTCGGGGTGCGCGGTGCGGCCGTCCCGCTGGCGCTGGTCATCGTGATGTACATCGGCTTCTTCGCGAGCGGCAGCGTGCTGGCCGGGCAGGCGGTCGGCGAGCTGACGCACCTCGGCGAGACGCCCGGGATCGTGCTGTTCGCCGTGGTCACCGCCGTCGCCGCGGCCGTCGGCTACCGCCTGGTGCACGCGCTGGGCCGGATCGCCGGCCTGGTCTGCGCGCTGGCCTTCGTCTACCTGGGCATCCGGCTGCTGCACCGCGCCGACCTCGGCGCGCTGCTGGCCGACCACCGCTTCGGGCTGCCGGTGTTCCTGCTGGCCGTCTCGCTCTCGGCCTCCTGGCAGCTGGCGTTCGGCCCGTACGTCGCCGACTACTCGCGCTATCTGCCGCGGCACACCTCGGCGCGCGCCACCTTCTGGTGGACGCTGTCCGGCTCGGCGCTCGGCGCGCAGTGGTCGATGACCTTCGGCGCCCTGGCGGCGGCCGCGGCGCCCGCCGCGTTCGTGGGGCACGAGGTCGGCTATGTGGTCGGCCTGGGCGGCGCCGGGCTGACCGCCTCCCTCCTGTACTTCGTCATCGCCCTGGGCAAACTCACCATCAACGTGCTGAACACCTACGGCGGTTTCATGTCGCTGGTCACCGGCGTCAGCGGCTTCCGGGGGCAGCGCACCCTCTCGCCGCGCGGGCGGGCCGCCTACATCGCGGGCATCATGGTCGCCGGCACCGCCGTCGCCCTGCTGGGCAAGGACTCGTTCCTGACGGCCTTCAAGGACTTCCTGCTCTTCCTGCTGACCTTCTTCACGCCCTGGTCGGCCATCAACCTGGTCGACTACTACCTGATCTCCAAGGAGCGCTACGACATCCCGGCGCTGAGCGACCCCGACGGCCGCTACGGCGCCTGGAACCTCCGGGCGCTGGCCGTCTACGCCGTCGGCGTGCTGGCCCAACTCCCCTTCCTGTCCACGCACTTCTTCACCGGCCCGCTGGTGGCGCCGCTGGGCGGCGCCGATGTCTCCTGGCTCGTCGGGCTCGCCGTACCCGCCGCCGCCTACTGGGCGCTCGCCCGCCGCGACACCGCGCGCCTCCCGGAACCGGCGACGGCGCCGACCGGTGCGCGCTCCCCCGCCGGATCCGGGGGCTAGCCCTACCGCGCGGCCCGCCCCGCGTGCGTACGCTCGGCCCATGGCGACACACGACCCCGAGCTGCGCAGAGAGCTCGACGCGACCCTCCAGACCCGCCGGGAGCTGGGGCCGGACTACGAGCCGGAGCTGCTGGATTCCTTCCTGGAGAAGGTCGAGGAGAACGTCGACCGGCGGGTGCGCCGGCACCTCGCCGAACAGCAGGTCCAGGTCGCGCGCGGGGCCCGCCCGGCGCGCCCGGCGGGCGAGGCGCACGCCTTCTGGCAGCGCTTCGGGTTCGCCGCCCTCTCGCTGGTGCTGGCCGTCCCGCTGACCGCGATCGCGGTGGCCCAGGCCGGACCGGTGGGCCTGATCGTGTGCTGGGCGGGGATCGTCGGCGTCAACGCCGCCCACCGTGCCGGTGCGCGCGCCCCGCGCCCGGGGACGGACCGAGGCGCGGCGGACTGAGGCCGCGCCGCGGTCCGGACGGGAAGGCTGTCGCGGGGACCACCGCACCCCGGGTCGAACCGGGGGCGGGACGACGGCGGTCCCCGCGAGGGACGCGGGCCGGGTCAGGGCCGGTCGTCGCGTCCGGCGGCGACGGGAGGAGTCCGGGAGCCGCTCCGGAGGTCCGTGTCGCCGTGCACACCACTGTGCCCGAGCCGTGTTAAGCCCGTGCTGCGGTCACGTGACGCCCGCGTGCACGGCGCGGTGACGGCCCCTTTCCGTCACCCGAGTTGACGCCGCGCCGGCTGCCGGAGCGGCGTGCTCCCGGCGGCCGCCGCACTCGGCCGCCGCCGGAAGAACCGCTACTTGCCGGCCTCGCGCGCCAGGTAGGCCAGCAGGTCCTGCCGGCTCACCACGCCCTTCGGCTTGCCCTCGACGAGGACGATCGCCGCGTCCGCGTTCTCCAGCACCGCCATCAGATCGGCGACCGGCTCGCCGGAGCCGACCTGCGGCAGCGGCGGGCACATGTGCTTCTCCAACGGGTCGCTCAGCGAGGCCCGCTGGGTGAACAGCGCGTCCAGCAGCTCCCGTTCGACGACCGAGCCGACGACCTCGGCGGCCATCACATCGGGGTGCCCGGCACCGGGCTTGACGATCGGCATCTGCGAGACGCCGTACTCGCGCAGCACGTCGATCGCCTCGCCGACGGTCTCCTCCGGGTGCATGTGCACCAGCGAGGGCAGCGCGCCCTCCTTGTGCTGGAGCACCTCGCCGACCCGCGCGGCGGGGCCGCCCTCCTCCAGGAAGCCGTAGTCGGCCATCCACTCGTCGTTGAAGATCTTGGAGAGGTAGCCGCGGCCGCTGTCGGGCAGCAGCACCACCACCACGTCGTCCGGGCCGAGCTTCGAGGCGACCTCCAGCGCGCCCACCACGGCCATCCCGCAGGAGCCGCCGACGAGCAGGCCCTCCTCCTTGGCGAGCCGCCGGGTCATCTGGAAGGCGTCCTTGTCGGAGACCGCGACGATCTCGTCCGCGACGGTGCGGTCGTAGGCGGTCGGCCAGAAGTCCTCACCGACGCCCTCGATCAGATACGGGCGCCCGGAGCCGCCGCTGTAGACCGAGCCCTCCGGGTCAGCCCCGATGACCTTGACCCTGCCGTCGCTGGCGTCCTTCAGATAGCGGCCGGTGCCGCTGATCGTGCCGCCGGTGCCGACGCCCGTCACGAAGTGGGTGATCCGGCCCTCCGTCTGCGCCCACAGCTCGGGACCGGTGCTCTCGTAGTGGGAGCGCGGGTTGTTCGGGTTGCTGTACTGGTCCGGCTTCCAGGCCCCGGGCGTCTCGCGCACCAGCCGGTCCGAGACGTTGTAGTACGAGTCCGGGTGCTCGGGGTCCACGGCGGTGGGGCACACCACCACCTCGGCGCCGTAGGCCCGCAGCACATTGATCTTGTCCGTGGACACCTTGTCCGGGCAGACGAAGATGCACTTGTAACCCTTTTGCTGGGCGACGATCGCCAGGCCCACGCCGGTGTTGCCGGACGTCGGCTCGACGATGGTGCCGCCGGGCTGCAACTCACCCGACTGCTCGGCGGCCTCGATCATCCGCACGGCGATCCGGTCCTTCACCGACCCGCCGGGGTTGAAGTACTCGACCTTCGCCAGGACGGTGGCCTGGATCCCTCGAGTAACGCTGTTGAGCCGCACGAGCGGGGTGTTGCCGACCAGCTCAATCATCGAATCGTAAAACTGCACGGTGGTCTCCGCGGTCAGGGGCACGCTCTCCTGCGCCCGTGCGGCCAGCCTATTGCCCGGGTCCGTTAGAGGAAGGGTGCGTTGCGTTCCGTGCGGGAACGGGCAACACCCTGTTGTAGGAGTTCTTGCCGATTCAGAGCGCGTCCGGCCCCCGGGGCCGCGGCGCGCCCGCCCTGCGCGGGGAGGTGCCCGGCCCATGCCGATGACGATGTCCAGGGCGAGAGTGGCCCGGCGGATCGCCACCGCGGCCGCGTTCGGCGGCGGCGGGGCCGGGCTGCTCGGCGTCGCCACGGTCGGTGTGCTGCTCACCGAGGTCCGGCTGGCCCGCCGCACGGTCGGCGGCTCCAGCGACATCCCGCCGTGCGCCGACGGCCGCTACGGCGCCGCCTTCGGCCACCGCACCGACCGCCCGCCGCTGCGGCTGGGCTTCCTCGGCGACTCCACCGCCGCCGGCCAGGGAGTGCACCGCACGTCCCAGACCCCCGGCGCGCTGCTCGCCTCCGGGCTGGCCGCGCTGGCCGAGCTGCCCGTCGACTTCCGCAATGTGGCGCTGCCCGGGGCGCAGTCGGACGACCTGGCGCGCCAGGTGGAGCTGCTGCTGGCGGACACCGACGCCACCCCGGACGTCTGCGTCATCATGATCGGCGCCAATGACGTCACCCACCGGATGCCGCCCGCCCGGTCCGTGCGCCATCTCTCCGAGGCGGTGCGCGCCCTGCGCGCGGCCGGCTGCGAGGTGATCGTCGGCACCTGCCCCGACCTGGGCACCATCGAGCCGGTCTACCAGCCGCTGCGCTGGGTGGCCCGGCGGCTGTCGCGGCAGCTGGCCGCCGCGCAGACGATCGGCGCGGTCGAGAGCGGCGGCCGGACGGTGTCGCTGGGCGATCTGCTCGGGCCGGAGTTCGAGGCGCGGCCGCGGGAGCTGTTCGGGCCGGACAACTACCACCCCTCCGCGGAGGGCTACGCCACCGCCGCGATGGCCGTGCTGCCGACGCTGTGCGCCGCACTGGGCCTGTGGCCGGAGGAGGAGCGGCCGGAGCCCGCCCGTGGCGAGGGGCTGCTGCCGGTCGAGCAGGCGGCCGCCGAGGCGGCTTCCGAGGGCGGTACGGAGGTCACCGCCTCCCGCGCTCCCTGGGCGCTGCTCAAGCACCGCAGGCGGCGCCAGCTGCCGACGGCCGAGCCGACGGACCCGTCCTCGGTCACGGGCTGACGCCGCGGCGGGCGCGGCACCGGGGCGGGCCGTACGGGAATACCCGGCGGCCCCGCGCCGTTCCCATAAGCGGTCGCTTAGAAAAGAGGCCCGCATCACAGGGCGCACCCCGTGACCTCAGCAGTACGTGCAGGTAACTTCCCACACAGTCCTGCCCATTTACGTCACCCGACCGTTTCGCACGAGGCGCGCGCCCCGCGCCGTTCCCTCTCTCGCCTCTGGAGCCGTGATGCCCGAAGCCGTGATCGTCTCAGCCGCCCGCTCCCCGATCGGCCGCGCCTTCAAGGGCTCGCTCAAGGACGTGCGCCCGGACGATCTGACCGCGCAGATCATCGGGACCGCCCTGGCCAAGATCCCCGAGCTGGACCCGAAGGACATCGACGACCTGATGCTCGGCTGCGGTCTGCCCGGCGGCGAGCAGGGCCACAACCTCGGCCGGATCGTGGCCGTCCAGATGGGGATGGACCACCTCCCGGGCTGCACCATCACCCGTTACTGCTCCTCCTCGCTCCAGACGACCCGCATGGCGCTGCACGCCATCAAGGCGGGCGAGGGCGATGTCTTCATCTCGGCCGGTGTCGAGACCGTCTCGCGCAGCGTCAAGGGCAGCTCCGACGGCCTGCCGGACACCCACAACCCGCTCTTCGCCGACGCCGAGGCGCGCACCGCGGCCCGCGCCGAGGAGGCGGGCGCCGGCTGGCGCGACCCGCGCGAGGACGGCCTGATCCCGGACGCCTACATCTCCATGGGCCAGACCGCGGAGAACCTCGCCCGCCTCAAGGGCGTCACCCGCCAGGACATGGACGAGTTCGGCGTCCGGTCCCAGAACCTCGCCGAGAAGGCGATCAACGACGGGTTCTGGGAGCGCGAGATCACCCCGGTCACGCTGCCGGACGGCACGGTCGTCAGCAAGGACGACGGCCCGCGCGCGGGCGTCACCGTCGAGGGCGTCGCCGGCCTCAAGCCGGTCTTCCGCCCCGACGGCCTGGTGACCGCCGGCAACTGCTGCCCGCTGAACGACGGTGCCGCGGCGCTGGTCGTCATGTCCGACACCAAGGCGCGCGAGCTGGGCCTGACCCCGCTCGCCCGGATCGTCTCCACCGGCGTCTCGGGCCTGTCCCCCGAGATCATGGGCTACGGCCCGGTCGAGGCCAGCAAGCAGGCCCTGCGGCGGGCCGGCCTCTCGGTCTCCGACATCGACCTGGTCGAGATCAACGAGGCGTTCGCCGCCCAGGTCATCCCGTCCTACCGCGACTTGGGCATCGACCTGGACCGCCTGAACGTCAACGGCGGCGCCATCGCCGTCGGCCACCCCTTCGGCATGACCGGCGCCCGCATCACCGGCACCCTCATCAACTCCCTCCAGTGGCACGACAAGCAGTTCGGCCTGGAGACCATGTGCGTGGGGGGCGGCCAGGGCATGGCGATGGTCATCGAGCGGATGAGCTGAGCTGTAGCGGAGGGTAGGGGTCGGGTGCGAGGAACGAGTACCCGGCACCTGCCCGGAGCGGAGGCGAAGCTCAGTGCGACCAAAGACGCGTGCGGATGAGCTGAGCCCCACCTGATGACGGGGCCCGACCCGAAGTACGGATGCCCGGCATCGGCCCCCAGCGGAAGCAAAGCTCACCCCGAGCAAGGACGCGTGCGACCGAGCCGAGCCCCCAGCCGAAGACGGGTCCCAACCCGAGGCACGAGCACCCGCCATCCGCCCCCAGCGGAAGCAACGCTCACCCCGGCCCTGAACACACGCGACCGAGCCGAGCCCCAGCCAACGGCGCCCCACCCCTGGGCACGAGCCCCCGGCCCCACCCCGGCGGAAGCCCCCCAGCCCAGCCACAAACGCCTGCGCCCACCCCCTCCGCAGCGCACCCGGGGCCCCCGAAGCGGAAGCTCAGCCCCCGCCCCGCCGCCACGCGCAAAACGGACCAACTCCCGCCCGGCGCACACCCTTCGCTGTCATGTGCATACAGGCGGCGACACGGCGTGACCTGCGCCACTTGTTAACGAGATCGCGACCCAATCCCCCCCAGGATTGTGACCAACGCCCCCACGGGAGGGCGTTCTTGCAGGTCAGCACGGGGGCGCTCGCACATACGAGGCACCGACCCCCCTCCATTTCGGGACATAGTTCGCCGGGAGCGGTCGCCGACCACCGGCAGCCTGATGTAGGAAGTCGGAGAACATTCTGCTAACGGGAGTACGCCGGTGAGCGTGCCGCTACCAGGAGTGATCCCGTGAGCAAGCGCATCAAGGGGGTCACCGCGGCCGACGGCCGGGGCAAGTCCATGTACCGATGCGCGGCCCGAGGGAACAGGGCCGCCGAGCGAAGTGGGGAGGACGCATGAGCGTCACCACCCTCGTCCTGCTACTGGCCGCGGCCACCGCCGTGGCGCTGGGCACCGTCGCCCTGCGCACCGCCCGCGCCCTGCGCCGTCAGATCGCCGAGCTGCACGCCGAACTCGTCGCCGCCCGTCAGGACGCCGTCGCCCGCACCGAGGTGGCACACCCGGCCACGGCGGCCATCCCCGCCGCCCGCGCCACCCCGGCCGCGGAGACGCCGCTCGCGGACATACGTGCCGCCGTCGCGGACGCGCTGGCCGAGGAGCGGGAGCGCGAACTCGCCGAGGCCCGCGCGTTCTGGGCCGCCCAGGAGGCCAGGGACGCCGCCGACGCCCCGTCGCTGCTCGGCGGTCTCGTCGGCCTCGGCGACGACAGCCCGCTGGACGCCCGCGCCGACCAGCGCGAGCTGCCCGAGCGCCCGGAGTCCGACCGCTTCGACACCCACCCGTTCCTGCCGCGCCAGGCGGACTGGGCCGGCCTGGAGCCGCTGCTCGGCCCGGACGCCCTGGAGTCCGTGGAGGCGCTGGAGGCGATGGACGCCCCGGAGCTGGAGCCCGTCGAGGAGACCGAGTCCGCCGAACTGGCCGCCGCCCGCCGGCGCCACCCCTCGCACCCGGACTTCTCCCCGTCCCCCGTGATCAGCGATCACGAGCGCACGGTCGCGCGCCTGGAGGAGCTGGCCCAGGAGGGCGTCCCGCTCGCGGATGTGCGCCCCGGCCCGCTGGGCACCCTGGACGTCTACGTCTTCGCCGACGGCACCACGCTCTGCCTGACCCCCGGGCAGCGCGAGACCGCGGAGCGCGTGGCCGGCGCACTGCAGGACGGGCACTCCCCCGTGCTGCTCGGCGGCTCCGGCATCTCCGGCGCGTACGCGCTGACCTTCTCCTGGGGCGAGACCCGCGAGGAGAGCGTCTACATCCTCGCCGACCGCGTCATCGCCTCGCTCTGACCGGCACGGCGGCTCCGCCGGGGCCCGACCCGAAGAACGGGGACGGGCCCTAACCGGGCGGGACTTCGCGGACACGGCCTAGCAGCGGTCCGCCGCCGCCCGCACCCACTGCACGGCCTCCGCCAACACCTCGGCGGGGGCCGCTTTTGCGTCAGAATCGGCCGGTTCGTCGGCCACCCGGGCCGCCGCGGCCCGCAGCGCCTCGACGAGGTCGTGCCCGGCCACCGCCAGCTGGTCACCGACCGCGAACATCCCCGCGTCCGGCATCTCGTACGGGGCCCGTCCCGGCTGCTCGATCCGCTGCGCACGGGCCGCCAACCGCCGCGCCAGGGCGAGCGCTTCGGCCGCCGCGCCCTGCCGGAGCGCGCTCTGCGGCAGCGAGCGGAGGCGGTCGGCGAGGGCGTCCACAGCGGACTGCAAGGGGGTCACGTCAAGCACGCCGTGAGCCTATGCGCCACTCCCGGGTGGTTGCCAACGGCCGAACGCTCAGGCACGGTGTGCTGAAGTACCAGCATCGACCGCGTCCGGAGGCGCCGATGTCTCAGCTCTTCTCCGAAGAGACCCACCGGAACATGCTCTCCCGTATCCCGCACTGCACCGGCCGGGAAATCTCCGACTGGCTCCGCACCGTTGACGAAGGCCCCGCTCTCTTCCGCTTCGACGAAAAGGTCAGCTGGCTCCGCGGTGAGCACAACCTCGCCTACGGACACGCCAAGGCAATCGTCCATGAACACGATCTCAGGCGCGCTGCGCGGAAGTTCTGACCGCCGATGACGGGCCCCCGGCCCCGTCGGCGCAGAGCACGCGACATGCTTCATGCCAAGGGCCCGCAGGCAGCAGCCTGCGGGCCCTTCGCCGTGCGCCCCCCGGGGGGGGCGCGGGGGCGGTCAGTCGCCCCGGAGGATCGAGATCAGCCGGAGCATCTCCATGTAGATCCACACCAGGGTCAGCGTCAGGCCGAAGGCCGCCAACCAGGACTCCTCGCGCGGCGCGCCGTAGGTGACGCCGTCCTCGACCTGCTTGAAGTCCAGCGCCAGGAACAGCGCGCCGAGGACCACGCCCACGATGCCGAAGACGATGCCCAGGCCGCCGCTGCGGAAGCCGAGGCCGTCACCGCCGCCGAACGCCATGAACAGCACATTGACCAGCGAGAGCAGCACGAAGCCCATCGCGGCGATCATCACGAAGCGGGTGAAGCGCGCGGTGACCCGCACGATCCGCGTCTTGTAGGCGACCAGCATGGCGACGAACACCGCCATGGTGCCCAGCACCGCCTGCATGGGGGCGCCGTTCATCCTCGGCAGGTCGTTGATGTAGCCGCTGAGCGCGCCGAGGAAGAGCCCCTCCAGCGCCGCGTACGACAGGATCAGCGCGGGCGAGGGCTTGCGCTTGAAGGACTGGACGAGGCCCAGCACCATCGCGACGAGACCGGCGCCGATCGCGAAGCCGAGGTTCTGCGTCAGGAAGAGCCAGCCGACGGTGGCGCCGGCGATGACCGTGCCGAGCGTCATCGCGGTCCGCGCGACGACGTCGTCCATCGTCATCGGGCGGTGCTGCGGCGGTGCGTGGGTGACGTACTGCTGGCCCTGGGCGTACGGGTTCGTGCCGGCGTACGGCGGTGCGGCGGGGCCCCCGGCCTGCGGCGGCGCGTTGAAGCCCGCGTAGCCGGTGTCGCGGCTGAACCCCCGTCGCGAGAAGACCGGGTTGCTGCTCCTCATCTCACTCCTCCATGGCCGCCCTGCGCGGCCTTGACGGCAAGCGTAATGGCTTGGCAAAGGCACGTCGCTCGTTCTTGAGCAGGATCTTTCCCTGATACCCGGACGGCATCCGCCATGAGGAGGACGTACGGCACGGCCGGAACGTGCCCGGATCCGGGCACAGGCGCCCGATCGCGCGGCCGGGCAAGCACCCCCGCACCCTTTCCGGCATTCCGGTTATTCACTCCGCCGTCGCCCGGCCTTGTCCGGCGCGTAGCCGCCGCGTGATCTCCTCGTGCTCGAACGGCTATTTCCTTCTCCTTCCTTCGGGGTTACCCGGGCTGCACTTCGCCACGGAATCCGATAAATCTCTGATCGCAACGGACGTCACATGACGCGGCAGGCAACCCTTTCGCGGGAGTGCCCGTCTTCCCTGCCGGCCGGAGCACGCCCTGGTGGGTGGATCTGCAGGGCTGACACATGGTCAAGGTCCGAACGCCGGAGCGCCCCTTCCCGAGAGCCCCAGGGCTCACGATCCGTAGCGCTATGAGCGCTATGCGTTGCCTTACAAGGGTGCAGATGGGGCTATTCTGGCGGGAAACTGTAGCGAAAGAGGGTTGAGGTGCCTGTGCCTGACGTCTCAGTAGTCGTCATCGTCTACAACGACGCCGACCGGTTGCCGACCGCGGTCCAGTCCGTGCTGGACCAAACGCTCCGGGACGTCGAGGTGGTGATCGTCGACGACTGCAGCACCGACCGTTCTTTCGAAGTGGCGCAGGCGCTCGCGGCCGGCCATCCCGGCCGGGTCAGAGCCTTCCAGCTGCCGGAGAACAGCGGCGCCGGGGGCGAGCCGCGCAACGCCGGAATCCAGCACACCCGGGGCCGGTACGTCATGTTCCTGGACAGCGACGACGTCCTGGAGGTCAATGCGTGCCGGAACATGCTGGAGGCCGCCGAGAAGACCGACTCGGACATCGTCTCCGGCCTGTGCGTACGCCTGCACAAGGACACCCGCAACCAGAAGCGCGACGAGTGGTATTCCTGGCTCTATTCCACGACCCGCACACTGGAATCCGTCACGGAATTGCCGGACCTGTTCGTATGGGACACCCTTTCCACCAACAAGTGCTATCGCCGTGAATTCCTGATCGAGAATGATCTGCGATTCCCCAAGGGGATGTTCTACGAGGACCTGATGTTTATCGCCGACGCCTATCTCGCGGCGCGGCGCATCACCCTGATTCCCAATCAGGTCTACTTCTGGCACGTGCATGAGCAGGCCGCCGTGAAGTCGGTGACGAACCGGCGGCACGAAATGACCAACTACACGCACCGGCTGGAGATCCACCGGCGTATCGACGCCCTGCTGGCGGAGCGCGGACTGGACGAGATGCGGCTCGCCAAGGACGTGAAATTCCTCAAGCACGACCTGGTGCTGCACCTGCGGGACCTGCCGTTCCGCGACGATGCCTACCGCCAGGAGTTCGCCGAGCTCTCCCGCGGATATCTGGAGGGCATCGCCCCCGAGGCGTACGAGCGCGTGCAGCCGATACAGGCCATCTGCGCGTATCTGCTCCAGCAGGGTGACTGGGAGCACCTGATCCCCGCGGTCGACACCCTCATCAACCGCGACAAGCTCTCCTCCCCGCTCGCCGAGCACGACGGCCGGATCTACTGGTGCGACGGCCATTTCGAGGACCCGTTCGGCCGCGGAGTGCTGGACGTGACCGACATCGGCTACCACGAGAAGTCCGTCGGCCGGCTGTTCCTGCGCAACCAGCTCACCCGCTTCCGCGCCTCCGGCCGCTCGGTCGCCCTGACCGGGCAGATCACCAACCCGCTCGGCGTCATCCCGCCGGACGCGACGCTCAAGGGCGAGCTGGAGTTCAGCGCCCGCCGGCGCAGCCTGCAGTCCTTCCACTTCCCCGTGCGGGTGCTGCGCCACGAGGGCGACAGCATCCACTGGGAGACCACCGCCGACCTCACCGCGAAGCTGCGCCCGCTGGGCATCGTCGACACCATCTGGGACGTACGGCTGCGCCTGGACGTGAACGGGGAGCGCACCACCACCCGGCTCACCGTCGCCGACACCGAGCTGTCCGGCGGGCTGCCGGTCCGGCCGCGGCTGACGCGGATGGTCGCCGACCACCTCCAGCCGCATGTCTCGGCCAAGGGGCATCTGGCGTTCGGCCTGGTCAGCGAGGGCCGCAACGCCGAGCGGGTGCAGGAGCTGATCACCCGCGGGGTGCGCGGCAGGCCCGGGACGCTGGCCAAGACCGGCTACCGCAAGGCGAAGGCGCTGCGGCAGAAGGTCACCTCCGGCGACAACAAGCTCCGCGCCTATCACGAGGTCTTCAGCCGGCTGCCGGTCAAGAAGCGCACGGTGGTCTTCGAGAGCCACCTGGGCAAGCAGTACAGCGACAGCCCGCGCGCCCTGTACGAGGAGATGCGCCGGCAGGGCCTGGACTTCGAGGCGATCTGGTCGTACGCCGGGTCCCCCAAGGACTTCCCCAAGGACGCCACCCTCGTCAAGCGCTGGTCGCTGCCCTACCTCAAGGCGCTGGCGCAGGCGGAGTTCTGGGTCGACAACCAGAGCTACCCGCTCAAGCTCACCAAGCGCCCGGAGACCACCTACCTCCAGACCTGGCACGGCTCGGCGCTGAAGAACATGGGCTTCGACCAGCCGTCGCTGAAGGCGCAGACCCGCCAGCAGCAGGCCGAGCAGCAGCAGTCGCTGGACCGCTTCGACCGCTTCCTGATCCGCTCCGAGCACGATGTGCACACCCTGGCCAAGGCCTTCCGGCTCAAGGAGAAGACCCTGCTGCGGGTGGGCTACCCGCGCAATGACGCCCTGGTCCGCGCCCGGGAGCGGGAAGTGCGGCTGGGGCGGCGCGAACGCGGGCCGCTGGCCGCGGAGTTGGGAATTCCCGAGGACCGGACCGTGCTGCTGTACGCACCGACCTTCCGCAAGGCGGGCGGCCGGCACGGACGCTTCGAATTGCCCTTTGACATCGAGCGTTTCGCCGACCAGTTCGGCGACCGCTATGTCCTCCTGGTGCGCTCGCACTACCTCAATCACGTGGTGCTGCCGCCGACCGTCGAGGGCCGGGTCATCGACGTCTCCGCACACCATGACGTCACCCCCCTGCTGGAGCTGGCCGACGGTCTGATCACGGACTATTCCTCGGTGATGTTCGACTACGCGCTGCTCGACCGGCCGCTGGTGTTCTTCACCTACGACTACGACGAGTACGTGCACGAGGGCCGCGGCACCTACTTCGATCTGCTGGAGCACGCACCGGGCCCGGTGGTCCGCACCGAGGACGATTTCCACAAGGCGATCAAGTCGTTCGAGTCGCAGGCTCTCGAATACGCGAAGAGCCGCCAGGAATTCGTCGCCAAGTTCGGCGAATACGACCGGGGCGACGCCGCCAAGAGCATCGTCGATCAGTTTTTCGCGCAGTGGAGCCGTTGATGACCAAGTCGAACGCAGCCGCACCGCGGGACATCTTCTTCGTCTCCAACAGCGTCAACGAGATGGGCGGCATCACCAGCTGGTCGCACCAGATGGCCCGCCTGTTCAGCGAGCGCGGCCACCGGGTGCACCTCATCGGTGTGGTGCCGGCTCCCGAGGGCCGGGCCCATGAGCTCGCCCCCGACGTCCCGTTCCGCACGACCACGCTCTACACCGAGCACCCGCCCCAGGTCCGCCCCGTGCGCGGCCTGAAGGACAAGCTCAACGTCGTCGAGCAGCGCCGCCGGGCCGCCCGCGAGGCCGGTATGCGGGAGCAGGCCGCCAAGATGAGCGCGCTGTTCCGGGCGGCGGAGCCGGACGGGGTGGTGATCGTCACCCAGGTGTGGGCGATGGAGTGGGTCGCGCTGGCCGACACCGCGGGGCTGACGGTGATCGGGATGAGCCACGAGTCCTTCGACACCTGCCGCAAGTCGTCCCGCTTCGGCCGGGTCAAGCGGTTTTACGCGGATGTCGACCGGATGCTGACGCTCACCCGTGAGGACGCCGACCGCTGGATCCGGCAGCGCATGGACAACGTCGGCTTCATGCCCAACCCGCTGCCGTTCTTCCCCGAGGTCCCCTCGGACCGCTCCGACAAGTGCGTGGTCAGCATCGGCCGGCTCCATGAGGAGAAGGGCGTGGACCTGCTGCTGGAGGCCTGGGCGAGGGTCGCGCCGCAGCATCCGGACTGGACGCTGCGGATCTACGGCTCCGGCGAGGAGGCGGACGCCCTGCGCAAGCAGGCCGCGGAGCTGGGCATCGTGGACTCGGTCGAGTGGCGGGGCAGGACCGCCGACGTCCCCGGCGCGCTGCGGGAGAGCGCGGTGTTCGCGCTCAGCTCGCGCGGCGAGGGCTTCCCGCTGGCTCCCATGGAGGCGATGGCGACCGCCGTCCCGTGTGTGGCCTTCGATGTGGCGCCGGGTGTCCACGAGATCATCTCGGACGGCGTCGACGGGCTGCTCGCCCCTCCGGGCAACATCACCGAATTCGCCCGGCACCTGGACACCCTGATGTCCGACAAGGACCTGCGGGACACGATGGGCGAGGCGGCCCGGGAGAACATCCAGCGGTTCTCCACCGAGGAGATCGTCGGCCGCTGGGAGAGTCTGTTCGCGCTCGTGGAGCGCTGAACCGGACGCTTGCGGTGTGAGAGAGGTCACGTGCCCCGGCGGGTGGCCCCTCTCACACCGGGCCCTGTGCGGCGCTCGGGGGCCGCTGTTTCCGCGGTATCAGGGGGCACCGCCGCGCCGGAGGGACCCTCCGGCCCCGGTCGGCGGCGTTCCGGCGACTCGGTCCGACCATTGGCCGGAATTGATCCGCCCCCTAGCGTGTGCGCATGGATCTGACGCAGACCAGTGCGCCCTGGCGCCCGTCCGCAGGATTGGCGTTCCTCCAGGAGGCGACCCGCACCCAGCGCCTCACCGGAGCGATCGCTCCCAGCAGCCGTCGGCTGGCCTCCCGGCTCGCGGTCCCCCTCCGGGAGCGGAAGCTCAGCCGCCCCGCCGCGATATTGGAGGTCGGCGCCGGCACCGGCACGGTCACCCGCGCCCTGGCCCGGCTCGTCGGCCCCGCGGACCAGCTGGACGTCGTCGAGATCAACCCCAGCTTCGTGCGGCTGCTCACCGAGTCCATGGACCGGGACCCGGATCTGGCCGGGGCCGCTCCGCAGATCCGGCTGGTGCCCGAGTCGATCACGGACATGCGGCTGGCCCCGCACAGCTACGACATCATCGTCTCCTGCCTGCCCTTCGCGAACTTCGAGCCGGACGTGGTCCAGTCGATCTTCGAGCGGTACTTCACCGCGCTCACCCCGGGCGGGCATCTGACGTACTTCCGCTATCTCGGCACCGAGGCCGCCCGCACCGTCTTCAGCCGCCGCACGGAGGTGGCCCGCCACCGTGCGGTCACCGCCGTCATGGCGGACTTCGAGCACCGCTACGGCGTCCACCGCTCCACGGTGTGGGGCAACCTCCCTCCCGCGCAGGTCCACACGCTGCGGGCCCCCGCGCCACGGACCGCCCCCGCCACCCCGGCGGCCACCGCCTGACCCGCCCGCCGGCACCCCTACTCCGCCGGCTCCCGGCCCCCCACTCCCGACTCCGGGTCCCCCGACAGGGACCAGGGTCGCCCCGGCATGCCCGCACCCCGCCGCGCATTCCCCGCGAACGGAATTCCGAAGCGGCCCGGAATGGCGGCCGGCGTCTGCCGAAGTGAGTGCGCGCGGGGCCCGGCAAGACGAAGGCGCGGGTATCAAACACACGTGCCGAAGAAGGAAGATCGGCATCCCGGGACGGCATCACAAGGCATTTGCCTTTGCCGCCCCGCACATGCCACGGCCGGTGCCGCCGAAAGGGCACGAATCCGCGACGCCCGGGAATTGCGGAAACCCCTGTGCGGGCCGCCGGACGGGCCCGGGCCGCGCCTGCCGTGCACCCGTGCTCCCGTCCGCCCGGACCTCCTCACCGGCGGCAGCACCCGCCGCCCGTCCGGCCCGCCCTCGTACGAAGGGAGGAGGGAGCCGGACACCCGACGGCGGCGCACGGCGGCGGACTGCGGCGGCACGAAGCGGAGCCCGCGAGGCCGGGCCGCGACGTGTCCCGATGAGCCGTCAACTCCGTGCCCATGGCGGCTCGAAGGACTTCTGAGTGCCTCTCACACGGCGCCCGCGACCCCGGCGCGGGACCGGACGGCGGTGAAGGGTGCCCGAGGCAACATACGGAAGGTCCGGGCGCCTTGCTGCGGACCGGGCCAACTGCCGTACGGCGCGCCCGGCGTCCGCGCCCGAGCGCCCGGACCCGCGTGCCGTGGCCCCGGATACCCGGGCCGCTTCCCGCGCTCCGAGGGGAAGGCGTACAGCAATTCGCGATTCGTTGACGCTTCACCCAAAATCGCCTTTTGGGTGGTGCCCGGAGCCGGACTTGAACCGGCACGGCCCGTAGGCCAGCGAGGTTTAAGCTCGCCGTGTCTGCATTCCACCATCCGGGCCTGGGATCCCCCATGCCACCTCAAAGAGGGCAGCACGAGCGTAGCCCGCAGCGCACGACGCAGTTCGGCCGCTCTTCCCGAGGTTGTCTTATTTTATTGGCAACTGAGTGAGCATCAGCGCCCGGTACAGGCCTTCGGCACATGCCTGAAGCCCACTTGCACGGGGAAGCCCCCGAGTGCAAATTCATGCCCGAATTGACGGAAACTCGACGCCCCCTCGGCGCCCCCGTCGCGGCGCCGCTCCCGCTCCCCCGGATGCTGCGGGTGCAGCAGCGGGATCAGGGGCCGTCTCCTCCCCAGGGATGACCGCCGTGCGCATGGCTACGCCCCAGGGGTCGCCCAGGACGGTCACCAGGGTTGACGTCCCCGGGCGGCTCCTGACCCACGATGGAAATGTCCGCTTCCGCTTCGCGGCAGGCGCCCTCGCGGGCACCGTGCCAGGCATCTCCACCGACAGGAGCTCGTTTCCCGTGACCACCACCCACTCCGGCGTATCCCGCGCCCAGCACGCCACCGCGGTGGCTGCCCGTGCCACGGATCTCAGCAAGGTCTACGGACAGGGCGAGACCCAGGTGGTCGCGCTGGACGCGGTCTCCGTCGACTTCCACCAGGCCCAGTTCACCGCGATCATGGGCCCCTCCGGGTCCGGCAAGTCGACGCTGATGCACTGCATGGCGGGACTGGACTCGATATCCGGCGGCTCGGCCCGCATCGGTGACACCGAACTGACCGGGCTGAAGGACAAGAAGCTCACCCAGCTCCGGCGCGACAAGATCGGCTTCATCTTCCAGGCGTTCAACCTGCTGCCGACCCTGACCGCGCTGGAGAACATCACCCTCCCCATGGACATCGCGGGCCGCAAGCCGGACCGCGCCTGGCTGAACCAGGTCGTGGAGACCGTCGGCCTCTCCGGCCGCCTCAAGCACCGCCCCAGCCAGCTCTCCGGCGGCCAGCAGCAGCGGGTCGCGGTCGCCCGGGCGCTCGCCTCCCGGCCCGAGATCATCTTCGCCGACGAGCCCACCGGAAACCTCGACTCGCGCTCCGGCGCCGAGGTCCTCGGCTTCCTGCGCAACTCGGTGCGCGAGCTGGGCCAGACCGTGGTCATGGTGACCCACGACCCGGTCGCCGCCTCCTACGCGAACCGCGTGGTCTTCCTCGCCGACGGAAAGATCGTCGACGAGATGCCCGATCCGACCGCCGACCTGGTGCTGGAGCGGATGAAGGGCTTCGACAGCAAGCGCCGCACGAGCTGACCCGCGGCCGCCGCCCGCACTCCGGACCCCTCCTCCAGGACTGAGCCCATGTTCCGTACCGCCTTGCGCAATGTGCTCGCGCACAAGGCCCGGCTGCTGATGACCGTCCTCGCCGTGATGCTCGGCGTGGCCTTCGTGTCCGGCACCCTGGTCTACACCGACACCCTCTCCACCGCCTTCCGCAACAGCTCCCAGAAGAGCTACGACGACATCGACGTCGCCCTCAACCCCCAGGCGTCCGACACGGTCCCGGGCGTCCAGCCCGAGAACCCCCGGCTCGACGCCAAGCTGCTCGACACGGTGCGCCGGGCGCCCGGCGCCGCCTTCGCCACCGGCATCGTCAACGGCCCCACCGGGATCGCCGACAAGAGCGGCAAGCTGATCGGCCAGGGCGGCAGCGGCAGCAACTACTTCCCCGGCAAGGACGGGAAGGACGCCCGCTATCCGATGAAGGAGGGCGCCGCCCCCACCCGCGGCGACCAGTTCGCGCTGGACCAGGACACCGCCGAGAAGGGCGGCTACCACGTCGGTGACACCGTCCGGATGTCCGTCGACGGACCGGTCCGCGAGCAGAAGCTGACCGGCATCTTCACCACCGGCGGCGGCCAGGGCATGTCCGGTGGCTCCCTTGCCCTGTTCGACACCAAGACCGCCCAGAAGCTGCTCGGGGTGCCCGGCGGATTCAGCGAGATCGACGTCAAGGCCGCGCCGGGCACGTCCCAGGCCGCGCTGAAGCAGTCGGTCGGCAAGGCACTGCCCCGGGACAGCGGCACCCTCACCACCGGCAAGGAACTCGCCGACGACCAGGCCGAGGGCAACAAGACCTCGATGGACACCATGCGGACCGCCCTGCTGGCCTTCGCGGGTGTGTCCCTCTTCGTCGGCATCTTCATCATCGCCAACACCTTCACCATGCTGATCTCCCAGCGCACCAAGGAGCTGGCGCTGCTGCGGGCGGTCGGCGCGAGCCGCCGCCAGGTCACCCGCTCGGTGCTGCTCGAAGCGCTCGTGGTCGGCACGATCGCCGGTGCCTCGGGCATGGTCGCCGGCATCGGCATCGGCGCGGTGCTGCGCACGCTGGGAGGCAACGACGGCGCGGCCCTCCCCGACGGGCCGCTCCAGGTCACCGCCACCACGGTCCTGGTCTCGCTGGGCGTCGGTATCGCCGTGACGGTGCTGTCCGCCTGGCTGCCGGGCCGGCGCGCCGCGAAGATCCCGCCGGTCGCCGCGATGAACAGCGTGCACGCCGCGGCCACCACCAAGTCGCTGGTGGTCCGCAACACCATCGGCGCGCTCTTCGCCGGCGCCGGTACGGCCGCGGTCCTGGTCGCCATCTCCCTGGACGACGGCAAGAACACCAGCCGGTACATGATGGGCCTCGGCGGGATGCTGCTGCTGGTCGGCGTGTTCGTGCTGACGCCGCTGCTGTCCCGTCCGCTGATCGCGCTGGGCGGGCCGGTGCTGCGCGGCTTCGGTATCTCCGGCCTCCTCGCCCGGCAGAACGCCCTGCGCAATCCGCGCCGTACGGCCGCCACGGCCTCGGCGCTGATGATCGGCCTGACGCTGATCACCGGGATGACGGTGATCGCGAAGGGTGTCGAGACGGGCATCAACAACGTGGCCGCCTCCTCGCTGAAGGCCGACTACTCCATCGCCATGAGCAGCGAGGGGCAGCCGCTGCCGTCCACCGCGGAGAAGCAGGTCAAGGGCGCGGCGGGGGTGTCCGCGGTCAGCCCGATGCGCAAGGACATGGTCCGGGTCGGCGCCGGAGCAGGCGCGGGCAGCAAGGGCGCGTCCATGGTGGTCGGCGTCGACGGCAAGACGTTCGGCTCGCTCGGCAACCTCGACTTCACCAAGGGATCGCTGGGCAGCCTGCACGGCGACCGGGTCGTCGTGGACAGCGGGACCGCCCGGGACCACGGTCTGAAGACCGGCTCGCGCTTCCCCGTGACGTTCCCCGACGGCAAGAAGGCCGACCTGACCGTCTCGGGCGTCTACAACGGCAACCAGATGTTCGACGGCATCATCCTCGACAAGGACACCCTGGCGTCGCACCAGAAGCGCACCACCACCCAGCAGCTGCTGGTCTCGATGGACGGCGGCGCCACCGACGCGCACAAGAACGAGCTGGTCAAGGCGCTCGGCAAGAACCCGGCCCTCACCGTCTCGGACAAGCAGGACATCGCCGACGCCGTCTCCAAGCTGTTCACCATCCTGCTGAACATGCTCTACGGCCTGCTGGGCATGGCGGTGGTCGTCGCGGTGCTCGGGGTGGTCAACACCCTGGCGATGTCGGTCTTCGAGCGCTCGCAGGAGATCGGCATGCTGCGGGCGATCGGCCTGGACCGGCTCGGCATCAAGCGGATGGTGCGGCTGGAGTCGCTGATCATCTCGCTCTTCGGCGGGGTGCTCGGTATCGGGCTGGGGGTGTTCCTCGGCTGGGCGGTCGGCAAGCTGATCGAGGGCGGACTGCCCACCTACGAACTGGTCCTGCCCTGGGGCGAACTGGCCGTCTTCCTCGGCCTGGCCGGACTGGTCGGCGTGCTGGCGGCCCTGTGGCCGGCGCTCCGGGCGGCGCGGCTGAACATGCTGGAGGCCATCAAGGCCGAATAGCCGGCGCCACCCGGCTTCCCGGTCCGCCCGCCCGCTCCCTTCTTCCGGGGGCGGGCGGGCGGCCGCCGTTCAGGCGCCGGGTGCGACCGGGCGCCAGGTGCGCGCCCGCAGCGGCTGCCCCGCGTCCCCGGTGTCCGGTGTACGTACCGCCAGCACCTGGTTGACGCCCAGGCGGTTGCGCTCGAAGGACAGCGCGCACGCGGCCATGTACAGCCGCCACACCCGCGCCCGTCCCGGGGAGGTCAGGCGCGCCGCCCGGTCCCAGTGCTCCTCCAGGTTGGCGACCCAGCGCCGCAGCGTCAGCGCGTAGTGCTCCCGGATCGCCTCCACGTCGCGCACCTCGAAGCCGGCGTCCTCCAGCTGGCCGACGGTCCGGCCGAGCGGGGCCAGTTCGCCGTCCGGGAAGACGTAGCGGTCGATGAACTCGTCGACGCGGTAGGCCTCCTCGTCGACGATCGGGCGCCGGGCGATCTGGTGGTTGAGCAGCAGCCCGCCGGGCTTGAGCAGGGCGTACAGGGCGTCGGCGTACTCGGCGTAGCGCGTCCGGCCGACGTGCTCGGCCATCCCGATCGAGGAGATCGCGTCGAACGGCTCGTCGTGGATCTCGCGGTAGTCCTGCACCCGGATCTCGATCCGGTCGGCCAGCCCGGCCTCGGCGATGCGCTTGCGGGCGAAGGTCGCCTGCTCCTCGGAGAGCGTGATGCCAACGGCCCGTACTCCGTACTCGCGGGCCGCATGCAGCACCATCGAGCCCCAGCCGCAGCCCACGTCCAGCAGCCGCCGGCCCTCGCGGAGGCCGAGCTTGCGGCAGATCAGGTCGAGCTTGTCGTGTTGGGCGTCCTCCAGCGTGAAGGCACCGGCGCCGTCACCGGTCCCCCAGTACGCGCAGGAGTAGACCATGGACGGGCCCAGCACCAGGGCGTAGAAGTCGTTGCCGACGTCGTAGTGGTGGCTGATGGCCGCCTTGTCGCGGCGCAGTGTGTGCAGCGGTCCGCGGCGCCGTCTGACCTCCTCCACCGGCGGGGCCGGCGGCACGGGCGCACCGGCCAGGACCAGCAGCTCCCGGGCGGCGGCGCGGATCTCCGGGCGGGCCAGGGCGCGCAGCACGGCGGCGCGCGGCGATCCCCCGCCGCCGGGGCGCTCCCAGATCAGTCCGGCGAGCAGATCGAGCGCGGCGTAGAGGTCGCCCTCGATGTCGAGGTCACCGGCCACCCAGGCGCGGGCCAGGCCCAGCTCGCCCGGCTTGAACAGCATCCGGCGCAGCGCGCGGCGATGGCGGATGACGAGTGTGGGCGCCCCCGGCGGGCCGGACTCGCTACGGTCCCAGGCGCGGATGCGCACCGGAAGCGGCGCTCCCAGCACCTCCTCGGCGAGCTTGGTGAGCCGTCCAGCGGCGTCGGCCATGTCGCACACCTCCGTGTTGACGAGTCGGGCAAAAAAGTTTCACCCACCACGCAAACGCCAATGGGGCGCCCGGATAGTCCCGTTCGCACGTAAGGGAACCGCAAACCGGCTGCTTTTCGCCAGAGCGGACACGCCAAAGGGCGCCCGCCCCACGGATGGCGGACGCCCTTCGGGCTGGTCGGAGTACCCGACCGGGGATTCAGGAAGCCTTGGCCTTCGCCTTGTCGGCGTCGGCCGCGGCGGCCGGAGCGGGGGCCGGCTTGGCCGCCTCGTAGAACTCCTCGCGGGGGTTCTCCATGGCGCCGAGCGAGACGACCTCGCGCTTGAGGAACATCGCCAGCGTCCAGTCGGCGAAGACCCGGATCTTGCGGTTGAACGTCGGCATCGCCATGCCGTGGTACGCGCGGTGCATGTACCAGGCGAGACGGCCCTTGAGCTTGATCTTCATCTTGCCCATGACGATCATCGCGACGCCCTTGTGCAGGCCGAGACCGGCGACCGCACCCTTGTTGGCGTGGCTGTATTCCTTCTGCGGGAAGCCGCGCATCCCGGACACCACGTTGTCGCCGAGGATCTTGGCCTGCCGCAGCGCGTGCTGCGCGTTCGGCGGGCACCAGGCGTTCGGGTTGCCGGCCTTGCGGCCGACCAGGTCGGGCACCTGCGCGTTGTCGCCGGCGGCCCAGATGTAGTCGGTGCCCTGCACCTGGAGGGTGGCGGCGGCGTCGACGTGGCCGCGCGGGCCGAGCGGCAGACCGAAGCGGGACAGCGCCGGGTTCGGCTTGACGCCCGCGGTCCACACGATGGTGTTGGAATCGACCTCGAGGCCGTTGTTGAGCTTCACGTGGCCGTCGACGCAGGAGTCCATGCCGGTCTTGAGGTAGACCTCGACGCCGCGGCTCTCGAGGTGCTCCTTGCCGTACGCGCCGAGCTTGGGACCGACCTCGGGGAGGATCTTGTCGGCGACGTCGACCAGCAGGAAGCGCATGTCCTCGCGCTTCACGTTGTTGTAGTACTTCGCGGCGTCGCGGGCCATGTCCTCGACCTCGCCGACGGTTTCCGCACCGGCGAAGCCACCGCCGACGAAGACGAAGGTCAGCGCCTTGCGGCGGACCTCCTCATCGGTCGTGGAGTCGGCCTTGTCGAGCTGCTCCAGCACGTGGTTGCGCAGGCCGATGGCCTCTTCCACGCCCTTCATGCCGATGCCGTTCTCGGCCAGGCCGGGGATCGGGAAGGTGCGGGAGACCGCGCCCATCGCGATGACCAGGTAGTCGAAGGGCAGCTCGTACGCCTCGCCGACCAGCGGGGCGATCGTGGCGACCTTGCGGTCCTGGTCGATGGTGGTGACCCGGCCGGTGAGCACCTCCGCCTTGGGCAGCACACGTCGTAGCGGCACCACGACATGGCGGGGGGAGATGCTGCCGGCGGCAGCTTCAGGGAGGAAGGGCTGGTACGTCATGTACGAGCGCGGGTCGACGACCGTGACGGTCGCCTCGCCGTACCGCATCTTCTTGAGAATGCGGCGTGCCGCGTACAGGCCTACGTACCCACCGCCTACGACGAGGATCCTGGGACGCTCCGTGGTGCTCATGCAATCGAGTATCCACCCCCACATGGGGGGTCGCTCGTGAGCCCCTTCACAAGCACCTGGAGGGCATCTGCTACACTCCGCCGGCTCCGTGACCGACGCCATAGTTCAAGAGGGAACCACCGTGCCACACAAGGCGTTGGAGACCCCTGTTGATCAGGGATTGTCGGCCTCCGGGCGGCTGGACCACGGCCTGTGCACGCCCCTCGCCAACTCCCCGGACGCCGCGCATTCTCCGGGTCGAGAGGCCCCGTAACCTTCGAATGCGGGTCGGACGATCAGATTGTTCGTCCAAGGAGCGGTTTTTTCATGTGAAGGATTTCACGAACTTTCTCCGCGGGCCCGTCCGCGAGACCCCCCGAGGACCCGGAAATCGCGCTCGGACGGGCACCCCACCCGCTCAAAGGGCCAGCCGGCAGAGGCCGTTAGGCCCCTGCCGCACCGCGCGCCGGCTCAGCCGGCCAGGCTCCAGGCGATGCCGTCCAGGATGTCGTGCTCGCTGACGACGACCTCCGCGGCGCCCACCCGCTCCATGATCGACAGCAGCACCAGCGCGCCCGCGGCGATCACGTCGACCCGGCCCGGGTGCATGACCGGGATGGCCGCGCGCTCGGCGTGCGTGGAGGACAGCAGCCGGGCGGTGGTCTCGCGGACCTGCGCCAGCGGGATCCGGGAGTGGTGGATGGCCGCGGAGTCGTAGTGGTCCAGGCCCAGCGCGATGGCGGCGACCGTGGTCACGGAGCCGGCCAGGCCCACGAGCGTGGCGGCCTCGCCCAGCGGGACGGTCCGCTCGGCGTGGTCCAGCGCGACGGCGACATCGGTCCTGATGGCGTCGATCTGCTCCGCGGCGGGCGGGTCGGTGAGCGCGGCGTGCGAGGTGCCCGCCGGGGCTCCGCGGCCGGCGGCCGGGTGCACCAGGTGCCGCTCGGTCATCCGGACGCAGCCGACGTCGACCGACCGGGCCGCGCGGACGGAGCCGTCGCCGAGGACGAACTCGGTGGAGCCGCCGCCGATGTCGACCACCAGGAACGGCCGCTCCAGATCGGTGCGGCCGCTCAGTTCCTTGGTGGCGCCCTGGAAGGAGAACTCCGCCTCCTGGTCGCCGGTGATCACCTCGGGCTCGACGCCCAGGATGTCCACCACGCCGCGGACGAAGTCCGCGCGGTTCTCCGCGTCCCGGGAGGCGGAGGTGGCCACGAAGCGGACCTGCTCGGCGCCCAGGTCCTTGATCACCGCGGCGTACTCGCGGCAGGCCGCGAAGGTGCGCTCCAGTGCCTCGGGCGCCAGCCGTCCGGTGCGGTCCACGCCCTGGCCGAGCCGGACGATCTGCATCCGGCGGTCGAGGTCCGTCAGCTCGCCGGTCGCCGGGTCGCAGTCCGCGACCAGCAGCCGGATGGAGTTCGTACCGCAGTCGATGGCGGCGACCCGCTTCACCTGGCGTCTCCTTCGGGGGCGTCCTGCGCTTCGGTGTCCTTGGCCCCGGTGTCCTGGCAGGGGGTCACGCACGGCCCCTTCTTCCACCACTCCGGGAGCATCGCGAGGGCCTCGTCACCGAGCGGGTTGACGCCCGGCCCGGCGGCCAGCGAGTGGCCGACGAGGACGTGCAGGCACTTGACCCGGTCGGGCATGCCGCCGGCGCTCGGGAAGCCCTGCAGCACCTCGATGGCGTCCCGCCGCCGGATGTAGTCCTCGTGCGCCGCGCGGTAGGCGGCGGCGAGCGCGGGGTCGGCCGCCAGGCGCTCGGACATCTCCTTCATCACGCCGTTGGCCTCCAGCGTGCCGATCGCGGAGGCCGCGCGCGGGCAGGTGAGGTAGTAGAGCGTGGGGAAGGGCGTGCCGTCCTCCAGGCGCGGCGCCGTCTCGACGACATCCGGCTGGCCGCAGGGGCAGCGGTGCGCGATGGCGCGCAGCCCGCGCGGCGGACGGCCCAGCTGCTCCTTGAAGGCGGCGATGTCCGCGGCGGTGGGCTCGGTGGGCTCGGTCTGGGGCGGGGGCGTGTCCATGTGCGCTTTCGGTGAGGTGAGTGGTGAGCGGGGCGGGCGGACCGTCCCGCGTCCGACAGTACGGGGCGGCGCCCGCCGGCGGTACGGGCCCGTGCCCTACCGCTTGTCGGCCGAGTCGACGGCGTCCCAGAGATTCTCGTACCAGGGGCGCTGCGCGGCCCGCGGCCCCTTCGGTGCGGAGCCGGTGCCGGAGCCGTCCTGGACGAGGTAGCCGGTCTCGCCCGGCATGACGTAGTGAAGGTGGCGGCGGGCCTGCTGGCGGACGTACTCCGGGTCCTGCCAGCGGGCCTGCTGCTCGCGCAGCCGCTCCAGGGCGGCGCCGGCCTGCCGCGCGCGGTGGCGCTGGTCGGCGATGTCGGAGCGCTGGGAGACGTACTGCCTTATCGGGTAGGCGAGCGCGACGACCAGCGAGCACATCACCAGGGCCAGCAGGGCGGCGCGGCCGGTGAGGCGGTTGCGGCGGGGCGGGCGGGCGCGGTAGACGCGGGCGGCGGCCTGTTCGCCGAGCGCCTTGAGTCGGGTGGCGGTCGAGAACCGGTCCGCGGGCACGTCGTCTCCCCTTCACTGACGGACGCCTGACTGCTGAAGCAGACGCGTCCCCGGCAACGGTACGGGACCGTTGCCGGGGACGTACGGGGTGCCGGGCGGTTGCCTCGCCCGTTCAGCCCCTGCCGCCGCGGTCGCCCGGGGCGGCGGGGCGCCGCGGGTCAGCTGCCGTGGCGGAACCGCGGGAAGGCGGAGCGGCCGGCGTAGACCGCGGCGTCGTCGAGGATCTCCTCGATGCGCAGCAGCTGGTTGTACTTGGCGACGCGCTCGGAGCGGGCCGGGGCGCCGGTCTTGATCTGGCCGCAGTTGGTGGCGACGGCGAGGTCGGCGATGGTGACGTCCTCGGTCTCGCCGGAGCGGTGCGACATCATGCACTTGAAGCCGTTGCGCTGGGCCAGCTCGACGGCGTCCAGGGTCTCGGTCAGCGAGCCGATCTGGTTGACCTTCACCAGCAGCGCGTTGGCGGAGCCCTCCTCGATGCCGCGGGCGAGGCGCTCGGGGTTGGTGACGAACAGGTCGTCGCCGACCAGCTGCACCTTGGCGCCGAGCTTGTCGGTGATGACCTTCCAGCCGGCCCAGTCGTCCTCGAACAGCGGGTCCTCGATGGAGACCAGCGGGTAGGCCGCGACCAGCTCCTCGTAGTACTCGGTCATCTCGGCGGCCGAGCGGTCCTTGCCCTCGAACTGGTACGTGCCGTCCTTGTAGAACTCGGAGGCGGCGACGTCCAGCGCGAGCGCGATGTCCTGGCCGGGCGCGTAGCCGGCCTGCTTGATGGCCTCCAGGATCAGGTCCAGGGCCTCGCGGTTGGAGCCCAGGTTCGGGGCGAAGCCGCCCTCGTCACCGAGGCCGGTGGACAGCCCGCGCTCCTTCAGGACCTTCTTGAGGGTGTGGTAGACCTCGGCGCCCCAGCGCAGCGCCTCGGAGAAGGACTCCGCGCCGATCGGGGCGATCATGAACTCCTGGATGTCCACGTTGGAGTCGGCGTGCGAGCCGCCGTTCAGGATGTTCATCATCGGCACGGGCAGGACGTGCGCGTTCGGGCCGCCGAGGTAGCGGAACAGCGGGAGGTCGCTGGCCTCGGAGGCGGCGTGCGCGACGGCGAGGGAGACGCCGAGGATGGCGTTGGCGCCGAGCGAGCCCTTGTTGTCGGTGGCGTCCAGGTCGAACATGGCCTGGTCGATCAGCCGCTGCTCGGTCGCGTCGTAGCCGACCAGCTCCGGGCCGATCTGCTCGATGACGGCCAGGACGGCCTTCTCGACGCCCTTGCCGAGGTAGCGGTTCGGGTCGCCGTCGCGGAGCTCGATGGCCTCGAAGGCGCCGGTGGAGGCACCGGAGGGCACGGCGGCACGGCCGGTGCTGCCGTCGTCGAGGCCGACCTCGACCTCGACCGTGGGATTACCTCGCGAGTCGAGAATTTCGCGGGCTACGACGACGTCGATGGACGGCACGTTGTCTCCTTCGTGGGTGTCTGGAGTTCTCCGGCACGAGCCTAACGGCCCCGGGCACGTGAGCTTGCCCTTGGCCCGCTCCGTGGGACGGAATTACGGCAGGAAGAGCCCAAAGGCCCTGTTCACGGGACCTTTGACCGCATTGCTCGCGCACCGGCCGACGCCGTGGAACGGTGCCGGTCAGCGGCCTGCGCCGGCGGTGGATCCCGCCGGTGCGGGCCGGGGTGTGAGAAACCCCGCCGCGGCGCGCCGGGGGGTAGGGCGCGCCGGACGGGGTTGTCTCACGGAGGAAGCGGGCCCGCCGCTCGGGCCGGCAGGAGTTCCGGTGAGGAAACGGCTCAGACGTTGAGCTTCTGGCCCGGCATGATCAGGTTCGGGTTGCCGCCGATGACCGACTTGTTGGCCTCGTAGACCGACTTCCAGTTGGTGCCGTGGGCCTTGGCGATCTTGGCAAGGGTGTCGCCCGCCTTCACGGTGTAGTTGCCGTGGCCCAGCGACTTGCGCTCGGTGGAGCGCGAGGCGCGCTTCTCGGGCGCGGCCGGGGCCTTCTTGGCCTCGGGCTTGGACTCGGTCTTGCCGGAGTCCTGCTGCGGGGCGGACTTGGTCTGCGAGCCGGAGGTGTCGACGTTCGCGGCGGGACCGCCGGCGGTCAGGTTGCCGGCACCGGCGCAGGACCAGGCACCCGGGCCCTGGATGGCGAGGAGCTTCTCGGCGGCGGCGATCTGCTGGCTCTTGGAGGCCAGGTCGGCGCGCGCCGCGTACTGGGTACCGCCGGCGGCGGCCCAGCTGGAGTTCGAGAACTGCAGGCCACCGTAGTAGCCGTTACCGGTGTTGATCGACCAGTTGCCGCCGGACTCGCACTGGGCGACCTTGTCCCAGGTGGAGACCGAGGCGGCGGAGGCGGAGGTGGCGCCCATCAGCGGGACGGCCACGGCCGCACCGGCTATGCCGGCCAGGGTGGCGACGCGGACGGCCTTGGAGGGACGACTGTGCTTGCCTTTGTTGATCAGCATGGTTCGTTCGTTTCCTCACCGACGCCTGCGAGGTGAGCTGTCGGGTTCGGGCTGTGAGTGGCCCGGCCGTGTGCGCATCGCACGTGGCTTCACCCCAAGCCGGTCGCCCGCTTCCGCGGGCGGGGCCGGCACTTACCTTGGTTCCCCCGCTCCTGCCTACGGCGCTTGCGCGTCAACTGCCCCCGGTCACCGGCAGGATTCGGCGTGCGACCGGAGGGCCCGCTTTGGCGAGCGGTCCTGACGTTAAGCAGCAACCCCCGTGGTGTTCAAACCCCACCATCTGCGCCAAGTTGACCGATTTCGATCACGACCGGGACACATCTCCGCAGGTGGGGCCCGGTGCGCCGGGGCCGGACGGTCCCGGGCCCCCTGAGGTCAACGAGACCCTTGTCTCACTTTCACCAAAGGGGGCAAAGGGGGACGAACTAGCCTGCGTTCCGCCCGAGATCGAGCACCTGGCCGGGCTGTATCAGGTCCGCGTCGGAGCCGATGACGCCCTCGTTGCGGTCGTAGAGGGCGGCCCAGCCGCCGGCCAGCCGGTGGGCCGTGGCGATGGCTGACAGGCTGTCACCCGGGCGCACGGTGTAGTCGCCGCCGGCCGCCGGGCCCGAACGGTGCGCCTCGCCGCCCCGCGAGGCCCTGCCGGCGCCGTCGCCCTGGCCGCCCTGGTCGTCCTGGCCGTTCTGACCGGTGCGGCCGTCCCGGCCGCCGTCGCCGCCCTTGTGATCCGCACCGCCGCGGTGCCTGCCCTGCGCGGGCGTCTCGCGCGGCGTGCCGGTGGTGTCCGGGCGGCTGCCGGCGTCGGACGGGTCGGCGGACGGCGAGGGGTCCGCGTGCCCGTCGCCGGACGCCGCCGAGCCGGACGGGTCGGGCGTGCCGGACGGGTCGTCGCCGCCGGGGTCCGTGGCGTCGGGCGAGGGCGTCGGCCCGTCGGACGGCCCGGTGCCCGGGTCGTCGCCCGGGTCGTCCTGCCCGCCCGCGGACTGCGAGCCGTCGTGCATGCCGGACGAGCCCCAGGGGTCCGTGGTGTCCGCGTCGTCGGACGGGTCGGGCTCCGGGGTGGCGGTGCTGCCGGGATTGACCTCCGGCGCGCGGCCGTCGCGGGCCAGCCCGGCGTCCGTCGCACAGCTGGTCCACACGCCCGGACCGCGGTGGTCGAGGATCGACTGGGCCACCACGATCTGCTGGGCGCGGCTGGCGAGGTCGGGGCGCGAGGCGTAGGCGGAGCCGCCGTAGGTGTCCCACAACTCCTGGGTCAGCTGGAGGCCGCCGTAGAAGCCGTTGCCCGCGGCCGCGCTCCACTCCCCGCCGCTCTCGCACTGGGCGACCTTGTCCCAGGTCGTGGTGTCGGCGGCGTGGGCGCCGCTCGCGCCGAGCAGCGGCAGGGCGATGCCCGCGCCGGTCACTCCCGCGGTGACAAAGATGGCCGGTGCCTGACGGGGGCGACGGTGTCGGCCGTTCCCGGAACGCATGCGGATGCCTTTCGCGCGGTGGAGTTGTCGGACGAGCTTCCGACGGACTTCCGGCCGGGGCGGGCAGGGCAGCACCAATACACCGGTTCACCGCTCCCCCGCTTCGGCCGATCGAATGAAGCCGTCGATCGTCGGTCGAAAGGTAGCCGGGGTCACGGGTAGTCACAAGTCGGTGTAGCGCAGATCACGCAATGGTCACGCGGCTGACGCGCTGTCAAATATGACCTTGCCGCTGGTCAGGGACGCTCGGGGGTGAACTCCACCGGCAGTGACCGCAGTCCGCGCATGATGAGCCCGCCGCGCCAGCGCAGCGCGTCCGGTTCCGCGGCGAGCCGGAGGTCCGGGAGCCGGGTCAGCAGCGTCGCCAGCGCGGTCTGCCCTTCGAGCCGGGCGAGCGGGGCGCCCAGGCAGTAGTGGATGCCGTGCCCGTACCCCAGGTGCTGGTTGTCCCGCCGGGTCAGGTCGAGGACGTCGGGCTCGTCGAAGCGCGCCGGGTCGCGGTCGGCGGCGGCCAGCACCACCAGGACCGGGTCCCCCGCGGCGATCCGCTCGCCGCCCAGCGTCAGCTCCTCGGTCGCGAACCGCCAGGTCGCCAGCTCCACGGGGCCGTCGTAGCGGAGCAGTTCCTCGATGCCGGTGGCGAGCAGGTCCAGGTCGCCGGCCTCGATCGACTTCTGCAGCAGCTCGCGCTGGGCGGGGTGGCACAGCAGCGCGTAGGTGCCGTTGCCGATGAGGTTGACGGTGGTCTCGAAGCCGGCGAAGAGCAGGATGAACGCCATCGCGGCGACCTCGTTCTCGGTGAGGTGCTCGCCGTGGTCGGAGGCCCGGATCAGCGCGGAGATCAGGTCCTCGTCGGGCTCCGCGGTGGCCCCGAGGGTCGCGCGCTTGCGGTGGATCAGCTCGGCGAGGTAGCCGCGCATCTTCTTCACGGAGCGGGCGACGCCGCCGCGCGGTCCGCCGCCGTGCCGGATCATCATGCCCGCCCAGTCGCGGAAGTCGTCCTGGTCCTCGCGCGGGACGCCCAGCAGGTCGCAGATCGCGTAGATGGGCAGCGGGAAGGCGAACTCATGGATCAGATCGGCCTCGCCGCGCTCCGCGAAGCCGTCGATGAGCCGGTCGGTCAGCTCCTGGACGCGCGGGGCGAAGGCGGCGACCCGGCGCGGGGTGAACGCCTTGGAGACCAGCCGGCGCAGCCGGGTGTGGTCCGGGGGGTCGATGTTGAGCAGGTGCGTCATCAGGTTGGCGCTGCGCTCCCCCGGGATGCCGACCTTGCCCTTGCCGTGCGCGGACTCGCTGTGGTGGACCGGGTTCTTGGACAGCCGGCCGTCCGCGAGCGCCTGGCGCGCCTCGGTGTAGCGGGTCACCAGCCAGGCCTCGACGCCGCTGGGCAGCCGGGTCCGGTGCACCGGCGCGTGCTCCCGCAGCCAGGCGTACGCCGGGTACGGATCGGCGGCGAACTCCCAGGTGAACAGCTCGGGAGGGGGCTCGGGCGCGGATTCGGGGGCCGGCTCGGCGGCCGCGGCGGCGGGGCGGCGGGCGGTGGCGTGGGCGGCCGCGGCGGGGGT
>NZ_BMND01000033.1 GCF_014646275.1 Streptomyces kronopolitis
AGCCGGAGCGGCTCCGCGCCGGCCCCGCCCGCCGCCCGCCGGCTCATCCCCGGCCCGCGGCGACCCGCGCCGCGCCCGCCACTAGCCGCCCGGCCAGCGCCGGTTCGGCGGCCCAGTGCACATGCAGATACGAGGCGTGCACCCCGCCGGTCACGAAGCCCTCCACCCGGCGTTCCGGATGGGTCAGACCCCACGCGGGGTCCGCGCCCGCCCCCGGCTCCAGCACCGTGCGGTGGAACTCGTGGCCCCGCACCCGGGTCCCGGCCGCGGCCAGCGCGTTGTCCCGCAGCGCCACCGCCTCGCGGTAGCCGAGGGTGAGCCGCTCGGTCATCCGGGCCTCGGCGGGCAGCACCCCGCACATCGGCTTCCCGTCGATCGACCGGGACAGGTAGAGCAGCCCGGCGCACTCGGCGGAGACCGGCGCCCCCGAGGCGGCCAGGTCGGCCACCGCCGCGCGCAGCGGCGCGTTCGCCGACAGATCCGGCGCGTAGACCTCGGGGAACCCGCCGCCGATCACCAGCCCCCGGGTGCCGGGCGGCAGCCGCTCGTCGCGCAGCGGGTCGAAGGGCACCACGTCGGCGCCCGCGACGGCCAGCAGCTCGGCGTGCTCGGCGTAGGAGAAGGTGAACGCGGGGCCGCCGGCGACCGCGATCAGCGGCCTGACGGAGGGAGCGGCCGTCTCCGTCGTGGGCGCCAGCTCCGCCGCCGGATCCCACGGCGCGTCCGGCAGCTCCGGCACGCTGTGCGCCAGCGCCAGCAGCGCCTGCAGATCGCAGCCCTCGCGGATCCGCGCGGCGAGCTCGCCCACCGACTCCACCGCCTCGGCCCGCCGTTCGGCGACCGGCACCAGCCCCAGATGCCGGGAGGGCGTGCCGGCCCGCCCGTCGCGGCGCAGCGCGCCGAGCACCGGCACCCCCGAGGAGTCCATCGCCTCGCGCAGCAGCTGCTCGTGGCGGTCCGAGCCGACCTTGTTGAGGATCACCCCGGCCAGCCGCACCTCCGGGTCCCACGAGGCGAAGCCGTGCACCAGCGCGGCCACCGACCGGGACTGCGAGGAGGCGTCCACCACCAGCACCACCGGCGCCCGCAGCAGCTTGGCGACCTGCGCCGTCGAGGACAGCTCGCCCCGGTCCGAGGCCCCGTCGAACAGCCCCATCACGCCCTCGACCAGGGCCAGATCCGCGCCCGCCGCGCCGTGCAGGAACAGCGGCGCGATCCGGTCCGTGCCGCACAGGAAGGCGTCCAGATTGCGGCCGGGCCGGCCGGTGGCCAGGGAGTGGTAGCCCGGATCGATGTAGTCGGGGCCCACCTTGTGCGGCGAGACCGTGAGCCCGGCCTCGGTGAACGCCGCCATCAGCCCCGTCGCCACGGTCGTCTTCCCCGCGCCCGACGACGGCGCGGCGATCACCAGCCGGGGGATCGCGCCGCCGCTCATGCCGTACGCACCCGGTGCGCCCAGGTCACCATTCGATGCCCCGCTGGCCCTTCTGGCCCGCGTCCATCGGGTGCTTGACCTTCGTCATGTCCGTCACCAGGTCGGCGAAGTCCAGCAGCGCCTCGGGGGCGCCGCGCCCGGTGATGACGACATGCTGCGTGCCGGGGCGGTCGCGCAGCGCGGAGACCACCTCGTCGGTGTCGATCCAGCCCCACTTCAGCGGGTAGGCGAACTCGTCGAGCACCAGCAGCTTGTAGGTCTCCGCGGCGAGATCCCGCTTGACCTGCTCCCAGCCCTCGCGCGCCGCGTCCTCACTGGAGGCGATGTCACGCTGCACCCACGACCAGCCCTCGCCCATCTTGTGCCAGGCGACGGTGCCGCCCTCGCCGGACTCCCCGAGCACCTTCAGCGCCCGCTCCTCGCCGACCTTCCACTTCGCCGACTTCACGAACTGGAACACCCCGACCGGCCAGCCCTGGTTCCAGGCGCGCAGCGCCAGCCCGAAGGCGGCGGTGGACTTGCCCTTGCCCTGGCCGGTGTGGACGAACACCAGCGGGCGGTTGCGGCGCTGGCGGGTGGTGAGCCCGTCGTCGGGAACGACGGACGGCTGTCCCTGCGGCATTACGCTGCCTTCCTGTTGCCTTGCACGGTCCGTACGAGCGCGGAGACGCTGTCCGCGCGCAGTTCGTCGAGGGTGATGGCGGTGCCCTGCAGCTCACGGGCCAGCTCGCCGGCGAGCCCCAGCCGCACCGGCCCCGCCTCGCAGTCCACGACCACCGAGGCGGTGCCCGCACCGGCCAGCAGCCGGGCCGCGCGGGCGGCCCGCACCACCGGCTCGGGGCCGCCGGTCGCCCGCCCGTCGGTGACGACCACCACCAGCGGCCGCCGCGAGGCATCGCGCATCCGCTCCACCCGCAGCACCTCGTGGGCCCGCAGCAGCCCCTCCGACAGCGGCGTACGGCCGCCCGTCGGCAACTGCTCCAGCCGCGCCGCACCCGCCTCGACCGAGGAGGTCGGCGGCAGCGCCAGCTCGGCGCCGGTGCCCCGGAAGGTGATCATGCCGATCTTGTCGCGCCGCTGATAGGCGTCGAGCAGCAGCGAGAGCACCGCGCCCTTGACGGCGCTCATCCGCTTGCGGGCCGCCATCGACCCGGAGGCGTCGACGACGAACAGGACCAGATTGCCCTCCCGCCCCTCGCGCACCGCCTCGCGCAGATCGTCCCGGCGCACCACCAGCCCCGGCCCGCTGCGGCCGCGCACCCGCTGGTGCGGCGCCGCGGCCTGCACGGTCGCGGCCAGATGCAGCTTGCCCAGGGCGCCGTGCGGGCGCCGGGCGCCGGTGGTGCGGCCGTGCGCGGTGCGCGCCCGCGAGCGGCGGCCGTCCGCGCCCTCGCCCAGCCCCGGCACGTCCAGCCGCCGGGTGCGGAACGGCTCGGTGGCGCCGACCGCGGCCGCCTCGCCGCCCGCGCCCGGCGCGTCCTGCCCGGCCGGCTCCTGCGGCTGCCCGGCCTCCCCGTCCTGCCCGGGGGCCGCGGGCTCTTCCTTGGGGGCCTCCCGCTCCTGCTGGTGGGGGAGTTCGGGGGCCGCGGCCGAGCCGTCCGGGCCGCCGTCCTGCGGCGGGCACCCGCCGCCGTCCGGGCCGCCGCCCCCGGGGCCGTCTTCCGGACCCTCCGGCTCCGGGTCCGGGTCGTCGTCGCCGCCCGGGTCCTGGTCCGCCCCGAACTCCTCCAGGGTGCGGTCCAGTTTGTCCTCGTCCAGGCCCGGCGCGTCGAACGGGTTGCGGCGCCGGCGGTGCGGCAGCGCCAGCAGCGCGGCCTGCCGGACGTCCTCCTCCGCGACCTCGGTCCGCCCCGCCCACGCGGCCAGCGCGGTGGCGGTGCGCGCCATCACGATGTCCGCGCGCATCCCGTCCACCTCGAACGCGGCGCAGGTCGCGGCGATCTGCCGCAGCGCCGCGTCCCCCAGCGCCACGTCCGGCAGCAGCGCGCGCGCCGCGGCGATCCGCCGCCGCAGCGCGTCCTCCTCGTCCGCCCAGCGCGCCGCGAAACCGGCCGGATCGGCGTCGTAGGCCAGCCGGCGCCGCACCACCTCCACCCGCAGGCCGGGCTCACGGGAGGCGGCGACCTCGACGGTGAGGCCGAACCGGTCCAGCAACTGCGGCCGCAGCTCGCCCTCTTCGGGGTTCATCGTCCCGACCAGCAGGAAGCGCGCCGCGTGGCGGACCGAGACGCCCTCGCGCTCCACGTACGAGGCACCCATGGCGGCCGCGTCCAGCAGCAGGTCCACCAGGTGGTCGTGGAGCAGGTTGACCTCGTCGACGTAGAGGATGCCGCGGTGCGCGTCCGCCAGCAGACCCGGCTCGAAGGCCTTCACGCCCTCCGACAGGGCCCGCTCGATGTCCAGCGCGCCGACCAGCCGGTCCTCGGAGGCGCCGACGGGCAGTTCGACCATCCGCGTGGGGCGCTCCTCGGCGCCGCCCGTGCCGTGCGGACCGTCGGGGCAGCCGGGGTCGGGCGCGGCCGGGGCGCAGGCGAACCGGCAGCCGGCGACCACGTCCACGGCCGGCATCAGCGCCGACAGCGCCCGTACCGCGGTGCTCTTGGCGGTGCCCTTCTCGCCGCGGACCAGCACACCGCCGACCGCGGGGCTCACCGCGTTCAGCAGCAGTGCCAGCCGCAGGTCGTCCATGCCCACCACCGCGGTGAAGGGGTACTGCGGGGTCGTGTCGTGCGGGGTTGTCATGCTGTGTCGTCCTCCACGTCGCCGTCGGGCTCCGGATTCGTCGCTCGGGTACCCCTCATGGCGCCCCGGGAGGCACGAACGGCAGCCCGTCCGGTACCCCCTTCTCGATCAGCCGCAACAGGGCGGCCGTGTCCGCGTGCTCCTCGATCAGATCGCCCAGCCGGTCCAACTGCTCCTCGCGCAGGGCGGCGAAGCAGGTGTCCGGGGCGGGCACGAACGCCCGGCCGGCGTCCGCGGCGACCCGCCGCAGCAGGGCCCGGCGGAAGCCGTCGCTCTCCAGGCAGCCGTGCCAGTGCGTGCCCCACACCGAGCCGGACCGGCAGCCGTCCAGGGCGCGCCCCTGCCCGTCGGCGACGAACGCCTCGTCGCCGCCGGTCACCTCGGCGACCCCGTGGTGGATCTCGTAGCCCTCCACCGGCTCGCCCAGCGCCCTGCCGGACGGCCGCGCCAGGGTCTTCTCCACCGCGAACCGCACCCGCACCGGCAGCAGCCCCAGGCCCTTGACGGTGCCGGCCTTCGACTCGACGTCGTCCTCGATGAGTTCGCCCAGCATCTGGTAGCCGCCGCAGATGCCCAGCACCGGCCGGCCCTCGGCGGCCCGACGCGCGAGCGCGTCCGCCAGCCCCCGGGCGCGCAGCCACTCCAGGGCCCGGACCGTGCCCCGGGTCCCCGGCAGCACCACCAGGTCCGCGTCGGCCAGCTCCTCGGCCCGGTCCACGAACCGCACCACCACGCCCGGCTCCGCCGCCAGCGCGTCCACGTCCGTGAAGTTCGACATCAGCGGCACGGCGCACACCGCCACCCGCAGCACCTCACGGCCGTGCGGCGCGGACACCGCGCTCTCGCGCACCGCGCCGCGCAGCGACACCCGCAGCCCGTCCTCCTCGTCGATGCCCAGGCCGTGCGCGAAGGGCAGCACGCCCAGCGTCCGCCGCCCGGTGAGGCCGCGCAGCATTTCCAAGCCCGGCTCCAGCAGCGTCACATCGCCCCGGAACTTGTTGACGAGGTACCCCGCGACCAGGGCCTGGTCCTCCTGGGACAGCAGCGCCGTGGTGCCGAAGAAGGAGGCGAAGACCCCGCCGCGGTCGATGTCGCCGACCACCACCACCGGGATCCGGGCGGCCCGCGCCAGGCCCATGTTGACGATGTCGGTGCGCCGCAGATTGATCTCCGCGGGGCTGCCGGCGCCCTCGCAGATCACCGCGTCATGGGTACGCCGCAGCTCCGCCAGGCAGTCGGTGACCGTGCCGAGCAACTGCTCCCGGCGGCCCGCGTACAGCGTGTTCCCGGCGGACGGCTCCCCGGCCCGTCCGAAATAGCCCCGCGCGCTCAGCTCACCCACCGGCTTGCCCAGCAGCACCACCTGGCTGCTGCGGTCGCTGCCCGGCTTGAGCAGCACCGGGTTCATCAGCGCGGTCGGCTCCACCCGCGCCGCGGCGGCCTGCATCGCCTGGGCCCGCCCGATCTCCGCGCCCTCGCGCGTGACGAACGAATTCAGCGACATGTTCTGCGCCTTGAACGGCGCCACCCGCACGCCCTGGCGGGCCAGCCAGCGGCAGATCCCCGCCGTCACCACGCTCTTGCCGGCGTCGGACGTCGTCCCGGCCACCAACAGGCCACCGCCGACCGCCCCGCCGGACGCCTTCTGCTGCCCGTACGTCACCGGATCCTCCTCGTGTGCCGGCCCCCGCGCCGCCCCTCCGGCGGACACACCACGGCCCTCATCCCTGCCCCGCCGCACGCCGCCGCACCGCCGCCCGCACCACCGCGCCGGCCGCCGGCCGCGCCGTGAGCGTCGCCGCCAGCGCCAGCACACCCACCCGGCGCGAGAGCCGCACGGCCCGTTCGATGTCGGCCACCGCCACCGGCCGCGCCCCGCCGTTGAGCACCGGACGGTGCTCCACCCGCCCGCCGTACGCCAGCGTGCCGCCCAGCCGCACGCCCAGCGCGCCCGCGAACGACGCCTCCACCGGGCCCGCGTTGGGGCTCGGGTGCGCGCCGCCGTCCGCCCGCCAGGCCCGCAGCGCACCGCGCCGACCGGGGCCGGTGAGGACGGTGAGGGTGGCGGTCAGCCGGGAGCCGGGCCAGCCGGCGAGATCGTCGAGCCGGGCCGACGCCCAGCCGAACCGGCGATACCGGGGCGACTTGTGCCCCACCATCGCGTCCAGGGTGTTCACCGCCCGGAACGCCACCAGTCCGGGCACTCCGCCCACCGCACCCCAGACCAGGGCACCGACCACCGCGTCCGAGGTGTTCTCGGCCACCGACTCCACCACCGCACGGGCCATCTGCGGCCCGTCCAGGGCCTGCGGATCGCGCCCGCACAGATGAGGCAACCGCTCCCGCGCCACGTCCAGATCGCCCGCCGCCAGCGCGCCGCCGACGGCCCGCGCCTCCCGGCCGAGCGAGGTGCCGCCCAGCACCGCCCAGACCGTCGCCGCGGTCAGCGCGATCCGGGCACCGCCTCGCAACGGGGCCGGGACGGAGGTGCGCAGGGCCCGCTGCGCCAGCGCGGCACCGGCGGCGGCACCGCCCGCGCACAGCACGGCGTGGGCCGTTCCCCATCCGCGGTGGTCGCGCCACAGCCGGCGTTCGACGGCGGCCGCGGCCCGGCCGAAGGCGGCCACCGGATGGCCGCGCCGGGGATCGGCCGCGATCAGGTCGCCGAGGAAGCCGAGAGCCGCGCCGCACGCGTATCCCGCGTGTTCGCCGCGCACCGGGTCACACCGTCGCTACGGGGTGTCCACCAACGGGCTCTGCGGCAGCGGGCAGTGGCGATCTCGGCGGGCGGCCGGGCATGGCGGTAGGTCCTCACTCAGGGTCCGCGCCCTGGCTCGACGTGACGGCGACATGAGTCTCCTGGCTCCCCGGATCGGCGGGTCCTCCGGCCTTCCCGCCCCGACGCGTCCGCCGTCCGGCGTGCGCGCGAGGGGCCGTGGCCTTCGCTGGAGAACCCTCCCCGGTGACAGTGGCGGGACCGCGCCGGATTCGCACCGGACTTCCTCAGCTGTCGCCGAATGGCCCGGGCAGTCCACCACGCCTCGCGAATGCCCGTCAACTCACCCTTGACCTGCGACGCCGCCCCGCGACGGGGGCCGGACGGCCGGGGCACCCACGGGAGAGGCGCCCGGCGGACGACGGCTGATGCCGTGCCCGCCGGACGCCTCTCCGGGTCCGTGACCGCTCTCGCGCCGCCGCTTCCGGCTGCGTCAGGCGGCGACGATCAGATAGATGCCGTAGGCCACGGCCGCCGCGCACAGGGCGAAGGCGGTCACCGCTCCGGCCCGCGCACCCGCGCCCGGGGCGGCGACCGCGACCGCCGCACCCTCCTGGGCCGGCTTGCGGGACGCCCCGACGATGCCGACGGTGAACAGGCCCACGATCCCGACCGTCACCACGAGGGTGACGCCGAAGACCTGGCCGAGAGCTGCCCAATCGATGGTCATGAGGTTCCTTTGGTGATGACAGCTAGCGGGTGACCGTCGCGGCCTTGCGGCGCGGAGCGGGGGTGGAGGCGGCGGCGTCGGGGCCGGCCGGCTGGGCGGGCACCCCGGCGTCGGGGACGGGCACCCCGGCGGTCTCCGGTGCGCCGTCGGCCGGCGCGGACTGGCGTGCCGGGGGAGGGGAGACCGTGCGCAGCGCGGTGGTCACCACGCCGGCCGGCTCCGCTGCCGGGCCCTCGTTGACGTTGGTGTGGTCGATCGGCTTGCGCCGGGAGGCGAACCAGATCGCGCCGCAGACGGCGAGTGCGAGCACGGCCACCGCCGCGACTCCCCAGTCGCCCTGGCCCGCGAGGAACGCGGCGCCCGCCGCGACCAGACCGGCGGCCGGCAGCGTCAGGCCCCAGGCGGCGACCATCCGGCCGGCCGTGGACCAGCGCACCACGCCGCCCTTGCGGCCCAGGCCCGAGCCCATCACGGCACCGGAGCAGACCTGGGTGGTGGAGAGCGCGAAGCCGAGGTGGGAGGAGGCCAGGATGGTGGCCGCGGCGCCGGTCTGGGCGGCGAAGCCCTGCGGCGGCTGGATGTCGGTGATGCCCTTGCCCATCGTGCGGATGATCCGCCAGCCGCCCAGGTACGTGCCCAGCGCGATGGCCAGACCGGCCGAGGCGATGACCCACAGCGGCGGGTCGGCGTGCGGGGCGACGACCCCGCCGGTGATCAGCGCGAGCGTGATCACACCCATCGTCTTCTGGGCGTCGTTGGTGCCGTGGGCGAGGGAGACCAGCGCGGCGGAGGCGATCTGGCCCGCGCGATAGCCCTTGGCGGTGTCCGCCTCGGCGCGGTCGCGGGTCAGCCGGTAGGTGAGCCGGGTCGCCGCCATCGCGGCCAGACCGGCCACGAACGGCGCGGCCACCGCCGGGATCAGGACCTTCATCACCACGGCCTCACCGTGCACACCGTGGGTGCCGACGGACACCAGGGTCGCACCGATCAGACCGCCGAACAGGGCGTGGGAGGAACTGGAGGGCAGACCCGCGAGCCAGGTCAGCAGGTTCCAGACGATCGCGCCGACCAGTCCGGCGAAGATCACTTCTGGTCTGATGCCGGCGCCTTCGTCGATGATCCCGCCGGAGATGGTCTTGGCCACCTCCACGGACAGGAACGCACCGACGAGGTTGAGCACCGCCGACATCGCCACCGCGGTCTTGGGTCGCAACGCCCCGGTGGAAATGGTGGTGGCCATCGCGTTGGCCGTGTCGTGGAAGCCGTTCGTAAAGTCGAACACCAAGGCCGTGACGATCACGATCCCGATGAGAAGCGTGATGTGTTCCATTCACCCAGGCAATCAGTTCGAAGGTCAGTGTCGCTGGGACCGTACGGAGAGTGGGTGAACGGGAGGTGAACTGGGACGGGCGGGGTGATGACACCACCGCACTGTTCACGCGGAGGCACCTCACTCGTCACTTCTGCCTCACCCGTTGGCGGTCTGCGGGTGCTGTGCCGGCGCGGCCGGTGCACGGTGGCGGAGCGCGGGGATCCCCGGAGCGCGCACACCGGTTCGGCGGGCCGCTGTGCACGGCACCCGGCCCGCTCGTACGGTGACGCGCAGCCGCATCAGCATCCGCATTTGCCGCACCGCCGCCGGAGGACCCATGACGGACCAACCCGACCACCTCGCCGCAGCCTGGAGCGACCTGGTCGCCACCGCCCGCCGGACCGTCGCCGACGGCCTGGTCGTCGGCACCTCGGGCAACGTCTCCTGCCGCCTGAAGGACCTGGTCCTGGTCACCCCCACCGGCGTGCCCTACGACCGGCTCGGCCCCGGCGACCTCACCGCGGTCGACCTGCAAGGGCAGCAGATCATCGGCACCCTCCGGCCGACCAGCGAACTCCCGATGCATCTGGCGGTCTACCGCAGCACCCCGGCCGCCGCCGTCGTGCACACCCACGCCCCGTACGCCACCGCCGTCTCCACCCTCGTGCCCCAACTCCCGCCCGTCCACTACATGACCGCGGCCCTCGGCGGCCCCGTCCGCGTCGCCCCCTACGCCCTCTACGGCAGCGACGAACTCGCCGCCCACATGCTCGACGCGCTCCGCGACCGCACCGGCTGCCTCCTCCAGAACCACGGCACCATGACCTACGGCGACAGCCTCGCGGAGGCCCTGGACCGCACCGCCCAGCTGGAGTGGATGTGCCGGGTCTGGCTCACCGCCCAGTCCGTGCCGGGCCACACCCCGAGCCTGCTGTCGGACGGGCAGCTCGACGAGGCCGCGGCCCGGCTGCGCGGCTACGGCCAGCGGGGCCGCGGCACACACTGACCGCCGCCGCCCCGGCCGCCCGGCCCCTCACCCGCCCGACCGCCGCCGGGTGGCCGCACCCGACGGCGCTGCGCACACTGGTGAGGTGCGCCTGGGTACTGCGGCGGCCGCGGCCGCCATCACCGTGATAGGTGCCGGGGCGGCCGCCGTGGCGGTCGGCCGGTACGCCAGCGACACTGCCCTGAAACCCTCCCCGGACCAGCCGTTCCCGGGCGACTCCCGGCTCACCGTGCACTCCGTCACCGAGAGCCGCATCGCCCTCACCCGCAGCCTGGCGACCCTGCGGCCCGGCACCTACGGGCTCACCGGCAGCGGCTGCCACGCCGTGGTCGGCTCCGTCGTCCACGGCCTCCCGCACCCCGCCGACGCGGTCCTGCGCCGCCTGGAGCGGGTCACCCACGGCACCCTGCGGCCGGGCCACCGGATGCGGCTCACCCCGCAGGTGCACATCGGCAACCCCCGCGACGCCCTCGGCCTCGACCACGCCGACGTCGACATCCCCGGCGAACTCGGCGCCCTGCCCGCGTGGTTCGTGCCCGGCGTGCGCGACACCTGGGTCATCACCGTCCACGGCCTGGGCACCACCCGCGAGCACCCCATGGTGGTCATGCCGTTCCTGCACCGCCACCGGCTGCCCGTCCTCGACCTGGCCTACCGCAACGACCCCGGCGCCCCGCGCACCGCCGACGGCATCCACCACCTCGGCGAGACCGAATGGCGCGACCTGGACGCGGCGATCCGCTACGCCGTCCGCTACGGCGCCCAGGCCGTCGTCCTCTACGGCTGGTCCACCGGCGCCACCATGGCGCTGCGGGCCGCCACCCGCTCCGCGCTGCGCGACCGGATCAGCGGGCTCGTCCTGGACTCCCCGGTCCTGGACCGGGGCGCCACGGTCCGCGCGCTGGCCGGCGCCCGGCGGGTCCCGCGCGCCCTGCTGCCGCTGGTGGTACGCGCCGCCGAGGGCTCCACGGGCGTGCCCCTGGACCGGCCCGCCGACGCCGTCGACCCGGAGGAGCTGGACATCCCCACCCTGCTCTTCCACGGCCCCGACGACCGGATCGCCCCCTGGACGGCCTCCCGCGCGTTCGCCGCCCGCCGAGCCGACCTGATCACGCTTCAGCCGGTTCCGCATGCCCCGCACGCCGCGATGTGGAACGCCGCCCCCTCGCCCTACGAAGAGGCCCTGCGGCGCTTCCTCACCCCTCTCATGTAGCCCCCGGCACCGCTGCCGGGCACCGCCCGCGTGAAGCCCGGGCATACGGCGGGACAACTCCCCTCATCAGGGATGGGGCGGTGCAATGGCACGGCCGGGGAAGGGCGTGCGGGGGTTCCGATTGGGTTTTCGGGCCGTCAGCGGCAACACTGCTCCTGTGACGTCCCGTACCCCGCGCGACTCCCGGCTCCGACTCGTCCCCCGTCAACCGGTTGCGGCCGCCCGCCGAGCGGTGACAACCAGGACCAAGCGCCCGGCGCCCCGCCCGCCCGAGGGCACCCCGCCGCCGGCGGAGCTGGCCCGGCAGGCCCGCGCCGTGCTGGCCGGCGCGGCCCGCCTCGCCCGGTGGGCCGACAGCGCCGGCAACACCGGCGGCAGTCTGCGCGCCGGCCCCGACGGCGCACTCCCGGAAGCGGCGGTGGAACGCGCCGCCGAGGCGCTGCGCCTGACACCGCGGCAGGTCCGCGTCGACTGGGACCGGGCCCGCCTCGCCGGACTCGTCGAGCTGCACGACGGCCTGGCCCGCCCCGGCTGGCGGCTGCGCGCCTGGGACCGTGACGACACCGCCGTGCTGCGCGGCTGGGTCGCGCTGTTCGACGCCTGGTCGCTGGCCCGCCCCGCCCCGGCCGCCGCCGGACCCGCGATGGTCGCCGAAGTCGTCGAAGCGCTGCCCCAGTTGCTGTCCCTGCTGCACCTGTCGGCCGGGCCGGTCCAGCTGCCGGTGCTGCTGGACATGCTGGACCAGCGCGTCGCCGAACTGCGGACGGAGCGCTGCGAGGTCCCCTACGGCCAGGAGCCAGCCCCCGGCGGCACCGCCGACGCCGCGGCCGCGGCCGACGACGCCGCGGGGGCGTCGCTGGCCGAGCTGCTGGCCTGGGCACTGGACGCGCTGCGGATCGTCGGCGCGCTGGTCCCCGCGGGCGGGGCGCCGGACGGCGTCCACGAGGCCGTCCACGCGACGTCCGAGGCACAGCTGACCCCGCTCGGCAACTGGTCGGTGTGGGTCAAGCTGGAGCAGATCTGCGTCGCCGCGCAGAGCCCGGCCGGCCACATCGAGCAGTCCGCGGAGGCCATGCTGCGGGGCTGCGCCCGCCTCACCCCCGGACCCGCCCGCACCGAATACCGCGCCTGGCTCGCCGCCCGCTCCGTCGGCGCGGCCGTCGAGGAGCTGCTGACCGTGGCCCGCGGCGAGGACGCCCTGCTGCGCGGCCTGGCCTTCGAGGCGCTGCGCGCGGTCGGCGCCCCGGCCGAGGCCGCCGTCCGCACCGCGGCCGACGAGCCGGCCCTGCGGCCGTACGCCCTGCTGTGGCTGGTCGAGCACGAGGGCGGCGACCCGGAGACCGCGCCCGATGTGCTCACCCGCGAGGAGTCGACCTGGCTCTGGGTCGACACGGCGGCGGCCGTCGCCGACCACGGCGAGACCCAACTCCTGGTCCGCCACCTGGATTCGGCGGTCCAGGGCTCCGTCCCCCGCCTCCTGGAGGAGGTCCGCGCGGTCGGCCACCCCCGCACGGTCCAGGTCCTCGTAGCCCTGGCCGCGGCCCACCCCGACCCGGCCCTCGCCAAGGCGGTACGCCGGGCGGCCTTCCAGGTCCACACGGGTGGGAACTGACTCCCACGTTGTTGTCTGCGGCGCCGCGGTGGTTTTTCGCCGTTGCCTTTCCGCTGCGCGGGCTGTTCCCGCGTTGTCTTCTGCGGCGCCGCAGTGGCTTCTCGCCGTTGCGCCTGCGGCGGGCGGGTGGGTGTCGGGTGCGGTGACGGACCTCCGGGGCCTGGTCTGTGGACTGCTTCGCTTTACGTCCACAGACCAGGCCCCTCCGGCCCGTCCCCTCCCGTGGGGGAGTACGTAACGGTGGGTGGGGGCGGGCGTCGTGCCCGGCCAGAGCCTCGGTCCGTCGTCGGCTGTTTCGGTACGACCACGAGGCGCGCTCGCCCAGCCACATGCACCCCCACCGGGCCTTTTCCCCTCCCCTCAACGGGAGGGGGCGGGCCGGAGGGGTCGGTGTGTGGGACGTAAAGCGAAGCAGTCCCACACACCGACCCCGGAGGCCCGTCACCGCACCCGACAGCCCCGCGCAGCGGACCCCGCCCGCCGCAGGCGCAACGGCGAGACAGCCCCACGGCGGGCCAGCCGACAACGTGGGCGCAGCCCGCGCAGCGGAGACGCACCCGCGAAGCGGGCGGAAAACGGCGAGCAACCCCCACGGCGGGGCCAGCCAACAACGTGGGAGGAAAACCACTTGCAGCGGTTCGTTAGACTGCCTCCCATGGCAGTTCTCCCTTGGGTTCATTAGACGGCGCAGCTCGCTCTCGGACCGTCCGTCCATTCCGCCGTCTTATCCGACCCTGGAGTTTTTCCCGTGATCACCGCCTCCGGCCTCGAGCTGCGCGCCGGCGCCCGCGTCCTCATCGAGTCCGCCTCCTTCCGTATCGCCAAGGGCGACCGCATCGGCCTGGTGGGCCGCAATGGCGCCGGCAAGACCACCCTCACCAAGGTGCTGGCCGGGGAGGGCATCCCCGCCGCCGGCACGGTCACCCGTGGCGGCCAGGTCGGCTATCTGCCGCAGGACCCGCGCACCGGCGACCTCGACGTGCTGGCCCGCGACCGCATCCTGTCCGCCCGCGATCTGGACTCCGTGCTGCGCAAGATGCGCGAGAACGAGGACCGGATGGCCAACGGCAAGGGCGCCACCCGCGAGAAGGCCATGCGGAAGTACGAGCGCCTGGAGACGGAGTTCCTGACCAAGGGCGGGTACGCCGCCGAGGCGGAGGCCGCGACCATCGCCGCCAGCCTGGGCCTGCCCGACCGGATCCTCGGCCAGCCGCTGCACACCCTCTCCGGTGGTCAGCGCCGCCGCGTCGAGCTGGCCCGGATCCTGTTCTCGGACTCCGACACCCTGCTGCTCGACGAGCCGACCAACCACCTCGACGCCGACTCCATCGTCTGGCTGCGCGACTACCTCAAGACCTACCGCGGCGGCTTCATCGTGATCTCCCACGATGTCGACCTGGTCGAGACCGTCGTCAACAAGGTCTTCTATCTGGACGCCAACCGCTCCCAGATCGACATCTACAACATGGGCTGGAAGCTCTACCAGCAGCAGCGCGAGGCCGACGAGAAGCGCCGCAAGCGCGAGCGGGCGAACGCCGAGAAGAAGGCCGCCGCGCTCAACACCCAGGCCGACAAGATGCGGGCCAAGGCCACCAAGACCGTCGCCGCGCAGAACATGGCCAAGCGCGCCGACAAGCTGCTGGCCGGTCTGGAGGCGGTGCGCGCCTCCGACAAGGTCGCCAAGCTGCGCTTCCCGGACCCGGCGCCCTGCGGCAAGACCCCGCTGACCGCCGAGGGCCTGTCGAAGTCCTACGGCTCGCTGGAGATCTTCACCGATGTCGACCTGGCCATCGACAAGGGCTCCCGGGTCGTCATCCTCGGCCTGAACGGTGCCGGCAAGACCACCCTGCTGCGGCTGCTGGCCGGCGTCGAGCAGCCCGACACCGGCGCGGTCCGCCCCGGCCACGGCCTCAAGCTCGGCTACTACGCCCAGGAGCACGAGACCCTGGACCCCGACCGCACGGTCCTGGAGAACATGCGCTCCGCCGCTCCGGACATGGACCTGGTCGCGATCCGCAAGACGCTGGGCTCCTTCCTGTTCTCCGGCGACGACGTCGACAAGCCCGCCGGGGTGCTCTCCGGCGGCGAGAAGACCCGGCTGGCGCTGGCGACCCTGGTCGTCTCCTCCGCGAACGTCCTGCTGCTCGACGAGCCCACCAACAACCTCGACCCGGCCAGCCGCGAGGAGATCCTCGGCGCGCTGCACACCTTCACGGGCGCGGTGGTCCTGGTGACGCACGACGAGGGCGCGGTGGACGCGCTGTCGCCGGAGCGGATCATCCTGCTGCCCGACGGTGTCGAGGACCTGTGGGGCCAGGACTACGCGGATCTGGTCGCGCTGGCCTGACCGCGGCGGATGGATCATGCCGTATGGATCATTCGGCCGATGTGTGATCCATCATCTGAGTGAGAACGGCTCGTACACCGGCGAGCCTGCGGCGAAGGGCCGGGCCCCTGGGGCCCGGCTCTCACCTTTTCGGCCGCATACCGCCTGACCTGCCACTTCTCGGGGAAATCGGGGCGCGGAGGGCCTTCCGGGCAGTCGGAATCAGGCGTTCCGGGCCGGTCGGCAAGGTGTCCGACGGCAAAGGATGTCGTAGAGACCTTGCGGAATGGGTGGCCAGGAAGCCGGGGAGGGGTGATCATGAGAGTCCAGAGCGCACTTCCCACGAGGAGGCACGGGTGGCCGAGACTCTGAAGAAGGGCAGCCGGGTAACCGGCGCCGCGCGCGAGAAGCTCGCGGCAGACCTGAAGAAGAAGTACGACTCCGGTGCGAGCATCCGGGCGCTGGCCGAGGAAACCGGCCGCTCCTATGGATTCGTGCACCGGATGCTCAGCGAATCCGGTGTGGTCCTGCGCGGTCGTGGCGGTGCCACGAGGGGCAAGAAGGCCGCTTCGGCCTGACGGCCACGCCTTGAGTGCAACGGTCTCCCCCCGGCCGGTGAAGCCGCCGGCCGGGAGGTTACCGTTCAGTCACTTACGCACGCAGGTGCGGCTGGCTGACTCGGAGGCGCTGATGACCCTGCTCGACAAGGACGGTGTGCGACTCACCGTGGACGATGCCATCGCCACGGTGACCCTCGCCAACGCGGCCAAGCGCAATGCGCAGTCCCCGGCCATGTGGCGGGCGCTCGCCGAAGCGGGCTCGCTGCTGCCGGGAAACGTACGGGTCGTGGTGCTGCGCGGTGAGGGCAAGTCCTTCTCCGCGGGCCTGGACCGTCAGGCGTTCACGCCCGAAGGCTTCGACGGCGAGCCGTCGTTCATCGATCTCGCCCGCGGTACGGACAGCGCGCTGGACGACACCATCGCCGAGTACCAGGAGGCGTTCACCTGGTGGCGGCGCACGGACCTGGTGTCCATCGCCGCCGTGCAGGGGCACGCCATCGGTGCGGGCTTCCAGCTCGCGCTCGCCTGCGATCTGCGGGTGGTCGCGCCGGACGTCCAGTTCGCCATGCGGGAGACCAGCCTGGGACTCGTACCGGACCTGACCGGCACCCATCCGCTGGTCGGGCTGGTGGGCTATGCCCGGGCGCTGGAGATCTGCGCCACCGGGCGCTTTGTGCATGCCGAGGAGGCCGAGCGGATCGGCCTCGCCAATCTTGTGGTGCCCGCGGCGGAGCTCGACGGCGCGGTGGCCGATCTGGCCGCCGCACTCACCGCCGCACCGCGGGACGCCGTGATCGAGACCAAGGCCCTGCTGGCCGGTGCCGCGGGCCGCAGCTATGAGGAGCAGCGCACCGCCGAGCGGGCCGCGCAGGCACGCCGGCTGCGCGATCTGGCGGGCGTGGGGGAGTAGGCCAGGCGCCGGCTCGCGGGACGCGGCCGGCCGGGGCGCCCTCGGGCACCCCGGCCGGCCGTTCTCAGTCCTGCTCCACCGCCGTGACCAGCACGGCCACCGTCGACACCGGGGGCGGGGCGCTCGCCACCGTCCGCCGCACGGCGGCCGCGACATCCAGCGCCCGGTGGCCGGGCGCGGTCGCCAGCTGGATCAGCGCATGCCCGTCGGCGAGGGCCACCGGCCGCGACGGGCCGAGCACGGGTGCCAGCCCGGCCACGCCGTCGACCCCCAGCACGATCGCGGCGATCCCGGCCGCCCCGTCCGGGCGCGCGCCGCCTCTGCCCTCCCTCACCGGCACGGCGGGCGGACCCTCCGCCGGGACGGACGGCGGCATCGGCGCCAGAGCGGCGGCCGCCTCCTCCTCGGAAGCCCCCTCCAGCAGCCCGCTGACCCGCAGATCCACCACGCCCACCACCAGCCCCAGCTCCCGGACCGACGCCTCCAGCAGCGCCGCCCGCACCTGCTCGGCGACCGTGGGCAGCGGGCGGTCGCCGGTCGCGGCGAAGTCCGCCTCGATCCGCAGCGGGCCCGGCGGCAGTGCGCTCGGCGGCGCCGGCACCGCCGGCTCCGGCGCACGGTCGGGGTCGGCGACCGACAGCCGCAGCGCCCCCGGGCGGACCCCGGCCGGTGTCCCGGCGGCCCTGAGCAGGACCCCGGCGGCGGCCCGCTCGGTGATCCACGAGCCGTCGGCGGGTCCGCCGAGCGGCAGCATCCGGCCGATGCCGAGCTGTGCCCGTACCGCCTGCGCCCACTGGTTCGCGGCCACCGCGTCACCCTCTCTCCCGGCAGGTCCCCGGACCTCTTCCGGGCACGTCCCGGACCACGTCCCACACTGCCGCAGACCGGCCCCCGCGGCGGGGCGGTGTGCCGCACGGCGCCGTGTGGAGCACTCGGCTGCCACATCCCCGGAGCGGTCCGGACAAACCGGACCTACTGTGAGCAGCGGAGCGGGCGGACCGCTTCTCCCCGCGGAAAGGGACGTACGGCGATGAGCGAGAGCCAGCAGGACCTGGAACCCCGGACCCCGGCCAAGCGGGGCGGCGGCGACCCCGCCACCCGTGGGCGGACCACCATCGCCGACGGTGTCGTGGAGAAGATCGCCGGACTCGCTGCCCGGGATGTCGTCGGGGTGCACGCGATGGGCAGCGGCCTGGCCCGCACGCTCGGCGCCGTGCGCGACAAGGTGCCCGGCAGCGGCCGTTCGGCGACCGCCACCCGCGGGGTCAAGGCCGAGGTCGGCGAGGTGCAGACCGCGCTGGACCTGGAGATCGTGGTCGATTACGGCGTCGCCATCGCGGATGTCGCGCGGTCGGTCCGGGAGAACGTCATCGCGGCGGTGGAGCGGATGACGGGCCTGGAGGTCGTCGAGGTCAATATCGCGGTCAGCGATGTGAAGCTCCCCGACGAGGCGGACGACGATGACGAGGGTGAGTCGCGGCTCCAGTAGCCGGGCCCGTCCGAAGCGGCAGCGAAGGAGCGCACGATGAGCATGGCCGTGGCCGGTCTCTTGGCCGGCATGGCGCTGGGCTTCGCCGGGTACTTCGGCGGCTTCGGCGCCTTCGTCCTGGTGGCGGCGCTGGGCGTCGTCGGGTTCGTGGTCGGCCGATTCCTCGACGGGGATCTGGAGGCCGGCGACTTCTTCCGCCCGCGCAGCGGCGACCGCGACGACCGGCGGCGGTGAGGGGTGACGACGGTGTCCCCGCCCGGCGCGGTGGCGGCGGGTGAGCGGGGCTCGACCAGGATCGCGGACCGGGTGGTGGCGAAGATCGCCGCCCAGGCGGCCCGGGAGGCACTGCGCCGCGAGTCCCCGAGGGCCCGGACGGACGCCCACGCGACGGTGACCGTGCACCGGCGCGAGGAGCGGCAGTACTTCGGCGAGGCACGGGTGCGCATCGCCATGGAGCTGGGCTACCCCTCCGACATCGGCGCGCAGAGCCGTGTGGTGCGCCGTCAGGTCACCGAGCGGGTGCAGGCGCTGGCGAACATGACGGTGCCCGAGGTCGCGGTGGAGGTCGAGCGGCTGCACTCACCGCAGCTGGACCGTACCGACCGCGGGAGGGTGCGATGAGCGACGACGAGGCACGGCCGGCGGACACCCGCCGGCTGCCCACGCTCGACAAGACGGAAGACGCCACCGGCACGGCGGAAGACGCCACCGGCGCGGCGGGCGGCGCGGCGCGCTCCGGTCCGTCCGAGGCCGCGACGGACACCGGCGACGGCGGCCGCGGCGGGCGCTTCTGGTCGGCCCGCCGGGTCCCGGCCGCCGTGGTCGCGCTGCTGCTGCTGGCCGCCGCCGGCCTGCTGCTCTACGACGTGGCCGCGGTGCGCGCCCACCACTCCTCGATGGCCTGGCGCCGGCGCCTGGCCCATGAACTGGCCACCCGCCCGCTCGACAGCACCTGGGTACTGGGCGCCGCGGCGCTCGCCGTGGTCCTCGGCATCTGGCTGTTCGTGCTGGCCGTCACCCCCGGGCTGCGCCAGGTGCTGCCGATGCGGCGGTCGGTGCCGGACGTCCGGGCCGGACTGGACCGGGCCGCCGCCGCGCTGGTGCTGCGCGACCGGGCCATGGAGGTCGCGGGCGTCCAGTCCGTACGGATGAAGGTCGGCCGCCGCAAGGCCAAGGCGCGTGCCGTCTCCCACTTCCGCGAACTGGACGAGGTCCGCGCCGACCTCGATGCCTCCCTCGGCGAGGGGCTGCGACAGCTGGGGCTGTCGCGCCGACTGGGTCTGACGGTGCGCGTCCGGCGCCCGAAGAAGGGGTGAGTGCCCGATGCACAGGGTGCGCAGAACGATCAACCGGGTGCTGCTCGGCCTGGTCGGAGCGGTGCTGTTCGGCACCGGGGCCGCGGTGCTGTTCGGCGGCCTGAACCTGCCCGCGAAGTGGCATCTCCGCCTGCCCGCCGGCTGGCCCTGGCACGGGCCCGGCGCGGTGCCGCTCCCCGCGCACGACCGCACCCGCTGGACGCACCAGGGCTGGTGGTGGCCGGTCGTCATCGCCGCCCTGGCCGTCTTCGTGCTGCTGATGCTGTGGTGGCTGCTGTCCCAGCTGCGGCGCCACCGGCTCCAGGAGATCCTCGTCGACAGCGGCGACGGCGAGGGCGCCGTCCTGCGCGGCCGGGCGCTGGCGGCGGCCCTCGCGGCCGAGACGGAGTCGCTGGACGGCGTCGACCGGGCCGGTGTGGTGCTGACCGGCCGCCGGACCGCGCCCCGGGTCCGGGGACTGCTGGCGCTGACCCCGCACGCCGACCCCGGAGGCGTCCTGCGGCGGCTGTCCCACGAGGCGATGGCGCACGCCCGCCGGTCGGCCGGGCTCGAACAGCTGCCGGCCGAGGTCCGGTTGCGGGCGGTCAAACACCGCCCCGAACGGGTCAGTTAGGGCCAAAGCCCCTGGGCGAAGGCCCGGCGGTGCGTCAGAAGCCGCGCCGGGCCCCGCCGTCCACCGGCACCATCACACCGGTGACATACGAGGCGGCCGGCGACAGCAGGAACGCCGTGGTCCGGCCGAACTCCTCCGGAGTGCCGTAGCGGCCCAGCGGGATGGCCGCGCAGTTGCGGGCGCGGCTGGCCTCCGGGTCGCCGGAGAGCGCGTCGAGCTGGGTCATCCGGTCGGTGGCGATCCGGCCGGGCAGCACCCCCAGGACGCGGATGCCGCGCGGCCCCACCTCGTTGGCGAGCGACTTGGCGAAGCCGGCCAGCCCGGGGCGGAGCCCGTTGGAGACGGTCAGGCCGCTGATCGGCTCGTGCACCGACCCGGACAGCACCATGCCGATCACCCCGCCCTCCGACAGCTCGGCGGCGGCAGCCCGGGCCAGCCGTACCGCGCCGAGGAACACCGACTCGAAGCCCGACTGCCACTGGGAGTCGGTGGTGTCGGCGGCGCTGCCGGGCGCCGGGCCGCCCACGCTGATGAGCACGCCGTCCAGCCGCCCGAAGTGCGCCCGGGCCGTCGCCAGCAGGCGGTCGGCGGCATCGGCGTCGGCGTTGTCGGCCGCCACGCCCAGGGCGCGCTCGCCGAGCGAGGCGGCGGCCGCGGCCGCGCTCTCCTCCGTGCGCCCGGTGAGGACGACCCGGGCGCCGTCGGCGACCAGCGCACGGGCGGTGGCGAAGCCGAGACCGCGGGTCGCCCCGGTCAGGAGGTACGTCCGGTCAGTGAGTCCGAGATCCATGGCCCTAGTCTGCCGCTTCCCCGTCGAGAAGGCCGAAGGCGGTCCCCACCAGGCCGATGTGGCTGAAGGCCTGCGGGAAGTTGCCCAGCTGGCGCCCGGCCGCCGGGTCGTACTCCTCGGAGAGCAGCCCCAGGTCGTTGCGCAGGTCCAGCAGCCGCTCGAACAACTCCCTGGCCTCGTCGCGCCGGCCGCTCAGCTGGAGCGCGTCGGCGAGCCAGAACGAGCAGACCAGGAAGGTGCCCTCGCCGCCCGGCAGCCCGTCGACCGAGCCGCCCTCGGTGCTGTAGCGGCGGACCAGACCGTCGTGCGTCAGCTCCCGGCGCACCGTGTCGATGGTGTTCAGCACCCGCGGATCGTCCGGGGGCAGGAAGCCGACCCGGGGGATCAGCAGGGTCGCGGCGTCCAGTTCCTTCGAGCCGTAGAACTGGGTGAAGGTGCCGCGCTCGGCGTCGTAACCGCGCTCGCACACCTCGCGGCGGACGTCCTCGCGCATCGCCCGCCAGCGGTCGACGTCCCCGCCGAACCGCGGATTCGCCTCGATCGCCCGCACCGCCCGGTCGGCCGCGACCCAGGCCATGACCTTGGAGTGCACGAAGTGCCGGCGCGGCCCGCGGATCTCCCACAGCCCCTCGTCGGGGTCGCGCCAGGTGGACTCCAGATACTCCGTCAGGGCGCGCTGGATGCTCCAGGCGTGCGGCTCCGACGGCAGTCCGGCCTCCCGCGCGATGTGGAAGGAGTCGAGCACCTCGCCGTAGACATCGAGCTGGCGCTGTTCGACGGCGGCGTTGCCGATCCGCACCGGCGCGGAGTCGCAGTACCCGGTCAGCCACGGCAGCTCGGCCTCCGGCAGCCGCCGCTCACCGGCCAGCCCGTACATGATCTGCAGATCGTCGGGGGCGCCGGCCACCGCCCGCAGCAGCCAGTCCCGCCAGGCTCCGGCCTCCTCCAGATAGCCCGCGGACAGCAGGGAGTTCAGGGTGAGGCTGGCGTCGCGCAGCCAGCAGTAGCGGTAGTCCCAGTTGCGCACCCCGCCCAGCTCCTCGGGCAGCGAGGTGGTGGGGGCCGCCACGATGCCGCCGGTCGGCGCGTAGGTGAGCGCCTTGAGGGTGATCAGCGAGCGCATCACGGCCTCGCGGTAGGGCCCGTTGTAGCGGCAGCGCCCCGACCAGGCGTGCCAGTCGTCCAGGGTCTCCTGGAGCGCCGTGTGGGGGTCGATCAGGGTCGGCCGCGGCTCGTGCGAGGGGTGCCAGGTCAGCACGAACGCGGCGCGCTCGCCCTCGGCGACGGTGACGTCCGAGCGGGTGCTGAAGTCCTTGCCGTAGGTGCTGCTCTGCGGCGGGGTACGCAGCCACACGGAATCCGGCCCGGCGACCGCGACCCGGGCACCCTCCGCGGCGCGCACCCACGGCACCACCCGCCCGTAGTCGAAGCGCAGCCGCAGCTCGCTGCGCATCTCGACGCTGCCGCGCAGGCCCTCCACGATCCGTACGACCTCGGGCGCGCGGTCGCGCTGCGGCATGAAGTCGATCACCCGGACGCTGCCGGTGGGGGTCTCCCACACCGTGTCGAGGATCAGCGAATCCCCGCGGTACGAGCGCTGCGCGCGGGCCTCCTCGGACCGGGGCGCCACCCGCCAGTGGCCGTTGCCCTTGCCGCCCAGGAGCGCCGCGAAGCAGGCGCCGGAGTCGAAGCGGGGCAGGCACAGCCAGTCGATGGAGCCGTCGCGGCCGACGAGGGCGGCGGTCTGCAGATCGCCGATGAGCGCGTAGTCCTCGATATGTGGATGCACGCCTCGGACCTTCCCGCCCGGCGCCCGCGCTACGCGGTGGGGCGGCTGTCCGGGCTACCCGCGGGTGGGCGCGGGGGTCTCGCCGGCGGGGGCGGGATCGGCGGGCTCGGTGGTGTCGGCGGGCTCGCCGCTGCCTTCGGTCCGGCCGTCCTCGCCGTTGCCGTCCGCACCGTTGTCGTCCGTACCTTCCTCGCCGTTCCCGGCGTCGCCGCTCTCGCGGGGCTCGCTGGGTTCGGCGGCCTCCCCGGCCTCCTTGGCCGCGGCCTCCGCACGGTCCTGGCGCTCGCGGCGGACCAGGATGGTCCAGCCGACCGGTACCGCCGCCGCGAACAGCCACCACTGGACCGCGTAGGCCATGTGCGGGCCGATGGAGTCGTGGTCGGGCTCGGGGACCAGCTCCGGGGTGCCGCCGGGCGGCTTGGGCCCGGTCTGCTCGATGTAGCCGCCGAGGGTCGGCCGGCCCATCCGCTTCGCCAGCTCCTTGCTGTTGATCAGCATGATCTGGCGCGGGGGCAGGCCCTTGGTGTCCTTGATCCCGCTGTACGCGGTGGTCTCGTCGGCCATCATCCGGCCGGTCACGGTGACCTTGCCCTTGGGGGCTGCCGGGACGTCCGGGAACTTGGTGAGGTCGTCGCCCGCCGAGATCCAGCCGCGGTTGACCAGCACGGCCCGCCCGTCGCCCAGCACCAGCGGGCTGAGCACGTAGTAGCCGATGCTCTGCTCGTCGGCGGCGGTGCGCTGGCGGACCACGACCTCGTGCGCGGTGTCGAAGGTGCCGGTGGCGGTGACCGTGCGCCACATGTCGTGCCGCGGGAGGGTCCGGCCGGGGGCGGTCAGCTCGGTGACCGGCACCGGGCGGGCCGCCAGGCTGCTCGCGATGAGCTGGTTCTGCGCCACCTTGTGCTGGTGGCGGTGGAGCTGCCAGAAGCCCAGCTTGATCATGACGGGGATCAGCAGAAGGGCCACGAGGGTGACGATCACCCACTGCCGGGACAACAGGAAGCGGTACACGGCTTTGACGGTACCTGGGGCGCCCGGGCGCCCGGGCGGCGGGGCCGGTCGGTCCCGTGTGGCCTGTCGGGGACCGGCGGGGGTTGTCGGGGCCTGACGAGCGCTGGGCGGGGGCTGCCGGGTGTTGGGCGGGGCCTGCCGGGGATCCCGTGCTCCGGTCCGGCTGGCATGGGGGGAGACCGCGGGTCATGCGGGGATACCGCGGGTACGGAGGGCACGGGCGGGCACGGTGGGCGGTCCCGTCGGCCCACGCCCGCGGGCTCACCGCCTGCCCGCGCTCGCCCGCGGCCCCCTCGGCTCACACCCGGTCGACGATGCCCACCCTCCCGTCGGAGCGGGCGCAGTGGGCACCGCAGTACCACTTCTGGTCGGCCTCGACGCCCTGGCCGATGATCTGGCACCGGCAGTGCTCACAGATCGGCGCCATGCGGTGGATGGCGCAGGCGAAACAGTCGAAGACATGCACCGCGCCCTGCGCGTGCACCTCGAACGTCATGCCGTATTCGTTTCCGCAGACCTCACAACGTGCCATGCGCCACAGGGTGCGGGCGTCACCCGCGCGGGGCGAGGCGGCGGCGGGTGTGTTGACCGGGCTTCACCCGGACGCGGGCGCCGGTGCCACGTCCTGGAGCAGTTGCATGAAGGCCGCCTCGTCGATCACGACCGTGCCGAACGAGGCGGCCTTGGCGGTCTTGGACGTCCGGGCGTCGGGGTCGTTGGTCACCAGCAGGCTGGTCAGCCGGGACACGCTCGTGGCGACATGCAGCCCGGCCTCGATGGCCCGGTCCTCCAACAGCTCGCGGTCCACGGAGGTGTCCCCGGAGAAGGCGACCCGCATCCCCTGGACGAGCCGGCCGCCCTCCTCGTAGCGCCCCGGGTTGGGGTAGGGGCACGCCGGGCGCTTACGGGACGGCCGCCAGGTCGTGGGGCGGTACGACGAGGTGGTGGGGTGCTGCCGGGGCGCGGGGGTGTCCGACCATTCCGTCAGCGGCTGGCAGGTCAGCAGCGGCAGCCGCAGATTCTCCCGCGCGGCCCGCCGCAGACTGGGGCGGAACGCCTCAGCCAGCACCCGGGCGTCGTCCAGCGCATGGTGGGCGCGCTGCTGCACCACGCCGTAGTGGGAGGCGAGCGACTCCAGCTTGTGGTTGGGCAGCGGCAGCCCCAGCTCCTTGGACAGGGCGATGGTGCACAGCCGCTGGCGCACCGGTGCGGTCGCCGCGGCGCGGGCGTACTCGCGGGCGATCATCGACCAGTCGAACATGGCGTTGTGGGCGACCAGCACCCGGTCCTCGAGCCGCTTCGACAGCTCCGGAACGATGTCCGGGAAGAGCGGGGCATCGGCGAGCACGGAGCTGGTCAGACCGTGGATCCAGACCGGCCCCGGATCCCGCTGCGGGTTGACGAGCGTGTACCAGTGGTCCTGGACCTCGCCCTGGGCGTCGAGTTGGTACACGGCGGCGGAGATGATCCGGTCGTCACGGGCCAGGCCCGTGGTCTCCACGTCGACCACCGCGTACCCCTGGGGATACGCGGACGGCCAGTGCGCCGGCGGCGTCTGCGGGCCCGGCTGCTGCCCGATCTTCGGCGCGATCGGGTCGGCTGCTGCCATGCGGTCTTCGAGCATGGTCACTGAGGATACGGGCCGACACCGACAGCCACCGAACCGCCATCACCCCCACCACCCCACCGCACACCCGACACCACCACAAATCCCGGACAGGAGCACGAGTTGACGGGGGGCCGGGAAGGGTGCGGGGGAATCCCCACCTACGGGGCCTGGCGGAAGAAACCCCACAAACCGGCGGGTGGCTGCACGCTTTGCGCAGCCGCTGCTTACGGCGAGCCGCCAGGCCGTGCCGGACGTGAGTGCCACTCAGGCGAACCCGTCACCCCTGCCCTCCCTTCACGCGCCCCCTCCGGGGCAGAGGAGCAGCGACCGCACCAGGGCCTCCAGCGCGACATCGAACAGCCGCTCCGTGTCGACCGGGCCGGCCAGCGCGCGGGCCAGTGCCGGATCGTGGCCGGCGGTGGGGGAGTCCCACAGTTCGCCCTCGCTCGGGTGCTGCTGCGGCGACCGCTCACGGTTGCGTTCGACCAGGACGAAGCCGACGACCTGGAACTGGACGGCACGCACCGCCTCGGCGGCCGTTTCGCCGCACAGTCCGGCGGCGTGCATCTCATGGACCAGCGCCTGCTGCGCGGGCAGGAACATCCGCTCCGTCAGGCCGCGTTCGTGCACCATCGCGATGAGCTGCGGGCGCTCGCGCAGCGCCGTGTACAGCGCCCGGGCGACCGAGACGATGCGCGCGTGCGGGGTGCGTCCCGTGGGGTGGATCTCGCCCATCTCCCGGACGGTGCGCTCCACGAGCGCGTCCAGCAGGGACTCGCGGTTGCCGACGTGCCAGTAGATGGAGGTGACGGCGGTGCCCAGCTCCGTGGCGAGCCGGCGCATGGTCAGTGCCGCGGGGCCGTGCGCCCGCACCAGCCGGGCGGCGGCCGTCAGCACCTCGTCGCCGGTCAGCGCGCTGCGTGTCATGGGCCCCACTCCTCACTCTTCCCACACCCTCGGCCGGGCCACCCCCGAGCCATCCCCGAGCTGACCCGGAGTCGCCCCGGAGTCGCCCCGGAGCCAGCCCGGAGCTGTCCCCGACCCCACCCCAAGCCCCACCTCACCCACCCCCCCGCCCCAACTCCCTCCCCCTCGCGCCTCTTTACCCTTCGCGCGGGGCGGTGTAACAGTGTTACAGGCGCCTGGCACGACCCCCGTGAGTCACGACGGCGAAGGGTGGTAGTTCATGGCACGCGTACGTTACGGAGCGCGCACCGAGGCGGAGATCGCCGCGGCGCGCGCCGCCGGGGCACGGATTCCCGACATCTGGTCCACCGGCGTGGTCGCCGTATGGGAGAGCGACCCGGAGGCGGTCGCGGCCGTGCTGCCGCCGCCGCTGGTCCCCACCGGACGCCCCCTGGTCCGGGCCACCGTCAGCCGGGTCGAGCTGCCCGGCTACCCCCTCGGCGCGGGCTCGGTCGCCGTCGCGGCCGCGCACCGCGGCACCGAGGGCTGGTATCCGCTCGTCATGCCGATGACCCACGAGCGGGCCCTGACCGGCGGCCGTGAGGTCTTCGGCGAACCGAAGAAGCTGGGCGAGGTCACCGTCGAGCGCGACGGCACGGCGGTGCGCGCCGCGCTCGTCCGGCACGGGATCGCCTTCGTCGAGATCCGCGGCGAGGTGAGCGGCCCGCTGCCGGTCCCGGAGCCGGCCGGGAAGACCGACTTCTACTTCAAGTTCCTGCCCGCCGTGGACGGTTCGGGATTCGACGCCGACCCGGTGCTGGTGCACTGCCTGCGCCACGAGAGGTTCCGCACCCTGGAGCGGGTCACCGGCGAGGTCGTCCTCCGGGAGTCGCGGTACGACCCCGTCGCCGACCTCCCCGTCCGCACCCTCGTCGCACTCACCCTCGGCGAGAAGACCAGCGACCAGCGGGGCCGGGTCGTCGAGCGGGTCGCCGCCCGGGACCTGCTGCCCTACGTCCACCAGCGCTACGACGATCCGCAGCAGCTGCTCGACGGCCCGCCCGAGGGGAGCGCCTGATGGAACTGCGGGCAGGGCAGGTCGCGGTCGTCACCGGCGCCGCGAGCGGGATCGGTCTGGCCATGGCGCGCCGCTTCGCCGCGGAGGGAATGGCCGTCGTCCTCGCGGACGTGGCGCGCGAGCCGCTGCACGCCGCCGCCGATGAGCTGGCCGCACAGGGCGCCCGCGTGCTGGCGCACACCGTGGACGTCAGCGTCCGCGAGGAGGTCGAGGCGCTCGCCGACGCCGCCTACGACGCCTTCGGCGCGGTCCATCTGCTGTGCAACAACGCGGGGGTGGGCTCCGGCGCCGAGGGGCGGATGTGGGAGCACGATCCGCGCGACTGGGAATGGGCGTTCGCGGTGAACATCTGGGGCGTCTTCCACGGCGTGCAGTGCTTCGTGCCCCGGATGCTGGCGGGCGGGGAGGCCGGCCATGTCGTCAACACCTCCTCGACCGACGGCGGCGTCGCGCCGCTGCCCACCGCGTCCGTCTACGCCGTCACCAAGGCGGCCGTGGTGACCATGACCGAGTCGCTGTACGCGCATCTGACGGCCGAACGCGCCCCCGTCGGCGCCTCGGTGCTCTTCCCCGGCCCGCACATGCTGCGCACCGGCCTGTGGGAGTCGCACCGCAACAGGCCCGAGCGCTACGCCAAGACCCGGCCGCGCCGCACCCCGTACCGCAGCCTGGCGGAGTGGGAGGCGGCGATGAAGGAGGCCGGACGCGAGGTGGCCTTCACGCCCCTGGAGGACGTCGCCGAGCAGGTCGTGGACGGCGTCCGGGCCGGCCGCTTCTGGCTGCTGCCGCCCGCCGCGCACACCGACGCGCAGATCAGGGCGCGGTCCGCCTCGATGCTGGACCGCTCCGCCCCGGCGTATCTGGAGCACTTCATCCTCGACCCGGACGACTGAGGGAGGTTCCGCCATGACGGACCCGCAGGGTTCCCCGGACCCGCAGTTCCCCGAGCAGGGGCGGCCTCCCGCGCAGCACCAGGGCCCCGAGCAGCGTCAGGGCCCCGCGCACCGGCCCGGCGCGCGGCCGGATCCGGACGAGCCGTACCTGATCATCTCCTCCGACTGCCACGCCGGACTCCCCACCGAGGAGTACCGCCCCTATCTGGAGGCCCGATTCCACCGCCCCTTCGACGAGTTCCTCGGGCAGCGCGACGCCCGCCGCGCGGAGGCCACCCGCCTGGGCATCCGCAACGACGCCTTCGCCGAGCGCTGGTTCCGCGACCACGAGGAGGGCCTGCGCGGCGGCTGGGACCCCGCGCAGCGGATCAAGGAGCTCGACGGCGACGGGGTGGCGGCGGAGGTCGTCTTCCCGGACGCGGACGCCGTCGACAGCGGGACGGCCGCCCCCTTCGGCGTGGGCCTGGGCCTCTCCGGCGACCAGGACCCGGAGCTGGGCATGGCGGGCGCCCGGGCGCACAACCGCTGGCTCGCCGACTTCGTCTCCGCGCACCCCGAACGGCACTGCGGCGTCGCCCTGTTGCCGGTCACGGCAGAGACCGGCACCGTCGTCGAGGAGATCCACCGTGCCCGGGAGTCCGGGCTCGGCGCCCTGATGATCCCCGCCATGTGGGGCGCCCACGCCCCGTACCACGACCGCCGCTACGACCCGGTGTGGGCGGCGGCCGCCGAGTGCGCGATGCCGGTGCTGACCCACTCCGGGTCCTCGCCCCGCCACGAGTACGGGGATCACCTGGGGATCTTCGTCTCCGAGGTGACCTGGTGGCCGGCCCGCCCGCTGTGGTTCCTGCTGTGGTCCGGGGTCTTCGAACGCCACCCGGGCCTGCGGTTCGGCATCGCCGAATCCGGCTGCTGGTGGCTGCCCAACCTCCTGTGGTTCATGGACCGCCTCTACCTGGGCGCCCACGGCGGCAAGAAGCTCTCCCCGTTCGCCGCCCTCACCCGTCCGCCGCACGAGTACCTCGACCGGCAGGTCTTCGTCTGCGCCACCAACACCAAGCGCCGCGAACTCGCCCAGCGCTACGAGATCGGCGTCGACAACATCCTGTGGGGCAGCGACTTCCCGCACCCCGAGGGTACCTGGCCCGACACCCGCGGCTGGCTGACGAAGACCTTCCACGACATCCCGGTGGCCGAGACCCGGCGGATGCTCGGCCTGTCCGCCGCCGAGGCCTTCGGCTTCGACACCGCCGCGCTGGCCCCGCTGGCCCGCCGCATCGGCCCCACCCCGGCCGGACTCGGGCAGTCCGCCGACCAGCGGGCCGTCGAGGCCTCGTGGGCCCGCTCGCGCGAGACGGGCCGCCACTGGCTGACCGACCGCGACTTCCCGGTACTGGGGGCCGACCGATGACCGAGCAGCGGCGGACCGCGGAGCGCCACACCGTCATCTCCGCCGACTGCCACGCCGGGGCCGACCTCCTCGACTACCGGCCGTATCTGCCCTCCCGGCACCACGAGGCCTTCGACGCCTGGGCCGTGGCCTACGTCAATCCGTACGAGGACCTGCTGGCCGACTCCGCCGACCGCAACTGGAACTCCGCGCGCCGGCTGGCCGAACTCGAGGCCGACGGCATCGTCGCCGAGGTCGTCTTCCCCAACACCATCCCACCGTTCTTCCCCTCCGCGGCCCTGGTGGCCCCGGCGCCCACCGGCGAGGAGCGCGCGCTGCGCTGGGCGGGCCTGCGCGCCCACAACCGCTGGCTCGCCGACTTCTGCGGCCAGGCCCCCGGCCGGCGGGCCGGCGTCGCCCAGATCCTCCTGCACGACGTCGACGAGGCCGTGCGGGAGGTCCGCCGCACCAAGGAGGCCGGTCTCACCGGCGGCATCCTGCTTCCCGGGACCCCGCCAGGATCCGGCCTGCCCGAACTGCACTCCGAGATCTACGACCCCCTCTGGGCGGTCTGCGCGGAACTGGAGGTCCCCGTCAACCACCACGGCGGCTCCGCCTCCCCGCCGCTCGGCGACGAACCCGCCGCCCGCGCCGTGTTCATGGTCGAGACGACCTGGTTCTCGCACCGCGCGCTGTGGCACCTGATCTTCGGCGGGGCCTTCCGCCGCCACCCCGGCCTCCGGCTCGTCCTCACCGAACAGGGCTCCGGCTGGATCCCCGGCGTGCTGGACATGCTGGACTACTACCACGGCCGGCTGGCCGCGTCCCGGGCCGCCACCGCCGAGGCCAAGTTCGGCGCCGGGCTGGCCGAGGCCATGGGCGGCACCCCGGCGCAGCTGTGGCGCGAGCACTGCTTCGTCGGCGCCAGCTTCATGCGCCCGCACGAGGTCCCGCTCCGCCACCGGATCGGCCTCGACAAGATCATGTGGGGCAGCGACTACCCCCACGACGAAGGCACCCACCCCTACACCCGCGAGGCGCTCCGCCTGGCCTACGCCGGCCTGCCGTACGAGGAGGTCGCCGCCCTGCTCGGCACCAACGCGGCCCGTGTCTACGGCTTCGACCTCGATTTCCTCGCCCCGCTCGCGGCCCGCGTCGGCCCGGCCGTCGCCGAGATCGCCGAGCCGCTGGACAAGGTCCCCGAGGACGCCACCAGCCCGGCGTTCGCACCGGGCGGGTCGGTACGGGTGTGGTGACGGCGCCCCGGCCTCACGCCCCCGCCCCGCCCTGAGCCCCCAGCACCCGGGCCGCCTGCGCCGCCTCCCGTGCCGCGCCGTCCGCGCCGGCGGTCACCCGGTGCAGGGTGGCGCCCGGTTTCCGGGTGACCACCTCCACCGGGCGGCCGCCGGCGAACAGCGCGGCGGTGCCGTCGTCGACCGCCCAGCCGCCGGGCAGCGCACCGCCGCCGACGGCCGCCAGATAGCCGGGACGGCGCCCCGGCTCGCTGTCGTAGTGCGGGCACAGGCTGCCCGGCAGCAGCCCCAGCCCGTCGGCGAGCGGCGCGGCCGGGCCGAAGGAGTCGGAGAACGCGCTCTCGAACCAGCAGCACGCCCCGGCGCTGATGCCGCACAGCAGCACCCCCGCCGCCCAGGCCTCGCGCAGGACGGAGTCCAGGCCGTGCGCCCGCCAGACGGCGAGCATGTTGGCGGTGTTGCCGCCCCCGACGTAGACGATGTCCTGCGCCAGGACGAATGCCCGCAGATCGTCCACCGTGCGGTGGAACAGCTCCAGATGGCTCGGCTCGCAGTCCCGCTCGTCGAACGCCGTGTGGAACCGCTCGACGTAGCCGGGCGCGTCGCCGCTCGCGGTGGGCAGGAAGCAGATCCGCGGCCGCGCCCGTCCCGAGGCGGCCAGCACGAAGTCGTCGAGGAGCGGGTCGGAGCCGTGGGAGAAGCCGCCGCCGAGCAGGACGAGGGCGGGGGTGGGGGTGCCGGTCATCGGACCTCGATTCGGGTCGTGGGGGAAGTACGGGGGAGTACACCGTCACACCGCAGCTGACGATGCGTCTCACATACTTCTCGGTAACAACCCCTAGCGGCACCGCCGTCCACGCCTTTATGGTGCGGGGCATGCCGCACCTGCCCGATGTCCTGTTGTGGTCCATCCCGGCCTTCGTCCTGCTCGCCGTGATCGAGATGGTGAGTTACCGCCTGCATCCCGACGAGGAGGCGGAGGGCTACGAGGCCAAGGACGCCGCCACCAGCATCGGCATGGGCCTGGGCAGCCTGGTCTTCGACGCGCTGTGGAAGATCCCCATCGTGGCGATCTACGCCGCGGTCTACGAGCTGACCCCGCTGCGGATACCCATCCTGTGGTGGACGCTGCCGCTGATGCTGCTCGCCCAGGACTTCTTCTACTACTGGTCGCACCGCGGGCACCACGTCATCCGCATCCTGTGGGCCTGCCACGTGGTCCACCACTCCAGCAAGAAGTTCAACCTCACCACCGCCCTGCGGCAGCCCTGGACGACCTGGACCGTCTGGCCCTTCTACGTCCCGATGATCGCCCTGGGCGTGCACCCGGCCGCGATCGCCTTCACCTCCGGGGCCAACCTCGTCTACCAGTTCTGGGTGCACACCGAACGGGTCGGCAAACTGCCCCGCCCCATCGAGTTCGTCCTCAACACCCCCTCCCACCACCGGGTCCACCACGCCTCGCAGGGCGGGTACCTGGACCGCAACTACGGCGGGATCCTGATCATCTGGGACCGGATGTTCGGCTCGTTCGTCGCCGAGACCGAGCGGCCGGTATACGGACTCACCAAGAACGTCGAGAGCTTCAACCCGCTGCGGGTGGCCACCCACGAGTACGCCGCCATCGCCCGCGACCTGCGCGCCGCGGACAGCTGGCGCGAGCGCGCCGGGCGGGTCTTCGGCGGACCGGGCTGGCAGCCGGCCGAGCGGGCCGCCGCGGGCGCACCGGCCGCGGGCCCCGGCCCGCAGGCGCGCGCCTCCGTCGAGGAGCCCGCCGCGTGAGCGCACGGTGGCCGCGGGCCGCGGGGCCCCTGCTGTGGATCTTCGCCGCCCTGGCCCTGGTGCACCTCGGCGCGCTGCTCGGCGGCGTGACCGCCGTCGCACAGCTCACCAAGCCCGCGCTGATGCCGGTGCTCACCGGCTACGCGCTGGCCCGCGGCGGCCCGCCGCTGCTCGCCGGCGCCCTGCTGTTCGGCTGCGGCGGCGACACCTTCCTCCAGATCGGCGGGGACCTCGCCTTCCTGGTGGGCATGGGCTCCTTCGCCGCCGGGCACGTCTGCTACCTGCTGCTGTTCGTCCGGCACGGGACGGCGCCCGGCGGCGGCCGGCCCGGCCGCACCCCCGCGCTCGCCACCGGCTACGGCGCCGTGCTCGCCGTCACCGTCGTCCTGCTGTGGCCCGACCTCCCGGCCGAGCTGCGGATCCCGGTCGCCGGCTACAGCCTGCTGCTCACCGCGATGGCGTTCGGGGCGCTGCGGGCGGGCCCGTGGGCCGCGCTCGGCGGGCTGCTCTTCCTGCTCTCCGACACCCTCATCGCCAGTGGCATCGCTCACTGGCCGCAGCCGCCGCTGCCCCAGTTCTGGATCATGTTCACCTACGCCGCGGCCCAGTACGCCCTGGCCGAGGGCGTGTTGCGGACGCTCGCGGGCACGGCCCCGCGGCCCGCGCCCCGGCCGGCCCCGGCGCTCCCGGGGACAGGTGTGCGATAGCGCGGGCGTACCGTACGGCGGGTACGTCCACCGCACCCCGAGCAGAACGAGGAAAGCCGCCGCATGCGCGCCACCACCATCCACGCCGCCCATGACATACGTGTCGACGAGGTCCCCGACGCCGCCGTCCGCAAGCCGCACGACGCCGTCGTCCAGGTGCTGCGGGCCTGTATCTGCGGCAGCGACCTGTGGGCGTACCGCGGATCGGCGGCGCGCGAGAAGGGCCAGCGGATCGGGCACGAGTTCCTCGGAGTGATCGCCGAGACCGGCGCCGAGGTCACCGGCCTGTCGGTGGGCGACCTGGTCGTGGCCCCCTTCATGTGGTCCGACGGCGAGTGCGAGTACTGCGCCGACGGCCTGACCACCTCGTGTGTGGACGGCGGCTTCTGGGGCGACCCCGGCTCCGACGGCGGCCAGGGCGAGGCCGTCCGGGTGCCGTACGCCGACGCCACCCTCGTCAAGCTGCCCGCCGAGGCCGCGGGCGACGACCGGCTGCTGACCGGCCTGCTGGCGCTCACCGACGTCCTGGGCACCGGCCACCACGCCGCCCTGGGCGCGGGCGTGCGGCCCGGCTCCACGGTCGCGGTGGTCGGCGACGGCGCGGTGGGCCTGTGCGCGGTCCTGGCCGCCAGGCGGCTGGGCGCCGAGCGGATCATCGCCCTCGGCCGCCATCAGGCACGCACCGACATCGCCCGTACCTTCGGCGCCACCGACGTGGTCGCCGAGCGCGGCGAGGCGGCCGTCGCCGCGGTCCGCGAACTCACCCGCGGCCAGGGCGCGCACGCCGTCATCGAGGCGGTCGGCACCGAGCAGTCGATGGGCACCGCGGTCGGCATCACCCGCCCCGGCGGCGCCATCGGCTGGGTCGGCGTCCCGCACGGCAGCGGCAACGGCCTGGACATGCGCGCCCTCTTCAACCACAACATCGCCGTCCGCGGCGGCGTCGCCCCGGTCCGCAGCTACATCCCCGAACTGCTCCCCGACGTCCTCGACGGCACCCTCGACCCCGCCCCCGTCTTCGACCTCACCGTCGACCTCGCCGGCGTCCCCGACGGCTACCGCGCCATGGACGACCGCACGGCCCTGAAGGTACTGGTCAAGCCCTGAGCCACGGGGGCGCCCCCCGACACGCCGGGGCCGGGCGGCATCCACGCCACCCGGCCCCTCCCGCAACGGCCGTGACCGGCCCGGGGGTTACTTCTTCACCGCGTCCAGGGCATCGACGATGCCGTAGCCGAAGTGGCTGTTGATGTGCTTGGTGCCGGTGCAGGTGGTGTCGCCCGTGGGGCAGCCGGGGTTGTCGGCCTGCTCCTTGAGGAGCCACTGGAGCTCCTGCGGGCTGGACTTCGGGTGGGCGCTCTTGAGCAGCGCCGCGACACCGGCGACATGCGGGGTCGCCATGGACGTGCCGGCCAGGTAGGCCCAGTCGCCGCCCGGCATGGTGGAGAGGATGTTGCCGTTCTTGGCGGGCAGCTCCGGCACCTGCCGGGAGTCACCGCCCGGTGCGGCCACATCGATCTGGCCCAGGCCGTAGTTCGAGTAGTACGACTTGAGCTGGTGCACGCCCGTCGCCGCGACCGTCACCGTGCCCGGCAGCTGGGTGGGCACGTCCCAGCAGGTCTTGGGGTTGACGGTGCGCTGGACCGGGGTGGAGTCGTTCGGGCTGGAGGCGTCGGGCAGCTGGGGAGCCGCCAGGTCGAGGCCGGAGTTGCCCGCCGCGGCGATGTTGAGCACGCCCTTGCGCTGGGCGTAGCTCGCCGCCCGGCCGACCGCGTCGATGATGGCGGCCTGGTCCGCGTCGTCCTTGCAGTTGAACATCCACGGGTCGACGTAGTAGCTGTTGTTCGTGACCGAGATGCCGTGGTCGGCGGCGAAGACGAACGCGCACACCACGCTCTCGGCGTAGAAGAGGCTGGTCTCCGGCTCGCTGACCTTCAGGGCGGCGATCTTCACGCCCGGGGCGACACCCGCCACGCCGATGCCGTTGCGGGCCGCGGCGATGGTGCCCGCGACATGGGTGCCGTGGTAGTCCTCGTCCGGATTCCAGGGACGCCAGGCGCCCTTGGAGGTGTCGGCCACGCCGCCCACGCAGTTCGCGGACTGCTTCGCGGAGAAGTTGGGCTTCAGGTCGGGGTGGGTGTCGTCCACCCCGGTGTCGATGATGCCGACGGTGACCTTCCGGCTGCCGGGGTTCACCTTCGCGGCCTGGTCGGCCTTGATGGCGGGCAGGTCCCACTGCAGCGGTTCGAGCGGCTCCTCGCCGTTCGCCTTCGCCGCCTTGCCGGCCGCCGTGAGCTGGGCCTTCGACAGGTCGATCTTCTGCGGCTTGCCGACGTCGGTGGTGCCCTGCGCCTTCAGCGGCGCGGTGCGGGTCGCGCCCGCCGACTGCACGCCCGGCACGGTGCGCATCTCGGCGGCGAACTGCGGGTTGGCGGAGTGGACGACGGTCACGCCTATCCGCTCATGGGCGATGACCACCTTCCCGCCGGCCTTGGATATCGCCTTCGCTATCCGGCCGGCCATCGTGTGGCCGGGCGTGGCGTTCACGACGTACGACAGCAGCGGGCCGCTGTCCGAGGCGGCGGCGGCCGGGGTGGTGTCCGCGGACGCGGCGGTGGCCGCGGTCGGCAGGAAACCGAGGGACGCCGTCAGGGCCAGTCCGAGCGGAACGGCCAGCGCCCGCATGCGTCTGGAACGGGGATGAGCCATGGGTACTCCACATCATCCGTGAGACCGCCCGTGCACGGATTGCGCACGGGCGGATACATGAGACGTGAAGTTATCGGCGATCACCGGTCGACAGCAATGGAACGGGGAGAAAACCTGTCAGGAGTGGCGAATTGAGAGCGTGTCAGGCCGGACCGCGGCGGATTCGCGCCGGGGCGTCGCGGCGGATCAGGCGTCGCGCCGCAGGGCGGCGATGCTCAGCAGCGGCAGGGTGACCCGCGGGCCGTACCAGCGGCGCGCGACGGCGGGCGGGCCGGAGTGCGGCGTCGGCGGCGCGACGGGGAGCGGCGCCGGCAGCCGGACACTGCCGTAGGGGCGCCGGCGCGGAGCGGAGGGCTGCGGGGCCTGCTGTGGCGGCGGGTTCACACCGGGCTCAACGAAGCGCCCCGTGCGCGGTGGCGGTCGCCGCGGCCATTGCGCGGATTCTTCTGCGATTCAACCAACGAACCCCTGTCGCATCGTATGACGCACCTCTACCATGCGTGATCCACCTCACTTATATGAGCTTTACCGCCGTCCCGGCCCGCTGGGTGGAGCGCCGCCGGACCGGCACCGGGAACCCGCCTCTTCGCGTCAGGAGACTCCGTGAGCGCCGCACCGACCCTCGACCCGGGGACACACGAGCCGCCCGACTACGCACTGGTGCAGTCGAGCGCGGAATTCGGTGAACTCCGCCGCGCACACCGCTCGTTCGCCTTTCCGGTCACCGTCGCCTTCCTCGCCTGGTACCTCGGCTACGTGCTGCTGTCGAGCTACGCCGGCGGCTTCATGGCCACCAAGGTCCTGGGCCATCTGAACGTCGCCTTCGTCCTCGGCCTCGCCCAGTTCGCGACGACCTTCCTCATCGCCTGGTGGTACTCCCGGCACGCCGCCGCCCGCCTCGACCCCCGGGCCGAGGCCATCAAGTCCCGCCTGGAGGGCGACGTATGAACCTTTCCCCCGACGTGCTCGCCCTCCCGCTCGCGGCCGGCGGCGCGAGCGAGCACCGCGGCCTGATCGTCACCCTCTTCGCGGCCTTCGTCGCCGCCACCCTGGGCCTCACGGTCTGGGCCGGCCGGCAGACCAGCGGCGCGGAGGACTTCTACGCCGGCGGCCGGCAGTTCAGCGGCTTCCAGAACGGCCTGGCCATCTCCGGCGACTACATGTCCGCCGCGTCCTTCCTCGGCATCGCCGGCGCCATCGCCCTCTTCGGCTACGACGGCTTCCTCTACTCCATCGGCTTCCTGGTCGCCTGGCTCGTCGCCCTGCTGCTGGTCGCCGAACCGCTGCGCAACTCCGGCCGGTTCACCATGGGGGACGTCCTCGCCTACCGCATGCGCCGGCGCCCGGTCCGCACCGCCGCCGGCGTCTCCACCATCGTCGTCTCGATCTTCTACCTGCTCGCCCAGATGGCGGGCGCGGGTGCCCTGGTCACCCTGCTCCTGGGCATCACCAGCGAGGCGGGCAAGATCCTGGTCGTCGTGCTGGTCGGCGTGATGATGATCCTCTACGTCACCATCGGCGGGATGAAGGGCACCACCTGGGTCCAGATGGTCAAGGCGGTGCTGCTGATCGCCGGCACCCTGCTGATCACCTTCCTGGTGGCGCTGAAGTTCCACTTCAACGTCTCCGCGCTGCTCGGCGCCGCCGCCGAGAACAGCGGCAAGGGCTCCGCCTTCCTGGAGCCCGGCCTCAAATACGGGGCCACCGCCACCTCGAAGATCGACTTCATCTCGCTGGGCCTCGCCCTCGTCCTGGGCACCGCGGGCCTGCCGCACATCCTCATCCGCTTCTACACGGTCCCCACCGCCAAGGCCGCCCGGAAGTCCGTGAACTGGGCGATCGGCATCATCGGCGGCTTCTACCTGATGACCATCGCGCTCGGCTTCGGCGCCGCCGCGCTCCTGAAGCCCGGGGCGATCACCGCGTCCAACAAGGCGGGCAACACCGCCGCCGCGCTCCTCGCCGAGCAGCTCGGCGGCGGCCCCGGCTCCACCGGCGGCGCCGTCCTGCTCGCCGTGATCTCCGCGGTGGCCTTCGCCACCATCCTCGCGGTGGTCGCCGGACTCACCCTCGCCTCCTCCTCGTCCTTCGCCCACGACCTGTACGCCAACGTGCTGCGCAAGGGCCGGGCCACCGAGAAGGAGGAGCTCGGCGCGGCCCGCTGGGCGACCGTCGGCATCGGCGGCGCCGCCATCGTCCTGGGGGTCTTCGCCCGCGGGCTGAACGTCGCCGGACTGGTGGCGCTCGCCTTCGCGGTCGCCGCCTCCGCCAACCTCCCCACCCTCCTCTACAGCCTCTTCTGGAAGCGCTTCACCACCCGCGGCGCGCTCTGGTCCATCTACGGCGGCCTCGCCTCCTCCGTGCTGCTGGTGCTCTTCTCCCCGGTCGTCTCCGGCAAGGAGACCTCGATGTTCCCCGGCGCCCACTTCGCCTTCTTCCCGCTGGAGAACCCCGGCCTGATCTCCATCCCGCTGGGCTTCCTGCTCGGCTGGCTGGGATCCGTGCTCTCTGCGGAGGAGCCGGACGCCGCGAAGTACGCCGAGCTGGAGGTCCGGTCGCTGACCGGCACCGGGGCGCACTGACGCCGGCCGCCGGGACGTCCTCCAGGGCGCGGGCGGGGCGGTGTCGTAGAGAGCTACGAGGCCACCCCGCCCACCTCGTGCTTCTGCGTCCTGCTCGGCTGTCGCACCCATCGCGTAGGCTCGAAGGCGGAGAAGAGACAGAACACGGAGAACACGTAGAGGACACGGACGACGCGGCCGCCCGCCAACGGGCGGAAATCTCGCGCCGACATCTCTCGGGGAGGGGGCCCTGTGCTCATCGACACCTACGGTCGGGTGGCCACCGACCTGCGCGTTTCACTCACCGACCGCTGCAATCTGCGGTGCACGTACTGCATGCCGGAAGAGGGCCTGCAGTGGCTCGCCAAGCCCGATCTGCTCACCGACGACGAAATCGTCCGGCTGATCACCCTCGCCGTGCGGGACCTGGGCATCGACGAGGTCCGCTTCACCGGCGGGGAACCGCTGCTCCGCCCCGGCCTGCCCGGCATCATCGAGCGCGTCGCCGCCCTCACCCCGCGCCCCCGGATGTCGCTGACCACCAACGGCATAGGCCTCCAGCGCACGGCCGCCGCGCTGCGCGACGCCGGGCTCGACCGGGTCAATGTCTCGCTGGACACCCTGCGGCCGGAGGTCTTCCAGGCCCTGACCCGCCGCAAGCGGCACGACGACGTGCTGCGCGGTCTGGAGGCGGCCCGCGCGGCCGGGCTGACCCCCGTCAAGGTCAACACCGTCCTGATGCCCGGCCTCAACGACGACGAGGCCCCCGACCTCCTGGCCTGGGCCATCGCCCACGACTACGAGCTGCGCTTCATCGAGCAGATGCCCCTGGACGCCCAGCACGGCTGGAAGCGCGACGGCATGATCACCGCAGGTGACATCCTCACCTCGCTGCGCACCCGCTTCACGCTCACCGCCGAGGACGCCGAGGAGCGCGGCTCCGCCCCCGCCGAGCGCTGGCTGGTGGACGGCGGCCCGCACCGCGTCGGCGTGATCGCCTCCGTGACCCGCCCGTTCTGCCGGGCCTGCGACCGCACCCGGCTCACCGCCGACGGCCAGGTGCGCACCTGCCTGTTCGCCACCGAGGAGACGGACCTGCGGTCGGCGCTGCGCTCCGGGGCCCCCGACGACGAGATCGCCCGGCTGTGGACGACCGCGATGTGGGGCAAGAAGGCGGGCTCCGGCCTGGACGACCCGTCCTTCCTCCAGCCCGAACGCCCGATGTCCGCGATCGGCGGCTGAGCGGCCTCAGCGGCTGAGCCGAGTCAGCGGCCCGGGGCCGCCGCCTCCCACTCCGCGAGCGTCACCACGTCCTTCAGGAAGCCGCGCACCCCGAGGAACTGCGACAGATGCTCCCGGTGCTCCTCGCAGGCCAGCCAGGTCTTGCGCCGGTCGGGAGTGTGCAGCTTCGGGTTGTTCCAGGCCAGCACCCACACGGCGGCGGTGCGGCAGCCCTTGGCGGAGCAGATGACGGCGCTGTCGTCCCGGCCGGCGGGATTCTGGGGATGCGGGGAGTTCACGGCCTCAACCCTACGTCCTGCGCGCGGCCGTTCCGGGGCTGCGGACATGACGACGCCGGGCAGCCACGGGGGGAGCCGCCCGGCGTCGGTCTGTCGCTCCGACGGGGGATGCGGAGCGCGTACGCAGTATGTCACGGGGTAGGGGGCCCGGTGCACCGGAACTCCATGATTGATCTGAGCTTTTCTTGAGCTTTGCAGACCGCTCGATGATCAGCCGGGACCGGGCCGCGAGCCGGTTGTGCCCGTCGTCGGCCGCTTCGGAACGGACGGGGCGGGGGCGTCGGAACCCTCCCGCGGCAGCATCGGCCTGGTCGGCGCCGCGATGAAGGTCTTCGGGAGCGAAGTGGCGTTCTCCCGGCCCGCGTTGGCGATCACCACCGCGATATAGGGCAGCGCCAGACCCAGCACGAGCGTCGCGATCGCCACCGGCCGCTCGACGTTCCACAGCACCACGGTCAGCACCACGGCCACCGTGCGCACCATCATCGAGATCACGTATCGGCGCTGCCGCCCGCGGACGTCGTCGGACAGCCCCTGCCGGGCCCCCGTGATCCGGAAGGCCTCGCCGCTGCTCTGCTTCCGCATCACGTTCCACCACCTGCTCGGTCCTGCCGGATTCTCCCCGATATCCGGTCGGATCCCACGGTACGCCGCGACCGCGCCGCCGACGAGACCGGGTCGTGCCCCCGGAGCTCCCGCGCCGCCCCTCCTCGGCCCCTCCTCGGCGCCTGCCCGGCTCCGGGGTGCGGCCGGGGCGGCGGCGGGCGACACTGAGGGGCGAGCATCCGCACCGTGCCGCAAGAGGAGGCGTCATGACGTGGTTGTGGGCCATCATCGTGGGCCTGGTGCTGGGACTGATCGCCAAGGCCATCATCCCCGGCAAGCAGCAGATCCCGCTCTGGCTGACCGTGATCTTCGGCATGCTGGGCAGCGTCCTGGGCAACTGGGCCGCCACCGGCCTCGGGGTCGCCGACACCCGGGGCATCGACTGGATCCGGCACCTGCTGCAACTCGCCGGCGCCGTCATCATCGTCGCCCTCGGGGACCGGCTGTGGGTCTCCATGCGCGGCCACAAGAAACAGGCGACCTAGGGCCTGGCGCAGGTCAGGGCGGCCGGTGCGTGCACCGGCCGCCCTTCACCTTGCGCCTCAGCGGTCGAGCTGCGCCAGCTTCCGTCCGGCCTTCAGGTAGGCCACCCCGGCGGTGTCCGCCAGCTTCTCGGCCAGCACCTCGCCCAGCGGGCGGACGGCATCGGCCTCGGCGAGCACCACGGTCTGCTGACCGTCCGCACCCTCCACGACCAGCCGCAGCGCGTTCTGCTTGGCCAGCCGCCGGGCCGCCGAGGCGCTCGGGGTGAACTCCAGCACGCTCGTCAGCACCGCCGCCACCGTCTCGGCGGCGTGCGCGGCGACCTCGACCGACGGCAGCGACTCCACATCGGCGAACGACTTCTTGGAGAACTGCGCGATGAACCCGGCGCGTGCCGCCATCGCCGCCTCCAGGCCGTACAGCGCGGCCACGACCTCGCCCGCCAGGACCTTCTTCAGGTCCATCGGGTGCAGCGAGCGGTCCGCGATCCGGCCCAGGGCGAGCCCGATCTCGTCGTCGGTCCACTCCGTCCAGGCCTTGAGGTACGGCTCCATCAGCCGGTCCGGCACCGACATGATCTTGCCGAAGACATCGTCGGCGGGCGCGCCCAGCCCGACGTAATTGCCCTTGGACTTGGACATCTTGGCGCCGGTGCCGTCCGTGCCCTCGATCAGCGGCATGGTCACCACCAGCTGCGGACGCTGCCCGCGCAGCTCCATCAGCTTGCGGCCCATCTGCAGGTTCAGCAGCTGGTCGGAGCCGCCCAGCTCCACATCGCACTCCAGCGCCACCGAGTCCAGGCCCTGCGCGATGGGGTAGAGCAGCTCCGTCATGGTCAGCCCGGACCCGGCGGCCAGCCGGTTGCGGAAGTCCTCGCGCTGCAGCAGCTGCGAGGCCGGCACCTGGGCGAGCAGCGAGAGCAGCTCCGGGAAGGTGTACGGCGCCAGCCACTCGCTGTTCTGCCGGAAGCTGACCTTCTCGAAGTCGAAGAAGGGGCGCACCTGTTCACGGTAGGTGGCGAGGTTGTGCGCGATGTCCTCGTCGGTCAGCGGCGGGCGCTCGGCGGTACGGCCCGACGGGTCGCCGATCTTGGCGGTGAAGTCACCGATGATCAGCGTGACGTCGTGGCCCAGCCGCTGGAACCGGCTCAGCACGATCAGCGGGACGGCGTGCCCGAGGTGCACATCGGTCGCCGTCGGGTCGATGCCCAGCTTGATGTGCAGGCCCTCGCCGGCCGCCCGGCGCTCCTCGATCCGCTCGGCCAGCGCCGCCACGCCCGGCAGGACCTCGACCGTACGGGCCGCGATCAGCTCGGCCTGCTCCTTGGCGGGCAGGTCCGTCAGGTCGAGATAGCGCCGCGCGCCCGTCTCCTGGAGCAGCTCCTGGACCGTGGCGTCCGAGGAGAGGTCGGCGGAGAGCAGCGTGCTGGCGCGGGCGACGGATTCGCCGAGGCGTGTCATGGCGTTCCTGATCGATCGGTATTTCCCGTGAGGGAGGACAGGGCGTCCCGTAAGGGACACCGCAGAAGTCTATGGCCAGCGCGGCGGGCCCCACACACGGGTTTGTGCGCGCCCGGCCCCGGGACCCGGCGCGCCCGGCCCCTCACACCCCCTGGCTGACCGAACTCATGTGGAAGTCGGCGACGCGCAGGGCCGGCATCGCGGCCCGGGTGAAGTAGTCGCCCCACTCGCGCGGCAGGGTCCGCTCGGTGCGGCCCGCCTCGACCGCCCGGGACAGCAGGTCCACCGGCGACTCGTTGAAGCGGAAGTTGTTGACCTCGCCGGTCACCTCGCCGTTCTCGACCAGGTAGACGCCGTCCCGGGTCAGCCCGGTCAGCAGCAGCGTCGCCGGGTCCACCTCGCGGATGTACCACAGGCAGGTCAGCAGCAGCGTGGGGCCGTCGTGCCCGCAGGACGCGACCATCTCGTCCAGCGAGCGCGAACCGCCGCCCTCCAGGAGGAGGTTGTCGATGCCCGGCGCCACCGGGAGGCCGGTCAGCCCGGCGCTGTGCCGGGTGGTCGGCAGCCGGTGCAGGACGCCCTCGCGGATCCAGTCGGTGGGCGCGAGCGGCAGCCCGTTGTCGAAGACCGAGGCGTCGTCGCCGGAGGAGTGCGCCAGCACGAACGGGGCGCACTCCAGACCGGCCGCCCCGGGGTCGCTGCGCAGCGTCAGCGGCAGCGCGCTGAGCCGCTCGCCCAGCCGGGTGCCCGCGCCGGGCCGCCCCGCATCGGCGCCGCCGCCGGCCGGCCGGGAGAAGACCGTCCGGCCCTCCGCGGCGTCGCGGGCCCCGGACGACCACATCTGGTAGATCAGCAGGTCGGCGACGGCGGTCGGCGGCAGCAGCGTCTCGTACCGCCCGGCGGGCAGCTCGACCCGCCGCCGCGCCCAGTCGAGCCGCCGGCTCAGCTCGGCGTCCATCTCCCGCGGGTCGACGTCGGTGAAGTCGCGGGTCGCCCGGCCCGCCCAGGCCGAGCGGGGCTCCGCCGTGCCGCCGGCCGACTTGGCGTTCAGCTCCAGCGTCCCGGTGGGCTGGTCGTGCCGCAGCCGCAGCCCGGACGAGGTGCCCAGATACGACGAGACGACGCCGTGGTGGGCGAAGCCGTACAGGTCCCGGCCGCCGGAGCGGGCCTGCCGGAAGGCCTCGCCCAGGGCCGGGGCGAACGCCGCGAACACCTCCGAGGAGGTCTCGGCGGGCGCCTCGGTGAAGTCCGGGGAGGTCTTCTCGCCGGCCACCAGCGGCTGCGCGTCCTCGGCCGGCCCGGACTCCCGGGCCGCCGCCTCGGCGGCCCGGACCAGCGGCTCCAGCTCGTCCGCCGTCACCGCGGAGCGCGTCACCACGCCGGAGGCGGTGCCCTGACCGCCGTCGACGGTCGCCACGACGGTGAGGGTGCGGCCGCGGGTGACGCCGTTGGTGGTGAGCGCGTTGCCCGCCCAGCGCAGATTGGCGCTGGAGTGCTCGTCGGCGATGACCACACAGCCGTCGGCCCGGGAGAGTTCCAGGGCCCGTTCGACGATCTCGTGCGGCGTACGGGTGCGACGGCTCATCGGCCGGCCTCCTGCGTGGTGTTCGGCATGCTCACGAGGGTCACGCCCCGGAGGAGTCGGGCCCCGCACCCGGTCCGGTGGAGTCGCCGACCGGCGCACCGGACGTTCACCGGGGACGTGGCGGGCATCCCCCTCCGACGGGCATCTGTGCAGGTCAGGCGGCTCTTCATGGTCTACCCTCAATCCCTGTCCATACCGGTTCAGCCCGGACTCCGCGGGGTCTGGTGACGATGTGGCGTCGACCTGGAGCAGAGCTTATCGGCGGCCCCCGCGCGGGTGGAGGCGGACGCCGGCCGACCGCTGGAGTCCACTGCCGAGTGCCGCACGGACCTCCGCCGCCGGTCGGCCGGGTCGCGATGCATCATCTGCGCGATGAGCTTGCCCGACCTGCCCGGTACGTCGACTCTTCGGTGCGGCGTGGCCACGATGGCTCGCCGCTGGTCCATGGGGTCGGCGTCTTCCGTGCGGCCGGTGCCACGGCGTACGAATACGCCTCGTCGGGCCCGGGCGCCGAGGGTTTTCTCGCCTGCCGATGGCGTGCCCACCGGTCGAGGAGTGACGTTCCCGCACGCCACGGCTGGGCGCACCAGGTGCCCCGCTCCCACTCCCCGAACCGGACTTCTTCCGCGATGAGCTGACGCAGGATGGTGGTCTCCCGGGCGGGCGCCCGGGCGGTCGAGCCCATGCGTGTGGCTTCCTGGGTCTTGCCCGGCATATGACACAACTGCCGTCTCATGGATGGGCCGCTCAGGGCGTCGCCGGACAAGCATCACCCAAGGATCACGGTCTACAGGTGGGGCAGCATCAGCCGCCCTCGCGGTTCAGGACGCGGCGGGCAGCTGCGAGCCAGCGGTCCTTGCGGGCTTTCGCCTTGTGCAGGCGGTCGGTGTTCTGCTGGATCATGCGGCGTTGGATGCGGGTCTCGGCTGCTGCCCATATCGTCATCACCTTGGTGGACCGCTGGCAGGCCGCGTCGGCGCGGGCGGTGGCATGTTCGGCCGGTGTGGGTTCGGGCGTATTCCAGCGCTTGCTGACGGCGGCGGTCATGGGCTCGGGGTAGTTGAACCCCGCCTTGGCCATGCATGTGTGCCATCTGCGCTGGGCGGCGCGTACTTCGGGGGCGCGCCGGGAGGTTTCCAGGGCGGTGCCGGTCAGCTGGTTGAAGGCGTGGTAGTCGGGTGGAGCGGTGTCGCCGACGAGTTGGTGCCGGGCGGTCTTGAGGCAGCCGCCCTTGCCGGAGGGGCCGTAGGCCGCGCGCTGTACCTCGGCCGGGAGCGCCTCGCGCTCGTCCCAGGCATGGTTGCGCCGTACCACCGACGGCGGGTCGGGGGGCCGGTGGTAACCGTAGCGGAGCGCTTCCGCCTCGCCGGCTCCGTATCGTCGGAGGTTGGGAGGCTCGATGTCCTGGGCGTCGACGTGGGGCAGGGGTTTCCACTCCATGCCCATGGCGTTCATGCACCCGCGCATGAGGATGTCCTGTGCGTCTTCCAAGACATGGGTCTCGTCCACGGTCAATGCATAGGCGTCCAGTGGCAGCGTCAGCTGCTCGGCGTGCCGGGTCACAGGCGGGAGTGCGGTGGTGTGCGGGACGGGCGTGGACTCGCGCTCCACTGCTGTGCAGGCGGTGGTGGCCAGGAGCAGCACTGCGAGCGCGGTGGTGGCTCGTGCACGGGAGCGCGGCATGGTTGCCTCTCGGAGTGCCTTGCGCGGTGCGCCAGGCGTGGGCAGGCGGGGCGGGGGCGGCCCTGCGGCGCCGCCCCCGCCCGTCAGCAACGTGCTGTCAGCGGAGATCAGGGCTTGCTGTCAGCGGAACATGATGGAGGTCGTGGTGTCGGACATACCGCGGTTGCCGAAGTGCGCCTCCCAGTCGCCCCCCGCCAGGGAGAAGTGGGCACCGGTGCCCTTCACGCCGGAGTAGAAGGTGACCGTGCGGGTGCCCAGGTTCTTGGCGGAGCTGATCGTGTCGTTCCAGCCGTCCTTGCTCAGATCCCACATGTCCTCCGTGAAGGTCGTCCTCCTGTTCTGGTAGCCGGCGTCCTGGAAGACCTGGACCTCCCTGGCGGCCACGAGCGCCCCGAGGCCGGCGGCGTGGTGGGCAGTCACCGCGTGGGACCGCCCGGCGGACGGCTGGGCGTCGCTGGCGGAGGCCGGCAACGCGGCACCGAGAGTGAGTGCGGCTGTGGCGATGCCCGCAGCGGCTATGTGACGCATACGCATGACGTGTTCCCCTCTGGTCAGTTCTCAGGTGAGGTGTTGGCCGGTCTCTGGTGGCTCACGTTTTCGACCGGCACCTCGTACGCTAAGAGCTCCTGTGCGCTGGAGGTTCAAGACATTGTGATACAGATCACATGGACCATTGGGCAGCTGGCGGCCCGCACCGGGCTGCCGGTGAAGACGGTCCGGTACTACTCCGACATCGGCCTGTTGCCCGTCGCTGAGCGAAGCGCTGGGGGCCACCGCCGCTACCGGCCGGAGGCGCTGGAACAACTGCACCTGGTCCAGCGGCTGCGCGCACTGGACACCCCGATCTCCACCATCACCCAGCTCGCTTCCGGCGAACGCAGCCTCGGCGACCTCATCACGGACGAGATGGGCCTTGTGCGGAGCCGATTAGCCGAACTCCACTGGCGCCAGGCCACCCTGGAGGCACTGGACAACTGCTCCGCCCAGGAGCGGCTCCGCCGCCTGGAAGTACTGTCCCGCGTTCAGCGGCTGCCGGACGCCCAAGACCGGCTCGCAGGGGCATGGGGACAGACGATCCCGCCTCCGTACCGGCGCGCCTTGCCGACGCCATCACCGCGCAGGCCGTCCCGGAACTTCCCGAGAACCCCGCTGCGGAAGTGGTCCTCGCCTACGCCGAACTGCACGCCCTCACCAGGCACCAGGACTTTCCCCTCTACTGGGCCTGCCCCAACGTCCGCGACAAGGCGTCGCTGTACTCAGAACTCCTCGATACGTCCGAGCTCGCCGCCGACACAGTCGCCGGCGGCGTGCCGCCCCAGCCCGGAGAGGCACTGGACCACTTCTCCCGAGCCTGCGCCCGCTCCCGTGGCGAGGACGACACACCCGGCTTCCGCACCTTCATGGGTGCGCAGCTGCACGGCACCATCCCCCTCTTTCGCCGCTACTGGCAACACGTCGCCACGATCACGGCCGCTCAGCGCCCCAATCTGGGGATCACGCATTGCTGGCTGGTCGAAGCCCTCGCTTCGCGGCAACAAGCCGGGCCGGCACCAACGCGATAACACCGTCTCGCCGACGGGCCCCAAGGAGGGAGATCACGACTCCGACAGATCGCGGGTAGACCTGGTGCAGGCTTCGAGCGTCGATGTACCGCCTCTCAGGGGCGCCCCGACTCCGCCGCCGTGTTCAGGATGTTCACGTCCCGGAACAGCGCCGACGGGCAGCCGTGGGAGACCGCGGCGACCTGGCCGGGCTGGGCCTTTCCGCAGTTGAAGGCGCCGCCGAGGACGTATGTCTGCGGACCGCCGACGCCGGTCATGGAGCCCCAGAAGTCGGTGGTGGTCGCCTGGTAGGCCACGTCGCGCAGTTGCCCGCAAAGGCGTCCGTTGCGGATGGCGTACGCGCGTTGCTGGGTGAACTGGAAGTTGTACCGCTGCATGTCGATGGACCAGGAGCGGTCGCCGACGACGTAGATGCCGCGTTCCACGCCCGCGATCAGTTCGTCGGTGGACGGGCCGTCCGGGGCCGGCTGGAGGGAGACGTTCGCCATCCGCTGGACCGGCACATGCTCGGGGGAGTCCGCGTAGGCGCAGCCGTTGGAACGGGAGAAGCCGGTCAACCTGGCGATTCTGCGGTCGAGTTGATAGCCGACCAGGGTGCCGTCCTTGATGAGGTCCCAGGACTGGGCGGCCACCCCCTCGTCGTCGTAGCCGATCGTGGCGAGGCCGTGCTCGGCGGTCCGGTCGCCGGTGACGTTCATCAGCGGGGAGCCGTACGCCAGCGTGCCGAGTTGGTCGAAGGTGGCGAACGAGGTGCCCGCGTACGCCGCCTCGTAGCCCAACGCGCGGTCCAGTTCGGTGGCGTGGCCGACCGACTCATGGATCGTCAGCCAGAGGTTGGAGGGATCCACCACCAGGTCGTAGCTGCCGGCCTCGACGCCGGGTGCGCGCATCTTCTCGGCGAGGTGCTCCGGGAGGCGGGCGAGTTCGGTGTCCCAGTCGTGGTGGCCGCCGGTCAGGTACTCCCAGCCTCGCCCCACCGGCGGGGCGAGGGTGCGCATCGAGTCGAAGTCGCCGCTGACCGGGTCCACGGCGACGGCCGTCAGCTCGGGGTGCAGCCGCACCCGCTGCTGGGTGGTGCTGGTGCCCGCGGTGTCGGCGTAGAACTTGTTCTCCTGGACGGTCAGCAGCGAGGCGTCCGCGTGGGCCACGCCCTTGTCGGCCAGCAGCCGCGCGCTCCAGTCGGCCAGCAGCCCGGTCTTCTCGGCGTCCGGCACGTCGAACGGGTTGATCTCGTACGAGGAGACCCAGGTGCGGTCCGGATGCGCCGGCTCCGCCGCCAGCTCGACCCGTTCGTCGGAGCCCGCCGCGCGGCTCACCTTCGCCGACAGCTTCGCCATCGCCACGGCCTGCGCGGCCACCCGCGCCGCCGCGTCCATCGTCAGATCCACCCCGGACGCGAAGCCCCAGGCCCCGCCGTGCACCACCCGCACCGCGTACCCGAGGTCGGTGGTGTCGGAGGTCCCGGAGGTCCGGGCGTCCCGCAGCCGCCAGGCGGCGCTGCGGATCCGCTCCAGGCGGAAGTCCGCGTGGTCGGCGCCCAATGCGCGGGCCCGGGCCAGCGCGGCGTCGGCCAGCGCGCGCAGCGGCAGCGCCAGGAACGAGTCGTCGAGGGCATGGCGTGCAGGCAAGGAGTCCTCCCGTGGTCGGCGCCTGCATCATGCCCTGCGGGGCGCCCGCGGCCCAGTGCGCGGCGGAGCGGGGCGCGGGTGCGTCGGCCGGGCGGGGCGGCGCCGGGGCCGGTGCGACACGGCCGGCCGGGGGTCCGCGGGCGCGGTGCCCGGGGCGTGGTTCTGTGGGATCCCGACAGTCACCGGCGCACGCGCCTGTCCGTGCTCGATTCCCCGGATGCGCCCCGTGACCGATAGTTTCGTATCGAACGCAGGACGGACAGGAAACGGAAAGGGTGATCTCTTGAGCCGCTCGGTTCTGGTCACCGGAGGTAATCGCGGCATCGGCCTCGCCATTGCCCGTGCCTTCGCCGAGGCAGGCGACAAGGTCGCCATCACCTACCGCTCGGGCGAGCCGCCCGCGGGGTTTTTGGCCGTGAAGTGCGACATCACGGACAGCGAGCAGGTCGAGCAGGCGTACAAGGAGATCGAGGAGAAGCAGGGTCCGGTCGAGGTGCTGGTGGCCAACGCCGGCGTCACCCGTGACCAGCTGCTGATGCGGATGTCCGAGGAGGACTTCACCTCGGTACTGGAGACCAACCTCACCGGCACGTTCCGGGTGGTCAAGCGCGCCAACCGGGCGATGCTGCGGGCCCGCAAGGGCCGGGTCGTGCTGATCTCGTCCGTGGTGGGCCTGATGGGCGCCCCGGGCCAGGCGAACTACGCCGCCTCCAAGGCCGGGCTGGTGGGCTTCGCCCGCTCGCTCGCCCGGGAGCTGGGCAGCCGCAACATCACCGTCAACGTCGTCGCCCCCGGCTTCGTCGACACCGACATGACCCGTGTGCTCACCGATGAGCAGCGGGAGGGCATCGTCAAGCAGGTACCGCTCGCGCGGTATGCGCAGCCCGAGGAGATCGCCGCCTCGGTCCGCTTCCTGGCCTCCGACGAGGCCGCGTACATCACCGGAGCCGTCATTCCTGTCGACGGCGGATTGGGCATGGGTCACTGATCAGCATGAGTGGAATCCTCGCAGGCAAGCGGATCCTGGTCACGGGAGTCCTGACCGAGTCGTCGATCGCGTTCCAGGCGGCCAAGGTCGCCCAGAACGAGGGCGCCGAGGTCATCCTCACCGGCTTCGGCCGGCTCTCGCTCGTCGAGCGGATCGCCAAGCGGCTGCCCAAGCCCGCGCCGGTCATCGAGCTGGACGTCACCAACCAGGAGCACCTGGACGGGCTGGCCGACAAGATCCGCGAGCACCAGGGCGAGGGCGCCCGTCTCGACGGCATCGTGCACTCCATCGCCTTCGGCCCGCAGGGCGCCTTCAACTTCCTGGAGGCGGAGTGGTCGGACGTGGGCACCGCGGTCCAGGTCTCGGCGTACTCGTACAAGTCGCTGACGATGGCCTGCCTGCCGCTCATGGAGCACGGCGGCGCGGTCGTCGGCCTCACCTTCGACGCGCAGATCGCCTGGCCGAAGTACGACTGGATGGGCGTGGCCAAGGCGGCGCTGGAGAGCACCAACCGCTACCTCGCGCGTGACCTCGGTGCGAAGAACATCCGCTGCAACCTGGTCTCGGCGGGCCCGATCAAGTCGATGGCCGCCAAGTCCATCCCCGGCTTCGAGGAGCTGGCGGACGTGTGGAACCACCGCGCCCCGATCGGCTGGGACCTGGCCGACCCGGAGCCGGCGGGCCGCGGTGTGGTCGGCATGCTGTCCGACTTCTTCCCGCGGACGACCGGCGAGATCGTGCACGTCGACGGCGGTGTGCACATGATGGGCGCCTGACGCCCGTACGCCTTCGTACCGCCCGTCCCGGTTCGCGCCGGGGCGGGCGGTACGCGTTTCCGGGGCCCGGCCCGGTACGTACGGCCCGTCCCGGCGCACCGGCGAGCGCCGGCCGGGGTCAGTCGCCCTCCGTGCCCGCGAGCCGGCAGCCGAAGGGGTGCACACCGGCCTCGGCGGCGGCCAGATCGCCGTCGCCCGCACGGATCGCCGCCACCAGCCGGGAGTGGTCCATGTGCCCCTCGGGCCGCAGCTCCTCGCCCACGTCCGCCCGCAGGAAGTCGCGCAGCACGCCCCCGAGGTCGGCGTAGATCTCGGCCAGCACCTCGTTGTGCGCGGCCGCCACGATCGCCATGTGCAAGGTCGCGTCCGCCTCCACGAAGGCCTCCGCCGCGCCGGACTCCCAGGCCCGCTCGCGCCGCTCCAGCAGGGTGTCGAGCTGCCGCAGGTCGTGGTCGGTGCGGCGGCGGGCGGCGAGCCGGGCGGCGGACGCCTCCAGCGCGCTGCGCAGCTCGGCGATGTGGCGGGGCTCGGCGGCCGCGAAGCGCCGGTTCATCACCCCGGCCAGTTCGCTGGTCGCCACCACGTACGTGCCCGAGCCCTGCCGGATGTCCAGCAGCCCGTTGTGGGCCAGCGCCCGGACGGCCTCGCGGACGGTGTTGCGGGCCACCCCGAGCTGCTCGACCAGCTCCGGCTCGGTCGGGATACGGGATCCTACCGGCCACTCACCGGAGGTGATCTGGGCCCGCAGCTGCGAGATCACCTGGTCGGCCAGCGCGGACCGGTGGGGCGAGGACAGGGGCATGGCTGCGCTCCGGGGTGGCAGGGGAATCGGACGATCGCCGTGCGGCGCGGGGGAGCCGGCTGGTCCCCGGCGCCGCGGCGGGCCAGCAGAGGGTATCGATTTCCACTGGGCAGGAATTCATCCCATGATTCTATGATGGGTGTATGGCACACGACGACACCGCGATCCTCGGCACCGACGCCGAGCCGGCCACGAACCCCTCCGCACGCCCGGCCGACGGCCCGGAGCACCCCGCGTCCGGCGCCGTCCGGGGCAGACCTCCCGGCTCGGAGTCCGGTGAGCCGCCGGGCCCGGCGGCGGGCACACCGGCCGCCCGCTGGGTACTGCGGATCCTGACGGCCGGACTCGTCCTCGCCGCGCTCACCCTCCGCCCGCCGATCACCAGCCTCGGTGCGCTCATGGAGGAGGTCCGCGACGGCCTCGGGATGAGCGGCACCGTCGCCGGGCTGCTGACCTCGGTGCCCGCCCTGTGCTTCGCGGTCTTCGGGATCGCCGCGCCCCGGCTGGCCAGGCGCTTCGGGGCCGGCACGGTGGTCTGCGCCGGGCTGGTCGCGATCGCCCTGGGCGTCGCGGCGCGCCCCTTCGCCGGCGGCACCGCCGGCTTCCTCGCCGCCAGCGCGGTCGCCCTGGCCGGCATCGCGGTCAGCAATGTGCTGATACCCGTCGTGATCAAGGCCTGGTTCCCCGACCGGGTCGGCTCGATGACCGGGCTCTACTCCATGGCGCTGGCCCTGGGCACCTCGCTCGCCGCGGCCCTGACCGTGCCCATGACCGGGACGCTGGGCGGCAGTTGGCGGTTCGGGCTGGCCGGGTGGGCGGTGCTGTCCGCCGTGGCCGTGCTGCCCTGGCTCGTGGTGGCGCGGCAGCGCGGGGCCGCCGCCGGACCGTCCGCGGGCGCCGCGGTACGCACCGAGGAGGCCCCCCTGCGGATCGCCTCCTCACCGACCGCCTGGTGGCTGGCCCTGTTCTTCGGCCTGCAGGCCACCGCCGCGTACATCACGATGGGCTGGATGCCGCAGATCTTCCGCGACGCGGGGGTCTCGGCGGGCACCGCGGGGGTGCTGCTCGCGGTCACCATGGCGGTGGGCGTCCCGCTCTCCTTCGTCCTGCCGCGGCTGGCTGCCCGGATGCCGCACCAGGGTCCGGTCGTGGTGCTGCTGGGCCTGTGCGGCCTGGCCGGGTACGCCGGGCTGTGGCTGGCACCGGCCGCCGGCGCCTGGGCCTGGGCGCTGCTGATGGGCGTCTCCAACTGCGCCTTTCCGCTGGCCCTGACGATGATCGGGATGCGCGCGATCAGCGCCGCCGGCGTCGGCAAGCTGTCGGCCTTCGTGCAGTGCGTGGGCTATCTGCTCTCCCTCCCCGGGCCGCTGCTGGTCGGCGCGCTCTATCAGCACAGCGGCGGCTGGGGGCTGCCGATCGCCCTGATGGCGGGGCTGATGGTGCCGCAGATCGTGGTGGGGGTGCTGGCCGGCCGGGACCGCCGGATCGAGGACGAGGCCTGAGTGCGACACTGGGCCCATGCCAGTGCTCGAACCGAATCCGCAGGACAGCCACAAGAAGCTGCTCCTCGTCCTGGGCGCCATGCTCGGGGTGACCGTTCTCGTCGCGATCATCGCGAGTTTCGCCGCCCCGTAGGCACCCCGCGGGGACGCCGTGGTGGGGACCGCCCCACCGTCCCCTAGGGGCTGTCTTCAAAGTCCCGCCTGCCTCGCGGCGCCTGGCACGCACGCTCGCCGCGTTGTCGGGATCTTCCCGGTACGCCCAGTACCGGGAAGACCCTCCGCCTTGCGATCGCACGCACCAGACACCGCGAGGCCGCCCTACGGGCGAACGACGGGACTTTGAAGACACCCCTAGGGGGCCGGCGTCAGGGACGAGTGGGTGGTTTCCCGGGTGGGAACGGCGGGCGCGCAGCCGTAGCGTCGAAGCACACCGCACCCCGCGGTGGGCGCACTGCGACCGCGGCCGCGCCGCCCTTCGCGCCGCCAGGGAGGCGATCCCCGTGCCCGCCGCCTTCCGCCGGTCTCCCGCCGCGCGGCCCCCGCGTCAGCGGCCCCGGCTGCCGTGGTGGGCGCTGGCCCTGCCGGTGGTCTCCTTCGCGGTCCTGCTGGCGCTCGTGGCCGGCTCCTCCCGGGCCGGCGCCGCCGAGGTGCCGCAGGGCCTGGGCCCGCTGCTGGAGATCTTGGCCAGGATTGTCCGCAGTGGTGCCGGATGACCGTCCGCGGACCGTGCCAAGAGGCGGAATCAGCAGTTCAACACCCCGCGCCCCGCGCCGCCTTTCGTGCGAAGCTGGGACGCATGAGCGCCGATACACCACGCCGGATTGTCCTCCTCCGACATGCCAAGGCCGAATGGTCGGAGTCCAGCGACCATGAGCGTCCGCTCGCCGAGCGCGGCCGCAAGGATGCCCCGGTCGCCGGCCGCTGGCTGGCCGGAGCCGGGATCACCCCCGATCTGACCCTGTGCTCGACGTCCGCCCGCACCCGTGAGACATGGAAGCTCGCCGTCCACGAGCTGCCGCAGCGACCCAAGACCGTCTACGAGGAGCGGATCTACGAAGCCTCCCTCGGGGACCTCCTCGCGCTGCTCAACGAGACCTCCGACGACGTCTCCGACCTGATGCTGGTCGGCCACAACCCGGGTGTGCACGCCCTCGCCGAGGCGCTCTCGGGCGAGGCCGAGGGCAATCTGCTGCCGCGGATGAACCGCAGCGGATTCCCGACCGCCTCGCTGGCCGTGCTCAGCTTCGACGGATCCTGGAAGTCGGTGGAGCACGGCGTCGCCCGGCTGGTCGCGTACTGGACCCCGCAGGACTGATCCCGTAGCCCCCCGCGCCCGAGCGTGCGGGGCGGACCGGACGCGACGAGGCCCCGGCAGCTGTCCCGCTGCCGGGGCCCTCGTGTGCGCGGGACGGGTCCCTGCCCGGCGGGAGCCGCCCGCCGCCCGGACCGTCCGCCGCCGCTCAGCCGACGTGCGTCTCGGCCGCCTCGACCTCTTCGCGGGTGATACCCAGCAGATACAGCACGGTGTCCAGGAACGGCACGTTCACGGCGGTGTGCGCCGCCTCCCGCACCACCGGCTTGGCGTTGAAGGCGACCCCGAGCCCGGCGGTGTTGAGCATGTCGAGATCGTTGGCGCCGTCACCGATCGCCACGGTCTGGGCCAGCGGCACCCCGGCCTGCTGCGCGAAGCTGCGCAGCAGCCTGGCCTTGCCGGCCCGGTCGACGATCTCGCCGGTGACCCGGCCGGTGAGCTTGCCGTCGATGATCTCCAGGGTGTTGGCGGAGGCGAAGTCCAGCCCCAGCTCCTCCTGGAGGGCGTCGGTGACCTGCGTGAAGCCGCCCGAGACGACGCCGACTTGGTAGCCCAGCCGCTTGAGGGTCCGCACCAGGGTGCGGGCCCCGGGGGTGAGCCGCACCTCCTTGCGCACCGCCTCCACCACGGACGCGTCCAGCCCGCCGAGCAGCTCGACCCGGGCGTGCAGGGACTGCTCGAAGTCCAGCTCACCGCGCATCGCGGCGGCGGTGACCTCGGCGACCTCCGCCTCGCAGCCGGCGTGCGCCGCGAACAGCTCGATGACCTCGTCCTGGATCAGCGTCGAGTCGACATCCATCACGACCAGCCGCTGGGCCCGGCGCTGCAGCCCCGCCGCGACCACCGCGATATCCACCCCGAGCTGCGCGGCCTCGGGCGCCAGCACGCTGCGCAGGCTCGCGGTCTGCGCACCGGAGACCGCGAACTCGACTGCCGTCACCGGATACTTGGCCAGCCGGAAGATACGGTCGATGTTGCCGCCGGTGGCCGTTATGGCCGCGGCGATCGCGGCCGTGGTCTCCGCGGTGAGCGGATGCCCCAGCACGGTGACGTGCGAACGCCCGGTGCCGCGCGGACGGTTGTCGCCCCGGCCGGAGATGATCTCCGCCTGGAGGCTCATCGACTCGGCCCAGCTGTGCACGGTGGCCCGCAGGTCCCCCTCGGCGGTGCCGGTGGAGCCCTCGGCGGGGGAGGGGGCGGTGACCAGCGCGCACAACGTGATGCGTCCCCGGGTCACGACCTGCTCGATGTCCACGACATCGACGGAGTAGGCGGCGAGGGTGTCGAAGAGACCTGCGGTGATGCCGGGACGGTCCTTCCCGAAGATCTTTACGAGCAGGGTCGGTACGTCATCGCCCGGTACGGCGGTGGCAGGCGGGATCTGCGATGCGCTCATGGTGCCCTTACGGTAACCGCCGGGCGGCCGCTTCCGTACGCGCGTCCGGGGTTCGGAACGGCGCGGCGCCGGACCGCCGGCCCCGCGCCCGGTGCCCCCGGCCGAGGGCGCCCCGTTGATCGTTACGCACTCGTGTCCGGTCGGCCGGCTCGCGCGCCCGGGCCGGCGGGCCAACGCCCGTGGCGGGCCGCTGCGTTCGGCCGGGTGCCACCCCGCGGCCGCGGCGGACCGTCCGGCCGGGAGGTGTCCGTCCCCTCCATCATGCCGCCCGCGCCCCGCGCCCCGCGCCCGCACGGCCTCCGGGCGCGGCCGGCAAACGCGCCCGGAGGCTCGGGCGGAGGCCGGTCCGCCCGGAAGGCCCGGAATCAGGTGGTCTCTTCCTCCCCGGGGCTCTTCTCCCGCGCTCCGGGAGCGTTCGGCCGGCGCGCCGGCGAGGCCCGTGCGGCCCCGCCGCGTCCCGGTTTCCGGTCGGTGGGCTCAGCCTGAAATAGTTCCTACGATGTTCGCCATCCCTGGATTCCCATACAGGGCGTCACTCGGGGGACTATGTAATGGGGCGTGGAGTGCCTGAACTCGTACTCGAATTGAACGGAAGGACCTGGACGCTCGACCCGTCCCGGTCCTACAACGTGGGACGTGATCCGCAGGGCGACATGGTGCTCGACGACGCCAGGGTCTCCTGGCGGCACGCCACCGTCCGGTGGGCCGGCCAGAGCTGGATCATCGAAGACCAGGGCAGCACCAACGGCACCTATGTCCAGGGCCGGCGGATCCACCAGATGGAGGTCGGCGCCGGCTCGACCGTGCACCTGGGCAACGCCACCGACGGCCCCCGGGTGAACCTGTCCGCCGCACCGGCCGCCGACGCCTTCGGCGCGCAGCCGGCCCCGGCGGCGCAGCGACAGGCCGCGCAGGGCTGGCAGGCGCCACCCGCGCAGCAGCAGCCGCCCGCGCAGCAGGGCTGGCAGGCCCCGCCGCAGGGCGACCGGCCGCCGTACATCCCGCCCCAGCAGGCTCAGCCGGCCCCGCAGCCGCAGCAGGCCGTGCCCCCGCAGCAGGCCCGCGGGCCGCAGGCGGGCGGCGCCCCGGCCGGCGGCGACCGCAGCCCGACCACCTTCCACCGCCTCGACACAGGCCGGGTGATGCGCATCGGCCGTGCGCTGGAGAACGAGCTGGTCGTCTCCGACCTACAGGTCTCCCGCCACCACGCCGAGTTCCGCGCCACCCCCGACGGCCGCTTCGAGATCCGCGACCTGGGCAGCCACAACGGCACCTATGTCAACGGCCAGCCGGTCGCCAAGTCCGGCACCAAGGTGATCGGCCCGAACGACATCATCGGCGTCGGCCACTCCACCTTCCGGCTGGTCGGCGACCGCCTGGAGGAGTTCGTCGACACCGGCGAGGTCTCCTTCTCGGCCCGCCACCTCACGGTCACCGTCGACGGCGGCAAGCAGATCCTCAAGGACGTCTCCTTCGGCGTCCCGGAGAAGTCGCTGATCGCGGTCATCGGTCCCTCCGGCTCCGGCAAGTCGACACTCCTCAAGGCGCTGACCGGCTACCGCCCCGCCAACCAGGGCGATGTCCTCTACGACAACCGGAACCTCTACAAGCAGTTCGCCGAGCTGCGCCAGCGCATCGGCCTGGTCCCGCAGGACGACATCCTGCACAAGGAACTGACCGTCCAGAAGGCCCTCAAGTACGCGGCCAAGCTCCGCTTCCCCGGTGACACCGCGGAGGCCGAGCGCGAGGCCCGGATCGACGAGGTGCTGCACGAGCTGAAGCTCCACGTCCACAAGGACAAGAAGGTCACCTCGCTCTCCGGCGGCCAGCGCAAGCGGGTCTCGGTGGCCCTGGAGCTGCTGACCAAGCCGTCGCTGATCTTCCTGGACGAGCCGACCTCGGGCCTCGACCCGGGCATGGACCGCGATGTCATGCAGCTGCTGCGCGGCCTCGCCGACGACGGCCGCACGGTCCTGGTCGTCACCCACTCGGTGGCCGAACTCGGCCTGTGCGACAAGCTGCTGGTGATGGCCCCGGGCGGCGGCGTGGCCTATTTCGGCCCGCCCGAGGAGGCGCTCAATTTCTTCCAGTACGACACCTGGGCGGATGTGTTCTCCGCCTTCGAGAACTACCGCGACTACGACTGGATGGGACGCTGGCGCGGCTCCCCGCATTTCCAGATGTACGCGGCGGACTTCGACGCCGTCGCCCCGCAGTCGGTCAATGTCCAGGCGCCGCCGGCCCGGATACAGAAATCCCAGAGCTGGGGCTCCCAACTCTGGACGCTGATGCGCCGCTATGTCTCGGTACTCGCCTCCGACCGGGGCTTTTTGGGGCTGATGCTGATTCTGCCCGCGGTGCTCGGTGTGGTCTCGATGCTGATTCCCAGCGATTTCGGCCTCGGATACGGCCCGCTGGCCAAGCACCGCACCAACCGCGACGCGAGCACGATCATGCTGATCCTCGCGGTCGGCATGTGCTTCTCCGGCGCCGCCAACTCGGTCCGTGAGCTGATCAAGGAGCGGGTCATCTACGAGCGCGAACGGGCCACCGGCCTGTCGCGGTCGGCGTATCTGATGTCCAAGGTGATCGTGCTCGGGGTGGTCACGGCCTTCCAGGGCGTGATCATCGCGGCGATCGGCTTCTCCACCCGGAACATGCCCAGCGAGGGCCTCATCGTGGCGAAGGCCCCGGCGGTCGAGATGGCGCTGGCGATCATCGCGCTCGGCTTCACCTCGATGATGTTCGGCCTGATCATCTCCGCGCTGGTCAAGACCGCCGAGAAGACCATGCCGCTGCTGGTCATGTTCGCCATCGTCCAGGTCGTCTTCACCGGCGTGCTCTTCCAGCTCTTCGACACCGTGGGCGTCGCCCAGTTCGCCTGGCTGATGCCGTCGCGCTGGGCCGTCGCCGCGATGGGCGCGACCGCCGACATGAACACCCTGCTGCCGTGGGAGCCGGGCAACCCGGACCCGCTGTGGAAGCACCAGACCGGCGTCTACGTGATGGACATGATCATCCTGATCACCCTGGGCGTCGCGCTCGCCTTCGTCGTCGCGCGCCTGCTGCGCCGGCACGAGCCGGAGGTCATGCGCAAGTAGCCGCACCCCCGCACCGCCACGCCCGAGGGGCGGCACCCGACATCGGGTGCCGCCCCTCGGCGGTGTGCGCGCGGCTGCGCGGTGGGTTGTGTCCCCGCGGCTCAGTAGGCCGAGTTGACGTTGTCCATCGAGCCGTACTTGTCGGCCGCGTAGTTGCAGGCGGCGGTGATGTTGGCGACCGGGTCGTAGATGTTCCACGAGGTGCCGGGGACGTGGTACGTCTTGAAGGTCGGGTCGATGACCTGGAGCAGACCCTTGGACGGGATGCCGTTCTGGGCGTTGATGTCCCAGAGGTTGATCGCGTTCGGGTTGCCGGACGACTCACGCATCAGGTTGCGGTAGATGCCGTTGTACGAGCCCGGGATGCCCTTCTTGGCCATGACGTCCAGCGACTCGCGGATCCAGCCGTCCAGGTTGTTCGGGTAGGTCTTCACGACCGGCTTGACCGCGGGCTTGGCGGCCGGCTTCGGGGCGGCGGCGGGTATCGCGGTGCGCACGGCGGACCGGCTCGCGGCGGCCTTCACGGCGCGCGCCTTGTCGGCCTTGGCCTTCGCGGCGGCCTTCACCTTGGCTGCCTTCGCGGCGGCCGCCTTCTGCTCGGCGACCTTCTTGGCGGCGGCCTCGGCCTTCCCCTGGGCGGCGGAGGTGTCGGCCTGCCGGGCGAGGGCCTGCTGGGTGCGGGCGGCGGTGTCGACGGCGCTGAAGGCGGCCGGCTTCACGTTCTCGGCGGCGGCGGCCTGGGTCGTGCCGTGGTCGGCGCCGGTACCCGGCACGAGGGAAATGGCGAGTGCGGCGGCACCGGCGGTGGCAATGCCGGCTACGGAGAGCTTGTGGGTCCGGGTCAGGCGAAGGAGACCAGAATTGGCGTGCTTGGGCATGGCGGGGACGACCTCTTCCGATGGGGGGACATCGCCCGGGCCTGTGAGCGGCGGCAAACGCCGAGTTCTGGTCACGGCGCCGAGCGACGGGAGCCATTCTTAGCGGCCGGAAATTCCCACGGCAAAGGTGTGACGTACGATCCGAGTTAGTGGAACCCAGTGCGGGAATATTGCGTCCCGGATAACAGATTCCCAGCTCATGAAGTATTCCTGGGTCCACTAACCCGGCTCGTAAGTGACCTGCGTCCTATGTCCGGCGTCACAATGCGGCAAGGTTTATCTCGCCGGAAGTAATTGCAGACGCACAGTCGGTGTACGGAAATCCCCAACCATGCCCCGACCGGGGGGCGTTCGGTGCAAATCGGGCACTTCGCATTCCGTGGCAGCGCAACAAGCCCGGAATCCCGGGGCCGACCGGCCGCTCATCCGGCCCCCGCCCGGCCCGCCGTTCCGGCCCCCCGGCCCGACGTCCGATGACGCTCTCCCGGCCCGCGCCCCGCCCTCCGGCACCGACCGCCCGCGCGCGGGACCCCGTGCCCGCGCGCCCATGAGACATGCCGGTGCCGGGACGGTCCTCCCGCCCCGGCGCCGGCCCGCCCGGCCCTCTGTTCCTCCGTCCCTCAGTCCGGCAGCACGAGGTGCAGATCGCCGAACTCGTGCCACAGATAGCGCCGCTCCAGCGCCGCCGCGTACGCGCGCCGCAGCACGTCCTCGTCCGCCACCGCCTCCAGCATCAGCAGATGCGAGGCGGTGGGCTCGTGCAGCCCGGTGAGCAGGCCGTCCACCGCCCGGACCCCGCGCTGCGGCGTCACCACCAGGTCCGTCCAGCCGTCCGCGGCGCGCACCCGCCCGTCCGCACCGGCCGCCGACTCCAGCGCCCGTACGGCCGTGGTCCCCACCGCCACGATCCGCCCGCCCCGCGCCGCACGGTGCCGCCCGGCGGCCGTCCGCCGCGCCCGCACCGCGTTCACCAGCCATGCGGTGGCCGGCGGCACCACGAACCGCTCCGGATACGGGGGCTCGAACGCCTCCGCGGACGCCACCCCCGTGTGCAGCGACACCGGCGCGAACTGCACCCCCTTGCTGACCAGCCGCGTCACCGTCTCCGCGGTGAAGGGGCGGGCCGCGCTCGGCATCTCCGCGCTGCCGCCGGGCCCGTCCAGCGCGAACACCGTCCGGTACGCGGCCAGCGGCTGGTCCCGCTCCGTGTAGCCGTAGCGGATCGGCCGCCCGTGGCGCCGCATCAGCTCCGCCGCGCCCGTGCCCGTCACCCGCGCCCACCACAGCCGGGGGCTCCCGGCGTCCAGCGGGGCCGCCAGCGTCAGCCGGGCCCCGTCCGGCAGCCGCACCTCCAGGCCGGCCGGGCCGCCCGCCCGCGGCCGGGTGCTGCCCCGCCCGTCCGGGCTCCGCAGCTCCACCGCCCAGCACCCGGCCACCGCGCGGCCCGCCGGGTGCCAGCGGTCCGCCCGGGTCGAGAAGTGCACCACCACCGGCTCGCCGCGCCCCCGGCCGTCCCCGATCCGGCCGTCCACCGCCGCCGGCAGCGTCCGCGAGGTGTTCACCACCAGGACGTCGCCCGCCGTCAGCAGCTCGGGCAGTTCACCGAAGCCGTGATGGGTGGGCTCGGCCGTCCCCCGGCTGACCAGCAGCCGTACGGCGTCCCGGTCCAGGCCGGGGCCCCGCTGCTCGGCGGGCACCCGGGCCGACAGCTCGCGCGGGACGTGCGCCGCCACGGTCATCGGGGGTCCGCCCCCTCGGGTGCGAGCGCGGCCGCCGTGTACCGCCCGCTGGGGGCCGCGTGATCCAGCAGCCGCAGCAGCGCCGGGACGACGGTCTCCGGCAGCGGCCGCCCGGAGGCGTCGTCGTCCGGGACGGCGGCCGCGTACAGATCGGTCCGCATGTCACCCGGGTCCACCCGCCACACCCGCAGCGCCGGCTCCTCGGCCGCGAGCACCGCCGACTGCTGGTCCAGCGCCGCCTTCGCCGCCCCGTAGCCGCCCCAGGTGGGGTAGGCCTCGACGGCGGCGTCCGAGCTGATGGTGAGCACCGCCCCACCCGCCGCTACATAAGTGGGCGAATCGGACAATCTGGCGTTTTGGGAATTCTCGGAATTAGGGTACGGATCGTACGCAATCCCATTCCCTTCGCTCCCTATATAAGGAGCCTCCCCTATATAAGGGGCGACTTCTTCATACGAGGGCAGATAGGAGGAACTGCGCAAGAGCGACAATGCTTCCTGGACCAGCCCCAGCGGCGCCACCACATTCACCTCCAGCGCCCTCCGCAGCCCCGCCAGCGACTGGTCCGCCAGCCGCACCAGCGGCTCGGCCCCCAGCGCACTGGCGTTGTTCACCAGCAGATCCAGCCCGCCCAGCTCCCGGGCCGCGGCCACCAGCGCCGCCCGGTGCCCGCCGTCCGTCACGTCCCCGGGCAGCGCCGCCACCCGTGCCCCCGCCCCGCGCAGCTCCCGCGCCGCCTCCTCCAGCGGCCCGGCCGACCGGGCGTCCACGACCAGATCCCAGCCCCGTCGGGCCAGCGCCCCGGCGAGCGCCCGGCCCAGCCCCTTCGACGCCCCCGTGATGATCGCCACCGGCATGATCACGTCCCCTTGTCCGGCCGGGTCCGCACCGGCCCTCGCCCTCACGGTAGGAACGCCGCCGCCCCCGGCACGTCGGCCGCTGGACCGGCCGTGGCCAGGGCGTTCGGCCTAGGCCCGGCGGCGTAGGGGGCGGCCGCCGCCGGACCGATACGTGCAGGTCGCCCCGCCGGTACCGTGATCCCATGACCAACGGACCGGGAGCGGGCATCCCCGCGGTGAGCACCGCGATCCTGGCGATGAGCCGGCATCTGGAGGTGCGCGACGTCCTCAAGACGATCGTGGCCTCGGCCCGCGAGCTGCTGGACGCCGAATACGCCGCCCTGGGGGTGCCCGACGACCACGGCGGCTTCGCCCAGTTCGTGGTGGACGGCGTGAGCGCCGAGCAGTGGAAGGCCATCGGTCCGCTGCCCCGCCAGCACGGCATCCTCGCCGCGATGCTGCACAACGCCACCCCCGAGCGGCTCGCCGACGTCCGCGAGGACCCCCGCTTCGGCGGCTGGCCGGCCGCCCACCCGGACATGTCCGACTTCCTCGGCCTGCCGGTCGCCGACGGCGACGAGATCCTCGGCGCCCTCTTCCTGGCCAACAAGCGCTGCCACGGGCCGGCGCCCGCCCGCGAGGGCGGCTGCCGCTTCACCGAGGACGACGAGCGGCTGCTCGGCATACTCGCCCAGCACGCCGCCATCGCCCTGACCAACGCCCGCCTCTACGAGCGCAGCCGCGAGCTGACCATCGCGGGGGAGCGCGCCCGGCTCGCCCACGAGCTGCACGACGCGGTCGCCCAGAAGCTCTTCTCGCTCCGCCTCACCGCCCAGGCGGCCACCGCCCTGGTCGACCGCGACCCGGCCCGCGCCAAGGACGAGCTGCACCAGGTCGCCGCGCTGGCCGCGGAGGCCGCCGACGAACTGCGGGCCGCCGTCGTCGAGCTGCGGCCCGCGGCCCTGGACGAGGACGGCCTGATCGCCACCCTGCGCTCCCAGGTCCAGGTCCTCGACCGCGCCCACTCCGCACACGTCACCTTCGCCGCCCACAGCGTCCGGGCCCTGCCCGCCGCCCAGGAGGAGGCCGTGCTCCGGGTCGCCCAGGAGGCGCTGCACAACGCCCTGCGGCACTCCGGGGCCGGGCGCGTCGAGGTGACCGTGACCCGGAGCGGACCGGGCGCGCTGCTGCGGATCGCCGACGACGGCTGCGGCTTCGATCCGGCCCTCGTGCGCCGGGCCGGCCGGCATCTCGGCCTGGTCTCGATGCACGACCGCGCCGGCGGTGTCGGCGGCAGACTCACGGTGGAGTCGGAGCCCGGCAAGGGCACCGCTGTCGAGATGGAGGTGCCCGGTGGCTGACAGGGAACGGGACGGTGCGGGGACACGTCCCCCGGAGAACGGCGGCGCGAGCGCCGGCGGCCGGGCACGGGCCGCCGGCCCGGCGATCCGGGTCCTGCTCGTGGACGACCACCAGGTCGTCCGCCGCGGGCTGCGGACCTTCCTGGAGGTCCAGGACGACATCGAGGTGGTGGGGGAGGCCTCCGACGGGGCCGAGGGCATCGCCGCCGCCGAACAACTGCACCCGGACGTCGTCCTGATGGACGTCAAGATGCCCGGCATGGACGGCATCGAGGCGCTCCGCAAGCTGCGCGAACTGGCCAACCCCGCCCGGGTGCTGGTGGTGACCAGCTTCACCGAGCAGCGCACCGTCGTCCCGGCGCTGCGCGCGGGCGCGGCCGGCTACGTCTACAAGGACATCGACCCGGACGCGCTGGCCGGCGCCATCCGCTCCGTGCACGCGGGGCACGTCCTGCTGCAGCCCGAGGTCGCCGGCGCGCTGCTCGCCCAGGAGGTGGGCAACAACGGCGGCCAGGGGCGCGGGACCTCGCTGACCGAGCGGGAGCGCGAGGTGCTCGCCCTGATCGCGGACGGCCGCTCCAACCGCGAGATCGCCCGCGCCCTGGTGCTGTCCGAGAAGACCGTCAAGACCCATGTCTCCAACATCCTCATGAAGCTCGACCTCGCGGACCGCACCCAGGCCGCCCTGTGGGCCGTACGGCACGGCATCGGCGCCTGAACCCTCCACGGGGGCACCGGTCTTGACCTGCGCCCCCGTACAGGGACGACAAGCGGAATGTCGTCTTCAGATCCGAGATTCATACTGTCGTGTAGCTGTCGCCCGTTCGGCGCATCCCTTCCCGCGCCCGGCCGTTGTCCAGTGCAGTCGTGGCGGCTCGCCACGGCAACGGCAAGGAGGAGTCAGAAGTGAAGAACATCAAGCGGGTAGCGGCCATCACCATGGCGGCGAGCGGCCTCGCCCTCGCGGGCGCCGGCGTGGCCTCGGCGCAGTCCGGACCGCAGGCCGTCGGCGGCGCGGTGCACTCCCCGGGCATCATCTCCGGCAACACCGTCCAGGTCCCGGTGCACGTGCCCGTGAACGCCTGCGGTGTCACCGCCACCGTCATCGGTGCGCTCAACCCCACCTTCGGCAACCCCTGCGTCAACTACTGAGCGCAGGCACGTCCGCAGCATCCGCCTGACCCGCCCGACGCCATGGTGCGCGTGGGTCACGCCGGACCGGCCCCGTCCCGCCGCGGACGCGCGGCCGGTCCCCTCCCTCAGACACTGTCCTTCCGGCACTGTGCCACCACGTGAGGAACACGAACCATGATCACCGCCAAGAAGGCCGCCCTCGTTCTCGCCACCACCGGACTCGCCCTCGGTGCGGCAGCCGGTTCCGCCTTCGCCACCAGCGGCCCGCAGGCCGCCGGTGCGGCGACGCAGTCCCCCGGCATCGGTTCGGGCAACCTCGTCCAGGTCCCCGTGCACGTCCCGGTGAACGTCGGCGGCGACACGGTCAACGTCATCGGCGCGCTCAACCCCGCCTTCGGCAACGTCACCACGAACAACTGAGGTTGTCCGACCCGGGCCGAACGACTTCGCCTGCCCAGAGGCGTTCGGCCCCGGGTCGGCAAGGGCCCCGCCGGACCACACAAGGGTCCGGCGGGGCCCGTCCCGTTCTCAGCCCCGGTGGCGCTCGCGCTCCTCGACCGCGGAGTTGTACGCCGCCACCTGCGCCCGCCGGGCCGTGCGCTCCACCGGCCGCAGCGCCTCGGCGCGGGCCGCGATCTGGGAGGAGCTGACCGCCCCGCCGTGCTCCCCGCCGGCCTGCTGGGCGATGCCGATCAGCGCACCGACGCGCTGCGCCAGCTCCAGCACCCGCACCGCACGCGGCGGATACCCGGGCGCCAGCATCCGCCGGCCGGCCTCCGCCCGCGCCCGGTACGCCTCCAGCGCCGCCTGCGCCACCGGACCGGCCCCGGCCACATCCAGCGTCGAGAGCAGCTCCGTCGCCTCCCGCAGGGCCTCCGCCAGCTCCCGCTCGGCCTCACCCAGCGACGGCACGTCGGCCGGCGGCGCCTCGCGCACCGGAAGGCAGTGCCAGACCACCTCCACATGCACATCGGGCCCGGCGCCGCCCGCCGGCCCGGCCTCGTACGTCTCGGGGATCAGCCCGAGCCCGGCGCCCGAGGCGAGCACCGCCTCCTCGGCCTCCAGCGCCCGCGCGTTGAATTCCGGCGGGCCGCACAGCCCCAGCGGATGGCCGGACACCGGCAGCGCCACCCGCAGGCCGACCGCCCCCAGCGCCCGCAGCCGCCCCAGCGCGAGGGTCAGCCCGACCGGCTTCTCCTCGCCGGGCAGGCCCTCCACGCGGTGCACCGCGTCGTCGTCCGCGATACGGTCCGCGGCTTCATCAGGTGAGACAAGTCCGGCCAAAAGGGCATTTCCCCATGCCGCCAGCCGTCCCGAACGAGGTTCATCGAGCATGCCCCCCAGCCTAGGGAACAGCACCGACAACGAGTGGCGTAGGTTTGCAGGGGGGCTGCGCCTACCGGTGCACACGACGACCGAGAAGTAATGGGAGAGATCGCGCTCATGAGCGATGTGCTGGAGCTGGTGGACGTATCCGTGGTCCGCGAAGGACGGGCTCTGGTGGACCAGGTCTCCTGGTCGGTGAAGGAGGGGGAGCGCTGGGTGATCCTCGGCCCCAACGGCGCCGGCAAGACCACCCTGCTGAATCTCGCCTCCAGCTACCTCTTCCCGAGCTCCGGCAGCGCGTCGATCCTCGGCGAGCAGCTCGGCAAGGTCGACGTCTTCGACCTGCGCCCGCGCATCGGCGTCGCCGGCATCGCGCTCGCCGACAAGCTGCCGCGCAGCCAGACCGTGCTGCAGACCGTGCTCACCGCCGCGTACGGCATGACCGCGAGCTGGCAGGAGAACTACGACGAGATCGACGAGCAGCGCGCCCGCGCCTTCCTCGACCGTCTCGGCATGACCGCCTACCTGGACCGCAAGTTCGGCACCCTCTCCGAGGGCGAGCGCAAGCGCACCCTGATCGCCCGCGCGATGATGACCGACCCCGAGCTGCTGCTGCTGGACGAGCCGGCCGCCGGCCTCGACCTGGGCGGCCGCGAGGACCTGGTGCGCCGCCTGGGCCGCCTCGCCCGCGACCCGTACGCCCCCTCGATGATCATGGTCACCCACCACGTCGAGGAGATCGCCCCGGGCTTCACCCACGTCCTGATGATCCGTCAGGGCAAGGTGCTGGCCGCCGGCCCGCTCGACCTGGAACTGACCTCCAGCAACCTCTCCCACTGCTTCGGCCTCCCGCTGATCGTCGAGCGCAACGGCAACGACCGCTGGACGGCGCAGGGTCTGCCCCTGACCTGAGCCGGCCCGCCGCCCGGCCACCCCTCGACGCGCCCCCACCGGACGCCGTCCGGCGGGCCATCGCGGCGCGCGGCTCCGGTCGCTGACCGATCGTCCCCTGTCCCGCGCCGCCGCACGGATCTACCATGAAGCCGTGGATCTATGGGTGTGGTGGCTGATCGCCGCCGTAGGACTGGGCATTCCGCTCGTCGTGACCGCGATGCCCGAATTCGGGATGCTCGCGGTCGGTGCCGTCGCCGGTGCCGTCACCGCGGCCGTCGGTGGCGGCCTGGTGCCGCAATTCCTCGTGTTCGTGGGGGTGTCGGTGGCGCTGATCGCCGTCGTCCGCCCCCTCGCCAACCGCCATCGCCGCCAGAGTCCCGCCCTCGCCTCCGGAATCGACGCGCTGAAGGGCAGAAGCGCCACGGTCCTGGAGCGCGTCGACGGCGGGGCGGGCGGCCGCATCAAGCTCGCCGGCGAGGTCTGGTCGGCCCGCGCGCTCGACGGCGACCAGGTCTACGAACCCGGCCGGACGGTCGACGTCGTCGCGATCGAAGGCGCCACCGCCGTCGTCATCTGACCCCAACGCGCTGCGCGACCCGCCACGTCTCTGAAAGACTGATCAACGGCAAGCCGGTCGCCGGCCGGCACGGACCAGCAACGAAGGGCACGGGAGCCGCTGTGGAACCGATCATCATCGTCCTGATCATCCTGGTGGTGCTCGTGTTCATCGCACTCATCAAAACGATCCAGGTCATCCCACAGGCCAGCGCCGCCATCGTGGAGCGCTTCGGGCGCTACACCCGCACGCTGAACGCCGGACTGAACATCGTCGTCCCGTTCATCGACTCCATCCGCAACCGCATCGACCTCCGCGAGCAGGTCGTGCCGTTCCCGCCGCAGCCGGTGATCACCCAGGACAACCTCGTCGTCAACATCGACACGGTGATCTACTACCAGGTCACCGACGCCCGCGCCGCGACCTACGAGGTCGCCAGCTACATCCAGGCCATCGAGCAGCTCACGGTCACCACCCTGCGCAACATCATCGGCGGCATGGACCTGGAGCGGACCCTGACCTCCCGTGAGGAGATCAACGCGGCGCTGCGCGGCGTCCTGGACGAGGCCACCGGCAAATGGGGCATCCGCGTCAACCGCGTCGAGCTGAAGGCCATCGAGCCGCCGACCTCCATCCAGGACTCGATGGAGAAGCAGATGCGCGCCGACCGCGACAAGCGCGCCGCCATCCTCCAGGCCGAAGGTGTCCGGCAGTCCCAGATCCTCACCGCCGAAGGTGAGAAGCAGTCCTCGATCCTGCGCGCCGAGGGTGAGGCCAAGGCCGCCGCCCTGCGCGCCGAGGGCGAGGCCCAGGCGATCCGGGTGGTCTTCGAGTCCATCCACGCGGGCGACCCCGACCAGAAGCTGCTCTCCTACCAGTACCTCCAGATGCTCCCGAAGATCGCCGAAGGCGACGCCAACAAGCTCTGGATCGTGCCCAGCGAGATCGGCGACGCCCTCAAGGGCCTCGGCGGTGCCCTCGGCAACTTCACCCCGCCGACCGGCGGCGGCTCCATCCCCAAGCCCAGCTCGCCCCACCACGAGACGCCCCCGATCGACTGACCCCGCGCCCCCTGGTGCATGATCGGTCGTTGAATCGGGCCGCTCATGCACAGGGGGATCTCGCGTGACCATCTGGGAAGCAGTAGCCGTCTTCGCCGCGGGACTCGGCGCCGGCACCATCAACACCATCGTCGGCTCGGGCACCCTGATCACCTTCCCGGTGCTGCTCGCCTTCGGCCTGCCCCCGGTCACGGCCAATGTCTCCAACACCCTCGGCCTGGTGCCCGGCTCGCTGAGCGGCGCCTTCGGCTACCGCCGGGAACTCGTCGGCCAGCGCGGCCGGGTGCTGCGCTTCGGCCTCATCGCACTGATCGGCGGGCTGGGCGGCGCCATCCTGCTGCTCGCCCTGCCCTCGAAGGCCTTCGACACGATCGTCCCCGCGCTGATCGCCGTCGCGCTGGTGCTCGTCATCGCCCAGCCCCGGCTCGCCGCCGCACTCCGAGCCCGCCGCGAGCGCAACGGCACCACCGCCGCCCGCGACGGCGGCTGGGCCCTGCTGCTCGGGCTGCTGCTCGCCAGCGCCTACGGCGGCTACTTCGGCGCCGCCCAGGGCGTGCTCTACCTGTCCCTGATGGGCCTGCTGCTCAGCGAGGACCTGCAGCGCGTCAACGCCCTCAAGAACGTCCTCGCCGCGATCGTCAACGGCGTCGCGGCGGTCTTCTTCCTCTTCGTCGCCCACTTCGACTGGACCGCCGTCGCGCTGATCGCGGTCGGCTCCACCCTCGGCGGCCAGCTCGGCGCCAAGGTCGGCCGCCGGCTGCCGCCCACCGCCCTGCGCGCCGTCATCGTCCTCGTCGGCCTGCTGGCCATCGCCCAACTCCTCCTGAAATAAGGCGAGTCGGGCGACGGCACGGGAAGGGCGCGGCTACGCGGGCAGCGGCAGCCACTCCGGCAGCCCCTCCCGCACCGACACCCCCAGCGTCGACAGCAGCGCGTCCGCCGGCGTCGGCTCGAACGGCCGCCGCAGCAGCTGCATCCCCGCCTGCTCGGGCGTCCGGTCCGCCTTGCGGTGGTTGTCCTCCGCACACGAGGCGACGGTATTCAGCCAGGTGTCCCCGCCGCCGTGCGACCGCGGCACGACATGGTCCACCGTCGTCGCCCGACGCCCGCAGTACGCGCACCGGTGCTGGTCACGCACCAGCACACCCCGGCGCGACCAGGGCGCCCGTCTTCGGAACGGCACCCGTACGTATCTGCTGAGCCTGATCACCTGCGGCACCGGGACGTCCACCGCGGCGGCACGGATGCGCAGCCCCGGATGCGCGTGCTCGACGACGGCCTTGTCCTGCATGACCAGCACCACCGCGCGCCGCAGCGACACCGTCGACAGCGGCTCGAAGCTCGCATTCAGCACCAGCGTCTCGCGCATCCCGTCCACCTTCCGGACCGCTCCGCCCCCGTGGCGAAGTTGCTCCACTGTGCAGCGGCAGGTATTCCCCGAACAACGCAATTTCCGTGTGCCACAAGGGAAATGGAGAGCGATCAGCAGATGAAAAGGAGGTGCCGCGGCGACGCACGCTCCACGACATGAGGACGCCCCGGGTCCCACCCCCGTGAACATACGGGACCCGGAGCGAACGGCAGCCGGCGAGGACGCCCGGCACGATGCGGGCTCAGGGTGGAGGCACCTCCATGCCCGTGAGGCATGGGGGAGGCGGAAACGACACACCTGCGCCCCGCCGCTCCCGCCACTGCGGTACCGACTGCCCGCCACCCCGGTGAGGGGGCGGCGGCACGGACACCACTCTGCGTGCGGGAAGCGCCGGGGCGCAACGGAATTACGGCGCTCAGCCCGCCGCGGGCACCTCGTGCTCCGCGATCAGCTGGGCCCGCCCGATCGTGTGGAACCGCAGATTGAAGCCCACCACGGCGGGCGAGGCATCCGCGTCCGGACCGAGCTTCTCCTGGTCCACCGCGTACACCGTGAACACATAGCGGTGCGGACCGTCCCCGGGCGGCGGGGCCGCGCCCCCGAAGTCGCGCGTCCCGTAGTCGTTACGGACATGCACGGCGCCCTCGGGCAGCCCCTTCATCTCCCCGGACCCGGCACCGGCCGGCAGCTCCGTCACCGACGCCGGGATGTCGAACAGCGTCCAGTGCCAAAAGCCGCTGCCCGTCGGCGCGTCCGGGTCGTAGCAGGTGACGGCGTAGCTCTTCGTCCCCGCGGGAGCACCCTCCCACCGCAGCTGCGGTGAACGGTTCCCCTCGGCGAAGATCTGCTCGGAGCGCAGCGTCCCGCCCTCCTCCATCTCCTCGCTCAGCACCGTGAACGACGGCACCGGCGGATGGAAATCGTGCGGGAGCGGCCGCCGCTTCAGCTCGGACACCTCAACACCTCCTGATCGCTTGCTGACACCTGTCCGGCCAGGTTAGAGCCAGTTCCGCTTGCCGCCGACCTCCGCCAGCCACTGGTTGAGGTACGCCGCCCAGTCGGTCCCCTCGAAGTCGTTCAGCCCCACCGTGAACGACCGGTAGGTGTCCGACCCCTCCGTGAACAGCCCCGGCTTCTTGTCCATCTCCAGGACGACGTCCATCTCCCGGTCGTCCGCCACGAACGACAGCTCGACCTGGTTCAGCCCGCGGTACTGCTGCGGCGCGTGGAACTCGATCTCCTGGTAGAAGGGCAGCCGCTGCCGCGTTCCCCGGATGTGCCCCTTCTCCAGATCGGCCGCCTTGAAGCGGAACCCGAGCCGCCCGAACGCGTCCAGGATCGCCTGCTGCGCCGGCAGCGGGTGCACGTTCACCGGGTCGAGGTCACTGGAGTCCACGGCACGGGCGATCGCCAGCTCCGTCGTCACCCCGACGTTCATCCCGTGCAGATGCGTCCCCAGGAACGTGGTGACCGGGGTCTCCCACGGAATCTCCAGCCCGAACGGAACGGTGTGCGCCGCGCCGGGCTGCACCTCGAACGCACCGCCCAGCTGCACCTTGGTGAACTCGATGTTCCGCTTGTACTCCTCGTCGCCGCTCTCGACCTCGACGCGCGCCTGCAGCCCGACCGACAGCCCCTCGACCTGCTGTGCCACGGACCCGCCCTGGATCCGCACCTCACCCTGCACGACCCCGCCCGGGACGACGTTCTCCTCGAAGAGCACCGTCTCCACCGACGCGCCCCCGGCCCCCAGGCTCGCCAGCAGCTTCTTGAATCCCATGCTCGTCCTCCCCAGGCGGAACGCCTGTCTCCTGTGGCGCACCGTGCTCCCGGTGCGCTTCCTACGAACGTGGAACCGGGCGACCCGGTTCCACGGCCACACCTTCCCAACTGCGACGCCCCCATGGCCAGCCGCCTTCCCGCAGGGCTGCACTACCCTCGGTCCGCATGGCCGACGTACCGGAACGAATGCCCCTCACCCGTGACTTCTTCGCCCGTCCCGTCGTGGAGGTGGCCCCCGATCTGCTGGGCCGCACCCTCCTCCGCAACACCCCTGACGGCCCGATCGAACTGCGGCTGACCGAGGCCGAGGCCTACGACGGCGAGAACGACCCCGGCTCGCACGCCTACCGCGGCCGCACCGCGCGCAACGCCACCATGTTCGGCCCGCCCGGCCATGCGTACGTCTACTTCATCTACGGCATGTGGTTCAGCCTCAACGCGGTCTGCTGCCCCGAGGGCAAGGCGAGCGGCGTGCTGCTGCGGGCCGGCGAGATCCTCAAGGGAGCGGAGTTGGCGGCCGGCCGCCGCCCCAAGGCCCGCAGCGCCAGGGAACTGGCCAGGGGCCCGGCCCGCCTGGCCACCGCCCTCGACATCGACCGGAGTCTCGACGGCACCGACCTGTGCGCCGGCGGCGACGCCCCGCTCTCCCTGCTGCACGGCCGCCCGCCCGCCCCGGAACTGGTGCGCAGCGGCCCGCGCACCGGAGTGGGCGGGGACGGGGCCGACCACCCGTGGCGCTACTGGATCGCCGACGACCCCACGGTGAGCCCCTACCGCCCGCACGTCCCCCGTCGACGCCGCACGCCCAGCGCTACTTGACTCCGTGTCGCCAACCGCCTAACGTAGCCCGAGCCGCTTGAGACGGGCAGCGCTATTGTGCGTGGGCCGGAGGCGGCGAAACCAACTACTCCGTACGACTCCCTGACGGGTCTTCTTTCGCGTTGCCGAAATTCAGACCCCGCCGACTCGATTATGAGTCGCCAGGGAAAACCGTTAAAGTAGTGATCACGCCGAAAGGCGCGGCAGCTCAAATAGCCGCACCACGGCAACCCCCCTCCGACGGGGAATCGGAAACGAATTCGGACCGGCAACGGAACGAAATC
>NZ_BMND01000034.1 GCF_014646275.1 Streptomyces kronopolitis
TTGCGCCCGCCGGGGCGGCGGCGGCCGCGTGGCGGGCGGCGGCACACGGGGCGCCGGGCCGCCGGCTGCGCAGGGTCGGGCCGGTGATGATCCCGGTGCTGCTCGCGGTCGCCGACGCGATGCTGGTCAACGGCGTCGGACTGGGCCTGGAGCTGGGCGTCTCGATCGCCGCCGCGGTGGTGCTGCTGGTGCGCCGGCGCTTCCCGCTGCTGGTCTTCCTCCTCACCCTCCCCGGCCTCTACATCGGCTACATCTGGTTCGCGCCGATGATCGGGCTCTACACCCTGGCCGCCCTCCGGCCCGGCCGGAAGCGGCTGGGCGTCTGCGCGGTGCTGCTGATCGCCGCGCACTTCTTCCCGTATCCGATCTCCGACTTCGAACTCACCGACTACCGCGAGAACACCCTGGTGCTGATCGACGCCACCGTCACCTCGGCCGCGCCGATCGCCCTGGGCCTGCTGGTGCGCACCCGGCGGGAACTCGCCTCCCGCGTCGAGGACCTGACGCGCAGCCTGCGCCGCGAGGACCGGCTGCTCGCCGACCGGGTCAAGACCACCGAACGCGCCCGGCTCGCCCGGGAGATGCACGACGTGGTGGCCCACCAGGTCAGCCTGATCAGCCTTCAGGCGGGCGCGGTGCAGGTCAGCACGGAGGACGCGGCGGCGCGCGCCGGAGCCCGGACGATCCGCGAGCTGTCCGTGCGGACGCTGGAGGAGTTGCGGCACATGGTGGGCGTGCTGCGGGCGGACGGCGGCGGCGCCGGGGAGGCGCGGGACCTCGCGCCGCAGCCCGATCTGGCGGAGCTGCCGCGGCTGATCGAGATGAGCGCACTGGACGTGACGTACGAGGGCGGCGTGGTGGCCGGCGCGAAGGGCGCCAAGACGGTGGAACGGGCGGCCTTCCGCACGGTCCAGGAGGCGCTCACCAACATCCGCAAGCACGCACCGGGGGCGCGGGTGCGGATACGGGTGGATCCGCTGGACGCGGTGCGCGAGGACGGCGCGGGCCGGTCGGCGCGGGACGGGGAGAGCCCCGCGGGGCGCGGGCTGCTGGTGGAGATCCGCAACGGTCCGCCGGACGCGACGGCGGCGGCCCCCGGGCTGCCCGGCGGCGGACACGGGCTGGTCGGGCTGCGCGAGCGGGCCCAGAGCCTCGGCGGGACGCTGGAGGCGCGGCGCACGTCCGACGGCGGCTTCGTCGTACGGGCGGAGCTGCCGTACGGGCGGGTGGGGACGGAGGCGGGGTGAGGGCGGGGCCCGGCGCTCCGGGCGGCGGCCCGGGTCGGTGAGCGGGCGGGCGGGGCGTCAGGCGGAGAGCGGTGCGGCGGCCTCGTCGACGGCGGTGTGCAGGTCCGGGTAGACCTCGAAGAGCCGGCGGACGCCGAGCGCGGCCAGCACCCGGTTGACGTGCGAGCCGTCCACTGCGCCCTGCGCCGGGAGGATCAGCCGCAGCCGCCCCTGACAGGAACGCATCAGGCGGCGCGCGGCGATCAGCACGCCCACGCCGCTGGAATCGCAGAACCGCACCTCGGAGAGGTCGAGCACGAGGGAGCGCCGGCCGTCGGCCACCGCGTCGTGCACATGCTGGCGCACCGCAGGCGACGTGACCAGGTCCATCTCACCGGAGACCTGCAGCACGGCCCAGGGGCCTTGTTCGTCTTCTGCCACCTTCAACGACACGCGCTCGAAGCCTTTCGCTCGCTCTCGTACCGGATGATCCCCCCGCACTGTCCGGAACTCACCCTTCCCCGCCTCGACTGCCCGGCCTCTCTCCCCTGAAACACCTGGGAACCCTTGGCACAACAGGCTGTCCTGCCCAAGGCTATGCCTTGGCACCCCCTGCTTTTCGCCGACATCCGGTCACACACGGGTAACACATACCCCTGAGTGGACAAGAACGATCGGCATCGATCCGCTTCGAACGGGCAGTATCGCCACAAAGCGAGGGCATCCGGCGGCCGGCTTTTACCATTCCCCGCCCTCACGGGGCGCGGTTTGCCGCAAAGGAGCGTGCGTTGTCGGACCCGCCCATTACATTCGAGGCACAGCGGGCCCTGTGATCGTGCGCACAGGTCCCGGGAGCGGGTGCAGGAGTGACGGCTGAGGTGTGAGCCCGGTGGCGGCGGGCAGGGATGAGGACCCGATGGGACACGACGCGTCACCGCGTTGGGACAGGCGCATGCAGCAGCGGCTCGCGCACGGCGAGGCCGCCGCCCTCGGCGAGTTCTACGACCGCTTCGCCTCCCTCGTGCACAGCCTCGCCCACCGCGTCCTGGACGACGAGGACGCCGCCGACCGCGTCACCCGCGAAGTGTTCGCCTACATCTGGGAACACCCGGATTCCTACGACCCCAAGCAGGGCACCCTGCGCTCCTGGGTCGCCGCCGTCACCCGCCACCAGGCCGTCCAGCGGCTGCGCCAGACCGAGGCCGCCTCCGCGCGCGACGGCGGGACCGAGGCCCCCGAGCCCGCCGAGATAGAGCAGAAGATCCACGAGGCCTCCACCGCCGCCCGCGCCGACTACATCGTCACGTCCATGCCCGCACCCCTGCGCGCCGCCCTGGAACTGGCGTACTTCCAGCGCCGCGACTACCGCCAGACCGCCGCCGACCTGGGCGTCACCGAGGACGAGGCCCGCCGCCGGCTCCGCCTGGGACTGCAACTGCTGTCCACCGCCCACCACCACCAGGCCCTGCCGCCGGCCCACCGCGCCGCGCACCCGCCCCGCGCCCCGCACGCCCGCGTCCCGCGCCCGCCGCACACCCCGTACACCGCCCCGGGCACCTCCGCACCGCCCGGCCCGGGCCATGGACGGTCCCTGTGAACGGCCCGGACGAGTGGGACGGCCGCGAGCTGCCCAGCAGCCCCGGCGAGCGGCCGCGGATACCCTCACCGCGCACCGCCGCCGAGGACCACGGCCCGCTCCCCGACGCCCCGCCGGCGCCCGCCCCCGATCCGGACGGCGGCTTCCCGCCGGAGGCCGCGGCCGAGCCGCCCGCCGCGCCCGTGATCCTTCCGGCGCCGGCCGGCGCCCCGCCGCACCGCGTCCTCAAGTCGCTGCTCGGCGCCTGGGCGCTGTCGGCCTGCTCCGCACAGGAGACGGCCGCCGTCGAGGCCCATCTGACCGACTGCGCCTCCTGCGCCGACGAGGCACTGCGGCTGCGCGAGGCCGTCGGGCTGCTGCACCCCGCCGACAGCCTGGACCTCGATCCGCTGCTGCGCTCCCGTGTGCTGGAGGGCTGCCTGGGCCGGCGCCCGGCCCGCATCCCGGTGCCCGAGTGGGCGACGCCGTACGACGCGGAGGCCGCCAAGCTGGACGCGCTGCTGCGCGACATGGGCGAGGCGGAGTGGCGCGCCCCGGTGCGGCTGCGCTGGTTCGAGGGCGAGCGGCCGGTCGAGCGGGAGACCACCGTCGGCGGCGTCATGGGACATCTGATGGCGGTGGACGGCCTGGTCGCCACGGCCCTCGGGCTGACCGATCCGCTCGGCACCGCCGCCCCGCCGGGCACCCCCGATCCCCTCGTCCGGACGGAGACGTTCTGGCGGGCGGCGGACGAGGAGCAGAGCCCGCTCGCCACCCACGCCCCGTGGCGCGACCAGAGCAGCGCGCTGATCCGCCAGGTGTCGTTCGCCGGCACCCGGGTCGCCGAACTCGCCGTGCGCTACGGCGACTTCCGGCTCCCGCTGCGCGACGCGTTCCTCGACCGCGCCTTCGAGTGCTGGGTGCACGCCGGCGACATCGCCGAGGCGGTGGACTATCCGTACGAGCCGCCGGCCGCGTCCCATCTCCACCAGCTGGTCGACCTCGCCGCCCGGCTGCTGCCCAGCGCGCTGGCCGGGCGCCGGCGGGCCGGGCTCGCCGCGCCGCCGAAGCGGCTGGTCGAGGCGGGCGCCCCGGGCCGCACCCTCCATCTGGAGGTCGAGGGCAACGGCGGCGGCCACTGGTACATACCGCTGGACTCGCCGGCCGCCCTCGGCGCCCCGGAACACACCGTCGCCCATATCGCCCTGGACAGCGCCGAGTTCTGCCAGCTGGCCGCCGGCCACATCTCCCCGGAGGAGGCCGCGGCGGGCCAGCTCGGCGAACGCGACGCGATCCGCGATGTGCTGTTCGCGACGGCGTCGCTCTCGCGGCTGTAGAGCTGTAGAGAGGTCCAGGCTTCCGGGGTTGGCCAGTAGGGGGCGGTCGAACGGGTCCCGTAGGGGTCCGGGGCACCCCCTCGGGGCCCACAACGTGGCCGGTGCGGAGGGTATTCCGGCTGGCGGAGGCATTCAGCCGGCCAGAGGCAGAGGCGTTCCGGCTGCCGGAGGTGCCGACAGCCGGAGGCGGTCCGACAGCCGAAGGCCCCCCGTCGTCGGCGTCTTCCGGAGGGTTACGCGAAGACCACCGTGCGGCTGCCGTTGAGGAGGACGCGGCGTTCGCTGTGCCACTTCACGGCGCGGGCCAGGGCCTGGCACTCGACGTCGCGGCCGATCGCCACGAGCTGGTCGGGGGTGACCTCGTGGCCGACCCGCTCGACCTCCTGCTCGATGATCGGGCCCTCGTCGAGGTCCGCGGTGACGTAGTGCGCGGTGGCGCCGATGAGCTTCACACCGCGGGCGTGCGCCTGGTGGTAGGGCTTGGCGCCCTTGAAGCTCGGGAGGAAGGAGTGGTGGATGTTGATGATCCGGCCGGACAGCGCCTTGCACAGGTCGTCGGAGAGCACCTGCATGTAGCGGGCGAGCACCACCAGCTCGACCTGCTCGGCCTCCACCAGCTCCAGCAGCCGCGCCTCGGCGTCGGCCTTGGTGTCGCGGGTGACCGGAATGTGGTGGAAGGGGATGTTGTACGAGCCGACCAGCTCGGCGAAGTCCGTGTGGTTGGAGACCACGGCCGCGATCTCGACCGGCAGCGCGCCGATCCGGGAGCGGAAGAGCAGGTCGTTGAGGCAGTGCCCGAAGCGGGACACCATCAGGACGATCCGCATCTTCTCGTCGGCCCGGTGGATCTGCCAGTCCATGCCGAAGGAGTCGCCCACCGCCGCGAAGCTGGCCCGCAGCTTGTCGACGCTCACCGACGAGTCCGCGCTGAAGTGGACCCGCATGAAGAACAGCCCGGTGTCGTGGTCGCCGAACTGCTGGCTGTCCTCGATGTTGCAGCCGGTGATGAAGAGGTAGCTGGACACGGCGTGCACGATCCCCTGCTTGTCCGGGCAGGACAGGGTGAGGACGTACTGATCGTTCCGGCCGTGCGGACCGGGCTGGGTGGGCTGCGACTCGCTCATGACCTCATAGGGTCGCACACCCGCGGAGCAGGTCAGGCCGGGGCGTCCGCCTGACCGGTCATGATGGCCAGCACCTCCAGCGAGCGGGGCGCGGCGTCGGGGTCCTCGGCGTCCGCGGTCGCCAGCCGCACATGCGCCTCCCGGGCCGCGCGGACCGCGTCCGGCCAGCCCTGGTGCTCCACGTACGCGGCGACCGGTGCGTCCGCGCCGACCTGGTGCATGATGCGCAGCACCCGCAGCACGGCGGCGTCGACGAGCTGGGCCTCCTGGGCGTCCCGGAAGATCGTGCCGACGTATTTCTCGGCGGACCAGTTGTCCAGCCAGGTGTCCTCGACGAGCCGGTAGACGGCGTCGGTGACATCGCCGTAGCCGGGCCGGCTGGTCAGCCAGGTCTCCTGCTGGAAGGCGGGGTCGGAGAGCATGTGCAGCGCGGAGCGCACATTGCTGCGCCAGCGCCACCACGGCATGTCGTTGAGCGGCATGCCGCCCATGGTGGGGGAGCGACGGCCGCGACGGGAAGACTTCTCCGAACCTTGCACAGTATTGGATCGTACGTTCCGGGCCGGCGATCTCAAGCGGCCCCCCGGAGTTCACCTCTGCGTCACCCTTCGTTGCCTCGTCGTCACTCACCCGTTCCGGGCAGGACGGAAGGCTGCGGTGTCATGACCGCACGGCGACGCCTCCTCCCCCGCTCCTTGCCCCGCGCGCGCGTGGTCCCGATCGCCTCGGCGACGGCGTGTGCGGCGGCCATCGCGTCGCTGCTGTCGGGCTGCGGCGCGCTGCCCGGTGCGGGGGATTCCGGGGAGAAGGCGCCGCTGACGGTCATGACCTGGGCGCCCGAGGGCACCAAGGCGACCAATATGCCGGGGATGCCGGCCATGGCGCAGGCCTACGCCCGCTGGGTCAACTCCCGCGGCGGCATCCGGGGCCACCATCTGCGGGTGCTGACCTGCAACGAGCGCAACGACTCGGTGTACGCCGCGCAGTGCGCGCAGCGCGCGGTGGCCGAGAACGCGATCGCGGTCGTCGGCTCCTACAGCCAGTTCGGCCGCTCGTTCATGTCGCCGCTGGAGGTCAAGGGCATCCCCTTCATCGGCGGTTACGGCGCCTCCGACGAGGAGTTCGAGAGCCCGCTGTCCTACCCCGTCAACGGCGGCCAGGCCTCCCTGCTCGCCGGGAACGGCCGCCAGCTGGCCGGCGACTGCGAGCGCGTCGCGCTGGTCCGCCCGGACACCCTCCAGGGCGACCAGATGCCCTCGCTGCTCAACTCCGGCCTGACCAGCGGCCACCGGCACCCGGCCAAGGACATCAAGGCACCCGAGGACGGCACCGACTACTCGTCGGAGGTCAACCGCGCGCTGGACGGGGTCGGCGCCGACCCGGCGCTGCACGGCACGGCCCTCTCGGGCGGCACGGCGGACGGCTCGTGCGTGACCGCCTCGCTCGGCGACCACACCGACACCTTCTTCGACTCCTTCCGGCGGCTCCAGGAGGACAGCCCCCGGGTGCGGGTCGCCTCCGTCCTCGGCAGCGTCGGCCAGTCGCTGGTCAACCGCACGGGCGGCACGGCCGGGCCGCTGGAGGGCGCGGACATCACCGGCTGGTACCCGGTCGCCGGGGATCGCCGCTGGGACCCGATGCGCAAGGTCATCACCGACTTCGCCTTCGACGACAACCGCATCGACCCGGCCGATCAGGGCGTGCAGACCACCTGGATCGCCTACACCGTGCTGCGCTCCCTGATCGAGCAGCTCGACGACCGGGGCACCGAGGACATCACCGCGCACACCCTGCAGCAGGCGCTGGACCGCGGGGACCGCGCCGTCGACACCGGCGGGCTGACGCCGGAGCTGCGCTGGCGCGACGAGGACATGCTCGCCGTCCAGGACTTCCCGCGCATCGTGAACGGGACGGTGACCTACCAGGTCGTGCGGGACGGCGAGCTGGTCGCCGCGCGGAAGGGCTTCGTGAACGTCACCGGGACGCTGGAGCGGCGGCGCACCGACAACTGAGCTCTGCGGGGCGGGCCGGTGCCCGCCCCGCGGGGCTCAGAGCTGCTCGGGGCGGCGCTCGGTCAGGCCGTACTTCTTGGCCAGCGGGTTCCAGATCTGCGCCGCCTGCCGCTTGGCCTGGGTCGCCTGGCCGCTGGCCACGTTGGCCTGGGCGGCCTGGCCGGTGCCCCGGGCCCGGCCCTTGTGGCAGCCCTTCTTGCCGCCGACCTGGCCGGCCCAGGCCGCGTAGTGGTTGTCCGCGGCGGCCGAGGACTGCCAGGCCTTGGTGAGGGCGGCGGTCAGCCGGGCGTGGTCGGGGATCTTGTCGACGGAGAGCTGCTGGAGGCGCTTCACCAGGTCGTTGCGCTGCCCGGCCGCGGACCGCAGGTCCTTGGCGGCGCCGCCGAGGTTGCTGCACGTCTTGATGCCGTTGACGGCGCCGATCACCGAGGAGCGGCTGTTGTTGCTGTCGCCCAGCAGCGCGTCCAGGTCCTTGGCCTGCGCCTCGGCCGGGTCGGCGGACGGCTTGGGCTGCTCGGACTGCTTCGGCGCCGTGGAGGCACCGGCACCGGAGTCCTGCTTCTTGGCGCTGTCGTCGCTGCCGCCGCCGCTCAACGCCCAGCCGAGGCCGAGGCCGGCGCCGGCGAGCACCACGATGACGATGCCGATGACCGCGGCCGCGGGGAGCTTGCGGCGCCCGCCGCCGTCGTCGTACGAGGTCTGCGGGGCGTGGCCGCCGGGCGGCGGGAACTGCCGGCCGTACTGCTGCTGCGGCTGGCCGGGCCCGTACGGCGCGTGGCCCGGGTCCTCGAAGCGCGGCAGCTGCGCCGTGGAGTCCGGTGCGCCGCCGCCGGGCGTGCCCGGTCCGTCGCGGAAGAGGCCGTCGAACTCGGCGGGGGTGGGGCGGTCGCCGGGTGCGCCGGGGCGGACGCCGTAGGAGGCGCCGGGCGGCGGGGGCGCGCCCGCGCCCACCGGCGGGATGAGCTGGGTGGCGTCGCCGTCGCCCGCGCCCTGGGTGCCGGGCATCGGCTGGGCGGCGGCGCGGTGGCCGCCGTGCTGCGGCTTGATGGCGCGCAGCATGGTGGTGGACTCGTCGGGCGTCTCGGGCCGCGCCTCGGGCGGCAGCGGCGCGGCGCCGCCCGGCTGCCCGCCTATGGGGGGAATGAGCGCGGTGGCCTCGGCATCGCCGGAGACGGGCGGCAGCGGCGCACCGGTCTGCGGGTCGGCCTTCACCAGCGCGCCGGTGGGCTCCTGGGGCTGCTGCTGCCCCCAGGGCTGCTGGGGTGGTGCCGGCGGGGGCTGCTGGCCGTATGGCTGCTGCGGGGGCTGGTGGCCGGTGTCGTGGGCCCGGCCCTCGGGCGGCAGTGCGCCGGGGGCGCCCTGGCCGCCGTACGTCGGTGCGGCCTGGCTCTGGGGGCCGGCCGGCGGCTGCGGTGCGGCCTGCGGGGGCGCCGGCTGCTGCGGCATCGCGGGCGGGACGGGCGGCACCGGCGGCTGTCCCTGGGGCGGCGGCGGGAAGCCGTGGCCGCCCTGCTGCTGCGGCGCGGCGGGGGCCTGCGGGTGCGGTGGCCCCTGCGGTGCGCCGTAGCCCTGCTGTTGATCTTGGCCGAAACCGTACGGCTGGTCCTGGCCGTAGCCCTGCGGGGGCGCCTCGCCGTACGGCTGAGGTGCCGGGGCGGCCTGCTCGCCGGGGCCCCAGGGCTGCCCCCAGGGCTGGCCGGCGGCCGGCGCGGCCTGCTGTTCGGGCACCCACGGCTCGCCGTTGGCGGGCAGCACAATGCCCTCTCGGGCGGGACCGGCCGCAGAATTCTGCGGGTCGTGACCCTGTCCGCTCTGCGTCACCGTGACTCCTACCAACGTGCAGACCTACGGAATCGTCGGCTGCACGCTACCGGGTCGCAGCAACGTTCGACACGTCGCCTGGTCACCACCCCCGCCCGCCCAGCGGCCCGGCGGAAGGATCGCCTCCGCCGGGCCGCCCGCGCCGTACGACAAACCCGACGCCGCACGACAAATGCGGTGCGGGCGCCCGGACGAGGCGTTTCTCACGCCGCGGTGGCCCGCAGTTCCAGCCGCGCGCTGAACTCCCTGACGACGGGTTCGTCCCGGTAGGGCTCCAACCGCAGCTGGAAGTCCTCCAGATACTCCGCGCCGCGGTCCGAGCGCAGCCCGCCGAGCAGCTCCACCGCCTGGGTGCCCGTGTGGCAGGCCTGCTCCACCTCGCGCTGCTGCGCCTGCGCGCCGGCCAGCAGCAGCAGGCCGATGGCCCGGCGCCGCGCCCGGCCCTCCGGATGCCCGTCCAGCGCCTCCTGCGCGCGCTGCCCGGCGGGGCCCGGCTGCCCCAGATCCCGGTGGCAGTGGGCGAGTTCATCGGCCAGATAGGCCTGGTCGAAGTGGGCGATCCAGACCGGGTCGTCGCCCGCCTCGGCGGTCGCGTCGGCCCGCTCCATCGCGGCGACCGCCCGCCCGGCCACCACCTGGAAGGCCCGCCCGTCGCCCATCAGGGCATGGCCGCGCGCCTCCGCCGCGCAGAACATCGCCTCCGCGCGCGGGGTGACGTGGCCGCGGGCGCCCTCCTGCGCGGCGCGGGCGAGCTGGGCGATCTCGCGCGGGTTGCCGAGCGAGGCGGCGAGGTGGCTCATGCTCGCGGCGAGGACGTAGCCGCCGTAGCCGCGGTCGCCGGCCGCCTGCGCCAGCCGCAGCGCCTGGATGTAGTAGCGCTGGGCCAGGCCCGGCTGACCGGTGTCGACGGCCATGTACCCGCCCAGCTCCGTCAACCGTGCGACGGCGGCGAACAGTTCGCGCCCCACCGACTCGCGGTAGGAGCCGGCCAGCAGCCCCGAGACGACGCTGTTGAGGTAGTGCACGACGACCGGCCGGACGTGCCCGGCGCCGAAGCGGTGGTCGAGTTCGCTGAGCGCCGAGGTCATCGCACGGACCGCCTCGACGTCCGAGATCCCCACCCGGGCCCCGGCGTTGCGGGCGACCTGGACATCGGCGCCGGTGATCAGCCAGTCCCGGCTGGGCTCGACCAGCGCCGAGGCCGCGACCGTGGAGCCGCTGAGGAAGTCGCGCCGCCCGACATCGCTGCGCCACAGCTCGCAGACCTGCTCGATCGCCCCCAGGACGGTCGGCGAGAACTGCAGCCCCACTCCGGACGCGAGGTTCTTCCCGTCGGCCATCCCGATCTCGTCGATGGTGACCGTGCGCCCCAGCTTGCGGCCCAGCGCCTCGGCGATGACGGCCGGTGCCCGGCCCCGCGGCTGCTGTCCGCGCAGCCACCGGGCCACGGAGGTCTTGTCGTAGCGGAGGTCGAGACCGTGTTCCGCACCGCACATGTTGACGCGGCGGGCGAGCCCCGCGTTGGAGCAGGCGGCCTCCTGGATCAGCGACTGGAGCCGTTCGTTGGGCTGCCGTGCGACGAGTGGCCTGGCGGCCATGCTGTACCCCCTGGTTACTGCTGCGCGCGTTCACCGGCGAACGCCGTTCCCCGTGATCGATTCCCCAGGCATATACCGGATATCCGAGAGTTCCGGGATATGCACGATAAATGGGCTCACAGCGCCCTACACCGTGCCGAGGATGCGCGGTTGTGCGCGGTTGATGAGCGGGGTGGAGCCGGTTCCTGTGCGTCCTCGGTGCGCGGCGCTCGTTCAACGGGTGGGACGGTGCGCGGTGTCGCTGCGCGGCTCGCGGCGCCGCCGTGCCGGGCTCCCCCGGGGTCCACGCCGCCTGCCGCCGGGCGGTCTCTCCGCCCGTCACGCAGGTGGCTACCCGCTCCCCGGGCCCGGTCCGCACACGCGCCCCCACCGGTGCCCCCATGCGCCCCACGTGCGAGAACAATGCGCCGGGGCCGTCAGCCATTTGGGCGTAACCCTTGGTCACCACGGGAGTTGTCCCGGGCGTGGAAAAGACCATCGGCGTCACGGGGACCCCGCAGATCCCCGCACAGCGCGGCGAGCAACTGCTGGACACTGCGGTGCGTTACGCGCAGGAGCGCCACTGGGACGTGTTCCCCGGCGCATGGATGGAGCACGACGGCCACACGCCGCGCTGTTCGTGCCGCGCCCGCGACTGCGCTGCGCCCGGCGCGCATCCCCTCGCGCCCGGCTGGGCCGCCGAGGCCACCGGCAGCGCGAGCACCGTCCGCCGGCTGTGGAGCGGCCGGCCGGAGGCCTCGATCCTGCTGCCGACCGGGCGGGCCTTCGAGGCGCTGGAGGTCTCCGAGAGCGCGGGCTGCCTGGCGCTGGCCCGGATGGAGCGGATGGGACTGCCGCTCGGCCCCGTCCTGTCCACCCCCGACCGCCGGATGCTCTTCCTCGTCCTGACCGGCGCCTCGGCGAAGGTGCCCGCGCTCCTGCGGAGCCTGGGCTGGGTGCCGGCCGCGCTGGATCTGCGCTGCCGCGGCGAGGGCGAGTACATCACCGCGCCGCCGACCCGGGTGGGCGCGCACGGCGTGGTGCAGTGGGCCCGCCGCCCCGGTGCCGCCAACCGCTGGCTGCCGGACGCGGAAGACCTGATCAGCCCGCTCGGCTACGCCTGCGCCCGGGAGGCGGTCGCGGCCCGGACCCGCTGACCCGCGGCCCGTCCCGTCGGGGCGGTCCCGCCGGCACTTCGGCGCCCCGAGGGAACCGCCTCCACGGAACGGCTCACTCCGGCGCCCCGGCCGTATCGTGGGACGCCGGACGGGGGTCACGACCGGCCCCTGCGGGGACGTCGAAGGGCAGGACCGGTGGCGAACGAGCCGGAACACATCGAGGGGCGGGCCGAGACGGCGCCGCCGCAGCACACCACGCTCACTCCGGGCGGGCCGGTCACGGCCGCCGGCGGCGAGGTGACCGGCCCGCCGGCCGTCCGCATCCAGGGGCTGTGGAAGAAGTTCGGGGAGCAGACCGCCGTCCACGGCATCGACCTGACGCTGCCGGCCGGCCGCTTCATCGGCCTGGTCGGCCCCAACGGCGCCGGCAAGACCACCACCCTGTCCATGGTGACCGGCCTGCTGCGGCCGGACGCGGGGAAGGTCGAGATCGGCGGGTACGACGTCTGGCAGGACCCGGTGTCGGTCAAGTCCCGGATCGGGGTGCTGCCCGAGGGGCTGCGGCTCTTCGAGCGTCTGTCGGGACGCGAACTCCTCGGCTACATAGGCCGGTTGCGCGGCCTGCCGGGCGAGGAGGTCGACAAGCGCGCCGGGCAGCTCCTGGACGTGCTCGGACTGTCCGGCGCCCAGCACAAGCTGGTGGTGGACTACTCCACCGGTATGCGCAAGAAGATCGGGCTGGCGTCCGCGCTGCTGCACAACCCCGAGATCCTCTTCCTCGACGAGCCCTTCGAGGGCGTCGACCCGGTGTCGGCGCAGACCATCCGCGGCGTCCTGGAGCGCTACACCGCCTCCGGCGCCACCGTGATCTTCTCCAGCCATGTGATGGAGCTGGTCGAGTCGCTGTGCGACTGGGTCGCGGTGCTGGCCGCCGGGCGGATCCGGGCCGACGGCCCGCTCGCCGAGGTGCGCGGCGCGGCCCCCTCGCTCCAGGACGCGTTCCTCGAACTCGTCGGCGCGCAGGGCCGCGGCGCGGGCGCGGACCTCGACTGGCTGGGCGGTGGCCGCGCCCGATGAGCACCGAATCCGCGACGGCCGCCCGCCCCGCCGCCGCCCCCTCCCTGACCGCCGTCTTCGTCCGGCTGAAGCTGTCGCTGCTGCGCAACGGGCTGCGCCGGTCGACCGGGCGCACCCTGGCGTATGTCGCCTCGCTCCTCGTCGGCCTGCTGTTCGCCGCCGGGGTGGTGCTGGGGCTGACCGCGCTGCGCGGCAATCCGCACGCCGGTGCGCTGGCCGTGCTGCTCACTGGGATCCTCACCGTGGGCTGGGCGGTGATGCCGCTGTTCTTCCCCGGCGGTGACGAGACCCTCGACCCGACCCGGCTGGTCATGCTGCCGCTGCGGCCGCGGCCGCTGATCGTCTCGCTGCTGATGGCCTCGCTCGTCGGCATCGGCCCGGTGGTGACCCTCGCGCTGGTGACCGGCGCGGTGCTCGCGGTCGCGCACGGCGCGGTCGCCGCCGTCGTGGCGGTCGTGGCGGTCGTCCTGGTGCTGTTGGTGTGCGTGGCGCTGGCGCGGGCCATCGCCACCGCCTCGATCCGCCTGCTGACCAGCCGCCGCGGCCGCGATCTCGCCGTGCTGGGCGGGCTGTTCATCGCGCTCGGCGGGCAGGGCGTCAACATCGCCGCCCAGAAGCTGGGCCGACCGGACGGCCTGGCCGTACTGGAACCGCTGGGCGAGGTGCTGCGCTGGGTGCCGCCGGCCTCCGCGATCGGCGCGGTCGACGACGCCGGGCACGGGGCGTACGGGCGGGCGCTGGCCGGTCTGGCGCTGACGGCGCTGGCGCTCGGGCTGCTGCTGTGGTGGTGGCGGCGCACCCTGACGACGCTGATGACCTCCCCGGACTCCTCCACCCTCCAAGCGCTGGAGAAGGGCGGGGCCGGCACGTCCGGCACCGGTGAGCGCGGGCTCGCGCGGCTTCTGCCGGACAGCCGCACCGGCACCGTCATGCTCCGCTTCCTGCGCTACGCCTGGCGCGACCCCAAGTCGAAGATGGCCTGGGCCACCGCGCTCGGCGTCGGCCTGCTGGTCCCGATCGCCACCTCCGCGCAGGGCAACGGCAGCATCTACAGCGCCTTCTCGGCGTCCGCGCTGCTCGGCTCGCAGATGTACAACCAGTTCGGGCAGGACACCTCGGCGTTCTGGATGGTCGCCTCGACGATCGCCACGCCCCGGGACGCGTATCAGGAGCTGCGGGCCCGCGCGTTGACGCTGGCGCTGGTGGCCGTCCCGTACGTCACGCTGGTCGTCCTCGGCGCCGCGGCCCTCATCGGGCCGTGGTCGGACTTCATGGAGGTCTACGGGCTCTCGCTGGCGGTGCTCGGCGCACTGCTGGCCACCGGCTCGGTGTCGTCCGCGCTGTTCCCGTTCTCGATCCCCGCGGAGAGCAACAAGAGCGTCGCGCCGGGGCAGGGCGCGATCGCCTGGTTCAGCCTCTTCGGCGGCGTCCTGATCGCCGCGGTGCTGTGCAGCCCGCTGCTGGGCCTGACCATCTGGCTGCACGTGGCGGGCCTGCACCAGTTCCTGTGGGTGCTGCTCCCGATCGGAGCCCTCTACGGCACGGGCCTCGCCGCACTCGGCCTGCGGGTGGCGGCCCCGCGGGTGGTGGCACGCCTGCCGGAGATCCTGGCAGCGGTCAGCAAGGGCTGAGAGCTGAGCGATCCGGCGGCCCCGGCCCTTCCGGCCGGGGTCTGCCGGGGCTGGTGGGTCTGGTGGGGGGGGCGGGCGTTGCGGCTCGGTCCGGCCCGACGGAGTGGCCCGGCCTGGCGGAGTGGCGTGGCCTCTTCGGTTCAGCCGAGCCCGGTGGTGGCCCGGACCCACGCGCTGCCCCGCCCCGTTGGCACGGTGCCGGCGTGTGGTCAGCCCCGCACCGTGGCCGCGTGCAGAAAAGGTTCGATGGCGGCGTACCAGTCGTCGGGTTGTTCCCAGGGGAGCAGATGCCCGGCGTCGGGGATTTCGGCGTAGGCGCCGCGCGGCAGGACCCGGACCATCTCCTGCGCTTCGGCGCGGCCCAGTTCGGCGTCGAGGCCGCGGACGACGAGGGTCGGGCAGGACACCTGGGCCAGCTCCTCCCAATGGGCGTCGTGCACCCAGGTCTCGCGGGCGGTGAGCATCTGCCGGCGGGAGAAGACGGGGCGCCAGCCGTCGGCGCGCTCGGCCATCACCTCGGCGAAATACTCGCCGCGGGCCGGCCGGGGCCGCTCCAGGGTCGGGTCGTCCTCACCGAACCACTTGCGGACGTCGGCGAGGGTCGCGAACGGCATCGGCCAGGAGCGGAACCACTCGGTCCATTCGCGCTGCGAGGCCGCGCCCAGCGCCGACGCCCGCATGTCGCAGATCACCAGCGCACTGACCAGGTCCGGTCTCCGGGACGCTAACTGCCATGCCGTCAGCGCGCCCATGGCATGCCCCACCAGGGCGACGGGCGCGAGGTCGAGCTGCTCGATCGCGGCGATGGCGTCGTCGACATAGGCCTCGCGGTCGTACGGCCCCACGGCGGGCTTCTCGCTGCGGCCGTGGCCCCGCTGGTCCAGCGCGACCGGGCGATGGCGGGCGCTCAGCCGGCGGGCGGTGCCGGCCCAGTGCGAGGCGCGGCCCATCAGACCGTGGAGCAGCAGCACACCGGGACGCCGCTCGGGCTCCTCCAGGCCGCCGCCGCTCTTGGGCGGGTCGGAGAACTCCCAGGCGGCCAGCCGCACGCCGCCGGCCCCTGTTACCTCGATGCGTCGCACCATGTGCCCTGGCACCCCCAATCGTCCCGTGAGCACTTCCACACTATCGAACCCCTATTCGAACGCACCGCTCCGGCGCGGAATACCCCTCGTTCGAGTGACCTCACTCGGGGATTGTCCGCGCCCGCCACGGGGAGACATCTGCCGGGAGGCGGGCCCTACCGGGAAGGGGGCCCGTGGGGAAAGACCCTGGGAGCTCGGGGCTCCGGGTCTTGGGTGGGGGACATGGGGAGGCAGGGCCCCGGCTGCTCGCAGCGCCGGGGCCCTGACTGTTTCCCACCACGGGTGGATGCATCCGAGCCCCCTCCCGGCCGGGACCGGCCGCCGCACGACCATGCGTCAGGGTGCCACGGCCCCGGCCGTATCGCACGGATTCGCACAAGTCCGTTCAACAGGCAAGCACGTGCCGAGCCCGCCGTGCGGCGCGTCGGCGCAGCTCAGCGGGCTCGGCAGGGAAATACGGGCGGGAGTGCGAAAAGGAAAGCGTCCGAAACCGCTTTCAACGCTTGGCGACAAAGACATGCGCGGCGATCTCGGAGCCCAGCTCGGCGGCCTCACCGCTGCTGCCGACCAGCACCCCGGCCGGCGACTCCGTCACGCTCACCACCGCGCCCGGCTGCACACCGGCCCGCCGCAGCGTGTACATCAGCTGGGCGTCGGCCTGGATGGGCTCGCCGATCCGGCGCACCACGGCCGTCTTGCCGTCGGCCCCGGCGTCCAGGTCCATCAGGCTCACCATGCCGGCGTCGAGGAACGGGTCGACCTCGGACTTCTCGCCCAGCTCGGCCAGCCCGGGGATGGGGTTGCCGTACGGGGACTCCGTCGGGTGCCGCAGCAGCTCCAGGACGCGGCGCTCGACCGCCTCGCTCATGACGTGCTCCCAGCGGCAGGCCTCGGCGTGCACCTGCTCCCATTCGAGGCCGATGACGTCGACGAGCAGGCACTCGGCGAGGCGGTGCTTGCGCATCACCCGCGTCGCCAGCTGCCGGCCCTCTTCCGTGAGCTCCAGATGACGGTCGCCGGCGACCGTCAGCAGCCCGTCCCGCTCCATGCGCGCCACGGTCTGGCTCACCGTCGGGCCGCTCTGTTCGAGGCGCTCCGCGATGCGTGCGCGCATGGGCACCACACCTTCCTCTTCCAGCTCGAGGACGGTGCGGAGATACATCTCCGTGGTGTCGATCAGTCCTGACATGCGTGCCCCTCGATGTGTGGTGCGGTGGCCCTGTTCCCAATTCTGACGCATCCCACCGACAACGGTGCCGCGCCGTGGGCGGCGGCGGCCCCGCACCGCCGTATTGACAGCGCACTGGTCCAGACCGCAACGTGATCCGCGCCACTGATCACAGACGCCGAGATCCGACGAGAGGGGCCGCGGCAATGGCGGAGTGCGACCGGAGCGACCGGCTGGCCGGGAACTACTTCGACGCCGCGATCGACCTGCTGCGACAGGTCCGCGACGCGGAGGGCGACCGGATCACCGCGGCCGGGGAGCTGCTCGCCGACGCCGTCGCGGCGGGCGGGCGGATCTTCGCCTTCGGCGCCGGCCACTCCTCGCTGCCCGCGCAGGACACGGTCTACCGCGCGGGCGGCCTGGCGGTGATGAATCTGCTGTCGGTCCCGGGTGTGGTGGGCGTCGACGTGCGGCCGGCGACGCTCGGCAGCGCGCTGGAGCGGGTCGACGGGCTGGCCGCGGCGGTCCTGGACAGCAGCCCCCTGAGGGCGGGCGATGTGCTGGTGATCATCTCGCTGTCCGGGCGCAACCCGCTGCCCGTGGAGATGGCGGTCAACGCCCGCGCCCTGGGCATCAAGGTCATCGGCGTGACATCCGTGGCGTACGCGCAGGCCACCCGGTCCCGGCACGCCTCGGGCAGCTTCCTCAAGGACCACTGCGACCTCGTGCTGGACAACCGGATCCCGCTCGGCGACGCGGAGCTGACGCTGCCCGGCATCGACGCGCCGTTCGCCCCCGCCTCCACCGTCGTCACCAGCGCGATCATGCAGGCCATGGTGGCGACCGCGGCCGGCGTCCTCGCGGAGCGGGGCATCGACCCGCCGCTGCTGCGCTCGGGGAACGTCGACGGCGGCCACGACTGGAACGCGTCCGTGATGGGCGCCTACGCGGACCGGATCTTCTACCGGCAGTGAGCCGGCGGCGCGCCGAGCGCCGCGGCGCCCGCGAGGTCGAGGGCGGCGGCGATCCGGGCCGCCACCTCCTCCGCGTAGTCCGCGTCGGCCCGGTCGAACGGGCGGCGCGCGGGAGTCCGCAGAAACGTCACGACGCCCAGGGTGCGGCCGCGGCTGCGCAGCACCGCGCACAGGCCGTGCACGGTGCCGTCCGGCCAGTGGCGGGCGGCCGCCCAGCCCTCGGGGGCGGCGGATCCGGCACCGGTGCGCACCGGGCCGCGCCGCTCGCAGGCCTGGAGGGCGGGATGGCCCGGCGCGTACGGCACGGGCAGGCCGGTCGCCGGAAGCCGCTCGGCGGGACCGGGCTCCCCGGCCGGGGAGGCCAGCGTCCGCACCAGCCGGAGCCGGCCGCCGGGCGGCGGGCCCGCAGCGCCCGGGGCGCCCGCGCCGCCCCTGCCGTACGCACCCTCCTGGGGGCCGTCGTCCGCCGCGTCCGCGGCGACCGCCCCGAACGGCGCGGGCGGGGGCGCCGTGGCGAGGTCGACCAGGCCGTGGTCGGCGAAGCCCGCCAGGGCGAAGTCGAGGTGGACGGCGGCGGCCTCGGCCGGGTCCGGGCAGTCCGCGGCCGCCCGTCCCGCCCGGTGGAGCTGGCGGGCGCGGAACCGCAGCAGGGAGCCCTCCTGCTCGGCGCGCTTGGCGTCCGTGACGTCCTGGAAGAGCCAGGCCACGCCCAGCGGCACCGGCTCCTCGGCCAGCGGGGAGGCCAGCCGGACGAAGCCGCTGCGCCAGCACCGGCGCGGGAGTTCGGCCCCCTCGGAGCGCAGCGTCACCCACAGCTCGGCGGTGGCCGGCGGGGCGCCCTCGGCGAGGACGTGCTGCAGGGCGCCCTCCAACTCCTCGACGCCCTGCGCCAGCAGCTCGCCGAGGGGGCGCCCCAGCAGGGCCGTGCGCCCCACGCCGAGGATGCGGGCGGCGTGGGCGTTGACGACGGCGGGCCGCAGGTCGGCGTCGATCAGCACCACGCTCCACGGCGCGTCCTCGAACAGCGCCTCGGCCAGCGCCACGGACCGCTCCAGGTCCAGCTGGGTGTGCACCTTGCTGAAGGCGCAGTACACGCCCGCGATCCGGCCGCCGGGCCCGCGGACCGCGGAGGACTGGGTGCGAACGAGGACGCGGTGGCCCTCCTTGGTCAGCAGGGCGAACTCGTGCACCTGGCGGCCCGGGGAGCGCATCGCGGCGGCCAGGACGGCCTCGATCCCGTCGGCGTCCTCCTTGCGGACCGCCCATCCCGTCAGCCCCGTACGGCCGACGGCCTCGGCGGTGGTCCAGCCCAGGATGCGGGCCGCCTCGTGGTTCCAGTGGGTGACCGTGCCGTCCGCGGCGAAGGCGACGAGGGCGGCGTCCATGCCGTCCAGGAGCGCGGCGAGCAGACCGGAGTCGTCGCTCTCGCCGGCGGCACGGCGCGCCGGCGCCGTCGGGCCGGGGACGCCCGGAAGTCCGGGGGCCCCGGGGGGACCGGAAAGGTCGGAAGAAGCTGACGAAGCAGTCACTGGCACCCCTCACGAACGCGGCCACACATGCTCCACCTGGGAACATTCAACTGGAACGTGACACAGGGCACCCGCGATTCACGGAAATCGTTGCTTCCGGGAAATGTGGTTGTGCCGGGCGGGGCTGCTTCCTAATGTGTGGAGCACACGAGAAGGGAGGTGGTTCGGCCAATGATTTCGCACCGGACGCGTGAGGTGGCTGCGGGCTAGCGGCCCGTCGCTTCACCGAAGTGCAGCGCCGGACCGGCGCATACTGCAGATGCGCAGCCGGCCAATCCCAAGCAGTCACCCGACCCGCGGGCTGCCGGTTCGTCCGACCGGCCCTTCGCGCCACCGAGCGCGGAGGAGGCAGCCCGTGGGTCGTCTGCGTGTACGGACGGCCCGCCGCCCCCGGCCCGCGTGTCTCAGGGGGCCAGCCGCTCCACGCGCCAGCCGCCGGGCTCGGCGACGTAGCGCAGCCGGTCGTGCAGCCGGTTGAGCCGGCCCTGCCAGAATTCGACCGTCTCGGCGGCGATCCGGTAGCCGCCCCAGTGCGGCGGCGCCGGGACCTGCTCGCCCTCCGGGTAGCGGGCCGCCAATTCCTCGTAGGCGCCCTCCAGTTCCGCGCGCGAGGCGACCGGGGCGGACTGGTCGCTGGCCCAGGCGCCCAGCTGGGAGCCGTGCGGGCGGGTGCGGAAGTAGGCCGCGGTCTCGTCCCGGCCGATGCGTTGCGCGGTGCCGGTCACCACGACCTGGCGGGCGAGCGGGTGCCAGGGGAACAGCAGCGAAATGGCGGGATTTTCGGCCAGTTCACGCCCCTTGCGGCTGTTGTAGTTGGTGAAGAACACGAAGCCGCGGTCGTCGAACGCCTTGAGGAGCACGGTCCGCGAGCTGGGCCGGCCGGCGGCGTCCGCCGTCGAGACGATCATCGCGTTCGGCTCGTGCAGCCCGGCCACCGTCGCGTCCTTGAACCAGCGGGCGAACTGGTCGTAGGGGCCCGCGGCGAGGTCGGACTCGGCGAGTCCCTCGGCGCGGTAGTGCGCACGCATGGAGGAGGGGTCGGGGTTCTCGGCGTGGGACGCGTCGGCTGGATGCACGGCCTCATCTTGCAACATCGGCCGCGGCCCGGTCAGCTGGAGGGGCGAAAGTCTGCCCCCGGCCGCCGGGCGGTAACCCTCCCGACGGCAAATCGACGACTGTGCCGGATCTCACGCTTCCCCGCAGGTGGGGGACCCGACAAAATCATGGCCCGGCCCACTGTGGGCTTCGGACACGGAGAGCTATCGTGTCCGTCCGGCTGTACCGACGCACCACACGCCGCACCGCACCGCCCGCCCGCGGCCCGACCACTGCGGGCAGGACCCTCGCGTGAACGGTGCCCTGGCAGGGCATCACCTGGGCGCCCGGTTCGGACCGCGAGCTGCCAGCAGCCGCGTAGCCGCGCCGGCGCCGCACACCACGACCGCACGGCGGCCGCTCACGGAGCGTCTGCCGGCCCCAGCTTGAGGAGCCGCCTGATGTCCGACTTCGTACCCGGACTCGAGGGAATCGTCGCGTTCGAGACGGAGATCGCCGAACCCGACAAGGAAGGCGGTGCCCTTCGCTATCGCGGGGTCGACATCGAAGAGCTCGTCGGTCACGTGTCGTTCGGCAACGTCTGGGGGCTGCTGGTGGACGGGGCGTTCAACCCCGGCCTGCCGCCCGCCGAACCGTTCCCGATCCCGGTGCACTCCGGGGACATCCGGGTCGATGTGCAGTCCGCGCTCGCGATGCTGGCGCCCGTGTGGGGCCTCAAGCCGCTGCTGGACATCGACGAGGCGACGGCCCGTGACAACCTCGCCCGCGCCGCGGTGATGGCGCTCTCGTACGTCGCCCAGTCGGCGCGCGGGCAGGGCCTGCCGATGGTGCCGCAGAAGGAGATCGACACGGCGGAGACGGTCGTCGAGCGCTTCATGAAGCGCTGGCGCGGCGAGCCGGACCCCAAGCACGTCAAGGCCGTCGACGCCTACTGGACCTCGGCCGCCGAACACGGCATGAACGCCTCCACCTTCACCGCCCGCGTCATCGCGTCCACCGGCGCGGACGTGGCGGCGGCGCTCTCCGGCGCGGTCGGCGCGATGTCCGGTCCGCTGCACGGCGGCGCGCCCTCCCGCGTCCTGGGCATGATCGAGGAGATCGAGCGCACCGGCGACGCGGCCGCCTACGTCCGCAAGGCGCTGGACCAGGGCGAGCGGCTGATGGGCTTCGGCCACCGCGTCTACCGCGCCGAGGACCCGCGGGCACGAGTGCTGCGGCGCACCGCCAAGGAACTGGCCGCCCCGCGCTTCGAGGTCGCCGAAGCCCTGGAGAAGGCCGCGCTGGAGGAACTCCACAACCGCCGCCCCGACCGGGTGCTGGCCACCAACGTCGAGTTCTGGGCCGCGATCGTGCTGGACTTCGCGGAGGTCCCGGCGCACATGTTCACCTCGATGTTCACGTGTGCCCGCACGGCGGGCTGGAGCGCGCACATCCTCGAACAGAAGCGGACGGGCCGACTGGTGCGACCGTCGGCCCGGTATGTGGGCCCCAGCTCGCGGAGCCCGCGAGAAATTTCCGGGTATGGAGCGATTGCGCCTCGCTGAGGCTTCTGGCTTCCCACGTTGTCGGCTGGCCCGCCGTGGTGGCTTCTCGCCGTTGCGCCTGCGGCGGGCGGGGGCCGCTGCGCGGGGCTGTCGGGTGCGGTGACGGACCTCCGGGGTCGGTGTGTGGGACTGCTTCGCTTTACGTCCCACACACCGACCCCTCCGGCCCGCCCCTCCCGTTGAGGGGTGGGGGAAAGGCCGGTGGGGGTGCATGTGGCTGGGCGAGCGCGCCTCGTGGTCGTACCGAAACAGCCGACGACGGACCGAAGCTCTGGCCGGACACCACGCCCGCCCCCACCCACCGTTACGTACTCCCCCACGGGAGGGGACGGGCCGGAGGGGGTGGGTGTTCGGACGTAAAGCGAAGCAGTCCGAACACCCACCCCCGGAGGTCCGTCACCGCACCCAACAACCCACCGCCCGCCGCAGGCGCAACGGCGAGAAGCCCCCACGGCGGGAAAGCCGACAACGTAGGAGGCCCTACCGAAGCGCCTCGTCCAGGAGTCTGGCCCACTGTTCGACCACCCGGTCGCGCCGCGACGAGTCATCCGTCAGGAGGTTGGCGAGGCCCAGGCCGCGGGCCATGTCGAGGAGGCCTTGGACCGTCTCCCGGACGCCGGGTACGGATTCGTCGGCGTCCAGGAGAGTCACGGCCGTTCGGTGGGCCTCACGGCCCACCTTCGCTTCGAGGGCAGTGACCCGCTCCCGGAGTTGTTCCTCGTCGGAGGCGGCCACCCACAGGTGGAGCGCGGCGCGGAACAGCGGGCCGGTGTAGAGGCCGACGAGTTCCTCGACGATGATCCAGGTGCGGGCGACGGAGCCGGCCGGCGGGAGGTTGTGGGCGACGGCCTTGACCGCGTTCCGGCGTTTCTCCGCGACGTGTTCGACGGCGGCGGTGAAGAGGTCCTCGCGGGTGCGGAAGTGGTGCTGGGCGGCGCCCCGGGAGACGCCCGCGCGTTCGGCGACCACGGAGACCGTGCTGCCGCTCCAGCCGTGCTCGGCGAGGCAGGAGACGGCGGCTTCCAGCAGTTTGAGGCGGGTGGCGCGGCTGCGTTCCTGCTGGGGCCCCTTGGGGCCGCGGGCGGGGGTCAGCGCGCCCATGCGGGGGCCCGTCGCTCCAGGAAGGCGGTCATGCCCTCGCGGGCCTCGGCGGAGCCGAAGAGCGCTGCGGAGCGTTCGGCGAGCGCCTCGGTGTCGCGGTCGAAGGTGTCCAGGACCTGGGCGGTGACCAGCTTCTTCGACTCGGCCAGGCCCTGGGGCGAGCCCTTGCGCAGCCCGTCCAGTACGGGCGCCAGGCCGCTGTCGACGTCGTCGGCGGCGAGGGTGACCAGGCCGATCCGGGCCGCCTCGGCCGCGTCGAACTTCTCGCCGGTCAGGTAGTAGCGGCCGGCGGCGCGCGGGTCCAGGCGGGGCAGCAGGGGCAGGGAGATGACGGCGGGGGCGAGGCCGAGGCGGGCCTCGGTGAAGGCGAAGGTGGCGCCCGGTCCGGCGGCGGAGATGTCGCAGGCGCCGAGCAGGCCCAGGCCGCCGGCCCGGACGTGTCCGGTGACCCGGGCGACGACCGGTTTGGGCAGTGCCACGATGCCGCGCAGCAGCCGGGCCAGGCCCAGCGGTCCGTCCGTGGCCGCGCCCGAGGTGGCCTCGGAGAGGTCGGCGCCGGCGCAGAAGGTGGTGCCGGTGTGTGTGAGGACGACGGCGCGGGTCCCCTGGTCGGCGGCGGCGTCCGCGAGGGCCTGGTGCAGTTCGGCGACCAGGCGGGTGGAGAGGGCGTTGCGGTTGTGCGGGGAGTCCAGGGTCAGGGTGGTGATGCCGCGCTCGTGGGAGCGCAGCACCAGGGGGGTCGCGGGGGCGTCGGTCATCGGGGCGTCGTGCTCCTTTCCCTGGCGCGCAGTTCGCGCCGCAGGATCTTGCCGGTGGCGGCGCGCGGCACGCTGTCCAGGAATTCCACGCGGCGCACTTTCTTGTACGGGGCCACCTGCCCGGCAACGTACGTGATGACCTCGTCCTCGCTGAGCCGGGCCCCCCGCTGCCGGACCACGAACGCCTTGGGGACCTCGTTGCCGTCCGCGTCGGGGACGCCGATGACGGCGGCGTCGGCGATCGACTCGTGGCCGAGCAGCAGCGCTTCGAGGTCGGCCGGGGCGACTCCTTGACGCGGTCGACGACATGGAGCCAGCCGTCGCCGTCCGCCCGCCCGACGTCGCCGGTGTGCAGCCAGCCGTCGGGGTCGATCATCGCGTCGGTGTCGGCGGGCCGTCCCAGGTAGCCCTTCATGACCTGGGGGCCGCGGATCAGGATCTCGCCGCTCTCTCCCGGCGGCACGTCCGCGCCGGTCTCCAGGGAGACCAGCCGCATCTCCGTGTTGGGGATCAGCTTGCCGACGGTACCCGGGGGCGGGTGCGGGGCGTCGAGGGGGACGACATGGGTGCCCGGGCTCAACTCCGTCATGCCGTAGGCCTGGAGGACCGGGGGCAGGCCCAGGCGCCGGGAGCAGGCCGCGGCCAGGTCGGCGTCGAGCGGGGCCGCGGCGCTGACGAGGTAGCGCAGCGAGGACAGGTCGTAGTCGGTGACCCGGGGGTCCTTGGCCAGGGCCAGCACGATCGGGGGCGCGACGTAGACGGCGGTGATGCGGTGGCGTTCGATCGCGGTGAGGAACTGCGCGAGGTCGAAGCGGGGCAGCACGACGACGGTGGCGCCCTGCCGCAGCGGGGCGTTCATCAGGGCGGTCAGGCCGTAGATGTGGAAGAACGGCAGGACGGCCAGCACCCGGTCGTCGGGGCCGGTGGAGACCAGCGGGGTGAGCTGGGCGAGGTTGGTGGCGATGCTGCGGTGGGTGAGCATCACGCCCTTGGGGGCGCCGGTGGTGCCGGAGGAGTACGGCAGGGCGGCGAGGTCGGTGGCCGGGTCGAGGGCGACGGAGGGTTCGGGGCCGGTGCAGGCGGCCAGGTCCTGGATGCCACGGTGCCCGGGGGCTCGGTCGCAGACGAGGATCTCGGCGATGCCGCCGGCCTTGCGTGCGGCGCCGCGGGCGGTGTCCAGCAGCGCCGACACGGTGACGATCCAGCGGGCCCCGGAGTCGGTCAGCTGCTTGCTGAACTCGTCCTCGGTGGCCAGCGGGTGGACGGTGGTGACGGCCGCGCCGCAGCGGGTGGCGGCGTAGAACACGACGGGGAAGAGGACGGAGTTGGGGCTGTGCAGGGCGAGGACGTCGCCCTTGCGGAGGCCGGAGGCGGCGAGGGCGGCGGCGGTCCGGCGGCTGAGGTGGTCGAGCCGGGCGTAGCTGAGGGTGGTGCCGTCGAGGGCGTCGACGAGGGCGGGCCGCTCGCCGTACTCCGCCGCCCTCCCGAGGACCGCGTCGTGGATCGGCAGTTCCACGGGGGCGATGTCGGCGTACTCGCTGCGGAAGACATGGGACACCATCCTGGGCCTTTCCCTTCGGGGCGGGAGGACGACGGGCGGCAGGGTGCCGCCCGGCCGGGCGGGCGGGCGGGCGGGCGGGCGGGCGGGCGGGCGGGCGGACACGGCCTAGCAGCATCGCGCGCTCAGTACGACTTGGGCAGTCCCAGCGTCTGGTGTGAGACAAAGTTGAGGATCATCTCGCGGCTGACCGGGGCGATCCGCGCCACCTTGGCCGCCGTGACCATCGAGGCGAGGCCGTACTCCCGGGTGAGGCCGTTGCCGCCGAGGGTGTGGACGGCCTGGTCGACGGCGTGGACGGCGGCCTCGGCGGCGGCGTACTTGGCCATGTTGGCGGCCTCGCCGGCGCCCATGTCGTCGCCTGCGTCGTAGAGATGGGCGGCCTTCTGCATCATCAGCCGGGCGAGTTCCAGCTCGATGTGGGCCTGGGCGAGGGGGTGGGCGATGGCCTGGTGGGCGCCGATGGGCTCCTTCCAGACCTGCCGGGTACGGGCGTAGTCGACGGCCCGGTCCAGCGCGTAGCGGCCCATGCCCAGGGCGAACGCGGCGGTCATGATCCGCTCGGGGTTGAGCCCGGCGAACAGCTGGAGCAGCCCGGCGTCCTCATCGCCGACCAGCGCCCCGGCGGGCAGCCGCACCTCGTCCAGGGTCAGCTCGAACTGCTTCTCCGCGGCGGCCAGTTCCATGTCGATGGGGTGGCGGCCGAAGCCGGGGGTCTCGCGCGGGACGATGAACAGGCAGGGCTTGAGCCGTCCGGTCCTGGCGTCCTCGGTGCGGCCGACGATCAGGGTGGCGTCGGCGATGTCGACACCGGAGATGAAGACCTTCCGGCCGTTGAGGACCCATTCCTCGCCGTCCCGGCGGGCGGTGGTCGTGATGCGATGCGAGTTGGAGCCGGCGTCCGGTTCGGTGATGCCGAAGGCCATGGTGCGGGTGCCGTCGGCGAGGCCCGGGAGCCATTCCCGCTTCTGCGCCTCGGTGCCGAAGCGGGCGATGACCGTGCCGCAGATCGCGGGCGAGACCACCAGCATCAGCAGTGGACACCCGGCCGCCCCCAACTCCTCCAGGACGAGCGAGAGTTCGGCGATTCCGCCGCCTCCGCCGCCGTACTCCTCGGGGAGGTTGACGCCGAGGTAGCCGAGCTTGGCGGCCTCCGCCCAGAGCGCGTCGGCGTGCCCGCCCTCGGCCACGACCCGTGCGATGTACTCCCGGCCGTAGCGTTTGCCGAGGGCGGCGACGGAGCTGCGGAGGGCGCGGTGTTCCTCGGACTCGATCACAGGGTTGCTCATGGCGGGCTCCATGTGTGCGGTGGGTGAGGTGGTGCGCGAGTGAGGGAGGCGGCGGGGTCAGGCCGTGGTGTCGACGACGGCGAGCAGGGTGCCGACCTCGACCTGCCGTCCGGTGTGGACGGGCAGCGAGGTGAGGGTGCCGGCGGCGGGTGCGGTGATCTTGTGCTCCATCTTCATCGCCTCCAGCCACAGCAGCGGCTGGCCGGCCTCGACCCGGTCGCCCTCGGTCAGGCCGGGGGCGATCCGGACGACCGTGCCGGGCATCGGCGCCAGCAGGGAGCCGGGTTCGGTGCGGGCGGCGGGGTCGGGGAAGCGGGGCAGCGCGGTGAACGTCCAGGCGCAGGGGGCGTCCGTGCCGTTCAGCGGGGGCGCGTCGACATGGACCCGGTCGCCGTGGCGCGCGACCGCGAACCGCCGCCGGACGCCGTCGACCTCCAGCACCACCTCGTCGGCGCCGTGGGTCAGCAGCCGTACGCCAGGGAATTCCTCGGCCGACAGCCCGTCCCGGCCGAGCCGGTAGCGGATCGCGTACTCGGTGTCCCCGCAGGCGTAGGTCTTGGTCTGCGGCCCGGAGGGGACGTTGCGGAAGCCCCCGAAGCGGGAGCGGCCGGCCGCGTCGGCGAGGGCGGCGGCGAGCGCGAAGACGCCGCCGCCGTCCGCTCCGTCCGCGGTGAGCGCGGCGAGGTTGCGGTCGTAGAAGCCGGTGTCCAGCGCGCCGGGGTCGGTGAACTCCGGGTGGCGCAGGGAGCGTACGAGCAGGTCGCGGTTGGTGACGGGGCCGTGGATCGCGGCCCGTTCCAGGGCGCCGGCCAGCTTGCGCACCGCCTCGTCGCGGGTCGGCGCCCAAGCGATGACCTTGGCGAGCATCGGGTCGTAGTGGACGCCGATGGTGTCGCCGTCGCGCACCCCGGAGTCCAGCCGGACGCCGTCGAGCAGGGCCAGCCGGTGCAGGGTGCCGGTCTGCGGCTGCCAGTCGGCGGCGGGGTCCTCGGCGTACAGCCGCGCCTCCACGGCGTGTCCGTGCGGCCGGGGCGGCTCGCCGTCCAGGGGCCGGCCCTCGGCGACCCGCAGTTGGAGGGCGACCAGGTCGAGGCCGTGGACGGCCTCGGTGACCGGGTGTTCGACCTGGAGGCGGGTGTTCATCTCCAGGAAGTAGGCCCGGCCGTCCGCGGAGACCAGGAACTCCACGGTGCCCGCGCCGCGGTAGTCGATGGCGCGCGCGGCCCGGTCCGCGGCCCGGTGCAGGGTCTCCCGCAGGTCGTCGGGCAGGGCGGGGGCCGGGGCCTCCTCGATGACCTTCTGGTGGCGGCGCTGGAGGGAGCAGTCGCGGGTGCCGAGCGTCCAGACGGTGCCGTGCGCGTCGGCGAGGATCTGCACCTCGACGTGGCGTCCGCCGACGACGTACGGCTCGACGAACACCTCGCCGTCCCCGAAGGCGGCCGCCGCCTCGGCCTTGGCGGCCGTCAACTCCTCGTCAAGTGCGGCGAGTTCGGTGACCAGGCGCATGCCGCGGCCGCCGCCGCCGGACGCCGCCTTCACCAGCAGCGGCAGGTCGGCCGCGGTGGCGGCGCCGGGGTCGACGGGGGCCAGCAGCGGCACCCCGGCGGCCGCCATCAGCTCCTTGGCCCGTGTCTTGGAGGCCATGGCCTCGATGGCGGCGGGCGGCGGGCCGATCCAGGCCAGGCCCGCCGCGGCCACCGCCGCGGCGAAGCCGGCGTTCTCGGAGAGGAAGCCGTAGCCGGGGTGGACGGCGTCGGCGCCGGCGGCCCGGGCGGCCGCCACGATCAGGTCGCCGCGCAGATAGGTGTCGGCGGGGGCCTCGCCCGGGAGCCGGACGGCGGTGTCGGCCTCCTGGACGAAGCAGGCGCCGGCGTCCGCGTCCGAGTAGACGGCGACGGTGGAGATGCCCAGCTCACGGCAGGTACGGAAGACGCGCCGGGCTATTTCGCCGCGGTTGGCGACGAGGACGGAACGGATCACTTCTGCCTCACATCCGGAAGACGCCGAAGCCGCCCCGCGCGCCCTCGACCGGGGCGGTGTGGAGGGCGGACAGGCACAGGCCGAGGACGGTTCGGGTGTCGCGCGGGTCGATGACCCCGTCGTCGTAGAGCCGTCCGGACAGGAACATCGGCAGCGACTCCGACTCGATCTGCTGCTCGACCATGGCGCGCAGCCCGGCGTCCGCCTCCTCGTCGTAGGGCTGCCCCTTGGCGGCGGCCGAGGCGCGGGCGACGAGGGAGAGCACCCCGGCCAGCTGCTGCGGCCCCATGACGGCGGACTTGGCGCTCGGCCAGGCGAACAGGAAGCGGGGGTCGTAGGCGCGGCCGCACATGCCGTAGTGGCCGGCGCCGTAGGAGGCGCCCATGAGGACGGACAGGTGCGGGACCTTCGAGTTGGACACCGCGTTGATCATCATCGCGCCGTGCTTGATGATGCCGCCCTGCTCGTACTCCTTGCCGACCATGTAGCCGGTGGTGTTGTGGAGGAACAGCAGCGGGATGTCGCGCTGGTTGGCCAGCTGGATGAACTGGGCGGCCTTCTGCGACTCCGCGCTGAACAGCACGCCCTGGGCGTTCGCGAGGATGCCGACCGGATAGCCGTGCAATCGCGCCCAGCCGGTGGTCAGGCTCGGCCCGTAGAGCGGCTTGAACTCGTCGAAGTCGGAGCCGTCCACGATCCGGGCGATGACCTCGCGGGGGTCGAACGGGGCCTTGAGGTCGCCGGGGACGATGCCGAGCAGCTCCTCCTCGTCGTACGCGGGCGGGGCGGCCGGGGCCGGATCCGGGTGCGCCTTGCGCCAGTTGAGGCGGGCGACGACCCGGCGGGCCTGGCGCAGCGCGTCCGGCTCGTCCAGCGCGAAGTAGTCCGCGAGGCCGGAGGTGCGGGCGTGCATCTCGGCGCCGCCCAGCGACTCGTCGTCGCTCTCCTCGCCGGTCGCCATCTTCACCAGCGGCGGCCCGCCGAGGAACACCTTGGCGCGTTCCTTGACCATGATCACGTGGTCGGACATGCCGGGGACGTAGGCGCCGCCGGCGGTGGAGTTGCCGAAGACCACGGCGACGGTGGGGATGCCGGCCGCCGACAGCCGGGTGAGGTCGCGGAACAGCGCCCCGCCCGGGATGAAGATCTCCTTCTGGCTGGGCAGGTCGGCGCCGCCGGACTCGACGAGCGAGATCAGCGGCAGCCGGTTGGCGAAGGCGATCTCGTTGGCCCGCAGCGCCTTCTTCAGCGACCAGGGGTTGCTGGCGCCGCCGCGCACCGTCGGGTCGTTGGCGGTGATCAGGCACTCCACGCCCTCGACGGTGCCGATGCCGGTGACCACCGAGGCGCCGACGGGGTAGTCGCTGCCCCAGGCGGCGAGCGGCGACAGCTCCAGGAACGGGGTGTCGGGGTCGAGCAGCAGCTCGATGCGCTCCCGGGCGAGCAGTTTTCCGCGCTTGCGGTGCCGGGCGACGTACTTCTCCCCGCCGCCCGCGGTCGCCTCGGCGTGCGCGGACCCGACCTCCGTCAGCTTCGCGAGCATCTGCGCCCGGCGCTCGGTGTACTCGGCGCCCGTCGTGTCGAGCCCGGTTGCGAGCACGGTCAAAACAACACCTCCGGTATGTCCATGTGCCGCGCGCGCAGCCACTCCCCCACGGCCTTGGCCTGCGGGTCGAACCGGGCTTGGGCAGCGACGCCCTCGCCGAGCAGTCCGCCGACGACGAAGTTGAGCGCGCGCAGATTCGGCAGTACGTGCCGGTCGACGGGCAGGCCGGCGGTCTCCGGCAGCAGCTGCCGCAGCCGCTCGACGGTCAGTTCGTGGGCCAGCCAGCGCCAGCCCTGTTCCGTGCGGGCCCAGACCCCGATGTTCGCCGCGCCGCCCTTGTCGCCGCTGCGGGCACCGGCGACCAGGCCGAGCGGCGCCCGCCGGGTGCCCGCGGCGGGCAGCGGCGCGGGCAGCTCCGGGTCGGGCAGGCGCACCAACTCGCTCTTCTCGCCGCTGGGTTGGCAGCGCACCGAGGTCCCGTCCGGGAGGACGGCCAGGTGGGGCACCTCGGCCGCGTCCACCGCCACCGCCTCGAAGACCCCGTACGGGGTGCCCCTGCCGGGTGGTGCGGTGACGTGGAAGCCGGGGTAGCTGGCGAGCGCGAGTTCGACGGCGGCGCCGCTGACCACCCGCCCCACCGCGTCCTGGTCGGCGTCGCGCACCACCAGCCGCAGCAGCGCGCTGGCCTCCTCCTGGACGTCCGCGTCGTCGTGGTCGGTGCGGGCCAGCGTCCAGCGCACCTCGGCCGGGCGGTGCCCCGCGGCGTCGAGGGCCGCCTCCAACTGCCCGCGGACCAGCGCGGCCTTGGCCGGCACGTCCAGCCCGGTCAGCACGAAGGTGACCTCGTTGCGCCAGCCGCCGAGCCGGGTCAGCCCGGCCTTGAGGGTCGGCGGCGGCGCCTCGCCGCGCACCGGCCCGATCCGGACCCGGTCCGGCCCGTCCTCCGCCAGCCGCACGGTGTCCAGCCGCGCGGTCACGTCCGGCCCGGCGTAGCGGGCGCCGGAGGTCTCGTAGAGCAGCTGGGCGGTGACCGTGCCGAGGGTGACCGCGCCGCCGGTGCCGGGGTGCTTGGTGATCACCGAGCTGCCGTCGGCGGCGATCTCGGCGAGCGGGAAGCCGGGCCGCCGCACGTCGTGGTCTTCGAAGAAGGAGTAGTTGCCGCCGGTGGCCTGGGTGCCGCACTCCAGCACATGCCCGGCGACCATGGCCCCGGCCAGCTGGTCGAACTGCTCCGGCCGCCAGCCGAAGTGGGCCTGTGCCGCGCCGCTGACCAGCGCGGCATCGGTGACCCGCCCGGTCACCACCACATCGGCGCCGGCCCGCAGACACGCGGCGATCCCGGCGCCGCCCAGGTAGGCGTTGGCGGTCAGCACCCCCTCGCCCCATCCCCCACGGGCCAGCAGGTCGTCACCCTCCACATGCGCGACCCGTACGGGAACCCCGACCTTGTCCGCCAACTCCCTCACGGCATCGGCGAGTCCGGCCGGGTTCAGCCCGCCCGCGTTGGTGACGATCCGCACCCCGCGCTCGACGGCCGCCCCGAGCCCCTCCTCCAGCTGCCGCAGAAAGGTCTTGGCGTAGCCGCGGGCGGGGTCCTTCAGCCGGTCGCGGCCGAGGATCAGCATGGTCAGCTCGGCGAGGTAGTCGCCGGTCAGCACGTCCAGGGGGCCGCCGGTGAGCATCTCGTGCAGCGCGTCGAAGCGGTCGCCGTAGAAGCCGGAGGCGTTGCCTATCCGGAGCAGGTCGGGGTCCGCACCTAGGGGGCGCACGGGTCCGGTGCCGCCGGCGGAAGCGCCGGGCCCGGGGGCGCCGCTCATGCCGTGGGGCCCTTCCCCGACGGGGCGCGCCCCTTGCCCGGCGGGCCGGCGAAGGCCTGCGCGATCCCCAGCCACCGCTCCGCGTCGGCGCCCTCGGCGCGCAGGGACGGCAGGTCACGGCGGTGCGCCCGCTGGGTCACCAGCAGGCAGAACTCCCGCGCCTCCCCGGTCACCCGCTGCGCCGCCTCCGCCGGCCCGTACTCCCACACGCCGCCGTCCGGCGCCCGCAGCTCGACCCGGACCTCCTCGGCAGGCGGCACGAGTTGATGGGTGGCATAGGCGAAGTCGCGGGTGCGCACCCCGATCCGGGCGATGTGCCGCAGCCGCGCGGTGGGCTCCCGGGTGACGCCCAGCGCGTCGGCGACGTCCTGGCCGTGCGCCCAGGTCTCCATCAGCCGTGCGGTGGCCATCGACGCCACGCTCATCGGCGGGCCGTACCACGGCAGCTTCTCGCCCGGCGGCCGCTCGGCGAGCGCGGTCAGCAGCCGTGCGCGACCGGCCCGCCAGTCGTCGAGCAGCTGCCCCGGCGGGGTGCGGGCCCCGGCCTCGGCGGCCTCGTCGACGAAGGTCAGCGGCGCGGCGAAGGCCTCCTGGGCGGCGCGCGCGAACCCTTCCGGGTCGGTGGCCGAGAGCAGCGCCTGCCGGTCGGTCCAGGCCAGGTGGGCGATCTGGTGGGTGATGCTCCACCCCTCGGCGGGCGTCGGGGCCGCCCAGCGCGCGGCGGGCAGCTCGGCGACCAGCGCGTCCAACTCCTCGCTCTCCGCCCTGAGATCCGCCAGTACGGCGCCGGGATCGGACACGCGACACTCCCCTCATCATCCCAACTGCCGTGGCAGCGGGGCATGCTGGCATGCGCGACGGCCGCTGCTGCGGCCGTGCGGGTGCGGTGTGGTGCGGGTGCGCTCCGAGCGTGGCAGCGCGACAGGAAACAATCAAGCACGCCTGCATGATTTTCTGGCCGATGCCGTGAAAGACGGCGGGGTCCGTAGGCGCACGGCGCGAGCGCATACGGACCCCGCGGGAGGAGCCGGGCCACGGGGGCGGTCAGACGGTGGCCTTCACCGGCTCCCGGTCCTCGTCGGGCTCGCTGCTTTCTCCGGCCTTGCGGGCGCGGACGTACTCCAGGAAGGAGTTCAACTCACGCTTGACGACCGGGGCGAGGAGGTAGAGGCCGATGATGTTGATGACGGCCAGCATGAAGAGCACGGCATCCGCCATGTCGATCAGGGTCTGGAGCGTGAGCAGGGAGCCCGCGACGGCGAACAGCGTGTAGAGGACCTTGAAGGTCAGCTCGCTGGTCCGGCTGCGGCCGAAGAGGTACGTCCACGCCTTGAGGCAGTAGTAGCCCCAGGTCAGCACCGTGGAAATGGCGAACAGCAGGACCGCGACGGTGAGCAGGTACGGGAACCAGGGCAGCACCGTGCCGAAGGCGTCGGAAGTGATGGTGACACCGCCGATGTCCCCGCCCTCGCGGGCCTCGCGCCAGCTGGCGGGGTTGGCGATGACGATGGTCAGCGCGGTCATCGTGCAGACGAAGACGGTGTCGATGAACGGCTCCAGCAGAGCGACCAGCCCCTCGCTGGCGGGGTGCTTGGTCTTGACCGCGGAGTGGGCGATCGGGGCGGAGCCGAGACCCGCCTCGTTGGAGAACGCGGCCCGCTTGAAGCCGATGATCAGGGCGCCCAGGACACCGCCGGCGACACCTTCGGGACGGAAGGCGCCCTCGATGATCGTGGCGACGGCGCCGGGGACGGCGGTGACGTTCACCAGGATGACGGCCAGGCACGCGGCGATGTAGACGGCGGCCATGGCCGGCACCAGCGTGCTGGTGACCCGGGCGATGGAGCGGATGCCGCCGAGCAGGACGATGCCGACGAGCGCGGCGATGAGGACACCGAAGAACAGGGCACCGGCGGAGGAGCCCATGATTCCGCTCTCGCCGCCGGTGACGGAGACGAGCTGGGCGTAACTCTGGTTGACCTGAAACAGGTTGCCGCCGAAGAGGCCGAAGAAGAGCACCATGGCCGAGGCGAGAACGGCGAGGACCTTGCCGAACTTCTTGCCGTTGCTGCCGAAGCGGTCGGCGAGGCCCTTGGGCAGGTAGTGCATCGGACCGCCGGAGACGGTGCCGTCGGCATGCACCTCGCGGTACTTCACGCCGAGGGTGACCTCGACGAACTTGGTGGCCATGCCGAGCAGACCGCAGAGGATCATCCAGAACGTCGCGCCGGGACCACCGATGGAGACCGCGACGGCGACACCCGCGATGTTGCCGAGGCCGACCGTGCCGGAGACGGCCGCGGTCAGCGCCTGGAAGTGGTTGACCTCGCCGGCCGACCCCTTCTCGTCGTACTTGCCGCGCACCACGTCGACGGCGAGCCGGAATTTGCGGATCTGCACGAACCCGAACCAGCCGGTGAAGACGAGACCGGCGACGACGAGCCAGGCGACGATGAGGGGCAACTCCGTCCCGGCGACAGGAACGGAGTAGAAGACGACTTCGCCGAGCCAGGTGGCTATGGGTTCGAAGAACGAGCTGACTGCTTTGTCAACGGAGCTGGTGAATGCGTCGAGAGACACGGTGGCTACCTCGATGGCGCAGGGACCGGCGCACGGGATGTGGCACCGGTGGATGTGCGGTCTTTGAGCGAACGCCGGTGTCCGATCGGCGACCCGCGGTGGACGGTCCGCGGACCCGGACCGTGATCACTGGTCGTGCTGCCGGTGCGCGCCGGCACTCCGCACTACGGCGAGGGGGGAAGCCGCTGCGGTATTGCAAAGTTTTAGCACGCTCTTTACCATTTCATGGGTGACGTGCCTCACATAGCGGCAGGTAATTCCCAAATGCCTCGGCGCGCGAGATCGATCTCTTACTCAGGCGTGTGCCGAGGAAGATCGCCCCCTCGGCGAGGGCAGCTCGCGGATCGCCGAGGACCGGCGTCGCTGCCGGGGCCGGGCGAGAGGAGTGGGAACTGGCTCCCCCGGGGCGCTCAGTAGCCCCGGCGCACGTTGTCCACGGCCGCGTCGTCGCGTCGCCGGTCGCGCCGCTGCCGTTCGGCCGCCAGCTCCTGAACCGCGTCCTCCAGGGCGGTGATCACCGTCGTCACGTCGTCGTCCATCGCGTCCGGTGCCTCGTCGGGCCGCTCCTCGTCGGGCCGCTCCGCGCCGATGCCGGCGGCCGCGGCCAGGGCGGTGAGGACGGGTTCGCCGGAGCTCCAGCGGTGCGCCGCCTCGCGACGGGCGGGCGTATCGACCAGCACCACCTCGTCGGTCCGCAGCAGCAGCCAGCGGCGGTGCCGCTGCCGGGTCAGCTGGCCGTCCGCCTCCAGCGCGGCCAGATACGCCTCGGACAGGCCGCGGCCCCTGCGCCACAGCCACTCGCCGATCGGCTCGTACGGCGGCTGCTGGACCACCGAGGACGCCGCCTCGTCCAGCAGGCGGTCGGTGAGGGCGGGCCGGTAGCCGGGCACGAGGCGTTCGCCGTCCAGCGCGATGGCGCGGGCCGTCAGCAGGTCGATCGCCTCGGCCGCGGCCAGCGCGAGCGCCAGATCGCCGCGCTCCACGGCACGCACCGGCGCGGTGTCCATGGCCACCATCAGCAGATCCCGCGGTGTGGTCATCCCCGATCAGCCCCTGGCGCCGCAGGCCGCCCCGGCGGCTTCCCGTACCGCGGATGGTTGGTCGAACAGGCGCTCATCGCAAACACTCCTGCGTCACGCGGCAAGTGCCACACCGCACCTCAGAGTTGCCGCCCGCCACCCCGCCCCCACGGGGCACGAAAGCTCGCACGCGGAAGCCCGCATGCCGCGAAGGAGGGAATGCCTCCTTCTCCCTTCCCAGCATAGGTGCGTCGGCCTTTTCCCACGCCTCCACGCGATGCCGTGCGGCCGGGCCCGTCACCCACGCCGCGACCTGTCGCCCGGCCCGCGGAGCCTCGGCGCGACAACCGTCCGCCCGGCAGGCTCAGTGCCTGCCCCCCGTCGCGCTGCGCACCGCCCCCACGCTCGCCACCACGACCAGCCCGATCGCCAGCACCTCGGCCCAGCCCAGCGCCTGGTGCAGCACGAGGAATCCGGCGGTGGCCGCCGCGGCCGGCTCCAGGCTCATCATGACGGCGAAGCCGGAGGCCGGGAGCTTGCGCAGGGCCAGCAGCTCCAGGGTGTACGGCAGCACCGACGACATCATGGCGACCGCGGCGCCCAGCCCCACGGTGACCGGGTCCAGCAGCGCCGTCCCCGCGCCGGCGATGCCGAGCGGCAGACTCAGCAGCGCCGCGACGGTCATCGCCAGCGCCAGCCCGTCCGCCTGCGGGAAGCGCTGTCCCGTACGGGCGGAGAGCAGGATGTACGCGGCCCACAGCCCGCCGGCGGCCAGCGCGAACGCCGCCCCGGCGAGGTTCAGCCCGTCGAGCCCCTCCCGGCCCAGCAGCACCACACCGCCCAGCGCCAGCGCCGCCCACACCAGGCTCAGCATCCGGCGCGAGGTGGCCACCGACAGGATCAGCGGCCCGAGGAACTCCAGGGTGACCGCGGCGCCCAGCGGAATGCGGTCGATCGCCTGGTAGAACAGCGAGTTCATGCCGGCCAGGGCGACGCCGAAGGCCAGCACCGTCGCCCAGTCGCCGCGGGTGTACCCGCGCACCTTCGGGCGGCAGACGACCAGCAGCACCAGCGCGGCGACCACCAGCCGCAGCGTGACCACGCCCAGCGCGCCGGCCCGCGGGAAGAGCAGCACCGCCACCGAGGAGCCGAACTGCAGCGAGACGATCCCGCCAATGACCAGCGCCACCGACCCGATCCGCCCCCGCGCGCCCGCCGCCCCGGCGGTCCCGGCCTGCGCCTCCGCCGTCAGCACCTCGGGCGAGGGCGGCACGGGGTAGGGAATGCCCTCACCGGCGGCGGGCGCGGTGGGGGCATCAGGGGCGGCGGGTACACGGCCGTCAGGGCTCTCGGGCGAAGCGTTCACGCCACCACGCTACGGGCCGCCCTCGGTCCGTGAAATGCCACTTTCCCTGTTGTTATGCTCCCCGCGCATGAGCATCGAGCTGCGTCATTTCCGCTGCTTTCTCGCCATCGCCGACACCCTGAGCATCACCCGCGCCGCCGAGCGGCTGCATCTGACCCAGCCCGCCGTCTCCCGCACCCTGCGCCAGCTGGAACAGGAGCTGGGCATCCGGCTCGTCGACCGCTCCACACACCATCTCGTGCTCACCCCGGACGGCGAGACGTTCCGCGACCGGGCCCGGATCGCGGTCACCGCCTTCGACCGGGCGCTGGCCACCGCCCACCACACCGACTGGCCGCTGCGCCTGGGCCACGCCTGGTCGGCCGCCGGGACGGACACCACCGCGCTGCTGCGCCGCTGGCACGAGGAGCACCCGGGCACCCCGCTGGAACTCCTGCGCATCGACGACCGCACGGCCGGCCTGGCCCGCGGAGACGTGGACGCCGCCCTGCTGCGCGGCGAGGTGCGCGCCCCCGGCCTGATCACCGAGCGGCTCACCACCGAACCCCGGGTCGCCGGCCTCCCCGCCGACGACCCGCTCGCCGGCCGCGCCGCCCTCTCCCTAGCGGACCTGGCCGACCGCACCATCGCCCTCAACACCGTCTCCGGCACCACGACACTCGACCTGTGGCCGGCCGGTGCCCGGCCCGCCTCGTCGATCACCATCGGCAACACCGACGACTGGCTGGCCGCCATCACCGGCGGCCGCGCCGTGGGCGTCACCACCTCCGCCACCGCCGAGATGCACCCGCACCCCGCGATGTCCTACGTCCCGCTGACCGACGCCCCGCCCGTCCCCGTCGTCCTCGCCTGGCGCGACGGCCCGGGCCACCCCCGCATCCGGGACCTGATCACGCTGGCACACGAGGTGATGGGCGGGACGGCGACGGAGCGGGGCTGAGGAGCCGGGGAGGGGCCGCGGGCACGGCGGGTCCTCCCCGACGACCGCGGAGGTTGTGCCCGTGGCGCCCTCAACGACCGTCCGGGGCAAGCCCGTCGAAGGCGACCAGCAGCTTTTCCGGGCCGCGCAGGATGGCGTTCTCCCGGTACGGCGGCGGGTCGGCGACCAGGCGCGGCGACCGGAGCCGGCGGGCCAGGGCGGTGAGCGCTATCTGCGCCTCGGCGCGGGCGAGGGTGGCGCCGATGCAGTAGTGGATGCCGCCGCCGAAGCCGAGATGGGCGTTGTCCCGGCGGTCGGGGACGAACCGGTCGGGGTCCTCGAACCGGGTGGCGTCGCGGTTGCCCGCGGCGAGCAGGAGGCGGATGCGGGACCCCTCGGGGATGGTGGTGCCGCCGAGGTCGATATCGGCCAGGGCGCTGCGGCCGGACATCTGCACCGGCGGGTCGTAGCGCAGCACCTCCTCCACCAGCGGGGTGGCCAGGTCGGGGTCGGCGCGCAGCCGGGCGAGGGCGTCGGGGTTGCGCAGCAGGGCGAGGGTGCCGTTGGCGATGAGGTTGACGGTGGTCTCGTGACCGGCGATCAGCAGCAGCCCCAGGGTGACGCGCAGCTGGATCGGACCCATCACGTCGTCGGGGTCCTGGTGGAACATCAGGCCGGACAGCAGGTCGGAGCCCGGTTCGGCGCGGCGCTCGGTGATCAGCCCTTCCAGGTACTGGATCAACTCGTTCCGCGCCTGGTCGAGTTCGCGGAGTTCCTCCTCGGTCTGGGTGTCGACGGGATCCAGACCGCGGGTGAGGCGGCGGGCGATGCTGCCGAAGAGGGCCTCGTCCTCGCGGGGCACGCCGAGCAGTTCGCAGATCACCGTGACCGGCAGCGGGTAGGCGAGATCGGCGACGACGTCGAGTCGCCCGGGGCGGTCGGAGATATGGGCGTCGAGGAGCCCGGAGACCAGGTCGCCGAGGTGGTCGCGCATGCCCATGACGCGGGGGACGAACTCCTCGGTGACCACGCGGCGCAGCTGGTCGTGCAGCGGCGGGTCCTGCATCAGCAGGCTCCGGGCGGCCTGGGGGGCCTTGTTCTGCGGGTCGCGCCGGTCGGCGCTGCTGCGCGGGTCGTGCAGCAGCTGCCTGATCTCCCGGTAGCCGCTGACCAGCCAGGTGCCGTCGTCCATCCGTACGACCGGATCGCGGCGGAGCTGCGCGTAGCAGGGGTAGGGGTCAGCGCGCCGGTCCTGGCGCAGGACCTGGGCGAAGAGGTCGGTGGCCGGGGTGGTGGTGGAAGGTGTCATGAGAGGTCTCCGTTCACCGGTGTGCGGTCTGGGCCGGGGCGGGGGCCGACGGCGGGTGGATGTCCTGTTGCGGGACGCCTGCGGCATCGCGGCCGGGGAAGTCGGCGTCGACGGGGTCGAGCCGGTCCGGTCCGTCGGTGGCGCCCAGCCGGGGCGGGAACGGCGCGCGGGCCTCGATGAGGGCCGCGTAGCCGTCCAGCACGCGCGGGGAGTCGACCGCCACGACGCCGACCAGCCTGCCCTTGAGCCCGTAGGCGGCCACGAACCGCCGCTGGTCGAGCGCCCCTTGGGTGACGGCGACCTGATCCGCGACGGCGGGCACCCCGACGGACTTGAGGTAGCGGCCGAACTGCTGGGACCAGAAGGCGGGCAGCGGCCGGTGGTCGCGCCGTTCGCCCGGATCCCGGGTGAGGTTGTGCGCGGCGGTGCGGGCCTGGGCGAGCGCGTTGTCCCAGTGGTCCAGGCGCAGCAGCTGCCCCGGGAAGAGGAGGTGGGGCCAGCGGGCGACATCACCGGCGACGTAGATGTCCTCGGCCGTGCTGCCGCAGTCGGCCACCGCCCGGCAGTCGCCGCGGCTCACCACGCCGCGGTGGTCGGCGGCGAGCCCGGAGCCGGCCAGCCACTCGGTGTTGGCCACGGCGCCGGTGGCGATCACGGCCACCTCGACGGGCATCGCCGTGCCGTCGGACAGCACGGCTCGGCGCAGCCGGCCGGCGGAGTCGCCCTCCAGGGCCTCGACCGTGGTGTTCAGCCGCAGGTCCACCCCCGCCTCGCGGTACCAGTCGGCGGCGGCGCGGCCGATCACCCCGCCCAGCGCACCGGCCAGCGGGGCCGCGCTGCGCTGGGTCACCGTCACCGGGAGCCCCAACTCCCGGCAGGCGGAGGCCACTTCGCCACCCGTGAAGCCGCCGCCGACCACCAGCACCCGCCGCGGACCGGCCGCCAGCGCGCCGCGCAGCCGCTCGGCGTCCTCGCGGGCACGCAGCACATGCACGCCCGCCAGCCCGCCGCCGGCCTCGACGGGCCAGCGGCGCGCGCGGGTGCCGGTGGCGATCACCAGCCGGTCGTACGCCAGCTGCCGGCCGTCGGCGAGTTCCACCCGGCGGCCGGGCACGTCCAGCCCGGTGGCGGGCGTGCCCAGCAGCCAGCGGGCGCCGATGTCGCGGATCCGGGGCAGTTCGATGTGGTCGCAGGCCAGCCGGCCGGTCAGCACCGCCTTCGACAGCGGCGGCCGGTCGTACGGCGCATGCGGCTCCTCCCCGATCAAGGTGAGGTCGCCGGTGAACCCCTCGTCGCGGAGGGCTTCGGCGGCACGCAACCCGGCCAGCGAGGCGCCGACCACCACCACCCGGCCGGTACGCAGCCCTGCCGCGCCCGCCCCGGTCATCGGTCGTCCCCGCACGCGACGGGCGCGGGCTCGGTGGCCCCGCCGAGCGTGATCGCCTGCACGGGGCAGGCGACCGCGGCGCGCTCCACCTCGCGCCGGACACCGGCGTCGGGTGCGTAGTCGTACTCCAGCGACTCCTCGTCGTGGAACCGGAAGACGGTCGGGGCGGCGTAGACGCACTGTCCGTAGCTCTGGCAGCGGTTCAGGTCCACCACCAGCCGCAGGGGCTGCGTGTTCATCTCTCTTCCCTTTCCTTGCTGGTCAGGGGGCCGAATGCGGCGGTTCCCGGGCCCTGTGCGGCCGGTCGCCGGTGGCCCGAACTGCGATAGCGGGCAACATTCAAATAGTGCTTGCTATTCGGACTGTACACGCTATCCGAGCTTTGACATAGCGATCCCTATCTGAATAGCCTCGGCCACATGAACGCTGAGAGTGCTGCACCCGCCCGCCGGCGCCTGAGCCGGGCGGAGGCCAAGGCCCGCACCCGGTCGCTGCTGCTGGACGCGGCGGCCCGGGTCTTCGCCCGCAAGGGCTTCACCGGCGCCTCCGTGGAAGAGATCGCCGAGGCGGCGGGGTTCTCCATCGGCGCGCTGTACTCCAACTTCGGCAGCAAGGAGGCGCTGTTCCTCGAACTGCTCGCCGACCGCCACACCGACCGCATCGCCGAGGCCGCCCAGGCGCTGGAGCGCCACCCGTCGGGCACCGGGGAGGCCGCCGCCGAACTCAGCCGGCTGCTGATCGCCGTCGCCGACAAGGACACCGATTTCGCGCCGCTCCAGGCCGAGTTCTGGCTCTACGCGGTCCGCAACCCCGAGGTCCTGGACACCATGGCGGCCAACCAGCGCGCACCCCGCCACGCGCTGGAGCAGGTCATCAGCACGTCCCTGACCCGGCACGACGCCCCCGCCGACGTCTCCGCCGAGGCCGTGGCGACGGTGGTGGCGGCCCTCTTCGGCGGCCTGGTGCGCCAGCGGCGCATCGACCCCGCCAGCGTGCCCGAGGAACTCTTCGGCGACGCCCTGAGGTGGCTGTTCACCGGCATCCGCACCGGCGCGGCAGCCCCTTCCGACACCGACGACACCGCCTGATCACACCTCCCGAGCGGCCCGCCCCCCCGCAGGAGCGCGCCGCCCCGGCAGCAATGACGGAATGACGGTCGGCCGCCGAGCTGACCGCGGGGGCGCTGCGGCCCGTCCACCCGCACGCCGCAGCGCCCCGTGAGCGCACTCCTCCTGCCACCCGAAGGACGCCACCTTCATGAACGCACCCCGCCACACCCCGGCCCCCGACGGCGCCTCCGCCACCACCGCCACCACCGCCACCACCGCCCGCAAACTCCGCCTGCGCTACGTGGGCATCGGCCTGTGGATGGCCTTCACCTGGTGCGGCGAGGGCAACGCACCGGCCTGGGAACACGCCCTGCGCACCCTCGTCATCCTGCTGATCCTGCCGCCCCTCCTCCTGCGGGCCAACCGCCACCTCACCCACAAGCTCTACGAGAGCGCCCGCCCCGGCCGGATCATCGCCCAGCTGATCACGGCACGGATCGCCGCCGTCACGATCGCCTTCGGCGCCGGATTCCTGCTCGGCCACCTGCTGGACCCGCAGGCCGCCCGCTCCCCGGTCCTCCCGGCCCTCGGCTTCCTGCTCCTCCTCGCCAGCATCCCCGCCCAGATCCGCCACGCCCACCGCACCCGCACCGCCACCACCCACCCCGCGACCCAACCCGCCCTCTCCGCACCACGCCTGATCGCCACCAAACTCACCCTCATCACCACCGCGCTGCTAGCCCAACTCCTCCTCACCCCCTACCTCCCCGACGCCACCTTCGCCGTAGCCGCAGCCCTCTTCCTCACCACCGCCACCCTCGGCCCCAAAGCCCACAGCCGTTTCCTGCTCACCGACCCGGCGCCCACGAACGAGCAAGCGGCACACGCGCCGACCTGAGGCACCGCCCCAGCCCCCGCAATGACCGGTGGACGAGAGGCCATTGACCGGTGTGCGAGAGGCCATTCGGCCAGGGAAAACGCAACTTCGACAGGGTTCGCGGAGGTCGCTACCTTCGCCTGGTCTTCGGCGATCGGGCACGGTCGCGCGGGAGTTGCTTCGGGCTGGATCACCCGCGACGGGATGAGTGGGTCACGGCCCGCGATTCCTCGCCCCCGTGCGTAAGCCGTCGAACCCGGTCCACGCCAGGCAGCCCCAATCAGGGAGAGACGCATGCCTCATCTTGTGCTGTACACCTTCGGCGTCCTGAAGTCGCCTCTCGACGATCCCGGGCCTCTCACGCGCGAACTCCACGACAGCGGCGAGGCCATCTACCGGAAGATCAGCGAGCACCCTGGGTACCTCGCCCGTGCGGAAGCGGCGGACCGCGGGCGGGGCACACACTTCGACTTGGACTGGGGTGTGTGGGGAGAGTTCGCCGTACCGGCTTGGTACGGCAAGGGCCGAGCGGTGGGAACCGCCGCCTTGGACGCGACCCTCTCGCTCTGGACCGACCTGCGCTCCGCCCTCGACGCCGTCTACACCGGTCTGCACCGTGAGGCGCTGAACAGGCGTTACGACTGGTTCGAGCGGACCGAACACCCGAATTATGTGTGCTGGTGGGTCCCCGACGGCGTGATACCCACCTGGCAGGACGGGGTTTCCAGGCTGGAACACCTCCGCGAGCACGGCTCCGCGCCGCACGCCTTCACCTTCCGCCACGCGTTCACCCCGGACGGAACTCCGGACGGAACTCCGGCCAGGATCAAAGACGTCCCGTAAGGGACGGCGTCCCGTAGGGGAAGCGGAGGGCAGCCTCCGTGACCGGTCAGTCGCGGAGGTCGCCGCGCCAGGACCTCACGCCTCCTCCCCCAGCGCCTCCGCCAGTACCTCTGCCAGGTGGCGTCCCGGGCGGTTGGCCAGTTGGTCCAGTTGGGTGCGGCAGGAGAAGCCGTCGGCGAGGATTTCGGTGTCGGGGGTGGCCTCGCGTACGGCGGGGAGGAGTTGGTCCTCGGCGCAGGAGACCGAGACGTCGTAGTGGCCGCGTTCGAAGCCGAAGTTGCCGGCCAGGCCGCAGCAGCCGCCGGTCAACGTTCCGGTGAGGCCGGCGCGTTCGCGCAGACGGCGGTCGGCGGCGTCGCCCAGGACCGCGTGCTGGTGGCAGTGGGTCTGGCCGGCGACGGGGCGGTCGACGCGCGGGGGGCGCCAGTCGGGGGCCAGTTCCTCCAGGGCCTGGGCGAAGGTCCGTACGGAGCGGGCCAGGCGGGCAGCGCGGGGGTCGTCGGGGAGGAGTTCGGGCAGGTCGGTGCGGAGGGCGGCGGCGCAGCTGGGTTCGAGAACGACCAGGGGGCGGCCGTCGCGCAGGAGGGGGCCGAGCACGTCCACCGTGCGGCGCATGACGGCGCGGGCCCGGTCGAGCTGCCCGGTGGAGACGTAGGTCAGGCCGCAGCACAGGGGGCGGTGGCGGCGCGGGAGGCGGGCCGGCATGCCCGTGCGCGGGGGTGCGGTCGGGGGGAGGAGGGGGCGCAGGCCGGCGGCTTCCAGGACGCGGACGGCGGCGTGGCCGACCTGCGGGGAGAGGTGGTTGGTGAAGGTGTCGGGCCAGAGGACGACGGTGCGGCCGGAGGTGCCATGAGGTGCGCCGGTGGTCCGGCGGCGGTGCCACCACCAGCGGGTGAAGGTCTCGGTGGCGAGTGCGGGGATCGGGCGCTCGGGGGCGATTCCGCCGAGGCGTTTGCCGACGGCGGCCAGGGGTGTACGGGCCAGCGCGTTGAGGGCGGGGGCCACGGGGGCGGCGGCGTGCAGCCACTGCGGGAGGCGGCCCATGGAGTAGTGGGCGGCGGGCCGCAGCCGGCCCTCGTAGTGGTGGTGGAGGAACTCCGCCTTGTAGGTGGCCATGTCGACGCCCACGGGGCAGTCGCTGCGGCAGCCCTTGCAGGACAGGCACAGGTCGAGGGCGTCGCGTACCTCCGGCGACTGCCAGCCGTCCGTGATCACCTCGCCGGAGAGCATCTCGTGCAGCAGCCGGGCCCGGCCCCGGGTGGAGTGCTGCTCCTCGCCGGTGGCGCGGAAGGACGGGCACATGACGTCCGCCGAGCCCGGCGCGGTGGTGGTGTTGCGGCATTTGGCGACGCCGACGCAGCGGCGGACGGCGGCGGAGAAGTCGCCGTGGTCGTGCGGGTAGCCGAACTCGACGGGGACCGGGTTCTTGGGCAGCGGCGCGAAGCGGAGGTTCTCGTCGAGCCGGGCGGGGCGGACCAGCATGCCGGGGTTGAGGCCGGCGGCCGGGTCCCAGAGCGACTTGAACCGCTCGAAGACGCCGACGAGTTCGGGCCCGTACATCTTCGGGAGGAGTTCGGCGCGGGCCTGGCCGTCGCCGTGTTCGCCGGAGAGCGAGCCGCCGTGCGCGACGACCAGCTCCCCCAGGCCGTAGGAGAACTCCCGGAAGCGGCGGATGCCGGGGTCGGTCAGCAGGTCGAAGTCGATACGGATGTGGATGCAGCCGTCGCCGAAGTGCCCGTAGGGGGTGCCGCGCAGGCCGTGCTGGGCGAGCAGGGCGCGGAAGTCCCGCAGATACGGGCCGAGTCGGGCCGGGGGGACGGCGCAGTCCTCCCACCCGGGCCACGCCTCACTGCCGTCCGTCAGCCGGGTGGCGGTGCCGGAGGCGTCCTCGCGGATCCGCCAGAGCGTGCGCTGGCCGGCCGGGTCGGTGACGAGGGTGTGGTCGGTGGTGCCGTCCGCGGCCGCCCGGCACAGCGCCTCGGCGCGGGCCGCCGCCTCGCCGGGGCTCGCGCCGCCCATCTCCACGAACAGCCAGGCGCCGCCCTTGGGCAGCCCGGCCGCGTCGCCCACCAGGTCGGCGGCCATGCCCTCGACGGTCATCGGGTGGTGCGGCAGGAGGGTGTGCGCGGCCTCGGCGGCGGCGCTCTCGTCGGGGTAGCCGAGGACGGCGAGGGCCCGGGCGGCGGGGGTCTCCACGAGCCGCACCGTCGCCTCGGTCAGCACCCCTAGGGTGCCCTCGCTGCCGGTGAGGGCGCGGGCGAGGTCGGTGCCGGCCTCCGGGAGCAGCGCGTCCAGGGCGTACCCGGAGATCCGCCGGGGAAGGTCGGGGTAGCCGGTGCGCAGCAGCGCCAACTCGGCGTCCACCAGCGCTTTCACGCCGTCCCGCAGGCGCGGCGGGAGACCGGTGGGGGCGCCGGTGCGGTCCGTGCCGCGCCCGGCCCGCACGTGCTCGCCGCCGTACGTCAGCAGCTCCAGCTCGCGGACGCTGTCGGCGGTGGTGCCCCAGGCCACCGAGTGCGAGCCGCAGGAGTTGTTGCCGATCATGCCGCCGAGGGTGCAGCGGCTGTGGGTGGAGGGGTCGGGGCCGAAGGTCAGCCCGTGGGCGCCGGCCGCCGCCCGCAGGTCGTCCAGGATGACGCCGGGCTGGACGACGGCGGTGCGAGCCGCGGGGTCCAGCGACACGATGCGGTTCAGGTGCCGGGTGAAGTCCAGCACCACGCCCACCCCGGTCGCCTGTCCGGCGATGCTGGTCCCGCCGCCGCGCGGCACCACCGGCACCGCGTGCTCCCGGCACACCCGCAGCGCCGCCGCCACGTCCTCGGCGTCCCGGGGCGCGACGACCGCCAGCGGCACCCGCCGGTAGTTCGACGCGTCCATCGTCATCAGTGCCCGGTCGGCCGCGGCGAACGAGACCTCCCCCCGCACCGCGGCCGCCAACTCCTTCGCCAGATTCCGCTTCTCCGTCTCCGTGCGCTCAGCCATGTCCCCAGCCTGCCCACTACGACGGGGTCATGGCCCGTCGGCGGGGCCGTTGTTTGCGGATAGCGGGGGGATGGATTCCGGGCGGGGCGGGCGGCCGATCCCCCGTAGGCGGCCTCACCAGGCTCTGTACGCGGCCTCACCCGTCCCCGTCATACGCGTCCTGATCCGCGGTCCCGGCCTCTATTCCGCGGCCCCGGCCCCCTCGCCGGCTCCCGCCGGGTGGAAGCGGAAGAGGTTCTCCGGATCGTGCACGGCCTTGAGCGCGGCCAGATGCGCGTGCTCGGCGGCGTCGTGCACGCTGCGTGCCACCTCGGCGGCGTCCGGCCGCGCCCCATGGCCGCCGAAGAGGAAGTTCACGCTCCGGCCGAGCCGCCAGGGCGCGACGGCCGCCAGCACCTCGGCGTGCAGCGCCCGGACGGTGGCCAGGGACGGACCGCCGCCCTCGTCACCGGCCCCGCCCAGCGGCGACAGCACCCGCAGCGCGAACCGCGCGTCCCGGTGCCCGACGGCGCCGGCGGCCCCGCCCCGCCTCGCCATCGCCCCGCCCAGATGGTTCAGCTGGACCACGCACATGGCCGGGGCCGTCGGCCCGGTCAGCGCCGCCACCCGCCGCAGCGCCGCCGCGTCCAGGCCGCTCAGCAGCGCGTTGTCGCCGTCGTAGGCGTGCGGATCGCTCGGGTCGCGGTGGATGGTGTGCGACTCGGCGTACGGCATCTCGCGCAGGTCGTCGGACACCCGCGGCCCGAGGGCCCGCAGCGGCGCCACCAGCCGCTCGCCCTCGGCGGCGCCGCCCGTGAAGGCGATCCGGACATGCGCGAGATGGCGGCCGCGCAGTTCCTCGGGCAGCTGCGGGAGGTCGGGGTAGGCGAGCAGCGCGAGGGACGAGGTCAGCTCGTCGGGGAGGGTCGCGGTCCAGTCCGGGTACGCCGCCAGGACCGCGTCGAGCTGCGCTCCGCCGAACACCAGCTGCCCGCCGTACACCCGGGCCACCGGCACCAGCGCGCACTCCATCGCCGTCACCACCCCGAGGCCGTGCCCGCCGCCCAGCAGCGCCCCGAACAGCTCGGGGTCGCGGTCCGCGGTCAGCTGCCGCAGCCGGCCGTCGGCGGTGACGAGGTCGACCGAACGCACCAGGTCGGCGGCGTATCCGTAGGTGCGGGCCAGGATCCCGACGCCGCCCCCGAGGGTGTACGAGATGACGCCGACGCCCGGGGAGGAGCCGTTGAGCGGCGCCAGCCCGTGGGGCGCCGCCGCCGCGACGACCTGCCCCCAGACGCCGCCGGCCGCCACCCGCGCGGTGCGGGCGGCCGGGTCGACCGTCACCCCGGCCATCCGCCGGGTGCTGATCAGCAGCCCGCCGTCGGTGGCCGCCGACAGCCCGTGCCCGGTGGCCTGCACGGCGACCGGCAGCCCCTGGTCGCGGGCGAAGCGGACCGCGGCGACGACGTCCCCGGCGGACTCCGCCCCGACGATCACGGCCGGGCGGTGCCGGTACGCCAGCTGGAACCCGGACCGCTCGGCGTCGTACCCCTCGTCCCCGGGGGCCAGGACCGGGCCGCCGACCCGGCGCGCGAGGGCTGCGAGGGAGGCGGCGTCGGGAGCGGCGGTGGCCGCGGTGGTTCCCGTGGCGGGGACGGGCAGGAGTGCCAGGTCATCGTGGGTCATGCCGCGCACTCTGGCCCGATAACATGACACCCGCCGTCATATATAAAGGCGGGAATGAAATCGGACCGCCTGCTCTCGATCCTCCTGCTGCTGCAGACCCGCGGCCGGGTGCCGGCCGGCGAGCTGGCCGAGCGGTTGGAGGTCTCCCGGCGCACCGTCTACCGCGATGTCGAGGCGCTGTCGGCGGCCGGGGTGCCGGTCTACGCCGAGCGCGGCCGGCACGGCGGGATCGCCCTGCTGCCCGGCTTCCGTACGGATGTCACGGGCATGACCGCCGACGAGGCCCGTGCCCTGTTCATCCTGGCCGCCGAGGGCGCCCACACCGCCCTCGGCCTGGACGAGGCGCTGGGCTCGGCGCTGCGCAAGGTGATGGCGGCGCTGCCCGCCCCGCACCGCCCCGCCGCGGAGCTGACCGGCCGCCGCATCCTGGTCGACCCGGACCGCTGGATGGGCGGGCCCCGCCCCTCGGCCGATCTCGACGAGCTGCAGTCCGCCGTCCTCACCGATCTGCGGCTGCGCATCCGCTACCGCCACAGCGGCGAGACCCGGCTGCGGACCTACACCGTCGACCCGTACGGGCTGGTCGCCAAGGCCGGCACCTGGTACCTCGTCGCGGACCGGCGCGGCGCCCCGCAGCTCTTCCGGGCCGACCGGGTGGCGTCCGCGACCCTCACCGACGCCCCGGTACGGCGCCGCGCGGGCGTGGAGCTGGCGGAGGTCTGGCGGCAGCTGCGGCGCCAGGTGGAGGACCGGCCCGCGGGCGTCCGGGTGACCGCGCGGATCCGCCGGGACCGGCTGGATCTGGCGGTACGGATCCTCGGCGGGGCGCTGACCGGGCCGCCCCGCGAGGAGCCCGGCGATCAGCCCAGCGGCGAGACCGGCGACGAGCCCGGTGACCGGCCCGGCGACGAGCCCGGCTGGGCGGTGATCGAGCTGGCCTATCCGGTCGTCCGGGCCGTCCGCCAGCTGCTGCAGTTCGGCGACTCCCTGGAGGTCCTCGGCCCGCCCGAGGCCCGCCATGTGATGGCCGACGCGGCGGCCGCGCTCACCGCCGTCTACGCCGCCGATCCACCGCCGTGAGGCCGCCGTGAGGCCACCGTGAGGCCCCCTCCCGGCCGTCCACCGTACGGGCGCCCGGCATCTCACCCGCTGGACGCGCCGCAGAACGCCACCGCACGACGGATTAGGCTTCCCCCGTGGCTGATATCCAGATTCCCGCTGACATCAAGCCCGCCGACGGACGCTTCGGCGCGGGCCCTTCCAAGGTGCGAACGGAGGCGCTCGGCGCCCTGGCCGCGACCGGTAGCTCCCTTCTCGGCACCTCCCACCGCCAGGCCCCGGTCAAGAACCTGGTCGGCTCGGTGCGCGACGGCGTACGCGACCTCTTCCAGCTCCCCGAGGGCTACGAGGTCGTCCTCGGCAACGGCGGCTCCACCGCGTTCTGGGACATCGCGACGCACGGCCTGATCGAGCGCAAGTCCCAGCACCTGTCCTTCGGCGAGTTCTCCTCGAAGTTCGCCAAGGCCGCCAAGCTGGCCCCGTGGCTGGACGAGCCCACCGTCCTTTCGGCGGAGCCGGGCGACCACCCGCAGCCGCAGGCCGAGGCGGGTGTCGACGTCTACGGCTTCACCCACAACGAGACCTCGACCGGCGTCGCCGCCCCCATCAAGCGGGTCGCGGGCGCGGACGAGGGCTCCCTGGTCCTGGTCGACGCCACCTCCGGCGCCGGCGGCCTGCCCGTGGACATCGCCGAGACCGACGTCTACTACTTCGCCCCGCAGAAGTCGTTCGCCTCCGACGGCGGCCTGTGGCTGGCGGCCTTCTCGCCCGCCGCCCTGGAGCGCGCCCGCGCCGTGCACGCCTCGGGCCGCCACATCCCGGAGTTCTTCTCGCTGCCCACGGCGATCGACAACTCCCTGAAGAACCAGACGTACAACACCCCGGCGCTGTCCACCCTCTTCCTGCTCAACGAGCAGCTGGAGTGGATGAACGGCCAGGGCGGCCTGGACTGGGCGGTGCGCCGCACGGCCACCTCCTCGCGCACCCTCTACGGCTGGGCCGAGGACTCCAAGTACGCCACCCCGTTCGTCACCGACCCGGCGAAGCGCTCGCAGGTCATCGGCACCATCGACTTCGACGAGGGCATCGACGCCGCGGCCGTCGCCAAGGCCCTGCGCGCCAACGGCATCGTCGACACCGAGCCCTACCGCAAGCTCGGCCGCAACCAGCTGCGGATCGCGATGTTCCCGGCGATCGACCCGGCGGACGTCGAGGCCCTGACGGTTTGCATCGACCACGTGATCGGCAAGCTGTAGCGCGGCGCACCACGCCCGTCCGCACCACGCGGCACAGGCCCCGGCGGAGATCCGCCGGGGCCTGTGCCGTTCACGCTCTGGGACCGAGTGCCGGACACCGGGGGCCCGGGTGCCGGGTCGTCGGGCTCACGCGCCACGGAGCGTGGCACCACACCCGGACGCGGACTCCCCCGAACGGACGCACCGCATTGTGGCCGAACGGGCGGATATGCCTGGATGGATGCCATGACGAATCCCCCGGTGCCCGGCCTCGCGCCCTTCGAGCGGCAGGCGACGGTCTTGCTGACCACGTACAAGCGCGACGGCAACGGCGTCGGCACCCCGGTCAATCTCGCCGTCGACGGCGACCACGCCTATCTGCGGACGTACGGCAGCGCCTGGAAGGTCAAGCGGATGCGGAACTTCCCGGAGGTGGAGATCTGCGCGTCCACCTGGCGCGGACGGCCCACCGGGCCCGCCGTCCGGGCGCGGGTGCGGCTGCTGGACCCGCAGACTCGCGAGTACCGGCGCGCGGAGCGCTCGCTGACCCGCAAGTACCCGCTGATCCACGGCCTGCTGGTGCCGCTGGCCCACCGCCTCAAGAAGGAACGGACCCTCCACTACGAGCTGCGGCTGACCGAGGACGCCCCGGGCGCCGGAGCGTAGGCACGGACCGGGACGCCCCGGGTGGCGCCTCGCCAGGGACTTTGAAGACGGCCCCTAGTCGCCGAGGTCCTGCCCCACCGTGACGGTGCCGCCGGGGGACGGGAGGGACCGCAGCTGGGCGCCGGGGGCGACCTTCCCGACCGTGGCGTACTGGTAGCACGGGAAGCGGACGCAGGTCACCTTCCGCGCGGGGCCGTACCGCAGGGTGAAGTGCGTCCCGTTGGCGAACGACCGGGCCGACGCGGGCAGCTTCACGCCGTCGGTCCCCGCCTTCTCCATGTCCGACGCCGGGATCACCGTGCGGGCGCCCGACAGCCCGGTCCCGCTGTAGGTACACAGGCTCCCCGCCGGACAGCTCGGGGCGGCCTGCGCCGGAGCGGTGAAGCCGACGGCACCGAGCACGAGGGTGAGGGCCGAGCCGGCGAGGCCTAACGCACGCTTGCGGACCATTGTCTACTCCGAATTCTTCGGTGGATGACGTGGGTACGGAACTATGGAATTCCCTAAATCCCGAACCGCACTCACTGTGCCACGAGTTCCGGACCGCGCCGACCCCATGGACCCGATTGCGCCTCACGACATCCCATTAGCGGACACCACACTTTTGTCCGGTTGCGCTCGCCCCGCACCCCGTTCTTTGTGGCGAACCCACTCCCCCGCAGGCACCACATTCCTCCCCTCACCGCCACCCCCACCCCGACGATGACCGAATCCCCTCCCCCACCCGCCGACAAGAAGCCCCTTACGCCCCAACGCCTCTACCTCCCTCGCCACCTCCCACGGAAAAACAATTTCCAACAATTCCCCCGTACACGGGAGACATCCAGGGATTCCGCACGACCCCTGTGCAGAAGCGGCAGCACAAGATCCGACCGAGGAACAGCCACAAGAGAGGAACGAGACCCGACCGACCACGGGAGTTCGACACAAAGCCATCACCCACCCGCTTTGACACCCCCGCACCCACTCGGTACGTTCCCTTCCACCCGAACCTGACGATCCGTCAGATTCATTTCCTCAGTTATCCCCACGGAGAGAACATGCAGGTGAAGAGGGCCATTACCGCCGCGATGCTGGTGGCGGCATGCACGTCCGGCCTCGCGGTCACGACGGGCGGCACCGCCTGGGCGCAGGGCGGGGACGGCGACGAGAAATCGACCGGCAACTCCGTCTCGGTGAATGCGCAGACCGCGCGCAACAAGTACGGCATACCCGAGGGCAACTACGAGAAGTTCCGGGATTTCGCCAACAAGTACCACGTGGTGATCGACGTCCGCCCGTCGAATGCCTCCGCCCCCAACTGGCTGGACAAGGGCGCCAAGCCGAAGCCGGAGGACATCAAGTCCAAGACGGTGAACGATCTCGATTGCTACCTCGGCGCCGAGGAGTGGCAGATCGGCCTCGTCGGCTACTTCAAGCCGCAGAAGCCGAACGTTCCCTGGTACACGCTCCCCGGCAAGAGAAACGCGATCGAGGAGCGCTACCGGCAGCGGCTCCATGAATTCAAGACCCTGGCCCCGAAGATCGAGAGCTTGTCGAAGAAGGGCAAGTTCATCCACGACAACAAGCTGATCTGGAAGGTCGACGAGGACGGCCAGGTATGGGAGCTGACCGGCGACCACGACCTCTACAACATCCACACCGCCGACGGCGAGAAGATCTCCCCCGAACTGCACGACGAAATCATCGGGCAGATGAAGCGGCAGAACATGGCCGTGGCCCACGGCGCCCACCGCTTCTGGCAGCCGCAGTCGTCCTTCGACCACATCATCTTCGAGAAGATCGTGAAGTCCCACCAGCCCGGCGGCGAACCCCTGCTGAGGTTCGAGCCGAACGCGAAAACCGCCACCCTGACCTGGGACACCGCCTCCTAGGACACCACCCGATCCACCGACGCCCCGTCAAGCAACTGGCTCACCTCCACATACCCGGAGGTGAGCCACGTGCTGTTCTGATGTGCGGCCCCGGCACGGGCGCTACCGCCGCCGCACCAACCTCCGGAGGCCGACGAGCAGGGCCGTGGCGGCGGCGAGGACCATGGCGCCCTTGATGAAGGACGGGTTCAGTTCGGAGTCGGAAGTGCCCTTTCCGGCGTGGTTGTTGGCGGGGTCGCCGTTGCCGGGGTCGTCCTTCGTGGTGTCCGGGAGTTGGTCGTCGCTCAGGCCGACCGGCTTGACGTCGCTGTCCGCGCCCTCGGAGCCGTACATCAGGGTGCGGCCGTCGGGGGTGAAGGTGACCGACTCGCCCTGCTGCTGGATCGGGACGCCCACGCTGCCGAGGTCCTTGGGGCGGCCGTCCTGCCAGCGGAAGATCCGGGCGCCGAAGTAGCTGCGCAGCACCAGCCGGGTGCCGTCCGGGGAGAACGCGCCGTCGGTCACCCACAGATCGACCGGCGCGACCTTGCGGAAGGTGTTGGTGGCGCCGGCGGTCAGCCGCTCGGGGCCCGCGTAGAGCGCGCCGCCGCCGTCCTGCTTCTTGCTGGCGATGTAGACGCGGCCCGTCTTGGGGTGGACCATCAGCGCCTCCGCGTCCCGCGGGCCGTCCGCGTACTTCACGGTGAACTGGGTGGCGGTGACGGTGGCATCGCGCAGCGTCTTGGGCTCGGGGAAGCGGTAGATCCAGACGTGGTCCCACTTGCCGCCGAGGTTGTCGCCGATGTCGCCGAGGTAGATGTTGCCGTCCGGGCCGAGCGAGATCGCCTCGACGTCGCGGGGCGCGCCGATACCGCGCAGGGTGATCCGGGCGACCGTACGGCCAGACCGGGAGTCGACGGCGTAGACGTAGGGGCCGTCGTCGCTGTCGTTGTGGGTCCAGTAGATCCCGGGGTGCGCACGGCTGGCGGCCAGGCCGCTGGACTCGGTGATCCGGGGATCGCTGATCGTGAAGCCGTCGGGCTCGTCGGCGGCGGCGGGCACCATGGACGCCGACCACAGGATTCCCGCGGCACCGGCCGCGCACAGAAGCGAACGCATGGGCACAGAGTGCCATCCCGCGCGGCGGCCCGGGGCCGCCTGTGGACAGCGGCGGAGCCCGGCGGCCGGGCGTGGCCAGCGTCACGTACCGAGCGGTAAGGGTTCTCCGCCATCATGACCGGATGAGGATCATGTTCGTCGGTGACTCGATGACGATAGGAAGCACCGGCGATTTCACGTGGCGCTACCGGATGTGGCAGCACCTGAACGCGACGGCCGCCGGCCCGTACCGCATCGTCGGCCCGCGCCGCACGCTCCATGACCCCGTCACCGGCACCGCCGATTCGTCCGGCTACGCCGACCCCGGCTTCCCCGAGGAGGCGCGCGGCCATCTCGCCGGCTGGGGTGAGGGCTGGCTGCACATGGCGCCGGTGATCGGCGACGCGGTGCGCCGGTACGGAGCCGACACCCTGCTGGTCTCGCTGGGCCTGATAGACCTCGGCTTCTACACGAACGCCGAGCAGACCGCGGAGAACGTCCGGCTCTTCGTGGCGCGGGCCCGGGAGGCCGCGCCGCACATCCGGGCGGTGCTGATGCCGGTGATCCCCAATGTGCGGGCCGCGACGGACCCCGCGTTCGGGGCCCAGTGCGCGCGCTTCAACGAGCTGCTGGCCAAGGCCGTCGCGGATCTCTCCATTCCCGGCTCGCCGCTGCTGCTGGCCTCCGAGCCGGAGGGGTGGGACATCGAGGGCGCGACCTACGACGGGACGCACCCCTCGGAGCGGGGCGAGCGGCTGCTGGCGGGGGCGTTCGCCGGGGCGATGCACCAGGCGTGGGGCGTCGGCGGGCGGTATGCCGCCGCCGGGCCGCGGGAGGCCGTGCCGGCGTCGTGAGGTGCCGCGGCGTGCGGCGCCCGTAGGCCGTGCCGGCGCCGTGAGTGCCGCGCGTGCGGCGCCTCGTGACGTGCTCAGGAAGGCGCCGGCGCCGTCCAGGAGTCAGCCAGCGCGCACAGGTCGGCCAGCGCCGCCTCCGTGCGCGCACGGTCGCCGGTGACCAGGAAGTCGCTCCGCAGGCCCGCGTAGGCGCTGTTCAGGAACGTGGCGCGGACCTGTGCCGGACCGGCGGCGAGACCGCGGGCCCGGAAGGCGCCGGCGACGAACTCGGCGCGGTCCGCGAGGAACTTCGGGACCCTGCCGCCGAGCCGGCCGGCCGCCGCCAGCCCCTCGATCTCGTGGAGGAGGCGGGTGGCGCCGAGGTGTTCGGGCTCCAGCTGGCGCCGCCAGGAGTCCTGGACGAGCCCGCCGATGCCGCGCGAGACATCGCCCCAGCCCTCGGTGGCGCGCAGCTGGGCGTGCTGGAGTTCGTCCAACCGCGCGAGGACGGCCGTGAGGAGGTCGTCCTTGTCCGCGAAGTGGTGGGTGAGCACCCGGGTGCTGTGCCCCAGCGCCCGGGCCAGCGGGCGCAGGGAGAGATTGACGAGCCCGGTCTCGGCGAGGTGGCCGATGGCCGCGTCGAGGATCTCGGTGCGGCGGTGGGGGTCGCGGGGCCTGGCCATCGGTCGGACTCCTCGTGGGGCGGGATCGCGGGGCGAACGGGCGCTCCGGGCGCGGTGAGCTGCGCGGGTCCTGCGCGGACCCGCCACCCACCCTAATTAAGAAAACGGACGTTGCGTCAACGGCCGCCCGGTACGCCCCTGGCCGCGGAGGCGCCGCGCGCCCCTCCCGCTCTGCGCCCCGACACCCCGCATCGTCACTCCCGCACCGCGCGGCCGCCCGCCCACGCGGCGCACCGCGCGCACCGGTCAACAACTTGACGCCCCATCAGACACATCCCGCCAGGCACGTCCCGTCAGGCACATGACGAACAAGGGGGCATCCGGCGGCACTGTCCACAGGTCCTTGCTTCGAGCGCACTTCAGGGCGTTGGCTGAGGAACCATGAAGTACACGCAGCTCGGACGCACCGGACTCAAGGTCAGCCGACTCGTCCTCGGCACGATGAACTTCGGCCCCCAGACGGACGAGGCCCAGAGCCACACCATCATGGACGCGGCGCAGAGCGCGGGCGTCAACTTCTTCGACACCGCCAACGTCTACGGCTTCGGCGCCGACAAGGGCCGCACGGAGGAGATCGTCGGCTCCTGGTTCGCCAAGGGCGGCGGCCGGCGGGACAAGACCGTGCTGGCCACCAAGGGCTACGCCAACATGGCGCCGGAGGGCGGCCCGGTCTGGCCCAACCACGACAAGCTCTCCGCGCTCAACATCCGCCGCTCGGTCGACGCCAGCCTCAAGCGCCTGGGCACCGACTACATCGACCTCTACCAGTTCCACCACGTCGACCGGGACACGCCCTGGGACGAGATCTGGCAGGCGATGGACGTCCTGGTCCAGCAGGGCAAGGTCGTCTACGTCGGCTCCTCCAACCACGCCGGCTGGCACCTCGCCCGCGCCAACGAGACCGCCGCCCGCCGCGGTACGTACGGCCTGGTCAGCGAGCAGTGCCTGTACAACCTCGCCGAGCGGCGCGCCGAGATGGAGGTCATCCCGGCCGCCGAGGGCTACGGCCTGGGCGTGATCCCCTGGTCGCCGCTGCACGGCGGGCTGCTGGGCGGCGCGCTGCGCAAGGAGCGCGAGGGCGGCGGGGCCCGCTCGGCCGTCGGGCGCTCGGCCGAGGCCCTCGCCAACTCCACGATCCGCGCCCGAATCCAGTCCTACGAGGACCTGCTCGACAAGCACGGCCTGGAGCCCGGCGAGACCGCGCTGGCCTGGCTGCTCACCCGTCCCGGCGTCACCGGCCCGATCGTCGGCCCGCGCACGGAGGACCAGCTCGCCTCCGCGCTGCGCGCCGTCGAGCTGACCCTCACCGACGAGCTCCTCGGCTCGCTCGACGAGATCTTCCCCGGCCCGGGGCCGAGCCCGGAGGCCTTCGCCTGGTGAACGGTCCGAGCGCCCGGAGCCGGCGAGGGCCGGACGCCGGGCGCTCGGCGACGGCCCCGAGGGGGGCCGGCGAAGTCACTGCCACTGCCGCTGCCGCCGGCGCTACAGGTGTGTGCTCAGCGCAGCGCGGCCGCCACGACCACGACGACGAGCAGCACGGCGAGAAGTCCGGACATGATCCGGTTACGGGTCTTGGGATCCACCCTCTGAGCGTAACCGGGGCAGATCCGAACGTTTCATCGGCCCATGGCTGAGCGGCCGGGAGCCCGGCGGCCGAGTGGCCGGGAAGTCCGGCGGCCCGGCCGGTCGGGGAGCCCGGCGGCTCAGTGGCCGAGGGGCCAGGACCCCACCGCCTCGTACCGGGGTCCCCGGCCCGCCTCGCCCGAGCCGGGGAGGCGGCTGTGCATCAGGGCGAGGGTGTCAACGGTCCAGGGGGTGCCGGTGAACTCCTTGAGGGCGTGCGCGTACGGGCGCAGATCCAGGTGCGGGACCCGGTTCCTGGCCAGCGTGAGGTGCGGGGTGTACGGGCGGTGCTCGTCGTCCATGGCGAGGCCGGCCCGGCGGCCCGCCGCCGACGCCGAGTCGGCGAGCCGGCGCATCGCGGGGCGGTCGCCATCCGCCCCGGCCCACACCACCCGGTCCGAGAAGCGGCCGCCACCGGCGATCCGCAGCTCGTAGGGGTCACGGCGGTGGGCGGCGCGGGCCAGCCGCTCCCGGAGTTCCGGCACGACGTCCTCGGGCACCTCGCCGTAGAAGGCCAGCGTGAAGTGCCAGCCCTCGATGCCGGTCCACCGCAGCCGGTCGGCGGCCGGGAGCGCCCTCAACTGCGCGACCTCGGCGGCCAGTTCCTCCAGCGCACGAGCGGAGGGCAGCACGGCGGCGAAGAGTCTCATGCGGCCAGTGTGGCGCAGCACACCCGCGGTCCGGGGGAATCCGGGGAGGCGGCCGACGCCGGACCCGGCCGCGCGGACCGGACCGGGCCGACCGCGCAGGCGCGTACGGCCCGCGCGGCCCCGTCCCAGGCGCCGCCCTCACCGCCCCTAGGCGGCCGGCGCCAGATCCTTCTCCGCGGACGCCGCGGACGCCGCGGTCCCGCAGTCCCGGGGGACGACGGCGATGTGCCGGTGGCCGCGCCGCAGGTCGACCCGCAGGCGCAGACCGCCCACCCGCGCGAGGATCAGCCCGATGACGACCGCGGCCCCCATGGAGATCGCGCCGCCCGCCACGAAGCCGGTCCGGGCGCCGAAGGTGTCGGTGACCCAGCCGACGATGGGGGCGCCGAGCGGGGTGCCGCCCACGAAGACCATCATGAACAGGCTCATCACCCGGCCCCGCATCAGCGGATCGGTGGCCATCTGGATGCTCGAATTGGCCGTGACGTTGATCGTCAGGCCGACCATCCCGATCGGGGCGAGCAGCGCCGCGAAGACCCAGAACGAGGGCGCGAGCGCGGCGGCGATCTCCAGGGCGCCGAAGACCAGCGCGGCGCCGACCAGCAGCCGCAGACGGGAGCGGGCCCGGCGGGCCGCGAGCAGCGCGCCGATCAGCGAACCGGCCGCCATCAGCCCGTTGAACAGGGAGTATGTGCCGGCGCCCTGGTGGTAGACGTGATGGGCGAACGCGGTCAGCCAGATCGGGAAGTTGAAGCCGAAGGTCCCGATGAAGCCGACCAGCACGATGGGCCAGATCAGGTCGGGGCGCCCGGAGACATACCGCAGGCCCTCCCGCAGCTGCCCCTTGCTGCGCGGCACCCGCACCACCTCGTGCAGCTCGGACGTCCGCATCATCAGCAGTCCGGCGATCGGGGCGATGAACGACAGGCCGTTGAAGAGGAAGGCCCAGCCGCTGCCGAACGCGGTGATCAGCACGCCGGCGACGGCCGGCCCGACCAGCCGCGCCGACTGGAAGTTGGCGGAGTTGAGGCTGACGGCGTTGCGCAGCTCGTCCTGGCCGACCATCTCGGAGACGAACGCCTGCCGGCAGGGGTTGTCGACGACGGTGACCATGCCGAGCGCGAAGGCGACCAGGTAGACGTGCCAGACCTGCACCTGCCCGCTGAGCGTGAGCACGGCGAGGGCCAGGCCGGTCAGGCCCATCGCGGACTGGGTCAGGAACAGCAGCGTGCGCTTGGCGAAGCGGTCGGCGATGACGCCGCCGTAGAGGCCGAAGAGCAGCATCGGCAGGAACTGCAGCGCGGTGGTGATACCGACCGCGGCGGAGGAGCCGGTGAGGCTGAGCACCAGCCAGTCCTGGGCGATGCGCTGCATCCAGGTGCCCGTATTGGACACCATCTGGCCGGTGGCGAAGAGTCGGTAGTTACGTATGCGGAGCGAGCTGAACGTGCCCTGGCGCGGTGTGGCGGCGGGGCCGGCGGCGAGCGCCGGGGCGGAGCCCGGGGCGGTCGCGGTCGCGTCGTCGGAGACCGTGTCGTCGTGGGAGTTCGGTGCGGGGGCGGAGTCTGCTCCGGATCCCGTACTCAAAGTGGGTTCGCCTCCTCGGCTTCGGGGGTTACAACTGTGCGAGCTTCTCCAGCACGGGCGCGGCGGCCCGGACCTTCGCCCACTCGTCCTCGTCCAGCCCGGAGGCCAGCTCGGCGAGCCAGGCGTTGCGCTTGCGGCGGCTCTCCTCGAGCATCGCCTCGGCCTGTTCGGTCTGGGTGACGACCTTCTGACGGCGGTCGTCGGGGTGCGGTTCGAGCCGGACCAGTCCCTTGGCCTCCAGCATGGCCACGATGCGGGTCATCGACGGCGGCTGCACGTGCTCCTTGCGGGCCAGCTCCCCGGGGGTGGCGTGGCCGCAGCGGAACAGGGTGCCGAGCACCGACATCTCGGTGGGGCTCAGCGATTCGTCGACCCGCTGGTGCTTGAGCCGGCGCGACAGGCGCATCACGGCGGACCGCAGCGCGTTCACCGCGGCGGCGTCGTCTGGGGGCACCTCACGGCCGTCAGGCTCGGGGCGGGACAGTTCCGGCATGTTCCTTAGCGTAACTCATTACCTTAGCTAAGGAGAGCCCGGGTCCTCCTGCGATTCACCCGAACGAGTGAGGGCGCGTAGGAAAGTGACGCGCCTGACGGCGGGGGGACGGGACCGTGTGCGCATGGGAACGCAGGTGCTCAGCGTGCGGGTGGACGGGGAACTGCTGGAGCGCATCCGGCAGCATGCCGCAAAACGCGGAATGAGCGTCCAGGACTATGTGGTCCGGACGCTCATCCGCGAGGACTTCGACGAGCGGTTCCAGTCCTCGCTCGACAAGTCGGAAAAGCTGGGGTTCCAGTAGCTACTTGACCCCGAGGGCGACCTCGATCGGGTGGAGCAGGAAGTAGACCAGGAAGAAGAACCCGACGACGTTCAGCAGCCAGGGGATCTCCTTGAAGCGCCCGGTCGCGGTGCGCAGCAGGATGAAGGCCAGGACGCCGAGGCCGATGCCGTTGGTGATGCTGTAGGTGAACGGCATCGCGACCATCGTCAGGAACGCCGGGATGCCCACGGTGAAGTCGTTCCAGTCGATGGCCTTCACGTTCGAGGCCATGATCAGGAAGCCGACGACCACCAGCGCGGGCGTCGCGGCCTGCGCGGGGACCACGGTCGCCAGCGGCGTGAAGACCAGCGCGAGCAGGAAGAGGCCGCCGGTCATCAGGTTCGCCAGGCCGGTGCGGGCACCCTCACCGACGCCGGCGGTGGACTCCACGAAGCAGGTGTTGGCGGAGGCGGAGCCGAAGCCGCCGCCCGCGACCGCGATGCCGTCGACCATGAGGATCCGGCCCATGTTCGGCAGCTGGCCGGTCTCGTTGTCCAGCAGCCCGGCCTCCTCGCCGACGCCGATGATGGTGCCCATCGCGTCGAAGAAGCCGGACAGCAGCACGGTGAAGACGAACAGGCAGCCGGTGAGCACACCGACGTCCTTGAAGCCGCCGAACAGGCTGATCTGCCCGATCAGCCCGAAGTCCGGGGTGTCGATGATCTTGCTCGGGACGTTCGGGACCGCCAGCCCCCAGGCCGCGTCCGGGATGGTCACCAGCGCGTTGATCACGATCGCGACGACGGCCATGCTGACCATGCCGATCAGGATCGCGCCCCTGACCTTGCGCACGAGCAGCACGAACATCAGCACCAGACCGAGCACGAAGACCAGCACCGGCCAGCCCTGGAGCTGCCCGCCCTGGCCGAGACCCAGCGGGACGGTGGTGTGCGCGGCGTCCGGGTTGCGCGTCACGAAGCCCGCGTCGACCAGGCCGATCAGCGAGATGAACAGGCCGATGCCGATGGCGATGGCGCGCCGCAGCCCGTTGGGGATCGCGTCCATCACCCGCTGCCGCAGACCCGAGGCGACCAGGATCATCAGCACCAGACCGGCGAGCACGACCATGCCCATCGCGTCCGGCCAGCTCATCTTGGGCGCGAGCTGCAGCGACACCACGGCGTTGATGCCCAGGCCCGCCGCGACGGCGATCGGGACGTTGCCGATGACGCCCATCAGCACCGTGCTCAGACCGGCCATCAGCGCGGTGGCGGTGACCAGCTGGGCGTTGTCGAGGTGATGGCCGAATTTGTCGACGCCGGAGCCGAGGATGATCGGGTTCAGCACGATGATGTAGGCCATCGCGAAGAACGTCGCCAGTCCGCCGCGCAGTTCGCGGCCGATCGTCGACCCCCGCTCGGAGATCTTGAAGAAGCGGTCGAAGGCGTTCGTGGGCGGCTTCGGGCCGGGGTTCGTGAGGGTGTCGACCGGCGGGGTGGCCGAGGGGGACATGCGGACCTCAGGGGGACGGGCCTGGGCAGGCGTGGGGGCCCGAGGGCCCGGAACACAGACAGGTACGACGGCAGAAGACAGGAGAAGAGGGATCAGATTGGATGAATCGACGATCCAATCCAGTCAGACCCAGAAAGGTTCAGTATGAATAAACAATTCGTTGATCGCTATCTCCGCGCGTAGACCCTTGGGGCGCGGGCCGTCCTGCCTCCCCGGCCGCCGCGGCCGCGCCTCCCCCACGCCGCCCGCGGCCCCCGCTCCCCGCCCCCGTAAGCTGGGCGCCATGTGGAAGAAGTCCGAACTGCGCGAGGCCCCGGCGCCTCTGGAGGGCCCCGTCGTCGGCACGGTCACCGGCGGCACCATCATCTGGTTCGTGCTCTTCCTCGGCCAGCTCCCCTTCTACGGCTGGTACGCCGACCACGGCCACGCCTGGTGGGTGTGGACCTGCCTGGCCGGCGGCGGCCTGGGCCTGGTGGGCATCTGGTACGTCCGCCGGCGCGACGCCGCCATCAAGCGGGCCGCGGCGGCCGCCGACGCCGCCTCCTGAGCCAGCACCTCCTCGTACCCGGACCGCGCCTACACCGGACCGCACCTGTCCCGCCCGTCAGCGGGTGAAGTGGACATCGCGCCCGTAACGTCGAGGGCATGACGGAGCGGGCGAGGGCCGACACCGAGGACCCCGGGCCCGGCGGCGAGCCGGATCGCCGGCCCGTGGGGGAGCCGGTCCATCCCGGGCTGAGCGCCGCCGAGGTCGCGGAGCGGGTCGCCCGGAGCGAGGTCAACGACGTCCCCGTACGGTCCTCCCGCTCGGCCGCCGAGATCGTCCGCGCCAACGTCTTCACCCGCTTCAACGCGATCATCGGCGTGCTGTTCGTGATCATCCTGATCGTCGGGCCGCTCCAGGACGGCCTGTTCGGCTTCGTGATCGTCGCCAACACCGGTATCGGCATCGTCCAGGAGCTGCGGGCCAAGAAGACGCTGGACAACCTGGCGGTGATCAGCGAGGCCAGGCCGACCGTGCGGCGCGACGGCGGCGAGGTGCGGATCCCCACCGGCGAGGTGGTCCTCGGCGACCTCCTCGTCCTCGGCCCCGGCGACAAGGTCATCGTCGACGGCGAGGTGCGGGAGTCCGACGGCCTGGAGATCGACGAATCGCTGCTGACCGGTGAGGCCGACCCGGTCCTCAAGAAGCCGGGCCGTGCGGTGATGTCGGGCAGCTTCGTGGTGGCGGGCTCCGGTGCCTTCACCGCGACCAAGGTCGGCCGGGAGGCGTACGCGGCCCGGCTCGCCGAGGAGGCCAGCCGCTTTACCCTGGTCCACTCCGAACTGCGCACCGGCATCAGCCGGATCCTCAAGTACGTGACCTGGATGATGATCCCGACCGCGATCGGCCTCATCCTCAGTCATCTGCTGACCCTCGGGCTGCCGGGCGACGAGGCGATCCGGCGGATGGTCGCCGGGATCGTGCCGATGATCCCCGAGGGCCTGGTGCTGCTCACCTCCGTCGCCTTCGCGATCGGCGTGATCCGGCTCGGGCGTAAGAAGTGCCTGGTCCAGGAGCTGCCCGCGATCGAGGGGCTGGCCCGGGTCGATGTGGTCTGCCTGGACAAGACCGGCACGCTCACCGAGGGCGGGATGGACGTGCGGGCGCTGCGGGTGCTCGACGGCGACGAGGCGTACGCCGCACGGGTCCTGGGCGCGCTGGGCGCCGCCGATCCGCGCCCCAACGCCTCCCTCCAAGCGATCATCGACCGCTATCCGGCGGACGGCTCCTGGCAGTGCACCGGGGCGCTGCCGTTCTCCTCCGCCCGCAAATACAGCGGAGCGACCCTCGGCGGCCCGGACGGCGAGCCCTCCGCCTGGCTGCTCGGCGCCCCCGATGTGCTGCTGCCGCCCGGCGACCACCGCCTCGCCGACGTCGACGACCTCAACGCACGAGGCCTGCGGGTGCTGCTGCTGGCCCGGGCCGTACGCGCGCTGGACGATCCCGGGGTCGCCCGGGACGTGCGGCCCGTCGCGCTGGTCGTGCTGGAGCAGCGGCTGCGCCCGGACGCCCCCGGCACGCTGCGCTACTTCGCGGAGCAGGGCGTCCGGGCGAAGGTCATCTCCGGCGACAACGCCGTGTCGGTCGGCGCGGTGGCCGCGCACCTGGGGCTGCCGGGTGCCGACGCCCCGGTGGACGCGCGCGAACTGCCCTCCGACAAGGACGCGATGGCGGCCGCGCTCGACCGGGCCGCGGTCTTCGGGCGCGTCACCCCGCAGCAGAAGCGGGACATGGTCGCCGCCCTCCAGTCGCGCGGCCACACGGTCGCGATGACCGGGGACGGCGTCAACGACGTGCTCGCCCTCAAGGACGCCGACATCGGCGTCGCGATGGGCGCCGGCTCCGAGGCGACCCGCGCCGTCGCCCAGATCGTGCTGCTCGACAACAGCTTCGCCACCCTGCCGTCGGTGGTCGCCGAGGGCCGCCGGGTGATCGGCAACATCACCCGGGTCGCCACCCTCTTCCTCACCAAGACCGTCTACTCGGTCCTGCTGGCGATCCTGGTGGCCTGCTGGCAGATCCCCTATCCGTATCTGCCGAGGCATCTGACCCTGCTGTCCACCCTGACCATCGGCATTCCCGCGTTCTTCCTGGCGCTGGCCCCCAACAAGGAGCGCGCCCGCCCGCACTTCGTCCGCCGGGTGATGCGGTACGCGATCCCCTCCGGCCTGATCACGGGCGCCGCCGCCTTCACCACCTACCTTCTGGCCCGCGGCTACTACTCCGGCCCCGGCTCCCTCTCGGCCGAGACCAGCGCCGCGACCCTGACCCTCTTCCTCGCCGCCCTGTGGGTCCTGGCGATCGTCGCCCGCCCCTACACCTGGTGGCGGATCGCGCTGGTGCTGGCGATGGGCCTGGGCTTCGTCCTCGTCCTGGTCACGCCCTGGCTCCAGCGCTTCTTCGCGCTGCGCCTGGTCGGCACGACGATGCCCTGGGCGGCGGTCGCGATCGCGGTGGTGGCGGCGGTGCTGCTGGAGATCAGCTGGCGGTGGGTGGGCCGGCGCTTCCCGGCCTGAGCAAGGGGCCCGGTCCCAGGCGGGCCGCGCCCGCGTCGTCCGGAAGCCGGTCCGGCCCGGGGCGCCCGGCCGGTGCCCGATCCCGTTCACCGCACTACACTCCGGCCCCATGACAATCCACTCGGGGGACCTGGCGTACAGGGTGCTGGCACGCTCGCATCACCACTACCACCACCACACCAGCGGCTCCTACGGCGGCACCGGTGGCGGCGCCCTCGACTGGTGGGTGTGGCCGCTGCTCGCCGTCTCCGCGATCGCCGTCATCTGGAGCGTCGTCAAGCGGTTCAGCTCGGACTGACACCGCACCGCCGGACGCGGCAGCGCGCCAACGGGCTTGCGGCTTCCGTTACGTCAACTCCTACCGTCGTTCCCGAGGCCGGAGAAACCGGCCCGGCGAGGAGACGCGACATGGCCTGGTCGATCTCGGAGGTGTCCCGGATGTCCGGGGTGACATCCCGGACCCTGCGGCACTACGACGAGATCGGCCTGCTGCCGCCCGCGTGGATCGGCGGCAACGGGCACCGCTACTACGAGGAAGCCGATCTGCTGCGGTTGCAGCAGATCCTGCTGATGCGGGAGTTGGACCTGGGGCTGCGCGAGATCCAGGCGGTCCTGGACAGCAGGCTCGACCGGGTGTCCGTGCTGCGCGAGCACCACCAGCGGCTGCTGGCGGAGCGGGACCGGCTGGAGACACTGGCCCGTACGGTCGGCCGGACCCTCGCCGCACTGGAGGAAGACGAGGACGGCAGCGGCATGACGAAGATCAACAGACCGGAGAACCTGTTCGAGGGGTTCGAGCACCGGGCCGAGGACGAGGCCGAGGTGCGCGAGCGGTGGCCCGCGCAGTGGGAGGAGTCCCGGCAGGCCGTCGAGACGATGACCGCCGGGGGCACCGAGCGGTGGCAGCGCGAGGTGACGGCGCAGATGATCCGCCTGGCGGAGCACATGGTGGCCGGCACCCCGGTCGCCGACCCCGCCGTGCAGGCCGAGATCGACACCCACTACCGGGGCATCTGCCGCTTCTGGACCCCGAACGCGTGCGGCTACAAGGGCCTGGGCCGCACCTACGTCGAGGACCCGCGGTTCCGCGCGAACTACGACAAGATCGCCGAGGGCCTGGCCGCCTACCAGCGCGACGCGATGGACGTCTACGCCGACGCCCGCCTGAGCTGACCGGCGGCGCACCTGCCGGGGGGCTGCAGACCCCCGGCTCTCGCCCACCTTGCCCGCCTGCCCGCGCCCCCGGACCGGTGCTCCTTCCCCGAGACGAACGGGCCGCGAGCGTCGTAGGGTGCGGCCATGTACGTAGTGGACTTCGTGGAGTTCCCCTCCGACTCGACCGCGGCCTCGGGCCGGTTCTTCCAGGAGGCGTTCGGCTGGACGCCCACCGAATACGGCCCCACCTACACCGGCCTCGGCGGCGCCGGCGTCGACCTGGGGTTCCAGGCCGATCCCGAGGAGCGGACCGGTGCGCCGCTGGTGGCCATCCGCACCGACGACCTCGAAGCGGCCCGGACCGCCGTCGAGGCGGCCGGTGGCGCGATCACGGTGGAGACGTTCGCCTTCCCCGGAGGGCGGCGCTTCCACTTCCGCGAGCCGGGCGGCTCCGAACTGGCGGTGTGGCAGCCCGCCGACTGACCGCCCTGGGCCCGGCCGGAACGCCGCTCAGCAGTCGCCCTGGATCCGGGCGTGCAGGTGCATGTCGTGCCAGCCGTCCGGTTGCCGATGGGCGCTGCGGCGGGTGCCCTCCAGGGTGAAGCCGCACTTGGCGGCGACCCGGCAGGAGGGCTCGTTGGCGGTCGAGTGGGCGAGTTCGAGGCGGTGGAAACCGGCCTCGTCCAGCGCCCAGGCGGCCAGCGCGGCGAGGGCGCGCGGAGCGACGCCGGTGCCGCGGGCCTGCGGCAGGACCCAGTACGCGCACTCGGCCTCGCCGTGGACCAGGTCCATCCGGCGCAGGCCCGCCCGGCCGAGGACCTCGCCGCCGTCGGCCCGGGCGATGGCCCATTCCGCGTCCCGTTCCTCCTGCCAGGAACGGTGCGAGGCCGCGATCCGCTCCCGCGCCTCGGCCGGGGACGTCACGTGGCGCATGTGCCAGCGCCGGATCGCCTCGTCCCGGAAGGCGGCCTCCAGGACGGGGGCGTCGGCCGCCTCCCAGGGACGCAACAGCAACTCGCCCCCGCCCACGGGGACAACGGGCTGCGGAGCGGACGAGAGGGCTCCGGCGGGCAGGGCAGGCGTGATCGCGAGAGGCATGGCGGCATCATCCCTCCGCCCCGGGAGGGGAACCAGGAGCGCTGCGCGCCCGGCCTCCGGTCAGTCGAACCACCGCGCCCGCGCCAGCTCCTCACCCCGTTCAGCGTCCTCCAGCAGGGCCGCAACCTCGAAGCGGCGCGGCCACTGACCGGCCGCCCAGGCCAGGCCCGCCGCCACGCCCTCCAGGGTCGCGGCGTGCACGGAGCCGTCCGGGGTCCGGCGCCAGTCCAGCTCGGTGGGGCCGTCGGGGCCGTCGACGAGCAACTCCTCGTGCTCCAGGTACGCCTCGGGGGTGGCGGCGCCGAGGAGGACCCGTACGGCCTCCGGCACCTCGTGGCGCACGCCCTCGGAGCGGACCGCGGCGCTCAGCGCCTCGCTCAGCGGCGGCACCTGGAGCAGCTCGGCCAGCACGGCGGCGCGCGCCGGGCGCACCGGCAGCAGGGCCAGGTCGCGGGCCAACGGCATCAGGTCCGGCGCGTCGGCGACCACCGCGTCGGCCGCGTCCACCACCCGCACCTCCCGGTCGACCACGGCCCGCAGCTCGTCCGGCAGGGTCACCTGGTCGGGGTCGAGGTCGGCCAGCATGCCGTAGAGGGCGTGCAGTTGGGCCGCGCCGACGGGCAGGTCCGGGTCGGCGAGCCGGGAGAGCAGCTCCGCCGCGCCGCCCGGCTCGTCCAGGAGCGCGGCCGCTGAGGTGCGCACGCCGAGCGCCCGCAGCACCTGCGCGTCGACATCCCCGGCGTCCGCGGACTCGTACAGCCCGGCCAGCAGCGCGTCCCCGCCCGCGGACCGCAGACCCGCCGGCCGGCGCCCGTCCAGCACCGGATGCCCGCGCAGCCACCAGGCGGTGTACGGGCGGACTGACTCGGTCGTGCCGTCGGGGAGCAGGACCCGCACCGGCGCGGTCAGCGCGTCCCGCAGCGGCGGCCGGGACAGCATCGCCAGCACCTGGGGCCAGGCGTCGTCGTCGACCAGATCGAGGTCGCGGACCGCGACGAGTTCGGTCACCACCGGCGGCACGGGGGTCTCCGGCAGCGCGTCGAGGACGTCCTCGCACCACACGTCCACCGCGTCCAGCAGGCCGACGTCGTCCGGCTCGGCGAAGTCCCCGTCCCGCGGCTCCAGCTCGTCCGGGTCGAGCACGACATCGGTGGCCCGGACGAGCGCGAAGGCCGCCATGACACCCACGGCCGTCAGCGGCTGCTCACCCCAGCGGTCCACCAACTCCCCGTCGCAGGCGGCGAGTTCACCCTCCCGGATGACCTGCTCGAAGGCACTGCCCGGGTACACCAGCTCACCGGCGGGCGCCAGCTCGCCGTCCTCGTCGGGCAGCGCGAGCGCCCCGAGCCAGGGCTCGTCGCCCGGCGCGAGGTCGGCGTCCCGGACCAGGCCGAGCACCGTCTCGGCCAGCTCCTCGGCCCCCAGCGCGGCGCCGCCCGGCTCGTCGGCGAAGACGTCGTAGGCGTCCTCGTCCGCGTCCAGGGAGTTCGCCACGGCCGCCCGCACCTGGGGCGTGGTCAGCACGGCGCGCGGGGCGGCCGAGGTGGCGCCCAGCTTCTCCAGCAGCGGGTGCACCGCGTCGGGGTGAGCGACCTTCAGGCCGAGCCGGGCCAGCGTGCGGTGCCGCGCCGCGGCGTCCTCGCCGGAGCCGGGCGGCGGCAGCAGCACCTGGCGCGGCCCGATCGTGGTCCGTACGGTGCCGTGCGCCCCGCCGGGGCCCTGGCCCGCAGTGCCCGCCAGCGGCACCGGCAGCCCGCTGAGCCGGTCCGGGTCGGTGCCGGCCAGCGCGTCGTAGAGCCGCCACCACCAACCGGGGGAGCGCTCGACGCCCGCCAGCCGGTCGACCATCTCCCCGAGCGGCACCCGGGCCACGCCCAACGCCCGCAGCTCCGGACGGCGTTCGAGACCGGCCGGCAGCAGGCTCGGGAACAGCTCGGCCAGCACCCCGACCGTCGCCGCGCCCGCGCCCTCCACCAGCTCGGCGTCCACCGGCCGCAGCACATAGCGGTCCACGCCGCCGCCGTCCGCGTCCCACTCCCCCGGCGCCTCGGGCTCGGCCTCCGCACCGTCCCGCGGCGCGCCCGCACTCGGCAGGAACCGCACCCGCGGCAGCAGTTCCAGCACCTGGCGACGCAGCTCACCGTCGAGGCCGCCCTTGCCCAGCGGCCCCGGCACCAGGTCGAGGGTGCCGGTCGACACCGGCTGCCACTCGCCCAACAGCGCGGTGTAGACCGCGGCCGCCCGGCCCACCAGGAAGTCGGTCAGCGGCCCCGGGGCGACATGCCGCCGGGTCGGCTCCAGGGGGAAGGAGGCGATCAGCAGCGCGGGCAGGCCCAGCGGCTCATCGGTCGGCGTCGGCGCGTGGACCACCGGCGCCGTCCCCGGCCGGGCCGGTGCGCCCTCGCCGTCCACCGGCACCGCCCAGGTCACCGACCAGACCGGCCGCAGCCGCTCCTCGACCGGCCGGTCCGCCAGCAGCGCGGCGTCCAGCGGGCCGCCCTCGCTCGCCACCCGCCACCGGGTGGCGCCCCGCTCGCTGTCCTCGATCAGGACGTACGGACCGTCCTGCCGCCGCCGCAACTCCCGTACGCCCTCGGGCGTCTCGACCACGACCTCGGCCAGCCCCGGCAGCGTCAGCAGCAGCGCCGCGTCGATCCCCGCCAGCAGCCGCTCGGCCAGATCCTGCGCCGCGACGTCCCGCAGCGGCAGCACGACGGCGGTGTCGTACCCCTCGGGCGCACCGCCCTCCGCGGGCAGCGGCAGCCGCAGCAGCGGAACGTGCCCGTCCCGGCGGCGCAGCTCCCCGCCCAGGCCGGGGCTGTGCGCCGCCACCTCCTCCGCCATCGCCCGGGCCTCGGCGAGCGACCAGCGCACGCCCCCGGTCCGGCCCACCAGCGCCGGCTCGTCGCTCACGGACAGCACCGCGGCGAACCCCACACCGAACCGGCCGACCGCCCCGGCCGCCGCACTCGGCTCCCGCTTCGCGGAGGCCCGCAGCGTCGACAGCGACTCCACGCCGGTGGCGTCCAGCGGGGCACCGGTGTTGGACGCGACGAGCACGGCGGGCGCGTCGCGGTCGGCCGCGTGCAGGGTCAGCCGGAGCCGCCCGGCGACACCCGCGCGGGCCGCCGCGTCCGCCGCGTTCTGCGCCAGCTCCACGACGAGCCGGTCGCGGTAGCCGCCGAGCGCGAGGTCCTCCTCGGCGTTGGCGTCCTCCCGGAACCGCGCCGGCGACGCGGCCCACGCGTCCAGCACCCCCCGCCGAAGCCGCCCCGTCCCGAACGGATCTCCGGCCGCGCCTCGCACCCAGGACGTAGCTGCCACCTTGCGTCTCCCTCGTATGTCGGTCCACCGACGGTATCGCCCCCACGTTGCCGGGTTTCCCGCCGTGGTTCGTCTGTGGGTTTTCCCGCCTTCGGCGGGGGCGGGGTTGGTTGTGGGGTGGGGGCCCGGTTGCTGCGTGGTGGTGGCGGGGGCAGGGGCTCCGGGGTGGGTGTGTGGACTGCTTCGCTTTACGTCCACACACCCACCC
>NZ_BMND01000035.1 GCF_014646275.1 Streptomyces kronopolitis
CGTCATGCGGACCCGCGGCGGCTTCGGGGTGGTACTGCACACTGAACGCCGGCTGGTCAAGGAGGTGCAGACCCTCCACCACGTCATCGTTCAGACACACATGGGAGACCTCGGCGCGGCCGAAGGGGGTGTCGGAGACCTTGTCCAGCGGGGCATCGACGGCGAAGCCGTGATTGTGCGCGGTCACCTCCACCTTCCCCGTCGTACGGTCCTGCACCGGCTGATTGATCCCCCGGTGCCCGTACTTCAACTTGAACGTGCCGAAACCCAGCGCACGGCCCAGGATCTGATTGCCGAAGCAGATACCGAACAACGGCGTCTTGCGCTCCAGCACCCCACGCATCAGCGAGACCGCATGGTCGGCGGTGGCCGGGTCACCCGGCCCGTTCGAGAAGAACACCCCGTCCGGAGCCACCGCATAGACATCGTCCACGCTGGCCGTGGCGGGCAGCACATGCACCTCGATGCCGCGCTCCGCCATCCGGTGCGGCGTCATCCCCTTGATCCCCAGATCGATCGCCGCAACGGTGAACTTCTTCGTGCCGATCGCCGGGACGACGTAGGGCTCCTTGGTGGCGACCTGGGCGGACAGGTCGGCGCCGGCCATCTCAGGGGCCTGGCGCACCTTGGCCAGCATCGTGCCCTCATCGGGCAGCGCGTCACCGGAGAAGATCCCCACCCGCATCGCACCACGCTCACGCAGATGACGCGTCAACGCACGCGTGTCGACACCACTGATGCCCACCACACCCTGCGCGACCAGCTCCTCGTCCAGCGAACGCACCGCGCGCCAATTGGACGGAACCCGGGCCGGGTCACGCACCACATAGCCCGCGACCCAGATCCGCTGCGACTCGGGATCCTCGTCATTCACACCGGTGTTGCCGATGTGCGGAGCCGTCATCACCACCACCTGCCGGTGATACGACGGATCCGTCAGCGTCTCCTGATAGCCGGACATACCGGTGTTGAACACCGCTTCGCCGAAGGTCTCCCCCACGGCCCCATAGGCGCGGCCCCGGAAGCTGCGGCCGTCCTCCAGGACGAGTACGGCGGGGAGCCCCCCTGTGCCGTGGGCGGAACCCCTGGTGGAGGTCGTCATCGTGCGCCTTCCGTTTCGGTGTACTCGGTGTGCTCGGTGGTGCGGGTGGTGTGCGGGGTGGTGCTCAGGGTGGTGAGGGCCTCGACCCAGGCGGTGTGCTCGGCGGCCCGGTCGGAGCGGAAGCCCGAGTCGAGCTGCTTGCCGCCGTGCTCCCAGGTGACGATCAGCAGACCGCCCTCGGTGAGGACCTTGCCGGCGATGCCCTTGTCCAGGCGGGCGCCGCGGAGTGCGGCCACCGGAACGAAAAAGTCCGTCGCTCCGGGGCGGACGACCGCCAGGCCCCGGTCGGTGAGGGTCAGCTCGACGCGGCTGCGGGTCCCCAGGCCGTGCGCGACGATGCGGTCGAGCCACTGCCCGGCGGTGGTGGAGCCGTGGTAGCGGCCGCTGAGCGTCAGCCGCGGCTCGCCGGGCTCGTCGGGGAGGGCCGGCAGCTCGGGCAGATCGCCCTGGAGGGTTCCGCGCCACTTCCAGCCCTGGCGCATCAGCCAGTAGACGAAGGCGACGAAGACCAGGAGTCCGACGACCCAGCCGATCCGTGCCGCCCAGTCGGTGACCGGTGCGGACTGCTGAGCCGCGGCCAGGTGGAACAGTGAAGGAGTCACGCCAGCTTCCCGTCGACGAGCGTTGCCCGGCCCCGCAGGAAGGTGTGGGTGACGCGTCCCGGCAGCTCGCGGCCCTCGTAGGGGGTGTTGCGGCTGCGGGAGGCGAAGCCCGCGGGGTCCACCTCTCCACGGTAAGCGGAATCGACGAGGGTGAGGTTGGCGGGTTCACCGGCCGAGACGGGGCGGCCGTGGCCGGCGGCCCCGCCGATCTGCGCGGGCTTGACCGACATCCGGTCCGCGACGCCCGCCCAGTCCAGCAGTCCGGTCTCGACCATCGTCCGCTGGACGACCGACAGCGCGGTCTCCAGGCCGACCATGCCCATGGCGGCCGCGGCCCACTCGCAGTCCTTGTCCTCGTGCGGGTGCGGGGCGTGGTCGGTGGCGACGATGTCGATCGTGCCGTCGGCCAGGGCCTCGCGCAGCGCCATGACGTCGCGCTCGGTGCGCAGCGGCGGATTGACCTTGTAGACGGGGTTGTAGGTGCGCACCAGCTCGTCGGTGAGCAGCAGGTGGTGCGGGGTGACCTCGGCCGTCACGTCGATGCCGCGGGACTTGGCCCAGCGGACGATCTCGACGGAGCCGGCGGTCGACAGGTGGCAGATGTGCACCCGGGAGCCCACGTGCTCGGCGAGCAGCACGTCCCGGGCGATGATCGACTCCTCGGCGACGGCGGGCCAGCCGCCGAGCCCCAGCTCCGCCGAGACGGCGCCCTCGTTCATCTGGGCGCCCTCGGTGAGCCGCGGCTCCTGGGCGTGCTGGGCGACGACGCCGCCGAACGCCTTCACGTACTCCAGCGCGCGCCGCATGATCACGGCGTCGTGGACGCACTTGCCGTCGTCGGAGAAGACCGTGACCCCGGCGGCGGACTCGTGCATGGCGCCCAGCTCGGCGAGCTTCTTGCCGTCCAGGCCGACCGTCACGGCGCCGATGGGCTGCACATCGCAGTAGCCGTGCTCCCGGCCGAGGCGGTAGACCTGCTCGACGACGCCGGCGGTGTCGGCCACGGGGAAGGTGTTGGCCATGGCGAACACGGCGGTGTAGCCGCCGCTCGCCGCGGCGCGGGTGCCGGTCAGGACGGTCTCGGAGTCCTCCCGCCCGGGCTCCCGCAGATGGGTGTGCAGATCGACCAGGCCGGGCAGCAGCACCTGCCCGGCGGCCTCGATGACCTCGGCCCCGTCGGCCGGCAGGTCGGTGCCGACGGCCGCGATCAGCTCACCGTCGATCAGGACGTCCTGCGGCTGCCCGCCGAGCACCTGCGCACCGCGGATCAGAATCTTGCTCATGGTCTTACTTCTCCTCGGTACGGGGGTGGGTCACGGCGGGCTCGTTGCCGCCCAGCAGCAGGTACAGGACGGCCATGCGGACGGAGACGCCGTTGGCCACCTGCTCGACGGCCGTGCAGCGGCCGGAGTCGGCGACCTCGGCGGTGATCTCCATGCCGCGGACCATCGGGCCGGGGTGCATCACCAGGGCGTGCCCGGGCATCCGGGCCATCCGCTGGCCGTCCAGGCCGTAGCGGCGCGAGTACTCGCGCTCGGTGGGGAAGAAGGCGGCGTTCATCCGCTCGCGCTGCACCCGCAGCATCATCACGGCGTCGGACTTCGGCAGCACGCTGTCCAGGTCGTAGGACACCTCGCAGGGCCAGTGCTCGACGCCGACCGGCACCAGCGTGGGCGGCGCGACCAGGGTGACCTCGGCGCCGAGGGTGTGCAGCAGGTCGACGTTGGAGCGGGCGACGCGGCTGTGCAGCACGTCGCCGACCAGGGTGATGCGCTTGCCGCCGAGGTCCTGGCCGAGTCCGGCGTCCGGGCCGAGGAGCCGGCGCCGCATGGTGAAGGCGTCCAGCAGGGCCTGGGTGGGGTGCTGGTGGGTGCCGTCGCCGGCGTTGATGACCGGGGCGTCGATCCAGCCGGAGGTGGCGAGCCGGTAGGGCGCGCCGCTGGCACCGTGCCGGATGACGACGGCGTCGACGCCCATCGCCTCCAGGGTCTGGGCGGTGTCCTTGAGCGACTCGCCCTTGGAGACGCTGGATCCCTTGGCGGCGAAGTTGATCACATCGGCGGAGAGCCGCTTCTCGGCCGCCTCGAACGAGATCCGGGTCCGGGTCGAGTCCTCGAAGAAGAGGTTGCAGACCGTGCGTCCGCGCAGGGTGGGAAGTTTCTTGATCGGCCGGTCGGCGACCCGCGCCATCTCCTCGGCGGTGTCGAGGATCAGGACGGCGTCGTCGCGCGTGAGGTCGGCGGCCGAGATGAGGTGACGCTTCATCCGGGGTGCTCCGTGAGTGAAGGAGGGGTACGGGTATCCGTCGAGCGGGCATGCCTGCGGGCCCGGTGCCACCGGGATCCCGCGCGGTGCGCTAGCGCTCGCCGGCCGGTGCGGCGTGCTTGACCCCGAGCAGCACGGCGTCCCGGCCGTCCTCCTCGGTGAGCTGGACCTTGACCGTCTCCCGCAGCGACGTGGGGAGGTTCTTGCCGACGTAGTCGGCGCGGATCGGCAGCTCGCGGTGGCCGCGGTCGACGAGGACCGCCAGCTGCACGGCGCGCGGCCGCCCGATGTCGCCGAGGGCGTCCAGCGCGGCGCGGATCGTGCGTCCGGAGAACAGGACGTCGTCGACGAGCAGGACGACCCGGCCCTCGATGCCGTCGGCGGGGATGTCCGTGCGGGCGAGCGTGCGGGCGGGGCCCAGGCGCAGGTCGTCGCGGTACATCGTGATGTCGAGCGAGCCGACCGGAACGGCGCGGCCGGTGATCTCCTCCAGCTTGGCGGCCAGCCGCCGGGCGAGGAAGACGCCGCGGGTGGGGATGCCCAGGAGCACCACGTCGTCCGCGCCCTTGGCGCGCTCGACGATCTCGTGGGCGATACGCGTGAGCATCCGCGCGATGTCCGGGCCTTCGAGCACCGGTCGCGCGGGGAGCTGGACCCCCGCGTCGGAACTGTGTGCGTCCATACGAAACGGACCCCCTTCTCCGCCTCACGGGACGGACCTTAAAGGACGTCGGAATTACGCAGTCAGGTTAGCAGGACCCCTTCCGGCGCCCGTCGGCACCCCTGACGGGTGAGGGTCTGACCCGTTCCGCTTGACGAAGTCAGATTACGCTGCGTAACCTCACAGTGAGTTACCAGCCCGCGGCTGAGCCGCATTTCGACACAGCGTCCGGGGAGCCATATGTCCAGCGAATACGCCAAACAGCTCGGGGCCAAACTCCGCGCCATCCGCACCCAGCAGGGCCTCTCCCTCCACGGCGTCGAGGAGAAGTCCCAGGGCCGCTGGAAGGCCGTGGTCGTGGGATCGTACGAGCGCGGCGACCGTGCCGTGACCGTGCAGCGCCTCGCCGAACTGGCGGACTTCTACGGCGTTCCGGTGCAGGAGCTGCTGCCGGGTACGACACCGGGCGGCGCGGCCGAGCCGCCGCCGAAGCTGGTGCTCGACCTGGAGCGCCTGGCCCACGTCCCGCAGGAGAAGGCCGGCCCGCTGCAGCGCTACGCCGCCACCATCCAGAGCCAGCGCGGCGACTACAACGGCAAGGTGCTCTCGATCCGCCAGGACGACCTGCGCACCCTCGCGGTCATCTACGACCAGTCGCCCTCGGTCCTGACCGAGCAGCTGATCAGCTGGGGCGTGCTCGACGCCGACGCCCGCCGCGCCGTGCAGCACGACGAGCTCTGATACCCCCTCCCACCTGCAGAAACGTGCCGCCGCTCCGGACCTCCGGGGCGGCGGTTCGGCGTTCCGGCGGTCACGAACGGCGTGGGCGGCCGCCCCCGGAGCCCCCGTGGAGCGTCCCGGACGGCGTTCTGCGGGCATGCGACGGGCCCGGAGCAGATCACCCCGCTCCGGGCCCGTTCACACGCTCTGCCGACCTTCTACCGCTCCTCGCGGCGCAGGCTCGGCTTCAGCTCCTTGAGACGGCCGAGGAGGCCGTTGACGAAGGCCGGGGAGTCGTCCGTGGAGAACTCCTTGGCGAGCTGTACCGCCTCGTCGATCGCCACCGCGTCCGGGGTGTCGTCCACCCAGAGCAGCTCGTAGGCGCCCAGACGCAGGATGCTGCGGTCGGCCGCGGGCATCCGGTCGAGGTCCCAGTCGACCGCGTAGGTGGAGATCAGCTCGTCGATGCGGGTGACATGGTCCGCGTACCCCTCGACCAACTGCAGGGTGTATTCGTTCACCGGCGGCTGCCGGGGGTCGGTCCGGGCGTGCCGCATCCAGTCCGCGAGCACGGACTGCACATCGGCACCGCGCTGGTCGGCCTCGAAGAGTATCTGGAAGGCGCGCTTACGGGCCTTGCTGCGGGCAGCCACGGTTAGCTGTTCACCCGGCCGAGGTAGTCGCCCGTGCGGGTGTCGACCTTGATCTTCTCGCCGGTCGTGATGAAGAGCGGCACCTGGATCTCGTGGCCGGTCTCCAGCGTCGCGGGCTTGGAACCGCCGGTGGAGCGGTCGCCCTGGACGCCGGGCTCGGTGTGCTGGATGACGAGCTCGACGGCGGCCGGCAGCTCGACGTAGAGCACCTCGCCCTCGTGCTGCGCCACGACGGCCTCGAAGCCCTCGATGAGGTAGTTCGCGGCATCGCCGACGGCCTTGCGGTCGACCATCAGCTGGTCGTAGGTGTCCATGTCCATGAAGACGAAGTACTCGCCGTCCATGTACGAGAACTGCATCCCACGCTTGTCGACAGTGGCCGTCTCGACCTTCACACCGGCGTTGAAGGTCTTGTCCACCACCTTGCCGGAGAGCACATTCTTCAGCTTGGTGCGGACGAAGGCCGGGCCCTTACCGGGCTTGACGTGCTGGAACTCGACGACGGACCAGAGCTGGCCCCCTTCGAGCTTGAGCACCAGGCCGTTCTTGAGGTCGTTCGTGGAAGCCACGGTTGCGGAATCTCCTGGACTGCAGGTTGTGGGTACCTCGAAACCGTGCGCCGCAAGCCCTGGGGCTCACAGCGCGAGCAGCTCCTTGGTCGTGATCGTGAGTAGCTCGGGCCCGCCGTCCGCCTCGGGGCGGACGACGAGTGTGTCGTCGATCCGGACACCCCCTCGGCCCGGGAGGTGAACCCCCGGTTCGACGGTGACCGGCACGCAAGCGTCCAGTTTACCCATGGCGGCAGGGGACAATTGAGGGTCCTCGTCGATTTCGAGTCCCACACCGTGCCCGGTCCACGGTCCGAGGCCCTCGCCGTACCCCGCCGCGTCGAGGACGTAGCGGGTCACCCGGTCCACCTCGCGGCACTCCACACCCGGTGCCAGCGCCTCGCGCCCGGCCCGCTGGGCTGCGAAAACGAGATCGTACAGCTCGATCTGCCAGTCCGCGGGCGTGGTGCCGATGACGAAGGTGCGGCCGATCTCGCAGCGGTAGCCGCGGTAGTTGGCGCCCAGGCAGACACTGAGGAAGTCACCCTCCTCGACCCGTCGGTCGGTGGGCAGATGTCCGGGGCGGCCGGCGTTCTGCCCGGTGGCGACGGAGGTGGGGAAGGCCGGGCCGTCCGCGCCGTGGTCGACCAGCCGGCGCTCCAGCTCCAGCGCGAGATGCCGCTCGGTGCGGCCCACCAGGATGGATTCGAGCAGCTCGCCCAGTGCCTGGTCGGCGATCTCGGCGGCGATCCGCAGGCAGGAGATCTCCTCGTCGTCCTTCACCAGCCGCTGCGCCTCGACCGCGCAGGCCAGGTCGGTCAGCCGCAGCCGGGGCGCGACCTGGGAGAGCGCCCGGTGGCGGGTGACGGTCAGATGGTGCTCCTCGACGGCCAGGGTGTCCGCGCCGGCCTTCGCGGCCAGATCGGCGCCGGCCACCACCGGGTCGCCGCCCCGGGTCGGCAGGACCGACACCCGTACGTCCTCGGCCGGCCGCCCCTCCGCGGGATCCCCGCTCAGCGGCCTGCCGCAGAGCAGCACATCGACGGCCGGACCCAGCAGCAGCGCGGCGCCGGACGGGGCGCAGCCGGTGAGATAGCGGACGTTCGCGGGGCGCGAGATCAGTGCGGCGGCACTTCCGGTTGCGGCGCAGCGGTCGCGCAGCTGCATGCGTCGGACCGCGTACAACTCGGACATATCACGAGGGTACGGCGGCTTCCCCGGGGCGGCCGGTCGAGCGGGGCCGCCCGGGGGACGGCCGCTACCAGGTGGGCGGGCTGGCGATGCTGCGGGCCACGACGTCGTCCAGGACCCGTACCGTCGTGGCGACATCGTGCTGGGAGTTGTCGATGATCGGCAGTCCCGAGCCGTACCAGCCGGCCATCCGCCCGTGGATGCGGGCCACCTCTTCGTCGGACAGCCGGCGGTTGCCGCTGCGCCGGGCGTTGCGCTCCAGGACGATCTCCAGACCGGGCAGCAGCACGACCGGCAGCAGGCCGGGGCCCACATGCCGCTTCCAGCCGCCCAGGCCGACGACCGGCCGGTCGGGGAAGACGGCGTCGTCGAGGATGCAGGAGATGCCGTTGGCCAGGAAGTTGCGGGCCGCGAAGCCGCAGGTGCGGCGGGCGAGGCGGTACTGCGCCTCGGAGTGGTCGTTCCAGCCGGCCTGCGGGTCGGCGAAGCCCGAACGGACCCATTCGCGGACGTCGTCGAGGCTGATGTGGGCGGTCGGCACCCGCCGGGTGTCGGCCCAGTGGCGCGCGACGCTGGTCTTGCCGGCTCCGGCCGGGCCGATGAGGAGCACCGCGACGGCCGTGTGCGCGGCGTCCGGGGCGGCGGTGTCGGCGGGCGGGCTGGGCAGCGGCACCGGGGCGCCCGCGGGCAGCCGGATCTGACCGGTGACGTCGTTGCCGGGCGCGGGCTGCCGGGGCGCGGGCGGGACGGGCGGGTGCCAGCCCTGCTGCTGCGGGGCGGGCTGCTGCACGGGCGGGGGCGGGGCCGCGGGGGCCGGCGACGAGGGGGGCGGGGTGGGCTGCCCCGGGTGGGGCGTCCAGTGCATGGCGGCCCCGGGTCCTGATGCCTGCCCGTGGGGCGGCAGCGGAGCCCCCACTGCGTAATGCATCCGGTGGCTCTCCGTCTCGTGCGGTCCGATGTGGTGCGTGGCTCCCCCGGCGCGCGCCGGTGATGCCCGAGCGCCGGGCCCCTCGGCCCGTGCTCCGTGCGCTAACCCACCCGCGCGGAGGGGCCGTTGTGCCCCGCGGCTCGGTGCGGGTGGTGCTGCTGCGAACGGTACCCTCCCGGGCCCGTTCACAGGAGAGATCCCTGCCCCGGCGCTCAGCACCTGAACGGCCGGGGCAGGACGGAAGTGCCCTGGTGGCGCGTCAGATGTGCGGCCGGCGGCGCCGGGAGGCAGGGGAAGGGACACAAGGCGCCCCGGCCCGACGCATACGGGACGCGGCGGGAGCGGGGCGCGGGGGTACCGGGGCCGAAGCGGCCGGAGCCGGGCCCCGGCGCGCTCCGGTCCGGGCGCGCCGGGGCGGACGGCTCAGGCCGCGATCTCGGCGTGCGCGGCGAGCAGCATGGCCGGGTCCGGGCCCTCCAGGACGGTCGGCTTGGCCAGGCCGTCCAGGACGATGAAGCGCAGCCGGTCGCCGCGGGACTTCTTGTCGACCTTCATCGTCTCCAGCAGCTTGGGCCACTGGTCGCCGCGGTAGGTCAGCGGCAGCCCGACGGCCTCCAGGACCGTGCGGTGCCGGTCGGCGGTGGCGTCGTCCAGGCGGCCGGCGATCCGGCCCAGCTCGGCGGCGAAGACCATGCCGACGGAGACGGCCGCGCCGTGCCGCCAGTTGTAGCGCTCGTTCTTCTCGATGGCGTGCGCCAGGGTGTGGCCGTAGTTGAGGATCTCGCGCAGGCCGGACTCCTTGAGGTCGGCGGAGACCACCTCGGCCTTGACCCGGATCGCCCGCTCGATCAGCTCGGCGGTGTGCGCCCCGTCCGGACGCCTGGCGCCCTCGGGGTCCGACTCGATCAGGTCGAGGATCGCCGGGTCGGCGATGAAGCCGGCCTTGATGACCTCGGCCAGGCCGGAGACGTAGTCGTTGACCGGCAGCGAGTCGAGCGCGGCCAGGTCGCAGAGCACCCCGGCCGGCGGGTGGAAGGCGCCGACGAGGTTCTTGCCCTCGGCGGTGTTGATGCCGGTCTTGCCGCCGACCGCCGCGTCCACCATGCCCAGGACCGTGGTCGGCACCGCGATCCAGCGCACCCCGCGCAGCCAGGTCGCGGCGACGAAGCCGGCCAGGTCGGTGGTGGCACCACCGCCGACGCCGACGATCACATCGCTGCGGGTGAAGCCGGACTGGCCGAGCGCCTTCCAGCAGTACGCCGCGACCTCGGCGGTCTTGGACTCCTCGGCGTTCGGCAGCTGGATGGCGATCGCCTCGTAGCCCTGGGCGGCCAGGTCCTCGCGCAGCGCCTCACCCGTGGCGGCCAGCGCCTCCGGATGCAGCACCGCGACCCGCTTGGCGCCCTCGCCGATCAGGCCCGGGAGTTCGCCGAGCAGCTGCCGCCCGACGAGCACCTCGTACGGGTCGGTGCCCGCCGTGCCGCCGACCTGGATACGGGTGGCCTGCTCCGTCATGCCTCTTCCTCCCTGTGGACGGCCCGCGGGGCGTCCGCCCCGGCCGGCCGAAGCTCCAAAGCGTCCAGGATCGCCTCGGCGACCTGCTCGGGGGTGCGCTCCCCCGTCTCGATCACGGCGCGCGCGACCTGTGTGTACAGCGGGCGGCGCCGCTCCATCAGCTCGCGCCACTGCTTGCGCGGGTTGACGGCCAGCAGCGGGCGGGGCGCGTCGAGGCCCACCCGCTTGACGGCGTCGGCGAGCTGGACGTCCAGGAAGACCACCGGCAGCCCCGTCAGCAGCGCGCGGGTGCCGTCGTCCAGGATGGCGCCGCCGCCGAGCGAGAGCACGCCCGGGTGCGTGTCCAGGGCGCCGCGGACGGCCGCCCGCTCCAGCTCACGGAAGTGCGGCTCGCCCTGGTCGATGAAGATCTCGGCGATCGGGCGGCCGGCCGTGGCGACGACATCCGCGTCGGTGTCGCGATAGCCGACGCCCAGCCGCTCGGCGAGCAGCGCGCCCACCGTGGACTTGCCGGCCCCGGGCGGGCCGATCAGCACGACGGCCGGCGACGTCACTTGATCGCCAGGTTGTCGAGGTAGCCGCGCACGTTGCGGCGGGTCTCGGGCACGCTGTCGCCGCCGAACTTCTCGACCACCGCGTCCGCCAGCACGAGCGCCACCATGGCCTCGGCGACGATGCCGGCGGCCGGCACGGCGCAGACGTCCGAGCGCTGGTGGTGCGCCTTGGCCGCCTCGCCGGTGCTCACATCGATGGTGGCCAGCGCGCGCGGCACCGTCGCGATCGGCTTCATCGCGGCGCGTACCCGCAGTAGTTCGCCGGTGGTCAGGCCGCCCTCGGTGCCGCCGGAGCGGCCCGTGCTGCGCTTGATCCCGTCGTCGGTGGAGACGATCTCGTCGTGGGCCTTCGAGCCCGGCACCCGGGCCAGGTCGAAGCCGTCGCCGACCTCGACGCCCTTGATCGCCTGGATGCCCATGAGGGCCGCGGCCAGCCGGGCGTCCAGCCGCCGGTCCCAGTGGACGTGCGAGCCGAGCCCCACGGGCACGCCGTAGGCCAGCACCTCGACGACGCCGCCGAGGGTGTCGCCGTCCTTGTGGGCCTGGTCGATCTCGGCGATCATCGCCTTGCTCGCGTCGGCGTCCAGGCAGCGCACCGGGTCGGCGTCCAGCTTCTCGACGTCGGAGGGCTCGGGGAGGACCCCGTACGGGGCCTTGGCCGCGGCCAGCTCCACGACATGCGAGACGATCTCGATGCCGGCCGCCTCCTTGAGGAAGGAACGGGCGACCGCGCCCAGCGCGACCCGGGCGGCGGTCTCGCGGGCCGAGGCGCGCTCCAGGACCGGACGGGCCTCGTCGAAGCCGTACTTCTGCATGCCGGCGAGGTCGGCGTGGCCGGGGCGGGGGCGGGTCAGCGGCGCGTTACGGGCCAGCGCGTCCAGCACCTCCTGGTCCACCGGGTCGGCCGCCATGACCTGCTCCCACTTGGGCCACTCGGTGTTGCCGACCATCACGGCCACCGGCGAGCCGAGCGACAGACCGTGCCGCACCCCGCCGAGGAAGGTGACCTCGTCCTGCTCGAACTTCATCCGGGCACCGCGGCCGTAGCCGAGCCGGCGCCTCGCCAGTGCGTCCGCCACCAGCTCCGTGGTGATCGGGACCCCGGCCGGAAGGCCCTCCAGCGTCGCCACGAGTGCGGGGCCGTGCGACTCCCCCGCCGTCAGCCAGCGCAACCTGCTCAACGGTGCTCCTCATGTACTGCTCATCCGCGTACGGTCTCCCCCCGATCCTCCCACGTCGCACCGACAGGGCGGCGCCCAGTCCAGGGTGCGGACCGTACGTGCGGGCAGGTGGCGGGCGGACCGGGCAGGTCAGCGGGCGGCGAGCGCCGCCTCGCCGGCCCGGCGCATCGCGGCGAGCGGCGCCGGCGACCGTCCCGTCATCTGCTCCACCTGGAGCACGGCCTGGTGAACCAGCAGATCGAGGCCGCCGACCACGGCGCCGCCGCGATCCGCCCAGGCCGCGGCCAGCGCCGTCGGCCAGGGCTCGTAGAGGACGTCGAAGAGGGTGCCGGGCCGCGCGGGGACGGCGGCGGCGAGCGCGTCGGTGGTGCCCGCCGGGGTGGTGGCGACGGTCAGCGGCGCCTCGAAGGCCGCGGCGGCGTCCTCCCACGGGGCGGTGCGGACCGGGACCCCGAGCCGCTCGCCCCAGCCGCGCATCTCGGCGGCGCGGGCGTCGCTGCGGACGTACGCGGTGACCTCGCCGGTGCAGATCCGGGCGAGGGCGGCCAGCGCCGAGGAGGCGGTGGCACCGGCCCCCAGTACGGAGGCCCGCTCGACCCGCTCGACGCCGCGTTCGCGCAGCGCGGCGAGCATGCCGGGGATGTCCGTGTTGTCGCCGAGGCGGCGCCCGTCGCCGGTGAGGACGACGGTGTTCACCGCCTCCACCGAGGCCGCGGTCGGGGTGATCTCGTCGAGCAGCGGGATCACCGCGCGCTTGAGCGGCATGGTCAGCGACAGCCCCGCCCAGGTGGCGTCCAGGCGCTCCATGAAGGCGGGCAGGGCCGCTTCGTCCACTTCGTGACGACCGTATGTCCAGTCGCCCAGGCCCAACTCCCGGTAGGCGGCGCGGTGCAGCACCGGAGAGAGGGAATGGGCGATCGGGGAGCCGAGCACCGCGGCTCGACGGGTGGTGCTCATTACCTGGCCTTCTCGTGTTCCTTTTCGTAGATGCGCCGGTTGCGCTCATGCTGTTCGTTCGTCTCGGCGAACAGCGTCTTGTCCGGGCTGATCGAGACGAAGTAGTACCAATTGCCCTTGGCCGGGTCGATGGCCGACTTGAGCGCCACCTCACCGGGGTTGCCGATCGGGCCCGGCGGCAGTCCCTTGAACTTGTAGGTGTTGTACGGGTCGTTGAAATTCCGCAGATTGTCGACGGACCCGGTGTCCAGGGTGCTCTGGGATTTCGCGTAGTTCACCGTCGAGTCGAAGTCCAGCAGACCGTAGGTCTCGGTGTTGTTCGGCTTGAGGCGGTTGTAGACGACCCGGGCGACCTTGACGAAGTCGTGTTTGTACTTGCCCTCGGCCTGCGTGAGGCTGGCGACGGTCAGCAGCTGCATCGGCGAGGAGAGGTGGAGCTTTCGGGCATTGCCCTCCAAGTCGTACCGCTGGTAGACCTGGTTGGCGCGCGCCACCATCTGCTTGAGCACCGCGGCCGGCTTGGCCTTGTCGCCCACGCTGTAGGTGGACGGATAGAGGAAGCCCTCCAGGGGGTCCTTTATCTTCGAGGAGTCGTTCGCCCAGGACGGCAGTCCGAGGTTCTTGGCCTCGCTCTTGGCGACGCCCTTGGTCGTGCCCGCCTTGAGGTGCAGCTTGGTGTCGATGAGTTTGTAGACCTCGGTGGAGCGCAGGCCCTCGCGGATCGTGAGGCCGTTGCGGCTCTTGGGATCCAGCATCAGCTCGATGGCGGCGGCGCCCGACATCTTCTTGCGAAGGCTGTAGGTCCCCGGTTGCAGGCTCTGCGCCTTTTTGTTCTCCCCAGCCGCCTCGGTGAAGGCACCGGCGCTCTTGATGACGCCCTTTTCCTGGAGGATCTGCCCCATTTCCGAAAGCGGTGAACCGTCCGGAATGTCAATCTGGATCGCGCCGGATCCCTCGCCCGCGTAATCGGGGGCCGAGCCGAAATGACTCATGATGAAGTCATAGCCGAAATATCCGACGGTGCCCGTGGCGCCGACGAAGAGCAGGGCGACGACCAGGCAGGCCCGGCCGCTGCGCCGCTTGTTCTTCTTGTTCTTCTTGCCGCGGCGCTCGCGCCCGCCCCGGCCGCCCCCGCGCGGATCGCGGTCGTCGCGGTCGTCGTCGTCCTCGTCGCGGTCCGCGAAGAACGCGTGCTCCCGCTCCGGCTCGCGCGGCTCCGGCGTGGCCCGCCAGTCGTCACCGGGGCCCTCGTCGTAAGGCGGCTCCGGCTGCTGCGGGTGCTGCGGCGGCTGGTACTGCGGCTGCGGTTGCGTCTGCTGCATCTGCTGAGCCTGGTGCGCCTGCTGGGCCTGCTGGGCCTGCTGGTGCAGCGGGTCCGGCTGCTGCTGCGGATAGGCGTCCGGCGTGCCGTAGTAGTCGTGGCTCACGCCGCCGTACGGATCGGCCGGCGGGTGCTGCTGCCCGTAGGGGTCGTACGGGTCGTACGGCAGCTGCCCGCCCTGCGGGCCCTCCCAGCCCCCCTGGTACTGCTGCTGGGGGTAGGGGTCGGGCTGCTGCGGGTGCGGGGCGGACTGCGGGCCGCCCCACTGGGGCTGCTGGGCCTGGCCTCCGTGAGGAGCCTGCTCTCCGTAGAGCGGGTCCTCGGGGTGCCACGGTTCGGAGCCGTAGCCCCGGCCATACTCGGTCATCGATCCCCTAGAGCCGAGAGGCGGTGCGCTCCGGCCTGGCAGCGCGCTTGCTGTACCCGACCCGCCTCTACTTGCACGCGCGGCTGTTCGAACGCCGCACATCGCGCGGAACGTTACCGTACCGCGATCAGATGACCACTTCGACGCTCTCTCCCGGAGGAGCCCCCGAGACGCGCTCGGTCTCCAGTGCGCTCTGCAGGATGACCACCGCCGCGGCCTGGTCGACCACCGAGCGGCCCTTCTTGCTCCGCACCCCCGAGGCCCGCAGACCCTGGGCCGCGGTCACCGTCGACATCCGCTCGTCGACCAGCCGGACCCCTACGGGTGCGACATTGCGGGCCAGCTCCTGGGCGAAGGCCCGGACCTTGGCCGCGGCCGGCCCCTCTCCCCCGTTGAGGGAGCGGGGCAGACCGACCACGACTTCGAGGGGTTCGTACTCCTCGACGATCGCCTTGAGCCGGCGGTGCGCTGACGGGACGTCACGCCCCGGGACGGTCTCCACGGGGGTGGCGAGGACCCCGTCGGGGTCGCACGAGGCGACCCCGATGCGGGCGTCCCCGACATCCACCGCGATGCGCCGGCCGCGTCGCATCTCACTCACGCGCGTCAGGCCGCCTCGGCCACGAGGCGCTCGACGGCCGCCAGGGCCTCGGGCACCGCGGCGGCGTTCTGGCCGCCGCCCTGGGCGACGTCGGGCTTGCCGCCGCCACCGCCGCCGAGCGTCTTGGCGGCGGCACGGACCAGGTCACCGGCCTTGATGCCGCGCTCACGGGCGGCCTCGTTGGTGGCGATGACCGTCAGCGGACGGCCGTTGGCCACCGTGAAGAGCGCCACGACGGCGGGTCGGCCGCCCTGGATCCGGCCCCGGACGTCGAGCACCAGCTTGCGCAGGTCGTCGGCAGAGGTGCCGTCGGGGACCTGGCCGGCGGCCAGCGCCACGCCGTGGACGTCCCGGGCGCCCTCGGCCAGCCCGGCGGCGGCCTGGAGCACCTTCTCGGCGCGGAACCGCTCGATCTCCTTCTCGGCGTCCTTCAGCTTGGCCAGGACGCCGGAGATCTTCTCCGGCAGCTCCTCCGGACGCCCCTTGACCAGCTCGGTGAGCTGGGAGACGACGGTGTGCTCACGGGCCAGGAACCGGTAGGCGTCCACGCCGACCAGCGCCTCGACGCGGCGCACGCCGGAGCCGATGGAGGACTCGCCGAGCAGCTTCACCAGACCCAGCTGGGCGGTGTTGTGGACGTGGGTGCCGCCGCACAGCTCCTTGGAGAAGTCGCCGATGGTGACCACGCGGACCCGGTCGCCGTACTTCTCGCCGAACTCGGCGATGGCGCCCTGCTTCTTGGCGTCCTCCATGCTCATGACCTCGGCGTGCACATCCAGCTCGCGGGACAGCACATCGTTGATCTTCTGCTCGACGTCGGTGAGGACCGTGCCGGGCACGGCGGCCGGCGAGCCGAAGTCGAAGCGGAAGCGGCCCGGGGAGTTCTCCGAACCGGCCTGGGCGGCCGTCGGGCCGAGGGCGTCGCGCAGCGCCTGGTGGGTGAGGTGGGTGGCGCTGTGGGCCCGGGCGATGGCGCGGCGGCGGGTGACGTCGATGGTGGCGTACGCGGTGGAGCCGACCACCACCTCGCCGACCTGGACGACGCCCTTGTGGACCGTGACGCCGGGCACCGGCTGCTGGACGTCGCGGACCTCGACGACGGCGCCGGAGTCCAGCTTGATCCGGCCGGTGTCGGCGAGCTGGCCGCCGCCCTCGGCGTAGAAGGGGGTGCGGTCCAGGACGACCTCGACCTCGTCACCCTCGTGGGCGGCGGGCGCGGGCACGCCGTTGACCAGCAGGCCGACGAGGGAGGACTCGCCCTCGGTGGCGCTGTAGCCGGTGAACTCCGTGGCGCCGGACGTGTCGGCGACCTCGCGGTAGGCGGAGAGGTCGGCGTGGCCGCTCTTCTTGGACTGGGCGTCGGCCTTGGCGCGCTCCCGCTGCTCCTTCATCAGGCGGCGGAAGCCGTCCTCGTCCACCGACAGGCCCTGTTCGGCGGCCATTTCGAGGGTGAGGTCGATCGGGAAGCCCCAGGTGTCGTGGAGCAGGAAGGCCTTGTCGCCGGGCAGGACCGCGGAGCCGGCGGCCTTGGTGTCCGTGACGGCGGTGTCGAGAATGTTGGTGCCGGCCTTCAGGGTCTTGACGAAGGCGGCCTCCTCGGCGAGGGCGACCGTCTCGATGCGGCGGCGGTCCTCCAGCAGCTCCGGGTACTGCTGGCCCATGGTCTTGATGACCACGTCCAGCAGCTCGCCGACGACCAGCCCGCTCGCGCCGAGCAGGCGCATGTTGCGGATGGCGCGGCGCATGATGCGGCGCAGGACGTAGCCGCGGCCCTCGTTGCCGGGGGTGACGCCGTCGCCGATGAGCATCGTGGACGTGCGCATGTGGTCGGCGACCACGCGCAGCGAGACGTCCGAGGCCTCCGAGGCGCCGTAGCGGACGCCGGTCAGCTCGGTGGCCTTGTCGATGACGACCCGCAGGGTGTCCGTCTCGTACATGTTGCGGACGTCCTGCAGGATCATCGCCAGGCGCTCGAGGCCGAGGCCGGTGTCGATGTTCTTGCTGGGCAGCTCGCCGAGGATGTCGAAGTCCTCCTTGCTCGTGCCCGCGCCCCGCTCGTACTGCATGAAGACGAGGTTCCAGATCTCCACGTACCGCTCGTCGTTGACGGCCGGGCCGCCCTCGACGCCGAACTCCGGACCGCGGTCGTAGTTGATCTCGGAGCAGGGGCCGCACGGGCCCGGGACGCCCATGGACCAGTAGTTCTCCGACTTGCCCAGGCGCTGGATGCGCTCCTTGGGCACCCCGACGACCTCGTGCCAGATGCGCTCGGCCTCGTCGTCGTCGAGGTAGACGGTGATCCAGAGCTTCTCCGGGTCGAGGCCGTAGCCGCCGTCGGCCTGCGAGCCGGTCAGCAGCTCCCAGGCGTAGGTGATGGCGCCTTCCTTGAAGTAATCGCCGAAGGAGAAGTTGCCGCACATCTGGAAGAACGTGCCGTGCCGGGTGGTCTTGCCGACCTCTTCGATGTCCGGCGTGCGGACGCACTTCTGGACGCTGGTGGCCCGGTCGAAGGGGGGCTTGACCTCGCCGAGGAAGTACGGCTTGAAGGGGACCATGCCCGCGGGGACCAGCAGCAGCGTCGGGTCGTCCGCGATGAGCGACGCCGACGGCACGACGGTGTGCCCGCGCTCCTCGAAGAAGCGCAGCCAGCGCCTGCGGATTTCAGCCGACTCCATCAGTGGTCCTCTTTTCCAGTCGGTCCGGTCAGACCGTGCGGTCCGGTCGTTCTCGTGGTGCGGTGATGCGGTTCGAGCACCGCGCGGCGCGGTGCGGGCAGCTCGTGCACCTCGGCCGGTTCGCCCAGTCCGAGGGCTTCGTGCAGCTGCTCTTCACGGTCCGCCATTCCGGTCCGTACGTCCAATGCAAATTGGCGCAGCCGGTGTCCGGTCTCGACGGCCTTGTCCGCGGCCTGCGCGGCGAGGCTGTCGGGCTGCAGCCTGCGCAGCTTGCGGTGGACCTTGTTGGTGGCCCACACCCCGGCGGCGGCGCCGGTGGTGAACCAGAATGCGCGGCGGAACATCGCGGTGATCAGTCCTTGGAGCGGCGGTTGCGGCGCCCGCCGCGGCGGGCGCCGGGCAGGGTACGGCCGGGGATGACGGTGCGCTGCGGCGCCGGTTCGCCCTTCTTGCCGATCGCCTGGCGCACCCCGTAGCCGAAGGCCGCGACCTTGACCAGCGGGCCCCCGAAGGCGGAGGAGACGGTCGAGGAGAGCGCGGAGGCATTCGCGGTGACCTCTTGGACATCGGCGGCGATGGCGTCGACGCGGGCCAGCTGGGAGTGCGCGGAGCGGACGGTCGCGGACGCGTCGGCGAGGAGGGGTACGGCCTTCTCGGACACCTCGGCGACCATCTTGGTGGTCGCCTTGAGCGTCTGCGCGAGCCTCACCAGCACGAGGGCGAGGAACGACACGAGGATCGCCCAGAAGACGGCCACGAGGATCCCGGCCACCTCTCCACCGGACACGTTGGCACCACTCTCCGACTGCTCTGGTCTGGTTTCGTCCTGCTCGAACGGCAACCTTGACCTTATCGCGCCGCAGCGCGAGGCCCGCACCGCGTTCCCGGTGGCGCGCAGCGGATCCCGGATGATTCCGGCAGCGTGATTGTACGGTCCGCATCCCGCCGAGTACGCTCCGTGTGCCATGCGACGCCTCACGCGCCCCGGTCCCGCCGTCCGCCCCTCCCCCGAGCCTCTCCGGGCGCCGGGCAGGCCCGGGAATCTCCCCGCGGAACTCAACCGCTTCATCGGCCGCGCCGACGAACTGGCCGCGCTGGCACGGGAGCTGGAATCCGCCCGGCTGGTGACCCTCACCGGCGTCGGCGGCGTCGGGAAGTCCCGCCTTGCCGGGCACCTCGCCGCGATCTTGCAGGATCGCTTCTGCGATGGGGTGTGGCTGGTCGAACTGGCCTCGTTGCGCGAGGCGCATCTGGTGGACCACGCCGTGGCCGAGGTCCTGGCGCCGGCCGGCCTCGCCAGGCGCCCGGTACGGGCCGCGCTGTGCGAGCAGCTGGCCGACCGCGAACTGCTGCTCGTCCTCGACGGCTACGAGCACCTGGTCGACGCCTGCGCCGGGCTGACCGCGGAGCTGCTGCGGCGCGCCCCCGGGCTGCGGGTGCTGGCCGCCGGCCGCCGGCCGCTGGGCCTGGGCGGCGAGCGGACCGTGCCGCTCGCGCCGATGAACACCGCCGACGCGACCGCCCTGTTCGCCGACCGCGCCGCCTCCGTCGTCGCCGGCTACACCGTCGGCCCGTCCGACGAGGCGGCGGTCGGCGAGCTCTGCGACCGGCTCGACGGCATCCCGCTCGCCCTGGAACTGGCGGCCGGCCGGCTGCGCGCGCTGTCCGTGGAGCAGGTGCTGCACCGGCTCGACGACCGCTTCCGGCTGCTGACCGGCACCCGCCCGCGGTACTCCCCCGGGCTCTCGGCCGCTCCCGGCGCCCCGGCTCCGCTCGGGCAGCGGGAGCCCGCCGCGCCGGGCGGACCGCCGGCCCGCCACCAGACCCTGCGCACCGCGATCGGCTGGAGCCATGAGCTGTGCACCCCGGCGGAACGGCTGCTGTGGGCGCGGCTGTCGGTCTTCGCCGGGCAGTTCGACCTGGAGGCGGCCGAATACGTCTGCTCGGGCCCGGAGCTGCCGGCCGACGAACTCCTGGACGTGCTCGCGGAGTTGGTGGCCCAGTCGGTGCTGGTGCGCGAGGAGACCGCGGCCGGGGTGCGCTACCGGATGCTGGACACCGTACGGGCCTACGGCGCGGAGTGGCTGGCGGCGACCGGCGACGGCGACCGGCTGCGGCGCCGGCACCGCGACTGGTATCTGGGGCTGGCCACCTGGTGCGAGCTGGACTGGTTCAGCCCCCGGCAGGCCGAGATCGCGGCCCGGATCGAGGCCGAACTGCCCAATCTGCGGGTGGCCCTGGAGCAGAGCATGCAGAGCCCCGGCGATTCGCATCTGGGCCAGTATCTGGCCGGAACCCTGTGGTTCTACTGGGTGGCCTGCGGACGGCTCGCGGAGGGCCGGCACTGGCTGGACCGGGCGCTGGAGCTGGAGAGCGAGCACGACGACGCACGGATGAAGGCGCTGTGGGTGGCCGGTTATCTCGCGGTGCTCCAGGGGGACACCGTGGCGGCCCTGGGGTCCCTGCAGCGGTGCCGGGACGAGGCCGAGCGGACCGGCAACGCCACCGCCGCCGCGTACGCGCTGCACCGCACCGGCTGCCTGGCGCTGGTCTGTGACGACATGCCGCGCGCCGAGCAGCTGCTGCGCCGGGCGCTGCGCCACTACCGGGAGATCGGCGAGCTGAACAGCACCGTGCTGATGGGGCAGGTGGAGCTGGCGATGGCGCTGACCTTCCAGGGCGAGCTGGCGGACGCGGTGCGGCTGTGCGAGGGCGTCCTGGAGGTGTGCGAGGACCACGGCGAGCGCTGGACGCTGGCGTACGCCCAGTTCGTGCTGGCCTACGCGGCCTGGTCGCGCGGGGACGGCGGGCGGGCGCGGGCGCTGCTGGAGAAGTGCCTGGCCATCGAGCACTCCTTCCGCGACCTGCTGGGCGCGGTGCTCGCCATCGAGCTGCTGGCGCAGGTGACGCTGGGCGAGGGCGACGCGGCGGAGGCGGCGGTGCTGCTGGGCGCCGCGGGACGGCTGTGGTCCTCGGTCGGGCTGCCGCTGTTCGGCTCGCGCCACTTCCACCAGCCGCACGCACGGTGTGCGGAGCAGGCGCGTGAGCGGCTGGGCTCCGAGCGCTACGAGCACTGCCTGCGGGTGGGCGGGCGGCTCGATCTGGACGCGGCGGTGGCGCGTGCCCTGCGGTCCGCGGGCGCGGCCCCGGAGCGCCGGGCGGCACGGCACACGGTGTCCGGACAGCACGAACCCGCCGCCTCCCCCTCCGCGAGCGGCGGGGAGACGGCGGGCTGAGTGTGGTGCTGCGCCTGCGGTGGTGCTTAGCGGGCGTAGTACTCGACGACGAGCTGCTCGTCGCAGATCACCGGGATCTCCTTGCGGTTCGGGTCCCGGTCGAGGCGGAACGCCAGAGCCGGCAGGTTGACCTCGAGGTAGCGCGGGGTCTCACCGTCGGTGTCGTAGCCACCCTCGCGGGCAACCTGGAAGGGGTGCTTCTCGCGGCTGCGCTCGCGGACCATCACGACATCGCCGGGACGGACGCGGAAGGACGGCTTGTCGACCTTGCGGTCGTTCACCGAGATGTGGCCGTGGACGACCATCTGACGGGCCTGGTAGATCGTGCGGGCGATGCCCGAACGCAGGACGAGCGCGTCCAGACGGCGCTCCAGCTCGATGATCAGCGCTTCGCCGGTCTTGCCTTCGACCTTCCGAGCGCGGTCGTAGGCACGCGCCATCTGGCGCTCGCTGATGTCGTACTGCGCACGCAGGCGCTGCTTCTCGAGCAGACGGACCTTGTAGTCACTGCTCTGCTTGCGGCCACGGCCGTGCTCGCCGGGCGGGTAGGGACGGGCCTCGAAGTACTTGACGGCCTTGGGCGTCAGCGCGATGCCGAGCGCGCGGGACTTCTTGACCTTGGGACGCGACTGGTTCACGTGGAACGGACCTCCGTGTAAGTTAGGTGAGGCTTACCTTAGCGCGAGGAGAACGCATGTTTCGACCTGGGATCCCCCAGCCCTGTGCAGAGCGCACCGAGGCGGGTCAGCCGCGTCCCGTGGAAGACGCCCAGCAGCCCACTGCCGCCGAGCGCGTACGAACCCTCGTCGAGTCCCATGCTATGGCGTCCCTGAGCATCCCCGGAATCGAGGACCCCGACGAGATCGGCCTCTCGGCACCCGCCTGCCGGACCGTGACAGCCGGTGGAGACGTGCTGTTGCTGGTTCCTGGCGACTCCGCCGCCGCTCGGGCGGCCGCGCACGCCCAGGACGACGACGTGGCAGCCGTGATGGAGATCACGGACGTCGCCCCGGTTTCGGTCCCTCATCGCATCCGCGGACGGGCCTGGATCGCCGGCTGGCTCACCCCCGTACGCAACGAGCAGCGCGCCGAGGCCGCGATGCTGCTGGCGGAGCGGCACCCGGTGGGCGAGCTGCTCGGTATCGGCGAGGCGCTCCAGCCGGACCCGGCGCCGGGCATGTACGGGCGGACCGCCTGGATGATGCTGCGCCTGGAGGTCGGCGAGGGCGCGGTGGACGACCTGTGGGGCGCCGAGGCCGTCGAACCGGACGACTTCGCCGAGGCGGCGCCCGATCCGCTGGTCGCCCATGAGGCGGAGCTGCTCCAGCATCTGCACGCGGCGCACGGCGAGCAGGTACAGGGGCTCTGCGCCCTACTGGGCGACCGCGAGGCGGTCTGCGGGCCGGGCGGTCCGGCGGTGCCGGTGAGCCTGGACCGCTTCGGCCTGCGGGTCCGCTTCACCGACGCCGAGCAGCGCGCGTTCGACGCCCGCTTCGACTTCCCGGAGCCCGTGCGGGACGTGGCCGAGCTGCGGCGGGCGATGCACCGGCTCTTCGAGGCGGCGGGGGTCCGGTAGCCGCGAAGGGACCGGCGGGGTCAGTCGCTCGTGCCCTCGCCGCCGCTTCCCTGCAGCCGGGCGCGGACCCGCTCGGCGACATCGGCGTAGCGGGCCTCGGCGCCGTGCCGGGTCGGGGCGTAGTAGCGCTTGCCGTGCACCTCGTCGGGCGCGTACTGCTGCGCCGCGATGCCGCCCGGCAGGTCGTGCGGGTACTGGTAGCCCTGGCCGTGGCCGAGCTTCTGGGCGCCCTGATAGTGGCTGTCGCGCAGATGGGGCGGGACCGCGCCCGCCTGACCGGCCCGGACGTCCGCCAGCGCGGCGTCGATCGCGAGATACGCGGCATTGGACTTCGGCGCCAGGGCGAGCGCGATGGTGGCCTGGCTGAGCGTGATCCGCGCCTCCGGGAAGCCGATCAGCGCCACGGCCTGGGCGGCGGCGACCGCGGTCTGCAGCGCCGTCGGATCGGCCAGGCCGATGTCCTCGCTCGCCGAGATCATCAGCCGGCGGGCGATGAACCGCGGGTCCTCCCCCGCCTCGATCATGCGCGCGAGGTAGTGCAGCGCGGCATCGACGTCCGAGCCGCGGATGGACTTGATCAGTGCGCTGGCGACGTCGTAGTGCTGGTCGCCGGCCCGGTCGTACTTCACCGCCGCCCGGTCGACGGACTCCTCCAGCGTCCGGAGGGTGATCTCCTTCTCACCCTTGGCCAGCGCGGATCCGGCGCCGGCCTCCAGGGCCGTCAGCGCGCGCCGGGCGTCGCCGCCCGCGATCCGCAGCAGATGCCCCTCGGTGTCCTCGGGGAGGGTCACCGCGCCGGCCAGCCCGCGCGCGTCGGTCAGCGCGCGGCGCAGCAGCCCGCGCAGATCCTCGTCGGTGAGGGGTTCGAGGGTCAGCAGCAGCGAGCGGGAGAGCAGGGGCGAGATCACCGAGAAATACGGGTTCTCGGTCGTCGCGGCGATCAGGGTCACCCAGCGGTTCTCCACCGCGGGCAGCAGGGAGTCCTGCTGCGCCTTGCTGAAGCGGTGGATCTCGTCGAGGAAGAGGACGGTCTCCTTGCCGTAGCCCCCCGAGGCACGGCGGGCGCCGTCGATGACCGCGCGGACCTCCTTGACGCCCGCGGTGATCGCCGACAGCTCCACGAAGCGCCGGTTCGTCGCCTGGCTGACGACATGGGCGAGGGTCGTCTTCCCGATGCCCGGCGGCCCCCACAGGAACACCGAGGACGGACCCGCCGGCCCGCCTCCCGCCCGTCGTCCGCCGGCGTCCTCGTCCGACCCGCCCGAGCCGTCGGCGACCTCGCCGACCAGCCGCCGCAGCGGCGAGCCCGGCTTGAGCAGATGCTGCTGGCCCACGACCTCGTCGAGGGTGCGCGGACGCATCCGCACGGCGAGCGGGGACCGCGAAGGGTCCTTCTCCTGGCGGTCTTCGGCAGCGGCGGTGAACAGATCGGGCTCCACGATCACGAGCCTAAGCCACCCCACTGACAACGCCCCGGGCGCCGTCATCGACGGCGGCCGGGGCGTCGCGCCCGCGGTGCGCGGGGCCTCAGACCAGGGTGCTCCAGTACGACCACCAGTTGGTGAGGATCAGCAGCGCGATCACGCCGTACCACAGCACCGGCAGCACCCAGTGGAACTCCAGCACCGCCCGGCGCACCCCGTCGGGGGCCGGGATGATGCCGTGCTTGAGGTTGTGCACGGTGGTGTACCAGAACATCAGGATCGTGACGCACCAGGTCAGCGTGCACCACAGGCACAGCGCGTTGATGCTGTAAAGCGACTGGCTCATCAGCCACATGCAGAAGACCGCGGCGAGGCCGGTGCCGATGTTCAGCCCGATCCAGTACCAGCGGCGGAAGCGGGCGCCCGCCAGCAGGGCCACCCCGATCGCGATCACCACACCGAAGCCGACCAGCCCGGCCATCGGGTTGGGGAAGCCGAAGGCCTCCGCCTGCTTGCTCTGCATGACGCTGCCGCAGGAGATGATCGGGTTGAGGCTGCAGGCCGGCTTGAAGTTCGGGTCCTTCAGCAGCTCGAACTTGTCCAAGGTGATGACCCAGGCCGCCAGCAGACCCAGTGCACCGGTGATCACCAGGAGCAGGGCGAGCCCGCGGCCGGAGCCGGTGGCGGGCGCGCCGCTCGCGCGGTCGTCGTCGGTGGACACGTCGTCAAGCGCTGTCGTCGTCATATCGCCGTTCCGTCGATCCCTCGGGAGGTGTGCCTCAGCGGCCGGGCCGGGCAAGCGCGGTCGCCGTTCATTCTGCCCCAACTCCACCATGACCCACTGTGCGATGCACATAAAGGCGAACCCCGCTCACACAGCGTTCTCATAGACCGGGCGCCGGGCGGGCCGTCCCCCGCCGCCCGCCCGGAGGCCCGTCGCCGCCGTCACCGCGCCACCGGATTCCCTCCGCGGGGATGAACGCGCGAGCGGGATTGACCGCGTCCGCCGGAGAGCACGAGGGCGGCGAGGCAGCGAAAGGGCCCGGACGGCAGCTCGCCGTCCGGGCCCCCGGCCTGCTTCCGGGCGGTCAGCCCAGCATGCGCCGGATCTCCTCGGCCACGCCGTCCAGCGCGACCGCGCTCTGCTCGCCGCTCTCCAGGTCCTTGAGCTGTACGAGGCCCTCGGCCAGGTCCCGCTCGCCCGCGACGAGCGCCAGGCGCGCGCCGGAGCGGTTGGCTGACTTCATGGCGTTCTTCAGGCCCTTGCCGCCGAACGCGAAGTCGGTGGCGATGCCGGACCGGCGCAGCTCGGTGACCACGCCGAACAGCACCCGGCGGGCCTCCTCGCCGAGCGGTACCGCGTAGACGGCGGTGGCCGCCGGGATGTCGAGCGTGATGCCCTCCGCCTCCAGCGCCAGCACCGTGCGGTCGACGCCCAGCGCCCAGCCGACGGACGGCAGCGCGGGGCCGCCGATCATCTCCGAGAGGCCGTCGTAGCGGCCGCCGCCGCCCACCGCGGACTGCGAGCCCAGGCCGTCGTGGACGAACTCGAAGGTGGTGCGGGTGTAGTAGTCCAGGCCGCGCACCAGCTTCTCGTCGTCCTCGAAGGCCACGCCCGCCGCGGTCAGCAGCTCACGCACCTGCTCGTGGTACGCCTTGCAGGCCTCGCAGAGGTAGTCGCGGAGCCGGGGCGCCCCGTCCAGCTGCCGCTGCACCGCCTCGCGCTTGTCGTCCAGGACGCGCAGCGGGTTGATGTCGACCCGGCGGCGGGTGTCCTCGTCGAGGTCCAGCCCGCGCAGGAAGTCCTGCAGCGCGGTCCGGTAGACGGGGCGGCACTCCTTGTCGCCGAGGGAGTTGAGCAGGATGCGGAAGTTCCGCAGCCCCAGCGCGCGGTAGGCCTGGTCCGCCAGGATGATCAACTCGGCGTCCAGCGCCGGGTCTTCGGCGCCGATGGCCTCCGCGCCGACCTGGGAGAAGTGGCGGTAGCGGCCCTTCTGCGGACGCTCGTAGCGGTAGTACGAGCCGGAGTACCAGAGCTTGACGGGGAGGTTGCCGGCCTTGTGGAGGTTGGCCTCCAGCGCGGCGCGCAGCACGGACGCGGTGCCCTCGGGGCGCAGCGCGAGCCGGTCGCCGCCCTTGGTCTCGAAGGCGTACATCTCCTTGGTCACGATGTCGGTGGACTCGCCGACACCGCGCGCGAACAGCTCGACGTTCTCGAAGCCGGGGGTCTCGATGTAGCCGTACCCGGAGTTCCGCAGCGGCGCGGAGATCGCCTCGCGCACCGCGAGGTACGTGGCGGACTGCGGCGGGATCAGGTCGTAGGTGCCCTTGGGGGCCTTGAAGGTGCTCACGGAAGCTCTCGTCACATTCCTCGTCGTGGAGGCGGGCTGAAGCCGTCTCCGAGGCCGGCGGCCACTTCCCGCAGGAAGGGGTTGGTGGCGCGCTCGCGGCCGATGGTGGTCTGGGGGCCGTGGCCGGACAGGACGACGGTGGAGTCCTCCAGCGGCAGGCACACGCGGGCCAGCGACTGCAGGATCTCGCCGTGGTCGCCGCCCGGCAGATCGGTGCGTCCGATGGAGCCGGCGAAGAGCAGGTCGCCCGAGAAGAAGACCGGCGGGATGTCGGCCTGCTCGGGCATCCTGAACGTCACCGACCCCTTGGTATGGCCCGGGGCGTGCGCGACGGAGAATTCCATCCCGGCGAGTTCCAGGGCGGCACCGTCGCTCAGCTCCTTGACCTCGTCCGGCTCCCCCACGGTGAGTTCGCCCATGAGCTGCTGACCGATGGAGCGGCCGAGGGCCTTCTCCGGGTCGCTCATCATGAAGCGGTCCTCGGGGTGGATCCAGGCCGGGACATCGTGGGCGCCGCACACCGGAACGACGGAGGCGACATGGTCGATGTGGCCGTGGGTGAGGACGACCGCGACGGGCTTGAGCCGATGCTTCGCGACCGCGTCCTCGACTCCCTGGGCCGCTTGGTGGCCCGGGTCGATGATGACGCACTCCTCACCGGCGGCGGGGGCGACCAAGTAGCAGTTGGTGCCCCAGGCCCCGGCGGGGAACCCGGCAATCAGCACGTTCGTCCTTAAAGGTCGGTAGGGAGGTCGTAGGGAGTCGGTCCGCAGGTCCGCTCCCGGACATCTCGGCAGCTCCAGAGCCTACCGGCGGGACTCCCGGCAGGGCGAACCCGGATACGGTACGGCCACGGCGCATCATCACGATCGATGATCGGACAAGGAGACGACCGGTGGTCAGCAAGGATCAGCGGCGGCGGCAGCTCGCCCGGGAGAAGTTCGAGCGCCAGCAGCAACGGCGGTCCGCCGCCCGGCGGAAGACCAAACGCCGCAATGTGGTCATCGCGTCCGCCGTCGCCGTCGCACTGGCCGCCGGCGGCGCCGTCTGGGCCTCCGTGGGACTGGCCGGCGGGACGTCCGACCGGGCCGCGGCGGACGAGGCCCCCTCGAAGGCCCCGGACCCGTGCGACCGGCCCGCGAAGGGCACGCCGTCGGCGAAGACCTGGAAGAAGGAGCCGGCGATGACGGTCGACACCTCGGCCGCCTACACCGCGAAGCTGGCGACGACCTGCGGCACGATCACCCTGAAGCTGGACGCCGGCAAGGCCCCGCACACGGTCAACTCCTTCGCGTTCCTTGCCGCTCAGGGCTACTTCGACCACAGCAAGTGCCACCGGCTGGTCGACGAGGGCATCCACGTCCTGCAGTGCGGCGACCCCAAGGGCACCGGCCAGGGCACCCCCGGCTACACCATCCCGGACGAGAACCTCAAGGACTCCCGGCTCAAGGGCGGCGTCTATCCGGCGGGCACGGTCGCGATGGCCAACCGCTACGACGGCAAGAGCAAGGAGACCCGCAACACCGGCGGCAGCCAGTTCTTCCTCGTCTACCAGGACAGCAAGCTGCCGCCGGACTACACCCCGTTCGGCACGATCACCGGCGGTATGGACGTGCTGCGCAAGATCGCCGACGCGGGTTCGCGGACCGACCGGTCGATCGGCGCGACGGTGCCCAACGCCACCGTCGTGATCAACCGGGCGACCGTCACCAAGTCCTGACCGGCCGGGCTGCCGGGGCGGCACACCTCCGCCCCGGTGCCCACCGTGGAATTCGGTCGCGCTGGATGCGGACAGCCGCGCGCCGTTCGCCTAGATTGGCGTTGTGAAGGGTGCCTGCTCCGACGGCTGCCACCCTCACCGCACATCAGCCCGTCGGACCGGCCAGGGCGTGGCTCTGCCGGACAGAAACTGTGGACGATGCCGGGGGGCCGCACGCCCCCGTCGGCATCATGTGGAGGAGGCGCTGTGAGCAGCGACCCATGGGGCCGCGTCGATGAGACGGGGACCGTGTACGTGCGTACCGCCGACGGCGAGCAGGTCGTCGGATCGTGGCAGGCGGGAACTCCCGAGGAGGCCCTCGCCTACTTCGAGCGCAAGTATGAGGGCCTGGTCGTCGAGATCGGCCTCCTCGAGCGCCGGGTCAAGACCACCGACCTGTCGGCGAAGGACGCGACGACCGCGATCGAGCACCTGCGCACCCAGGTCGACGAACACCATGCGGTGGGCGACCTGGCGGCGCTGCGGGTGCGGCTGGACAAGCTCGTCGAGGCCGTCGAGGCGCGCCGCGAGGAGCGCAAGGCCCAGAAGGCCAAGCAGAGCGACGAGGCCCGGCAGGCCAAGGAGAAGCTGGTCGCCGAGGCCGAGGAGCTGGCGGCCAGTGAGCAGTGGCGGGCGGCCGGTGAGCGGCTGCGCGGGCTGGTGGACACCTGGAAGGGCCTGCCGCGGCTCGACCGCAAGGCGGACGACGAGCTGTGGCACCGCTTCTCGCACGCCCGCTCGGCGTTCTCCAAGCGGCGCAAGGCGCACTTCGCGTCGCTGGACGCCCAGCGCGAGGAGTCCCGCAAGGCCAAGGAGAAGCTGGTCGGCGAGGCCGAGGCGCTGTCCGGCTCGACGGACTGGGGGGCCACCGCGGCCCGCTACCGCGAGCTGATGGCCGACTGGAAGGCCGCGGGCCGCGCCCAGCGCGAGCACGAGGACGACCTGTGGAACCGCTTCCGCGGCGCCCAGGACGTCTTCTTCCAGGCGCGCAGTGAGGTCTTCGCGGAGCGCGACACCGAGCAGCGGGAGAATCTGACCCGCAAGGAGGAGCTGGCCGTGGAGGCCGAGAAGCTGCTCCCGGTCTCGGACCTGAAGGCCGCCCGTGCGGCGTTCCGCGGGATCAACGAGCGGTGGGAGGCCATCGGCCACGTCCCCCGGGACGCCCGCCCGAAGATCGAGGGCCGGATGCACGCCGTCGAGCGCGCGCTCCAGGAGGCCGAGGAGAGCGAGTGGCGCCGGACGAACCCCGAGGCGCGGGCCCGCGCGGCGGGGCTCACCGGCCAGCTCCAGGACGCGGTCGACAAGCTGCAGAAGCAGATCGACACGGCCCGGGCGGCCGGCAACGACGCCAAGGCCGACAAGCTCGGTCGTGAGCTGGAGGGCCGCAAGGCACTGCTGGACCAGGCGCTGAAGGGCCTGGAGGAGTTCGGCGGCTAGCAGCCGGAACAGCGGTCGGCCCCGGTACGGATTCCGTACCGGGGCCTTCTGCTGTGCGTCTGCTGTCCGCTCCGCTACGGCCGTCGGGCGGAGGTGACCCGGTACACGTCGTAGACGCCCTCCACGCTCCGGACCGCCTTCAGGACATGGCCCAGATGCTTGGGGTCGCCCATCTCGAAGGTGAAGCGGGAGATGGCCACGCGGTCGCGGGAGGTCTGCACGGCCGCCGAGAGGATGTTGACGTGCTGGTCCGACAGGATCCGGGTGACGTCCGACAGCAGCCGGGAGCGGTCCAGCGCCTCGACCTGGATGGCGACCAGGAAGACCGAGGACTGGGTGGGCGCCCACTCGACGTCCAGGATCCGCTCCGGCTGGCGCGAGAGCGAGTCCACGTTGACGCAGTCGGCGCGATGCACCGAGACGCCGTTGCCGCGGGTGACGAAGCCGATGATGGGGTCGCCCGGCACCGGGGTGCAGCAGCGGGCCAGCTTGACCCAGACATCGTCGACGCCCTTGACGACCACGCCGGGGTCGGAGCTGGACCGGCGCTTGGAGCGCCGGATCGGGGTCGACTCGGCGATGTCCTCGGTGGCCTCGTCCTGGCCGCCGAGCGCCTGCACCAGCTTCTGGACGACGCCCTGGGCCGCGACATGGCCCTCGCCGATGGCGGCGTAGAGGGAGGAGATGTCCGGGTAGCGCATCTCGTGCGCGAGGGTGACCAGGGAGTCGCCGGTCAGGATCCGCTGGATGGGCAGGTTCTGCTTGCGCATGGCCCGCGCGATGGAGTCCTTGCCCTGCTCGATCGCCTCGTCGCGGCGCTCCTTGGAGAACCAGCCGCGGATCTTGTTGCGGGCGCGCGGGGACTTGACGAAGCCGAGCCAGTCGCGGGACGGTCCGGCGCCCGGCGCCTTGGAGGTGAAGACCTCGACCAGATCGCCGTTGTCCAGGGTCGATTCGAGCGGGACCAGGCGCCCGTTGACCCGGGCCCCTATCGTGCGGTGGCCGACCTCGGTGTGCACCGCGTACGCGAAGTCGACGGGGGTGGCACCGGCCGGCAGCGCTATGACGTCGCCCTTCGGCGTGAAGACGAAGACCTCGTTGCGCGACAGGTCGAAGCGCAGCGACTCCAGGAACTCGCCCGGGTCCTCGGTCTCCTTCTGCCAGTCCAGCAACTGCCGCAGCCAGGCCATGTCGTTGACCGTGTCCTGGCCCTTGCCGGCGTTCTTCGGCACATCCGTACGGATCTTGGATGCCCCGGCCACCGCCTCCTGCTTGTACTTCCAGTGCGCGGCGATGCCGTACTCGGCGCGGCGGTGCATGTCGAACGTGCGGATCTGCAGCTCAACGGGCTTGCCGCTGGGGCCGATCACGGTCGTGTGCAGCGACTGGTACATGTTGAACTTGGGCATCGCGATGTAGTCCTTGAACCGGCCGGGGACCGGATTCCATCGCGCGTGGATGGTGCCGAGGGCCGCGTAGCAGTCGCGGACCGTGTCGACCAGGACGCGGATGCCCACCAGGTCGTAGATCTCGGCGAAGTCGCGTCCGCGGACGATCATCTTCTGGTAGACGCTGTAGTAGTGCTTCGGGCGGCCGGTGACCGTGGCCTTGATCCGGGCGGACCGCAGATCGGCCTGGACCTCGTCGGTCACTATCGCCAGGTACTCGTCACGCTTGGGCGCCCGCTCGGCGACCAGCCGCACGATCTCGTCGTACATCTTGGGGTAGAGGATCGCGAACGACAGATCCTCCAGCTCCCACTTGATGGTGTTCATGCCCAGGCGGTGGGCGAGCGGCGCGTAGATCTCCAGCGTCTCGCGGGCCTTCTTCTCCTGCTTCTCCCGCTTGAGATAGCGCATGGTGCGCATGTTGTGCAGCCGGTCGGCGAGCTTGATGACCAGCACACGCGGGTCCTTGGCCATCGCGACGACCATCTTGCGGACGGTCTCGGCCTGCGCGGCCTCGCCGAACTTGACCCGGTCGAGCTTGGTGACGCCGTCGACCAGCAGCGCGACCTGGTCACCGAAGTCGCCGCGCAGGGTGTCCAGGCCGTATTCGGTGTCCTCGACGGTGTCGTGCAGCAGCCCGGCCATCAGGGTCGCCGGGTCCATGCCCAGCTCGGCGAGGATCGTCGTCACCGCGAGCGGGTGGGTGATGTACGGGTCGCCGCTCTTGCGCTTCTGGCCGCGGTGCCAGCGCTCGGCGACCTGGTAGGCGCGCTCGATCTGGCGCAGCGTGCCCGTCTCGATCTTGGGGTCGTTGCCGCGGACGGCCCGCAGCAGCGGCTCCAGAACCGGGTTGTACGGGCTGGAGCGCTGGACGCCGAGCCGGGCGAGGCGGGCCCGTACGCGGTTCGGGGAGCCGGAGCGGCCGGCGGGGGCGGGCGGCAGCGGCCGGGACGCCACGGGCTGGTCGGACTTGGCCGGCGGCTTGGCCGCACGGGACGGCGCCGGGGCGGCCGGCGTGGACGAGGGGGCGGCGGAGCCCGTTTCGGGGGCCTTGCCGTGCCGCTCGGCCGGGGGGCCGGACGCGGCGGGCCGGTCGGATCCGGCGGTGCCGTCGGGGGCGCCCTGCCGCTCGGACTCGGGCGTGCGGGGGGAAGCCGCGTCCGTGGACTTCGGCTCGTCCGGGCGCGCGGCGTCGGATCCCGCCGGACGCGTTCCGGGGGAGAGCGGCTGGGCCTCGTCTGGCAAGAGCACTCCTCAGGGCGGTTCCGGGCCCCCGTGCCTCGAACGGGCCGGGGTGCCATCGTATCGACCCCGGGCCCGCGACTGCCCCGCGGCCATGGGTCCGTACATGACACAGCGGCAGGGGCACCCGGATTGTTCCGGGTGCCCCTGCCGCGAAGGTGCTGTGCTGAAGCCGGTCAGAGCGTGATCAGGGCCTCCAGCGGAGCGCCCTTCAGGCCCGGCTCCAGGCGCTGCCGCCCGGCCAGGAAGCCCAGCTCCAGCAGCACCGCCACGCCCGCGACCTCGGCGCCCGCACGCCGGATGAGCTGCAGCGACGCCTCGGCGGTCCCGCCGGTGGCGAGCACGTCGTCGATCACCAGCACCCGGTCGCCCGGGGCCAGCGCATCGACGTGCAGTTCGATCTCGGCCGAGCCGTACTCCAGCTCGTAGGTCTGCCCGAGGGTCTCGCCGGGCAGCTTGCCCGCCTTGCGGACCGGGACGAAGCCGACGGCGGCCCGGACCGCGACCGGGGCGGCGAGGATGAAGCCGCGGGCCTCCAGGCCCACGACCTTGTCCACGCGGTGGCGCGCGCACAGATCGACGAAGGCGTCGGTCAGCGCGCCGAAGGCGACCGGGTCGGCCAGCAGCGGGGTGATGTCCTTGAACACCACGCCCGGCTGCGGATGGTCCGGGACATCCGTTATCCGGCTGAGCAGCAGCTCGCGCAGGGCGGCCGGGGCGCTCATCGGCGCTTGCCCGACGAACGGCCGCGGCCGCGGTTGCGGGAGGCGGGCTGCTGGCGCGGTCCGACGACCGCCGCGCCGTCGACGTCCTCGTCCACGGCCGGGGCCCCGTCCTGCGGCTCGTCCTGGTCGTCCTCCTTGGCGGCGGCCGCGGCACGCTTCGCCTTCACCCGCTTGGCCAGCGCCTTCATCTGCGGCTCGCGGCTCTTCAGATCGGCGACCAGCGGGGTCGCGATGAAGATCGAGGAGTACGCACCGGCGGCGAGACCGACGAACAGGGCCAGCGAGATGTCGTTGAGCATGCCCGCGCCCAGGACGCCGCCGCCGACGAACAGCAGACCGGCGACCGGCAGCAGCGCCACGACGGTGGTGTTGATGGAGCGCACCAGGGTGCCGTTGATGGAGCGGTTGGCGATCTCGCTGTAGGTGAAGCGGGTCTGCTTGGTGATGTCCTTCGAGGCCTCCTTGAGGCTGTCGAAGACGACGACCGTGTCGTAGAGGGAGTAACCGAGGATCGTCAGCAGACCGATGACCGTGCCGGGCGTGACCTCGAAGCCGACCAGGGCGTAGACGCCGACCGTGATCGTGAGGTCGTGGATCAGGGCGATCAGGGCGGCGACCGCCATCCGCCACTCGAAGGCGACGGCGAGGTAGAGCACCACCAGGACCATGAAGATGCCCAGGCCCAGCCACGCCTTGTTGGCGATCTGCTCGCCCCAGCTCGGGCCGACCAGCTGGGTGTTGACGTCCTTGACCGGGACGTTCAGGTCCTTGGCGAGCTCTTCCTGGACCGGCACCGACTGCTTGGTGTCCAGGCCGCTGATCTGGATGCGCAGCGCGCCGCCGCCGAGCTTCTGCACCACGGCCTGGTGGCCGCCGGCCGCCGACTCGGCCTTGTGCTGGGCCTCCGAGGCGGAGACGGAGGTCTTCGGGGTGGTGAAGACCGCACCGCCGGAGAACTCGATGCCCATGTTCAGGCCGCGCACCCCGAGGCCGACGATGGCCACGATGGTGATGAGGATCGAGAGGCCGTACCAGATCTTCCGCTTGCCGATGAAGTCGTAGCCGACCTCGCCGCGGTAGAGCCGGGCGCCGATGTTTCCGAGCTTGGACATCTCACGCCTCCTTCGTCTGGGTCGGGGCGGCGCCACGGCGGCGGCGCAGCGGCGGCTTGGCGCCCAGGCGCTTGGGGTCGAGGCCGGACCAGGGATGGCCGTCGGCGAAGAACTTCCGCCGGGCCAGCAGCGTCATCAGGGGCTTGGTGAAGAAGAAGACCACGACGACGTCGAGGACGGTGGTCAGGCCGAGCGTGAAGGCGAAGCCCTGGACCTTGCCGACGGTGACGATGAACAGCACCGCGGCGGCCAGGAACGACACGAAGTCGGAGACCAGGATCGTGCGGCGGGCGCGGGGCCAGCCGCGTTCGACGGCAGGGCGCAGGGTGCGTCCCTCGCGGATCTCGTCCCGGATGCGTTCGAAGTAGACGATGAACGAGTCGGCGGTGATACCGATGGCGACGATGGCGCCGCAGACCGCCGGGAGGTTCAGCGCGAACCCGATGGCCGGTCCCAGCAAGGTCATGATCGTGTACGTCAGGACCGCCGAGACGCCGAGGCTCGCCAGCGCGACCAGCGACAGGCCGCGGTAGTAGGCGACGAGGTAGAGGACGACCAGGGCGAGGCCGATGGCGCCGGCGATCAGACCGGCGTGCAGCTGCTCGCCACCGAGCGCCGCGGTGACCGTGGTCTCGTCGTCGATCTTGAAGGAGAGCGGCAGGGCACCGTAGGACAGCATGTTGCCGAGGTCCTCGGCGGACTGCTGGGTGAAGCCGCCGGAGATGGTGGCGTTGCCGCCGTTGAGCCGCTCGCTGACGCGCGGGTTGGAGACCACCGCGCCGTCCAGGACGATCGCGAACTCGTTCTGCGGCTCCGCCTTGGCGGCGAGCTTGCCGGTGGTGTCCGCGAACTTCTTGCCGCCGTCGGAGGTGAAGTCCATCTGGACGATCCAGCCCTGGCCCTGCTGGCTGTCGAAGACGGCCTTGGCGTCCTTGACGTCGGTGCCCTCGACGCCGACCGGGCCGAGCGCGTACTTGCGGCTGCCGTCGTCGTGGCAGGCCACGACCGGGTCGGACGGCTTCGTGCCGGCTGCCTTCTCGCCCGCGGCGGCACGGCTCTTCTTGGTGGAGCAGTCCAGCGCGTTCAGCTGCTTCTGGAGGGCCGGCGGAAGGGCGGCGCCACCGGGCTGCGGAGGCGTCACGGGCGCGGACGGCTTGGCCGGACCGGAGGGGGTGGGCTTGCCGGACGGGGCCTTCTTCAGCGCGTCCGTCACGGCACGGCCCTGGCTGGTCGGCTTCGCGTTCGGCGACGGCGCGGAGGAGGCGTTCTGCTGGGTGCCCTGCGCTCCCTTGCCGCCCGCGGCCTTGTCACCCTTGCCCTTGCCGTTCGCACCGCTCTGCGAGGGGCTGGGCTTCGGCGCGGGGGTCTTGGCGCCGGCGGCGATGCTCAGCACCGGCCGGAATCCGAGCTGGGCGGTGGTGCCGACCTGCTGGCGGGCCTGCTTCGCGTCCGTCCCCTTGGGGATGTTCACGATGATGTGGTTGGAGCCCTGCGTCTGGACCTCGGCCTCGGACACACCGAGACCGTTGACCCGCCGCTCCATGATGCCGGCGGCGGTCTTCATGTTGGTCTCGTTGATCGCGTTGGGCTTGCCCGGCTGGTTCTGGGCCGCCAGCGTGAAGCTGGTGCCGCCCGCCAGGTCGATGCCCAGTCGGGGCGTCATGGTGCCGGAGTAGAACATTCCTCCGATCAGCCCCGCGATCGCGATGAGGACCAGGATCAGGGCGCGGCCCGGATGCCCCTGGCTCGCGGGCGCCCTGCGGCCCTTCTTGGGTGCTGCCACCTTCTCGTATCTCCCTGTCCAACCCCTCGGCCCGGGATGCCGGCCGAGCGGCCACGAAGTCTTGTGGGGACCTGCCCCCGCCGGAGCCTAGACCGTCCCGGAACCGCGGTGCACGACACAACGCGTGCTCCGCGGTTCCGTGAGAGGGACTACTTCGCGTCGCCGCCGGACTTCTTGTCGTCCTTGGCGGCGTCCGCGTCGGCCTTGGCGGCATCCGCCTCGGCCTTGGCGTCCTTGGCGTCCGTGCCGGCCGGGGCCTCGTCGGCGGCGGTCTTGTCGCCGGCCGGGGTCTCGGCCTTGCCCAGGTCGATCTTGTCACCCTTTGCGGTGGCCTCCGCGGCGGCGTCGCCGGTCAGCGAGGAGGCGTCGTCCGGGACGACCGGCTCGTCGGCGTGCAGCGGGTCGGCACCGTCCAGGATGCGGTTGTACTCCTCGTCCGCGATCACCGCGCCGATGGCGTTCTTGGCGTAGATGGCGTGCACGCCGGGGGCGACCTCGAGGAGGACGGTCTCGTCGTGGACTTCCTTGACGGTGGCGTACATGCCGCCGATCGTCCGGACGCCGGTGCCGGCCTGCATCTCGTTGCGCATCTGCGCGGCCGCCTGCTGCTTCTTCTTGGCGGACCGCGTCATCAGGAACATGGCCCCGATGAGGACGATGAAGGGGAGGAGAGTCACGATACTCACGGGACGGAAATCCTTCGCACGACCGCTGAGGCGCGGTCTCATATACGGGGGTGGGTATGCCGACCGTACGGACGGCATCGGCGGAGTCTAAGCGAGTCCCCACCAGTGGAACAACGCCCAGCATCGCACCGCAGTTCCTGACCGTGCGAGTCCCCGCGCCGTCAGGGCCCGAACAAGCCCTGCTGTCCGCTTCCGCCCGATTGCTGCTGCGGTGGGACCAGCCCCAGGTGGGTCCAGGCCGCGGGCGTCGCGATCCGGCCCCGGGGGGTCCTGGCCAGCAGCCCTTCCCGTACGAGGAACGGCTCGGCGACCTCCTCGACCGTCTCCCGCTCCTCCCCCACCGCCACCGCCAGGGTGGACAGGCCCACCGGGCCGCCGCCGAACAGCTTGAGCAGGGCCGTGAGCACCGCGCGGTCGAGGCGGTCCAGGCCGCGGGCGTCGACCTCGTAGACCCGCAGGGCCTGGGAGGCGATCTCGCGGGTGATCAGGCCGTCCGCCTTGACCTGGGCGTAGTCGCGGACCCGGCGCAGCAGGCGGTTGGCGATCCGGGGCGTGCCGCGGGAGCGGCCGGCGATCTCGGCGGCGCCCTCGGCCTCTATCTCGACGTCCAGCAGCCCGGCCGAGCGGTGGATCACCCGCTGCAGCTCGGCGGGCGCGTAGAACTCCATATGGGCGGTGAAGCCGAAGCGGTCGCGCAGCGGGGGCGGCAGCAGACCGGCCCTGGTCGTGGCGCCGACCAGGGTGAACGGGGGGAGTTCGAGCGGGATGGCGGTGGCGCCGGGGCCCTTGCCGACGATCACGTCGACGCGGAAGTCCTCCATCGCCATGTAGAGCATCTCCTCGGCGGGCCGCGACATCCGGTGGATCTCGTCGAGGAAGAGGACCTCGCCCTCCTGGAGGGAGGAGAGGATCGCGGCGAGGTCGCCGGCGTGCTGGATGGCGGGGCCGGAGGTGATCCGGATCGGGGCGCCCATCTCGGCGGCGATGATCATCGAGAGGGTGGTCTTGCCGAGGCCCGGCGCCCCGGACAGCAGGACGTGGTCGGCGGTGGCGCCACGGGCCCGGGCGGCGCGCAGCACCAGGTCGAGCTGCTCGCGCACCCGCTCCTGGCCGACGAATTCCTCCAGGTCCTTGGGCCGCAGGGCGGCCTCGACGGCGGTGTCCTCGCCGTCCGCGTCGGCGCCGACCAGCCGGTCGGGGGCGCCCGGGGCGGCGTCGCCGGCGGCGGGGGGTGCGGTGTCGTCCCAGTTCACTGCGGATTGCCTCGCGGGGTCGGGGCGGCCGGGCCGCCGGGGTGGTCGTGCGGTCGGGGGCGCGGGGCCCGGGCGGCGGTCATCGTGCCCGGTTGAGGGACTGCAGGGCGGCCTTGAGCAGCTGCGGCACCTGGGGCGCGCCGCCGGCGGCGACGGCGGCCTCGGCCTGCGGGGCGACCGCGGTGACCGCCTCGTCCGCCTCGCGGGTGGCGTAGCCGAGGCCGATCAGGGCGGCGTGCAGCTGATCGCGCCAGCCGGCCGTGACGGCGCTGCCGACGCCCGCGCGGCCGGTGCCGACCGGCTCACCGAGCCGGTCCTTCAGCTCCAGGAGCAGCTTCTGGGCGCCCTTCTTGCCGATGCCGGGCACGGCGGTCAGGGCCTTCTCGTCGGCGGTGGCGACGGCCCGCCGCAGCGCGTCCGGGGAGTGCACCGCGAGCATCGCCTGGGCGAGCCGGGGGCCGACGCCGCTGGCGGTCTGCAGCAGCTCGAAGGTCTGGCGCTCGTCGTCGTCGGCGAAGCCGTAGAGGGTGAGCGAGTCCTCGCGGACGACGAGGGAGGTGGCGAGCTTGGCCTGCTGTCCGATGCGCAGCGTGGAGAGGGTGTCCGGGGTGCACTGGACGGCCATGCCGATGCCGCCGACCTCGACGACGGCGGTGTCCGGTGCGAGGGCCGCGACCGGGCCGGAAACGAAGGCGATCATCGGGTGCCCTTCTGGGGTGCCGCCCGGCGGACGCCGGCGGTGGGGAGGGTGGCGGGAGCGGCGCGGCGGGCGGCGGCGTGCGCCTGCTGGAGGCGGTTGACCGCGGGGGCGCGCCAGATGTGGCAGATGGCGAGGGCCAGGGCGTCGGCGGCGTCGGCCGGCTTGGGGGGCGCGTCGAGCCGCAGCAGGCGGGTGACCATCGCGCCGACCTGCGCCTTGTCGGCGCGGCCCGAGCCGGTGACGGCGGCCTTGACCTCGCTGGGGGTGTGCAGCGCGACCGGCAACCCGCGGCGGGCGGCGCACAGCATGGCGACCGCGCTGGCCTGGGCGGTGCCCATGACCGTGCGGACGTTGTGCTGGCTGAACACCCGCTCCACGGCGACGCAGTCGGGGCGGTGCTCGTCGAGCCAGGCGTCTATGCCGCGCTCGATGTCGACGAGGCGGAGGGCGATCTCGGCGTCCGCCGGGGTGCGCACGACGCCGACGCCGATCATGGTCAACGGGCGCCCGGCGACGCCGTCGACCACCCCGACCCCGCAGCGCGTCAGCCCCGGGTCCACCCCCAGCACCTTCATCGCTCCCCGCCCCTCGTCCGCTCGGTCGGCTGTTCCTGCTTCGGGAGCGCATGCCCCCTGATCAGCACAGTAATGGCTGCCACTGACAAACCGACGGGCCGACGGGGTGTGTCCCCGTCGGCCCGTCAGCCGGCCGTGCGTGTCCGCCCGTCAGGCGTCCACCTTGGCCATCACGTCGTCCGAGACGTCGAAGTTGGCGAAGACGTTCTGCACGTCGTCGCTGTCCTCCAGCGCGTCGATCAGCTTGAAGATCTTGCGCGCGCCCTCTTCCTCCAGCTCGACCTGCATGGTCGGGACGAAGTTGGCGTCCGCGGAGTCGTAGTCGATGCCGGACTCCTGGAGGGCGGTGCGGACCGCGACCAGGTCGGTGGCCTCGCTGAGCACCTCGAAGGACTCGCCGAGGTCGTTGACCTCTTCGGCGCCCGCTTCCAGGACCGCGGCCAGGACGTCGTCCTCGCTCAGCTCGCCCTTGGGGACGATCACCACGCCCTTGCGGTTGAACAGGTAGGACACCGAGCCCGGGTCGGCCATCGAACCGCCGTTGCGGGTCATCGCGACGCGGACGTCCGAGGCGGCGCGGTTGCGGTTGTCGGTGAGGCACTCGATGAGCACCGCGACACCGTTGGGGCCGTAACCCTCGTACATGATCGTCTCGTAGTCGGCGCCGCCGGCCTCGAGGCCCGCGCCGCGCTTGACCGCGGAGTCGATGTTCTTGTTGGGCACCGAGCTCTTCTTCGCCTTCTGGATGGCGTCGAAGAGGGTCGGGTTACCGTCCGGGTCGGCGCCGCCGGTCCGGGCGGCGACCTCGATGTTCTTGATCAGCTTCGCGAAGAGCTTGCCGCGCTTGGCATCGATCACGGCCTTCTTGTGCTTCGTCGTAGCCCATTTAGAGTGGCCGGACATCCGCCTGTCTCCTTCGCGTAACCCATGTCTGAAACGAACGCCTGAGATCCTACCGGGGCCGGGTCACACGGTGTGACGCACCATGTCGACGAACAGGGCGTGCACCCGGTGATCGCCGGTGAGCTCCGGATGGAAGCTCGTGGCAAGGACGTTACCCTGCCGCACGGCCACGGTGTGCCCGTCGTACGTCGCCAGCACCTCCGCCTCGGCACCCACCGACTCGACCCACGGCGCCCGGATGAAGACGCCCTCGACCGGACCGCCGGGGATCCCGGCGACGTCGATGGCCGCCTCGAACGACTCGTTCTGCCGCCCGAAGGCGTTACGGCGCACGATCATGTCGATCCCGCCGAACGTCTCCTGGTCCTCGCGGGCGTCCAGCAGCTTGTCCGCGACCATGATCATGCCGGCGCAGGTGCCGTAGACCGGCTTGCCCGCGCGCACGAAGGCCCGCAGCGGCTCCAGCATGCCGAAGACGACGGCCAGTTTGGACATGGTCGTGGACTCGCCGCCCGGGATGACCAGGCCGTCGATCGCGTCGAGTTCCTCGGCGCGGCGCACCGGCCGGCCCTGGGCACCGGTGTCCGCGAGCGCCTTGAGGTGCTCGCGGACATCGCCCTGGAGGGCCAGCACACCGATGGTGGGGGTAGTCATCTGCCGTCCTACCAGCCGCGGTTGGCGTAGCGCTCGGCCTCGGGGAGGGTGTCGCAGTTGATGCCGACCATGGCCTCGCCCAGGTTGCGGGAGGCGTCCGCGATGACGGCGGGGTCGTCGTAGAAGGTGGTGGCCTTCACGATCGCGGCGGCGCGCTTGGCCGGGTCGCCGGACTTGAAGATGCCGGAGCCGACGAACACGCCCTCGGCGCCGAGCTGGCGCATCAGCGCGGCGTCGGCCGGGGTGGCCACACCGCCGGCGGAGAACAGCACGACCGGCAGCTTGCCCAGCTCGGCGACCTCCTTGACCAGCTCGTACGGGGCGCGCAGCTCCTTGGCGGCGGCGAACAGCTCGTTGTGGTCGCAGCCGCGCAGCTTGGCGATCTCGCCCTTGATCTGGCGCAGGTGGCGGACGGCCTCGACGACGTTGCCGGTGCCGGCCTCACCCTTGGAACGGATCATGGCGGCGCCCTCGGCGATCCGGCGCAGCGCCTCGCCCAGGTTGGTGGCACCGCACACGAACGGGGTGGTGAAGGCCCACTTGTCGGAGTGGTTGACCTCGTCGGCCGGGGTGAGGACCTCGGACTCGTCGATGTAGTCGACACCGAGCGACTGCAGGACCTGCGCCTCGACGAAGTGGCCGATCCGGGACTTGGCCATGACCGGGATGGAGACGGCGTTGATGATGCCGTCGATCATGTCGGGGTCCGACATCCGGGCCACGCCGCCGTCCTTGCGGATGTCGGCGGGGACCCGCTCCAGGGCCATGACGGCGACGGCGCCCGCGTCCTCGGCGATCTTCGCCTCTTCCGGCGTGACGACGTCCATGATCACGCCGCCCTTGAGCTGCTCGGCCATACCGCGCTTGACGCGCGCGGTTCCGGTCTCGGGGTTCTGGGGCGTGGTGGGCGTGCTGGACACGTGTGACCTCACTCAGTGCGGGTGCCTGTACTGATGCGCCCACACAACCGTTGGTCAGTGGCCCGGGGAAAGGGCCAATTAGAGGTCAGTGGCTCGTCACCGCCCGGCGTCGCGGCCCGCGGCGCCGTCCCCGGAACGGTTCCCGGCCGACCGGTCGTCCAGAACGGCCGGCGGCTCGTCGTCCATCTCGAAGGCCAGCGGGAAGGGCGCGTGCCCGGCGAGGCGGAGGTAGCGCACCAGCCGGTGCCGGCGGACGGCGCGGGCGGCCCGGACGGCGTCGTTGTGGAAGCGCCGGGCCATCGGCACCCGGCGCACCGCGGCGGTCAGTTCGCCGATCGTCTGCTCGCCACCGGGCGCCTCCCGCACGGCCTCCAGCTGCGCCTCCTCCTCGAAGATCGCCCGCAGCGCCTGGCTCAGCTCGCTCTCGGCGACCTCGCGGTGGTCCTCCTCGGCCTGCCGGGCGTCGTGCGCGGCCTGGTAGAGGACGATCGAGGCCGCGGGATCGAGAACCCCCGCGGTACCCAGCTCCTGCGCGACGGACGCCCGCCGCAGCAACTGGGCGTCGAGCGCCGCCCGGGCCGCGTCGATCCGGGCATGCAGACGGTCCAGCCGCCCGGCCGTCCAGCTCAGGTAGATGCCGATGAGGATGATCGCGGCGACGATCCAGATGAACGTGGTCACGGGGGCACGTTACCCGGCCGCTGCGCTTGGCTTTCTTCCCGCGTTTTTGTCTTTCCCGCCGTGCGGGGTTCCCGCCGTTTGTCGCCCGCTTCGCGGTGCGCTCGTCGTTGCGCCTGCGGCGGGCGGGGTCCGCTGCGCGGGGCTGTCGGGTGCGGTGGCGGTCCTCCGGGGCCTGGTGTGTGGACTGCTTCGCTTTACGTCCACACACCAGGCCCCTCCGGCCCGCCCCCTCCCGTTTGTGGGAGGAGGAAAGGCCGGTGGGGGTGCACGTGGGTGGTCTAGCGCGCCTCGTGGTCGCACCGAAACAGCCGACGACGGACCGAGGCCCTGGCCGGACACGACGCCCGCCCCCACCCACCGTCAGTCATCCCCCACGGGAGGGGACGGGCCGGAGGGGGTGGGTGTTCGGACGTAAAGCGAAGCAGTCCGAACACCCACCCCCGGAGGACCGTCACCGCACCCAACACCCACCGCCCGCCGCAGGCGCAACGGCGAGAAGCCACTACGACGCCGCAGAAAACAACGCGGAAACAGCCCCGCGCAGCGGAAAGACAACGACGGGCGCACCCGCGAAGCGGGCGACACACGGCGAGCAACCCCCACGGCGGGAAAGCCAAAAACGTGGGAAGCCTCAACCTTGGCGACGCCGGGCGCGGAGCCCCACGCGTTCGTCGGTGGCCACGGACGTGGCCCCCGTCGTGACCGTTTCGTAGACGGCGAGGATGTCGGCGCCTACCGTCGACCAGTCGAAGCGGCGGACGTGGCGGCTACCGCGTTCGCGTAGTTCGGCGAGGCGGGCGGGGTCACCGAGGAGGCGGACCGCGGCTGCGGCCAAGGCGGCGGCGTCCTCGTTGGTGAACAGTTCGCCGGCCTCGCCCTGGTCGAGGACCTGGGCGAACGCGTCGAGGTCGCTGGCCAGCACGGGCGCGCCGGCCGACATCGCCTCGACGAGGATGATGCCGAAGGATTCCCCGCCCGTGTTGGGCGCGACGTAGAGGTCGACGCTGCGCAGCAGCCGGGCCTTGTCCTCGTCGCTGACCATGCCGAGGAATTCGACGCGGGAGCGCATCTCGGCGGGCAGCGCCGCGACGGCCTCCTCCTCGTCGCCGCGGCCGGCGACCAGCAGCCGGGCGTCGGGCACCTCGGCGAGGATCGCGGGCAGCGCCTTCATCAGGACCGGCAGGCCCTTGCGCGGTTCGTCGATCCGGCCGATGAAGCCGATCGTGCGGCCCTGCCACTCCGCCTTGGGTTCGGCCGAGGCGAAGAAGCCGACGTCCACGCCGTTGGGGATGACGACCGCGTCGCCGCCGAGGTGTTCGACGAGGGTGCGGCGGGCGTATTCGCTCACCGCGATGCGTGCCCGGATCTTCTCCAGCGCGGGCTGCAGGATCGGGTAGGCCGCGATCATCGCCCGCGAGCGCGGGTTGGAGGTGTGGAAGGTCGCCACGATCGGGCCCTGGGCCGCCCAGCAGGTGAGCAGGCCCAGCGAGGGCGAGGCCGGCTCGTGGATGTGGATGACGTCGAAGGCGCCGTGCTGGAGCCAGCGGCGCACCCGGGCCGCGGAGAGCAGCCCGAAGTTGAGGCGGGCGACCGAGCCGTTGTACGGGACCGGCACGGCGCGGCCGGCCGAGACGACGTACGGCGGCAGCGGGGTGTCGTCGTCCGCCGGGGCGAGGACGGAGACCTCGTGGCCGAGCCGGATGAGGTGCTCGGCCAGGTCGCGGATGTGGAACTGCACGCCGCCGGGGACGTCCCAGGCGTAGGGGCAGACGATGCCGATCTTCACGCCCGCTCCCCTCCGGGGGCGGTGGCCCCGTCCGGTGTGCCGGGCCGCTCGCGCGGCTCCAGGTCGGCGAGCCAGAGCCGCTGCAGCATGTGCCAGTCCTCGGGGTGGTCGGCGATGCCGGAGGCGAAGGCGTCGGCGAGCGTCTGGGTCATCCGGGCGGCCTTCTCGGTACGGGTGCCGGTCTCGGGGACGTCGATCTCCGGGTGGACCCGGCCGCGCATGACGGGGGTGTCGTCGTACCAGAGGGTGACCGGCAGCAGCATGGCGCCGGTCTGGACGGCGAGCATCGCGGGGCCGGCCGGCATCTTCGTCGCCTCGCCGAAGAACGTGACCTCCAGCCCGGAGCTGGAGAGGTCGCGGTCGGCGACCAGGCAGACCAGGCCGCCGTTCCGCAGCCGGCGGGCGAGCGTGCCGAACGCGGCCCCGCCGGTGTGCGGGAGCACCTCCATGCCCAGGCCCTCGCGGTAGGCCACGAAGCGGTCGTAGAGGCTCTCGGGCTTGAGGCGTTCGGCGACGGTGGTGAAGGGGGTGTTGAGCGCGGTGGTGACCCAGACGCCCGCGAGGTCGTAGTTGCCCATGTGCGGCAGGGCGATGATGACGCCGCGGCCGCTCTTGAGCCCCTCCTCCAGGAGGTGGATGTCCTCGGCCCGGAAGCCGGCCCTTATCCGGTCCTTGCTCCAGGCCGGCAGCCGGAAGGACTCCATCCAGTAGCGCGTGTACGAGCGCATCCCGGCCCGGGAGAGCTCCGCGAGGCGCTGCGGCGAGGCGTCCGGGACCACCCGGGCGAGGTTCGCCTCCAGGCGCAGGACGCCCATGCCCCGGCGCTTCCAGACGGTGTCGGCAATCCGCCGGCCGAGGCGTACGGCCGCGCCTTCCGGGAGCTTCTTGACCGTGCTCCAGCCCAGGCCGTAGAGCGCGTCGGTGAGCCTGCCGGTGTCGATCCGCGGCAGACCGGTCCTGCGTGCGCTCATGCGCCGTTTCCCCCTTGTGCGAGTGCGGCGTCGGCCTCGGCCGACTCCCGGCGTACCGTCACCACGCGCTGGCCCAGGGTGACGGCGCTGCCGATGCCGACGAGCCACAGCGCGATCGGCAGCAGGATCTGGACCCCGGGCACCCCGAAGGCGTGCAGGCCCGACAGGCCGCAGGCGACCAGCGTGATGACCAGCCGCTCGGCCCGTTCGACCAGGCCGTTGACGGCCACCGGCAGTCCGATGGCCTCGCCGCGCGCCTTGGTGTACGAGACGACCTGGCCGCTGGCGAGGCAGAAGATCGCCATCGCGCAGAGCAGCAGGCTGTCGCCGCGGCCCGCGTACCAGAGGGCGAGCCCGCCGAAGATCGCGGAGTCGGCGACCCGGTCGAGGGTGGAGTCGAGAAAGGCCCCCCAGCGGCTGGAGCGGCCCAGCTGCCGTGCCATGTTGCCGTCGACCAGGTCGGAGAAGACGAACAGGGTGATGACGACCGTGCCCCAGAAGAACTCGCCCCGCGGATAGAAGACCAGGGCGCCGGCCACCACGCCTCCGGTCCCGACGAGGGTGACCGCGTCCGGGCTGACGCCGATACGGATGAGCAGGGCGGCGAACGGCGTGAGAACACGCGTGAAGAACGCACGCGCGTACTTGTTCAGCATGGCCTTCCCGGAGGTCGATTCGGGCCGTGAGGTCAAGGGGCCACCGGCTGGCCCATCGTAGCCAGGCGGCCACGGGGCTCTGCGAACGCATCGCGGCGCGGGGTGCATCCCACGGCTCGGGGACGGCGGCGCGCGCTGCCGGGCACGCCCCCGGGCCCCCGCCGGGCGGGCCGGCGACCCCTTGGGAGCGCTGGTCCGCTGCGCCATGTATGGACGCGGGATGACCACGGTGGAAAGCTCGAATCACCGCAAAGTGTCGACCTGGAGGCGAGACACATGAGCGAGAAGTCGAGTACACACCCGGGAGCCGCCCGCAGGGCATCAACGGCCGGCCAGCCCACGGATCTGCGGAATGTGGTGCTGGTCGGCCACTCCGGTGCGGGAAAGACCACCCTGGTCGAGGCCCTCGCGCTGGCGTCCGGCGCGGTCAATCGCGCGGGCCGGGTCGAGGACGGCGGCTGCCTTTCCGACTACGACGAGATCGAGCACCGCCAGCAGCGCTCCGTACAGCTCTCCCTGGTCCCGGTGGACTGGGGCGGAATCAAGATCAATATCTTGGACACCCCCGGATACGCCGATTTCGTCGGGGAACTCAGGGCCGGTCTGCGGGCAGCGGACGCGGCCCTTTTCGTGGTCTCGGCGGCCGACGGGGTGGCCGGGGCGACCCGCATGGTCTGGGACGAGTGCGCGGCCGTCGGCATGCCGCGGGCGCTGGTGATCACGCACCTGGAGGCGTCCCGCGCCGACTTCGGTGCGATGACCGAGCACTGCCGCACCGCGTTCGGCGGCGACGACCCGGACGCGGTGCTCCCCCTCTACCTCCCGCTGTACGGGGCGCCCGGCGCCGACGGCCACTCCCCCGTGCACGGCCTGATCGGACTGCTCTCCCAGAAGGTCTACGACTACTCCTCCGGAGAGCGCACCGAGCGCGCGCCGACCGCGGAGGAGCTGCCGCAGATCGAGGAGGCCCGCGCCCGGCTGATCGAGGGCATCATCGCCGAGAGCGAGGACGAGACCCTCATGGACCGCTATCTCGGCGGCGAGGAGATCGACCTCAAGACCCTCACCGGGGATCTGGAGACCGCGGTCGCCCGCGGCACCTTCCACCCCGTGCTGGCCGCAGCCCCGGCCGCGGAGGGCGCCCGGCAGGGGCTGGGCACCGTGGAGCTGCTGGAGCTGATCACCGGCGGCTTCCCGACCCCGGCCGAGCGCGAGGCACCGGTCGTGACCAGCCCGGACGGCGCCCGGCGGGACGCGCTGCGGTGCGATCCCGGCGGCCCGCTCGCGGCCGAGGTGGTCAAGACCTCCTCCGACCCGTACGTCGGCCGGATCTCCCTCGTACGGGTCTTCTCCGGCACCCTGCGCCCGGACGAGACGGTGCACGTCTCCGGCCACGGGCTCCAGGACCGGGGACACGAGGACCACGACGTCGACGAGCGGGTCGGCGCGCTGTCCGCGCCGTTCGGCAAGCAGCAGCGCCCGCTGCCCCAGGCCATCGCCGGCGATCTGGCCTGTGTGGCGAAGCTGTCGCGCGCGGAGACCGGCGACACCCTGTCCGACAAGGACGACCCGCTGCTGATGGAGCCCTGGACGATGCCCGACCCGCTGCTGCCGGTCGCCATCGAGGCCCACAGCAAGGCCGACGAGGACAAGCTCTCCCAGGGCCTGGCCCGGCTGGTCGCGGAGGATCCGACGATGCGTTTGGAACACCAGCAGGACACCCATCAGGTGGTCCTGTGGTGCCTGGGCGAGGCGCATGTCGACGTGGCGCTGGAGCGGCTGCGGACCCGTTACGGCGTGCAGGTGGACACCGTCGCCCACAAGGTGTCGCTGCGGGAGACCTTCGCCGGCTCCGCCGCGGGCCGCGGGCGCCATGTGAAGCAGTCCGGCGGGCACGGCCAGTTCGCGATCTGCGAGATCGAGGTCGAGCCGCTGCCGGGCGGCTCCGGCATCGAGTTCGTGGACAAGGTCGTGGGCGGTGCGGTGCCCCGGCAGTTCATCCCGTCCGTGGAGAAGGGCGTACGCGCCCAGGCCGAGCGCGGGGTCGCCGCCGGGCATCCGCTCGTCGACATCCGCGTCACCCTGCTCGACGGCAAGGCGCACTCGGTCGACTCCTCGGACGCCGCCTTCCAGATGGCGGGTGCGCTGGCGCTGCGCGAGGCGGCCGGCGAGGTCCGGATCGACCTGCTCGAACCGGTGTCCGAGGTGAGCGTGATGGTTCCGGACGACTTCGTCGGCCAGGTGATGAGCGATCTGTCGGGGCGCCGCGGACGGGTCGTGGGCACCGAACAGTCGGGCGCGGGCCGCACGGTGGTGCGGGCCGAGGTGCCCGAGATCGAGATCGACCGGTACGCCATCGATCTGCGGTCCCTCTCGCACGGCACGGGGCGGTTCTCCCGCACCCACCTGCGGCACGAGCCGATGCCGCCGCAGCTCGCCGACAAGTGGCGCCAGCAGACGGAGAACGGCGGATAGTAGGCGGCCGCCCGGCTCGCACCGCAGCCGCCGTCCGGCTCAACTCCCTTGGACCGGGCGGCGGCTGTACGCTGAGTGCCTGCCGTTGTACGCACCGTCCGACGGCGCGGGAAGAGATCACGGATCCGACGACAGGCCGTCAGCAGGTGTGCCGGCGGCGGAAGTCGGGAAGAGCCGCATCATCGGATGCGGGCGGTGTGGGGGGCGGTAGTGGCAGACGGCTTCGACTTCAGTCCGGGAGCGCAGGTCCCGCTCTCGGGGAGCGCCGGGCAGACGGCGGCGACCCAGGCGTTGGCCTCGGCCGCCTACCGGGACTGCAAGCTCTCCAAGATCACCGATGCCAACTCCGATTCCGGCAAGTCCGAGATCAAGAAACCGAAGCTGTCGCTGTTCGAGCCCAACCTCGGCGAGGCGTTCTCGCGTGCGGTACAGGTGCGGATGCTGGGCGGCGGGCGCGCGGCGCTCATCCAGTCCTTCGGGACCGAGCCGCAGACCATCGTCGAGCACTGCCTGTCCGCCACCCGCATCCGCAAGCAGCGCGACATCAAACTGACGCTGCTGATGGTGCTGTTCGGGGTGCTGTTCCTGCCCGGTGTGCTGGTGTGGCTGGGCGTCTTCCAGCTGCGCAAGATGCTCTCCAAGGACGGGGCGGGCGCGGGCCTGTCCCTGATCGGCGGGGTGCTGCTGACGGTGCTGGCCGGCCTCGGCCTGTTCTTCATGGTCAAGCTGCCGCTCAACGGCTTCTGGCCGATGTACGCCCGCGCCGCGGTCATCGCCCCGATGATCGGCTGGTGGTGGGCCAAGCAGATCTGCGAGAAGACCGCGGTGGCCATGCGGGAGGCCTGGAAGGGGCTGCTGGAGGGCGGCGGCGTGGCCGCGAAGATCCCCGAGGCGGTGCCGCAGGACCCCAACCAGATCGCCGCGGAGACGCTCCGCCAGAATCTCGCCAAAATCTCCGCCGAGCAGACCAGCAACGTCGTCTTCTACGCCGGCCCCAAGGGGATACTCGGCATGGGCACCCGCTGGGGCAGCTGGCAGCTCGCCGAGGAGCTGACGCCGGCCCCGGGGACCGCCGAGATCCACCCGTTCCGCAGCTGGGACGTCATCCGGGCGATCCACGACAAGCTGCGGCTGCTGGAGCGCAGTCCGCTGCACACCGGCGGCTTCCCCACGCCGTCCGTGCGCCACTGGATCGTCTCCCCGGTCGGCGAGAAGGCCGGCGCCGTCACCCGCCCCGAGGGCAGCCATGTGGAGGCGTACCAGATCCGCGGCCACGAGATAGAGCGGATCTGCAACGAGCAGCAGTTCGGCAGCGGCAACCGCCACTACCTCGGCGTCCAGTTCGTCCTGTGGGACGGCCAGCTGGTGATCACGCTGATGATCACCGTCACCGTGCTGCACGAGACCCTGCGCATCGAGGTGACCGGCCATGCCCTCGGCCCGGTCAACGGCCTGTTCACGACGAAGCCGGAGCCCAAGACCAAGGACGTCGCCAAGGTCGTCAAGTTCTGGGAGACCAAGACCCACCACCTCCCGCTCATCGAACCGCTGGAGGTGGTCCGGCTCGCCGCCCGGGCGCCGCTGACGTGGTTCCCGCCGGTCCTGGACTTCCTCGGCGGCAAGCTGGCCCTGCCCGAGCCGTTCGGCCTGCGCCATGTCTGGGCCGACAAGCCCTGGCGGCACCGCTTCATGGCCGATGACGCGCTGCGCGCGGCGACTCCGGTGCTGCGTACGGTCCATGCGGCCGCGATGAGCGTGCTGAAGGAGAACGGCGTGGACACCGAGCGCTTCACCAACCGCTCCCTGGTGCTCAGCGGCATGATCCAGGGCGTGGAACCGCAGAAGGCGGACGAGTACAACGCCTGACCGGACGCGGCCGGACCCGGGGGCGGGTCCGGCCGGGCGCCGCTAGCGGAAGATGCCGGTGTGCCCCAGGGAGTACCGTCCCGGCTGCGGGTAGACCGCCAGGCCGTGCGGGCCCTGGCCGACGGGGATCTTGGCGAGGGTCTTGCCGGTACGGGTGTCCAGCGCGTAGACCTCGGAGTTGTAGCGGCCGGACAGCCACAGCACCTTGCCGTCCGTGGACAGCCCGCCCATGTCGGGGCTGCCGCCGCCGCGGATGTGCCACTTGTCGACGAGCTTGCCGCTCTTGAAGTCCAGCAGGGAGATGGAGCCCTCGCCCCGGTTGGAGACGTACATGTACCGGGAGTCGCGGCTGACGTAGAGGCCGTGCGCGCCTTTGCCGGTCGGCATCAGCTTCGGCCGGTCGAACGTGTCGCCGTTCATGACCCAGATGCCGTCGGCCATCATGTCGGCGATGTACCAGGTCCTGCCGTCCGGCGAGATCTTGACGTCCTGGGGCATCGCTCCCTCGAACGGCAGCTTCTGCTGGCCGATCACCTTCATCTTCTCGGTGTCGACCTTCAGCAGTTCGCCGGAGAACTCGCAGGAGACGATGAAGTACCGCCCGTTCGGGGCGAAGTCGGCGTGGTTGACGCCGGCGCAGGGCACCGGGAGCGTCTTGCGGATCTTCATGGAGTGCGGGTCCCGGAAGACCAGCTGACGGTCCATCGAGGCCATCACGATCGCGTACTTGCCGTTGGGCGTGAAGTAGAGGTTGTACGGGTCGTGGACCCTGACGGGCTCGCCGGCCTTGCCGGTGGCGGGGTCGATCGGGGTGAGGTCGTGCCCCCGGTTGTTGTTGACCCAGAGCGTCTTGAGGTCCCAGGAGGGCACCACGTGCTGCGGCTGGATGCCCACCGGGATGGTCTCGATGACCTTGTAGGTCTTCGGGTCGATGACGCTGACCGTGTCGGAGCCGGTGTTGGGGACGTAGATCCGCGAGGGGTAGTCCTTGACCTGCGGGGACAGCCGGCCCGGCCGGTCGGCCGCGTAGAGGTCGTGCGCGTCGATCAGCGGCGGCATCCCCGGCAGGTCGTTCCGGCCGGACTTGAGCGGTGCGCGCTCGACCGGCCGACGCTCGGGCGCGGAGGGCGCGGCCTTGCCGCCGCCGTCGCAGCCGGACGCCAGCAGCGCGGCGGCCACGGCGAGCAGCGCGGCGGCTCGGCGCCGTGCGCGCGGGGTCCGGCGGTCGTGGGTACGGTTCCGGTCAGCCATCACGTCACCAGCTCCGTTGTCGTCACCGCGCGCAGACCGCGCCGGCGGAGGCCGTCGAGGATCGGGGGCAGCGCGGCCACCGTGCCGGCGTGCCCGAGGTGGAGGCTCACGACCGAGCCCGGTGCGACCGAGTCCAGGACCGTGCGCCGGACGGCCGGGGCACCGGGGTCGTTCGCGTCGAGGGAGTCCACGTCGTAGGACAGGACGTGCGGGTAGCCGGCCTTGCGGGCCAGCCTGGTCACCAGGTCCGTGGCCCGCTGCGCCTGCGAGGGGCGGAACCAGCTGCCGATGGTCCCGGTGAGTGCGCGCAGCCGGTCGGCGCACCGGGTGATCTCGGCGTACGCCTCATCGGCCGGCAGGGCGCAGATGTTGCGGTGGTGCATGGTGTGGTTGCCCAGCTCGTGGCCGCCGTCGAGCACCCGGCGGGCCATCGCGGGCTGCTCGTCGAGCCAGTCGCCGATGGCGAGCACGGTGACGCGGGCGCCGGCCCGCTCGGCCTCGGCCAGCAGCGCCTTCGCCAGCTTGGGGTCGCCCCTGCCGTGGAAGGTCAGCGCGACCGCGTGGCCGTCGCGCGGCCCGTGGGCGATCTCCACGGGCAGCCCGGGCACCCGGGTCGGCGGCCGGGCGGCGTGGACCGGGGCGGGCACGGCGTGGCCCGCCCCGGAAGGGCTCGCCCGGAGGACCGGCCCGGCGCCGGGGTCCGCGTCCCGGTGCGGGTCGCAGCCCGCGAGCGCGCCGGCGGCCGCGGCCGAGGCGGCCGCGCGCAGCACGGAACGGCGGTCTAGGGAAGTCACCACCCCATTAGAGGGGGAATCCGCCAGAATGAGGGTGATATGCCCGATTCGCTCTGGTGCGTGTCGCCTCGGACGGCGGGCCCGGGGACCGGGCGGCGACGCCCTACGCGGGCCAGGCGGCGGCGAGCATCGCCCGTGTGTCGGCGAGGAGTTGGGGCAGCACCTTGGTGTGGCCGACCACCGGCATGAAGTTGGTGTCCCCGCCCCAGCGCGGGACGACGTGCTGGTGGAGGTGGGCCGCGATGCCGGCGCCGGCGACCGTGCCCTGGTTCATCCCGATGTTGAAGCCGTGCGCCCCGGACGCGGTGCGCAGCGCGGTCATCGCCCGCTTGGTGAATTCGGCGAGCTCAGCGGTCTCCGGACCGTCCAGATCGGGGTAGTCGGCGACATGCCGGAACGGGACGACCATGAGGTGCCCGCCGTTGTACGGGTAGAGGTTCAGCACCGCGTAGACATGCTCGCCGCGCGCGATCACGAGGCCGTCCTCGTCCGATTTCTCGGGGATCGTGCAGAACGGACAGCCGTCGCCGGCCCCCGGGCCGGTCGGCTTGTTCTCCCCCTGGATGTAGGCCATCCGGTGGGGCGTCCACAGGCGCTGGAAGGCGTCCTGCGTCCCTACTCCGATCTGCTGCTCCGGCTCGCTTGTCATACGGGCCAGCATATGGCGTCGCCCATTGGCGCCGTGTCGTTGGGGCACCGGGCGGCCCCCGCTCCGCGATGCTGTGGCGGTGGACAGGGAGCAGCGGCTGTGGGACTGGGAGCGGACCGCCCAGCCGTATCTCCTTGTCGCCTCGCTGCTCTTCCTGACCTCCTACGCGGTCCGGGTGCTGGTCCCCGGCCTCTCCCCCGGCTGGGAGACCTGGTGGGAGCTGGTCACCATCGTCAGCTGGGGCATTTTCGTCGCCGAGTATCTGGCGCGGCTGGCGTTCAGCAGCGACCGGCGACGCTTCCTGCGCACCCGCTGGCTGGATCTGATCGTGACGGTACTGCCCCTGCTGCGGCCGCTGCGGATCATCGACATGCACGAGCGGATGCGGCGGCGCCGCAACCATCCGCAGCTCGTCCTCGAAGCGCGGGTGATGGTGTACACGGGGGTCACCTCGCTGCTCCTGGGCTTCGCGGCCAGCCTCGCCGTCTACCACGACGAGCGCACCGCCCCGGGCGCGAACATCCACAGCTTCGGCGACTCGGTGTGGTGGGCCTGTTCGACCCTGACCACGACCGGGTACGGGGACGCCACTCCCGTCACCTCGCGCGGCCGGGTGGTCGCGGTGGCGCTGATGTTCGTCGGGGTGGCGCTGGTCGGCGCGGTGGTGGGCTCCTTCTCGTCCTGGCTGCTGCGCCGCTTCCGGCAGGACGGCGAGACATGACGGGGCCCCGGGAGCGGATCGCTCTCCGGGGCCCCACCACTCGTCAGCCGGGCGTCACACCTGGACGCGGCGCTCCACGATGTCGAGGATCTCGGCGATCGCCTCGTCGCGCGGGATGCCGTTCTTCTGCGAGCCGTCGCGGTAGCGGAAGGAGACCGCGCCGGCCTCCATGTCCTCGTCACCGGCGATGACCATGAACGGGACCTTGGCCTTCTGCGCGTTGCGGATCTTCTTCTGCATCCGGTCCGAGGAGGCGTCCACCTCGATGCGCAGCCCCTTGGCCTTCGCCTGGGCGGCGAACTCCTGGAGGTAGGGGACGTGCGCGTCACCGATCGGGATGCAAGTCGCCTGCACCGGCGCCAGCCAGGCCGGGAACGCGCCCGCGTAGTGCTCCAGCAGCACCGCGAAGAACCGCTCGATCGAGCCGAACAGCGCACGGTGGATCATGACCGGACGCTGCTTGGAGCCGTCGGCGGAGGTGTACTCCAGGTCGAACCGCTCGGGCAGGTTGAAGTCCAGCTGGATGGTGGACATCTGCCAGGTACGGCCGATGGCGTCCTTGGTCTGCACGGAGATCTTGGGCCCGTAGAACGCGGCGCCGCCCGGGTCGGGGACCAGCGGCAGGCCCTGCTTCTCGGCCACCTTCCGCAGCACCTCGGTGGCCTCCTCCCAGGTCTCGTCCGAGCCGACGAACTTCTCCGGATCCTTGGTGGACAGCTCCAGGTAGAAGTCGGTCAGACCGTAGTCGCGCAGCAGATCCAGGACGAAGGTGAGGGTGGCGTCCAGCTCGTCCGCCATCTGCTCCCGGGTGCAGTAGATGTGCGCGTCGTCCTGGGTGAAGCCGCGGGCACGGGTCAGGCCGTGCACCACACCGGACTTCTCGTACCGGTACACGGTCCCGAACTCGAAGAGGCGCAGCGGCAGTTCACGGTACGAGCGGCCGCGCGCATCGAAGATCAGGTTGTGCATCGGGCAGTTCATGGGCTTGAGGTAGTAGTCGACGCCCTCGTCGAGTTGCATGGGCGGGTACATGCCGTCGGCGTACCAGTCCAGGTGGCCCGACTTCTCGAACAGCTTCCCCTTGGTGGCGTGCGGGGTGTAGACGAACTCGTAGCCCGACTCCTCGTGGCGCCGGCGGGAGTAGTCCTCCATGACCCGGCGGATGATGCCGCCCTTGGGGTGGAAGACCGCCAGCCCCGAGCCGATGTCCTCGGGAACGGAGAAAAGGTCCAGCTCCGACCCCAGCTTGCGGTGATCGCGCTTCTCGGCCTCGGCGAGGAACTCCAGATGCGCCTTCAGCTCGTCCTTGGTCGGCCAGGCGGTGCCGTAGATCCGCTGGAGCTGCTTGTTCTTCTCGCTGCCGCGCCAGTAGGCGGCGGCCGAGCGCATCAGCTTGAACGCCGGGATGGCGCGGGTGCTGGGCAGGTGCGGGCCGCGGCAGAGGTCCTTCCAGCACAGCTCGCCGGTCTTGGCGTCGAGGTTGTCGTAGATGGTCAGCTCGCCGGCGCCGACCTCGGCGGAGGCGCCCTCGGCGGCCTCCGCGGCGGAGCCCTTGAGTCCGATCAGCTCCAGCTTGTACGGCTCGTCCGCCAGCTCCTCGCGCGCGGCGTCGTCGCCGACCGCCCGGCGCGCGAACTTCTGCCCGCGCTTCTGGATCTCCTGCATCTTCTTCTCGATGCGCTTGAGGTCGTCCGGGTGGAAGGGGGTCTCGACGTCGAAGTCGTAGTAGAAGCCGTCCTTGATCGGCGGGCCGATGCCGAGCTTCGCGTCCGGGAACAGCTCCTGCACAGCCTGCGCCATCACATGCGCGGTGGAGTGCCGCAGGATGTTCAGACCGTCCTCGGAGGTGATCTCGACGGGCTCGACCTCGTCACCCTCGGCGATCTCGTACGCCAGGTCCTTCAGCTCGCCGGCCACGCGCGCGGCGACGACACTGCGCTCACCCTGGAAGAGGTCGGCGGCCGTAGTCCCCGTGGTCACCACGCGTTCTTCCCGCTCGGAATCGCGTTGGACGGTCACACGGACGTCTGACACCGGTCTCTCCTGACTCATGTCTCCTGCGCGTCAGCGATTGCTGCGCAGCAGAATCGTACCGAGCCGGTGGACCGGACCGCGAAACGGTTTCACCACCCCCGTGCGCGGGGGCTCAGTCCTCCGCCCCGCAGGCCTCCTCGAAGAAGTCGAGATTCTCCTGGAGGGACTTCAGCAGCCGGTCCCGCTCGGCCTCGTCGACCTGTACGGGCGTGACATCGCGGCCGCCGGTGATCCGGCGGAAGCCGCCCCGGCTCTCCAACCGCCCGGTCACCCGCACCGGCAGCCCCACCAGATGCGCGTGCCCGGCGATGCGGTAGTCCTCCTCCCCCAGCGCCACCCGCACCTGCAGCACGTCCGCCCCGGTGAGCACCCGCAGCCGCACGGTGCCGGGACCGCCGGGCCGCTCCCTGCGCAGCCGCACCACCGCGCCGGTCACCCGCACTGGCAGCGAGGGCTCCGCCCGCACATACCGCTGGGCGGCCTGCTGGAGCGCGGGCAGATCACCGGGCGAGAACTCCACCGCCTCGGGACGGGCCGGGCAGCCGGCCGGCGGTCCTGCGCCCGGGGACCACTCGACCGAGATCCGCGCCCCTTCCGCGTCCCGCACCAGCGCGATCAGCGCCTGGACCAGCTCATGGCAGACCCCCAGCGCGACCGCCGCGTCGAAGGCCTCCGTGCCGCCGGTGGCGCGCTGGTAGTCGGTGGCGTCCCGGGCCGCGTGCAGCGCCCGCTGCAACCCGGCGACCGCGCCGCGCCCCCCGCGGACCGGGACGAACGCGGTCAGCCGGCGCCCGGCCACCGCCGGGCCGACCAGCACCTCGCCCAGGAACGCCTCGGCCGGCCGCCGGTGCCGGGCGCCGTAGTAGCCGGCCCGGCCGTATGTCCCCAGCGCCCCGGCGACCAGCATCGAGCGGGCCGCCCCGCGCAGTTGCTCCTGCGCCGCCCAGTGCGCCGCCCCCGAACCCCCGTCGGGGACCTCGCGCTCCCAGCGCACCTCGTCGCTGGGCACCGCCAGCCCCATCAGCACCTCGCGGGCCGAGGGCGCGGCGCTCTGCGCGAGCGCCGCCAGCGCCTCCGCGAGCAGCTCCCCGCTGTCGGGGAAGCGGCGGTCGTGCGGGACCAGCAGGCTGGTGCCGGCCGCGCCGCCGGGCGGCGTCCACCGGGCGTAGTGGCCGGCGGCCCCGCCCCGGCGCCGCCAGCCGTGCCGCGCCAGCAGCGCGCCGAGCACCGCCGGGTCGAGCCGCGCGGGGTCCAGCAGCCGCGCGTCGTGATCATCGGTCGGCCGGTACATCAGGGTCTCCCTCCCGCCCCGACCCGCGTCATGATCTCGCAGAGCGCGCGGTCGTCGAAGATCCGCGTGGTCGGTATCCGCACGGTGGTCCTGCGCCGGCCGGTCACCGGGTGGCCGGCCAGATTGATCCAGTAGCAGCAGTGCCGCAGTTCGAGGCGGTCGTGCGAGGCCCGCAGCCAGTCCTCCGGGGTCCGCGGGACCAGCATCACGACCAGGATCTTGTGCACCGCGACGGGGGTGCGGGCCAGCTTCACCAGATGGTCGTTGTCGAGGGTGAAGGCGAAGGTCGGCCCCGGCGGGCGGGGTGCGGTCTGGTAGGTGCACTTGAGCTGCACCTTGATGGTGACCTCGTCGTCGACGGTGTGGCCGGGTGCGCCGTGGCTGACGTGCCAGTCGATCCCGTTGTCCGGGAAGGGCTGGGCCAGCGAGCACCCGGAGGCGGCTGCGACCGCGTGCAGATATCCCACCTGGAGGGTCTCCATACAGGCGGTGGTCGCGAGCGCGCCGCGCTGCGGGGTGAGGGCGGGCCGGGGGTACCTCGCGCTTGCGGGGGACAGCCCGCCCGGTTCGGGCTTCGCGAGCGTCATCGCTCAAGCCTTCCGGGCTGTGCCGATCGGTGAAGGTGACCGACGGGCAGGGGGGCTCCTCCGCACCGGCCCGTCCCTCTGGTTGTCTCCCCGTCAAGTGGTCAACAAACAAAGACGGTTCGACCACCGGGCCGCTCGGGTATCACCAGGTCGGATGACGCGCACGTCATCCACCGTACGAGCGCGAGGAGTTGGGATGATGCCGTGCTGGTATGACGGTCCGCTTGCCGCCTTCGACACCGAGACCACGGGCATCGACGTCGAGCGGGACCGCATCGTCTCCGCCGCCCTGGTGGTCCAGGAGACCCCGCGCTCCGCGCCCCGGGTCACCCGCTGGCTGATCAACCCGGGCGTCGCGATACCCGAGGCCGCGACGGCCGTGCACGGCCTGACGGCCGACCATCTCGCCCTGCACGGACGCTGGCCGGCGCCGGTGCTGGAGGAGATCGCCCGCGCCCTGGCCGCCCAGTCGGTGGCCGGCCGCCCGCTGGTCGTGATGAACGCCCCGTTCGACCTCACCCTGGTGGAGCGCGAGTTGCGGCGGCACCGCGCCAGCTCGCTCGACGCCTACCTGGGCGGCCATCCGCTGCGCGTCCTGGACCCCCGGGTCCTCGACAAGCACCTGGACCGCTACCGCAAGGGCCGCCGGACGCTCACCGACCTGTGCGCGCAGTACGAGGTCGAGCTGACCGACGCCCATGAGGCCGCCGCCGACGCACTCGCCGCACTGCGGGTCGTTAGGGCCCTGGGCCACCGCTTCGCCGAGCGCCTGGAGGGGCTGCACCCGGCCGAGCTGCACTCGCGCCAGGCCATCTGGCACGCGGCGCAGGCCCGCGGACTGGAGGCGTGGTTCGCCCGCAGCGGCAACCCCGAGACCGTCGATCCGCACTGGCCGGTGCGCCCGGCTCTGCCCGCCGCGGCCTGACGGGTGCTCAGCGGCTTCCGGGCCCGGCCGGCGAAGGGCCGCCCGGAATTCCCGGACCGCGTGCGCCAACGAAAAGAACCGGACCGCCTTTTGGCGGCCCGGTTCCTGATCCCGGTGGGCGATACTGGGTTCGAACCAGTGACCTCTTCGGTGTGAACGAAGCGCTCTCCCACTGAGCTAATCGCCCGGGTGTCGGCTGGGTTTCCCCTGCGAACGAGCAGAACAATACAGCGCGCCCGGGCCCGGCATCAAATTCCTGCTCCCGGGCACCCCGGGGCCGCCCTCCTGAAGGCCCGGCGCAGGTCATCCACGGGCCAGCCAGGCGGCCAGGCCGCGCCGCCCGGACCGCATCATCAGCGCGTGGTTGGCGAGGAACGCCGGCCGCCCCGGCAGCGCGAACCGCCGCAGCAGCGGCTTGCAGACCTCGACGTCCTGCTCGAAGACGACCCGGGTGCCGCCCGCCCCGGGCACCACCGTCCAGCGCGCCCAGCCGGACAGGTCACCGCGCATCGCGATCTCCAGCGTCCCTGTGCCGGGGTCCCGTACCCGCTCGCTCGCCACCACCGTCAGGTCGTAGGGCAGCAGCGACCGGAACCGGACGATCCCGCTGCGGTCGTCGAGCGGGGCCACCTCGCGGACCTGGGGCCACCAGGAGGGGTAGGTCTCGGCGCGTTCGAGCACCGCGTAGACGACGGCCGGCTGCGCGGGGAGCAGCCAGACGGTGCGGAAGCGGTAGCGATGCAGACGGTGCGACCAGTCGGACATGATCCCAGTGTGCGCCCCCGGGGCGGCACGCCGGTCCAACAAGCGCGACGGCCCGGAGACTTGGAGTCTCCGGGCCGTCGTCCGGGGTGGGCGATACTGGGTTCGAACCAGTGACCTCTTCGGTGTGAACGAAGCGCTCTCCCACTGAGCTAATCGCCCGGGCGCACCGCCCACATTACCCCACGTCGGCAGGCACTTCTGACCATTTCCCGGCCACTCGGACTCCCGGTCACTCGGAGACGTTCCACGGCAGCGCGAGGCCGAACTTCCACACATAGACCGCGAGCAGCGCCGCGATGATCACCAGGCCGACGGTGGTCAGCGTGATGTTGCGCCGACGCACCTTGGGGTCGAGCGCCTTCTGGGCCGCTTCGGTGACCTTGCGCTTGGTCCAGCGCAGCACCAGCTGGGCCCAGACGAACTCCGTCGCCCAGATCGCCATGCCGCCGAAGATCACCAGCCAGCCCGGCCCCGGCAGCGGCAGCATGATCACGCCGGCCACGACGACCGCCAGTCCGACGACGAAGACTCCGACCTGCCAGCTCAGGTGGAGCGGCCGGGAGCGCTTGATGAAGTGCGGCGCCCTGGAGCCGAGCGGCTGCTCGGTCGGAGCGCCCTCCTCCAGCGTTCCCGACCCCCCGTTACTCTGCGTATTCATGCACCCAAACTTACCGGATGGTGCGGGTTCGCCGGAATTACCGCCGAGGACGATCTCGCAATCCGCCGGAAGAGGTACCTGAAGCCACACAAAACCGTCAGAGGGGTTTACAACGGCACCGTAGGTGGCATGTCGATTTCGCCGACGTGCGAATCCCCGAGCGCACACTGAGCGAAAGGCCCTGGCGCTTATGAACACCACGGTCAGCTGCGAGCTGCACCTGCGCCTCGTTGTGTCGAGCGAGTCCTCACTGCCTGTACCCGCGGGCCTGCGGTATGACACGGCCGATCCCTATGCCGTGCATGCCACCTTCCACACCGGAGCCGAGGAAACCGTCGAATGGGTTTTCGCCCGCGACCTCCTCGCCGAGGGCCTGCACCGGCCCACGGGCACCGGAGACGTCCGCGTATGGCCGTCCCGGAGCCACGGACAGGGCGTGGTGTGCATCGCCCTGAGTTCCCCGGAGGGCGAAGCCCTGCTCGAGGCGCCCGCGCGGGCTCTCGAGTCGTTCCTCAAAAGGACCGATGCGGCCGTACCGCCCGGTACGGAGCACCGGCATTTCGATCTCGACACCGAGCTCTCCCACATCCTCGCGGAGAGCTGAGACGCAGACCGCTTACCGAAAGCACTCACCCGCTCACACTTGCGTCCGTCCGACTCGGGGAGACGGCGCAGGACCGACAAGTTCATACGGCACACTTCGGCGTCGTCGCCGCGGACCCACCGCGGAGTCGGCGCTGAAGCTTGTTCGAGGCGCTAGAGTCGGCGACCATTCGGCAACCACACCCGGGGGCGGCACCCGTCCGGCCCCACCCTGCCAGGGAGCGGAACCGTGATGATCACCCATGACACCCGGTGCGCACTGGACGCGGTTGTCGATCTGCTGAACACCGCCCCGGAGGGCGAATCGCCCGGGGCGCCCGACAGCCTGGCCGACCTGGCGGCCCTCGGGGACTTCGTGCGCCGCAACGACATCAGCGATGTGGGCACGCTCGGCGCGGGGGATCTGACGGCCGTACGGTCCCTGCGGGCGCGGTTCGCGCAGATCTTCGCGGCGGGCGACGACCGCACCGCCGCCGAACAGCTGAACTCGCTGGTCGCCTCGGCGGGCACCACCCCGCGGCTGACCGATCATGACGGCTTCGACTGGCACGTCCACTACTTCGCGCCGGGCGCCTCGGTCGCCGAGCACCTGGCCGCGGACGGCGGGATGGCGCTGGCGTTCCTCGTCGTCGCCGGGGAGCGCGAGCGGCTGCGGCGCTGCGAGGCGCCGGACTGCCGGCACGCCTTCGTCGACCTCTCCCGCAACCGCTCGCGGCGCTACTGCGACAGCCGCACCTGCGGAAACCGGCTGCACGTCGCGGCCTACCGGGCACGGCGGCGGGAGGCCGCGGGCTGAACCGCCGCCGCGGGCCCGGGCCGGATCGGCCCCTTGGCGGCGCACCGGGCGGCCTCACAGGATGTAGAGGTCATGCACGGCGCCGAGGAGGAGCAGGAAGCCGATCACGGCGAGGAAGAGCATCAGCGGCGGCTGGGACAGCGCGAACAGGCAACCGCGCGGTTCGGGGGACGGGGCGTCGTCTTGGGCGAGGGCGCACTCATCGTTCATCTCGCGCGCATCATGGCGCAGCCGATCGCCCGGTCAGGCCCGATCGGGTCCTCAGCGGCGGTAGTTCATCAGATCCCGTGCTTTTTCAGGATCGCTTCGATGTCCGAGAAGTCATCCTTGGGTGCGCCGCTCTTGTCCGGTGCGGCCTTGCCCTTGGCGGCCGGCTGCGCGGCGGGGCGGCCCGCGCCGAGGGAGGGGGCGGAGGCGGCCGGGGCCACCGCGTCGGGCCGGGCCGCCGCCGCGGCCTTGCGCTCCTTGCGGCTGCCGATCCCGCCCCTGCGGCGCTCCGCCGCCCGGCCGAGGGCGAACAGCACGAACGAGAGCGCGAGCAGGCCGAAGCCGGCCCAGACCGTGGGCTTGAAGACGATGCCGGTGATCCAGTCGATGACGCCGGTCATCACCAGGCCGATGGGGATCAGGGAAAAGGCGGCGATGCGGGTCGCGGCCAGGAACCGCTTGCGGTATGCCGTGATCGCGGCGATGCCCAGGCCCGCTGCCGACACCGCGGCACAGACGGTCGAGGTCAGCATCCGGTCCTCCTGCCGATGGATGGGTGAGCAGGCATTCTGCTCCCTTCCATCCTGCCTTGTCCGAACCCGCCCGGGCCACGTTCCGGCACGTCCTCAGGGACATCTCCGGGTTGCGCTCCTTCGCAGGTCCCGGTTCGGGCACCCGCCCGGGTACCTCGCGACTGGTGTCCCCGCGGGGCTGGAAGACTGGCCTCCATGAACGACACCCCCTCCACCGCCGCCCGTCCCGTGCTGGACGTGTGGTGCGAGCTCCAGTGCCCCGACTGCCACACCGCCCTGGAGGACCTCCGGGCGCTGCGGGCACGCTACGGCGACCGGCTGGACATCCGGCTGCGCCACTTCCCCCTCCCCAAGCACCCGCACGCCTACGTCGCCGCCCAGGCCGCCGAGGAGGCGCTGGAGCAGGGGCGGGGATGGCCGTACATCGAGGCGGTGCTGGCGCGCAGCGAGGAGCTCGGCAAGCGCGGCGAGAAGCTGCTGCTGGAGGTCGCCGGGGAGCTGGGGCTGGACGCCGAGGAGCTGGACACCGCGCTGATCGACGGGCGGCATCTGCTGATCGTCGACGCGGACCAGGCCGAGGGCAAGGCGATCGGGGTGACCGGGACCCCGACGTATGTGATCGGCGGGGAGCGGCTGGACGGCGGGACGGGCCAGGAGGGGCTGCGGGCCCGGATCGAGGAGATCGCCGACCGGCTGCTGGCGGAACAGGGCTGAGCCCCGCCTCAGCGGTGCCCGCCGGGCCGGCTCACAGGATCGGCTTCCAGAGCAGATAGCCGGTGGGCCGGTAGCGCAGCGAGGTGTAGAGGCCGAGCGCGGGCGCGTTGTCCGCGTAGACGTTCAGCCCGAGGGTGGCGCGGCCGGCGGCCAGGCTCTCGCGCTCGGCGATCAGCATCAGGGTGCGGCCGTGTCCGCGGCCGCGGTGGCCGGGCGCGACCTGTACATCGACCACGTAGCCGCCGGGCTGGTCCGGCATCCGCAGGGCGACCCAGACGCTGCCGACGTCCGCGCCGCCGTGGGTCAGGACGCGCAGCGCCTGGTAGGGCGTGGCGGCGCCCTCGGGCAGCAGGGCGCGATGGCCGGCGGCGGAGGCCTCCTCGGCGCGCGCCCGGGACATCCCCTGGGCCAGCTGCGTACGGAGGTGCTCGGCGAGCGCGGCCTCCCGCCAGGCCGGGTACTCCTCCTCGCCCAGCGCGCGGTCGCTGCTGCCGTCGGGCAGCCGGGGCGGCCCGGTCAGGGGCTTGCTCATCGTGCGGCTGCGCTCGGTGTAGCCCAGCGTCGCGGCGAGCCGCCGGGCGGCCGTGGCGCCGGCCGGCACCGTCAGCTCGATCTGCCGGCACCCCCAGCCGCGCAGCACCTCCTCCGCGGCGAGCGCGGCGACCGTGGCCCGGCCGCGGTGCCGGTCCGCCGGGTCGATGCCCAGGTCCGTGATCCGGCCGGCCGTCGGGCCGAACCGGGCGTCGGTGGCCAGCCGGATCCCGCCGACCCGGCGGCTGTTGACGCAGATGTCGTACGGGCGCGCCCGGCCGCCGTCGTCGTGCCGCTCTTCCGGTCCCGCGGGCCGCAGCGTTGTGGTCACGAGGACTTTCTACCCGCCGGCGCGCGCTCCCGTCATCACCGCGGATCGAAGTCGGCGGCCGACTGCTCGTCGAAGATCCGCATGGCCTCCGCGGTCACCGGGCCGGGGCCGTCGGGGAGTTGGCGGCCGTCGATCCGGGTCACGGCCTGGACGTCGCGCAGGGTGGAGGTCAGGAAGATCTCCTCGGCGCGCTCCAGGGCGTCCAGCGGAAGATCGGTCTCCTTGGCGCCGGCCCAGCCGGCCGTCAGGGCGCGGGTGATGCCCGCCAGGCAGCCGGAGTGCAGCGGCGGGGTGTGCAGTTCGCCGTCCAGGACGACGAAGACGTTGGAGCCGGTGCCCTCGCAGAGCGCCCCGACGGTGTTGGCGAACAGCGCCTCGGAGGCGCCCTGTTCCCGCGCGCGGGCCAGCGCGACGACGTTCTCGCCGTACGAGGTCGTCTTCAGGCCGGTGAGCGCGCCGCGCTCGTTGCGGGTCCACGGGACGGTGACGGCGGCCGTCGTGTCGGGGCGGCGGGCGGTCTCGGACAGCGCGATGACCAGCGTGGGGCCGGCGTCGCCGCGGTCCGAGCCGAGCGGGGAGACGCCGCCGGTGTAGGTGAGCCGCAGCCGGCCCAGGGCCATCGGGTTGGCCGCCATGACGGCCTCGCAGCCGTGCCGTACCTCGTCGAGATCGGGATCGGGCAGGCCGAGCCCGCGGGCGGAGGTGGTCAGCCGCTCCAGATGGCGGGTGAGGGCGAAGGCCCGGCCGTGGTCGGCCTTGATGGTCTCGAAGACCCCGTCGCCGACCGTCAGCCCGTGGTCGAAGACCGAGACCCGGGCGCCGTCGGCGTCCCGCAGTGCTCCGTCGAGCCAGATCTTCATCGCGTACCTCCACTCGCCTCGTGCGCGCCCGACGCTACCGCGAGCAGCCTGCGCGCCTTCAACTCCGTCTCCGCCCACTCCCGCTCCGGGTCGGAATCCCAGATGATCCCGGCGCCGGCGCCGAAGCGCAGCACCGGTCCGGCGGGCGGGGTGCGGTCGATCCAGAACGTGCGGATGCCGACCGACAGCTCACCGGTGCGGCGGTCCGCGTCGACCCATCCGATGCCCCCGCAGTACGGGCCGCGGGGCGCGGTCTCCAGCTCGTCGATGATCCTGAGCGCGCTGGACTTGGGGGCGCCGGTGACCGACCCGGGCGGGAAGGTGGCGTCCAGCAGATCCGCCCAGGCGGTCTTCTCGTTCTCCTCGGCCAGTTCGCCGCGCACCGTGGAGACGAGGTGGACGAGGCCGGGGTGCTCCTCGATGGCGCACAGTGCCGGGACGGTGACGCTCCCGGAGGCGCAGACCCGGCCGAGATCGTTGCGGACCAGGTCGACGATCATCACGTTCTCCGCCCGGTCCTTCCCCGAGAGGTCCGCCGCGGTCCGGCCGGTGCCCTTGATCGGCCCGGAGTCGATCGTGCGCCCGTCGCGCCGCAGATACAGCTCCGGGGAGGCGCCGGCGATCTCGACGCCGTGGGCCGGCAGCCGGATCGTGCCCGCGTACGGGGCCGGGTTCCCCCGGGCCAGTACGGCGGAGAGCGCGTCGACATCGGCGCGGCCGGGGTCGGGCAGCGGCGCGGTCAGGACCCGGCAGAGGTTCACCTGGTAGACGTCGCCGGCCGCGATGTGTTCACGGATGCGCCGCACGCCGCCGGTATAGGCGTCGCGGTCCAGGGAGCTGGTCCAGGCGCCGGGGGCGGGGCCGCGCCAGCCGCCGGGGGCGGGCTCGTCGGCGGTGGTGGCCGGCCGTACGTCGCCGAAGCGGGCGCAGACCACGGCGCCCTCGAAGTCGGCGGCCACCGCCCACCAGCCCGAGGAGTCCAGAGCCGCGGGATCACTGGTCACATCGCGCAGGTCGGTGGCTATCAGGCCGCCGAAGCGGGCCATGGGAGCGAAGTCGTGCACGTCAGCGAGTCTATGGCGGCGGCCGGGACCCCGCCTGTGCCGGGCGGGTCGGCGCAGCACGCTGCACAAACGCGTTTTTGTACTGGCCCCGGAATCCGCTAGAGTTCAACACGTCGCCGGGACGCGAGAGCGCCCCGGAGGCGGAGTAGCTCCCGGACGTAGTCTGGGAGAGACACCTGCGGACGTAGCTCAGTTGGTAGAGCACCACCTTGCCAAGGTGGATGTCGCGAGTTCGAGTCTCGTCGTCCGCTCGATGTGGGGGATCTTCCCGAACCCCCTCACTCCTGGTGGAGTGGCCGAGAGGCGAGGCAACGGCCTGCAAAGCCGTCTACACGGGTTCAAATCCCGTCTCCACCTCCAAGGACGATTAGCTCAGCGGGAGAGCGCTTCCCTGACACGGAAGAGGTCACTGGTTCAATCCCAGTATCGTCCACTGGATCCCCGAACATGTTCGACCGGGGTATCCGTCCCGCGCGATTAGCTCAGCGGGAGAGCGCTTCCCTGACACGGAAGAGGTCACTGGTTCAATCCCAGTATCGCGCACGCAGCTGCGGATCTTCGTGATCCGCGGTCCCGAGGACGATTAGCTCAGCGGGAGAGCGCTTCCCTGACACGGAAGAGGTCACTGGTTCAATCCCAGTATCGTCCACATCTGATCGAGGGCCGGAGCATTTCGCTCCGGCCCTCGGTCGTTTTCCGGGGCCGGATGTTGGTCGGCCCGCTCGGGACCAGTCCGGTCCGGCCCGTAGAGGGCCGGTCAGGACGAGAAGAGCATGTGGCCGAAGCTGCGGTGATGGCCGTGGTGCCCGTGGTGGCTCTGGTGGTGGCCGTGGTGGCCCTGGTGCGGGGCTCCCCAGGCGGGGGCGGCCGGGTAGGCCTGCGGGGCGGGCGGCGGCGGGGGCTGCTGCATCCACTGGGATTCGAGACGGCTCAGCGCCTCCAGCTCGCCGTAGTCCAGGAAGATCCCCCGGCAGCCGGCGCACTGCTCTATCTGGACGCCATTGCGGTTGTATGTGTGCATCGGTGCATGGCACTTGGGGCACTGCATCGTCGGCTTCACTCCTTCTCATCCGTCACTGCTTCTCATCCGTCACTGCTTCTCATCCGTCACTGCGCGCCGCGGCGCCCGCGGAACGGGCCGCCGGCGGCGAGGGGTTCACCCTACGACGGGCCCGGCGGGCGCCAACTGCCGCGGCGGGGGCACCATCCGGGCGCAGGCATCGACCATCGCCTGCTCCGCCTCGTCGAGGCGGCGGGCGGCGCCGGCGGCCTTGGCGACGGCCAGGGCGGCGGTCTGCACGGTCAGGGCGCGGGCGGGAATCTCCAGGTCGGGCCAGGGGTCGCCGGCCGGGCGGACGGCGGGGCCGCCGGCGGCGCGGTAGGCGGCCAGGAAGCGCGTCCAGATACCGGGGTCGAGCAGGCCGGTGGCGAACCAGGCGGCGGGGCGGGCCAGGTCCCAGGCGCCGTCGCCCAGGCCGAGGTCGTCGATGTCGATGAGGAGCCAGCGGCCGTCGGGGGCCGGGTGGCGGACCAGCTGGCCCAGGTGCAGATCGCCGTGGCACAGGGTGGCGGCGCGCGGGGGCGGGGCCTCGCCCCGGGCCCAGGGCGGCAGCAGGGACCAGGCGCGTTCGACGGCCGCGGCTGCCGCGGGAGGCGGTCCGGGGGCCGCCCGCGGGCCGTCGGCGGGGACCGGGGCGGCGCGGAGCCGGGCCAGGGCGCGGGCGGCCTTGGCGGGGCCGCGCATCGGCGGCACGGGGCCCGGCAGTTGGCCGGGGTCGGTGGTGTGCAGCCGGGCCAGCAGGCGGGCGGCGTCCTCCCAGGGCGCGGCGTCGGGGTCGTCGGGCGGCACCGGGCTGCCGTAGGGCCAGCGGGTGAGGGCCCGGCCGTCGCCGGTGAGGGCGAGGAGGCCGTCGGGGGCGGTGACCGGGAGCGGGGGCAGCAGGATGCCGTGCAGCAGGGGGTGGGCGGCGATCCGCAGCCGGGCGGCCAGCTCGTGCGGGTCGCCGTCGGGGGCGTGGGCCTTGGCGACCGTGCGGCCGCGGCGGACGACGGTGCCGTCGGGGCGGTCGGCGAGCACCTCGGGGGCGGTGTCCGGGGCGCCGGCCGGGCTCCCGGGCGGGGCAGGGGCCGCGGCGAGGGCGGCCAGGCGGCCGAGCAGTGGTGTGGTCATGGTCCCCCCGAGTCCCGTGCGGGCCGGATGCGCCGTGGGCGATGGTGCGGGCCGCCGTGGGCCCGGCCTGGGATCGTACGCGTCCGGGGGCGGCCGGGCGGCGGCCGGAAAAACCCGAAGGCCGGGCATCTCCCCAGATGCCCGGCCGTTCGTGCCGTCCGCGGTTACCCCCCGTCCCCACGGGGTGAATCAGCCGGAGGTGTCCCCGTCCCGGGCCGCTCTCCCGGGGCGTGGGGCGCTTCTCAGTGCCCCAGCATTCCGGCCACGGACGACGCCTGTGTCATGACGGCTTCCCAGCCGCCGAAGACGACGGAGAGCAGGATCGCCAGCGGCAGCACCATGGCCACCGCGACGAGGGGGTGGCGCGTGCCGGAGGACTGCTGGCCGCCGAGCGCCGAGGCGGCCCTGCGCCCCTGCGCCCGAAGGGCCGTTCGTCCTGTCGTCTGCGCCATCGTCCCGCTCCCGTCGTGTCTGGGGCGGCGGGCGTCTGACCTCGGGGGACGAGTGCTGCGCCCGCCGCTTGAACACCACATTAGGCAGCGGGGCGGCGGCGGGCGTCATGCCGTCGTATCGAATCGTCGGCATCCAGGAGGATGACGCGGCCGCGCGGCACGTACTCCCCAGGGTGGAGAGACGCCTCCACTACCTGGGGGCATCCCCCAGGGGGACCGCGGAAGGCGGGGCTGCGGGCACCCCTTCAGGGTGACCTCGCTCACCCCGGCCGCTCCCCCGCGCCCGGCCGCCCTGCCCCCTCCCCCGCCGCCGTCCGCCGCCTTTTCCCGGCCGGGAGCGTATGCCCGGCATCCCTCACCAACCGGGCCTGATCACCTTTCATCGTGTCAATCCCCCCTGTGTGGCGGATCCTTGGGATGTCCGGCGGGAAGCCGGGCGGGACGGGGCCCGGTTCCGGGCCGGTGCCGCGGATTCCGCACCGCCCGCGGACAATCCGGCCGCCGACGCATGCGCGGCCTCTGCGCACAGCGAGCCGTCAATCCGTAAGCTGTGCCACGTCAGACGGTTGGCAGCGGAGGGGGATCCCGCCGCAGGTAGGGGACGGACATGGCGATGATGCGGCTCCGACGCGAGGACCCGCGTGTCGTCGGGACGTTCCGGCTGCACCGTCGGCTGGGCGCGGGCGGGATGGGCGTGGTCTATCTCGGCTCGGACAAGCGCGGGCAGCGGGTGGCGCTCAAGGTGATCCGGCCGGATCTGGCGGAGGATCAGGAGTTCCGTTCGCGGTTCGCGCGCGAGGTGTCCGCCGCCCGGCGGATCCGCGGCGGCTGTACGGCGCGGCTGGTGGCCGCCGATCTCGACGCGGACCGGCCCTGGTTCGCCACCCAGTACGTCCCGGGCCCCTCGCTGCACGACAAGGTCAACGAGGAGGGGCCGCTGTCCCCCGCGCAGGTCGCCTCCGTCGGCGCCGCGCTGTCCGAGGGGCTGCTGGCGGTCCATGACGCGGGCGTGGTGCACCGCGATCTGAAGCCGTCGAACATCCTGCTGTCGCCCAAGGGCCCGCGGATCATCGACTTCGGTATCGCCTGGGCGACCGGCGCCAGCACGCTCACGCACGTCGGCACGGCCGTCGGCTCGCCGGGCTTCCTGGCGCCCGAGCAGGTGCGCGGGGCCGCCGTGACCCCGGCGACGGACATCTTCGCGCTGGGCGCGACCCTCGCCTACGCCTGCACCGCCGACTCCCCCTTCGGGCAGGGGAGTTCGGAGGTCATGCTCTACCGCGTGGTCCACGAGGAGGCGCAGCTGGCCGGGGTGCCGGACGCCCTGGCACCGCTGCTGGCCTCGTGCCTGGCCAAGGATCCGGCGGACCGCCCCAGCACCCTGTCGCTGTCGCTGCGGCTCAAGGAGATCGCGGCCCGTGAGGCGCACGGGCTGTCCGGCGGGCCGCTGGAGAGCGGGGCGGGCGCCGGGGCCGGCTGGGAGCGCGGCGAGCGGCGCCCCGCGGAGCGGCCGACCGGCCGGCGGGCGGAGGAGTACGCGCGCCAGCGCACCGAGCGGCGGACCGGCGGGAGCACGCCGCGTCCGCATCCGCCCCGCACCCCGGCGCCCCGTGACGCGGTCGCCCGGCCGGCCGCACCGGCCCCGGCCGCGGGGAAGCGGCCGCGGACCGGTGCGGC
>NZ_BMND01000036.1 GCF_014646275.1 Streptomyces kronopolitis
CGCCCGCCGGGCCCCCGCCGCCCCCGCCCGCCGCGCACCCGGCTCCGGCCGCCCCGTCCGACGACGCCGCCCGCCCCCGCCCCGGCAACCTCCGCGCCCGCCTCACCTCCTTCGTCGGCCGGGAGAACGACCTGGCCGGGCTCCGCTCCGACCTGGCCGCGCACCGGCTGGTGACGCTGCTGGGGCCGGGCGGCGCCGGCAAGACGCGGCTGTCCCAGGAGGGCGCCGAGAGCGCCGCGGCCGCGGCGCCGGACGCCTGGCCGCACGGCGTCTGGCTGGCCGAGCTGGCACCCGTGGACGATCCGCAGACCGTGCCCGAGGCGGTGCTGACCGCGCTCGGCGCCCGCGAGACCGTCGTCCGCGGCTCCACGGCCGAGGGCCTGCGCGCCGCCGCCGACCGCACCGCCCTGGACCCCCTCGCCCGGCTCGCCGAGCACTGCGCGGGCCGCCGGATGCTGCTGGTGCTCGACAACTGCGAGCATGTGATCGCCGCCGCCGCCGAACTCGCCGAGCGGCTGCTGGCCCACTGCCCCGGGGTGACGGTGCTGGCCACCAGCCGGGAGCCGCTGGCCGTACCGGGCGAGGTGCTGCGGCCGGTCGAGCCGCTTCCCGACCCGGTCGCGCTGCAACTGCTCGCCGACCGCGGGGCCGCCGCCCGCACCGGCTTCCGGGTGGAGGCCGACGAGGAGACCGCGGCGGCCTGCGCCGAGATCTGCCGGCGGCTGGACGGGCTGCCGCTCGCCGTCGAACTCGCCGCGGCCCGGCTGCGGTTGCTCTCCCCGCGCCAGCTCGCCGACCGGCTCGACGACCGCTTCCGCCTGCTCACCAGCGGCAGCCGGACCGTGCTGCCCCGCCAGCAGACGCTGCGCGCGGTCGTCGACTGGTCCTGGGACCTGACCGACGCACCCGAACGGGCCGTGCTGCGGCGGCTGTCCGTCTTCTCCGGCGGCTGCGATCTGGCCGCCGCCGAGGACGTCTGCGCCGGCGGCGGCGTCGACCGGCGCGAGGTGCCCGCGCTGCTCGGCTCGCTGATCGACAAGTCGCTGGTGGTGGCGGCGCCCGCGCCGGACGGCGAGATGCGCTACCGGCTACTGGAGACGGTGGGGGAGTACGCCGGTGAGCGGCTGGACGAGGCGGGGGAGCGGGCGGGGGCCGAGCGCCGCCATCTGGTCACCTACCGCGAACTGGCCCGCACCACGGACCCGTTGCTGCGCGGCCCCGGCCAGCGCGCGGCCATGGACCGCCTGGAGCTGGAGCACGACAACCTGCGCACCGCGCTGCGCCGCGCGCTGGCCGCGCGCGACGAGCACGAGACGCTGTGCCTGGTGCTGTCCCTCCAGTGGTTCTGGTCGCTGCGCGACCACCGCAGCGACGGCCGCCACTGGGCGTCCGCGGCCGCCGCGCTCGGCCCCAACCCCTTCGCCGCGCCCGTCGAACCGGCCCCCGACCTGCCCGAGAGCCCCATCGACCACCCGCCGCCGATGCCCCCCGAGCAGCTGGTCGAGGCCCGCCGCGAGGTTCGGCTGGTCGCGCTCGCCAGCCGGGACAGCGACCTCCAGGCGCTGCGCGACCCCGAGACGCAGGAGGACCTGGCCGGGATGCTCGCCGCCTACCGCAGCGGCATGCCGCAGACCTGCAAGATCCCCGGCGTGATGTGGTACTACGCCGTGATGATGTCCGGCCGCTTCGCGGAGCTGAGCGAGCTGGTCGGCGTCGCCGTACAGGCCTGCCGCACCCTCGGCTACACCTGGGAGCTGGCCTATGTGCTGCAACTGCGCTCCAGGGTCCTCAACGACCGCCTCGACGGGCTGACCCAGGCGGCCCGCGACGCCGACGAGGCGCTGCGGATCTTCCAGGAGCTGGGCGACGCCTGGGGCGCGGCCGAGGCGCTGGCGGGGCGCGGCGAGACCCATGAGCAGCGCGGCGCGTACGCGTCGGCGGCGCGCGACTACCGGGCGGCGATGGTGCACGCCGAGTACCTGGGGGCGCTCGGCCAGATCCAGCTGCTGCGCTGCCGGCTGGGCGCGGTGCTGATCGAGGACGGCCGGGCGGCGCCCGGTGAGCGGATGCTGCGCGAGGTGCTGGCGGACGCCGAGCGGGGCGAGAGCGCCCGGGACACCATGCCGTTCGCCCGGCTGACCCTCGCCCGGCACCTCGCGCTGACCGGGCGTCCGAAGGAGGCGCGGGCGGAACTGCACACGGTGGCGGAGGTGTTCAGCGGGCGGGCCCCGGACCTGTTCGCCGGGATGCTGGAGACCTCGCTGATCGCGCTGGATCTCCAGGAGGGGCACCGGGAGGGGCTGCTGCCGCGGTTCCGGGCGGCGCTGGCGCTGCTCCAGGGGCCCGTCACGCAGATGGTCGCGCCGGACCTGCCGATCTCCCAACTCCTCACCGGCGCACGGGTGCTGGCCGCGGTGCGGGGCGCGCCGGCCGGGCGGGACGCGGCGCGCCTGGTGGGCGCGTACGACGCGCTGCGGGCGCCCGACCACGTGCCGACCCGGATCATCCGCGACAGCCGGATCCGTGCCGAGGCGGCGGCGCGGGAGCTGCTGGACGGCGCCGCCTACACCCGCGCGTACACCGAAGGCGGCGGCCTCTCCCTGGGGGAGGCCACCGCCCTCATCTGACGCGGGCCGGGACAGCGCGGTCCGGCGGTCCCGCGGGGAGGACCCCCGCGGGACGCGCGTCAGGTCTTGCTGCGGAACTTCGCCACCGCGAGCGGCATGGTGACCGCGGTGAGGGCGACCACCCAGGCGAGGGTGATCAGGGCCGGGTGCAGCACCGCGCCCTGGCCCTGGATCAGGGCCCGGCACGCGTCCGCCAGGGACGAGAGCGGGTTGATCTTGGTGAAGGCCTCCAGCCAGCCGGGCATCGAGGTCGGCCGGGTGAAGACGGACGAGCCGAACTGCAGCGGCATCAGGATCAGCATCGCCGTGCCCTGCACGGCCTGGGTCGTCTTCATCACCAGCCCCAGCAGGATGAAGATCCACATCAGACCGGCGCAGAACAGCGCGGACAGCGCGACCGCGGCGAGCAGGGACCCGACGCCGCCCGTGATCTTGAGCCCCAGCAGGAGCCCCATCGCCAGCAGGATCGTGGTGGCGATCAGCATCCGCCCCAGCTCCACCACGATCTTCGCGATGAGCACCGAGGACCGGGCGATGGGCATTGTCCGGAAGCGGTCCATCACGCCCTTGCGGAAATCCTCGTTGACGCCCGAGCCGACCGCCGTGGCGATGTTCATGGCCATCATGCCCATCATGCCGGGCACCAGGTACTGGACGTACTCGTCCTGGCGGCCCTTGCCGGCGATCGCGCCGCCGAAGACGTAGACGAACAGCAGGATGAAGATGACCGGCATCAGCAGGACGTCGAACATCGACTCCGGGTCCTGCTTGATCTGCAGGGCGTTGCGCCGCACCAGCGCGCCGATGTGCCGCAGGTTGGCGCGCAGGCCGATCCGTCCCTCGTCGGCGCCGGGCTTGCTCAGCGGTGCCGTCATCGTCGCGGCACTCATGCCGATACCTCCGCGTACTGCTGGTCCATGTCGTCCTCGGATGTGTCGCTCGCGGAGGCCTTGTGGCCCGTGAGGGCCAGGAACACCTCGTCCAGGCTGGGCAGATGGGTGCTGATGCCGGCGAGCGCGAAGCCCTGCCGGGCGAGCACCGCGACCACCGCGGTCAGTTGCTCGTCGCTGGTGATCGGGACGTTGACCACGCCCCCGTCGTGATCGGCGGCGGCCCCCGCGATGCCGTCCAGGCCCGCCCGCGCGACGGCGTCCGCCATCCGCTTCAGCTCGTCGGGCTCCGACGGGCGGATCTGCAGCGTCCGCCCGCCGACCTTGGTCTTGAGTTCGTCGACGCCGCCCTCGGCGATCACCCGGCCGCGGTCGATCACCGTCAGCTCGTGCGCCAGCTTCTCGGCCTCTTCCATGTACTGGGTGGTGAGCAGCACCGTCGCGCCCTCGCGCACCATCCGCTGGACCTCCTCCCACACCTCGTTGCGGGTGCGGGGGTCCAGGCCGGTGGTGGGCTCGTCCAGATAGAGGACCGACGGGCGGCCGATCATGGAGGCGGCCAGGTCGAGCCGGCGGCGCATCCCGCCGGAGTACTTGGCCGCGGGCCGCTTGGCCGCCTCGGTCAGGCTGAACCGCTCCAGCATCTCGTCCGCGCGCCGGCGGGCGTCCTTGCGGGACAGATCGAGCAGCCGCCCGATCATGTAGAGGTTCTCGCGGCCGGAGAGCTTCTCGTCGACCGAGGCGTACTGCCCGGTCAGGCCGATGGTGCGGCGCAGTGCGCGGGGCTGGCGCACCACGTCGTAGCCGGCCACCACGGCCCGGCCGGCGTCCGGCACCAGGAGGGTGGACAGGCAGCGGACGAGCGTCGTCTTGCCGGCGCCGTTGGGGCCGAGCACCCCGAGCACGGTGCCTTCCTTCACGTCCAGGTCCACTCCGTCGACGGCTTTCACCGCGCCGAAGTGCTTGACCAGACCGCGCACCTCCACGGCGTTGCCGCCCCTGGTGGATATCGTCTCTCGCGTCATGCCCCCCAAGATGCCAGCCGCCACCGACAACGCACCGACAGGCCGCCGACAGTAGGGCCGCGGCGCCGGCGGGGCGGACCTCTCGTGGTCGCCGGCCGCCCCCTCTCGTGGTTACCGCAAGGCCGCCCGCCGGGCACCACGGACTTCGCCGGGGCGCGTTGACGGCGCCTCGCCCCCCGTCTGAGGCTGAGGCCACCGAGTCGCATACGTGTGCGTTTCCGCCGTCGGCCGCACCCGTGCGCATTCGTCCCCCCACGAGCGAACGATGTCTTCGGAGTACCTGTGACCACTGCACCCGTGCCGGAAGCCGTGCTGGGCATCAGTCCGTTCGGTGAACCAGAGCCGCGCATCGTCGCGGCGGTCTGCCGGGCCGGCGGGCTGGGCGTGCTCGACCTCGGGGCGGGGGACCGCCGGGCCAGGGAGGCGCTGGCGTCCCTCCGGCAGTGGGCGCCGGGGCCGTTCGGGGTGCGGATCGCCGCCGGGTGCGCCCTGACCGCGGCGGACCTGGCGGAGGGCGGGGGCGTGCACACGGTGCTGCTCACCGCCGACGCGCCCGTGCGGCCCGGCGACCTGCCGGCCGGGACCCGGGTGCTCGTCGAGGCCACCACCCGCGAGGAGGCCCTCGACGCCGCCCGCGCCGGCGCCCACGGCCTGGTCGCCCGCGGCCACGAGAGCGGCGGGCGGGTCGGGGACCTGAGCACCTTCATCCTGCTCCAGCAGCTCGTGGCGGACGACGGGGTGGACCTGCCCGTGTGGGCCTGCGGCGGCATCGGGCCGCACACCGCCGCCGCTGCCGTGGTCGGCGGCGCGGCGGGCGTCGTGCTGGACACCCAGCTGGCGCTGCTCGACGAGTCCGCCGTGCCGGAGGAAGCGGCCGCGGCGGTGCGGACCATGGACGGCTCGGAGACGGTGGTGGCGGCCGGCCACCGGGTGCTGCGCCGCCGGGGTCCCCACGCGCCGCCGCTGCCCGCGGACCCGGCCGGGGCGGCCCGCCTGCTCGGCGCCCAGGACCTGCGGGCCCAGCTGCTGCCCGTCGGCCAGGACGGCTTCCTGGCCGCCCGTTTCGCCCGCCGGTGGGGCGATGCCGGCGGGGCCGTCCGCGCGGTCACCGCCGCCGTCCGCGACGCGGTGCGCGACGCCTCCGCCGCGCAGGCGCTGTGCCGCGACTCCCCGATGAGCAGGGCGCTGGGCACCCCGCTGCCCCTCGCCCAGGGGCCGATGACCCGGGTCAGCGACCAGGCGCCGTTCGCCGCGGCGGTCGCCGAGGGCGGCGCCCTGCCCTTCGTGGCCCTGGCGCTGGCCGGTGCGGAGCAGACGCGGACCCTGCTGACACAGACCCGCGCCGCGCTGGACGGCCGGCCGTGGGGCGTGGGCGTCCTCGGCTTCGCCCCCGAGCAGACCAAGGCGGCCCAGCTGGAGATCATCCGGGAGCTGCGGCCGTCCTGCGCGATCATCGCCGGCGGCCGGCCCGCGCAGGCGGCGTCGCTGGAGGACGCCGGCATCGAGACGTTCCTGCACGTGCCCTCGCCCGGGCTGCTCACCCAGTTCCTGGCCGCCGGCGCCCGCGCGTTCGTCTTCGAGGGCTCCGAGTGCGGCGGCCACGTCGGACCGCGCAGCAGCTTCGCGCTGTGGGAGGCGCAGCTCGCCGTCCTCACCGACTTCCTCGACGCGGAGGACGGCGCCGACCCCGCTGAGCTGCGGGTGCTGTTCGCCGGCGGCATCCACGACGCGCGGTCCGCGGCCATGGTCGCCGCGCTCGCCGCCGACCTGACCGCCCGCGGCGTCGCCGTCGGCCTGCTCATGGGCACCGCGTACCTCTTCACCGAGGAGGCGGTGGACCGCGGCGCGGTCCGGCCCCTGTTCCAGCGGCAGGTCCTGGCGGCGCGGCGGACCGAACTGCTGGAGACCGCGCCCGGCCACGCCACCCGCTGTGTGTCCAGCCCCTTCACCGACGGCTACCGGGCTCTCAAGGAGGAGTTGGCGTCCCGGGGCGTGGCCGACCGGCAGGCGTGGGAGCAGCTGGAGCGGCTCAACGTGGGCCGGCTGCGGATCGCCAGCAAGGGCGTCGAGCGGACCGGTGAGCAGCTGGTCGAGGTGCCGGAGGAACGGCAGCTCGCCGAGGGCATGTTCATGGCCGGCGACGTGGCCGCGCTGCGCTCCCGCGTCACCACCATCCCCGCGCTGCACGCGTCCGTCAGCACCGGGGCCGCCGACTTCTTCACCGAGCGCGCCGCGCCGGTGCGCGACCGGCTCGGGACCGGCCGGCCCGCGGACGGCGCCGCGCCCCCGGCTCCGCTGGACATCGCCGTGGTCGGGATGTCCTGCATGTTCCCCGGCGCCGAGGACCTGGCGAGCTACTGGGCCCATGTGGTCGCGGGCGCCGACGCCGTCACCGAGGTGCCCGCCGACCGGTGGGACCCCGAGGTCTACTACGCGCCCGAGGCGGACGAGGCCCACACGGAGTCCAAGTGGGGCGGGTTCCTGCCGGACATCCCGTTCGACCCGCTGCGCTACGGGATCCCGCCGTCCTCACTGGGCAGCATCGAGCCGGTCCAGCTGCTGGCCCTCGAAGCCGCGCGGCGGGCACTGGAGGACGCCGGGTACGCCGGCGGCGCCCCCGCCGGGAGCGGGGGGCGGGACTTCGACCGCTCCCGGGCCTCCGTCGTCTTCGGCGCCGAGGCGGGCAGCGACCTGTCCCACGCGGCCACCCTGCGCACCCTGCTGCCGGCCTACCTGGGCGAACTGCCCCCGGAACTGGCCGCCCAGCTGCCCCGGCTCACCGAGGACTCCTTCCCCGGGATGCTCGCCAACGTCATCTCCGGCCGGATCGCCAACCGGCTCGACCTGGGCGGCGCCAACTACACCGTGGACGCCGCCTGCGCCTCCTCGCTGGCCGCGGTGGACGTGGCGTGCAAGGAGCTGTCCGGGGGCACCAGCGACCTGGTGCTGTGCGGCGGCGCCGACCTGCACAACGGCATCAACGACTACCTGCTCTTCTCCTCGGTGCACGCCCTGTCGCCGACCGGCCGCTCCCGCACCTTCGACAGCGCCGCGGACGGCATCGCGCTCGGCGAGGGCGTCGCCTGCGTCACGCTCAAGCGGCTGAGCGACGCGGAGCGGGACGGGGACCGGATCTACGCCGTGATCAAGGGCGTCGGCACCGCCAGCGACGGCAAGGGCCTCGGCCTGACCGCACCGCGGGCGCAGGGGCAGCGCGCCGCGCTGGAGCGCGCCTACCGCAACGCGGGGATCTCACCCGCGCGGGTCGGCCTGGTGGAGGCCCACGGCACCGGGACCGTGGTCGGCGACCGGACCGAACTGGCCGCCCTCACCGCGCTGTTCACCGAGGCCGGGGCCGCCCCCGCCGGCTGTGCGCTCGGGTCGGTGAAGTCGCAGATCGGGCACACCAAGTGCGCCGCGGGCCTGGCCGGCCTGATCAAGACCGCCATGGCGCTGCACACCGGCGTCAAGCCGCCCACGGCGCACCTGAAGGAGCCCAACCCGGCCTGGCAGGAGGGCAGCAGCCCGTTCGCCTTCCACACCGCGGCACGGCCGTGGGCGGCCCCGCCGGCCGAACGGGTCGCCGGGGTCAGCGCCTTCGGCTTCGGCGGCACCAACTTCCACGTCGTGCTGCGCGCCCACGCCGGGGGCCCGCCGCCGGCGCACGGGCTCGACGCCTGGCCGGCGGAGCTGTTCGTCTTCCGCGGCGCCGACCGCGAGGACGCCCACCGGGGCATCGAGCAGCTGCTGGCGCTGGCCGCGACGAACGACGAGCACGGCCGGCCCCGGCGGCTGCGCGACCTCGCGCTGGCCGCGTCCCGCCGCAGCGACACCGGCACACACCCGGCGCGGTACGCCGTCGTGGCCGGTGACCTGGACGAGCTGGCCCGGCTGCTGAGGCGGGCGCGCGCGGGCGAGCACGACCCGGCGGCGGGAGTCTTCGCCGCCGGCGCGGACGGCCCGGCCGGTGCGCCCGGGACCGCGGGGGACGTGGCGTTCCTCTTCCCCGGCCAGGGCAGCCAGCGGCCGGACATGCTCGCGGAGCTGTTCGTCGCCTTCCCCGACGCCCAGCACTACCTCCAGCTCGGCCGGGAGTGGGCCGACGCCCTCTACCCGCCGACCGCCTTCGACCCGGCCGTGGCGGACGGGCAGCGGGAGCGGATCACCGACACCCGGGTCGCCCAGCCCGCCCTGGGCATCGTCGAACTGGCCGTGCACCGCCTGCTGCTGCGGTCCGGGGTGCGGCCGGACATGATGGCCGGGCACAGCTACGGCGAGCTGGTCGCGCTGTGCGCCGCGGGCGCGTTCGACCCCGCGGCCCTGCTGGAGCTGAGCGCGGCACGGGCCGAGGCGATCCTGTCCGCCGCCGGCACCGACCCGGGGGCCATGGCCGCCGTCTCGGCCGGCGCCGCGGAGGTGTCCGCGCAGCTGCGCGCCGCCGGCCTCGCGGACCAAGTCGTCGTCGCCAACCACAACGCGCCCGAGCAGACCGTCATCTCCGGGCCCACCGAGGCGGTCGCCACGGCGGTGGAGCGGCTGCGCGCACACGGCTGCGGCGCCAGGCCGATCCCCGTGGCCTGCGCCTTCCACAGCCCCCTCGTCGCCGGTGCCGGCGAACGGTTCGCCGGGGCGCTCGCCGCGCAGCCGGTGCGCGCCCCGGAGGTGCCGGTCTGGTCCAACCGCACGGCCGCCGCCCACACGGGACGGCCCGAGGACGTGCGCGCCGAACTGGCCGCCCAGATCGGCGCGCCGGTGCGCTTCGTCGAGCAGATCGAGGACATGTACCGGGCGGGCGCCCGCACCTTCGTGTCCGTCGGCCCCGGGACGGTGCTCACCACGCTGGTCGCCGCGATCCTCCACGACCGTCCGCACACCACCGTGGCCTGCGAGGCACCCGGCAGCCGGGGACTCGGCGGCTTCCTCGGCGCGCTCGCCCGGCTCGCCGTGGCCGGTGTGCGGGTGCGCACCGGCTGGATGTTCCAGGGCCGCGACGCCACCGAACCGAGCCAGGACACCGCACCCCGGCGACCTGGCTGGACCGTCAACGGGCATCTGGTGCGCACCGCCGACGGCAGCCCGCTGCCCGGTTCGCTCCGGCCGGCCCGACGTATCCAGGAGATATCCGTGACGAAGCCAGACCACGGCGACGCCGTCGCCCAGCGGGACCGGATGGTCTCCGAATTCCTGCGCACCAGCCGGGAGATCGTCGCCGCGCAGCGCGATGTGCTGCTCACCTACTTCGGCGCCGCACCGGGCACACCGGCCGCCCCGCCGCCGGTCGCGCCCCTGGCGCCCGCGCCCCTGCCGGTCGAAGCGGCCCTGCCCGCACCCGGTGCGTCCGTCCCCTCCGGGCCCGCCCCGGCGCTCACGCCGCCACCCGGTGGCGCCCCGACGGCCGGTGCCCCGACCGCCGTCGCGCCGGAGGCGGTCGGGGCGGCCGACGTGCTGCGGACCGTGCTGGACATCGTCAGCGAACGCACCGGCTACCCGGTGGACATGATCGAACCCGAACTCGACCTGGAAGCCGACCTGAGCATCGACTCGATCAAGCGGATCGAGATCGCCGGTGAACTCGCGGCGCGCCTCGGTGCCGGCGCCCAGGACGGCCCGGGCGCCGCGCAACTCGACGACGCGGAGCTGGACGTGCTGTCCCGGGCCCGCACCGCCGCCGGCCTCGCGGACCTGCTGACCGCGAGGCTCCACGGCGGCGGGCGGCCCCGCGATGCCGAGGGCCCGGGCGCCGAGGAGCCGAGCCCCGCGCACGAGCCCGCGCGGGCTCCCGCCGGGCAGCCGACTCCGGCCGGGCAACACCCGGACCCCGAGCCGGTGGCCGCCGAGGCGCCCACCCGGATGGTGCTGCGGCCCACCGCCCTCGCGGAACCGGCGGCGAGCGCCGGCACGCTGACCGGCAAGCGGATCGCGCTGATCGGCGGCCACGGCCCGGTGGCCGAGAGCCTGTCCGCCCAACTCGCCACCCACGGCGCCCGGCCGGCCGTGTTCGCCCCGGGGCACCTGCTCACCGCGCAGGACGGCCCGTGGGACGGCGTGTTCCACCTGGAGGCGCTGACCGAGGGCGAGGACGCGGTCCTGCCGGAGGGCTTCCCCGTCTTCCAGGCAGCCCTGCGGCACGGCCCGCGGTGGTTGATCGCCGCCGCCCCTGCCGCCGGTGCGAGCGGCGCGCCGGACGGGCGGGCGGATGGACTGCGCGGCATGTTCCGGACCATCGCCCGGGAGTACCCGGACACCGTCGCCCGGGTCGTCGAGACCGACCCGGACGCCTCGGCGGCACGCACCGCGACCGCGCTGGCCGGCGAACTGCTCTCCCCCGAGGCGGCCCCGGTGGTGTCCCTGTCGTCCGGCGGCCGCCACGGCCTCGAACTCGTCGAGTCCGGCCTCGGGCCGCTGGCCGCCCGGGGCGCCGGACCGGCCGGCGACGGCGCGGCCGAGGCCGAGGCGCTCGGACTGGACCGCGACGCGGTGGTGCTGCTGGTCGGCGGGGCGCGGGGGATCACCGCGCGGTTCGCCGCGACGCTGGCGGCCGCCGCCCGCTGCCGCATCGAGCTGGTCGGCCGGACCGCCGCGCCCACCGGCCCGGAGGACGAGGAGACGCGCACCGCACCCGACCGCGCCGCCCTGACCGCCGCCCTCGCGGCGCGCGGCGAGGACTCCCCGGCACGGATCGAGCAGACCGTCACCCGCCTCCTGGCGCAGCGCGAGGTCCGCGCCACGATCGAGGAGCTGCGCGGGCTCGGCAGCCCGGTGCGCTACCACTCCGTGGACATGCGCGACGCCGAGGCCGTGCACCGGACGGTCAAGGAGATCCACGCGGAGCACGGCCGGCTGGACGGCCTCGTCTACGCCGCCGGGGTGATCGAGGACCGGATGCTGGCCGACAAGGACATCACGTCCTTCCGGCGGGTGTTCCACACCAAGGTCGACGGGGCCCGCACCCTGCTGGCGGCGGTCGAGGACCTGCCCGACGGGCCGGGGTTCACCGTGCTCTTCGGCAGCATCTCGGCCGCCCTGGGCAACCGCGGCCAGGTGGACTACGCGGCGGCGAACGACGCGTTGGAGAGCCTGGCAGGACGGTGGGCCGCACGGGCCGGCCGCCGGGCGCTGACCGTCCACTGGGGGCCGTGGGCGCCCGCCGGGCAGCACCACGGCATGGTCACCCCGCAACTCGCGCGGGAGTACGCCCGCCGCGGCGTCCGGCTGATCGACCCCGAGGAGGGCACGCGCAGCCTGCTGCGGGAACTCGCCTGGGGCCAGGACTCGGCCGAAGCCGTGATCTACACCGCGTCGGGCTGGTGAGATGACGTCCTCCGCACACGGTCCCGGTCCCCGGGTCGCCATCGTCGGCATGGCCGTCCTGCTGCCGGGCGCCGCGGACCTCCAGGCGTACTGGCACAACCTCGCGGCCGGGTTCGACGCGATCACCGAGGTCCCCGCCGGCCGCTGGGACGCCGACTTCTACGACCCGCGGGCGGTGGGACGCTCGGACCGGGTCTACTGCCGGCGGGGCGGGTTCGTCGACGACCTCGCCGACGTCGAGGTGACGCGGTTCGGCATCATGCCCCACTCGGTGGCGGGCACCGAGCCGGACCAGCTCCTCGCGCTGAAGGTCGCCGCCGACGCCCTCGCGGACGCCGGCGGCGAGCACCGGCTGCCCGACCGCGACCGGATCGGCGTGGTCCTGGGCCGCGGCGGATACCTGACGCCCGGACTCTCCCGCGGCTCCCAGCGGGTGCGGACGGCCAACCAACTCGTCCGCACGCTCGGCGAGTTGCTGCCCGGCCTCGACGCCGAGCGGCTGGAGCAGGTCCGGCAGGCCTTCACGGCGCAGCTCGGGCCGGACGAACCCGAGCAGGCGATCGGCCTGGTGCCCAACCTCACCGCCTCGCGGGTCGCCAACCGGCTCGACCTGCGCGGCCCCGCGTACACGGTGGACGCCGCCTGCGCGTCCTCGCTGGTCGCGGTCGACCAGGCGGTGGGCGAACTCGCGGGCGGGCGCTGCGACGTGGTGCTCGCCGGCGGGGTGCACCACTGCCACGACATCACCCTGTGGAGCGTGTTCTCCCAGCTCCGCGCGCTGTCCGTGAGCCAGCGCAGCCGCCCCTTCGACCACGGCGCGGACGGTCTGCTGATCGGCGAGGGCACCGGCGTCGTGGTCCTCAAGCGGCTCGCCGACGCGGAGCGCGACGGCGACCGGATCTACGCCGTCATCCGGGGCGTCGGGGTGGCGAGCGACGGCCGCAGCGGCAGCCTCGTCAACCCGGACCCCGCGGGCCAGGTGCGGGCGGTGCGGCAGGCGTGGCGCAGGGCCGGCCTCGACCCGGCCGCGCCCGGCTCCCTCGGGCTGCTGGAGGCCCATGGCACCGCCACCCCCTCCGGGGACGCCGCCGAACTGGCCACCCTGGCCGAGGTGTTCGGACCGGCGCCCGGCGGCGACCGGGCGGTGCTCGGGTCGGTGAAGTCGATGATCGGCCACACCATGCCGGCCGCCGGCGTGGCCGGACTGGTCAAGGCGGCGCTCGCGGTGCACCACGGGGTGCTGCCGCCGACGCTGCACTGCGAGGACCCGCACCCCGCGCTGGCCGCCACCCGGTTCCGCCCGATCGCCGCGGCGGAGCCCTGGGAGGCGGACGCGGCGGCGGGCCCGCGGCGGGCCGCGGTGAACGCCTTCGGCTTCGGCGGCATCAACGCGCACGTGGTGCTTGAAGCGGCACCCGGCGCCGTGGCCGGCCGCCGCCCGCGGCCCACCGCCGTGGTGCGGGAGCGGGAACGGGTGCTGCGGATCGCCGCAGAGAGCCCCGAGCAACTCGCCGCGCTGCTGGACGCCGAGGACTCGGCCGTGCTCGCGGCCGGCCTGGACGACCGCTCCGGCGGCCGCGGCCGCAGCCGCCTCGGCATCGTCGACCCCACCGCCAAGCGCCTCGCGCTGGCCCGGCGGGCGGTGGCCAAGGGCCGCTCCTGGCGCGGCCGCGGCGAGGTGTGGTTCACCCCCGAGCCGCTGCTCGGCGCGGACGGCGGCGGCCGGGTGGCCTTCGTCTTCCCGGGACTGGAAGCGGAGTTCCAGCCCCCGGTCGACGATGTCGCCCGGCACCTCGGACTGTCCGGCCTGCTCCCGGGAGACCGCGCCGGGCGGCCGGCGCGGGTCGCGGACGTCGGACGGCACGGTGCCGAGGTGGTCGCCGCCGGACGGGTGTGGGACGCCGCCCTGCGCCGCATCGGCGTCGTGCCGGACGCGGTCGCCGGCCACAGCGTGGGGGAGTGGACCGCGATGATCGCCGCAGGGCTGTTCGCCGGCCCCGCGGTGGACGAGTTCGTGGCGTCCTTCGACCCGGACGAGTTGCGGGTGCCCGACCTGGCCTTCGCGGTCCTGGGCACCTCGGCCGAGCGGGTCGCGGCCGCCCTGGCGGACCACCCCGAGATCGTGCTGTCCCACGACAACGCGCCGGACCAGGCCATGGTGTGCGGTCCGCCCGGCCCGGTGGACGCCCTCGTGCGCCGGTTCCGCGCGCGCCAGGTCCTCGGCCGCGTCCTGCCGTTCCGGTCCGGCTTCCACACCCCCATGCTGGAGCCGTACCTCGAACCGATCCGCCGGGCCGCCGCCGGGTTCGCGCTGCATCCGCCCGCCGTGCCCGTGTGGTCGGCGACCACCGCGTCGGTGTATCCCTCCACCGAGGCGGAGGTGCGCGCGCTGTTCCTGCGCCATCTGCTGGAGCCGGTGCGCTTCCGCCCGCTGATCGAGGCGATGTACGCGGCCGGCTTCCGGGTCTTCGTACAGGCCGGAGCGGGCCAGGCGGGCGCGCTGATCGGCAACACGCTGCACGGCCGGCCGCACCTGGCGGTGGCCGCCGGCTCCCCGCACCGCGGCGGAGTGGCACAGCTGCAACACGTCGCCGCGGCGCTGTGGGTGGACGGCGGGGAGGTGGCCCCCGTGCCGCCCGCGGCCGGGCGCGCCGCACCGGCCGGGATGCCGCCGGTCCGGCTGGACCTCGGCGGGCCGCTGGTCTCCCTCGACGAGCGGACGCTCGGCGACCTGCGCCCGGCGCTCGCCGGAGCCCGGACCGCCGGCGCCGCACCGGCCCCGCTGGAGCACCTGGCCGCCCGCTTCCCCCTGGCGGGCGAACTGGGCGCCCTGCTCCGGGACACCGCCAGCACCGCCGCGGCGGTGCTGGCGGCCGCCGGCCCGGCGCATCCGCACTCCCCGGCACCGCAGGCTCCCCCGGCAGCCGCGGAGGCGCCGCACGGCCCGCCGGCCCCGTCCGGAGGCGAACACGGCGCCGTGCTGCGGGTGTCCACGGCGGCCATGCCCTACCTCCTCGACCACTGCCTCTTCGCCCAGCGCCCCGGCTGGCCCGACGAGTCGGACCGCTGGCCGGTGGTCCCGGCCACCACGGTGATCCAGCACATGCAGGAGTTCGCCGAGCGGGCGGAGCCCGGCACCCGGGCCGTGGGGGTGCGCGGCGTGCACCTGAAGCGGTGGGCGACGGCCAGCCCGCCGGTCGACGTACCCGTGACGGTGACGCCGCGCGGACCCGGGCGGGTCGGCGTGGAGTTCGGGCAGTTCGCCGCCGCCGAGGTCGAACTGGCGGCGGAGCACCCCGACGACCCGCCGCGCCCGTGGACGTGGGATCCCGCCGACGAGCGGCGTCCGGGGCTCACCGCCGGGGAACTGTACGGCGAGCGCTGGATGTTCCACGGTCCGCGGTTCCAGGGCGTCACCGAGCTGACCGCGATCGGGGACGCGCATGTCCGCGGGGTGCTCACCACCCCGGCCGCCCCCGGCGCCCTGCTGGACAACGTGGGGCAGCTCCTCGGCTACTGGATCATCACCACCCTGACCGAGCGGACCGTGGTGTTCCCGGTGCGGATGAAGGAGATGCGCTTCTTCGGCCCGCACCCCGCGCCGGGCGCGCGGCTGGAGTGCCTCATCGCGATCACCTCGGTCACCGGCTCCGCGGTGGAGGCCGACATGCAACTCGTCGCCGGCGGCCGGGTGTGGGCGCAGATCACCGGCTGGCAGGACCGCCGCTTCGACAACCGCCTGGAGACCAGGGTCCAGGAGCGGTTCCCCGAGCGGAACACGCTCTCCCGTGAGGAGCCGGGCGGCTGGTGGCTGGTGCACGACCGGTGGCCGGACCTCGCCTCGCGCGACCTCGTCATGCGCAACCACCTGAGCAGCGCCGAACGCGCCGACTACGAGCGGTGTCCGCCGCGCGGCCGCCGCCAGTGGCTGCTGGGCCGCATCGCGGTCAAGGACGCGGTCCGCCGGTGGCTGTGGGAGCAGGGTGAGGGCCCGGTCTTCCCCGCCGAGGTCCGGGTGCGCAACGACGACAGCGGACGGCCTTGGGTCGAGGGCCTGCACGGCCGGGTCCTGCCCGCCCTGGACGTCTCGCTGGCGCACTGCGCGGAGACCGGCGTGGCCCTCGTACGGCCGAGCGGCCCGCACGAGGGCGGCGGGGTCGGCATCGACATCGAGGAGATCGCCGAGCGGCCCGCGCAGGCACGCGCGGTGGCGCTCGGCCCGGAGGAGCGCGCGCTCCTGGCGGAGCGGTGCGCCGGGGCGCCGGAGGCGGAAGCCGTGTGGTTCACCCGGTTCTGGGCGGCGAAGGAGGCCGCGTCGAAGGCGGAGGGCACCGGACTGCGGGGGCGGCCGCGGGACTTCCGGGTGGTCGCCGCCCGGCCGGACGAAGTGGTGGTGGATTCCGGGAGCCGCGTGCACCGGTTGCGCTGCCGCCGGATCAGCAACCTGGCCGACCTGCCGAGCAGGGACTACGTCGTCGCCTGGACGACGGGCACGGCCGACGAGGGAAAGAGGAAGCCTTGAACAGCAGTCAGGCGCAGGATCCGGTCCGTGCCGGCGAGCCCGGCGGGACCGACGGGGCCGACGAGGCCGCGGTGTTCGGCGAGATCGCCGGGATGCTCCGCGCCGTGCTCGACGAGTACGCGGAGCACGACGTCGAGATCACCATGGACACCACGTTCCATGACGACCTGGACCTGGAGAGCATCGATCTGGTCACCCTCGGCGGCCGGCTGGCGGCCAGGTACGGCGAGCGGGTCAACTTCGCCGAGTTCCTGGCCGGACTCGAACTCGAAGAGATCATCTACCTCACGGTCGGCCGGCTCGTCACCTTCGTGGTGGGCTGCCTGCGGGAATCCCGGGAGCGCTGAGCCGTGGCGATGATCGACGCAGGCGGCGTCGCGCTGCACGTGGAGCGGATGCCGGCCCGGCACACCACCGGCGGTGCACCGCCGCCCACCGTGGTGTTCGTCCACGGCATGCTCGTGGACAGCCTCGTGAGCTACTACTTCACCCTGGCACCGGTGTTCGCCGCCGCGGGCATCGACGTGATCATGTACGACCTGCGCGGGCACGGCCGCAGCGAACGGCGGGCCGACGGCTACCTGCTGGAGGACTTCGTCGGGGACCTCGACGCGCTGCTCGACCGGCTGGAGGTGGCCGGCCCGGTCCACCTCGTCGGCAACTCCTACGGCGGCACCATCGCGTTCAGCTACGCGGCGCGGCGCCCGGAGCGGGTGGCCAGCGTCTCCTTGATCGAGTCGGAGCCGGCGACCGACGCCTGGTCCCGCAAGATGGCCGTCAACCTCGCCCGCGCCGGCGTGGAGTTCGCCCGCACCGACCTGCACGAGCGGCTGACCGAGGAGCACGGGGCGCACGCGACCCGGCGGGTGCGGTCGGCCTCGCGGCTGCTGTCCTCCAGCACCATGGCCCGGGACATCCCGGCCAGCCGGGTGCTCGACGAGGACGAGATCCGGGCGGTGCGCGCCCCGGTCCTGGCCATCTACGGCAGCGAATCGGAACTCGCGGCCCAGGAGCCGTGGCTGAGGTCGCTGCTCGCCCACTGCCGGACCGTCGTGGTGCCGGACCAGGAGCACTGGGTCCTGATGGGCGCCACCCAGCAGGTGAGCGAGCTGGTCTCGGAGTGGGTGCGCGCGCACGACGCGAGGGTGGAGGCCGGCAGCCCGTGAGCAGGTTCCTCTTCGTGGTGCCGCCGCTGGTCGGCCACATCAACCCCACCCTGGGGGTCGCGGCGCAGCTGGTCCGCCGCGGGCACCGGGTGGCCTGGGCGGGGCTGCCGGATGTCGTGGCACCCCTCGCGGGGGAGCGGGCCGAGGTCTTCCCCTGCGCCGCGCCGCCGCTCGACGACCCCGCCCTGCTCCGGCCGTCCTCCCTCCGGGGTCCCGCGGCGCTGAAGTTCCTCTGGGAGCGGTTCCTCGGCCCGCTGGCGGAGGCCATGGCGCCCGGCATCCGCGCCGCGGTCGACGCGTTCCGCCCGGACGTCCTGGTCGCCGACCAGCAGGCGGTCGCCGGCGGGCTGGTGGCCGAGCGGCTCGGTGTGCCCTGGGCGACCTCCGCGACCACCTCGGCGGGGTTCACCGCGTTCGAGGGCATCCCGAAGGTCGAGGCCTGGGTCACCGGGCTGATCCAGGACCTGCGGCAGCGGATCGGCGACCCGGCCGGTGCCGCCGACCCGCGGCTGTCGCCCCGCCTGGTGCTGGCGTTCAGCACCGAGGCGCTGGTGGGGCCCGCTGGATCGTTCGGCGACCAGGTGCGGTTCGTCGGCCCGTCGATCGCACCCCGCCCCGCGCCGGGAGACTTCCCCTGGGAGTGGCCGGACCCCGCACGCGCCACCGTCCTGATCACCCTCGGCACGGCCAACACCGAGGTCGGGCCGCGCTTCCTGGCCGAGTGCGCCGAGGCGGTGCGGGTCCGGGCGGACCGCCTCCAGGCCGTGGTCGTCGACCCCTCGGGGACGCTGCGCTCCCCCCACGACCGGATACTCGTCCGGACGGGCGTGCCCCAACTGGCGGTCCTGGAGCGGTGCGACGCGGTGCTCTGCCACGCCGGGCACAACACCGTCTGCGAGGCGCTGTGGCACGGACTGCCGCTGGTGGTCGCACCGATCCGGGACGACCAGCCCACCGTCGCCGCCCAGGTGGCCGACGCCGGCGCGGGGCTGCGGGTGCGGTTCAACCGGGCGACGGCCGAGCACCTCGGCGCGGCGCTGGACGCGGTGCTGCACGAGCCGGCCTACCGGGCCGCCGCCGAGCGGGTGCGCGCGTCCTTCCGGGCGGCCGGCGGCGCGGACGCCGCGGCGGCGCACCTCGCACAACTCGCCGTCCGCACCGCCGCGGAGAGGTGCCGCCCGTGAACCGCACCGCACGGGTCGCCGCGCTGCGCCCCCGCTACCAGGACGACCTCGCCCGCGGCACGGCGCGGTTCTTCCGGCCGCGGCGCACCGACTGCCCCTGGTGCGGGTCCGCGCGGCTGGCGGTCCGGCTGCGGACCCCCGACCTGCTCCAGCACAAGCCCGGCCACTTCGTCCTGGAGCGCTGCCGGGACTGCCGCCACACCTTCCAGAACCCCCAACTCACCGACGAGGGGCTGGAGTTCTACTACCGCGACTTCTACGACGGGCTGGGGGAGGAGAACCTCGCCACGCTCTTCGGGACGCACGAGCGGGCCTACCGGCTCCGGGCGGGCGCCGTGACGCCGCACGCCGATCCGGGCAGCTGGCTCGACGTGGGCACCGGGCACGGGCACTTCTGCGCCGCCGCCCGGGCCCTGCTGCCCCGTACGGTCTTCGACGGGCTGGACCTCGGCGCGGGCGTCGCCTCGGCCCAGGAGCGGGGCTGGATACGGCGCGGATACCGCGGCGGCTTCGTGGCGCTGGCCGGGGAACTCGCCGGGCGCTACGACGTGGTGAGCATGTTCCACTACCTGGAGCACAGCGCGGACCCCGGGCGCGAGCTGGCCGCGGCGCACCGGGCGCTGCGGCCCGGCGGGCATCTGCTGATCGAGGTACCGGACCCGCGGTGCGCCTTCGGCCGGCTCCTCGGCCGCTGGTGGCTGCCCTGGCTCCAGCCGCAGCACCTGCACCTCATCCCGGCGGCGAACCTGCGCCGGCGGCTGACCGACCTCGGCTTCACGGTGATCACGGAGGAGCATGCGGAGCCGCACGACCCCGTGGACCTGCTCACCGCCGGCTGGCTGGCCGTGAACCGCCTGGCCCCCCGGCGGGACGAGCCGTGGCACCCCGCGCCACCCGGCAGGGCCCGCCGGATGCTGCGCGGCGCCGTGCTCGCCGCCGGCATCCCGGTCCTCACGGCCGGCTGGCTGCTCGACCGGCTCCTGGCCCCCTTGGCCCACCGGGTCGGCCTGTCCAACGCCTACCGGCTGCTGGTCCGCCGCGAGGACGGCTGAGCGCTGGGGCCGGCCAGCGCGGCGGCCAGATGGTGGCGGCCGGCGATCCCCAGCTTGCGGTAGGCGCCCGTCAGATGGGTCTCGACGGTCCGCAGGGACACCACGAGCAGCTCGGCGATCTGCTTGTTGCTGTACCCCTGCACGGCCAGCGTGCTGACGCGCTCCTCGCCGGGGGTCAGCAGGCTCCCGCCGGGTCTGGCGGCCCGCCCGCCGGCCTCGTGCAGCGGCCCCCGCAGCCGGTCGGCGAGCGTGGTGGCACCGCACTCGCCGGCCAGCTCCAGGCCGCGCTGGAGGGCGTCGCGGGCGCCGCCGCGGTCGTCCCTGCGCAGCAGCGCGACGCCGAGGTCGCCGAGCGTGCGGGCCAGGTCGAGGCGGGCCGGGGTGGCGGTGAGCACGTGCGCCGCCTCGTCGAGCAGCTCCAGCTGGCGGGTGCCCTCCGCCGCCCGGCCGGCCGCGCGCAGCGCCACGCCGACGGCGCGCGGGATGCGGCTCTGCCGGGCGAGGTCGAGTTCCTGCTCGATGAGGGCGTGCGCCGCCGGACCGTCCCCCAGCGCGAGATGCGCGGTGGCGGCCCGGGAGCGCCAGGGGCAGATCGCCGGGTTGACCGTCCCCGCGGCGTCGAGGTGGTGGCCGCACTCCCGCAGCAGGGCCAGCGCGGTCCGCGGCTCGCCCTGGGACATCCGCAGCGCGGCCAGGCTCAGCAGGAACAACGGCCGCTCCCAGCCCGCCTCCTGGGGTTCCTTGGGGGAGCGGGTGAGCACCACCTGTTCGGCCGCGTCGAGCTGCCCCTGTTCGAGCAGCGCGTTGATCCGGATGATGTCCAGGGTGGTCGCGTACGGCCGGGTGCCCGCGGCGGGCCGTCGGGCGGCGGCCGTCCGGGCCGTACCGAGGGCCTCGGTGACGTTCCCGCCCTGCCACGCCAGCGCGGCCTGCAGCACCGACAGCGACGAGTCGAGCAGCTCCAGGCCCTTGACCTCGACCTCCTGGGTCAGCTGCCGGATGAACCGGTCCACCCGGTCGAGTTCGTCGAGGTAGAAGAGGGTCTGCGCGACGAAGTAGTGCAGCGGGAACAGATCGTGGCTGAAGACCGGCAGGTTGACGCAGGCCCGGTCGACGAGTTCGGCGACGTACGGGGCCGGGACCGCCGCCTTGAGCGAGTGGAAGGCGTGCAGGGCGAGCAGCTGCCGCTCTCCCGGCGTGCGGCCGACCAGGCCCTCGACGGACACCGGCGTGGAGGGCTCCGGGGTCCGGGCGGCGGGCCGCTCGTACTCCCGCCAGGAGCGCAGTGCCCGCATGCGCAGCACCAGTTCCCGGTCGGCGCCGCCGTGCTCCGTCTCGCCGCACAGCTCCGCGATCAGGCGGTCCACGCCGGACAGCGCCCCGCGCGGCCGCCGGGAGAACTGCAGGCAGTAGGTCAGTACGCCCAGGGCGTCGCGCCGGGCGCTCTTGTCGGTCAGCACCTCCAGCGCGCCGGTGACGTACGACAGCGCCAGGTCGGCGTCGTAGTGGCCGGCCGCGACGCCGAGTTGGAGCAGCAGCGGGCCGCGCTCGGCCGCCTGCGTCTGCCGGCCCAGCGCGGACCGCAGATAGGTGACCGCCACGTCCGGCGCGCCGCGGTGCAGCGCCTCGTCGGCCGCCCGGCGCAGCACCGGGACCGCCCAGGCCCCCTCCACCGGGCCGGCCGCCAGCAGGTGGGCCGCCACCTCCTCGTCGGGCCGGCCGGCGAGATGCGACACCTGCGCCGCCCCGGCGTGCGCCCGGCCGAGCTCCTCGGGCGACATCGTCGCCAGCACGGTGTCCCGCACGACCTCGTGGACGAAGCAGGGCTCGCCACCGGACCGCAGCAGACCCAGCGACCACAGGTCGGCGGCCGCCGCGCGCACCACCGCCTCGCCGCTCCCGCAGTACGCGGCGAGCAGCTCGGCCGGTTTGCGGTCCCCCAGCACCGCCAGGGCACGCGTCAACTCCACGGCCTCACGGGACCCTTGGGAGAGCCGGTGCATGATCTCCTGGTCGAGGGTGGACAGCGTCACGGTGCGCAGGCGGTCGCGGAACTCCGCCGTCGGCCGCACCCCGGCGAGCTGCGCGTGGTGCAGCAGCCCCCACAGGAACAGCGGGTGGCCGCCGGTGGCGGCATGGCAGGCGGCGGCGAAGGCCGCGTCGGGCTCCTCTGCCTCCCACACGTGCCGGGCCAGTTGCCGCACGCCGGGGACGTCGAGGGGCTCCAGGGCGATCTTGTGGCAGTGGTCGGGCCGGACGAGTTCGGCGAACAGCGGGTCGGGCCGGCGGAATTCGCCGGTGCGGTTGACCACCGCCACCAGGACGGGGCGGGTGTCGGCGCGGGTCACGAGGCGGGCCAGCCAGCGCAGCGACGGGGTGTCGATCCATTGGAGGTTGTCGATCGCCAGCAGCAGGGGCCGCCGGTCGGACAGGTGCAGGGCGAGCGCGTCGAGTCCGTCCAGCGCCGTGGCGCCCGAGTGGGGTCCGGCCGCCGCGGATTCCGGGCGCGCGCCGTCCTCCAGCACCCGCCGGGCCACCGCCTGCGCATCCTCCGGCAGCGCCGCCCGCCCGGCTTCGGTGACCGACTCCATGACGGGCCGGAACAGCTGGCGCACCGCGCCGAACGCGAACTCCCGCTCCAGCGGACGGCACCGCGCCCACAGCACCTCGAAGCGCCGGTCGCGCCGGCACCAGCCGTTCAGCAGGGCGGACTTGCCGATGCCGGCGGGCCCCTCGATCTGCACCACGCGGGACCGTCCGGCCGCCGCCTGCGCGGCGACCGCCTCCAGTTCCGCCAGTTCGGAAGCGCGGCCGACCAGTGGCCGGTCCTGTCCGCGCTCGGTGTGCCGCGGTCCGCAACTCACGCGCTCGTTCCCCCAGCCTCTAACCTCGTCGTCGGTCGGTCCCGGGCCACGCCGAAGCTAAGAGGCGGACACGGGGGCGAGAGGCGGGGAGATCGCGGGGCATGGCGCCCAGTCTTCCGCCCCGCGGCGCCCGAGTCCTCCCACTGGGGAGGTCACCGTCCGTATGCCAGGGGCAGTACACGCGGGCGCCGCCCTACGACTTCCGGCGGATGCCCGCCGAGCGGTTCACGTGGTGCGCTGAGCGGTCCGGACCGCCCGGCCTGCCGGGCGGTCCGGACGATCCGCCTAGTGGAAGGTGTGCTCCTCCGCCGGGAAGGCGCCGCCGACGACGTCCTCCGCGAACGCCTTGGCCGCCCCGCCGAGCAACTCCCGCATCTGGAGGTACTGCTTGACGAACTTCGGCAGCCGCCCGGCCGTCATCCCGGCCATGTCGGTCCACACCAGCACCTGGGCGTCGCAGTCCGCCCCCGCGCCGATGCCCACCGTCGGCACGCCCAGCGAGCGGGTGACCTCCGCGGCCAGCTCGGCGGGTACGGCCTCCAGCACGACCGCGAACGCACCGGCGTCCTGCACCGCCTTCGCGTCCCGCAGCAGCTGCTGGGCCGCCTCCTCGCCGCGCCCCTGGACGGGGTAGCCGCCGTAGGCGTTGACCGACTGAGGGGTCAGCCCGACGTGCGCCATCACCGGGATGCCGGACGACACCAGCAGCTCGACCTGGTCGGCGGAGCGCTCACCGCCCTCCAGCTTGACGGCGCCCACGCCGGCCTCCTTCACCAGCCGGGTGGCGCTGCGCAGCGCCTGCACCGCCCCTTCCTGGTACGTGCCGAACGGCAGATCGCCGACGACGAGGGAGCGGGTGGTGCCCCGGACGACCGCCGCGGACAGCATGACGATCTCGTCCAGGGTGACCGGCACGGTGGACTCGTAGCCGAGGTGGCAGTTGCCCATCGAGTCCCCGACGAGCAGCACGGGGATGCCGGCCTCGTCGAAGACGGAGGCGGTCATCGCGTCGTAGGCGGTGAGCATCGGCCACTTCTCACCGCGCTCCTTGGCGGCGGCGATGTCCCGGACGGTGATCCGGCGCGACCCGGAGCCCCCGTACAGGGACTTGGCGACCGGCTTCTGGGCAGGCGAAGGCTGCGTCATGGTGACGACTCCTGTTCCTCATCTCGAGGCACCCTGACGGTGTCCCCGGACTTCCCGTCCATGCTGGCACGGCTCGCCCGCAAAGGAAAAGGGAAGCGACCGGGGTCGCTCGGGTCACCCGGGTGGCCGTACCCGCCCGCGATTCCTTCCGATACGGAACGGGACCGTATCGATGACTGCATAGAGTGACCGGATGGTCACCTCACCCCCCGCCCCGGACACACCCCCCGACCGCCGGATCCCGGACCGCATCCACCGCCGTCGCTGGGCGATCCTCTCCCTCCTCATGCTCAGCCTGCTGATCGTGGTGCTGGACAACTCGATCCTCAACGTCGCCATGAAGACGATCGCCACCCCCGCCCCGGTCGGGCTGGGCGCCACGCAGAGTGAGCTGGAGTGGGCGATCAACTCCTACACCCTGGTCTTCGCCGGGCTGCTGTTCACCGCGGGACTGCTGGGCGACCGCCTGGGCCGCAAGAAGATGCTGCTCTTCGGCCTGGCCGTGTTCGGGGCCGGGTCGGTGCTCGCCGGGGTGTCCGGCTCGCCCGGCGAGCTGATCACCTTCCGCGCGCTGATGGGGGTGGGCGGCGCCTTCGTGATGCCCTCCAACCTCGCCATCCTGATGAACGTCTTCGAGCGGGAGGAGCAGCCGAAGGCGATCGGCATCTGGGCCGGCGGGGTGGGCGTGGCCATCGCGGTCGGCCCGATCGCCGGCGGGCTGCTGCTCGACCACTTCTGGTGGGGCTCGGTCTTCATGATCAACGCGCCGATCGTGGTGCTCTCGCTCGTCGCGATGGTGATCCTGGTGCCCGACTCCCGCGACCCCCGCCCCGGCCGGCTGGACCCGGCCGGGGTGCTGCTGTCCGTCATCGGGCTGGTGCTGCTGGTCTACGGGATCATCAAGGGCGGCCAGCTCGCCGACTTCACCGAGGCCCGGGTGGTCGGCCCGATCGCCGGCGGGGTGCTGGTGCTGGCCCTCTTCGTGGTGCACCAGAAGCGCAGCGACCATCCGTCGATCGACATGGGCTACTTCCGCATCCCGGCGTTCTCCGCCGCGATCACCGCCATCGCGCTGGTCTTCTTCGCGCTCACCGGCGTGACCTTCTTCATCGTCTTCTACGTCCAGAGCGTGCGCGGCTACTCCCCGCTGGAGGCCGGGCTGCTGATCCTGCCGCTGGCCGCGGCCCAGCTGATCTTCGCGCCGCGGGCCCGGCTCGCGGTGGACCACTACGGGGCCCGGGCGGTGTGCACCTTCAGCATGTTCGTGGTGGCGACCACCATGGTGGGCCTGCTGCTGCTGGACACCGATACCCCGCTGTGGCTCATGGAGGCGCTGTTCTTCATCCAGGGCTCCGCCATGGCGCACATCATGCCGCCGGCCACGGTCGCGGTCATGCAGTCGCTGCCGCGCGAGAAGGCCGGCTCCGGCTCGGCGCTCAACAACGTCTTCCGGCAGGTCGGCGGCACCCTCGGCGTCGCCGTCCTCGGCTCGCTGCTGTCCACCAGCTACCGCGACCGCATCCAGGGCACGCTCGACGCGCTGCCCGGACTGCCGGCCGCCGCCCAGCACGCGGCCGGCGAGTCCATCGAGGCGACCCTCTCCCTCGCCGCCCGGCTGGGCCCGGCCGGGCGGCCGCTGACCACCGCCGCCGACGACGCCTTCGTCCACGCCATGCACATCACCGCGCTCGGCTCGGCGGTCGTCGCGATGCTCGGCACCGTGGTGGCCGCGGCGTTCCTACCAGGCAAAATGGTCCCGGCGCCGCAGCCTGCGGAGCCCCACGAAGAGCGGAAGGCGGGCGTGCAGCGATGAACCGGGCGGCGGGGGACTTCGAGGTCGCGGCGGACGGGGGGCAGCCGGCGGCGGTGGTCCCCGGGCGCCGCGGCCGGCCGCGCAGCGCGGCGGCCGACTCCGCCATCATCGAGGCCGTGCTCAGCCTGATCGAGGACGGCGTCTCCATAGCGGAGCTGTCCATGGAACGCATCGCGCGCGAGGCGGGGGTGGGCAAGGCCACCGTCTACCGCCGCTGGCCCGGCAAGAACGCCCTGATGCTCGACGTGATGCGCTCGCTGGACGTCCCGAGCCCGCCGGCCGCCGGCCTCTCGGTCCGCGACGACCTGGTCTCGCTGCTGGAGTTCCTGCGCCACCGCGGACTCGCCAAGCGCGGCTCGGCCCTGCTGCGCACCGTCGTCAGCCACGTCCGGGCCCAGCCCGAGCTGTGGGCGGAGTACCACGCCACGGTCATCCGGGCCCGCCACGAGGCGCTGCTCGGGGTGCTGCGGCGCGGGGTGGCGAACGGCGAGATCCGCGCCGACCACGACCTGGACACCCTCGCCGACCTCTTCGTGGGCCCGATGCTGGCCCGCGCCCTCCTCCACGAGCGCACGGATCTGCCCGAGGCACTCCCGGCGGACCTCGTCGACCTCGTCCTGGAGGGGGTGCGGCCCGGCGCGCGGCCCGCGGCGGCGACGGCGGCGGGCTGAACTCCGCGGCGCCCCGGCGGGGTTGGGTGGCCGGATCCCGCCCGCCGGGGCCGCGGCCGGGGCCCGGGCCGCGACCGGCCCGCCCGGCGTACCGTATGACCGGAGCATGCCTGTTCTGTCACAGCCGCTGTCACACGTCCCGAGGCCGGAACCCCGCCCCCGCAGCGCGCCGTCCTCATTCCTAAGAAAGCACATTACGGGCCATCGCCTAGGGTCGTAGATCACAGGTGAGGCGCACCGAGCACGGCAGTGAGGGCAGCTACATGGCGCAGGCATACATGACGGAACCGGGGCAGGGGCACACCCCCGGGCAGACCGGTTCCCGGGCCGAACGCCTGCGGAACTGGTGGCGCCCCGAGGGCACCTGGCGGCGCGGCATGGTGCTGGCGGTGCTCGCCGTCCTGCTCGGGCTGGTGATGATCCTGCACGCCCAGATCCCCAACACCGTGGGGAACCTGGGCAGTCTGCTGGAGACCTTCCTGCCGTGGGTGGGGCTGGGCATCCCGGTGCTGCTCCTCGCCGCGGTGCTGCGCCGCTCGGCCACCGCGCTGGTCGCCCTGCTGCTGCCGGTCTTCGTGTGGGTCCACCTCTTCGGCGGCCAGGTCACCGACAAGGCCGGCGAGGGCGGCAACCTCACCGTCGTCACCCACAACGTCAGCGCCGACAACCCCGACCCGGCGGGCACCGCCCAGGACCTGGTGAAGTCCGGCGCCGATGTGGTGGCCCTGGAGGAGCTGTCCGGGGACGCGATGTCGACCTACCGCCAGGGGCTGGCGAAGGCGTATCCGTACCACACCATCGAGGGCACGGTCGGGCTGTGGAGCAAGCGCCCGCTGACCGACACCCGGCCGGTGGACACCAAGATGGGGTGGAACCGCGCGCTGCGGGCCACCGTCACCGCCGCCGACGGCCAGCAGATCGCCGTCTACGTCGCCCATCTGCCGTCGGTACGGGTCAACCCCCAGAAGGGCTTCACCGCCAACCCGCGCGACACCAGCGCCCAGGCGCTCGGTGAGGCGATCGCCGCGGACCCGGTGAAGAAGGCCGTGCTGCTCGCCGACCTCAACGGCACCATGAACGACCGCTCGCTGGCCCCGCTCACCTCCCAGATGCGCTCCGCGCAGGGCGCGGCGGGCGACGGCTTCGGCTTCAGCTTCCCGGCGTCGTTCCCGATGACCCGGATCGACCAGATCATGATGAAGGGGATCGACCCGGTCAAGGCCTGGGTGATGCCGGCCACCGGCAGCGACCACCTGCCGGTCGCGGCCTCGGTGAAGATCTGACGGACGGCGGACGGGGGACGGGCCGGCGCCCGGCCCGTCGGCGGGCCGAAACAGGCCCGTCACGCCCCGTTCCCCGGCCGGAATACCGCGCCTGAGAGACTTTGTTCCGCACACGTACTTAGCGCCGGCGGTCCGCCGTCCCGCGCGCTCGCGGTCCGCTCCTCGCGCGCCCGCCCGCACGCCCACCCGGGAAGGTGTTCCATGCCCTTGGCTCTGCTCGCCCTCGCAGTCGCAGCCTTCGGCATCGGCACCACCGAGTTCGTGATGATGGGCCTGCTGCCCGATGTCGCGCAGGACCTGGGCACCTCGGTACCCACCGCCGGCTACCTCGTCTCCGCCTACGCCCTCGGCGTCGTCCTCGGCGCCCCGCTGCTGACCGCCCTCGGCGCGCGCGTGCCGCGCCGCCGGATGCTGGTGGCGCTGATGGCGGTCTTCACGGTCGGCAACCTCGCCTCCGCCCTGGCCCCCACCTTCGGCCTGCTGATCGCCGGCCGGCTGCTGGCCGGTCTGCCGCACGGGGCGTTCTTCGGCGTCGGCGCGGTGGTCGCCGCCCGGCTGGTGCGCGAGGGCCGGCAGGCCCGCGCGGTCGCCACCATGTTCCTCGGCCTGACCGTCGCCAACATCGTCGGCGTCCCCGCCGCGACCCTCCTGGGCCAGCGGCTCGGCTGGCGCGCCACCTTCCTCGTCGTCGCCGCCATCGGGCTGGTCGCCATGGCCGCCCTGGTCCGGCTGCTCCCGCCGCTGCCGGCCGGCGAACGCACCGGCCTGGGCCGCGAACTGCGCGCGCTGGGCCACCGCCAGGTGCTGCTCGGCCTGCTCACCACCGTCTTCGGCTTCGCCGGGGTCTTCGCCGTCTACAGCTATCTCGCGTCGATGCTGACCGAGGTCACCGGCTTCGCGGCCGGTTCGGTCCCGGTGGTGCTCGCCCTCTTCGGCATCGGGATGACCCTCGGCGCCCTGGCCGCGGGCCCGCTCACCGACCGGGCCCTGCGCCCCACCCTCTACGTCTCGCTGGCCGCGCTGGCCCTGGTCCTGACGGCCTTTCACTTCACCGCGCACCTGAAGGGGGCGGCACTCGTGGCCGTCGTCCTCATCGGCGCCGTCGGCTTCCTGACCACCACGCCGCTGCAGATGCTGGTCATGCACAAGGCCCAGCAGGCCCCGACCCTGGCCGCGGCCTCCAACCAGTCCGCCTTCAACCTCGCCAACGCAGGCGGCGCCTGGGTGGGCGGCCTGGCCCTGTCGGCCGGCTGGGGCTGGACCTCCCCGCCCCTGGTCGGCGCGGTCCTGGCCGCCCTCGGCCTGGCCGTCGCCCTGCTGGCCGGCTTCCTGGACCGCGGCGCGCACGACACCTCCCGCATCGTGGCCCGCGGCGACGCGGCGGACGCGCAGGCGCCCGCCGGCACGCGCCCGCCGACCGGGGCCCGCCGGGGCTGAGACCCGTACGGCGCGGCCGTCCGGCCCCGGGCGGCGGTCAGTCGCCCTCCCGCCAGTGGTTGGTGATCGGCAGCCGGCGGTCCTTGCCGAAGCCCTTCGACGAGATCTTGGGGCCCGGCGGGTACTGGCGGCGCTTGTACTCGGCACGGTCGACCATCCGCAGCACCCGCGTCACCAGCTCGGCGTCGAAGCCCCGGCCGACGATCTCCTCGCGCCCCTGGTCGCGGTCGACATAGAGCTCCAGGATGCGGTCCAGGACGTCGTAGTCGGGGAGCGAGTCGGTGTCGACCTGGCCGGGGCGGAGTTCGGCGCTCGGGGGCTTGGTGAGGGTGTGCTCCGGGATCGGCGGGGTGTGGCCGCCGTCGGCGGCGGCCTGGTTGCGCCAGCGGGCCAGCTGGTAGACGACGGACTTGTAGACGTCCTTGATGGGGCCGTAGCCGCCGACCGAATCGCCGTAGAGGGTCGAATAGCCGCACGCCAGCTCGGACTTGTTGCCGGGGGCCAGGACCAGATGGCCCTCCTGGTTGGAGAGCGCCATCAGGGTGGTGCCCCGCAGCCGCGACTGGAGGTTCTCCTCGGCCAGCCCGGTCAGCGGCAGCGCCTGCATATAGGCGTCGAACATCGGGCCGATCGGCACCGTGCGGAAGGACAGGCCCGTACGGTGCGCGAGTTCGGCGGCGTCGGTCAGGGAGTGCTCCGAGGAGTAGCGCGAGGGCATCGCCACCGCGTGGACCTGCTCGGCGCCCAGCGCGTCGCAGGCCAGGGTGGCCACCAGCGCCGAGTCGATGCCGCCGGACAGGCCGAGCACCACGCTGCGGAAGCCGTTCTTGGTGACGTAGGCGCGCAGCCCGACGACCAGCGCGCCGTAGATCTCCGCCAGGTCGGTGAGGCGTGCGGCCTCATCCGCGGCGGTCGGGGGCACCTCGTACGGCAGCGGGTCCGGGGTGAGGACGCGGTGGTCGACGCGCAGCCCGTCGTCCACGACGCCCGAGGGGGGTGTGCGGGCCGCGGCCGGCAGGTCCAGGTCGACCAGCACGCAGCGCTCCGCGAACTGCGGGGCCCGTGCGAGCACCGCGCCGTCCCGGTCGACGACGAGCGAGTCGCCGTCGAAGACCAGCTCGTCCTGCCCGCCGGTCATCGCCAGATAGGCGGTGGTGCAGCCGGCCTCCCGGGCCCGCCTGCGCACCAGCTCCAGCCGGGTGTCGTCCTTGTCCCGCTCGTAGGGCGAGGCGTTGACCGACAGCAGCAGTCCGGCGCCGGCGCTGCGGGCGGCCGGCACCCGGCCGCCGTCCTGCCACAGGTCCTCGCAGATGGCGAGCGCCACATCGACCCCGTGCACCCGGATGACCGGCAGGGTGTCGCCGGGGACGAAGTAGCGGAACTCGTCGAAGACCCCGTAGTTGGGAAGGTGGTGCTTGGCGAAGGTGAGGGCGACCTCGCCGCGGCGCAGCACGGCGGCGGCGTTCTGCGGGGCGCCCGCGGGCCTGCCGTAGCGCGGCTCGTCGCGGTCCTCGCGGTCGAGGTAGCCGACGACCACCGGGAGGTCGCCCAGGCCCTGCGCGGCCAGCCGGCCGGCCAGCGCGCGCAGCGCCGCGCGGCTCGCCTCGACGAACGAGGAGCGCAGCGCGAGGTCCTCGACGGGATAGCCGGTCAGCGCCATCTCGGGGAACGCGACCAGGTGGGCGCCCCGGTCGGCGGCGTGCCGGGTCCAGTGCAGGATCGTCTCGGCGTTCCGGGCGAGGTCGCCGACACACGCATCGATCTGATTGAGGGCGAGGCGAAGGTGAGGCACCCCGCCAGTGTAATCGTCTTTCTGACGCAATGGGGGGTCGGAGCCGATACCGGCGGTGTCGCGAGGGGGCGCCGGCCGCCCGCGAGCCGACCGGCCCCTCTTCCCGTCGCGTCCCGCCGCCTACTTCTTGCGGTAGCCGACGACCGTCATCATCCCGGACTCCGAGTGGTAGACGTTGTGGCAGTGGATCATCCACAGCCCGGGGTTGTCGGCGTCGAAGTCGACGTTCACGGACCGGCCGGGCAGCAGCGCCAGGGTGTCCTTGCGGGGGCCGTCGTCGGGCAGCGCGAAGGTGTGGCCGTGCAGATGCATCGGGTGCCACATCTTGGTGTGGTTGCGGAAGCGGATGCGGACCCGCTCACCTGCCTCGACGGGATACCGCTGGGACGGGGTGTACGGCCGCTGGTTGATCGCCCAGTTCCACCGTCCCATGGACCCGGTGGCGGTCATCACCAGTGTGCGGTCCGGGTCGCGCGGGGCGAGCCGCACCGAGTCCGCGGCCCGCAGCCGCTGCGCGGTCAGCACCCGCCCGCGCAGCTCCCTGGGCCGGGTGGACCCGTCGGGCGCCTCGCCGCCGCCGGTGCGCAGCACGGCCAGCGCGGAGCGCCCCTTGCCCTCGGCGAGCGCGGTGAGCGGGAAGGCCCCGTCCCCGGCCGTGACCAGGACGTCGTAGCGCTCGGCCATGCCGATCAGCAGCACGTCGGTGTCGGTGTGCTCGACCGGCCAGCCGTCGGTGTGGGTCACGGTCATCCGGTGGCCGCCGAGCGAGACGCGGTAGGCGGTGTCGCTGCCCGCGTTGATGAACCGGATCCGGATCCGGTCGCCGGGACGGGCCCGGAAGACCTCCGGATCCTTGGTGCTCCGGCCGTTGACGAGGTGGAAGGGGTGGTCCACATCGCCCGCGTCCCCGCCGAGCAGCCTGCTCCTGGCGCCCATCAGCATCCGTGACGGGCCGTTCGAGGCGCTCGTGGTCCCCTCGCGCCGGCGGCCGCCGCCCGCCTCCGGGCCGTCATGGCTCATCCCGTGGTGGAACCGGCCCCCGCTCACCTCGTACAGCACCGAGTCCGGGTCGCTGCCCTCGACCCCGTCGACCCAGTCGTCCATCACGACGATCCACTCCTTGTCGTACGAGAGCGGCTCCCGGGGGTCGTCGACGATCAGCGGTGCGTACAGCCCGCGGTCCAGCTGGGTGCCCGAGTGCGGATGCACCCAGTGGGTGCCGGGCTCGGTGATCGCGAAGCGGTAGTCGAAGGAGGTGCCGGGGGCGAGCGAGCGCTGGGTCAGGCCGGGCACGCCGTCCATGTCGTTGCGCACCGCCAGCCCGTGCCAGTGCAGGGTCGTGGACTGCGGCAGATGGTTGGCGAGGGTCAGGGCGAGCCGGTCGCCCGCGGTCACCCGGATCACCCTGCCGGGCAGCCGGTCGCCGTACGCCCAGGTCCGGACGGTGTGCCCGCCCAGGTCGAGTTCGGTCTCGCTGGCCGTCAGCGACATGCTGCGGACCGGGCCCGCGCCCCGCCTGCGCTCGGCCTCGGCGACCTCCGGACCGTCGGGGGAGACGTAGCCGGGCGGGACGTCGCCGCCGGGCCCGTGCGTACGGTCCATGCCGTTCTTGTCGCGCGTGCCGGTACGGACGCAGCCGGACGCGCGGGTGGCACCGGCGGGCAGCAGACCGCTGCCGGCCGCGGCGATACCCGCGCCGAGCACGGCGCGGCGGGAGTGCGTACGCATGGGGAGCACCTCGTGGGGGTCTCGGTGGTGCGGTCGGGGCGGAGGTCAGGGGCGCCGCCGCCGGCCGTGGCGGGTGCCGGCGGCCGGGCGCGCTCCTGCGTGCGCGCCACCGTCGGCCGGGGGCGGAGGGCCGTGCACGGCAGCGGCCCGCCGCGCCACGCGGCGGCCTTGCCCTGTTCGCACATCGCGTCCCTCTCGACGGAACGACATCCGGCGGGAGCCGGGGAGGCCCATCCCGGGGACCCTACCCCCTAGGGGTATGACCCTCCCGGCAGGAGCCGCCGATCGGGGGACCCGCGCCCGGCCCGGCCGCCGGATGCGGTCGTCCGCGCCGGTATCGCCGCCGCACTGTCCCTCGGCTGCCTATTCTTGACTTTCCTTCGCCTTTCGCGTGCCTGCCCGCCCGTGCGTCGGCCCGGGTCCACCCGATCACCTGGATGCCCGTGACCCCGACCCGTCCGCCCGCCGCCGCCCGGCGCCGGGTCGCCGCCGTCCTGCTGCTGCTCGGCGCGCTCGCCTACACCGCATGGGTGCTGGAGCTGGTGGTCGCCACCGGGCTCGACCCCGTACAGGCCTATGTCAGTGAACTGGCCGCCGCCGACCAGCCGCTCGGCGGGCTGTTCCGGGCCACCGACCTGGTCGCCGGGCTGCTGGTGCTGGCCGGTGCGCTGACCGCGCTGACGGCGGAGGAGCGCCGGGCGTGGACGACCGCGGGATGGGCCGCGCTGGCACTGTTCGGCGCCGCCACCGCCGCGGACTCCCGGCTGCCGCTGAGCTGCGCGCCGACCGATGATCCGGTCTGCGCGGCCCGGGAGACCGCGGGCCTGGTGCCGGCCACGCACACCGCGCACGCCGTCAGCAGCTCCCTGGCCATGGCCGGCGCCCTCGCCGCGCTGGTCCTGCTGACCGTCGCCGCCCGGCGGTACGGCCTCCGGCCGCCGCTGCGCCGCCTCGGCCCGCCGCTGGTGCTGGCCGAACTCGCCGCCACGCTCTGGACGCTGGCCGCCGTCGCCGCCTTCAGCGCGGGCCGGGGCACCTGGGCGCTGGGCGCGGGCCAGCGGCTGCAGGTCCTCCTGGTCGCCTGCTACGTGGCCCTGCTTGCCTGCTGCCTGGCCCGGGCCCCGGAGCGGCCGGGGCCCGCGGAAGACGTACGAGATCGGGAGCGACAAGGCGCACCGGAGGGGGAATCACCAGGGCAACGACATCGGGAACGCCCCCGCGAGGACCACGGGCGACGACCGCGACGAGGAGACCGATGAGCCGAGCGCCGAGCCCCCTTCCCCTCCCCGTCCCCGGCCGGTTCCTGCGGGTCGGCGGGGTGCCGCTGCACGTGCTGACCGAGGGCCGCGGGCCGGTCTGCGTCCTCAGCGGCGGCCTCGGCATGGCCTGGTACGACTGGGACGCCGTCGCCGCGCTGCTCGCCCCGCACCGCACCGTCGTCCGCTTCGACCGGCCCGGGCTCGGCCTGAGCGCCCCGGCCCCCGATGCGCCCACCCTCGCCGGCGAGGCCGACCGGATCGCCCACCTCCTCGACGCGCTCGGCCACTTCGGCCCGGCCACCGTCGTCGGCCACTCGCTCGCCGGCTTCCACGCCGAGGCCTTCGCCCGGCTCCACCCGGCACGCTGCGCCGGGATCGTGCTGGCCGACGGCAGCATCGAGGACGCCCCCGGGCCCCGGCTGCCGCGCGCGGCCCGCACCGCCGTGGCGGGCACCGTGGCCGCCGCGCTGTCCGCCGCCGGGCTGCCGCGCGCCCTGGGCCCGGCCGTCCGCCGGGCGATCGGCCGCGCCTCGACGGTCGGCAGCCATCCACCGCACCCGTGGGAGCACACCTACCGCACCAGCCGGGTGCTGCGGGCCTGCGTCCTGGAGAACGCGACCTACGCCTACCAGGCCGCGGAACTCGCCGCACTGCGGTCGGCCCGCCCGCTGCCGGCGGCCCCGGTCACCGTCCTCGCGGCGTACGACGGCAGCGAGACGCCGCGGCAACTGCGCTGGCTGGAGCGGCAGCGCGGGCTCGCCGCCGAGCTGGGCGGCCGCTTCGCGCTCGCCGCGCCCGCGGGGCATCTGGTGATGGCCGACGCGCCGGGGTCGGTGGCGCGGGCGGTGCTGGACCTGTCGGGGACGGGGCGGGACGCGGCGGTGCCGGAGCTGCCGTAGCCGGGACGGCGCCGGACCGCCCGGCCGTGAACGCCTCGTGCCCGCCCGGCCCCGCCGTGTGAATGCCGCGGAACGGAGCCGTCAACACCGGGTCAACGCGCCCCCGGCGCGGGCCCAAGACTGCGCCAAGCCCCCCGATTGCCGCCGCCCGCAGCGCTGAGCCCGCTCGCTGCGGGAAGGATGGGCTCCGAGGGGTTACGGGGCGCCGGTTCTGGTTCGGGCCAAGGGTGCGTAATGTGACGGTAACCCCCTCACGTGATACTGGTGTGCCGAACCACGTTGCCCGACGTGGCTCGACAGGCCGATTGACCTGCAAGGATTGGTGACCCATGGACAAGCAGCAGGAGTTTGTGCTCCGGACGCTGGAGGAGCGCGACATCCGCTTCGTACGGCTGTGGTTCACCGATGTCCTCGGGTTCCTGAAGTCCGTGGCGGTGGCGCCCGCCGAGCTGGAGCAGGCCTTCGACGAGGGCATCGGCTTCGACGGCTCGGCCATCGAGGGATTCGCCCGGGTGTACGAATCCGACATGATCGCCAAGCCGGACCCCGGCACCTTCCAGATCCTGCCCTGGCGCGCCGAGGCCCCCGGCACCGCCCGGATGTTCTGCGACATCCTGATGCCGGACGGCTCCCCCTCCTACGCCGACCCGCGCTACGTCCTCAAGCGCATCCTGGCCAAGACCTCCGACCTCGGCTTCACCTTCTACACCCACCCGGAGATCGAGTTCTTCCTGCTCAAGGACAAGCCCGTGGACGGCCGGCGGCCCACCCCCGGCGACTCCTCCGGCTACTTCGACCACACCCCGCAGAACGTCGGCATGGACTTCCGCCGGCAGGCGATCACCATGCTGGAGTCGATGGGCATCTCGGTGGAGTTCAGCCACCACGAGGGCGCCCCCGGCCAGCAGGAGATCGACCTGCGCTACGCCGACGCCCTCTCCACGGCCGACAACATCATGACGTTCCGGCTGGTCATGAAGCAGGTCGCACTGGAGCAGGGGGTGCAGGCGACGTTCATGCCCAAGCCGTTCTCGGAGTACCCCGGCTCCGGGATGCACACCCACCTCTCGCTCTTCGAGGGCGACCGCAACGCCTTCCACGAGTCCGGCTCGGAGTACCAACTCTCCAAGGTGGGGCGCTCGTTCATCGCCGGCCTGCTCCGGCACGCGGGCGAGATCTCCGCCGTCACCAACCAGTGGGTCAACTCCTACAAGCGCATCTGGGGCGGCGCCAACCGCACCGCGGGCGCCGGCGGCGAGGCCCCCTCCTACATCTGCTGGGGCCACAACAACCGCTCCGCGCTGATCCGCGTGCCGATGTACAAGCCCGGCAAGATGGGCTCGACCCGGGTCGAGGTCCGCTCCATCGACTCCGGCGCCAACCCCTACCTCACGTACGCGGTGCTGCTCGCGGCCGGCCTCAAGGGCATCGAGGAGGGCTACGAACTGCCCGCCGGCGCCGACGACGACGTCTGGGCGCTGTCCGACTCCGAGCGGCGCGCGATGGGCATCGAGCCGCTGCCGCAGAACCTCGGCGAGGCCATCGAGCTGATGGAGCGCAGCGAACTGGTCGCCGAGACCCTCGGTGAGCACGTCTTCGACTTCTTCCTGCGCAACAAGAAGCAGGAGTGGGAGGAGTACCGCTCGGAGGTCACCGCCTTCGAGCTGCGCAAGATGCTGCCCGTGCTCTGAGCCACCGCGCCACCGAGAGGCTGACCATGGCACTTCCCGCTCCGCAGGGACGGCGGAGCAGCACCTTCACCCGGCTGCTGAGGCACGGTTTCACCGACCCCTCGGCGGCCGGGGAGCTGCTGCACACCCCCGAACTCGCCGCCGTCAGCGACGACTCGGTGCTGCTCGAAGCCCTCGGTGCCACCGCCGACCCGGACCTCGCGCTGCGCGGCCTGGCCCGGCTGGTGGAGGCGCAGGGCGAGGCGGACGCCCAGCAGACCCTGCTGAGCACGGTCGTCGCGGCGAAACCGCTGCGCGACCGGCTGCTGGGAGTGCTCGGCGCCTCCGAGGCGCTCGCCGACCACCTCGTGCGCCATCCGCACGACTGGCAGTCGCTGGTCACCTACGAATCGGTCGATCTGCACCCCACCACCCCCGAGTTCGAGCTGGCACTCGCCGAGGGCATCTGGGGCGAACAGGGCGCCACCCGGCCGCGCGCGGACGCCCTGCGCACCGCCTACCGCCGCGCGCTGCTGGGCATCGCCGCCCGCGACGTGTGCGGCACAACCGATGTCGCCGAGGCCGCGGCCGAACTCGCCGACCTGGCCACCGCCACCATCCGGGCCGCCCTGGAGATCTCCTACGAGGAGGCGCCCGGCGACGCCGCGGTGTCCCGGCTGGCCGTCATCGGCATGGGCAAGTGCGGCGGCCGCGAGCTGAACTACGTCTCCGACGTCGATGTCATCTTCGTGGCCGAGGCCAAGGAAGGCGTCGACGAGGCCGAGGCGCTCCGGGCCGCGACCCGGCTCGCGGCCCGCATGATGCGGCTGTGCTCGGACAACACCGCCGAGGGCACCATCTGGCCGGTGGACGCCAACCTGCGCCCCGAGGGCCGCAACGGCCCGCTGGTGCGCACCCTCTCCAGCCACCTCGCCTACTACCAGCGCTGGGCCAAGACCTGGGAGTTCCAGGCGCTGCTCAAGGCCCGCCCGATGGCCGGCGACCTGCAGTTGGGCCAGGAGTACCTCGACGCGCTCGCCCCGATGGTGTGGGAGGTCGCCGAGCGGGAGAACTTCGTCGCCGATGTGCGCCAGATGCGCCGCCGGGTCGTCGAGAACATCCCCGCGGCCCAGGTCGAACGGGAACTCAAGCTCGGCCCCGGTGGCCTGCGCGACGTCGAATTCGCCGTCCAGCTCCTCCAGTTGGTGCATGGCCGCAGCGACGCCACCCTGCGCAGCGCCACCACCCTCGACGCCCTCGCGGCACTGGCGGCCGGCGGCTACGTCGGACGCCAGGACGCCGCGGCCCTGGACGCCGCCTACCGATTCCTGCGCACCCTGGAGCACCGCATCCAGCTCTTCCGGATGCGCCGCACCCATCTGATGCCCGAGGACGAGGGCGACCTGCGGCGCCTGGCCCGCTCGCTGGGGCTGCGCACCGAGCCCGTCGACACCCTCCGCAAGGAGTGGCGCTGGCACGCCCGCGAAGTGCGCCGGCTGCACGAGAAGCTCTTCTACCGCCCGCTGCTCGACGCCGTCGCCACCCTGGAGACCGGCGAGATCCGGCTGTCCGCCCGGGCCGCCGGCCACCGCCTCGAAGCACTCGGCTACGCCGACCCGGTCGCCGCGCTGCGGCACCTGGAGGCACTCGCCTCCGGCGTCACCCGCAAGGCCGCCATCCAGCGCACCCTGCTGCCGGTGCTGCTGTCCTGGTTCGCCGACTCCGCCGACCCGGACGCCGGACTCCTCAACTTCCGCAAGGTCTCCGACGCCCTCGGCAAGACCCCCTGGTACCTGCGGCTGCTGCGCGACGAGGGCGCCGCCGCCGAGAACCTCGCCCGGGTGCTGTCCGCCGGCCGGCTCGCCCCCGACCTGCTGCTGCGCGCCCCCGAGGCGGTCGCCCTGCTCGGCGCCACCGACGGGCTGAAGGCCCGCAGCCGCGCCGCCCTGGAACAGGAGGTGCTGGCCGCGGTCGGCCGCGCGGACGGCGCGGAGGCGGCCGTCGCCGCGGCCCGCGGGGTGCGCCGCCGCGAGCTGTTCCGCACCGCCGCGGCGGATGTGATCGGCGCCTACGGCACGGAGTACAGCCCGGCACACACCGACCACGGCCGCTCCGTCGACCAGGTCGGCACCGCGGTCTCCGACCTCAACGCCGCCACCCTGGCCGGCGCCCTGCGGGCCGCGGTCCGCGACCGGTGGGGCGACACCCTGCCCACCCGCTTCGCGGTGATCGGCATGGGCCGGTTCGGCGGCCGGGAGCTGAGCTACGGCTCGGACGCCGACGTCCTCTTCGTCCACGAACCGCGCGAGGGCGCCGACGAGCAGGAGGCCGCCAAGGCCGCCCACGCCGTCGCCAACGAGATGCGCCGGCTGCTCGAACTCCCTTCCTCCGACCCGCCGTTGCCGATCGACGCCGACCTGCGCCCGGAGGGCCGGTCCGGCCCCCTGGTGCGCACGCTCGCCTCCTACGCCGCCTACTACCGGCGCTGGTCGCTGGTGTGGGAGTCGCAGGCCCTGCTGCGCGCCGAGCCGGTCGCCGGCGACGCCGACCTGGGGCAGCGGTTCATCGAGCTGATCGACCCGCTGCGCTACCCCGCCGAGGGGCTGGGCGACGAGGCGGTCCGCGAGATCCGCAAGCTCAAGGCCCGCATGGAGGCCGAACGGCTCCCCCGCGGCGCGGACCCGACCACCCACGCCAAGCTGGGCCGCGGCGGCCTGAGCGACGTCGAATGGACCGTGCAGCTGCTGCAGATGCAACACGGCTGGGAGATCCCCGGCCTGCGCACCACCCGCACCCGCGAGGCCCTGGCCGCCGCGCACGCCGCCGAATTGATCACCACCGAGGACGCCGAGACCCTCGACGAGGCGTGGGTCCTGGCGGCCCGCGTACGCAACGCGGTCATGCTGGTCCGCGCCCGCCCCGGCGACACGTTCCCCGCCGACGGCCGCGAACTGTCCGCCGTGGCCCGCTACCTCGGCTACGAGGAGGGCCACGTGGGCGAACTCCTCGACGACTACCGCCGCGTTACGCGGCGGGCGCGAGCGGTCGTCGAAGAGCGGTTCTATGGCGGATAGCCCACGCTTTTGTCTTTTCCGCCGTGGTTTGTTGCGCGCCGTTTGTCGCCCGCTTCGCGGTGCGCTCGTTGTTTTCGCCTGCGGCGGGCGGGGCCGCTGCGCGGGGCTGTTGGGTGCGGTGGCGGTCCTGCGGGGTCGGTGTGTGGGACTGCTTCGCTTTACGTCCCACACACCGCCCCCTCCGGCCCGCCCCCTCCCGTTGAGGGGTGGGGAGAAGGCCGGTGGGGGTGCACGTGGGTGGGCGAGCGCGCCTCGTGGTCTACCGAAACAGCCGACGACGGACCGAGGCTCTGGCCGGGCACGACGCCCGCCCCCACCCACCGTCAGACATCCCCCACGGGAGGGGACGGGCCGGAGGGGCCTGGTCTGTGGACGTAAAGCGAAGCAGTCCACAGACCAGGCCCCGGAGGACCGTCACCGCACCCGACACCCACCCGCCCGCCGCAGGCGCAACGGCGAGAAGCCACTGCGGCGCCGCAGAAAACAACGCGGGAACAGCCCGCGCAGCGGAAAGGCAACGGCGAAAGACCACTGCGGCGCCGCAGACAAAAACGTGGGAAGAACGCTCAAGCGCAGCGGACCGGTACAGGCGACAGACGATGGGGAAGCCCCTTGTACCAAACCGTCGCCACCCCGAACCCGAAGGCCAGGCACAGGACGCCGCCGACCGCGTCGAGCCAGAAGTGGTTGGCGGTGGAGACGATGACCAGGAGGGTGAGGGCGGGGTAGCACAGGCCGAGGATCCTGGCCCACAGGGGCTTCGCCAGGAGGGCGATCGTGATGCCGCACCACAGTGACCAGCCGATGTGCATCGACGGCATCGCGGCGTACTGGTTGGACATCGAGGCGAGGTTGCCGGACGCCATCGAGCCCCACGTCCCGTGGTCGATGAGGGTGTCGACGAAGCCGCCGCCGGTCATCAGCCGGGGTGGCGCCAGCGGGAAGAAGTAGTAGCCGAGCAACGCGACGCCGGTGGTGGCGAACAGCGCCAGCCGCGCGGCGGCGTAGCGGCCCGGGTGCCAGCGGTAGAGCCAGATCAGCACGCCGATGGTGACGATGAAGTGCAGTGTCGCGTAGTAGTAGTTCATCGACACGATCAGCCACGTCACGGAGTCGACCGCGTGGTTGACGGTGCGCTCGACGGCGATGCCCAGGCTGTGCTCCGCCTGCCAGATCCAGTCGGCGTTCCGCAGTGCCTTGGCCTTCTGCTCCGGTACCGCGTTGCGGATCAGCGAATACGTCCAGTAGCTGACCGCGATCAGCAGGACCTCGAACCAGAGCCGGGGCATGCGCGGGGACCTCAGCCGGGCCAACCGGCCCTCGCCCGCCGGGCGGTCCGCGTCGTCCCCGGTGGGTGTCGGGGTGGTCGGCAGGCCGTCCAGAGTCCTCGTGTTCGCATCACCCATAGGCAGACAGTCTGCCAGAAAGGGACGTCCCGCCGATCATCCTTCGGTCGGGTATTCGAAGCCGCATATCGGTCTTGAGGGGGACGACGAACCCCCGCCGTTCTCGGGGGTGCGCCCGTCAGCGGGCCCGCGCCGGCTTGGGGATCCGGGCCGTTTTCGGGGCGGAGGCGGTCGAGCCGCGGACCACCAGCTCGGGGTGGAAGACGAACTCGCTGTGCGGGGCCGGGGTGCCGCCGACCTCCTCCAGCAGTGCGCGCACCGCCGCCTGCCCCATGGCCGTGACCGGCTGCCGGATCGTGGTCAGCGGCGGGTCGGTGAAGGCGATCAGCGGGGAGTCGTCGAAGCCGACCACGGAGAGGTCCCGGGGGACGTCCAGCCCGCGCTGCCGGGCGGCGCGGATCGCGCCGAGCGCCATCATGTCGCTGGCGCAGACGATGGCCGTCGCGCCCTGCTCGATCAGCGCGCCCGCCGCGGCCTGCCCGCCCTCCAGGGTGTAGAGGGAGTGCTGGATGAACGGCTCCGCCTCGGCCGGGCCGGTCTGCAGCCGCTCCTGCATGCTGCGGACGAAGCCCTCGATCTTGCGCTGCACGGGCACGAAGCGCTTGGGGCCGAGGGCCAGCCCGATCCGCCGGTGGCCGAGCGCGCCGAGGTGGGTGACCGCGAGATCCACCGCGGCGCGGTCGTCGGGGGAGACGAAGGGCGCCTGGACCTTGTCGGAGAAGCCGTTGATGAGGACGAACGGCACGCCCTGGCCGCGCAGCTGCTCGTAGCGCTGCATGTCGGCGGAGGTGTCGGCGTGCAGCCCGGAGACGAAGATGATGCCGGCCACCCCGCGGTCGACCAGCATCTCGGTCAGCTCGTCCTCCGTGGAGCCGCCCGGCGTCTGGGTCGCGAGGACCGGGGTGTAGCCCTGGCGGGTCAGGGCCTGCCCGATGACCTGCGCGAAGGCCGGGAAGATCGGGTTGTCCAGCTCCGGGGTGATCAGTCCGACCAGCCCGGCGCTGCGTTGGCGCAGCCGCACCGGGCGTTCGTAGCCCAGCACGTCGAGGGCGGCGAGCACGGACTGGCGGGTGGTGGCGGAGACGCCGGGCTTCCCGTTGAGAACCCTGCTGACGGTGGCCTCGCTGACACCCGCCTGTGCTGCGATATCGGCAAGCCGGGCGGTCATGGGTGGGACTGTACCGTTCTGCTGTCAGATTGCCCACCAGGTGCAGCTGTCACCGGGCAGCACCGCGCCGGCGCCGTCCACGGTCACCGGGGCGCTGGCCAGCAGCACGGTGCCGGGCGCCGGGAGGGTCAGGGGGCGGCCGAGGGTGTTGACGGTGCACAGCACGCCGGGGCGGCGGAAGGCGAGCACCCCCTCGGGCGCGGATTCCCAGCTCATCGAGGTGTCGCCCAGGCCCGGCAGCCGGCGCCGCAGGGCCAGCGCGGTGCGGTAGAGCTCCAGGGTCGAGCCGGGGTCGCCGGTCTGGGCGGCCACGGTCAGCGCGCGCCAGTCGGCGGGCTGCGGCAGCCAGCTGCCGCCGGGCCCGAAGCCGTACGGCGGCCGCTCGCCGGACCAGGGCAGCGGCACCCGGCAGCCGTCGCGGAAGCCCTCCTGGCCGCTGGTGTCCCCACCGCCGTCGGCGGCCGCGGCACCGGCGGCCGCGCCCGGGCGGCGGCCGCGGAAGAACGCCGGGTCCTGGCGGACCTCGTCGGGCAGGTCGGTGACCTCGGGCAGGCCGAGTTCCTCGCCCTGGTAGAGGTAGGCGGAGCCGGGCAGGGCCAGCATGAGGAGGGTGGCGGCGCGGGCCCGGTCCAGGCCGCCGCCGAGTCGGGTGGTGTGGCGGACCACGTCGTGGTTGGACAGCACCCAGGTGGTGGGGGCGCCGACCGAGGCGGTGGCGGCGAGCGAGGCGTCGATGACCGTGCGCAGCGCCCCGGCCTGCCAGGGGGCGTTGAGGAACTGGAAGTTGAAGGCCTGGTGGAGCTCGTCGGGGCGGACGTAGAGGGCGAGGCGTTCGGGGGTGGGCGCCCAGGCCTCGGCGACACCGATCACCGGGGTGCCGTGCGCCGCGGTGTGGCCGTCCAGCAGCCGGCGCCAGGTGCGGTGGATGTCGTGCACGCCGTCCTGGTCGAAGAACGGCAGGACCTGGGTGCCGATCAGCTGGGCCTGCCGGCCGTGGCCGATGTCCGGCAGGCCGGGTGCCTTGATCATGCCGTGCGCGACATCGACCCGGAAGCCGTCCACCCCCAGGTCGAGCCAGAAGCGCATGATGGCCTCGAACTCGGCGTGCACCTCCGGGTCGTCCCAGTTCAGATCGGGCTGTTCGGGGGCGAACAGATGGAGGTACCAGTCGCCGCGCTCGGTGCGGGTCCAGGCCGGGCCGCCGAAGACCGACTCCCAGTCGTTGGGCGGGAGTTCGCCGCCGGCGCCCCTGCCCGGACGGAAGACGTAGCGCTGCCGGGCGAGTTCGGGGTCCCGGAACCACGGGTGCCGGTCGGAGGTGTGGTTCGGCACGATGTCGACGATCACCCGCAGGCCCAGCTCATGGGCGCGGCGCAGCAGTTCGGCGGCGTCGTCGAGGGTGCCGAAGAGCGGGTCGACGGCGCGGTAGTCGGCGACGTCGTAGCCGCCGTCGGCCTGCGGTGAGGCGTAGAACGGGGTGAGCCAGACGGCGTCCACCCCCAGGTCCTTCAGGTACGGCAGCCGCTCACGGGCCCCGCGCAGATCGCCGATTCCGTCGCCGTCGCTGTCGGCGAACGAGCGGACGTAGACCTGGTAGATCACGGCGTCGCGCCACCACCCGGGATCACGGCCGGCCGAGGGGGCACGGGGGGCGGGGCTGGGGGAAGTGAGCTCCTGGGTCATCTGCCGTCCCTGTCGGATCAAGAGGCGTGCATGCCGTCACGCAATCAACGCGCGGGCGGGCACGGGGTGACGGTGCCGCGGGTGCCCCAAGGGTCCCGTTCCAGCCATCTCGTTGCAATTCGTTCCAGGGGTCTTGCAGAAATTTGCCGCAAAGTCTTTCGGTTTGTTTGCGGCGCTGTTACGTTCCTGACCGCCATCTGAGGCATTTCTCTAAGGAGTTCACATGCGGCGTGGCATACGGGGCGCAGCGGCCACCGCGCTGGTAGCGGGCATGGCACTGGCAGCGACGGCGTGCGGCGGGGGTGACGGGGGCAGCGGCGGCGACAGCTCGGGCGAACTGTCCGGAACCGTTACCTTCTGGGACACCTCCAACGACGCCGAGAAGGCGACGTACCGCAAGCTTGCCGAAGGTTTCCAGAAGGAGCACCCGAAGGTCCACGTTCAGTATGTGAACGTTCCGTTCGGCGATGCCAACGCCAAGTTCAAGAACGCCGCCGGCGGCAACTCCGGTGCGCCCGACGTGATGCGCACCGAGGTCGCCTGGACCGCCGACTTCGCCAACCTCGGCTACCTCGCCCCGCTCGACGGCACCCCCGCCCTCGACAGGACCGACGACTACCTCCCGCAGGCCGTCGGCTCCACGAAGTTCAAGGGCAAGACCTACGCCGCACCCCAGGTCATCGACACCCTCGGCCTCTTCTACAACAAGAAGCTCCTCAAGGACGCCGGCGTCGGCGTGCCCAAGACCTTCGCCGAACTCGCCGCCGACGCCAAGAAGATCAAGGCGAAGACCGGCGCCACCGCCCTCTACCTGCGCGGCGACGACCCCTACTGGTTCCTGCCCTACCTCTACGGCGAGGGCGGCAACATGGTCGACGCCCGCGACAAGATCGTGCAGATCGACGACGGCGCCGGCGTCAAGGCCTTCAAGACCCTCAAGGACCTGGTCGACTCCAAGGCGGCCGTCACCGACGCCACCGACGGCCAGGAGAACCAGCTCAAGGCCCTCAAGGACGGCACCGTCGCGATGGCCGTCGACGGCCCGTGGGACATCGAGGGCGCCCGCGCCGGCAAGGCGTTCCAGCCCCCCGCCGGCAAGGAGAACCTCGGCGTCGCCCCCGTGCCCGCCGGCTCCCGGGCCCAGGGCTCCCCGCAGGGCGGCTGGAACCTCTCCGTCTACGCGGGCAGCAAGAACCTGCGTGCCTCCTACGCCTTCGTGAAGTACATGAGCTCCGCCAAGGTCCAGCAGCAGACCACCGACAAGCTCAGCCTGCTGCCCACCCGCAAGTCCGTGTACGAGGTGCCGGCCGTCAAGAACAACGAGATGGTGAAGTTCTTCAAGCCCGCCGTGGACGGCGCCGTCCAGCGCCCCTGGATCGCCGAGGGCAACTCCCTCTTCGAGCCGATCAAGGTCCAGATGAACAAGGTGCTCACCGGCTCCGCCACGCCCGAGCAGGCCGCCAAGGCGACCGGCGACGCCTACCGGAAGCTGCTCAAGGACTACAAGTGACCGTTGCTGTACGGGTGCGCCGGGCGCTGGGCACCCACTGGTACGCGTGGACGATGGTCGCCCCGGTGGTACTCGTCATCGGGGTGATCATCGGCTACCCGCTGGCGCGCGGCGTCCTCCTCTCGCTCACCGACGCCGACGAGGCCAACGTCGAGCGGAACATCGGCGTCAACCACCTCCCCGCCACCTATAGGTTCACCGGCCTGGACAACTACAAGGCGGTGCTGACCGACGGCGTCTTCTGGGACCGCCTCGGCTGGACCGTGACCTGGACCGTCGCCTGCGTCTCGCTCACCTTCCTGATCGGCCTGGCCCTGGCGAACATGCTCAACCGCCCGCTGCGCGGCCGCACCGCCTACCGCCTGGCGCTGATCCTGCCGTGGGCCGTCCCCGCCTTCATCTCCGTCTTCACCTGGCGGATGCTCTACAACGAGAAGAACGGCATCCTCAACAAGCTGCTGGCCGGCGGCGGCATCGACGCCGTCCCCTGGCTCAACGACCCCACCTGGGCCAAGCTCTCGGTGATCGCCGTCAATGTCTGGCTCGGCGTGCCCTTCATGCTCGTCGCGCTCCTCGGCGGACTTCAGTCCATACCCGGCGAGCTCTACGAGGCCGCCGAGATGGACGGCGCGAGCGCCTGGCAGCGCTTCCGCCACATCACCCTCCCCGGACTGCGGGCCGTCAGCAGCACCGTCGTCCTGCTCTCCACCATCTGGACCTTCAACATGTTCCCGGTGATCTTCCTGCTGCCCCGGGGCGGCCCCGGCGACGCCACCGAGATCCTGGTGACCTACGCCTACCGGCTCTCCTTCGTCGACAGCCCCCGCGACTTCTCGATGTCCGCGACCTGGGGCGTCCTGATCCTCCTGCTGCTCTCGGCCGTCGCGGTGGTCTACCGCCGGGCACTGCGCAAGCAGGGAGAGGTGTGGTGACCATGACCCGCACACCGCCGGCCCGCACCGGCACCCGCAGGCGCGCCGAGCGCTCCCGGCTCGCCTCCGCCGGACTGCACCTGACCCTGGCCGCCGCGGCCGTGATCGCGGTGTTCCCGCCCCTGTGGCTGCTGGTGACGTCCTTCAAACCCCGCAACGACGCCTTCTCCACCGGCCTCGTCACGCACTTCACGTTCGCCAACTACACCCATGTGGTGGCCGACACCGAGTTCCTGGCCTGGTTCAAGAACTCCGTGCTCATCGTCGGGGTGACCACCGTCCTCGGCGTCTTCCTCGCCGCCACCACCGGCTACGCCGTCAGCCGCTTCCGCTTCCCCGGCATGCGCCCGCTGATGTGGCTGCTGCTGATCACCCAGATGTTCCCGGTCGCCGTGCTGATCGTGCCGCTCTACAACCTGCTGGCCGGCCTCGGCCTGCTCAACCAGCCCGCGGGCCTGGTCATCACCTACCTCACCATCGCCGTCCCGTTCTGCGCCTGGATGATGAAGGGCTTCTTCGACACCATCCCGGTGGAGATCGACGAGGCGGGCCGGGTCGACGGCCTCAACCCCTTCGGCACCTTCTGGCGGCTCGTCCTGCCGCTGGCCCGCCCCGGCCTGGCCGTCACCGGCTTCTACACCTTCGTCACCGCCTGGGCCGAGGTCGCCTACGCCTCCGCCTTCATGACCGGCGAGGAGAACCTGACACTCGCCGGCGGGCTGCAGACCTTCGTCAACCAGTACACCAACGACTGGGGTTCGATGACCGCCGCCGCCGTGATCATCGCCGTGCCGGCCGCACTCGTCTTCGCCTTCGCCCAGCGCCACCTCGTCGCCGGACTGACCGCCGGCACCACCAAGGGATGACATGACTCCACAGCACGACGTCACTCCTGCCACCGACTGGTGGCGCGACGCGGTGATCTACCAGGTCTACCCGCGCAGCTTCGCCGACGGCAACGGCGACGGCATGGGGGACCTGGCGGGCATCCGCAGCCGGCTGCCGTACCTGCGCGACCTGGGCGTGGACGCGGTCTGGCTCAGCCCCTTCTACGCCTCCCCGCAGGCCGACGCCGGCTACGACGTCGCCGACTACCGCGCCATCGACCCGATGTTCGGCACCCTGCCCGACGCCGAGGCCGTCATCCGCGACGCCCACGGCCTGGGGCTGCGCATCATCGTCGACCTCGTCCCCAACCACTGCTCCGACCAGCACGCATGGTTCCGCCGCGCACTCGCCGAGGGCCCCGGCTCGACGCTCCGCGAGCGCTTCCACTTCCGCAAGGGACGCGGCGAGAACGGCGAGCAGCCGCCCAACGACTGGGAGTCCCTCTTCGGCGGGCCCGCCTGGACGCGGGTGCCCGACGGGGAGTGGTACCTCCACCTCTTCGCCCCCGAGCAGCCCGACTTCAACTGGGACCACCCCGCCGTCCGGGACGAGTTCCGCTCCGTGCTGCGCTTCTGGCTGGACCTGGGCGTCGACGGCTTCCGGGTGGACGTGGCGCACGGCCTGGTCAAGGCCCCCGGACTGCCCGACATGGGCCACGGCGAACAGCTCCGGCTCCTCGGCAACCAGGTCCTGCCGTTCTTCGACCAGGACGGCGTGCACGACATCTACCGCTCCTGGCGCACCGTCCTGGACGAGTACGCGGGCGACCGCATCGCGGTCGCCGAGGCCTGGACCCCCACCGTCGAGCGCACCGCGCGCTACCTGCGCCCCGACGAGCTCCACCAGGCGTTCAACTTCCATTACTTGAACACGGACTGGGACGCGGCCGCGCTCCGCGAGGCGATCGACACCTCCCTCGACGCCATGCGCCCGGTGTCCGCCCCCACCACCTGGGTGCTGTCCAACCACGATGTCGTCCGCCACCGCACCCGCCTCGGCGGCGGCCTGGAGCGGGCCCGCGCCGCCACCCTCCTGATGCTGGCCCTGCCCGGATCCGCCTACCTCTACCAGGGCGAGGAACTCGGCCTGCCCGAGGTCACCGACCTGCCCGACGAGGTCCGCCAGGACCCCTCCTTCTTCCGGGACGCCGGCCAGGAGGGCCTGCGCGACGGCTGCCGGGTGCCGCTCCCGTGGAGCGGCGACGTGGCCCCCTATGGCTTCGGCACCGGCGGCAGCTGGCTCCCGCAGCCCGCCGACTGGGCGGCCCTCACCGTCGAGGCGCAGACCGGCGACCCGGACTCGACCCTGGAGCTGTACCGCACCGCACTGTCCCTGCGGCGCACCCACCCCGCCCTGGGCGCCGGTGCGTTCGTCGAGTGGCTGGACGCCCCCGCCGGCGTCGTGGCCTTCCGCCGCCCCGGCGGCCTGGTCTGCACGGTCAACACGACGGCGGCCCCGGTCCGGCTGGCCGCCCCCGGCCGGGTCCTGCTCTCCTCCCGCCGGCTCGATCCCTCCGACGGGGACTTCGCGCTGCCGGGCGACACCACCGTCTGGTTCGAGGAGTGACCCTGCCCGACACCCCCGCCACGCCCGCCCCCCTCCGCCTCGCCGACATCGCCACCCAGGCGCAGGTCAGCGAGGCCACCGTCAGCCGGGTGCTGAACGGCCGGGCGGGCGTGGCGGCGAGCACCCGGCAGCGGGTGCTCGCCGCGCTCGACGTGCTCGGCCACGCGCGTCCCGTACGGCTGCGGCGGCGCAGCGCCGGGCTGGTCGGGCTGGTCATCCCCGAGCTGACCAACCCGATCTTCCCGGCCTTCGCCCAGATCATCGAGCAGTCGCTGGCCGGCCACGGCTACACCCCGGTGCTGTGCACCCAGTTGCCGGGCGGGGCCACCGAGGACGAGCTCGTCGAGCAGCTGGAGGAGCGCGGCGTCACCGGCATCGTCTTCCTCTCCGGACTGCACGCCGACTCCCGCGCCGACCCCGCCCGCTACACCCGGCTGGCCTCCCGCGGCGTCCCGTTCGTGCTGATCAACGGCTACCACCCGGGGATCGACGCGCCGTTCGTCTCGCCGGACGACGGCGCGGCGGCCCGGATGGCGGTGCGCCACCTGGCCGAGCTGGGGCACGAGCGGATCGGGCTCGCCGTCGGCCCGGCCCGCTATGTGCCCTCCCGCCGCAAGGCCGAGGGCTTCGCGGCGGCGCTGGCGGAGTCGTTCGGCCTGTCGAGGGGGCAGGCCGAACGGCGCGTGCGGCACACCCTGTTCGGCGTCGAGGGCGGCCACGCGGCGGCCGCCGCACTCCTCGACGACGAGGGCTGCACCGGCATCGTCTGCGGCAGCGACCTGATGGCGCTGGGCGTCGTCCGCGCGGCCCGCCAGCGCGGACTGGAGGTGCCCGGGGCGCTCTCCGTGGTCGGCTTCGACGACTCCCCGCTGATCGCCTTCACCGACCCGCCGCTGACCACCGTGCGCCAGCCCGTCCAGGCCATGGCGACGGCGGCGGTCGGCGCCTTGATCGAGGAGATCCACGACCGCGCCCGGGGCCACCGCACCACCCGGCACACCGAGTTCGTCTTCCGGCCGGAGCTGGTGGTGCGGGGGTCGACGGGGCCGGTACGGGGCTGACCGCCGGGCCGACCTGTCAGGGGCGGGCGTCGGACGCCCGCGAGGCGGTCACCACCACCTGCTCCGCGCACCCGACCGCGCGCAAGGCGTCGCCCACGACCTCGACCAGCCACACCGCGACCTCCGGCGACCACTCCCGCACCCGGCAGGCGAACCGCAGCACGCCCCGCTCGCGGGCCTTGCGGTAGCCGTGCTCGCCGTCCAGGTCCGCCATGCCGGACAGATCGAGCCGCCCGGTGGCGACCTCGACCTCCGCGAGGTCACCGAGCCGCGCCGCGACGGCGTCACGCACGGCCGCCTCCTTGCCCCACCCCGCGGTGCCGGTGGCGGCGGTGACGCTCACCGCCACCGACGCGGACGGGTCGGCGAGCGCGAACCACTTCCGCATCTCCGCCAGGTCGTCGGAGGCGTCACCGACGAGTTCGTGCAGCGGGAGGACGGCGTGCAGCCCCGTGAACCGGACGTGCCCGAGCCGGTTCAGCGCGTCCGACAGGATGCGCGTGACGTGCAGGACCGGCAGCCGCGGCTCCCGGACATCGTCCGGGATGTCCGCCGACATCCAGGCCAGCTCCCGCACCTGCCCGTCCTGCGTCCAGTCCCCGCCGGCCAGGCAGTCGGCCCAGCGCCCCGGGTCCTGGACGACGCGGGCCTCGCCCCACCCCCGGTACCGGTAGGTCCAGCCGCCGGTGGAGTACCAGCCGTACGCCTCCGACCTGCGCAGGGCGAGGTCGAACAGCTCGCTGCCGGTGTCCTCGCAGGTCAGGTGCGACGCCCACGGATACCGGTCGAGCACTCCGTGCACGGCGACAAGCGTCTCGTAGTACACGCCAAGGGCCTTTCCGTGTCCGACCGGTGTCCGGGTTTGCGGCCGGGTGCTAGATGCCGCAGTACAGCGTCTGCGTCGTGGTCACGAGCTTCTCGGGGCTGTCCGGATAGCCGACGATGTCCACGTCCACCACCGTACGGAAGTGGTTCTTCATGATCAGGTTGGTGCACTTCCAGTTGGCGACCGCGCGCTTGTTGCTTCCGCCGCCCGGCAGAACGGTCTTGACTCCCTTGTCGAGAGTCTTCCACCTGGAGCCGGACTTGACCTGCAGCCAGATGGTGACCTTGGCGTGTGTCGCCGGGCCGTCGATCTTCTTCCACCAGCCGTGCGCGTTGACCGTGTTGCGCACGGTGTGGGAGAAGTGCGCGTAGTCCCCCTTGGTCAGGAAGCCGTGGGCGCTTTGGGCGCTGACCGCCCGGTAGCTGCTCGCCGGCTCGCGGTGCGCGTCGGCATGGGCCGGCACGCTCGAAGCGGCGGCCAGCAGGACGGCCAGCGCGGCCGATGCTCCGCCGATACGGAACTTCATGATGATTCCCCCTCATCGGGCGCGTACCTGGCGCGCCCTGACGAAGCCAACCATGTCCGCCCGGCCCGCACCATCGATTTGTCTTGGAACGCGGTTGCGGAGACAGCGAGTTGGCCGTGTAGGGAGTGCCTCACCGGTTCCCGTGCGGGGCGGTCGGGCTCCGGGTGGCGCCGGTCCGGAAGGCCGGGCGCGTAGGGCCCGCCGTGGCGGGTCTCCGGCCGACCGGACCGGCTTCCGAGGGAAGGTAACACCCTTGCAATGTCTTGCGTAAGGTCTTGCATCGCACTTTCGGCGCCGATACAACCATGACCCATGTCCTCCACCACCCGCCGGCTTTGTCGGCGCCCGGCCGCCGCCCTCGCCCTGGTCCTCGGCGCGACGGCGCTGCTCGCCTCGCCCCCGCCGCAACCGGCCGCGGCCGCCCCGTCCGGCCGGGAACCGGCCCTGGCGCAGTGGATCGACCGCGACACCGTGGTCTGGAAGGGCGCCGAACACCGCGCCGCACGGCTGGAGTCCGGCACCCGCGGCGCACACCTCCGGCTCGTCCCGGGCCGCCTCAGCCCCTCCGAACGCCTCGCCTATCCGCACCTCACGCACTACCCGGCCTTCACCGTCGACCCCCGCGACCGCGCCCTGGCCCGCACCGCCCTGCGGGACGCGCTGCACGCCACCCAGCGCACCGCCGACGGGCGGCGCACCACCACCGGCGTCCAGATACCCGGCGTCCTCGACGACCTGTACGGCACCCGCGCCCGACACGCCGCCCTGGGGCCGGTCTTCGCGCGCGACGGCCGCCCCACCCTCGCGGTCTGGGCACCCACCGCCCGCACCGTCGTCCTCGAACTCGGCGGCCGCACGGTCCCGATGCACCGGGACGACGCCAGCGGCGTGTGGCGCGTCCGCGGGGCGCGCGACTGGGCCGGGAAGCCGTACCGCTACCGCGTCACCGTATGGGCTCCCTCCGCCGGCCGGACCGTCACCAACGAGGTCACCGACCCCTACTCCACCGCGCTGACCGCGGACTCGGCCCGCAGCCTGGTCGTCGACCTCGCCGACCCGAAGCTCGCCCCGCCCGGCTGGTCAGGGCTGGCGAAGCCGGCCGCGGTCCCGCTGCGCCGCGCCCGCATCCAGGAACTGCAGATCCGCGACTTCTCCGCAGCGGACCGCACCTCCCACCACCGGGGCCGGTACCTGGCGTTCACCGACCGCCACTCCGACGGCATGCGCCGGCTGCGCTCCCTCGCCCGCGCCGGCACGTCCCACGTCCATCTGCTGCCGGCCGCCGACTTCGCCACCACCCCCGAGCGCCGCGCCGACCAGGCCCGTCCCGGCTGCGACCTCGCCTCCTACGCCCCCGACTCCGACCGCCAGCAGGACTGCGTCACCAAGACGGCCGGCCGGGACGCCTACAACTGGGGCTACGACCCGCTGCACTACACCGTCCCCGAGGGCTCCTACGCCTCCGACCCGGAAGGCACCGCCCGGACCGTCGAGTTCCGGCGCATGGTGCAGGGGATCAACGGGGCCGGGCTGCGCACCGTCATGGACGTGGTCTACAACCACACCGCCGCGAGCGGCCAGGACCCGCACTCCGTACTGGACCGCATCGTCCCCGGCTACTACCAGCGGCTGCAGGACGACGGCAGCGTGGCCACCTCCACCTGCTGTGCGGGGACCGCGACCGAGCACACCATGATGGGCAAGCTCGTCGTCGACTCCGTCGTCACCTGGGCCACGGCGTACAAGGTCGACGGCTTCCGCTTCGACCTCATGGGACACCAGCCCAAGGCCAACCTCCTCGCCGTCCGCGCGGCGCTGGACGCGCTGACCCCGGCCAAGGACGGGGTGGACGGCAAGTCCGTCATCCTCTACGGCGAGGGCTGGAACTTCGGCGAGGCCGCGGACGACGCCCGCTTCGTCCAGGCCACCCAGAAGAACATGGCCGGCACCGGGATCGCGACGTTCTCGGACCGCGCCCGGGACGCCGTACGCGGCGGCAGCCCCTTCGACGCCGACCCCCGCGTCCAGGGCTTCGCCTCCGGCCTGTACACCGACCCCAACTCCGCGCCCGCCAACGGCAGTCCGGCCGAGCAGCGCGCCCGGCTGCTCCACTACCAGGACCTCCTCAAGGTCGGTCTCACCGGCAACCTCGCCGACTTCACCTTCACCGACAGCGCCGGCCACCGGGTGAAGGGCTCCGGCGTCGACTACAACGGCGCCCCGGCCGGCTACGCCGCCGCCCCCGGTGACGCGCTCGCCTACGCCGACGCCCATGACAACGAGACCCTCTACGACGCGCTCGCCTACAAGCTCCCGCCGCGCACCGCCCCCGCCGACCGCGCCCGCATGCAGGTGCTCGCGCTGGCCACCGCCGCCCTCTCCCAGGGCCCGGCACTCTCCCAGGCCGGCTCCGACCTGTTGCGCTCCAAGTCCCTGGACCGCAACTCCTTCGACAGCGGCGACTGGTTCAACGCCCTGCACTGGAACTGCGCCGACGGCAACGGCTTCGGCCGCGGACTGCCCCCGGCCGCCGACAACAAGGACAAGTGGCCCTACGCCCGGCCCCTGCTGGCCGACCCCGCACTGCGCCCCGGCTGCGCCACGATCCGCCGCACCGCCGCCGCCTACCGCGACCTGCTCCGCATCCACGCCACCGAACCGGCCTTCGGCCTGCCCACCGCCGCCGCGGTACAGCGCTCGCTCTCCTTCCCCCTGTCCGGAAAGCACGAGACCCCCGGCGTCCTCACCATGCGCCTCGGCAACCTCGTCATCATCTTCAACGCCACGCCCCACGAGCAGCACCAGACCGTCCCCGGCCTCGCCGGCACCCCCTACACCCTCCACCCCCTCCAGTCCCACGGCACCGACCCCACCACCGCCACCGCCTCCTACACACGCCCCTCGGCCACCTTCACCGCCCCGGCCCGCACGGTGGCGGTGTTCCGGCGGGGCTGAGCGAATAAGTACGGAGAGGTCCCGCTGGGCGAGCCGACGGGACCTCTCCGGGAAGTGATACGGGTTCCCTCTCGTTTCAGCTACATCGCGCCTGCGAAAGTCTCCACTTCCTCAAGGATGGACGCCTCCCGCTCGGATTTTGGGCTCATCTCCACCCCCACGCGCTCCAGCATCACAAGAGAGGTGAGGAGCACACCGCGCATAAGGCCATGCTGAACGGGGTGGCGTGTCGATGCATAACACTCGAGCAGCCCCTCGACGAACTGCCGGAACACCTGCACGTCCACCGCGCATGTGTCGTCATCCGACGGCTTGAGGCCCGTGGGGCGGTGTACCAGATCTGCCGCGCTCTCCGCGAAGGACAGGTACCACTTTCCGATGCGGAGCGAGGGGTCCCACACGGTATGGCCAGAAGCCTCGAAGTAATAGCTCACGGCGCAAACTCCAATCTGATATCTACACCTGGGTTGGCTTGCCGGAGATTGCCGGCATGCGTTTCCAGAGCGGCGCGAAAAGGTGGATCAATCAGTCGTCCAGCCGTTTTTCGAGGAGGGTGACGGCGTACGTGCTGCCGCCCGTGCCTGCCTTGTAGGGCTGTTCGCCGACGGCGGTGTAGCCGGCGGACTCGTAGTAGGTGCGCAGGCGGGGGTTGGAGGCGACGCAGTCCAGGCGGGACCAGGTGCGGCCGGATGCGGCGATGCGCTGTTCGGCATGGGTCAGCAGCGCGCGGCCGGTGCCGGCCGGGGCATGGTCGCGGTCCACCATCAGCCGGTGGACGTAGCCCGCCTCGGGGGGCCGCACGCCCCAGGCGGGCTCGTCCTGCCACCAGAGTTCGTAGGCGCCCACCAGCCGTCCGGCGGATTCGGCCAGCCAGACCTCGCCGTCCGCGCGGCGCCGGCGGAAGTGGTCCTCGTCCTTCTCGCCGGGCTTCCACTGGGCGATGCCGTGGGCCTGCATCCAGTGGGCCGCGGCGTCGTACAGGGCGACCAGGGCGGGCAGATCGGGGCCGTCGTCGGCGAGCCGGAAGGTGAGGTCCATGCCGGGATTGTCCCGGACCGGCGCGGAAGCCGGGGCCCGGGGCCCGGCGTTCAGACCGGCTCGGGGAGGTCCATCAGCCGTCCCACCAGATCGGCGAAGATCCCGTTCTCCGGTTCGTCGGCGAGTATCCGCCGGACCACCTGCGCCATCCGCGCGTCGTACGCCGCGCTCACCGCCGCCAGCGCCGCGAAGTCGTGCACCAGCTGGCGTTCCAACTCCGTGCGCGGCACCCGGCGGCCGTCCTGCCACAGCAGTGCGGTGGTCTCGGCCAGCGAGACCCAGGAGCGGACCACCATCTCCAGGCGCGGGAACGGCCGGGAGACGTCGAGGTGGGCGAGGATCTGCTCGAAGGCGGCCTGCCGGACGCCGTCGACCATCACGCCGGTACGGCCCGAACCGATCGCCGGGCCGCCGCGCATCAGCGCCGAGAACCCCCGGCCGTGCTCCTCGACGAAGTCGAAGAAGCGCTCCATGACCCGCAACAGCCGTGCACCGAGCGGGCCTTCGTGCGGCTCCATGAAGCGCGCGGTCAGCTCGTCGGCGGCCCAGCGCAGCGCCGCCTCGTACAACTGCTGCTTGCCCGGGAAGTAGTGGTAGACCAGCGGGCGGGAGATCCCGGCGGCCTCGGCGACCTCGTCGATCGACACGTCCTCGGGCGAACGGTGACTGAAGAGGTCGAGAGCGACGGCGATCAACTGCTCGCGCCGCTCCTCGACACCCATCCTGCGGCGCGCCACGGTCGTCATACCGACCACCCTAACGATCCGGGCCGCGGCACGGAATCGCCTCCGGAATCACGAATCGGGCACGGACCTGGGCTTTTGGCGTCGTACCGGCCGGAAGTGGGGGAGGCCTCGGCCGGTGCGCGCGGGCCCCCGGCGCTCAGTGCAGGGCCTCGATCCGTCCGCCCGCCGCCAGCCGGCCGGCCAGCTCCGCGCGGTCGCCCGCCCGGGCGGGGGCCGCCAGGAAGCGGCCGGCGGCCTGGGCGTGCACCCCGTCCCGGGCGGTGATCGAGGTGACCTGCCGGCTGCCCGCGGCCAGCAGCCACCAGGTGCCGGCGGGGGACTTCCACAGGACTCCGGCCAGCGCCCGGGGCGCCCGCGGGCCGCAGGCCGTGCCGCCCTCGGTGCGCGCGGTGACCGAGCCCGCCGCGTAGGGCGCGCCGTGCGGCGCCGGGGTCTGGATCTGGGCCATCGCACGGCTGCCCGCGCCGCGCCAGGTCTCGGCGCGGGTGCACAGCCAGGCCGCGAGGCCGGAGCCCGCGGGCAGCGGCTGACGGGCGAACTCCCAGGCGTTGACGGTGCGTACGCCCTGCCCGCGCAGCGTGGCCAGCTGGCAGGCGGTCCGCGCCCAGGCGGTCCTGGCCGGACGTGCGGTCACCCCGCCCGGCTTGCGCGGCGTGCCGTACGTCAGGCGCGCCGGGGCCAGTTCCCCGAGATCGGTCAGCAACGGGCCGCCGGTCCGCAGCGCCGGCCAGGTCGTGCACTTCTCCGCGGGCTGCGGGGTGGGCACGGGGGTGGTGACCCCGTCGGCCCCGATCGCCACCGGCTGGCCCGGCGCGTCCGGCCGGACGAGGTCGACCAGCCGCGCCGACCTCACCCAGGGCGCGGTCAGATAGCGCACATTGCCCTGCGTACGGCTGACCACCAGGGCGCTCGCCGCGTCGCCGGCCGCGCCGTCCACCCGGGCGAAGTCCAGCGCGGCACCCGTGCCGTCGCCCTGGCCCTCGCCGTCCGCGGCCTCCGCGTAACGCACCACCCGCAGCCCGTCGTGCAGCAGCACCACCACGGCGTGGTCGACCACCCCCGCGAACAGCAGCTGGGCCGGTCCGGCCGCCGGGCCCGCCGCGGTCCCCGGCGTCGCCGACACCTGCACCCCGGTGCCCGGCCTGGCCCACACGGCCAGCGCCCGGCGCAGCAGCGCCTTGTCGTGGATCCGGTCGCCGCGGGCGGGCCAGGCGGCGAAGTCCTGCCGCGCGGCCTGCTTCCAGGCGGTCGCGGAGGTCACCGTCAGCTTCCCGGGGTCCAGGGCCGCCTCGGCCGCGGCGTTCTGCGCATACGGCGGCGCCGCGGCGCCGTCCGGGCCCCAGCCGTCGCCCGGCATGCCCAGCAGCGCCCCGCACACCAGCACCGCCGCGCTCGCCGCCAGCACCGCCCGGCCGTGCTGCCGCCGCCGGATCAGATCCGTCGGCCGGGCCTGGAGCGCGCAGGGGTCGAACTCCGGTGACTCCAGCAGCGAGCGGTCCCGGCTGCCGGCCGGGGTCGCGGCCCGGTCCGCCTCGTCCAGCGCCTCACGGGCGTGCACCACCCCGGCCGCCTCCAGCACCCGGCGCGCCTCGGGCGTGCTCAGCCGCTCCAGATCGCGCAGCACGAACGCCGCCCGGGCCGGGCCGGACAGCGCCGACAGTGCCTGGTCCAGCGCGAGTTCATCCGCGCCGCCGGACCGCGGGAACAGCCGCAGGCCCCACACCTGGGGGAACAGCGGCGGCCGGCGCAGCGCGCGGCGGCCGGACAGCGCGGCCCGCAGGACCCGCAGCCGCACGAAGGCGTAGCCGGGGTCGATCGCTGCGTCCGTGCCGGCGCGCTGGGCGGGCAGCCCGAGGCCGCGGGTGGAGCTGCGCTGGCGCGGCAGGGTCCGCTGCACCACGCCGTGCGCGGCCAGCACCCGGCGGCCGCGGCTCCGGCCGGGCGGCAGCACGAGATAGGCCAGCCGGACCAGCCGGGGGTAGTGCTCCACCAGCGCCGCTTCGGCCTGCTCGACGTCGATGACGTCGCCGAGCTCCTCGCCGCCGGCGGGGGAGGGGCGGTCCACGCGCCGGGGTGTCGCCTGCTGCTGTCTCTGCTGCTGCTTCACGTTCGGTGAAACGAGTGAATCCTGTGATGGTCACCGGCGCCGCGCGGGCCCCGGCGGGCCGCCGCACACGGCCGGGGGGCCACCGCGGTGTGCCCCGCGGTGGCCGCCCGGCCGCTGTCCCGGAGTCCGGCGTCAGTGCTTCAGGTCGAACTCACCGTCGCGCGCGCCGAGGACGAACGCCCGCCACTCCCCCTCGGTGTAGCGCAGGACCACATCGGGGTCCGTGGAGTTGCGCATGGCGACCGCGCCGCGCTCCAGGAAGGCGATCTCCACCGCTTCCTCCGCGTCGCCCGGGGCGCGCTGCCAGGTGGCGTCGGAGATGTCCAGGGCGTAGAGCCACTCCTTCTCCGCTGCGGCACTCATACCGTCATCCCCTCATTCGTGGTGCGTTGGGGTCAGCGTACGCGGTGCCCGGGGGTGCTTCCAGTGACCGTCCAGCGACGGAAGGTGGCCGATCCGCGGTCCCCGGTACCGGAGTTGGCGGCCGACTGGTGCAGCCCGGTGTCCTGCCGGGCGGCGGCTCCGGGGACCGTGACGGTGGCGATCTCGCGCCAGGTGGCGCCGCCGTCGGTGGAGCAGGCGCCGGTGTACGCGGCGGAGCGCCCCGCGTCCGGGCCGCGGGTCAGCCGCAGCAGGACGGGCGCGGTGACGCCGGTCAGGCGCCGGTAGGTGTCCAGGGTGCCGTCGCCGCCGGAGTCGTAGGACAGCACGACGCCGTTGGCGGGCGTCACGGACAGGTTGAGGAAGCCGAGGGCGTCGGGGGAGCCGGCGGCGGGGGCGGCGAGCCGGTTGCGGACGACGAGGCCGGCGCGGGCCCACGGGCCGGTCGGCTCCTGCGCGGTCACCTCGGCCGTCACGGTGCCGCCCGCGGCGAGCGCGCCCGGCCGGTAGACCGCGCCGAACTCGGCGGTGGCCTTCCACAGGTCGGCGCCCGCGCCGTCGATCGCGAACCGGTCGCCGAGCTGGCCGAAGACCGCCGCGTTGGTGGTGGTCGTGCGCAGTTCGCGATCCAGCGGCCCGGCCACGAACAGGGTGCCGTGGTGGGCGGCGCGCACCCGCGGCTCGCCCTTCGGCCCGTAGTCGGCGCTCAGGGCGTACGGCAGCGCCTCCAGCGGGTCGGTGAGCGGGCCGGCGGGCGCGGTGACCCGCCAGCGGGCCCGGCCGGTGCCGCCGGGCGGGAGCGAGGGCAGCGACACCGGCCCCCGCGCGGCGGCCTCGACGCCGGTCAGGGCGAAGTCGACCCGGCCGGTCGCGCGCAGCCCGTTGACGTTGCGCAGCGCCGCGGTGACGGTGGCGCGGCCGCCCGGCGGCAGCGCGGACGGGCTCGCGGTGACGGTGACGGTGCCCTGGTAGGGGGCCCGGGCGAGGGTGTCGTGGACCCGCTGCGCGGTGCGGTGGGCGTCGGCGGTGGGGTGCAGCGGGTGCGCGGTGCGCTCATGGGTCCAGGGCTCCTCGCGGGCGTACCAGTCGAAGGGCTTGGGCGGCCGGTCCGCCGCCAGCGCGTCGGCGAGCTCGGCCAAGTAGGCCTGCCACTGCGGGAGATGGACCTCGCCGATCAGGCCGTGCCAGTCGCGGTTGGCGTAGTTGGCGAGCGCGCCGCCGTCGGCGGTGGCCCGGTCCGCCCAGGTGGTGAGCAGCGCCCGGGCGCTGTGCTCCAGACGGGCGGCCTCCTCGGGGCCGGACGCCATCGCCCGGGCGTCCGCCAGCCACGGCCCCAGCAGGAACTGCCGGTGCGCGCCGGTGACGTCCTCGCTGAGCCGCATCAGCCGCAGCCACAGCCCGGACAGCGCACGGAACGTGGCCCGGTCCTTGCGCCGGTAGGCCTCCTGGAGCTGCCCGATCAGCTGCCAGGACCGGTTGGCCAGCGCCTGGCGGGCGGCGTCGGTCAGATCGTGGCGGTAGGCGTCGGAGCCGCGCAGCGCGGGGCGGACGGCCAGCAGCGCGGCGAACGCGGTGTCGAAGGCCGCCGGGTCGAAGGCGGGGGTGTGGGTGGCGTAGACGGTGCCGGAGCGGGCGGCCAGGTCGGGGCGGGCGGCGAAGACCGAGTCGTGCGGGCGGCCGTCCTTGCTGGAGATCTCGTAGGCGCTGGTGCCCAGCGCGGCGAACGCGGCGCGGGCGCCCTCGTCGCGTTCCCCGTAGCGCAGGTCGGCGTAGCCGTCGAACCAGGCGGCGCGGTCCACCGGACGCTCCCGCCAGGCGAGTTCGCTGAACAGCTCGAACGCGGCCGGGTCGCGCTCGGCGGCCTCCGGCATGTACGCGGTCCCGGCGAGCCTGCTGCCCGGCTTGTCGCGCCAGGCCGGGAAGCGCTCGGCCCAGACGTGCGTCTTGGCGCCGACGGTGGTGCGGCCGCCGAAGTTGGGGATGGAGCCGAAGGCGTACGGCACCCCGCCCCAGTCCCGCTCCCGGTCGGTGACCGTCTCCAGGTCGCTGAGGCCGTCCACGATCAGCATCCGGTCGTGGTCGACGGCGTCCAGCAGATCGCGCCGCGGATTGCCCTGCCAGCCCAGGATCACCCAGGTCGCGCCGGGGCGGGCGGTGCGCAGCGCCTTCTCGACGGCGCGCGCGGCGTCCGGCACCGGGACGTCGCCGGGGTCACCGCCCTCGTGCAGCAGATCCATCTTGAAGTGGTCGGCGGGGCCCAGGAGTTGCTCCTGGTGGCGGTAGAAGGCGGCGGCCACCCCGGCGAAGGACGCGGTGCGCGGATCGAGCCAGTCGGGGCGGGCCAGGCCCGACCAGGTGCCCTGCGGCACGGTGCGGGCGCCGGGGTTGCGGGCGGCGAAACCGCCGGGGACGGTGCCGAAGTAGCCGGGCAGGACGGGGCGCATGCCCAGTGCGCGCAGCCGGTCGGTGATCCGCCTGCCCAACTCGGCCCGCTTGGCGATCAGTTCGGTACTGGTGGGGCCGCCGTAGCCGCTCATGTTCTGCAGCAGCCACCACGGCTGGTGCGAGGGCGCCGGGATCCAGGCGCGGGCCTCGGCGTCGGAGTAGCCGAAGCCGGTCAGCAGCCGGTGGTAGACGGCCTCGGCGCCCGGGGTGACCAGCACCTCGTTGACCCCGTGCAGCGCCAGCACGTCGATCATCCGCTCCCAGCGCGGCCAGTCGGCGTACGGGGCGGTGTAGCCGTCGTGGGTGTCGTTGAGGGCGAAGCGGTGCGGCAGGGCGGTGGCGCGCGCGACGGGGGAGGCCGGGGCGGGCAGCCGGGCGGGCAGGTCCACCTGGTCGCCGGCCCAGGTCAGATGCGCCCGGCAGGTGTATTTGAGGTACCAGTGGACGCCGGTCAGCAGCACCGCGGGCGTGGTCCCGGCGACCGTGATCCGGCCCGTGCGGCCCTCGACGCGGAAGCGGTCGTCGGGGCCGTCCGGGGCGAGCGCCACCAGCCGGAACTGGTCGGCGTGGCCGGGCAGCAGCCGGGTCAGCGCGGCCCGGGCCGGTGCGGTGTCGTACGCCGGTGCCCGCTCCCGGAGGCGGCCGGTCCGCCCGGGGGCGGGGGTGGCCCCGCCGAGCGCCACCCCCGCACCGATCGCTCCGGCGGTCCCCAGCACTGCGCGTCGTGACGGTCGGCTCACGTGTGCCCCCACTGCTCGGTGGTTACAACGGTCGCGGGTGTGGGGGGCACGCTAACGGGCTGTCAGCCACGCTCCAAGTACGCCCCGGCCCGTCCCGGCCGCCCCCGGGGCCGTGCCGTCACCGGCCGGGACGCCGCGGAGGCCCGGCGGGCCCGGCCTCCACCGCAGGTCGGAGCGTGCCGGTCCCGGGCGCCGCCCCGGACGGCGGCGACCAGTGTTCGGCGGACCCTCATCCCTTCGCTCCCTGGGCTTCACGCGCCCGGCCGGCGGACCCGGGAACAGTCTTCCGCGTAGAGAAGGGCCAGGTCACCGGGGTGCGCCCGCACCCGGCGCCGCCCCGGTACCGCATTTCGGCCGGCCCCCGACGTCTCCCCGCCCGTCGACTCGCACCGCCTCCCCACTCCCCATGGAGGGCTCCATGAGCGTGACATCGACCGCGTCCGCCGTCCCCGTCCCCACTCCCGTCCCCGCCTCCACGGCCGTCACTCCCGTGCCCGCCGCCCCGGCCCCGGCGGCCGCCCCCGCCGTCCCCGGCTACACCGCGGAGATCGCCGACAGCACCGAGCAGATCCGGGCCGCCCAGCGGCTGCGCCACCGGGTCTTCGCCGGTGAGATGGGCGCCACCCTGCACTCGCCGCTGGCCGGCCACGACATCGACGACGTCGACGCGCTCGCCGACCACCTCGTCGTCACCCACACCGCCACCGGCGAGGTGGTCGGCACCTACCGGCTGCTGCCGCCCGGCCGCAGCACGCGGCTGTACTCCGACGGCGAGTTCGACCTCGGCGCTCTGGCCGGGCTGCGCCCCTCCCTCATCGAGGCCGGCCGCTCCTGCGTGCATCCCGACCACCGCAACGGCGCCGTGATGACGCAGATGTGGGCCGCGCTCGCCCGCTACACCCTGCTCTCCGGGCACCGCTACCTCGCCGGCTGCGCCTCCGTCCCGCTCGCCGACGGCGGCACCGCCGCCACCCACGCCTGGGAACTGGGCCGCACCCGCCACGCCGCCCCGCCCGGGCTCCAGGTCACCCCGCACCACCCCTGGCACGCGGCCACCCCGCTCCCCGGCCGCCCCAGCCTCGCCCAGCTGCCGCCGCTGCTCCGCGGCTACCTGCGCATCGGGGCCGTCATCTGCGGCGCGCCCGCCCACGACCCCGAGTTCGACGTCGCCGACTTCTTCGTCGTGCTGGACATGGAGCGGCTGGACGACCGCTACCGGCGCTACTTCCTCGGCGAGGAGCGGTGAACGGCCCCTGGGACGTCTCCTCCGACTGCACCCCCGACTGCGCGGTGCACGCCGCCCCGCGCGTCCCGGCGCCCGTCCGCGCCCGCCGCGGAGCCGTGTTCGCCCACACCGTGCGGCGGGCGCTGACCGACGGGGAGCGGCTGGCCGACCCGGTACGGCTGCGCGGGCACGCCGCGGCGCTGCTCGACGCGCTCGGCGTCCGCCGGGAGGGCGCCACCGGGCTCCGCGCCGGGGGCGGCCCCGGCACCCTCGTCGTCGCCAACCACATCTCCTGGCTCGACATCCTCGCCCTGCTCGCCGTCGAACCGGTCACCCTGCTGGCCAAGCGCGAGGTCGGCGCCTGGCCGGTGGTCGGCGGCCTGGCCCGCCGGGCCGGTACGCACTTCATCGACCGCACCCACCCCCGGCGGCTGCCCGACACCGTGCGCCAGGTGGCCGAACTGCTCGGCTCCGGACGGTCGGTGGCGGTCTTCCCGCAGGCCACCACCTGGTGCACCGCCGAACAGGGCGCCTTCCGCCGGGCCACCTTCCAGGCCGCCCTCGACGCGGGCGCGCCGGTCCGCCCGGTGACCCTCGACTACACCCAGCAGGGCCGGCCCAGCACGGCGGCCGCGTTCTGCGGCGAGGACACCTTCGCCGGCTCGCTGCGCCGGGTGCTCGCCGCCCGCGAGCTGACCGTCCGCGTCACGGCGCATCCGGCGCTGAGCGCCGTGGGCACGGACCTGGACCGGCGGGAGCTGGCGGCCCTGGCGGCACGGGCGGTCCGCGGCGGCCCGGAGGCCGTGGCGACGGTGGTGGCGGCCCGGCGGGCGCGGC
>NZ_BMND01000037.1 GCF_014646275.1 Streptomyces kronopolitis
CGGCCGGCCCGGTACGCCTCGGCGGCTCGCCCGCCCCGATAGGGCCCGGTCCGCGTGCCGACGCCCCGGGCCCGCAGCCGCGTGCGCAGGCCGGTGCGGCCACGAACTGGGTGCGTCCGCCCGGCGCCGCCACGGCCGGTGTGCCGTCGCAGGGTCCGGCGGCCGGCGGCGCGACGGAGGGTCCGGCCCGCGGTGAGGCCGCGCCGCCCGCCCCGCCCGAGGCCCCGACCGCCGAGCCGGGCCGCTGGCGCCCCTGGCGGTTCCGGATGTCGAACGACGTCTGGGGCACCCCCGCCGTCGCCGACGACCTGCTGTACGTCACGTCCTTCGAGGTGCACGCGCTCGATGTGGCCAGCGGGCGCCGCACGTTCAAGACCCGTGACGTCGCCTGGGCGATGGCGGTCGCGGACGGCCGGATCCACGCCTCGGACGGCCCCAGCCTGTACGCGCTGGACGCCAAGGACGGCAGCGACCGCTGGCGGCTGAGCACCGAGGGCTGGGTCTACGCCCTCACGGTCGACCACGGGACGGTCGTCACCAGTACCCGCGGCGGCGGCGTCCAGGCGTGGGAGGCCGGGACCGGCGAGCTTTTGTGGGAGACCGGTGGCGTCCAGACCGACTTCGAGAGCGCCGAGGCCGGGCCCGTGGTGCACGACGGCACGGTGTTCCTCTGGGCCGACGCGCGGCTGAAGGCGCTGCAGGCGCGGACCGGCGCCGAGCGCTGGTCGTACCCGATCGGCGACGCGGCGGCCTGCGGCGGGGTGCCGATGCGGCTGCTGCCTGCGTCGGACGGCACGGTCTACGTGGTGGCCGGCACCCGGGTGCTGGCGCTCGACATCGCCCGCGGCGACGTGCGCTGGCACTTCGAGGCGCCCGCGGTGTTCCTGAGTCCGCCCGCCTTCGCGCCCGGCCCGGCCGTCACCGGCGGCGGGGTCTATCTGGCGGACTACCTCGGCACGGTCTACGCGCTGGACGCGGCGGACGGCCGCGACCGCTGGCGGATCGCCACCGAGGCGCGGCAGTCCACCGAACCGGTGCTGGTGGCGCACGGCGCGGTCCATCTGGGCAGCGGCAAGGCGCTCTACACCCTCGACGCGGTCACCGGCACCCCGCGCTGGCGGTTCCAGGCCGGCGCCGAGGTCGTGGGCGCCCCGGTCGTCGCGGAGGGCCGGGTGCACTTCGGCTCGGCTGACCACTGCCTCTACACGCTCGACGCGATGGGCGGCCAGCTCCGCTGGAAGCTGGAGACCGGCGGCGAGATCACCGGCTCCCCGGTGGCGGTCGGCGGAGTGGTCTACGCGTGCAGCAAGGACCGCTGCGTGTACGCGCTGGACGCGGCCAAGGGGACGGGGCTGGCGCGGCGTTCGTGACGCGGCGGCCGTGCGGGGCGGTGCCCCTGGCGGCCCGTGCCGTGCGGCGCCGCCGTGCGTGCCGCCACTGCCGCCCGGACGTCTACTGACGCTCCTCCGGGGGCTGTTCGGGTTCCTGCCGGGGAGGCGGCTCGGGCTCCTGGCGCGGCTGCGGCTCCTGCGGCGCCCCCTGTCCGGGCTCCTGCGGCCGCCGCTGCCGGTGTTCCCTGCCCCATTCCACGGGAGGCGTGGGGGGCTGGCGGTGGGCCGGCATGGTCGGCGGTGGCGGAGGTTGCTGCTGCGGCTGTTGGGGCTGTGGTGGTGTCTGCTGCCGGGTGGGCGGAGGCGGCGGGGTCACCGGCTGGGGAGCGGTGGGGGTGTCGTCGCCCGGCCCGTGGGCGCCGGCGCCGTGGCCTGTGTGGGCGGGGCCCGCCGGCGGTCCGGCGGGGGTGGGGCCGGTCGGGTACGGCTCCGGGTTCCACCCCTCGGCGCCCGGGCGGCCCTCGTCCCAGGGTTCGGGGAGCCCCGGGGGATAAGGGGTGCCCTGGTCGTAGTGGGTGGGGGCGTCGTAGCGCGCGTCGTACGGCGGCCGTGCGTAGTACCCGTCGTCGTATCCGCGGTCGTCATGGCGCCGGTCGTCGTACCCGCGGTCGTCGTAGCCCCGGCCGCCCTCGTCGCGGTCCAGGACCCGGCGGCCGCGGCCCCGCATGATCAGGGCGCCGAGCAACAGCAGGAAGCCACCGCCCAGGGCGTTGGCCACGCCCACGCCCAGACCGCGGGCGCCGGCCGTCAGCTCGGTGGCGGCCTGCCCCTGGCGGACCATCCACAGGACCGTGAAGCCCAGCACCACCAGGCCCGCGAGGGTGACCAGCAGCCGGGAGCGCAGGGCGACACCGATCAGCGTCAGCAGCGCGGCGAAGGCCATGGGGAGGAGGAGGGAGCCGAAGAGCGCGGCACCGTTGCCGGTGAGGCCGTGGAAGAGGTCCTCGATGCGGAAGTCGATTCCGTGACGGCCGTCGTACCAGGGACGGAAGGGGCTCCAGACGGCGGCCGCCGCTCCGATGAGGGCGATCAGCGACCCGAGAACGTTGCGCACCACGGGCGTCGCCTCGCTTCGGGTCGTCCGGTCGTCCTCCGTGACCGACGCTACGCCTGGGTGTGCGCGCCCGCGAGACAAGTACGCCCGCCCGCGTGGCCGGTGCCGCTCCGGGGTGTCGGCGGCGCTTGCTAGGGTGCCGTGCACGCGTCAAGCCACGGGGTGGCGGCGAGGTCGGACGTTTTCACGGGGGATCGAGCGGAGCATGAAGCAGCGCACGCGCACGGGCACGGCCGGACGCGGGGGCGCCCGCAGGGGGAGCAGAGCGGTGGCCGCGGCCGCCCTGACCCTGGTGGCGGCCACCACTCTCAGCGGCTGCCTCCTCCCGCGGGCGCACCCCGTGATCCTGCCGCCCTCCCCGTCGCCCACGTCGAGCGACGGCTACGACCCGGACGCGAGCCCGTCGGAGGAGACCGGTTACTCGCCGTCGCCGGCCGAGGAGACCTACGACCCGGACGGCCGCTCGGACGTCCGCGGCAGCGACTGCGACTTCTCCAATTCACTGCGCCAGTTCACGTACACGGTCTCCATCACCAACCCGTCCACGACGGACTCCTTCTCCTACGACATGGCCGTCAACTGGATGAAGGCCAAGCCGGCCGACGGCAAGGCGTACGGGCTGCACCAGCGCTCGATCGTGGTCGGCCCCGGGGACACCGAGACGTACACCGCCAAGTACACCGTCAACCAGTCCTCCATCGGCCAGTTCTGGTACACCTGCCAGATCACGCGGGCGCACAAGACCCGTATGTGAGGCGCCGCCCGCCGGGTGTCCCCGGGGGCGGTCCCGGGGTCACCTCACCAGGGGGCCGTCGTCGGTTCCGCCGGCCGGGTGGCCGGGCCGTTTGCGGGCGGCGAACAGCTCCGCCTGGCGGTCCGGGGGCAGGTTGCCCAGCGCGATCAGCTGGGGGGCGTGGGCCAGGGCCGGTGCCGCGGCCGCCTCCCGGGCCGCCCACAGGGCGCGCACGGTGCCCTGGACCGCCTCGGTCGGCTGGGCGGCGAGCACGGCCGCGCGGCGCAGCGCCACCTCGGCCGCGGCGCCGGGCGCGGTCAGCTCGGAGACCAGGCCGATCGCGTAGGCGCGGGGGGCGCCCAGCCGCTCCGCCGTCCCCATCAGGGCCAGCCGGGCGCTCTCCCCGTAGGGCATCCGCTGGGCCAGGTAAACGGACTCGTAGGCGCTGACCATCCCGTAGGTGGTGTGCGGGTCGAAGAAGGTGGAGTTCTCCGACGCGATGAGGAACTCGCACTCGCCCAGCAGGTAGAAGGCGCCCCCGCAGGCCATTCCGTCGACCGCGGCGATCACCGGTTTCCACAGGTCGTTGGCCTTCGGGCCGATGTGCAGCAGCGGGTCGTCCAGGGAGAACGGCGAGGTGGGCTGGGGGACGTGCGCGGAGCGGTCGAGTCCGGTGCAGAAGGCCCGGCCGCCGGCGCCGGTGAGCACCGCGGCGCGCACCGCGTCGTCGTGGCGCAGCGCCCGCCAGGTGGCGGCGAGTGCGGCGGCGGTGTCCAGGTCGAGGGCGTTGTGCCGGTCGGGCCGGTCGAGGGTGACCAGCGCGACCCCGTCCTTGACGGCGGTGTGCAGGGTCATGGCCGCTCCAGAAGCCAGCGGGGCACGGTCATGCCCTCCGGGAGGGTGTGGAAGGCGGCCTTGACCGGGGCGCCGATGCGCAGCCGGGCGGGGTCCACGGAGTTGAGGGGGGCGTCGGCGGCGGTGACGAGGTTGCCGACGAGGCGGATGCGCGGGGCCTCGGCCAGCTCCACGACGATCGCGTTGTAGCCGGGCAGGGCGGCGTACGCGGGCAGCAGCGGCGGGTGCGGCAGGACGTAGGACCAGATGCGGCCGCGGCCGCTCATCCGCTGCCAGCGGGCGGCGAAGGACTGGCAGTGCGGGCAGCAGGGCCGGGGCGGGAAGCGCAGTGCGCCGCAGCCGTCGCAGGCCTGGATCCGCAGCTCGCCCCGGGCCGCGTACTCCCAGAACGGGGCGCCGTCCTCGTCGGGGACGGGGAGCAGCAGGCGCTCGCCGCTGTCGCTGCCGCCGGGCCGGTTGTCAGTGGCGGGTGCCACGCTGGGTGTCATGGCAGCACGCACGGACTCCCGCACGGGCCCGCCGGCGGATTCACCGATGGTCATGGCGTCTCAACTCCTCAGCAGCAGGGCCGAGGTGGGGACGCCCTCGCCCGCGGTGACCAGACAGGTGGCGGCGCCGGGGACCTGCGCGGTGCTGGTGCCGCGCAGCTGCCGGACGCCTTCGGTGATGAGGTTGAAGCCGTGCACGTACGCCTCCGAGAGGCCGCCGCCGCCGGTGTTGAGCGGCAGCCGGCCGCCGGTCTCCAGGGCGCCGCCCTCGGTGAAGGCCGCGCCCTCGCCGCGTCCGCAGAAGCCGTAGCCCTCCAGCGAGAGGGGGATCAGGGGGGTGAAGGCGTCATAGATCTGTGCCACGTCGACGTCCTGCGGGCCCAGGTCGGCGCCCTTCCACAGGTGCCGGGCGGCGGTCCAGGCGGGGCCGGTGAGCGGGTCGTCGTTCCAGTAGTTGACCATGCCGTGGTGCTGGGCGGGCAGGCCCTGGGCGGCGGCGTGGACGTAGACGGGCCGGTGGCGGCAGTCGCGGGCGCGGTCGGCCGCGACCACGACACAGGCCAGGGCGCCGTCGGTCTCCAGGCAGTTGTCGAACAGGCACAGCGGCTCGCTGATCCAGCGGGCGGTCATGTACATCTCGCGGGTCAGCGGGCGCTCGTACATCATCGCGGCCGGGTTCTGGTTGGCGCGGTTGCGGCAGGCGAGGGCGACGTTGAAGAAGTGGTCGCGGGTGGCGCCGTATTCGTGCATGTAGCGGCGGGCCAGCAGGCCGATCTCGTCGGCGGGGCGCAGCAGTCCGAAGGGGCGCGTCCACTGCCCCGGGGTGGGCAGCTGCACCCGGGTGTTCTTCCAGGGCCGCGGTCCCGAGCCGCGCTTGCGGGACCGCCAGGCGACGCCGACGTTCGCCTGGCCGGTGGCGATGGCGGCGGCCAGGTGCGCCACGGTCGCGCAGGAACCGCCGCCGCCGTAGCCGACCTTGGAGAAGTGGGTGACGTCCCCGGCGCCGATGGCCTTGGCGATCTCGACCTCGTCGGTCTCCTCCATCGTGTAGGAGGCGAAGGCGTCCACCTCCGAGGGGGCGATCCCGGCGTCGTCCAGCGCCGCGACGATCGCCTGGCAGGCCAAGGTCTTCTCGGATGCCGGGAGTTGCTTCGCGAACGGCGTCTGCCCGATGCCGGCTATCGCCGTCGCGTCCTTGAGGGTCGCCACCGTCGCCACCTCCGTGGTCGGTCGTCAGTGCTGACAGCGGAGGAGGCTACCGCTAATCTGACGCCCAGTCAGCTAGTGCTGAGGGATGCTCTCTTCGCCGGGAGGAAAGTGCATGCGTGACGACCTGGATGCGCGGGCCGACCTGGAGTACGGCGCCATTCCCCGGCTGGTGCGCGCGGCCGCCCTGCGGTACGGCCCCCGGGAGGCCGTCGTCGAGGGCCGCACCCGCGTCTCGTACGCCCAGCTGGGGGAGCGGGTGGAGCGGGCGGCGGCCGCCTGCATCGCCGCCGGGGTGCTGCCCGGCGACCGCGTCGCCGTCTGGGCGCCCAACACCCTCGACTGGATCGTCTCCGCCCTCGGGGCCGTCACCGCCGGCGCCGTCCTCGTCCCGGTCAACACCCGCTTCAAGGGCGCCGAGGCCGCCTACGTCCTGCGCCGCACCCGCGCCCGGCTGCTCTTCGTCACCGGCACCTTCCTCGGCACCTCCTACGCCGCCTCGCTGCGCCGCGCCGCCCGGGAGGGCACCGGCCGCGGCCCGCTGCCCGGACTCCCGCAGCTGGAGCGGGTCGTGGTGCTCGCCGACGACGCCCCCGCGGACTTCGTCAGCTGGCCGGACTTCCTCGCCGGAGGAGCGGCGGTGCCCGCCGGGACGGTCCGCGAGCGGGCCGATGCGCTGCGCCCCGAGGACGCCTCGGACATCATCTTCACCTCCGGCACCACCGGCCACCCCAAGGGCGCCGTGATCACGCATGCGCAGACCCTGCGCGCCTACGACGTCTGGAGCGAACTCGCCGGCCTGCGGGAGGGCGACCGCTACCTGATCGTCAACCCGTTCTTCCACACCTTCGGCTACAAGGCCGGGATCATCGCCTGCCTGCTGCGCGGCGCGACGATGATCCCGCAGCCGGTCTTCAGCGTGGAGACCGCGCTCGCCCACATCGCCGCCGAGCACATCTCCGTGCTCCCCGGCCCGCCCACCCTCCACCAGCAGCTGCTCGACCACCCCGCCCGGGGCCGCTACGACCTGTCCGCGCTGCGCCTGGTGGTCACCGGCGCCGCCGTGGTCCCGCTGGAGCTGGTCGAGCGGCTGCGCAGCGAGCTGAAGATCTCCACCGTGCTGACCGCGTACGGCCTCTCGGAGAGTTCGGGCATCGTCACGATGTGCCGCCGCAGCGATCCGCCCGAGACCATCGCCACGACCTCGGGCCGCGCCCTGCCCGGCACCGAGGTCCGGGTCGTCGACGCCACGGGCGCGCCGGCGGCCCCCGGCGAGGCGGGCGAGGTCCTGGTCCGCGGCTACCACGTGATGTCCGGCTACTTCGAGGACCCGGCCGGCACCGCCCGCGCCCTCACCCCCGACGGCTGGCTGCGCACCGGCGACATCGGCGTCCTCGACCCGGCGGGCAACCTGCGGATCACCGACCGCCTCAAGGACATGTTCATCGTCGGCGGCTTCAACGCCTATCCCGCCGAGATAGAGCAACTCCTCGGCCGGCATCCGGACATCGCCGAGGTCGCCGTCATCGGCATCCCCGACGCCCGACTCGGCGAGGTCGGCCGGGCCTACGCGGTCCGCCGGGCCGGCTCCCGGCTCACCGCCGACGACCTGATCGCCTGGTCCCGCCGCGAGATGGCCAACTACAAGGTCCCCCGGGAGGTCACCTTCGTCGCCACGCTCCCACGCAACGCCAGCGGCAAGGTCCTCAAGACCCGGCTGCGCGCCGCCGTCCCGGGGCCCGCGCCCGCGTGACCCGCCGGGCGCGCGGACCGGCCCCCGGGCCGCGGCGGCCTACGCCCCCGGGGGCGTCCAGTCGGGCCGGCGGCCGCTGAGCGCCACCACCCGGTCGAGCAGCGGCGCGTCCTCGGGCACGGCGACCGCGGCCCCGAACGGCCCGTCGCCCGTCCCGCCCGCCCCGCCGTCCCCGGCCCAGGCGGACAGCAGCGCATGGCAGACGTCCAGGTCGGCCCGGGCGGGGGCGTAGTCCTGGCCGGTGGCGCGGGCCAGGTCCCAGCCGTGCAGGACCAGCTCGTTGAGCGCGACCCGGCCCGCGACCGCGCCCGGCAGCGTCACCCCGCCCGCCTGGGTCTCCCCCTCCCACGCCCGCGGATCGCGCCAGGCCTCGGTCATCCCGCCGAGGTTGCGGTCCAGCTCGGCCCGCCAGCCGGCCGCCACGTCGGCCCGGGGCCCGGAACCCGGAGCCGTGCCGGTCACCGGCCCGAGGTCCTTGCGCGCCACGTCCTGGAAGGCGCCGGCCAGCCCGACGAGATGCCCCAGGAGATGCCGCACGGCGTAGTCCTCACAGGGGGTGGGCGCCTCCAGCAGCGCATCGTCGGTGTGTTCCCCGAGCCGCGCCACCAGCCGGGCCTGCGCCGCGAGGTCGATCATCTCGGTCATGTCGGTCATCGTCCGGGATCCTTCCGTTCCGAGGGGGCCGTGCCGGCGCAGAGCTGTCGCCGCACTCCCAGTGAAGACTCCGCCCGCCCCCGGAACTCATCGCCACACCGCCCGCGGCTCCCGGCTACTCCGTATACCGCTGCGCGGGCGGCGGTGCGTACCGCTCCCGCAGCGCCGCCTTCAGCACCTTGTCCAGCGGCCCGCCGCGCGGCAGCTCCCCGGTGATCTCCAACTGCTCCGGCAGCTTCTGCACCATCAGCCCGGCCGCCCGCAGATGCGCGGTCAGCGCGTCCAGGGTGAGCGGCGGCGCGGCCGGATCGGCGGGGACCACCACCGCGCACACCCGCTCGCCGCGCTCCCGGTCCGGCAGCCCGATCACCGCCGCCTGCGCCACCGCCGGATGGGTGTGCACCAGATCCTCGATCTCCTGCGCGGAGATGTTCTCGCCCTTGCGGATGATGATGTCCTTGAGCCGCCCGGTGAGCACCAGGTGACCGTCGGGGCGCACGGTGCCCAGGTCGCCGGTGCGGAAGTAGCCCTCGGCGTCGAAGGCCTCCGCGGTCAGCGCCGGGTCGGTGTAGCGCCGGAACAGCATCGGGCCCCGCAGCGTCACCTCCCCGCTCTCCCCGGCGGCGGCCTCGGACCCGTCCGGCCGGGCGATGCGCACCCGCGCGCCCGCGACCGGCCTGCCGACCGTACGGGCGAGCTGCTCATCGCTGTCGTACGGCGTGCCCATCGCGATCATCGGGCACTCGGTCATCCCGTACCCGTGCACGATCGCGCAGCCCAGCTCCCGCCCGGCCGCCCGGTACAGCTCCGGCGGCAGCGGCGCCCCGCCGCCCGACAGCAGCCGCAGCGACGGGATCAGCGGGCCGGCCTGCGGCGTCCCCTGCCGCAGCCGCCGCGACTCGTCCAGGAACGCCTGGTAGAAGGCGGTACTGCCGCCGGCCATCGTCACCCCGTGCCGACGGTAGACCTCGGCCGCCCGCCCCGGCTCGAAGCTCTCCAGGACGACCGCCGGAAATCCGCTCACCAGCATGGCGATGACGTAGTCCGGGCCGGCGATGTGCGCGTAGGGAAAGGCGATCGAGCCGATGTCGTCCGGGGACATCCCCAGCGCGGTCGCCAGCCCGACGCCGCCGGCGATGAGGGTGGCATCGGTGTGCTCGACGCCCTTGGGGGCGGCGGTGGTGCCGGAGGTGTAGTAGATCCAGGTGGTGTCCCCGTCGCCGCCCGGCGCCGGCTCGGGCAGCCCCGCCGGATCCCCCACGGGCAGCCGCTCGCCCACCGGCAGCACCCGCACCCCGTCCCCGGCCAGCGCGCGCACCATCGCGGTGTGATCGAACCCCCGCCACACGCCCGGCACGAGCACCCATTCCGCCCCCGACTCCGCCAGGATGAAGCCCACTTCACGCGCGCGGTGCTGGGGTATGACAGGTATCTGCACGGCCCCGACCCGAGCCAGCGCCAACGAGACGACCACCGTCCCGACCCGACTCGGCAACTGCCAGGCGACCCGGGTGCGGGGGCCGATGCCCAACGCCAGCAGGCCGGCGGCTACCCGCAGCGCCTCGTCGCGTACCTCGTCGAAGGTGACCGTCCGTCCGCCCTCGTCGAAGAACATCGGTGCCCCGCGCGAGGCCTTTGCCCGGTAGTTGACCAGTTCCCACAGCGACTGCACACGGGCGGGTTCGAACACGGCGCGCCTCCTGGGGTGGGCAGGACGGAACGTGATCCGGCCCCGGCGATCTCGCCGGGGCCGGATGGCGCGACTGTAGCAGCGAAACTGACGGATCGTCAGAGTGCTGCGGCCTACTGCTGCGTCTGCTGCTGTATGGCCGCTGGGCCTACTGCTGGGCCACGGGCCGGTGCCGGTCCAGGGTGGTCAGGCCCGCTCCGGGAACGTGATGGCTGCTGTCCGCCAGCGCCGGTGCCGCGGCGGCGCCGGATATGGCGGCGGCCACCGCCAGGGTCACCAGGGCCGTCTTGAGTCGGTTCATGCGTACTCCGGGTGTGAAAGGTTCCGTGGGCGGAGGGGACAGCAGAAAACGCCGCAGGGACCGGTCCCGATGGCTCCCCTCCGTGCCATCGAAACCAGCCCCTGCGATCCCCCGAAACGTCGTGCTCCCGCTCAGAACTACTGCGGGTCCACGATCGGCCTGTGCTTGTCCTTGGCGGACAGGACACTCGGCGCCGGCGCCGAAGACGCCTCCGGCGCGGTGCCCTCGCCGATGATCGGCCGGTGCTTGTCCATCGGCTTCATGACGGGCTTCTGGGTCGGCTGGACGTTGCTCTCTTCTGTGCTCACGGTGACCAACTCCTGTGTATGGGCGCTGTACAGTACGCCTCGCCGGCGACTCCCCCGAGGGCCGCCGGAGAGGTGTACCAGGGCCGAACACCTTACGGTGAGGCCGGGTCACCGAGCCGCTTGCCCCCCGAGGCGGCGGATCGGTTGGTAAGAGAATGGCCGCCGGCGATGAACGATCGATAAACGCCCGCGATTACGTCGCTGACCTGCGGTTACGCGGCGGCCATGGGGGCCAGCAGCGAGCGCACCGTGATGACCTCGGGCGAGCCGAGCCGGTCGTGGATGGCCAGCGCCTCCTGCCAGCACACCCGCGCCCGGCTGGGGTGGCCGATGGCGTGCAGGGCCCGGCCGAGCGTCGTCAGGGCGTTGGCCCGCCACCATTCGCCGCCGATGCCGCGCAGCGTGGTCAGCGCCTGCTCGGCGTGGTTGGCGGCGTCCGCGGGCCGGTTCCCGGCCAGTTCGACCTCGGCGAGCCGGAAGTACGTCATGCCCTCCCAGAACCGCTGCCGGCTCTGCTGGAATATCGTCAGCGCCTTCATCAGCTGAACGGTGGCGTCGTCCAGGCGGTCGGCCAGCGTGAAAGCCAGCGCGAGGGCGTACATGCCGTTGGCCAGGCGGCGTTCGGCGCCGAGCCGGCGGTAGATGGCGATGCCCTGTTCGGCGAGTTCGATGGCGCTGTCCGTGCGCCCGGTGTCCAGATGGACCCGGGAGAGGTTGCACAGCGCGCTGGCCTCGGACTGCTCGTTGTTGTCCGCGCGGAAGGCGCTGAGCGCCTGGTTGAGATAGGCCTCCGCGTCCGCGTGCCGCTTCTGCTCACCGGCGATGATGCCCCGGTCGTTGGGCGCGTTGGACGACGAGAAGGGGTCACCCACGGCCAGCCCGAGCAGCATGGCCGACTTGGCGTGCTCGTCCGCCTCGTCGAGCCGTCCGGCGAGGGTGTGGACGTTGGTGAGCGAGGTGTGCAGCCGGGCCTGGGCGTGCTGGTCCTCGGCGGCCCGGGCGGCCTCCAGCAGCCGCACATTGGCCTGCTCGTACTGCCGGGCGTCGGCGCCGGACTCGGCGAGGTCCAGGGTCAGCAGCAGCAGGTCGACCGAGCGCCGCAGGAAGGCGGGGCCGGTGGCGTGCCGGGCGCAGGCGAGCACGCAGCTGGCCTCGCTGAACAGCCAGGCCAGGGCGTCCTGCCGGTCCGTCAGCTCCAGCCCGGGATAGCTCGTGGTCTCCATGTGGTCGATGAGCCGGTCGCCGGGCCGCTCCAGGGCGTACATCCGGGCGGCCGTCGCCAGATAGAAGTCCAGCAGCCGCGACAGGGCCGCCTCCCGCTCCGAGGGCGGCTGTTCGTCCCGCTCGGCGCAGGCCCGGGCGTAGAGCCGGACCAGGTCGTGGAAGCGGTAGCGGCCCGGGGCGGCGGACTCCAGGAGGCTGGCGTCGACCAGGGACTCGACGAGGTCCTCCGCGGCATCGATGTCAAGGTCGAGGACGGCCGCCGCGGCGGCCAGCGAGATGTCCGGGCCGTCGGCCAGCCCCAACAGCCGGAAGGCCCGTGCCTGGTGGGGCTCCAGCTGCCCGTACCCCAGCTCGAAGGTGGCCTTGACGGCGAGGTCGCCGGCGCGCAGCTCGTCCAGCCGGCGGCGTTCGTCGGCGAGCTTGCTGGCCAGGACGGAGACCGTCCACGTACGGCGCGCGGCCAGCCGGGAGGCGGCGATGCGGATGGCCAGCGGCAGGAAGCCGCAGGCGCCGACGACGGCCATGGCGGCCTGCCGCTCGGAGGTGACGCGCTCCTCCCCGACGATGCGGGTGAAGAGGGTCAGGGCCTCCTCGGGGCTCATCACGTCGAGGTCGATCAGATGCGCGCCGGCCAGGTCGATCATTCGGGCGCGGCTGGTGATCAGCGCGGCGCAGCCCTCCGCGCCGGGCAGCAGCGGGCGGATCTGGGCGGCGTCGCGCGCGTTGTCCAGCAGCGTCAGGACGCGGCGGCCGGCGACGGTGGAGCGGTAGAGCGCGGCGCGCTCCTCCAGGCCGTCGGGGATGGCGGAATCAGCGGTTCCGAGCGCCCGCAGGAAGGCGCCGAGCACCGCCTCCGGCTCGGAGGGGGCCTGGCCGGCGCCCTGCAGGTCGACGTAGAGCTGCCCGTCGGGGAAGTGCTCGCGGGCGGCGTGCGCGACATGGACGGCGAGGGTGGTCTTGCCGACGCCGCCGATGCCGGTGAGCGCGGAGACGGCCATCACGCTGCCCTCGGCGGTGGCCAGTTGCCGGCCGAGGTCGTCGACGAAGGCGCTGCGGCCGGTGAAGTCGGCGACGGTGGCCGGGAGCTGCTGGGGGCGCACGAAGACCTGGTCGCTGGTGTCGGGGCAGTCGTCGATGACGGGCGGTGCGTCGAGCTCGGTGTCGGCGCGCAGGATCCGCTGCTGGAGGTCGGAGAGCGAGGCGCAGGGGTCGACGCCGAGTTCGTCGGCGAGCAGCCGGCGGGTGTCGGCGTAGACGGCGAGCGCCTCGGCCTGCCGTCCACTGCGGTAGAGGGCCAGCATGAGGAGTTCGCGCAGCCGCTCGCGCAGCGGGTGGGCGGCGGTGAGCGCGGTCAGCTCGGAGACAACCTCCGCGTGGCAGCCGGCTTCCAGGTCGAGTTCGAGGCGGGTCTCGGTGAGGGAGAGCCGCCACTCCTCCAGGCGGGTGCGCTGGGTGTCCACGTACGGCCCGGCCAGCCCGGCCAGCGGCTCGCCGTCCCACAGCGCCAGGGCCGTGTCGAGGAGTTCCCGGGCGCGGGTGCGGTCGCCGGAGGCCTTGGCCTTCTCGGCCTCGGCGGCGAACTGCTCGGCGTGGTCGTGGTCGAGGTCCAGCGGGCGGCCGTCCACCGGGCGCAGGGCGTAGCCGCCGGACTCGCTGACCAGGGCCTCGGAGTCGTCGCCGAGGGCCTTGCGCAGCCGGGAGGCGTAGGTGCGCAGCGCGGCGAGCGCGGCGTGCGGCGGTTCGTCGCCCCAGAGGGCGTCGACGAGTTCGGCCGCGGTGGCGGTGCGCCCGCCGCGCAGCAGCAGTGCAGCGAGCAGCGCGCGCTGCTGCGGGGAGCCCGCTGCCAGCGGTGTTGCGCCGCGCCAGGCCCGTACGGGACCGAGCACGGTGAAGCGGAGCCGCTCCCGCCCCGGACCGTCGTCCATGGTGCCCCCCTGCTGTGTGACTCTGTCGCGCTGTACGCACAACCTCGCTGTGCGCAACGGTCAGTCTGCCTTGTCGCGCCCGCTTCCGTCAGTAGGGGTCCCGTCCGTGCACAAAGCCTCCCCGCCTGATCGGGACCGGGGCCGGGGCGGCGCGCCCCGGGGCCACGGATTCGAACGTTCCATGCGCGCTCGGTATTCCCGTCCCCGCCTTCCTCGTTGCTGACGGATCGTCAGATCGGCGCTACCGTATCCGGCATGGCGACCTTCCCCAGGATCATTTCGGTGGATGACCACACGGTGGAGCCACCCCACGTCTGGCGGGACCGGCTCCCGTCGAAGTACCGCGACAGCGGTCCGCGCGTCGTCCGGGCGCCCGTGAAGGAAATGACCTTCGTCGGCGGAAAGTTCGCTCCAAAGATGGGCGCCGCGGGCGACGAGGGGCCGATAGCCGACTGGTGGGTCTACGAGGACCTGCACCGTCCGCTGACCCGCCTGGACACCGCCGTCGGCTACTCCCGCGACGACATCAGGCTCGAAGGGATCACCTACGAGCAGATGCGCCCCGGCTCCTTCAGCGTGCCCGAGCGGCTGGCCGACATGGACGTCAACCACGTCCAGTCCGCCCTGTGCTTTCCCACCTTCCCGCGCTTCTGCGGCCAGACCTTCACCGAGGCCGCGGACCGTGAGCTGGGGCTATTGGGCGTGCGGGCGTACAACGACTGGATGGTGGAGGAGTGGTGCGGCCCGCAGGCGCGGGGGCGGCTGATCCCGCTCACCCTCGTCCCGCTGTGGGACGCGGAACTGGCCGCCGCGGAGGTGCGGCGCAACGCGGAGCGCGGGGTCCGGGCGGTCTGCTTCAGCGAGATCCCGCCACATCTGGGGCTGCCCAGCATCCACACCGACTACTGGGACCCGTTCCTGCGCGCCTGCGACGAGACCGGCACGGTCATCGCCATGCACATCGGCTCCTCGTCGAAGATGCCCTCGACCTCGCCCGATGCCCCGGCCGCCGTCGGTTCCACGATCACCTTCGCCAACTGCTGCTTCTCGATGGTCGACTGGCTGATGAGCGGAAAGTTCGACCGCTTTCCCCGGCTGAAGATCATGTACGCCGAGGGGCAGATCGGCTGGATTCCGTATGTCCTGGAGCGCGCCCATGTGGTGTGGGAGGAGAACCGCGCCTGGGGCGGCGTCGCCGACAAGGTCCTGCGCCCGCCGGCCGAACTCTTCGCCGAGCACATCCACGGCTGCTTCTTCGACGACGCCTTCGGCCTGCGCAACCTCGACGCGATCGGCGTCGGCAACGTCCTCTACGAGACGGACTACCCGCACTCGGACTCCACCTGGCCGAGGTCGAAGGAGGTCGGCGAGTCCCAGATGGGCCACCTGGCCCCGGATGTGGTGGAGCGGATCGTGCGGGGGAACGCGATCGAGTTGCTGGGACTCACGGGGGAGGGGTTGTGGGCGGGGGCGGCTGCCGGCGGCTGAACGGGGGGCCAGGTCTTTGGCCCCTCCGGCATTGAACCGTCGCCCGTCGCCCGTCGCGCCCGTCGTCCGGCCTTCCGGCGGAGTGGCTTTCCCGCGCGTGGTCGCAGCAGAAGCCCCACATCCTGCCCTGGAGAAAATCTGTCGCGGTCAGAGTAGACATCTGGTTCTCAGTGGAGTTAGTGTTTCGTTCGTAGCCAAGACAGCAAAGAGGGCACGGCAGAGATGAACTGCCATGCATGCAGGTCACAGCACGTGTGGAACGGCAGTGGAGCGGCGGGGCCGGAATTAGTGGGTCCCCTCACTGACTGCCGGGCCCAGCGGTCCAAGGGGCCGCAAGCAGTACCGGCAAGTCCAGTAGTACGACCGATTCAGCGAACGAGGTAAGGAGCAGACGCCATCAGGATCGCCCGGGCGAGGAAGAGTGCCGCTCGGGTACCGCAGGCCCCAGATTGGAAGGTGGTCCCCGGTCACGCATTCGCGATCCCCGCACCTCCGCCCTCCCAGGCGGACGAGCGGAAAAAGAAGGCCGGCGCAGTCAGCCGGTAGATGGTGTTGAAAGCTCGGGGTCCGAGTGCCGTACGGCACTCGGACCCCTCGATGCGTCCCCGAAAGAAGAGGTGCTATGCCCCCTAGTAGTCCCCGCACCACCCACAATCTCGACGACGATGACTACCCCGCCTACACCATGGGCCGGGCCGCCGAAATGATCGGCGCCACTCCCGCCTTCCTCCGCGCCCTCGGCGAGAACCGCCTGATCACCCCGCTGCGCTCCGAAGGCGGTCACCGCCGCTACTCCCGCTATCAGCTCCGCATCGCCGCCCGCGCCCGTGAACTCGTCGACCAGGGCACCAAGGTCGAGGACGCCTGCCGCATCGTCATCCTCGAAGACCAGCTCGAAGAGGCCCAGCGCATCAACGAGGAACTGCGCTCCCGCGGCACCACACCGCAGTCGAACGCCTCAGCGTGACCGGAGTCGGCGTTGCGGGGCCGCGTGCCGATCGTTTCCGGGGGTGGGCAGGCTGCTGATCTCGCCTGGTCGCACTGCCGGCGGGGCCGACTTGAGGGCCCCGCCGGCGGCCTGGTCAATGGCGATGCCATGCGAGTGTGCAGCGCCGGAACAGCCGACGGCGGAGCCGTGCGCCGGGCGGGGCGTCATGGGCCTCACTGACGATGTCGGGAAAGCTCACGTCCGCCGGCCGGGGTGAAAGGCCGACGGCCACCAGGGTCCTCCGGGTGCCAGGTGCCGTCGGAAGGCGGCGGGAGCTTCGGTGAAGCGCAGATGGTGGCGGGTGGCACGCAGGTGATGGCGTCGTGGGAACCGGCGGGGATTCCGGTCAGCGCGTGCGGTCTTGGACGTGGCGTCCGACTGGCGGCGTAGGGGGTCGAGGGCTCGTGCTCGTCGATGAGTGGTGCGGCCCAGCCGGCCCGGCCGCCCCGCCCCCAGTGCGATCACCCGCAGGGCTCTGCCCCCACCCCCTTGTCTGATGTCACGTCAGGCACGACGATGTCCCGCGCAATCTATATGACGAACCGTCAGGTATAGCGGGAGGGCGTATGGACGGCGCGGGTGGGGCGGTGTGGCGGCCCGAGGTGGGGCGGCTGGCGTATGGGATGCAGTTGCCGGTGCAGGCGCAGAGCACGTTGTTCGCGGAGGGGTGGGAGCCGGGGGCCGGGCCGGCCGATCTGGTGGCGGTCGCGCGGGCCGCCGACCGGTACGGGTTCGCGTATCTCGCCTGCTGTGAGCACATCGCGATCCCGCGGCGGCTGGCCGAGGCGATGAGCACGGTCTGGTACGACCCGGTCGCCACCCTCGCGCATCTGGCCGCCGTGACGGAACGGGTGCGGCTGCTGAGTCATGTGGCGGTGGTCGGGCTGAAGCATCCGCTGGTCTCGGCCAAGCAGTACGCGACGCTGGACCGGCTCTCCGGGGGGCGGCTGATCCTCGGCGTCGGGGCCGGGCACGTCCAGGAGGAGTTCGAGGCGCTCGGGGTGGACTTCGCGCGGCGCGGGGCCGTATTGGACGAGACGGTCGACGCGCTGAAGGCGGCGCTGGGGCCCGAGGAGTTCCCCGAGTTCGCGGGGGAGCGGTTCGCGTTCGAGGGGCTGGGGCAGGCGCCGCGCCCCGTGCAGACGCCGCGGCCGCCCCTCTGGGTGGGCGGCTCCTCGCCCGCCGCCGTCCGCCGGGCCGCGGAGCGCGGCGACGGCTGGCTGCCGCAGGGGGACCGGCGGGACGCGCTGCCCGGGCAGATCGCGCGGCTGCGGCGGCTGAGGGAGGCCGCGGGGGTCGAGGCGCCGCCGGTGATCGGCGCGCTGGCCGAGTCGCTGTACGTGGGCGAGCCGAAGTGGGCGGTCGGCCGGCGGACGCTGTCGGGGGCGCCGGAGCGGATCGCGGACTCGCTGCGGGAGTACCGGGCGATGGGCGTGGACCAGGTCCAGGTGCGGTTCCGCAGCCGCAGCCGGGTCGAACTGACCGACCAGATGGCCGCGTTCGGGACGGACGTGGCGGCGCTGCTCGACGACTGACGGCCCGGGCGCGGGCGGATGCCGGCGCCCGTCACGCACGGTCGTGCTCATCAATCAGGGGAGTGCAGGTATGGGCAAGCTCGACGGTCGGGTGGTCATCGTGACGGGGGCCGCGCGGGGGCAGGGGGAGCAGGAGGCGCGGCTGTTCGTCGCGGAGGGGGCGCGGGTGCTGCTCGGGGACGTGCTCGACGGGCAGGGGGAGGCGCTCGCCGCGGAGCTGGGGGAGGACGTCGCGCGCTACGTCCATCTGGACGTGACGCGGGAGGACGACTGGGAGGCCGCCGCCGTCGCCGCGAAGGACGCCTTCGGGAAGATCGACGGGCTGGTCAACAACGCCGGGATCCTGCGCTTCAACGAGCTGGTGTCGACGCCGCTGGCGGAGTTCCAGCAGGTGGTGCAGGTCAACCAGGTCGGCTGCTTCCTGGGGATCCGTACGGTGGCGCCGGAGATCGAGGCGGCGGGCGGCGGGACCATCGTCAACACGGCCTCGTACACGGCGCTGACGGGCATGGCGTTCGTCGGGGCGTACGCCGCGACCAAGCACGCGGTCCTCGGGCTGACCCGGGTCGCCGCGGTGGAGCTGGCCGCCCGGAAGATCCGCGTCAACGCGGTGTGCCCGGGGGCGGTGGACACCCCGATGACCAACCCGGCCGCGCTCGACCCGGCCGCCGACCCCGCCGAGTCGAAGCGGGCCGTCGACGAGCTCTACCGGAAGGTGGTGCCGCTGGGGCGGATCGGGCAGCCGGCGGAGGTCGCCCGGCTGGCGCTCTTCCTGTCGTGCGAGGACTCGTCGTACATCACCGGGCAGCCGTTCGTCGTCGACGGGGGCTGGCTGGCGGGGGTCAGCGTCATCTGATGTAGCGTCAGCTCGTCCGGTGGCGGGCCTTGACGCTCCATGCGTGCGCTGGAACAGTCGGCACATCGGATCTGACGATGCGTCAGAAACAGTACAGGGGACGGTGAACCTCCGTGGAATTCGGGCTCTTTGTACAGGGGTACGTGGGCAAGCGGGCCGAGACCGATCCGCTCGCGGAGCACAAGGCGCTGATGGAGGAGACCGAGTACGTCATCCAGGCGGACAAGTCCGGCTTCAAATACGCCTGGGCGTCCGAGCACCACTTCCTGGAGGAGTACTCGCACCTCTCCGCCAACGACGTCTTCCTGGGCTATCTGGCCCACGCGACCGAGCGGATCCACCTGGGCTCCGGGATCTTCAACCCGCTCGCCCAGGTCAACCACCCGGTGAAGGTCGCCGAGAAGGTCGCCATGCTCGACCACCTCAGCGAGGGGCGCTTCGAATTCGGCAGCGGGCGGGGCGCCGGCAGCCACGAGATCCTGGGGTTCCTGCCGGGCATCACCGACATGAACCACACCAAGGAGATCTGGGAAGAGACCATCGCCGAGTTCCCGAAGATGTGGCTCCAGGAGGAGTACCCGGGATTCCGGGGCACCCACTGGCAGCTGCCGCCCCGCAAGATCTTCCCCAAGCCGTACGGGGCCTCGCACCCGGCGATGTGGTACGCGGCCGGCTCGCCTTCCTCGTACGCCATGGCGGCGAAGAAGGGCCTGGGCGTGCTCGGCTTCAGCGTGCAGAAGGTCTCCGACATGGAGTGGGTGCTGGAGCAGTACAAGACGGCGATCCGGGACGCCGAGCCGATCGGCGACTTCGTCAACGACAACGTGATGGTGACCTCGACCGCGATCTGCGCCGAGACGCACGACAAGGCGGTGGAGATCGCGGTCAACGGCGGGCTCAACTACCTCCAGTCGCTGGTCTTCCGCTACCACGACACCTTCCCGCGGCCCGACGGCATCCCCGAGTGGCCCGAGCTGCTGCCCGACTACACCACGGAGGTCATCGAGCTGCTGATCGCCGAGGAGCTGATGATCTGCGGCGACCCGGACGAGGTGCTCGGGCAGTGCCGGCGCTGGGAGCGGGCGGGCGCCGACCAGCTGAGCTTCGGGCTGCCGATCGGGATCCCCTACGAGGACACCATGAACTCGATCCGGCTGATCGGCGAGCACGTGATCCCGAAGATCGACACGGATCCGGTGCACCGGACCACCCGGTTCCGCACGACCGCGGGCAGCTGACGCCCGCCGGCCGCGCTCCGCCGCCGAGGAGCGGCCACCGAGCAGCCACCGAGGAGCCACCGAGAAGGGGGCATCGCCCGTGCTCGACCACCTGATCAAGGGCGCGACCGTCGTGGACGGCACGGGCGCGCCCGCCCGCACCGCCGACGTCGGCATCCGGGACGGCCGGATCGCCGTCATCGCGCCGGCCGGCACCGTCACCCGGGCCGCGACGACCAGCGAGGACGCCACCGGGCTGGTCCTCGCCCCCGGCTTCGTCGACCCGCACACCCACTACGACGCCCAGCTCTTCTGGGACCCGTACGCCACCCCCTCGCTCAACCACGGGGTGACGACGGTGGCCGGCGGCAACTGCGGCTTCACCCTGGCCCCGCTCCACCCCGAACGGCCCGCCGACGCCGACTACACCCGCCGGATGATGGCCAAGGTCGAGGGCATGTCCCTGGTGGCGCTGGAGGAGGGCGCGCCCTGGACGTGGAGCTCCTTCGGCGAGTATCTGGACGCGCTGGAGGGGCGGATCGCCGTCAACGCGGGCTTCATGGTGGGGCACTGCGCGCTGCGCCGCTACGTCATGGGGGAGGACGCCGTCGGCGGGCAGCCCACGCCCGCGCAGCTGGAGCAGATGCTGACGCTCTTCCACGAGGCGATGGACGCCGGGGCGTGGGGCTTCTCCACCACCCGGTCCGCCACCCACTCCGACGGCGACGGCCGGCCGGTCGCCTCCCGGCACGCCGAGCCGGCCGAACTGCTGGCGCTGGCCCGGGCCGTCGCCGCGCACGAAGGCACCCAGATCGAGGCGATCGTGGCCGGCTGCCTGGACCGCTTCAGCGACGACGAGATCGACCTGCTGGTCGAGCTGAGCGCGACCGCCGGACGCCCGCTGAACTGGAACGTGCTGACCATCGACGCGGCCGTGCCCGACCGCGTACCGCGGCAGCTGCTCGCCGGCGAACGGGCCCGGCGGGCCGGCGGCCGGGTCGTGGCCCTGACGATGCCGATCCTCACGCCCATGAACATGTCCCTCGGCACCTTCTGCGCCCTGAACCTGATACCCGGGTGGGGCGAGGTCCTGGGCCTGCCGGTGCCCGAGCGGATCGAGCGGCTGCGCGACCCGGACGTGCGCGACGAGATGCTGCGGCGGGCGAACAGCGAGGAGGCGGGCGTCTTCCGGCGGCTGGCCCACTTCGGCCGATATGTCATCGGCGACACCTACTCCGCCGCCAACGAGGGCCTGACCGGCCGCGTCGTCGAGGACATCGCGGCCGAACGCGGCCAGGAGCCCTTCGCCTGCCTGGTCGAGATCTGCGCCAACGACGCGCTGCGGACGGTGCTGTGGCCGATGCCCAGCGACAACGACCCGGCCTCCTGGGCGCTGCGCGCCGAGACCTGGCGGCACGAGGACGTGCTGCTGGGCGGGTCGGACGCGGGCGCCCACCTGGACCGGATGTGCGGGGCGCCGTACACCACGCGCTTCCTCGGCGACTGCCTGCGCGGCCGGAAGCTGAGGGGGCTGGAGCAGGCCGTGAAGATGCTCACAGACGACCCCGCGCAACTCTTCGGCCTGCGGGAACGGGGCCGCATCGAGGAGGGCTGGCACGCGGACCTGGTGCTCTTCGACCCCGAGCGGATCGACGCGGGCAAGGCCACGCTGGTGCACGACCTGCCCGGCGACAGTCCGCGCCTGGACTCCCGGGCGATCGGCGTCACCGCGGTGTGGGTCAACGGCGTCGAGGTGATCCGGGAGGACGTGGTGACCGGCGCGGTGCCGGGGACGGTGCTGCGCTCGGGGCGGGACACGCGAACGGTGAGCACCAAGTGAGGGCCGCGGAGCGGCTGTTCATCGGCGGGGAGTGGACCGAGCCGGACGACGGGCACCACGAGGTCGTCGACCCGGCGACGGAGGCCGTCGTCGGGCTCGCACCGCAGGCGAGCCGGGCGCAGGTGTACGAGGCGGCGGCCGCGGCGCGCGCGGCCTTCCCGGCCTGGTCCCGTACGCCGCCGCAGCGCCGGGCCGCGCTCCTGGACCGGGCCGCGGAGCTGATGCAGCGGGACTTCGCCGCGCACGCCGAACTCGCGCAGGCCGAGAGCGGGGCGACGACCGCCACCGCGCGCGGGATGCAGGTCGCGGTGGGGGTGGCCCGCTTCCGGCGCTATGCGCGGGGGGCGCTGGAGCCGGTCGAGCAGGGGCTGCCGCCGCAGATCAACGAGGCCGGGCCGATGGGGCGGGCGGGCGTGCTGGGCGCGCTGGCCGTACGGCAGCCGGTCGGCGTCGTCACCTGCATCACCTCGTACAACAACCCCTGGGCGAACCCCGCGGGGAAGATCGCGCCGGCCCTGGCGATGGGCAACACGGTCATGGTCAAGCCGGCCCCGCAGGACCCGCTGTCGGTGTACCGGATGGCGGCGGCGCTGGCGGAGGCGGGGGTGCCGCCGGGGGTCGTGAACGTCGTCGGCGGGGCCTCGGCGGAGGTCGGCGCGGCGGCCGTAGAGGCGCCCGACGTGGACATGGTGAGCTTCACCGGCTCCACGGCCGTCGGGCAGCGCATCGCCGAGGTCTGTGGACGCGGGATGAAGCGCCAGCTCATGGAGTTGGGCGGCAAGGGCGCCGCGGTGGTGTTCGACGACGCGGACCTGGACGCGGCGGTGGCCGGCATCGGCACGACGTACTCCTTCTACAGCGGCCAGATCTGCACGGCGCCCACCCGGGTGCTCGTGCAGCGCCGGGTGTACGAGGCGCTGGTGGAGCGGCTGGCGCGATACGCCGAGCGGCTGCCGGTCGGCGACCCCCGGGCGCGCGGGGCGGTGGTCGGGCCGGTGATCTCGGCCGCGCACCGCGACCGCGTCGAGTCGTACGTGGAGCTGGGGCGCAAGGAGGGCGCGCGGGTCGTCACGGGCGGGGAGCGGCCGTCCGGTCCGCGGCGCGGCTTCTACGTCGCGCCGACGCTGCTGGCCGACTGCACCCCCGGGATGCGGGTGGTGCGCGAGGAGATCTTCGGCCCGGTCGTCGTCACCCTGCCCTTCGACGACGAGGACGAGGCGGTGGCCCTCGCCAACGACAGCGACTACGGCCTCCTCGACTACGTGTGGTCCGGCGATGTCGCCCGCGGCTTCCGGGTGGCCCGGCAACTGCGGGCCGGCGGGGTCGGGGTGAACACCGTCGGGCGGAACATGGAGGCGCCGTTCGGCGGCTTCAAGCAGAGCGGGGTGGGACGGGACGTGGGCTCCTACGCCCTGCACGCGTACAGCGAACTCCAGGCGATCGTCTGGCCGGGGTGAGGGCGGGCCGATCAGGGCGTCTCCCGGCGGATCACCGTCAGGACCACCTCGGCGGCCGGGACCCGGCCCGGGGCTCAGCACCGGCGTCCCAGGAAGACCGGGTTGGTCATCGCGGCCATCGGGCCCGGGAGGCCCGGGGTGGTGGCGGGGTGGCGGACCTCGGCGCGCAGGTAGGCGGCGTTGTCGGGGGTGGTCCGCCAGCTGAGGGTGCCGTCGCCCGAGGGCGGGAGCGGGGCCGAGTGCAGCCGCCCCTGGTCGGTGACGAACGAGGCCGTGCAGCCCGGGGCGCCGGTGACCTTCAGCCGGGCGGTGACCTCGGAGGCGCCGGGGACGTCGAGGCGCTCGCCGATCCCGGCGTGTTCGCCGTGCGCGCCGGTGACCGAGAAGGCCAGGTCGACCTTCGCGGACTCGGCGATCCAGACGCGTCCCGCCCGGATGCCGTCCAGCAGCGCGCGGCGGGAGAGGTCGTCGGCGAGCACCACGGTCTGCGGCAGGCCGACGACATCCGGATCGCGGTGGGCGTCGCTGTGGCCGACGGCCGGCAGCCAGTCGGCGCGGCCCTGGGCGTGCGCGACCAGGGTGTTGTCCCACTCGGCGAGGGTGACCTCGTCATCGGGGGTGTACGGGCCGTTCCACACCTCCACGGCGTCGGCGTCGTTCAGCCCGAACTTCCAGTTGCAGCCGATGCAGGTGGCGTGCGGATGCGCGGGGATGACCAGGCCGCCGGCCCGCCGCACGGCACGGGCGTACCTGCCGAAGGCGTTGTCGCGGGCACGGTAGCGCCAGTCGAGGAAGACCCCGGGGTCGGTGCCCATCGCCACCACGTGGCCGTTGCGGGTGGTGATCTCCTCGCCGGTGAGGATCAGCAGGTCATCGCCCCACAGGCCCTCCCAGGCGCGGTGCGAGGAGGTGGTGTTGTGCTCGGTGGTGGTGAGGAAGTCCAGCCCGGCGGCGCGGGCCAGCGCGGCGATCTCGGCGGGCGTGCGTCCGCCGTCGGAGTGCACGGAGTGCAGATGGCTGTCCCCGCGGTACCAGGCGCGGCCGCGGCCCCGGGCGCGCTCGGGCGGATGGACGGGAGGCGGGGTGTGGCCCCGGGGGCCGTACCGCAGGGTGACGGTGACGTCGTAGGACAGCCCCTGCGGCGCGACCGTGTACGGGCCGAGGGCGATGTGCCAGGTGCCGGCGTTGACGGGGCCCGGGAGGTAGCCGGGGGTGGCGTCGTCGGCGCGCAGGAAGAACTCCGTGCGCGCCCCGCCCGACCAGCCGCGGAAGCCGGCGCCCCCGAGGGCGGTGCCCCGTTCGTCGAAGATGCCGATGTCGCAGGCGTTGCCCGCCGTGCCCTCGGGGACGGCGGGCCGGTCATAGGTGTAGGAGACGGCGATCTCGCGGACGCCCTGGGGGACTTCGACGGGCAGATAGACGAAGTCCGGCGCTCCCGTGGGCAGATGGCCGGTCACGCGGCGGGTCTGCTCGCCGGGCCCTCCTCCGGGCCGCCCGTCCGCGGGTGCCGCGTCGGCGAAGCTCACACGTCCGAGCGTAAGCGCGCCCGCCGCGCCCGCAACCGCCGAAAGTCTCAGGACCTCGCGTCGTTCCATCCCCGCCCCCTTGCCGGTCTTGCCGAGTGGTGTCCGTTCCGTGTCGCGCCGCGGTCGGCTCGTTGCGCCGCGTGAACTGTTGTACGCGGAGCGGGACACGCGGCGAAAGGGCTGTGGATAACCGTTGACCGGTGAGGCACCATGCGGTCACCCACACGTCTGACGGAGGTTTCCCCATGCGGATCGCGACCACGATCTTCCTGACGGACGAGACGATCCGGCCGGACCGGCTGGGCCGCGAACTGGAGCAGCGCGGGTTCGCCGGGCTCTACCTCCCCGAGCACACCCACATCCCCGTCAGCCGCGAGACCCCCGCACCCATGGGCGAGCCCCTGCCCCGCGAATACGGCCGCACCCTCGACCCGTTCATCGCGCTCGGCCAGGCCGCCGCGGTCACCGAGCGGCTCGCCCTGGGCACCGGCATCACCCTCGTCGGCCAGCACGACCCGGTCGACCTCGCCAAGCAGGTCGCCACCCTCGACTTCCTCTCCGGGGGCCGCTTCACCCTCGGCGTCGGCTACGGATGGAACGCCGAGGAGGCCGCCGACCACGGGGTGGAGTGGTCGACCCGGCGGGAGCTGGCCCGTGACCGGGTGGCGCTGATGCGCGCGCTGTGGGCCGGGGAACCGACCGCGTACCAGGGCGCGTTCGGCTCCGTACGGGCGTCCCTCGCGTACCCCAAGCCGGTGCACGGCGCGCCGCGCATCCTGCTGGGCGGCGCGGCCGGGCCCAAGCTCTTCGGGCAGATCGCGGACTACGCGGACGGGTGGCTGCCGATCGGCGGGCGGGGGCTGACCGAGACCGTGCCGGCGCTGCGGCAGGCCTGGACGGACGCCGGGCGCACCGGTGAGCCGGTCGTGGTGCCGTACGCGGTCCGCCCCTCGCCCGGGAAGCTGGCGCACTACCGCGAGCTGGGCCTGGCGGAAGTGGTCCTGCAACTGCCGGCGGCCGGGGACGCGGAAGTCCTGCGGACGCTCGATGACTTCGCGCAGTATCTGTGACGCAGGGGAGTGGGGCGTACGGGGACGGTGACGGCCGGAGCCGGCGGCCGGGGGCGCGAAGGGCGCCCTCCCCGGGGCGGCGGGGGCGTCGCGCCCGTTCACCCGCACCACGCCCGCCCTCCCGCGCCACACCCCACCGGCGAGCCCTAGGACCATCGGCGTACCGTCCCCCGCCCGGAGGGCGACCGATGGCCGTTCCGGGAGCGCCCGCGCAGTCGTAGCGTCGTAGGTGAGGACCCCGCGGCCGGGCGTCGCGGCGGCTCAGGGGTCCGCAGGAGTCCGGTCAGCGGCCCCGAAGAGCGACGGCCGGCCCGCTCCCCGTGGTGCGGGGCGGCGGCGCCGGTCAGGGGCCCGGAGAGAGCAAGGAGATCCCATGCCCCGCCTCGACCACACGATCGTGCACAGCACCGACCGGTTCGCCTCCGCCAGGTTCCTGGCCGAGCTGCTCGGCGCGCCCGAACCGAAGGCGTACGGCCCCTTCGCCGCCCTCAAGCTGGACAACGGGGTGGCCCTCGACTACGCCGAGCATGTCGCCAGCGGCCGCGAGTTCGTCCCCACGCACTACGCGTTCCTGGTGACCGAGGAGGAGTTCGACGCGATCTTCGCGCGCATACAGGAGCGCGAGCTGTCCTACTGGGCCGACCCCCTGCACCACAGGCCGCAGGAGATCAACACCCTGGACGGCGGCCGGGGGCTCTATCTCAACGACCCCGACGGCCACAACATGGAGTTCCTGACGCGGACCTACTCCGAGGAGTTGCTGTCCGGCATGTAGGCATGCGGTGAGCCGCCGCCGGGAAGTGCCCGCACGGGCCCGGACGGAACCTCCGGCCGTAGTGATCAGTGGCACAGCCGCCGCCCGATCTCCGGCGGCGGCGCTGTCGGTGGGCGCTCGTATCCTCGGAGGATGACTTCCAGCGCGCAGGGACCTGACCAGGCATCCGACCAAGGGACCGACCGCGACCTCAGCCTGGGGCCCACCCGCGGGAGCCGGCCCACGGCCAACGCCATGCGCCGTGCGCTCAAGCGGGCCAGGGACGGCGTGGCGCTGGACGCCGCCGAGGCCACGGTGCTGCTCCAGGCCCGCGGTGAGGACCTGCGGGACCTGTGCGCCTCCGCGGCCCGGGTGCGGGACGCCGGCCTGGAGGCCGCCGGCCGCCCCGGCGTCATCACCTACTCGCGCGGCGTCTTCCTCCCCCTGACGCGGCTGTGCCGGGACAAGTGCCACTACTGCACCTTCGCCACCGTCCCCGGCAAGCTGCGCCGGGACGGCCACGGGATGTTCATGTCGCCCGACGAGGTGCTGGACATCGCCCGCCGCGGCGCCGAAATGGGCTGCAAGGAGGCCCTGTTCACGCTCGGCGACAAGCCGGAGGACCGCTGGCCCGAGGCCCGCGAGTGGCTGGAGGCGCACGGCTACGACGACACGCTCTCCTATGTACGGGCCATGGCCATCCGCGTCCTGGAGGAGACCGGCCTGCTGCCGCACCTCAACCCCGGGGTGCTGTCCTGGACGGACTTCCAGCGTCTCAAGCCCGTGGCCCCCTCCCTGGGGATGATGCTGGAGACGACCGCCGAGCGCCTGTGGAGCGAGCCCGGCGGCCCGCACCACGGATCGCCCGACAAGGAACCGGCCGTCCGGCTGCGCGTCCTGGAGGACGCCGGCCGCTCCAACGTCCCTTTCACCACGGGCCTGCTCATCGGCATCGGTGAGACGTACGAGGAGCGCGCCGAGTCCCTCTTCGCGCTGCGCCGCATCCAGCGCGCCTACCACGGCATCCAGGAACTGATCATGCAGAACTTCCGCGCCAAGCCGGACACGGCGATGCGCGGAATGCCCGACGCCGAGCTGGAGGAACTCGCCGCGACGATCGCGGTGGCCCGGCACCTCATGGGCCCCTCGACCCGCATCCAGGCACCGCCCAACCTCGTCGACGGCGCATACGCCCTGCTCATCGACGCCGGGATCGACGACTGGGGCGGCGTCTCCCCGCTGACCCTGGACCACGTCAACCCCGAGCGCCCCTGGCCCCAGATCGAGGAACTCACCGCGCGCTGCGCCGCCGCCGGCTTCGAGCTGCGCGAACGGCTCCCCATCTACCCGGAGTTCCTCCGGCGCGGCGAGCCCTGGCTCGACCCCCGCCTGCTGCCCCATGTCCGTGCGCTCGCCGACCCCGAGACGGGTCTGGCGGTGGAGGACGCCCCCGTGGTGGGCCGCCCCTGGCAGGAGCCCGACGAGGGCTTCACGATGAGCTCCTCGGGCCGTACGGACCTGCACCACACCATCGACACCGACGGCCGCACGACCGACCGCCGCGACGACTTCGACGAGGTCTACGGCGACTGGGAGGCGCTGCGCGAGGCCGCCGCCCCCGGGATGGTCCCCGAGCGCCTCGACGCCGACGTACGGCAGGCGCTGTCCCGGGCAGCCGACGACCCGACCCGGCTCACCGACGCCGAGGCGCTGGCACTGCTGCACGCCGACGGACCGGCCCTGGACGCCCTCTGCGGCATCGCCGACACGCTGCGCCGCGACACCGTGGGCGACGACGTCACCTACATCGTCACCAGGAACATCAACTTCACCAACGTCTGCTACACCGGCTGCCGCTTCTGCGCGTTCGCCCAGCGCCGCACCGACGCCGACGCCTACACCCTCTCCCTCTCCCAGGTCGCCGACCGCGCCCAGCAGGCCTGGGACGTGGGCGCGGTGGAGGTGTGCATGCAGGGCGGCATCCACCCCGACCTGCCCGGCACCGCGTACTTCGACATCGCGCGGGCCGTCAAGGAACGCGTCCCGGGGATGCATGTGCACGCCTTCTCGCCCATGGAGGTCGTCAACGGCGCCACCCGCACCGGGCTGTCGATCCGCGAGTGGCTGACCGAGGCCAAGGCCGCCGGCCTGGGCTCCCTCCCCGGCACCGCCGCCGAGATCCTCGACGACGAGGTCCGCTGGGTCCTCACCAAGGGCAAACTGCCCACCGCCACCTGGGTCGAGGTCATCAAGACCGCCCATGAGCTGGGCATCCGCTCGTCCTCGACGATGATGTACGGCCATGTCGACCAGCCGCGCCACTGGCTGGGCCATCTGCGGCTGCTGTCGCGCATCCAGCAGGAGACCGGCGGCTTCACGGAGTTCGTCACCCTCCCCTTCATCCACACCAACGCCCCCGTCTACCTCGCCGGCATCGCCCGCCCCGGCCCCACCACGCGCGACAACCGCGCGGTCACGGCCATGGCCCGGGTGCTGCTGCACCCCCACCTCACCAACATCCAGACCAGCTGGGTCAAGCTCGGCGCGGAGGGCGCCGCCGAGATGCTCCGCTCCGGTGCCAACGACCTGGGCGGCACCCTCATGGAGGAGACCATCTCCCGGATGGCGGGCTCCAGTTACGGCTCCTACCGCTCTATCCAGGACCTGATCGCCATCGCCGACCTGGCCGGCCGCCCGGCCCGCCCGCGCACCACGACCTACGGCCCGGTCCCCGAGGAGCGCCGGGCCGCCGCCCTCGCCTCGGACGGCCATCTGCCGGAGCTGCTGCCGGTCGTGGAGTAGCGGGGGGCGGGGGACGGCGCCGCGGCTCCCGCTACTCGCCGCCCTCGTACTCGGCCTCGTGTTGCAGGATGGACTGCTGCCACTGCGACAGTGCCTCCTCGCGGTCGCCTCCGCTGTCCTGGGCGGCGACGATCAGCGCGTCGGCGGCCATCGCGGCGAGCCGTACGGCGATATGGCAGACATCGCTCTGGGGGAGCGGACGGAGGAGTTCCACCGCGCCGTCGCTGTCCCCGGAGAGCGCGGAGGCGACAACAGCCATGGTGGTGCGATCCCACTCGTACTCGGACATGGGGACAGCATGCCCAGCGGGCGGCACCGCCATGATCGAACGGTTGACCCCCTGGGCGGGGCCGGACCGCCCTGCCGTCCGCCCGCCCGGCGCCGCCCGCCCCGCGTCAGCCCAGTACGCGGACCGGGCCGCCCGCCAGGAAGGCGGTGATGTCCTCGACGGCCTGCGAGAAGTAGCCCTCGTAGTTGCGGCGGGTGACATAGCCGAGGTGGGGGAGGGCGAGCACGTTCGGGAGGGTGCGCAGCGGGTGGCCGGCGGGCAGCGGCTCCCGGTCGAAGACGTCCAGCCCGGCGCCGGCGATCCAGTGCTCCCGCAGCGCCCGCAGCAGCGCGGCCTCCTCGACGATCGCGGCCCGGGAGGTGTTGACGAGGTACGCCGTGGGCCGCATCCGGCGCAGCTCGTCCGCACCCAGCAGGCCGCGGGTGCGGTCGCCGAGCACGAGGTGCACGGAGACGAAGTCGCCGGTCTCCAGCAGCTCTTCCATGGAGGCGGCGCGCCGCACGCCCGCCTCCGCGGCGCGCTCGTCGGTCAGATTCCGGCTCCAGGCCGTCACGTCCATGCCGAAGGCCTGGCCGACCCGGGCGACCCGGGTGCCGATCCTGCCGAGGCCGAGCAGGCCGAGCGTGCGGCCGTGCAGATCCGCGCCGAGCGTGCTCTGCCAGGGCCCGTCGGCCCGCATCGCGGTGCTCTCGGTGGTGAGGTGGCGGGCGAGGCCCAGGATCAGCGCCCAGGTCAGTTCGACCGGCGGCTCGGTGTGGCTCGCGGTGCCGCAGACCGTGACGCCGTGCCGGGCGGCGGCCGCCAGATCGATGGCGGCATTGCGCATCCCGGAGGTGACCAGCAGCCGCAGCCGGGGCAGCCGGGCCAGGAGCGAGGCGGGGAACGGGGTGCGCTCGCGCATCGCGACCACGATCTCGCAGTCGCCGATCGCCGCCACCACCTCGTCCTCGGAGCCGAGCGGCCGGCGCAGCGCACGGACGTCCACGGCGCCCGCCAGCGGGGACCAGTCGGCCATCGACAGGGCGATGTCCTGGTAGTCGTCGAGTACGGCGCAGCGCAGCGTCATGCGGGTTCTCCCTGGAGGGCGCGGGGGACGGCCGGGGTGGCCGGATGGTGCTGATCGGGACCGTACCGGCCAAAAGCCTCCTTGCGAGTGACTATTCGCATTACCCTCTCGGCCAAAAATTGATCAATCCTGAACGATTACAGTGCTGCTCCGAGGGGCCTCTGCTAGGCCCCGAACGTCGTGAGCTTCGGGAGGCGCAGTGAGCGCAGCGGGAGGCGGCGCCATCTGGGGGCGCGCGGAACAGCAGGACTTCCGCAGCCGGGTGCGCGGCTGCCTGCTCGGCGGCGCCCTCGGTGACGCACTGGGCGCCGGTATCGAATTCGACTCGCTCGACGCGATCCGCACGGCGCACGGCCAGGACGGCGTCACGGACCTGGTGCCTGCCTTCGGGCGGCGCGGCGCGATCACCGACGACACCCAGATGACCCTGTTCACCGTGGACGGACTGATCCGGGCGCAGGTCCGCCGCGACACCGGGGCCTGGCACCCGCCGACCGACGTGCACCGCGCCTATCTGCGCTGGGCCGCCACCCAGCGCGACTGGGGCCCCGACGAGCGCAAGAAGGACGACGGCTGGCTCGCCCGCGAGGAGTGGCTCTACTCCCGCCGCGCGCCCGGCCGGGCCTGCCTGAGCGGACTCGGCGACGAGGCCATGGGCACCCTGGAGGCGCCCAAGAACCCGGACTCCAAGGGCTGCGGCGCGGTGATGCGCTCCGCGCCGTTCGGGCTGCTGGTCGGCTGGGAGCCGCAGCTGGTCTTCCAGCTCGCCGCCGAGTGCGCCGCCCAGACCCACGGCCACCCCACCGGCTATCTGGCCGCCGGCGCCCTCGCGGTCATCACCCACTCACTGGCCCGCGGCGAGGTGCTCGACGGGGCCGTGCAGAAGGCCCTGGCGCACCTGGCCACCCGCCCGGGCCACGAGGAGACCTCCGACGCCCTCAAGCGCGCGCTCGGCGCAGTGCGGCAGGGGATGCCGACGCCCGCCCGGGTGGAGTCGCTGGGCGAGGGCTGGACGGCCGAGGAGGCGCTGGCGATCGGGGTGTACTGCGCACTGGTCGCCGAGGACATCCGGCACGGGCTGCTGCTCGCCGTCAACCACGGCGGCGACAGCGACTCCACCGGCGCCGTCTGCGGCAATCTGCTGGGCACCCTGCACGGCGAGACGGCGCTGCCGCCGGAGTGGCTGGCCGAGCTGGAGGGCCGGGGCACGATCCTGCAACTGGCCGACGACTTCTCGATGGAGATGACCCAGGGGGCCGCGCTGCACGGCCCGGCCGGCTCGTCGCCGGGGTGGCTGGCCCGGTACCCCAGGGCGTAGGGCGCACCGGCCGGCCGATCAGCACCGGAACCGGCTACCGCATCAGCTCCCCCGCGTTGACCAGCAGGGACTGGCCCGTGATGGCCCGCGCCCGGTCGGAGGCCAGGAACACCGCGGTCTCGGCCACGTCCGCGTCCGTCGCCAGCCCGGGAAGCGCCATCCGCGCGGTGAGGCGGTCGAGCACCTCGGACTCCGGGACGCCCTCGGTGTGCGCCTGGAAGCGCACGTACGCCTCCACCGGCGGGCCCCACATCCAGCCCGGCTGCACGGTGTTGACCCGGATCCGGTCCGGCCCCAGCTCCCGCGCCAGCGAGTACATCGCCGAGACCAGCGCGCCCTTGGACGCCGCGTATGCCGCCTGCTGCACCTGCGAGGGTGCGGCGAGGGACGACTGGGTGCCGATCATCACCACCGAGCCGCCGCCGCGCGCCGTGAGCGAGGGCAGGCAGGCGCGGGTCATCCGCAGCGTGCCGAAGAGGTTGATGTCCACGACGCGGCCCCAGGACTCGAAGTCGGCGTCCCGCAGGCCCCCGAAGAGCGAGTCCAGCGCGGCCACATGGATCACCGCGTCGATCCCGCCGAACCGCTCCACGGCCAGTGCGGCCAGCGCCGCGCACTGCGACTCGTCGGCGATATCGGTCGACCGCCAGGCCGTCCGCGCGCCCGAAGGATCCAGCTGCGCCGCCGACTCGGCGAGCTGCGCCGCCGTGCGGGCGCCCAGCACCACCGAGGCGCCGTCCCGCAGGCAGGCCGCCACGACCTGCCGGCCGAGCCCGGTGCCCACGCCCGAGACGATGACGGTCTTGTTCCGCAGCAGCATGCGCGCCTCCCGGCCGGGCCGTCCGGTACGTTCCGCGTTCCTGATGGCGCGTCAGGATAGGTGCGGGACCCGCGGAAGGCCAGAGCCTCGCCGCGCACGGGGGCCCGCGGAGGCGGCTCGGACGCGGCCCGTGGCGCTCGTCGGTCCCGGCAGCCGCCGTCCGCCGGACTCATCCGCCCCCGTGGGCGTGCTCCAGCGCCTTCCGCAGCCGGCCGAGACCCTCGCGGATCTCCTCCGGGGAGTGCGTCACGAACGACAGCCGAGCGGCGGTGGCGTCCGGCGGCCCGGCGAAGAACGGCGCCCCGGGGACGTAGGCGACATCGTGCCGCACCACCTGGGGCAGCAGCGCCGTGGCGTCGTACCCCTGCGGCAGCGTCGCCCACACGAACATCCCGCCCGCCGGACGGTTCCACCGCGAGCCCTCGGGCAGCGCCTCGGACAGTCCGTCGACCAGCGCGTCGCGCCGCGCGTGGTAGGCCGTGCGCACCCGTATCAGATGCGCGTCCAGGTCGGCGACCGCCAGATACCGCGCCGCGGCGGCCTGGTCGACGGTCGAGGTGTGCAGATCGGCGGCCTGCTTGGCGATCACACAGGCGCGCCGCAGCGCGGCCGGTGCGCGCAGCGTCCCCAGCCGCAGCCCGGGCGCCATCACCTTGGAGAACGAGCCGAGCAGCGCCGTGCGGTCCTCGGCCCCGGGGAAGGAGGCGACCCACGGCACCGGTTCGCCCTCGAAGCGCAGCTCGCCGTACGGATCGTCCTCGGCTATCCACAGGCCGCGCCGGGCGGCGATCTCGGCCACCGCGGCCCGGCGGTCGGCGGACAGCGTACGACCGGTCGGATTCTGGAACGTCGGCACGAGGTAGAGCAGCTTGGGCCGCTCGCGCGCGGTGATCTCGTCCAGCGCGACCGGGTCCAGCCCCTCGTCGTCGGTCGGCACCGGCACCACCCGGGCGCCGGCGAAGGAGAAGATCTGCAACGCGGCGAGGTAGCAGGGGTCCTCGACCAGCACCACGTCGCCGGGCTCCAGCAGGGCCGTGGCCAGCAGCGTCAGCCCCTGCTGGGAGCCGGTGGTCACGAGCAGGTCGTCGGCGCCGGTGGCCAGCCCCCGCGCGGTGGTACGCGCCGCGACGGCCGCGCGCAGCTCCGGATCGCCCTCCGTCGTGGAGTACTGCAGCGCGCGCGACGGGTCCTCGGCCAGAACCTGGGCGAAGGCGGCCGCGATGCCCTCCGCGTCGAACAGCTCGGGCGCGGGCAGCCCGCCGGCGAACGAGATGACCTCGGGCCGGGCGGTGAGCGCCAGGATCTCGCGCACCGGCGAACCACCGGTACGCGCCGCCCGGGAGGCGAGCCCGGGCACGGGGACACCCGCCCGGCCACCTGGTGCGTCCGGCATGACGACTCCCCTCGCTACTGGTCCGCGCGACGCCTGAGCGGCAGACGACACGAGCTTAGGCGGGGCGGTCGGGGGTGCACAGGTTTTCCACAGGGCGAACCCGGCCCCGGCCGGAGGCGCCGAATGGCACGGTGCCGGGGTGGGCCGCGCGGGACGCCCCGCGGCAGCCGCACCCCTGGCGCCAGATCTGACGGAGCGTCAAACTTGCTTCCCCGTAACTGCCGTCGCCCCGGGAGGACCGTCATGAGCGAGGCCAGTGATCTGGAGACCTATGCCCGGCTGGCCGGTGCGGGCCCCTACGGTGTGCGCCCGGGGCATGCGCTCATCACGATGGTGGAGCCGCACCCCGGACAGGAGCGCGCCTACAACCGCTGGTACGAGGACGACCACTTCATCGCCGGGGCCATGGCCATGCCGTGGATGTACGCGGGCCGCCGATGGGTGGCGACGCGCGACCTCCAGCTCCTGCGGTATCCGGTGGAGTCCGCGGTCGCCGATCCCGTGACAAGCGGGTGTTATATCTCGACATACTGGGTCACGGAGGGGCGCTATTCCGAACACCTGAAGTGGAGTGTGGGAATCAATCAGCGCCTCCACCGCGACGGCCGCGTCCATCACGACCGGACCCATGTCTTTACGGCGTTCCACGGACACCTGGCCACGGTGTACCGCGACGGAAGCGACGGCCCCCGGGACATTCACGCGCTGAATTACCCCTACGGCGGTTTGGTCGTGGAGGTTATCGACGCCGCCGGCCCGGATCAGCGCGGGCGTCTTCTGGAGTGGCTGTGCGCGCGGCACCTTCCGGCACGGCTGTCAGGATCCCCCGCGGCCATGGTGCTGATCTTTCGCCCCCACCCATTGCCGGACGACCGAATGTCATACGTCGATCAGGTCGCCGGCGTGGATACCCGGCTGACGCTTCTCTGGTTCCTGGACCGGGATCCACGCGAGTGCTGGGACGAGCACTTCACGGGGCTCGATTCCCTGGTCGCGGAAGGTGGTGCGGGGTCCGTCGAATTCGTCGCGCCGTTCATTCCCACCGTGCCGGGAACCGATCGCTATGTGGAGGAACTCCGCTGACGCGGGGCCGCCCCGTCCCGGGGGGAGGTGGCGGGTGGGGCTGCGCGACGGGCGAGGCTGAGCCCCCTCGGCCAGGACGGCGGACCAGTCGAGAGGGCTCGTATCGTGACGCGGGTGAGAAGCGTGTCAGGCGCTGCCAAGACGTCCGTGGTCGATATCCGAGAGCAGGGCCGTCCATGCCTGCGCGGAGAAGGAGAGAACCGGTCCGCGGGGGGCCTTGCTGTCGCGCACGCCGACCACGGAGTCGTCCACGCGGGCCACCTCGACGCAATTTCCGTCCTTGCCGGAGTATGTCGACTTCCGCCACATCAGATCGGTGTTGAGATTCCTCGTCATTTGCACTCCCGTGCGTTCAGGTGGGCGAGAAGTGGTGACTTCTCGGGGTGCTGATGACGCTACGCTCCAACATCGCTAACGGGAGGAGCCGCTCACTCGACTGGATGACATATGCCGGAGGGCTCTTCCTTCGCAGTGCGGTGGTGGTGTACTTTCCGGCCCGCCGGATCAGGCCGCGTACTCCTTGGCCACATCTGAGATGAATTTGCGTGTCTCGTCCGCATTCAGTGCTTGGGCCCGGAGATGTTCGTACATGATCCCGTACTTGTGCACGTCCCCGTGCTTCTCCAGGTAGAGGTCGCTGGTGACGCCTTCCAGATAGACCGTGGTCGAGTCCGAGGGGTCGTCGAACTCCAGGATGGAGAACGTCCCGGTCATCCCGGGGTGGGAGCCCACGGTGTACGGCACCACCTGGAGCGTGACGTGGGGCAGCAGGCTCAACTCGACGAGCCGCTCCAGCTGTTCGCGCATCGTCCGGCGGTCCCCGACGACCCGGCGGGTGGCCGACTCGTCGATCACGGCCCAGAAGCGGAGCGGGGCCTCGGGAGCGTGCAGCCGCTGCTGCCGCTTGAGGCGCACGCCGACGCGGCTCTCGACGTCTTCCGGGGTGGCCTCGGGCCACATCCCGCGGATCACCGCCTCCGCGTACTCCGGGGTCTGGAGCAGGCCGGGCACCAGGAGTGACTCGTAGTTCCGCACGGAGAGCGCGTCGGCTTCCAGCCCGATGTAGACGCTGTAGCTCGGCGAGAGGCTCCCGAAGGCGTGCCACCAGCCCTGCTGGCGGGACTCCTTCGCCATTTGCATCAGAGATTCGACCATGTGCTGGTCGGCCACCTCGTAGACCCCGCAGAGATCGCGCACATCCCGCTGGCTGATGCTGCGGCGGCCGTTCTCCAGCCGGCTGATCTTCGACTGGGAGACCAGCAGCCGGTCCGCCACTTCTTCTGCCGTCATGCCTTTGGCCTCGCGAAGCCTGCGCAGCTCCTGGCCCAATCGGCGTCGCCTGACGGTGGGGTTGACATTGGACGCCACGCTAAGTGCACCTCCGGCTCCGTACTGCTGTTTTCTGTTCAGCAGACTGCCACCAACGGTCCGCATCGCGCTGGCAAATGGCTGGACAAGGTGGTCAGGCTGGAAATTTGGGGCCGGAACCGGTAAAGCGCGGCGGGACGGACGCAGAGGCGCGGGGTGGCGGGCCGACCGCTTTGGAGATCGGTCGGCCCGCCACCCCGCGCCGTGTGCTGCGGCTCCCGAACGGGATGTGGGGACGGTGGTGCGCGCGGTACCTGTGCGCGGGCACCGCCTGTATGGGTGCTGTCGATGGCGCGGAACGGCGTCCGCCGAGGTCAGCGGGCGCCCACCCGGGCCATCCTGCCGTGGCCGTGCCGCGACTGGCCCGGCGCGCCGGCCGGTTCCGCGGCGGCCCGGGCCGCCGGTTGCCGTACCGGTGCCACGGCGGCGGCCTGCGGCCTCCGGGGCTGGGCCCCGACGCCGTTCTGCACATCCATGACGGCGTGTGCGACCAGCCCGCCCATCGGGTCGTGGCGGATCAGGTCCCGGAGACGGGAGCGCGATGACCGCCCTTCGTTCCCGGGGTACAGATGCTTGCCGAGCCCGACCGCATGGGCCAGCGCGGCCAGCGCCGCGGTCCGCGGGTCCGGGGGTACGCCGGTGCGGATCGCGTTGTCCAGCCGGGTCCTGATCTCCCGGCTGATGGCCGTCTCCGTCGCCTGGTAGCGCGTCGTCGGCAATACCCCGCACATCTGGCCCGCCACGGCATGCACCATGCCGCACCGTTCGAGATGCGTGAGGTAGGTCTGGCGCAGCCCGAGTCGGGGCCCGCCGATCCAGTGGACCGCACGCACCGGACTGCCGCGTCGGCGCAGCAATTCGAGCGCGGAGTCCAGTGTTGGATCTCCTGTCGGCCGTGCCATCACCACGGCGATACGATCCCCGTCTGGGGCTATCCGTCCTGCCAGAGCCAGCTCTACTAGCTGGGCCCCGGCCAGGCCGAGGTCGAGCGACTGCGGCTGCGCTGTGGTGCCCGTGGCCGGGTCCAAAGCCAGCAGCAGAAGCTCCTCCGGAATTGTTCTGCGGCTCCTGCCCATCCATGCCTCCCCGCGTGGATGAATGACAGGGTGACCCCTCTCACATTCATCTGTCGAGGGTGCGTGGGGGGTTCGGTAGGGAACCGGTAGGTATGTCGTTCTCGTCTTGCACGTCGGCGACATCTTTCTGCGGGGTGTGACGCGTCCTGTTACGCGTGGCGGCGAGATGGTGCACCGCATACACAGGGACACTTGGAAACACTGGGCCAAGGCAGGCAGTGCGACAAATGAAGGAGACATCGGTGGCGGGCGAGTCCCCCGACAAGTCGGACAAGAAGCAGTCGTCGGGGGAGACGGCGCGGAGCGAACGTGATCCGCGCCTGTCCGCCTTCCGCCGTGAGCCGGACGAGCCGGCGAAGAAGCAGGAACCGGGGGCGGGGGAGGACGCGCGCCCGGAGGAGGGCGCCTCGAAGAAGGACGGTCCGAAGAAGGACGGTTCCAACGGGCCGAAGGGCGGTGCGCAGGGCGTGAACGGCGCGAAGTCCTCGGCCGGGGCGACATCGAAGCCGAAGTCCGAGGAGTCGGCATCCGGGAAGTCGAAGTCGGAGAAGCCGGCGTCCGGGAAGTCGGCGTCCGCGGAGACGCCGGAGGCCGCGGGCGGGGCGAAGGCCGTGGAGCCCTCCGAGGGGGAGGCTGCGGGCTCGTCCGAGGCATCCGGGGGAAGTGGCGCCTCCGAGGCCGCTGAGGCGTCTCAGGGGGCCGCTGAGGGCGATGGGGGCGGTGAGGGTGGCGACGACCGCCTCCGCGCCGCTGTGGCCGCCTGGGTCGCGGGGACGGACGACGAGGCCGAGGGCGACGCCGAAGGTGACGGCGACGCGGCCGCGGTGGAGGAGTCGAAGCCGGCGGCCGCCGGTGCCGACGCAAAGCCGAAGTCCGACGCGAAGCCGAAGCCGGAGGCCGACCCGGACGCGAAGGCCGAGGTGGAGGCGGACGCGAAGTCCGAGGCCAAGAAGGAGTCCGAGGCCGAGCCGGAGTCGGAGGAGGCCACCTCGTCCGAGGCCGGGGCCGGTGCCGCGTCGGTGCCGCGGCAGGCCGGGGCCGTCGATCAGCCGACCGCCGTGTTCAAGACCACCGGGGCGCGGAAGGGCAAGCCCGCCGGTGCGGAGAACAAAGACGGCAAGGACGGCAAGGACGGCGCGGCGGACGAGGGCGCGGGTGACGGCGGTGACGCCGACGAGGCGCCGGTCGATGACGCGACCCGGGTGTTTGCCATTGCGAAGCTGAAGCTGAAGGGGAAGGGTGCGGCGGCCGAGTCCGTCGACCAGGCGACCACCGCGTTCAAGATCAACCCGCAGGCCAAGGCCAAGGCCAAGGACGAGGACGCGGCCAAGGGCAAGCCCGGGAGCACCGGCAAGGCCGATGCCAAGGAGGACCCCAAGGCCAAGGACGAGCCCAAGGCCAAGGAGGACCCCAAGAGCACGGCCAAGGCCGAGGCCAAGGACACCTCCGACGGTGACGGCGGGGCCGGTGCCAAGAAGGACGGCGACGCCAAGGGCGACGCCAAGAAGGACGGCGACGCGGAGAAGGGCGCCGGCGGCAAGGCGAAGGGCGCGCCCGAGCGGGACTCGGAGCGGACCAGCCAGTTCGTGGCGCTGAAGTCGGCGGACGACGGTACGGCGGGCAGGTCGCTGGGCAAGACGGCGCCCAGGACGCCGGCCCGTACGCCCGACAAGGCCTCGGACAAGGCGTCTGACAAGACGGACGACAAGGCCGAGGGCAAGGCCGCGGAGAAGCCCGCGGACAAGGCGTCGGAGAAGCCCGCCGACAAGCCCTCGGGCAAGGGCGCGGGCGCGGGCACGTCCTCGGACGCGGCGGCCGCGAAGTCCGCCGGTGCGGCGGATGGCAAGGCCGCCGAGAAGCCCGCGCAGAAGTCGCCGGAGAAGCCGGCGGCCAAGGCGCCCGGTGCGCCGCCCGCCGCCAAGCCGGCCGCGGCACCGTCCGCCGAGGCCACGGGTGCGTCGGCGGCAGCCGGGCTGACCGACTCGGAGCGGACCAAGCAGGAGCCGCTGCCGCCGCTCGACCTCCTGGCGCAGCTCACCAACACCCCGCCGCCGGCCGAGACGCCGCTGCGCACGGTCGTCCGCCGCTTCAAGATCTGGACCCCGCTGGCGGTGCTGCTGGCGATCGTGTTCGTGGTCGCCCAGGCGGTGCGTCCGCTGCCCAACCCGACGCTCACCGTCGGCGACGCCAAGTCCTCGTTCACCTTCGAGGGCGGCAAGCTCACCATCCCGTGGCCCGACCAGGGGCAGGCCGCGATCAAGGTGGTGGGCTCCGGGGACCTGGGCACGTTCGGCCCGCAGAAGCCGGTGCCGACGGCGAGCGTGGCCAAGATCATGACGGCCTACGTCATCCTCCGGGACCACCCGCTCAAGAAGGACGAGAAGGGCCCGCAGATCAAGGTCGACGCCAAGGCGGTGGCCGAGGGCGGCTCCACGAGCGAGTCCCGGATCGAGGGGCTCAAGGCGGGGCAGAAGTTCAGCCAGCAGGACATGCTGAAGATGCTGATGATCCCGTCCGGCAACAACATTGCCCGGCTGCTGGCCCGTTGGGACACCAACTCCGACAACGAGACGGCGTTCGTCAAGAAGATGAACGCCGCCGCCAAGGAGCTGGGCATGAAGAACACCACCTACACCGACCCCAGCGGCCTGGACCCCAAGACCGTCAGCACCGCCGTCGACCAGCTCAAGCTGGCCGAGGCCGTGATGAAGTTCGACGCCTTCCGGCCGATCGTCGCCATGACCAACGCCGACATCCCGGGCCTGCCGGAGCGGATCAACAGCAACATCGACAACCTGCTGCTGGCCGGACTGAGCATCAAGGGCATCAAGACCGGCTCCAGCACGGCGGCCGGCGGCACGCTGTCCTGGGCGGCCTACAAGACCGTCGACGGCAAGGACCGGCTGATACTGGGCACGATGATGGACCAGCACTTCAAGGGGCTGGACCCCAACGGCTCCAACAGCCTCACGCTGGTCAAGAACAACAGCCAGAAGGTCATCGAGGCCGTGCGCGACGCGCTGAACTCGGCCACGGCGGTGAAGAAGGGCCAGGTCGTCGGGTATGTCGACGACGGTCTGAACGGGCGCACGCCGGTCGTCGCCACCAAGGACCTGAAGGCGGTCGGAGTCCCGGGCCAGAAGCTGGAGTTGAGCGTCGGTGACGGGGGCAAGACCATCCCGCACACCGCCAAGGCAGGCACCGAGGTCGGGGTGCTGACCGTCGGCAACGGCCAGAGCATGCAGAAGGTGCCGGTCGCCCTGCAGAAGGACCTCGTCGAGCCGGGCTTCGGCGCGAAGCTGGTCCGCATCGGGTGAGCGATCCGGGGGCTCCGGGCGGCCGGCCCGGAGCCCCCCCGCACACCGGGCCGCACCGCCCGCGAGCCACCCGGCCCGCCCCCTCTCCCCCGGGCCGATCGCCGGTCCGCCTCTGCTCGTGAGCCTGTCTTTCTGACTGTCTGTCCGTCCGTCCCGTGCGTGACCGGAGTCCGTCATCGACGTAGCGCAAGCACAGAAGACCTACGCGCCCGCAGTGGCCGCCCGCGGCGCGTGGGCGGCACGGAGCGCGGTGGTGCTGGCGCCCTCCGGGCTGATGCTGCTCCTGGGCGCCTGGGGCATCCGCCGGCAGGACGCCGTCTGGCGGGACGAGGCGGTCACCTACGACATGGCGCACCGCGGCCTGGCCGACCTGTGGCCCACGCTCCAGCAGGTCGATGTCGTCCACGGCCTGTACTACGCGCTGATGCACTGCTGGTTCCTGGTCTACGACGCCACCCTCGGCGACGCCCTCGGCGCGGTCATCGGCCTGCGGCTGCCGTCCGTGGCCGCGATGACGGCGGCCGCCGCGGGGGTCGCCCTGCTGGGGCAGCGCCTGGTCGGCCGGCGGGCGGGGCTGCTGGCGGGCCTGACCTTCGCGCTGATCCCCGTCGTGCAGCAGTACGCGCAGGAGGGGCGCTCGTACGCCGCGGTCTGCGCGCTGGTCGTCTGGGCCGGCTATCTGCTCGTCCTGGCCGGCGCCCGCCCGCGCCGCCGGCTGTGGCTCGGCTACACGGCGCTGATGCTGCTCGCCTGCCTGCTGCACGAGTTCGCCTCGCTGGCGCTGCCCGCGCACGGCGCCGCGGTGGTGCTGGCCCGGCTGCCCCGCCGCGTGCTGCGCGCCTGGCTGCTCTGCGCGGCGACCGTCCTCGGCTGCCTGGCGCCGCTCGCCGTCTTCAGCACCCGGCAGTCGGCGCAGATCAGCTGGCTCATGTGGCCCGACCCCGTCCAGCTGCTGACCTTCGCCGTGCTGGCGGTCCTCGGCCTTGCCTGCGCCCGCGTCCCGATCCGCTCCCGCGGCCCGATCGGCCTGCGCGCCCTGGGCATCCCGCTGCTCCTGCTGCCCACCCTCCTGCTGCTGCTCCTCTCCCATGTCGAGCCGGCCTACGTGGACCGCTACGTCCTCTACTACGTCGTCGGGTTCGCGCTGCTGGCGGGCGCGGCGCTGGCCCGGCTGCTGCGGCCGGCCGGTGAACAGGGCCAGACCCGGGGCCGGCGGCTGCGCCGGACGCTGGCGGTGGCGCTGGTGGTGACGGCGCTGCTGCCCGTGGACGTCCATCTGCGCAGCCCGGACAGCCGGGTCGACGATGTCACCGCGGTCGCCCGGGAGGTGCGGGCGATGTCCGAGCCCGGCGACGGGCTGCTGTTCATGCCCGCCCGGCGGCGGATCTGGCGCGCGACCCAGCCGCACGACTTCCGGGGGCTGCACGATCTCGCGCTGGCGCAGAGCCCGCGGGCCTCGCACACCCTCTACGGCATCGAGCGGTCCGGCGACGCGATCCGCGCGCGGATGCTGACCGCCCGCCGGATCGTCGTCGCCGGCGACCCGGACGGCGCGACGGACGACGACAACGACCAGGAGCTCGCCAAACGGGCCACGCTGCACGACGCGTTCACGGTCTGCCGCAGCACGGAGGTCCGGGGCGCCCGGATCACGCTGTACGGGCGGCCGGGGACGTGCCAAGGGGGCGGGTAGCGGGCGGCGGCGGCTTCAGGAGGCTCGGGGCCGTCGTGCGGGCCCCGGGGGAAGCCTCCGTCGGCGGGTCTCCCGGAGGGGGCCGCGAGCGGTGTGGCCCCCCCGGGCGGGCGCGGCGCTGTACGCCGGAATGGTCATCACTCCGGTGTCCGCCGCGAGTCTTCGGTGACTGTCGAAGGGCCTCCGGCCTACGGTGCCCGTATGAGTAGCTCCCCGGAGTACGCCACCTTCCACTTCCACGCGCTGCACCACGCCGATCAGCCGCTGCTGCTGCCCAACGCCTGGGATGTCACCTCGGCCCTCGCACTCGCCGGGGCCGGGTACGCGGCGGTCGGCACGACGAGCCTGGGCGTCGCCGCGGCTCTGGGCTGCCCGGACGGGGAGGCCCGCCCCGAGGTCAGGGAGGCGACGCTGGCCCTGGCGCGGCGGCTCTCGGGCCGGCTGGCCTGCCCCTACACCGTCGACATCGAGGGGGGATTCGGCGGTGACATCGGACAAGTGAGCCAGCTGGCGGCCGAGTTGGCGGAGGCCGGGGCCGCGGGGCTGAACCTGGAGGACGGTCTGCCGGGCGGCGAGGGGCTGCAGGACCCGGTGCGCCAGGCGGAGTTGATCAGCGCGCTGAAGGAGCGTGCGCCGGGCCTGTTCCTCAACGCCCGGGTCGACACCCACTGGCTGGCGGACGCGCCGCCGCCGCTGTCGGTGACACTCGCCCGGGCCGAGAGCTATCTCGCGGCGGGCGCGGACGGCATCTTCGTGCCGGGGGTCACCGCCGACGAGGACGTGTCGGTGCTGGCCGCCGAGATCCCCGCCCCGCTGAACATCCTCTTCGCGCCGGGGCGGCACACCGTCGGCCGGCTGGCGGAGCTGGGGGTGCGCCGCATCAGCACCGGCTCGCTGCTCTTCCGCACGGCCCTGCAGGCCACCCTCACGGCGGCGGACGCCATCCGGACGGCCCGGCGCCCGGAGGACGCGGCGGGCGGCGAGGTGATGGGGTACCAGGAGGTGCAGCGCCTGGTGGGGGAGGAGTAGCCCGCGGGGAGGGCGGGGCGTTCGGTGCGGTGGGGCGGCGGCTCAGGCCTGCCGGCCCCGGGTTCCGCTGCGCCGGCGGTGCAGGGCGGTGGCGACGCCGGCCACGCCCAGCGCGCCCACGCCGCCGAGCAGACCCGCCTTGGGCAGGTGGCCGGCCTTCTCGGCCAGTCCGGCCAGCCCGTTGTCGGGCAGCATGATCGATGTCCGGCTCTCCGTGGGTGCGGTGGAGTCGGCGGCGAAGGCGGCGCCCGTGGGAAGCAGCAGGACGGCCAGCGCGCCGGTCGCGACGGCTGCGGTGCGGATCATGGAGCGGTACTGGGCCCGCATGGGTACTCCTCGTCATGGGCGACGCGCGGCCGCCCTGGGGTCAGGTACAGGAGGCACGGTACGGAGCATCCTTAACGGCAATCCGTAGGTTGTGTAACAGTCCGCAAGATCTCTGGGATCGGTCCTGTGAAGGCCTCGCCCGTTCGGCCCAGTCGAAGGCCGCAAAAGCCGCGAGTGGCCACGCAATGGCCGATCCGGAGATTCCGCTCGTCGCCCCGTTGGATAGCGTGATGCAGGGCTACGTCCGCATATCCGATGAATTGCCGCTGCGGTGATCGTCCGGGCACCCGGCCCGGTACGGCAGGGCGCGGTGCGGCGAGGCGGCGAGACGGCGAAGGCGGTGGCGACGAGATGCGACGGCTGCGATCACGCACGGCGCCGGCCTCCCGCTCCGTCACCGCCCTGACCTCGCGCACCGCCACCTCGGCCGCCCTCGCCGCCGCCCTCGCCCTCCTCGCCGGCTGCACGAACCTGGAGGGCCTGCAGAGCGAGGGGCGCGCCAGGGACGTGGACGCGCCGCTGGTGCTGTGGCCCGGCTACTCGCCCGCCCCGCCCAGCCGCAACGAGAATCCGGCGGTGCTGGTGCCCGTCCCCGGCGTCCCGCGGATCCCCGGGGGCAGCATGGCCGCCGCGAAACCGCTCGCCGTCCTGGACGCGGACATCGCCGCGCAGGGCCGGACCCCGCCCGCCCCGAGCGCGGTCCGCCCGCCCGCGCTGCACGACCTCACGGCCGACGGCGAGCCCGATCTGCTCATGGCCGTCAACCTCGGGCCGCGCACCAGCGAACTGCGGGTCTACGCCGTCCGCAAGACGGTGGTGACCCGGATCCTGGTGCTGCGCGGGGTGCTGGCCGGGGTCGAGCTGGCCGCGGGGCATCTCGCCGTCCGCGAGCCCACCAAGGACCCGCGCTACGTCAGCGTCACCGACTACGTCTGGGACGGCCACGAGATGGACCTGTGGAACCTCACCCTCGACGACGCCCGCACCCCGCAGACCCCGCAGGCCGTCGGCGGCAGCCCGTGAGGCCGCCGGCGGTCTCCCTCCGCTGGAAGATCGCGCTGACCGTGATGGCGGTGAGCTGCGCGGTCGCCGCCGTCCTCGGGGTGCTCGTGCACAACGCGGTGGCCCGTCAGACGGTCGGCCAGGTGCGCAAGGAGGCCCGCGCGAACCTGGACACCGCCCTGAACCTGTTCGAGTACGGCACCTCCCGGGAGGGCCTCAACTCGCTGCTCGACCCGCCCGAACTGCCCGCGCCGCTGCGCCGGCTGGCGCGCTCCGGCCGGCACGGCACCATGGTCGGCAGCTACCACGGCCGTTCCGTCATGTGGGCGGCGGCGCCGGCCGACGGCCAGGTCATGGCGGTCTGGACGCCCTACGGCACCGTCCACCGCTCGCTGGACAACTTCGACACCGCCATCCTCGGCTCGGCCGTGCTCGCCGCCACGACGGTCGCCCTGGCCGGGCTCTTCCTGGCGCAGCGCATCAGCCGCCGGCTGGGCACCACGGCGGCGGTCGCCCGCCGTATCACCGCCGGCGACCTGGACGCCCGGGTCGGCGACGGTGCCGGCCGGGGGCCGGGCGGCCGGGCGGCGGGGCAGGACGAGGTGGCGGCGGTGGCCGCGGCGCTGGACTCGGTGGCCGGCTCGCTGCAGAGCCGCCTGCAGGCCGAGCAGCGCTTCACCGCCGATGTCGCGCACGAGCTGCGCACGCCGCTGACCGGCATCCTCGCCTCGGCCGAGCTGCTGCCGGAGGGCCGCCCCAAGGAGATGATCAATGACCGGCTGCGGGCGCTGCGCCGGCTCACCGAGGACCTGCTGGAGATCTCCCGGCTCGACTCGGGCACCGAGCACGCGGACCTCTCCGCCTACGACCTCGGGGACCTGGTCCGCCGCTGCGTCGCCGCCACCGCGCTCGACACCGAGGTGCGGATCGCCGCCGACGCGGTCGTGGAGACCGACCGGCGCCGCCTGGACCGGATCCTCGCCAACCTCGTCATCAACGCGCACCGGCACGGCCGGGCCCCCGTCGTCGTCACCGTCGACGCCGCGGCCGGGCCCCGGCCGACCATCGAGGTGCGTGATCACGGCCCCGGCTACCCGCCCGACCTGCTGCACCACGGCCCGCAGCGCTTCCGCACCGACGCCCCGGGCCGCGGCCGGGGCCACGGGCTGGGCCTGACCATCGCCGTCGGCCACTCCGCCGTGCTGGGCATCGACGTCCGCTTCACCAACGCCCCCGACGGCGGCGCCCGCACCCTGCTGCGGCTGCCGCGGAGCGCCGTCGTCGAATGAGGTCACGCCACCGGGGGCGGTGGCGCGTCACCGGTCGTTCCTCACCAGCCGCCTCACCAGTCGATGTCGTCCGGCGGCTCCGGGAGGTCCTCGTCCTCGGGCTCGGGGGGCAGGTGGCCGCCACCGGGGCCGTTGCCCGTGGGGGCCGCGGGAGTCCGGGGGGCCTCGGCCGGTGCCGTGGAGCCGGCGGGTGTGGTCCCGGTGGCCTCGGCGCCCTCGGCGCCGTCGTGCGGGTCGCGTCCCGCCAGTACCTCCAGGATCTGCGCGCCGTACTTCGCGAGCTTGTTCTCGCCGACGCCGTTGACCGAGCCCAGCTCGGCCGTCGTCGTGGGCCGGAGGGTGGCGATCTCCCGCAGCGTGGCGTCGTGGAAGATGACATACGCCGGGACGCCCTGTTCCTTGGCCGTGCTGCCCCGCCAGCCGCGCAGCGCCTCGAAGGCCGGCACCGCCTCCGCCGGCAGATCCACCGGCGCCGCGCGCTTGCCCTTCGCCTTCGCCCGGGCCGCCCGGGCCGGCTTCTCCGGCTCCCGGCGCATCGGCACCTCGCGCCGGCCGCCCAGCACCTCGCCGCTGGCCTCCGTGAGCACCAGCGTGCCGTAGTCACCCTCGACGGCGAGCAGCCCCTGGGCCAGCAACTGCCGTACGACGCCGCGCCATTCGGCTTCCTTGAGGTCGTCCCCCACGCCGAACACGCTCAGGCCGTCGTGGTCGAACTGGATGACCTTGGCGGTCTTCTTGCCCTGAAGGATGTCGATGATCTGGCCCGCGCCGAACTTCTGCCCGCGCTCCCGCTTCAGCCGGACGATGGTGGACAGCAGCTTCTGCGCGGCCACCGTGCCGTCCCAGGTCTGCGGCGGGGCCAGGCAGGTGTCGCAGTTGCCGCACGCGGTGCTCTCCTGCCCGAAGTAGGCCAGCAGGCGCACCCGGCGGCACTCCACGGTCTCGCACAGCGCCAGCATCGAGTCGAGGTGGGCCGACAGCCGCCGCCGGTGCGCCTCGTCCCCCTCGGAGCCGTCGATCATCTTCCGCTGCTGGACCACGTCCTGCAGGCCGTAGGCCAGCCAGGCCGTCGACGGCTGGCCGTCGCGTCCGGCGCGCCCGGTCTCCTGGTAGTAGCCCTCCACCGACTTGGGCAGGTCCAGATGCGCCACGAACCGCACGTCCGGCTTGTCGATGCCCATGCCGAACGCGATGGTGGCGACCACGACCAGACCGTCCTCGCGCAGGAACCGGGACTGGTGCGTGGCACGGGTCCGGGCGTCGAGGCCCGCGTGATACGGCACCGCGGCGATGCCGTTGTCCACCAGGAACTGCGCGGTCTTCTCCACCGAGGCCCGCGACAGGCAGTAGACGATGCCCGCGTCCCCGGCGTGCTCACTGCGCAGCAGCTCCAGGAGCTGCTTCTTGGGCTCGCTCTTCGACGCGATGCGGTACTGGATGTTCGGCCGGTCGAAGCTCGCCACGAAATGGCGGGCCCGCTCCATCCGCAGCCGGGAGCTGATCTCCGTGTGGGTGGCCTCGGTCGCGGTGGCGGTCAGGGCGATCCGCGGCACCTCGGGCCAGCGCTCGTGCAGCATCGACAGCGCCAGATAGTCCGGCCGGAAGTCATGGCCCCACTGGGCGACGCAGTGTGCCTCGTCGATGGCGAAGAGCGAGATCTTTCCGCGGTCCAGCAGGCTCAGGGTCTGCTCGACCCGCAGCCGCTCGGGCGCCAGATAGAGCAGATCCAGCTCCCCGGACAGGAACTCCGCCTCGACGAGCCGCCGCTCCTCCAGATCCTGGGTCGAATTGAGGAATCCGGCCCGCACGCCGAGCGCCCGGAGGGCGTCGACCTGGTCCTGCATCAAGGCGATCAGCGGCGAGATCACCACGCCGACACCGCCCCTGACCAGGGAGGGGATCTGGTAGCACAGCGATTTGCCGCCACCGGTCGGCATCAGGACGACCGCGTCCCCGCCCCCTATGACGTGCTCGATGATCTCCTGCTGACTGCCGCGGAACGCCTCATAGCCGAACACCCGGCGCAGCACCTGCACCGCCTCGCTTGCCTCCGAAGCGCCTTCCACATCCATGTCCACGACCACTTCCACGTCCGCCAGAGCCATTCCGAAAGCCTACGAGCTTCGCGGGGGTCGCCGTCGACCCTGTGGACAACCGGCCCCGGCGGCCGGGCCGGGTCCCCGCCTGCGCCGGCACCGCGAGGTCGGTATGGGAATGGTCAAGTCCGCCGAACAAAGTGGGCAATACGCCCGCGCGGTCGTGTCGCTCTCACCTGCATAACCGACCGATGAGGCAAATACGTGTAAGTATTGGGCCGCTCAACCGACCGGAGCGAAGGCTTCGGTGTCCGGAATTGACCATTCCGATTGCGCGCCCGCCATACGCACCGCACCTTCACGCGCACCGCGAAGCACCCCGCTCCCCCCACACCCGCAGCCCCTTGCCCTCGCCACGTCTACCCGGGACCAGGTGTGAAAGACAGTGCTGATCTTGCAGCGTGATATCGAAGTGAAACTCCTGCGCACTTTTGTCGCCGTGGTCGACGAGAACGGATTCGCCCGGGCCGCTCAGGCACTCCATGTGACCCAGCCGACCGTGAGCCAGCAGATCAAACGCCTGGAGACGATCATCCAGGCGCCGCTGTTCCAGCGCACCAAGCGCCCGTTACAGCTCACCCCCGCGGGGCGGGAGGTGATGGCGCACGCCCGCCGCGTCATCCTGCTCAACAACGAGGTGCTCAGCACGATATCGGCGTTCAGCAGCCAGGAATGGTTCAGCATGGGCTGCTCGGTGCACTTCGCCGACGGGCTGCGGACCATGCTCACCCAGCTCGCGGTGGAGCGGCCGCGCCTGCGCTGCGCCATGGCGACCGGCCTCAGCGCCGTGCTCGCCGACCAGCTCGCCCGGGGGGAACTGGAGGCGGCGGTGCTCCTGGGGACGCCCACGCCGCGCAGCGAACTCCTGGGGCGGCTGCGACTGGCCTGGTACGGGCAGGCGCTGCCCGCCCCGGGGGAGCGGCTGCCGGTGGCGCTGGTCAGCGAGCGCTCGGCGCTGAGCAACCGGATCATCGAGACGCTCGCCGAGCGCAAGGTCGCCTGGCACTCCGTCCCCCGGTGCTCCGACCCGCTGGCGGTGCGGGCCTCCATCCAGGCGGGACTGGCGTACACGGCACTGCCCGCCAACGCCCACCACCATCACCCCTCGCTGCGTCCCGCGCCGCCCGGCGCCCTGGGCCCCGCGCCGGAGCCGCTGCCCGTCTACCTGGCGTTCTCGCCGTCGGTGCGTGAGCCGGTCGTCGACGCGGCGCGCGCGGCGGCCCGTGCGACGCTCAAGGACGTTCCGCTGTCCCCTCCCTGATCGCCGCCCCGGACCGCCGTCCCCGCCCGGTCAGTAGGAGCTCCGGGCGGCCCTGGGTGCCGCCAGCTTCGGGCCGTAGGGCGCGGAGTCCAGCCAGGCCCCCGCCCGGCGCCCGGTGCCCGCCACGGCCGCGGCGACGCGCCGGCGGAGCCAGACCGACGGACGGTGGGCCAGCATGTGCTCCAGGGCGGCGCCGGCGCAGGCGCGGTTGTACGCGGCCGCTTCCTTCCGCTCCTGGGCGAAGCGGAGGATCTCCGCCTGGGCCGCCCCGGACGTACCGGCCGCCAGCGCCGCCCGTACGGCCCCCACCGCCCGGATCGCGTCCGGGATGCTGGAGTTCATGCCGCGGGCCCCGAACGGTGCGAACAGGTGCGAGGCCTCCCCGGTGAGCAGCACCCGGCGGTGGATGTCGGTGAAGTCGGCGGCCACCTGCTGGGCGAACCGGTACGTCGACACCCAGCGCACCCGCTCGCCGTACGCCTCGGGCAGCACCCGGGGTATCCAGCGGCGCAGCCCCTCCGGTGAGGTGAAGCGGTCCGGGTCGTCGTGCACCAGCAGGTTGAGGTCGACCCGCCAGCCGCCAGCGAACGGCACCAGCAGGACGTTGCGGCCGCCGACCTTCGGGTGCTTGTAGTGGAAGACCCGTTCCAGAGGCAGCGGGTGGGCGGGGTCGTCGTCGAGGTCCACCACCACGAAGGTGTTGCGCGAGCGCGGCCCCTCCAGGGGGATGCCGGCGGCGGAGCGCAGCGCGGAGCGCGAGCCGTCCGCCGCGATCACATGGTCCGCCGCCCACTCGCCTCCCGTGGAGTCCACGAGCCGCACGCCGTCCGGGGTGCTCTCGGCGGACCGCACCTCCACGCCCCAGTGGAACTCCACCCCGCGCTCCCGGCAGGCGGCGGCCATCAGGTCCTCGGTGCGCACCTGCGGAAGGCTGGTGAACGGGGGCAGCCCGGCGCGGCCGGCCGGCGGGTAGGTCCGGGTGTAGATCTCCTCGCCCGCCCAGTACGACCGCTTCGTCGCCCACATCAGACCGCGGCCGGCGATCTCGTGGCCCAGGCCGGGGGCGACCTGTTCCAGTTCGCGCAGCGACGTGCCGTGCAGGTAGGCGGCGCGGCTGCCGGGACGGACCGCGTCCCGGGCGCGCTTCTCCAGGACCACCGCGGGCAGCCCGGCCGCGCGCAGCGCCAGTGCGGCGCTCAGCCCGGCCGGACCGGCGCCGACGACGAGTACCGGGTGGCGGTCCGGGCGGCCGCCGGTGGTGGCGCTCATGCGTGGTCCTCCGTCGCGAGGTGCAGGATCCGGGGGGTGAAGGAGACGATGCGGCCCGTGAGGCCGCCGGTCAGCGCGGCGTGCCAGACCGCCGTGGGCATCTCGGTCACCTCCCGGCGCAGCACCACCTCGCGCTCGGCGGTGGCGAGTTCCAGGTAGTCGCCGACCGCGCGGACGTCCATCCCGGCGGCCTCGGCGGTCCGCACCACGGGCGCGAACTCCGGTACGGCGGGCACATATACGGCGAGCGTCACGGCCCGGTCACCTCCTTGTCGTCGCGGACCCGCGCGGCTTTGCGTACCAGCTCCGCCTTGCGCACCAGCTCCGCCTTCCGCTGCCACAGCGCCTGCGCGCCGGGGCGGGGGGACTCGGCGACGTCGGCGAGCGCGCGCAGCGTCAACTCCGCGTCCCGCGCGTCGAGCGCCGACATCGTGCGCAGCGGCCGGGTGATCTCCAGCTGGAGGCCGTTGGGGTCGTCGAAGTAGATCGACTCGATCAGCTCGTGCGGCAGCGGCGGGGTGACCCGCACCCCGTGCGCCTTGAGGCGGTCCCGCCAGGCCAGCAGCTCCTCCTCGGTGTCCACATGGAAGGCGAGGTGGCGGGAGCGGTGCATGAGGTCGCTCGGCGGCTCCTCCTCGGGCAGGCCGAAGTAGTAGAAGAACGCGATCCGGTTGCCCTTGCCCATGTCGAAGAAGAAGTGCACGAAGTCCGGGTAGTCCTCGGTGACCCAGCCGGTCGCGGTGATCGCGTGCACCAGCGGCATGCCCAGCACCTCGGTGTAGAACTCGCAGGTGGCACGCGGTTTCCAGGTGACGAAGGCCAGATGGTCGACCCCTGCCACCCGCGGGCTCGGCGGGCCGGCCGGTGGACGGGCGGACGGTGAGGTGAGGGTCAATGCTCCTCCAGAGAGCAGGGCGGCCGCCGGCCGCGCGTCGGAAAGCTGTCGGAAAGCCGTCGGGAAAGCCGTCGGGAAAGCCGTCGGAAAGGGCTCAGCGCGCCGCGGACGGGGACCGGCCGCGCAGCCCCGTGCCGGCGACGAGCGCGCCGACGAGCAGGCCGAGGCCGCCGACGACCAGCGCCCAGCGGGTGCCGGCCGCCGTGGACGAGGACAGGTTGAGGATCACGCCGAGGACGGCGACACCGAGCGAGGCGCCGACCTGGCGGGCGGAGTTGAGCGCTCCGGCGCCGATGCCGGCCAGCTCGGCGGGTACGGAGCCGGCGACCCCGGCGACCAGGGCCGGCAGGGCGAAGGAGACACCGAAGCCGAAGGCCAGCAGGCCCACCACGGTGGCGACGAGCGCCCCGGCGGAGTTCTGGGTGAACGGCGCCTGGATCAGCGCGCCGGCGCCCATGAGGACGAAGCCGAGGGTGGCCGGGCGCCGCGGCCCGATCCGGCCGACCAGCCGCCCGGTGTAGATCGGGTTGAAGGCGGTGGGCAGGGTCAGCGGCAGGAAGGCGAGACCCGCGGCGAACGACGAGTAGCCGCGGCCTTCCTGGAAGAACAGCGACAGCGCGAACAGCAGCCCGGACAGTCCGAAGTTGGCGAGCAGTCCGGCCACCAGCGCGGAGGAGAAGCTGCGGCTGCGGAACATCCGCAGCGGCAGCATCGCCGCGTCGCCGGAGCGCCGCTCCGCGACGACGAAGACCACCGCGGCGGCCGCCGCCAGCGCGAAGCCGCCGAGCACCCCGCCGGCCGTCCAGCCCTTGTCCGGGCCCTCGATCAGCGCGTACACCAGCGCGGCCAGTGCGACGACGGCGCTGAGCTGGCCGGTCAGGTCCAGCCCGCTGCGCTGCTTGCGCGCGGTCTCCGGGGCCAGCCGCGCGGTAATGGCCCAACTGGCGAGCGCCAGCGGCACGTTGATCAGGAAGATGGCGCGCCAGCCGACGGTGTCCGTGAGCATTCCGCCCACCAGCGGCCCGGCGGCCAGTGCCGCGCCGGTGATCGCCGCCCAGGCGCCCACCGCGCGGGCCCGCGCGGCGGGGTCGGTGTAGGAGTGGACGATCAGGGCCAGGGAGGACGGCAGCAGCAGCGCGCCGGCGACGCCCAGGGCCAGCCGGAGCACCACCAGCACGCCGAGCGTCGTCGCGACGGCCGAGACCCCCGACAGCACCCCGAACGCCACCAGCCCCCAGAGGAAGACCCGGCGGCCGCCGAGGCGGTCGGACAGCCAGCCCGCGGTGAGCAGCAGGGCGGCGAAGGTGATGGTGTAGCCGTTGGTGACCCACTGGAGGCCGCTGAGGCCGGTGTGCAGATCGCCGGCGATGGCGGGCAGCGCCACCGAGACGATCGTCATGTCGAGCAGCACCATGAAGTAGCCGAGGGAAAGCCCGATCAATAAGGTGCGCGAGGGCTTTCCGGTGCGCTTGGGTGCGGCAACGGAATCCCGCTCAGGTTCCGCCTGTGTCGTCATAGGAATTCTCCTCCGTTTCGGAATCTCTGCTTTCGCGGCCCGCGCTGCTGGGGGCGGCACAATCCATTCAACCGGAATCGGAAGGGGAATTGAGGGTGGTGACGACGGGGATGGCCTATGGGTACCATCGGCCCAGCCGATAGGTCAGCCAGGGGGGCGGCACAATCGTGGAGCTGCGGCATCTTCGTACGTTCGAAACGGTGGCCAGGACGCTCAGCGTCACGCAAGCGGCCAAGGAACTGCACTACGCGCAGTCCAGCGTCAGCGACCAGATCCAGGCGCTGGAACGCGATCTGGGGGTCGAGCTGCTCGACCGGTCGCAGCGCCGGGTGCGGCTGACCCCGCAGGGAGTGGCGCTCGCCGCGTACACGGACAAGATCCTCAAGCTGCTGGAGGAGACGCGCTGGGCGGTCTCCCGGCCCGGCGCGGAACTCGCCTTCGGCGCCCTGGAGACCCTCTGCCGCCACCTGCTGCCGGAGGTGCTCGCGCACTACCGCTCGCTGCATCCGCAGGCGCGGGTGCGGCTGGCGCAGGACAACCGCGGCGAGCTGTACAAGGCCGTGCGCCGCGGCGACCTGGACCTGTGCCTGACCTTCGGCGACCCGCCGGACGACGCGAGCCTGCGCGCCGAGACGCTGGCCGAGGAGCCGCTGGCGGTCATCGTGCCGCCGGGGCACCATCTCGCCGGCCGCGGCGAGGCCGGTCTCGAGGAGCTGGCCAAGGAGCCCTTCCTGGCCACCGAACGGGGCTGCGGCTTCCGGGAGATGTTCGACCGCGCCTTCGGGGCGGTGGCGGCGAAGGAGCCGGTCGCGGAGGTGTCCAGCATCGGCACCCTCGGCGCGTGCGTGGCCGCCGGGATGGGCTGCGCACTGCTGCCCCTGACGGCGGTGCGCGAGCAGGCGAGCCGCGGCGAGGTGGCCCTCGTGAAGGTCGGCGACACCGATCTGCACACGACCGTGACCATGACCTGGCTGGACCGCAACTCCGCGAACCCGAACCTGATGGGCTTCCAGACCGTGCTGCGCCGGCAACTGGGCGGCTGACGGCGGCGGGCGGCCGGTCACCGGTCGCCCTCGCCGGCCACCGGCACGGGCGGCCGCGGACGGGGCGGCAGCGGGATCGACGCCAGCCGGTGCCGGGCGATCTTGCCGGTGACCGTGGTCGGCAGCCGGTCCACGACCACCAGCTCCTCGGGCAGCTTGTACGTGGCCAGCCCCTTGCGGGACAGATGCCCGGTCACCTCGTCCAGCGTCAGGGCGGCGCCGGCGCGGAGCGCGGCCAGCAGGCAGGAGCGCTGCCCCAGCCGCGGATCGGGCCGCCCCACGATCGCGTGCTGCGCCAACTGCGGCAGATCGCCGAGCAGTTCCTCCACCTCCAGGGCGCTGAACTTCAGCCCGCCGCGGTTGATCAGCTCGTCGGCGCGGCCCCGGTAGCCGACCGAACCGTCCGGGTGGAGGACGGCCAGGTCGCCGGTGCGCAGCCAGCCGTCGGGGGTGAGCGCGGCCCGGGTCAGCTCCGGCGCGCCGTGGTAGCCGTGGAACAGGAAGGGGCTGCGGTACTGGAGTTCCCCGGTCGCGCCCGGCCCGGCGCGGCGGCCCGCGCGGTCCACCACCCTGACCTCGCCCCCGGACACCGGCCGCCCGATGGTGGACGCCGCTTCGGGCGGATCGCCGGGACGGGTGAAGGTCCCCGCGCCGATCTCCGTCATCCCCCACTGCACGACCAGCCGCGCGCCCAGCGTCCGCCGCACGTCCCCGGCCAGCTCGCGGGGTACCGGGGCGCCGCCGGTGCGCACCTCCCGCAGCGCGAGCGGCGGATCACCGGCCTCCGCATCGTCCGCCAACAAGGCGACCAGATCTCGTAGTTGGGCCGGGACGAGGAACGCCGTGGTGGCCGAGGCGTCGCGCAGGGCGCGGGCGAACCGCCGCGGATCCCACCCGTCGAACAGCCCGACCCGGCCGCCGGTGACCAGCGCCAGATGGACCGAGAGCAGCCCGAAGGCATGGCTGAGCGGGCTCGCGGAGACCAGCGTGTCCCCGGCTCCCAGGCCGCCGTCCGCCGCGACGGCCGCCGCGTTGCCGAGCAGGCCTTCATGGCTGTGCACACACAACTTCGGGCGCCGGGAGGTCGTCCCGGAGGAGGCGAGCAGCATCAGCGGGGCCCGCGGATCGCGCGGCGGCTCCGGCAGTACCCCGGGGGCCGGTTCGGGCGCCTCGTCCAGCAGCTCCGCGGCGCTCGGCAGCGACCCCGCGCCGGACGCCCCGCCGTCCCCCACCACCCACACGTGCCGCAGCGAGCCGCACCCCTCGCGCACCGCACGGATCTCCCCGACGCGGTCCCGGCCGCGGTAGGAACCCCGCGCCACCAGCGCGACGGCGCCGGCCTGGTCGACCAGGGACCGCACCTCGCGGGCGCCGTACGCGCAGTGCAGCGGCAGCAGCAGCACACCGAGCCGGGCGGTGGCCGCGTGCAGCACCACCAGCTCCCAGGAGTTCGGCAGCTGCGCCGCGAGGACGTCACCGGGCCGCAGTCCCCGCCCGTACAGCGCGCCGGCGGTCCGCTCAGCCTGGTGCAGGCAGTCGAGCCAGGTCCGCCCGGTCCCGCCGTCCCACACCGCCGGATCCGTCCGGCGGGCCGCGGCACGCGCGAGAGCGCCGGTGAACGTGAAAGCGGTCGTCGTCGATTCCGTGGGGAGAGCGTTCACGAAGAATCCTCCGTTCCGGGCAGCGGCGGAAGTCCTTGCCTTGCGCTGCCTCGCCGCACGGATTCTGGGCGGAATTCGCGCGGACGGTCCAGGGGAAAACCGATAAGAACTCCTGATACGCCGCACCGCCCCGGCCGCGATAACAAACGGCCGGTCCCGTGATGTGGGGGCGGTGCGCGGGCGTGCGGATAGGGGAGGACGCCCGCTGCCGATTGCTTTCCCCCGCCGACGTTCGGCCGCGCCGATGGATGTCGTCTGCACGGACGACGCTGGACCGTTCATTTCTGAACAACCGGCTGCCGGGGCCCGGACGCCACGCCGCGTGCCTATAAGGAAACTCAATAACGAAGCCCTGACCTCCGGTTGGGCATGCCCTCGTGAATCGTTCCGGCAGAGGTATTCGGCGACTCCGATGAATGCCATCGAGAAGGCCGAACGTGTCACGTATCCGCTGGTCAACCGCCTTGCCGGACCGAACTCCGGCCTATCGGAGCCGCCTGCTCCGATACCCGTCCGCCCAGGGCCTTGCCGGGCGCCGGAAAACCACCACAGAATTCCGACGGCCCCGATACAGGAGGTATCGATGTCCGTAGTCCGCGCTTCTCACGCCACAAAGGAAAGTGTGCGTTCCGCCGGCGAATTCCCGTCCGTGGACGGTGAATTACCGGTGGGCGGCGCATTCTCCGGCACCGATCTGCGGCGGCTGGCCGACACGATCCGCGACGCCCGCCGCGCGTCGGGCGCCCCGGTGTCGTCGCTGCTCGAACCGGCCCTGCCGGAAGGCGGGGCCACGTCCCTGACCGAGCGGAACTGCCGGTTCGACCACTGCGCCGTCCTGCTGTTCCCGCAGACCCTCGACGCGGGCCTGCGCCATCTGGAACAGTGCGGCCTGGCCCCGCTGCCCACCGTGCCGAGCACGGTGGTGCGCCGCCGGCTGAGCGCACGCCACGGCCTCGACCCGGAGAGCTGCGACGTCCACCTCACCCGGCTCCGGCTGGACCTGCCGGACGGGCGGCGCCACCCGGCGGTCGAGGTGTTCCTCTTCCCCCGCGACTGCGCCGCGTTCGACCCGCACCTGGCCGCGTCCGAGGCCGCGCACGGCTTCGAGGACCACACCGCGTTCGTCGTCGGCCGCCCGAGCCCGCCGCTGCTGGCGGACCTCGTCACCGCCTGGCGTACCGAGGCCGGTCTGCTGTGGGAGGGCGGCGGACACAACCCCCACGAGGGCCCCCAGGGCTCCACCGTCCTGTACTTCGTCCGCGCGCACGGGCAGCCCGCCCGGCGGCGTCGCTTCGAGCTGCACTGCCCCGGCGATCTGCGGGCCTTCCTCGACCGGATCCCGCTGGAGGCCGAGGCCGTACGCCACGCCTACCGGGAGTGGCGGCGCGCCGCCCCGGACGTCCCCGCCTGAGCCCCGGCCCGCGCTCCACCCAGTCCCTACCCACACCGGAGACCCCATGCTGCGCAACGGCACGCTGACCCCCAGGAACCTGCCGCTCACCCCCGAGCTCCACGACTACCTGCTCGACCAGGGCCGGATGACCCCCGACCCGCTGCTGGCCGAGCTGATCGCCCGCACCGGCGCCGCGCTCCCGCACCAGGCACACATGGTCGTCGCGCCCGAGGAGGGCGCCCTGCTGACCTTCCTGGTGCGGCTCCTGGGCGCCCGCCGCATCGTCGAGGTCGGCACCTTCACCGGCTACTCCGCGCTCTGCCTGGCCCGCGGCCTGCCCGCCGACGGCTCCCTGCTCACCTGCGACGTGTCCGCCGAATGGACCGCGCTCGCCCGCGACTTCTGGGACCGCGACGGCGTCGGCGACCGCATCGAGCTGCGCCTCGGCCCCGCCCTGGACACCCTGCGCGCCCTGCCCGCCGAGCCGCACCTGGACCTGGCCTTCATCGACGCCGACAAGCCCGGCTACATCGGCTACTGGGAGGAACTGGTGCCGCGACTGCGCCCCGGCGCCCTGCTCCTCGCCGACAACACCCTCTTCAACGGCGAGGTGCTCGCCGAGCAGCCCGGCGAAAAGGCCGCGGCCATCCGCGAGTTCAACGCGCACGCGCGCCGCGACCCCCGCGTCGAGCTGGTCATGCTGCCGATCGCGGACGGCCTGACGTTCGCCCGCCGACTGCCGGCCGGGGAGCCGCCGCTGCGCTGAGGCGCGCCCGCACGACACGAACCAGGCCGGCACAGGCCGGAGCCAGCACGCACACAGCGAACCGAACACGGGGGCCGGTATGCACGCAGCACCGCACGGCAGAACCACCCACACGACCCGACCGCCCGGCCACCCGCCGCGGCGCCTGCCCGACGGGCCCGGCGCCGGACCCGACACGCGCGCCGCCTGGGGCATCGGCTCGGCCACCCAGCAGCCGGACTGGCCCGACCCGGTCCGCGCCGCGGCCCTCGGCGGCGAACTGGCCCGGCTGCCCGGCCTGGTCACCTGGGAGGAGGTCCACCGGCTGCGGACCCTGCTCGCCGAGGCCGCGGCCGGCGACCGCCAGGTGATCCAGGCGGGCGACTGCGCCGAGGACCCGGCCGAGTGCACCCCGTCGGCGGTCACCCGCAAGGCCGGACTGCTCGACGCCCTCGCCGGGGTGATGGAGGCCGGCACCGGCAAACCGGTGGTGCGCATCGGACGGATCGCCGGGCAGTTCGCCAAGCCGCGCAGCGCCCCGACCGAAACCGTCGACGGCCTGACCCTGCCCGTCTACCGCGGCCACCTGGTCAACGCCCCCGAGCCCACCCCGACGGCGCGCCGGGCCGACCCGCAGCGGATGCTGGACTGCTACCACGCCGCGTCCCGCGCCCTCGCCTGCCTGCGGCAGCGCACGGACCCCCGGACACCGGCCACCGCCGCCCCCGTGTGGGCCAGCCACGAGGCACTCCTCTTCGACTACGAGCTGCCGCTGCTGCGCCGCACCACGACCGGCGAGACCCTGCTGACCTCCACCCATCTCCCCTGGATCGGCGAGCGCACCCGGCACCCGGACGGCCCGCACGCCATGATGCTGGCCCACGTCGCCAACCCCGTGGCCTGCAAGGTCGGGCCGACCACCCGGCCCGAGGACCTGCTCGCCCTGTGCGCCCGCCTCGACCCCGGCCGCGAGCCCGGCCGGCTCACCCTCATCGCCCGCATGGGCGCCCGGACGGCCGCCACCGCCCTTCCACCGCTGGTCGCCGCCGTCCACCGGGCCGGCCACCCCGTCGTGTGGCTGTGCGACCCGATGCACGGCAACACCCTCAAGTCCCCTACGGGCGCGAAGACCCGCCCGCTCCCCGCCCTCCTCACCGAGGTCCGCGCCTTCCTGACCGCCGTCACCGAAGCCGGCGGCACCCCCGCCGGCCTCCACCTCGAAACCACCCCGTACGACGTGACGGAATGCGCCTGGGACGACCCGACGGCCACCACTCCGCCACCCCGAGCCCCGGCCCAAGTCTCTTGCTCGGACAGCGATTTCACCGACAACGGGTCGCCCGAGTCCCCCGCCCCCGCCTCCCACTGCGACCCCCGCCTCAACCCGGCCCAGGCCGTCGAGGTGGCCCGCACCTGGGCGACACCCCCACCCCCACGCCCCACCCCCCGCCTGGCCGGCACCGCCCTCCACTGAACGACACCGGGCACCCACCACGACCCCGACAACCGCCACCCAGGCCGTACAGCCCACACGACCCGACCACGAAAGGAACGAACACCCATGACCGAAACCGTGATCCGCACCGACGACGGCACCTTCGCCATGATCAACGTCTTCGAGGTGGAGCCCGACAAGCAGAAGGAACTCGCCGAGGTGATGAGGGAGGGCGCCGACCGCTTCATCCGGCACCGCCCGGGCTGCCTCTCCGTCAACATCCTCACCAGCCTCGACGGCAAGCGCCTCGTCTACTACGCCCAGTGGCGCAGCAAGGCCGACATCAAGGCCACCATGGCCGACCCCGACGTCCAGCACTACCGCGACAAGGCCGCCGAACTCGCCAAGCCCGACCCCCACGCCTACACGGTCTACTCGATCCACCACCCTGAGGACTGACGCCCAGCCAGCCACCGGAGCCTGAAACGGGAAAGCCAGGCCGGACATGGTCCGGCCTGGCTTCTTCGTAACGTCGGTGGAGCCCTCGGCAGGCGGCTTGCTGGGAGCTGGTGCGGGTGCACGGTGTCCGCGATTTGCCCAGGAAGAGATGCCTGCGCTGGAGAGGCAGCTGTTGAGCTTGCCCCAGTTGAAGCCGAGGGCGGATATCTGCGGCTGCTCGGCGATCTCTTTCGCAAGAGCCGGTTCCGGTCCTGCGCGGGCGGCCGCACTGCGGTCGGCCCGAGATCGGGGGGCGCCCCGGCGGGGTCCGCAAGCCAAGACGAGGGCAAGCGTGGGGCCCGGGTCGGATGTCCACTCCGAACCGGGCCTTTGGTGTGTAACGCATGGTGAAACTGGTGCCCCCGGCAGGATTCGAACCTGCGACACCCGCTTTAGGAGAGCGGTGCTCTATCCCCTGAGCTACGGAGGCAGGGGCTTGTCGGAAACGTTGCCGGAAACCCCAGGGGGTCGCCCGAGCCGCTTCGGCAAGCGTGCTGGTCAGACGACGTGCACACGCCCGGTGGAGAT
>NZ_BMND01000038.1 GCF_014646275.1 Streptomyces kronopolitis
TGTGTGGACTGCTTCGCTTTACGTCCACACACCCACCCCTCCGCCCCTGCCCCCTCCCGTAGTTGTGGGGCCCCACCCCGGTGGGAGGAGTGTCAAAGACAAAAACCAGAAGCTCGGCCGGAGTACGCCACGGCCGAGCTTCTGGGTTTTGACCATTTCCCCCACCGGGCGGGGGTGCCGATCCGGTCGGGAGGGGGTGGGCCGGAGGGGGTGGGTGTTCGGACGTAAAGCGAAGCAGTCCGAACACCCACCCCCGGAGGTCCACCACCGGCACCCACCACACACCAGGCGCCCCCGCCCAACCACCCCACCCCGCCGAAGGCGAAAAGCGAACGGCGCCGCAGCCCAACCAACAACCCCCGCCGGAGGCGAAAGGCAAACGGTGCCGCAGCCAAAAACGTGGGAAGGGCCGCCAGGCACCTACGTCAACATGAGGCCGATGCCGATCACCATCAACCCCGCCGCCGCGATCCGTGGCGCGCCGAAGCGTTCCTTGAAGAAGACCGCGCCGATCGCGGCGCCGACGATGATGGAGGACTCGCGCAGGGCGGCGATGGGGGCGAGCGGGGCGCGGGTCTGGGCCCACAGGACCAGGCCGTAGGCGAAGACGGAGAGCACGCCGCCGGCCAGTCCGCGCAGGGCGAAGGGGCGCAGTTCGGTGAGGAGTTGGCGGCGGCGGGTGGCCAGCGCGTAGACGGGGATCACGGCGCCTTCGAGGAACATCAGCCAGCCGATGTAGCCGAGGGGGGTGCCGGAGGCGCGGACGCCCAGGCCGTCGACGGTGGTGTACGAGGCGATGGCCAGGCCGGTGGCGAGCGCGGCGACGAGGGCCGGCCAGTGCGGGCGCTTGCCCGTGCCGCGGATGCCCCACAGGGCGACGCCGACCAGGCCGGCGGAGGCCAGGGCCACACCTGCCAGTGCCCAGCCGTCGGGGACCTCGTGGACGAAGACGGCGGCCAGGACCGTGACGACCAGGGGCGCGGTGCCGCGGGCGATGGGGTACATCTGGCCGAAGTCGCCCAGCCGGAACGACTGCATCAGCAGGACCTGGTAGACGATGTGCAGCACGGCGGAGGCCAGCAGGAAGGGCCAGGCGTCCGGGGCGGGGAGCGGGGTGACGGCGGCCAGGGCCACGCCGCAGAGCGCACCGCCGCCGCCGACCAGGGTGAAGGCCAGGAGCTGGTCGCGGATGCCGTGGGCGATGGCGTTCCAGCTGGCGTGGGTGACGGCGGCGAGCAGGACGGCCGCGACGACGAGCGGGGTCACGAGGTGCGCTCGCGCACGTCCACGACACGGGCCCCGGCGTACTCGACCAGGGCGGCGGGGTCGAGCGGGAAGACGGTGTGCGGGGTGCCGGCGGCGGCCCAGACCGTCTTGTGGGCGAGCAGTCCGCGATCGGCCAGGACCCGGGTGCGGTTGCGGTGGCCGAAGGGCGGTACGCCGCCGATGGCGTAGCCGGTGGTCGCTCGCACGAGGTCGGCGTCGGCCCGGCCGATCGTGGACGCGCCGAGTTCCGCGCGCAGACGTTCCGTGTCGACCCGCCCGGCGCCGTCCATGAGGACCAGCACCGGCTCCTGGTCCGCCGTGAAGATCAGCGACTTGACGATCTGGGACAGCTCGCAGCCGACGGCCGCCGCGGCCTCGGCGGCGGTGCGGGTGGCCTCGGGGAAGGCGCGGACCTCGACGGTCAGGCCCAGCCCGGCGAGGGCCTCGGCGAAGCGGGGGTGGGCGGGTGAGGGGGTGGTCTCCGGGGTGGTGTCGGACGCGGAATCGTTCATGGCCCGCACGCTAGCGAAAGCTGTACGGGCCATGCGACCGTCTTCCGGCCGATGAGATGAGAGGCACGTGGTGCGGTGCCCCGCCGCCTCAGCCGGCGGTGAGGATGGCGCGGACCAGCGGGCCCGCGTTGGAGCCGCCGTGGCCGCTCGCCGGGACGACGGCCGCCGCGGCGAGGTCGTCGCGGTAGGCGGTGAACCAGGCGTTGGGCTTCTTCTGGTTGTCGACCTCGGCCGAGCCGGTCTTGGCGCCGACGTCACCGCTGACCCCGGCCATCGCCTCGGCGGCCGTGCCGGAGGTCGCGGTCAGCTTCATCAGGTACCGCAGCCCGCTGAGGGTGGCCGGCTTCATCGTGCGGGAGGCCTTGGCGAGCGTCCGGTGGTCCAGCGACGGCGCGACGATGTACGGCTGGTGGAAGGAGCCGGCCCGGACCGTCGCGGCGAGCGTGGCCACGTTGAGCGGGTTCATCCGCACCCCGCCCTGGCCGATCAGCGAGGCCGCCATCTGGGCGTCGTGCTGCACCGGCACCGCGCCGTCGAAGGTGGGGATGCCGGTCTGCCAGTTCAGGCCGATGCCGAAGACGTCCCGGGCCTCGTTCGTCAGGTCGCCGTCGCCGAGGTCCTTGGCGTGCGAGATGAAGGCGTTGTTGCAGGACGCGGCGAAGCTCTGCGCGAAGGTGCCGTCCTTGATCTCGGACTTGTTCAGGTTCTGGAACTTCCAGCCGCCGACGGTCACGTACTTGGGGCAGGGGTTCTTCTTGCCGGGCGAGGTCAGGCCCTTGTCCATGAGCAGCGCCGAGGTGACGATCTTCATCGTGGAGCCGGGGGCCAGCGACCCCTGGGTGGCCATGTTGAAGCCCTTCTCCGGGGCGTTGGCGATCGCCAGGATCTCGCCGGTGCTGGGCTTGACCGCGGCCGCGGAGGCGGACTTCTTGCCCTTGACCGCCCGCTCGGCCGCCGACTGCATCGCGGCGTCCAGGGTGGTCCTGAGCGTGCCCGGCGTCCCCTTGGAGAGCACCTTCAGCGTCTTGTCGGGCAGCTGGTCGGCGGGCTTGGCGCTCTTGGCGCGCTGGATGAACAGCTCCACACCGGGCTTGCCGTCGGTCTTGTCGCCGTACTTGTCGCGCAGGCTCGCCAGCACCCCGGCCAGCGCCGGGTGCGCCTCGGGGGTCAGCACGGCGCCGTGGCGGTCCACGGCCTTGATCGGCGGCGCCTCGGCCTCGCCGGTGCGCAGGTGGTCGCCCTTGGACAGGCCCGGGTGCAGCATCGTCGGCCGCCAGGCGATCTGCGGCTTTCCGGTGGCCTTGTCCCGTTGCAGGGTCGCCGAAGTGCGGTACGAGTAGGCCGCCTTGGTGCCCTTGTAGTCGATCTGCGCGGAGACGCCGTAGGGGACCTTGTCGCCGTCCGGGGTGCCGGGGGTGACCGTCATCCTGGAGAACTTCGCCTGCTTGCGGAAGGCCTCCATGGCGCTCTTGCAGGTCGCCGGGCTGTCCGTCAGCCCGGCCGCCTTGGCGGCGTCGCCGGACTGCCAGGCGGACAGGAACTCCCGGGACGTGGTCTGCACTTCCTTGGCCGACAGGGGGCCGGTCGGCACCTTGGGCCCCTTGTCGCCGGACTTGGCATCCGCCGCCCTGACCTCCTGGTGCGACGAGTCGTCCGAGCCGCCGAACAGCGTCAGGCCCCCCACGACACCCGCCACCAGGGCCACCGATCCGCCGATCAGCCCGTACATCACCTCTCGGCGCATGCCACCGATTCCCTCCCGAAGCCTCGCCCTTGAATACGCACACAAGAACGTGCCTCGCACTCTAAGGGACACGGGAGGGCCGTGAGTCTCGATCAGGGCACGGTCCGGTGACGCGCTGTTGTAAGCCTGTGACAGAACTGTCGAACTCGGCGGCTCACACCCAGGTGTCGAACCACATCCGGTGGTGCCAGGCGCTCTTGGGGATCGGCATACCCGTGTAGAGCGGATAGAAGTAGACGAAATTCCACACGATCAGGAGAACGAGGACACCGGCCCCCACCGCACCGAGGGTGCGGCGCCGCTCCGTCGAGCCCGGGGGCCCGATGATCGCGCCGATCATCATCGCCAGCGCCAGGCACAGGAACGGGACGAACACCACCGCGTAGAAGAGGAAGATGGTCCGCTCCTGGTAGAGGAACCACGGCAGATAGCCGGCCGCGACCCCGCAGACGACGGCCCCGGCCCGCCAGTCCCGCTTGAACAGCCAGCGGTAGAGCACGTAGAGCAGCGCGAAGCAGGCCGCCCACCACAGCAGCGGGGTGCCCAGCGCCAGCACCTCGCGGGCGCAGCCCTCGGCCGCCGTGCAGCCGTCCTGGCCGGCCTTGGGGTCCTCGTAGAAGTACGACACCGGGCGGCCCAGGACCAGCCAGCTCCACGGGTTGGACTGGTAGGTGTGCGGGGTGGTCAGTCCGGTGTGGAACGCGTAGACCTCGGTCTGGTAGTGCCAGAGGCTGCGCAGCCAGTCCGGCAGCCAGGTCCAGGCGCCGGTACGGCCCTCCGGGGTGGTCGCCCAGTCGCGGTAGTAGCCGCCCTTGGTGGCGATCCAGCCGGACCAGGACGCGAGATAGGTGGCGAGGGCCAGCACGACCGTGGAGGCGAACGCGGGCAGCGCATCGCGGCGCAGCACCGCCCGGAAGGGGTGCCGGGCACCGGCCGTACGGCGGGCCGCGACATCCCACAGCACCGACATCAGGGCGAACGCGGCGAGGAAGTACAGCCCGTTCCACTTCGTCGCGGTGGCCAGGCCCAGGCACAGCCCCGCGGCGATCCGCCAGGGCCGCCACCCCAGCCGCAGCCGGTCGCCGACCGCCTCGTCCGGGCGGGCGGGGCCGGTCCCGTCCCCGGAGTCCCCGGCGAGCGGCAGCGCCGCCGCCAGCCGGGCCCGGGTGCGGTCCCGGTCCACCAGCAGGCAGCCGAACGCGGCCACCACCCAGAACATCACGATCAGATCGAGCAGGGCGGTGCGGCTCATGACGAAGTGCAGCCCGTCGACCGCCAGCAGCGTCCCGGCCAGGCAGCCCAGCGCCGTCGACCGCAGCAGCCGGCGGCCGATCCGGCAGACCAGCAGCACCGACAGCGTGCCGAGCAGCGCCACCATGAACCGCCAGCCGAACGGGTTCATCCCGAAGGCCCACTCACCCAGCGCGATCAGCCACTTGCCCATCGGCGGGTGCACGACATACGAGTGCTCGGGGGAGAGCAGCAGCTGCGGCGGATGCCCGACCAGCGCGTCATTGGCGTTCTTGGCCCAGGTGCCCTCGTAGCCGTACTGCAGCAGCGACCAGGCGTCCTTGGGGTAGTACGTCTCGTCGAATATCACCTTCCGCGGGCTGCCCAGGTCCCAGAACCGCAGCACCCCCGCGAAGAGCGTCACCAGCAGCGGGCCGGCCCAGCCCGACCAGCGCGCCAGCCGGGCCGCCGCGTCGGGACCGGCGCCGAACACCGCCCACAGGCGGCCGCTCGGTTCGGGGAAGGGGGGCACCAGCCGGGCCCGGACATCGGCCTGCGGGCGGGCGGGGTACCCGAAGCGGCGCAGCCGCCGCTGCCACGCGGGGGGCCGCCCGGACGGTTCCGGGGCGGGCTGCGCGGCGGCGTCGGTCGCGGTGGTGTCACTCGTCACCCGGCCCATCGTAGGGAAGCCGCCTGTGGACCAGGGGGGAGCGCCACCGGGCGGCCGGCGGTTCGGTGCGGGGCGGCGCCCGGTGAGGACGGCGGCGATGCCCTGGGAGGATGGGCGGGTGACTGGAACGCTGGTACTTGCAGGGACGCCCATCGGGGAGATCGCGGACGCGCCGCCGCGGCTCGCCACCGAGCTGGCCGCCGCCGATGTGATCGCCGCCGAGGACACCCGGCGGCTGCGCCGGCTCACCCAGGGGCTGGACGTGCAGCCGTCCGGGCGGGTGGTGTCGTACTTCGAGGGCAACGAGGCGGCCCGGACGCCCGAGCTGGCCGAGGCGCTGGCCGGCGGGGCGCGGGTGCTGCTGGTCACCGACGCGGGCATGCCCTCCGTCTCCGACCCGGGCTACCGGCTGGTCGCCGCCGCCGTCGAGCGCGGCATCACGGTCACGGCCGTCCCGGGCCCCAGCGCGGTGCTGACCGCCCTGGCCGTCTCCGGGCTGCCGGTGGACCGCTTCTGCTTCGAGGGCTTCCTGCCGCGCAAGGGCGGGGAGCGGCGCTCGCGGCTGCGCGAGGTCGAGGGCGAGCGGCGCACGCTGGTCTACTTCGAGGCGCCGCACCGCCTGGACGACACCCTGGCCGCGATGGCCGAGATCTTCGGCACGGACCGGCGGGCGGCCGTGTGCCGGGAGCTGACCAAGACCTACGAGGAGGTCAAGCGCGGGCCCCTGGGCGACCTCGCGGCCTGGGCGGCCGAGGGCGTGCGCGGCGAGATCACGATCGTGGTCGAGGGCGCGCCGGACACCGGGCCGCAGGACCTGGGCGCCGAGGAGCTGGTGCGCCGGGTGCGGGTCCGCGAGGAGGCCGGGGAGCGCCGCAAGGAGGCGATCGCCGCGGTCGCCGCGGACGCGGGGCTGCCCAAGCGCGAGGTCTTCGACGCGGTGGTCGCGGCCAAGACGGCGGCCACGACGGCGGAAAAGACCGCGGGCAAGAGCACGGAGAAGTCCCCGGAGTAGTCCGCGGAGCAGTCGGCAGGGGAGATCGCGAAGACCGCGGAGAACGCCGCCGCGGAATGCGGGGAGAAAACCGACTCATCAGAAGGTAAATGGCTGGCCTCGAAGGTAAAGGGCGGGGCTGCGCGATCGGGTGTTTTTCCTGCCACCGGCCAAATCTGGGCCAATACGATAGAAGCACTACTGCGCTATGGCCGGGAAAGGCGTTCCCTGGGACAGGGACGAACGGTTTCCCGAAGACCTTGTCCAGCGGACAAGAGGAGCGCACATGAGCGAGTTTGCGAACACCACTGGCGTCACGGCCAGCGGAGACCACCTTGCCCCCCGGCCCGAGGCCGCCGCGCACGAGGCGTACTCCTTCGCCTGCATGAGGTGCGGGCACGGCTGGGAGCAGGCGTACGAGATAGTCCACCAGGTCGACGGGAAGGGCGAGCTGCACGTCGTCTACTACGCGGACGGCGAGCGGGTCCCGTCCCCGCTGACCCACCCCTCCTGCCTGAACTGCGGCTCCGATGTGGTCCGCATCATGCGGTCCGGCCAGGTCTCGATGGTCTCCGACGCGATCGCGACCATGCATCAGCGTCAGCCCGACAGCGCGAAGCGCAAGGATCCGGCGCCCGCGGCGAGCACGGGCCGCCCCGACGGGGAGGACGGCCGTAGCGGCAGCACCGCCGAGGGCGACGGCCGCCACCACTGGCACCTCTCCGACCTGCTGCACCCCTTCCAGCACCACCGCAAGTGAGGCCCCCGCCGCGGCCCTCGTAGGATCGCGGCCATGGCTCCGCAGGACAAGAACACCCCGCCGCCGCTGCCCGAACCGCTTCGGGTGGCGGTGGCGGATTCGCACACCCACCTGGACATGCAGGAGGGCTCCGTCGAGGAGGCCCTCGCCAAGGCCGCCTCGGTCGGGGTGACCACCGTCGTCCAGGTGGGCTGCGATCTGGCGGGCTCCCGGTGGGCCGCCGAGACCGCGGCCGCCCACGAGGCCGTGCACGCCACGGTGGCCCTGCACCCCAACGAGGCGCCCCGGATCGTGCTGGGGGACCCGGACGGCTGGTCGCGGCAGGGGGCCAGGGAAGCGGGCGGGGACGCCGCGCTGGACGCCGCGCTCGCCGGAATCGACGAGCTGGCCGCGCTGCCGCAGGTCCGGGGCATCGGCGAGACCGGCCTGGACCACTTCCGCACCGGACCCGAGGGCATCGCCGCCCAGGAGCGCTCCTTCCGCGCCCATATCGAGATCGCCAAGCGGCACGGCAAGGCCCTGGTCATCCACGACCGGGAGGCGCACGACGACGTGCTGCGGATCCTGCGCGAGGAGGGCGCCCCCGAACGGGTCGTCTTTCACTGCTACTCCGGTGACGCCGACATGGCCCGGATCTGCGCCGCGGCCGGGTACTTCATGTCCTTCGCCGGCAACGTCACCTTCAAGAACGCCCAGCCGCTGCGGGACGCCCTCGCCGTCGCCCCGCCCGAGCTGGTGCTCGTCGAGACCGACGCCCCCTTCCTCACCCCGGCGCCCTACCGGGGACGGGCCAACGCCCCCTACCTCGTCCCGGTCACCCTGCGGGCGATGGCCGAGGTCAAGGGGATGACGGAGGACGCCCTGGCCACCGCCGTCGCGGCGAACACGGCACGGGCCTTCGACTACTGAGAGTGGCCGGCGGGCCCCTCGCGGCGGGCCGCTGACCGGCCCGCGGCGGCAACCCGCGTCCCCCCGAAGGCCACTATCCGTACTGATCCGACTTTGGAGAGTTACGGACACTCCGCTACATTCCGGCCGTCAACCGCAGCCGGGGCATGTGGAGCGCGCCGTGAGTCATTCGCAGAGCAGCCACCGGGTCGCGCGCGGGCGCCGCAGACGTCGCGCCGAACCCCCCGATGCGCTGCGCCGGCTGCTGCCCAGAGCGCTGGTCGTCGCCTTCCTCGCCGGCGGCACCACCGCCTTCATCGCGCACGACAAGGCCGTCCGGCTCACCGTCGACGGCACCCCGCGCACCCTGCACACCTTCGCCGACGACGTCGACGACCTGCTGGCCGACGAGCATCTCGACATCGGCGCCCACGACATCGTCGCCCCCGCCCCCGGCACGCCCCTCGGCAGCGGTGACGAGGTCGTCGTCCGCCACGGCCGCCCGGTCGTCCTGACCATCGACGGGCAGCGCCGCACGGTGTGGACCACGGCGGACACCGTCGCCGGTGCGCTCCACCAGCTCGGCGTGCGCGCCGAGGGCGCCGTGCTGTCCGCCGACCGCTCCCGGCGCATCGCGCACGGCATGGAGCTGGCGGTGCGCACCGAACGCTCGGTGGTCATCGTCGCCGACGGCCGTGAGCACCGGGTCCGCACCAACGCCGCGACCGTCCGCGAGGCGCTGGCCGAGGCCGGCCTCGCGCTGCGCGACCAGGACACCACCTCGGTGCCGCCGGACAGCTTCCCCCGCGACGGCCAGACCGTCTCCGTGCTGCGGATCACCGGCTCCAAGGAGGTCCGCGAGGTCCGCCTCCCGTTCCGCACGATCCTGCGGGCCGATCCGCACCTGGCTCGCGGCGTGCAGTCCGTCGTCCAGCAGGGGCGGCCCGGCGTGCGGCGGGTCACCTACCGGGTGCGCACCGTCAACGGCGTCCGGCAGAAGCCCAAACGCCTGCACAGCGAGGTCGTGCACGCCCCCCGCCCGCAGATCGTGCACCTCGGCACGATGGTGCTGCCCACCTCCGTGCGCGGCGCCGACCACCTCGCCTGGCACGCGCTGGCGCAGTGCGAGGCGGGCGGGCGGCCGAACGCCGTCGACGCGTCGGGCACCTACGGCGGGCTCTACCAGTTCGATGCCGGCACCTGGCGGGCCCTCGGCGGCCACGGCCGGCCGCAGGACGCCTCCCCCCGGGAGCAGACCTACCGGGCCAAGAAGCTCTACATCCGAAGGGGGGCGAGCCCGTGGCCGGTGTGCGGCCGTAAGCTTCACGGGTGAACGAGCGCAGCGAGGCTTCGGCATGACCAAGAGCACCACCGACGATCCCGGCCCCCTCCTGGGCGCCGCCGACATCCGCGAGCTGGCCGCCGCGCTGGGCGTCCGCCCCACCAAGCAGCGCGGCCAGAACTTCGTCATCGACGCCAACACGGTCCGCCGGATCGTGCGGACCGCCGAGGTGCGGCCCGACGATGTCGTCGTCGAGATCGGCCCCGGCCTCGGCTCGCTGACCCTGGGGCTGCTGGAGGCCGCCGGCCGGGTCACCGCCGTCGAGATCGACGAGGTGCTGGCGGGCGCGCTGCCGGGCACCGTCGCGGCCCGGATGCCCGAGCGCGCCGACCGCTTCGCGCTGGTGCACAGCGACGCCATGCACGTCACCGAGCTGCCCGGCCCCGCGCCCACGGCCCTGGTCGCCAACCTCCCCTACAACGTCGCGGTGCCGGTGCTGCTGCACATGCTCGCGGCCTTCCCCACCATCGACCGCACCCTGGTCATGGTGCAGTCCGAGGTCGCCGACCGGCTGGCCGCCCGCCCCGGCAACAAGGTCTACGGCGTGCCGTCGGTCAAGGCCAACTGGTATGCCGAGGTCAAGCGGGCCGGCTCGATCGGCCGCAATGTCTTCTGGCCCGCGCCCAACGTCGACTCCGGACTGGTCTCCCTCGTCCGCCGCGAAAAGCCGGTCGAGACCTCGGCGAGCCGCGACGAGGTCTTCGCCGTCGTCGACGCGGCCTTCGCCCAGCGCCGCAAGACGCTGCGGGCCGCGCTGTCGGGCTGGGCCGGATCGGCCGCCGCCGCGGAGGCCGCGCTGGTCGCCGCGGGCGTCTCCCCGCAGGCCCGCGGGGAAGCGCTGACCGTCGAGGAGTTCGCGCGGATCGCCGAACACCGGGGGCCGGGCGGCGCGCCGGGCATCCGCCAATCGCGGGGCGACCAGGCAGCAGGGGGAGCCCAGACATCCGGGGGAGCAGCCGCATGAACCTTGGGACCGATACGACCACCACCTCGATCACCGTCCGGGTGCCGGCGAAGGTCAACGTCCAGCTGGCGGTCGGCGCCGCCCGCCCGGACGGCTTCCACGACCTGGCGAACGTCTTCCTCGCCGTCGGCCTCCACGACGAGGTCACCGCGACCCCCGCCGACACCCTCCGGATCACCGCCGAGGGCCACGACGTCGACCGCATCCCGCTGGACCGCACGAACCTGGCGGCCCGCGCCGCCGAACTCCTCGCGGCCCGGCACGGCATCGAACCCCGCGTCCACCTCCACATCCGCAAGGACATCCCCGTCGCGGGCGGCATGGCCGGCGGCAGCGCGGACGCCGCCGCCGCCCTCCTGGCCTGCGACACCCTCTGGTCGACGGGCTCCACGCGCGAGGAACTCCTCGCCCTGTGCGCCGAGTTGGGCAGCGACGTCCCGTTCAGCCTGGTCGGCGGCGCCGCCCTGGGCCGCGGCCGCGGCGAACTGCTGACCCCGCTCCCCGTCGGCGGCACCTTCCACTGGGTCTTCGCGGTCGCCGACGGCGGCCTGTCCACCCCCGCCGTCTACGGCGAGTTCGACCGCCTGACGGCCGGCACGGCGGTGCCGGAGCCCGAGCCGGCCCCCGACCTGCTGGCCGCCCTGGAGTCCGGCGACGCCACCGCCCTCGCCGCGTCCCTCACCAACGACCTCCAGCCGGCAGCACTCTCCCTGTGCCCACCCCTGACCGCCACCCTGTCCGCCGGCACCACCGCCGGCGCCCTGGCCGCCCTGGTCTCCGGCTCCGGCCCCACCACCGCCTTCCTGGTCAAGGACGCAGAAACGGCCCGGGAAGTGGCCTCGGCCCTCCTGGCGTCGGGAACGTGCCGTCAGACGCGAGTGGCGGAGGGGCCGGTGGCGGGGGCTACGGTTCTTTAGGGGGAGCCGCGCGACGAGTTCGCCCCCTGAGCCGCGCCACCGCGTGGCTGAGTTGGGGGCGGAGGTCGCCGCACTGAGCACGCCGTGAGGAAAGGGGAGGGCATGTCGCAGACCGAGGGTGCACGACTGTTCCGGGAGGCCTGGATCGCGGGAGTGCATCAGCGCTTCCCCGGCGAGCCGAAGGCCGGCTACGTCACCCCGTGGGACGACACCCCGCAGTGGGAACGCGAGGCGGCCGGCGCGGTCTACGCGCAGGTGCGCCAGTTCATCGAGGTCAGTGACGGGCGCACGTCCAGGCTCTCGCGGGAGCAGAAGAGCCGCTTCGTCGCGACCTGCTGGACGGCCCAGATGTTCAAGCACTTCGACGACCCGAAGCCGGGTTACGTCGCGGACTGGCCCGATCTCCCGGTCTGGCAGCAGGAGACCGACGCCGACATCTTCGAGGCCATCGAGAAGGCGCTGAGCTGACCGCTCAGAAGGTCTCCTGGTGGCCGGCCGGCCGACCGGGAGCGTTCGGGCCGGGAGGGCTCAGACGCCTGGCAGCGCGGTGTCCTTGACGGCGGAGACGAACGATGACCAGGCGGCAACCGGGAAGATGAGCGCCGGTCCGTGCGGGTCCTTGGAGTCGCGGATGGGGACGATGCCGGGGAGGTCGTCGGCGACCTCGACGCAGTCCCCGCCGTCGCCATTGCTGTAGCTGCTCTTGCGCCAGGCGGCCGTGCTCAAGTCAACGTGGCTGTTTGCCATTTCGAAAATCCTCAGCCGCTTCCTCGATCATGGCGAGGGACGCCTTCGGCGGCAGCGCGGCGGCCCTTAGCCAATCGTATGCCTTGCGGTACTTCTGCACGAGGGCCGGATCGTCGATCGTGTCACCGCTGTACTGCGATTCCAGGTAGGCCAATGGTGGAGCATCCCGGAAGGTCATGATCTTGACCAAGCCCACCACCATGAGCGGATGCGGTCCGCAGTTCCACGGAAGGATCTGTGGAACGATCCGGCGGCTCCGTGCCAGCGCCGAGATGTGGTTGAGCTGATCGGCCATCTCCTCCGGCGGGAGGATGGGGTGGCGAAGCAGCGACTCGTGCAGGATCGCCCAGTACTCCGGGGTTTTGTGGCCGCCCTCGAACAGGCCGGCGCGGGCCATGGAGGCGTTGACCTTCTCGTCCACCTCCGCGTCGGACGCCATCGGATCCGCCGCTTGGACCACTGCTCGTGTGTACGGCTCGGTCTGCAACAAGCCGGGGATGACGGCCGGGGACCACTCCTCGACGCTTGCCGCGTACTTCTCCGCCTCCAGGACGCGCTCGAAATACTCGGCATGCCCGGTCCGCCTCGCCTTCCGCACGTCCTCGCAGCGCCGTTGGAAGAAGCCGTCCGTCTTGAGCACCTTGTCGACGTGCTCGGCCAGCTCCGCCGGCATCCGCCGTTCGCCGCGCTCGATCTCGCTGAGGTGGCTCGGGCCGTAGAAGCTGCCCTCGACCAGCTGCGAGAGCGTGAGCCCGGCCAGCTCCCGCTGGTAGCGCAGCTCCTTGCCGTAAAAGGTGGGGACTCCCGCCGAGCCGTCAATGTCCTTGCGTCGTGCCACGGTTCACCGCCGTACGTGTAGCTGATTTCCAGTCGTTACGGACGAGCCCCGGTGGTCCCCACATTTCCACCACGCCATACCGCGCATTCCCCGGACCGCGACCGGGAGCCCAAACCCCTTTCACGCTACGCCGCGTCACATCACTCTGTAAGCGATTCGTAGCCATGCGTGAAGAAAGGTGGGGTCCATGCCCCTCGACCGTCCCCTCCCCGACGAGGTGCACGAAAGTGCCGAAGAGCTGCGCACCGCGCTCAAGGACCACGGCATCACACTGCCGTCGCTCGGCGTCGACCTGCCCGGCTTCGCAGGCGTCTACAGCGTCTCGCTCGTCGCCCTCGGTAACTGCAACGCGACCACCGCCCGCCGACTCGCCGAGGTGCTCCGCAAGGCGGCCGCCCGTTGAACGGTGGACCGCGCCTCGTGCGAACCGCCCTCGGAAGGCTGCTGAGTTGGTTACTCCCTGGGCGGGGTGGCCATCGAGCCACCACCAGTGTCGGCGCGCTCGATGTCGCGGCCTGGCTGCCTGGGGCCACGGCGCGGCGGCGCCTCGTACACGTCCGTCGGGTGCCGCCCGGCCTGCTGCCGCTGTGCGGTACGGACAGCGGCAGCGTCCGGCGGCCGTACGCCCCTGCCCCGCAGGCCCGGCAGCGTGCGGTTCAGGACGCCCGGCGCCGGGAGCTGGAGGAGTCCGTACGGAGACTCAACACCTGGTCGTCGGGTGGAGGTGGGCGCCGCTGAGGCACCACGAGGGGCCGGGGGTCAGGCCGTGCTCCCCGCGACCTCGGCCAGCAGTCCGGCCGCCGCCCGGCCCGCCCGTAGCGCGTGTTCCGCAGCCGTCGGCACGCAGCGGTTCGTCGTCGCGTCGTACTCGGTCATGATCACGCCCGCGTGATCGGTGTCCGGCTCCTGGAGGGTCACCGTGGCGCCCGCGGCCCGCAGTGCGTCCGCCAGGTCGTGGGAGTGCCGGGCCGGCAGGACGGTGTCGCCGCTGCCGTGGACGAGGTGGACGGGGACGCCCGGATTCCGGCCCGCGGCGAGGTCGGTCAGGGGCGCGGTGCCGGTGGTCCGTGCCGGCAGGCCGTAGTGGCCCGCCAGGCCCACCACGGCCCGCGGGCGCCGGCCGTCCGTGCTCTCGGGCCGCAGGGCGACCCCCAGCGCGGCCCCGGCCCCCGCCGACCACCCGGCCAGCACGCACGGCCGCCCGTCGCCGCCCAGCCCGCCCGCTTCCTCATGGGCGAAGGCCAGGGACTCCAGCAGGTGTGCCCGGCCCCCGTCGGCGGCGTCCGAGCGCCAGTCCGGGACCAGGGCCAGCAGGCCGTGCCCCGCCGCAGCACGCGCCAGCGGTGCCAGGATGTCCCGCTCGTCGGGGCCGATGCCGTGCCAGAGCAGCACGACGGGCAGCGGCCCGGGGGCGTTCACCGGCCGGTACGCGTCCAGCCGCTTCCCGCTCGACGAGCCGTAGACCAGCCCGTGCTCCGTCTCCACTGCGGTGTCCGCCATGCCCATGTCCGGTGCCATGACGGCACGTTATCCAACGGGCCGCGGCGGCACCCGGGGCGCCCACGGGGCCGGCACCACCACCGGCCGCGCACCGGTGCCCCGGGGAGGGGAACCGGCTCGGCGGCGGGACGCTTCCGCACGGCGACTAGGCTGGGAAGGTCGCCCGATGTGAACCGCAGGAGTGAGATGGCCGTCAACCTCGTCAATCTGGAAGCCGTCGGCAAGGTGTACGGAACCCGTGCCCTGCTCGACGGTGTCTCGCTCGGCGTCAACGAGGGGGACCGGATCGGCGTCGTCGGACGCAACGGGGACGGCAAGACCACCCTGATCCGGATCCTCGCGAAGCTGGAGGACACGGACACCGGCCGGGTCACCCACAACGGCGGGCTGCGCCTCGGCGTCCTGACCCAGCACGATTCGCTCGACCCGGCCGCCACCATCCGGCACGAGGTCATCGGCGACCTCGCCGACCACGAGTGGGCCGGCAACGCCAAGATCCGCGACGTGCTGACCGGCCTCTTCGGCGATCTGCACCTGCCGGGCTTCACCCAGGGCCTGGACACCGTCATCGGCCCGCTGTCCGGCGGTGAGCGCCGCCGTATCGCGCTGGCCAAGCTGCTGATCGCCGAGCAGGACCTGATCGTCCTGGACGAGCCCACCAACCACCTCGACGTCGAGGGCATCTCCTGGCTGGCCGGGCACCTGCGCGCCCGCCGCTCCGCCCTCGTGGTCGTCACCCACGACCGGTGGTTCCTCGACCAGGTCTGCACGCGGATGTGGGACGTCCAGCGCGGCGACGTCCACGAGTACGAGGGCGGCTACAGCGACTACGTCTTCGCCCGGGCCGAGCGCGAGCGGATCGCCGCGACCGAAGAGGTCAAGCGGCAGAACCTGATGCGCAAGGAGCTGGCGTGGCTGCGGCGCGGCGCCCCGGCCCGCACGAGCAAGCCCCGCTTCCGCATCGAGGCCGCCAACGAGCTGATCGCGGATGTCCCGCCGCCGCGCGACAACGCCGAGCTGATGAAGTTCGCCAGCTCACGGCTGGGCAAGACCGTCTTCGAGCTGAAGGACGTCAGCGTCCAGGCCGGGCCGAAGGTCCTCCTCAAGCACCTGACGTGGCAGCTGGGCCCCGGCGACCGGATCGGCCTGGTGGGCGTCAACGGCGCCGGCAAGACCTCGCTGCTCAGGGCGCTCGCCGACGCCGCCCGTACGCAGGGCGAGACGCAGCCGGTGGCCGGCCGGGTCACCGTCGGCAAGACGGTCAAACTGGCCTACCTCTCCCAGGAGGTCGGCGAGCTGGACCCGGCGCTGCGGGTGCTGGAGGCCGTCCAGCGGGTGCGCGAGCGGGTCGACCTGGGCAAGGGCCGGGAGATGACCGCCGGCCAGCTGTGCGAGAAGTTCGGCTTCACGAAGGAGAAGCAGTGGACGCCGGTCGGCGACCTCTCCGGCGGTGAGCGCCGCCGCCTGCAGATCCTGCGCCTCCTCATGGACGAGCCCAACGTCCTCTTCCTCGACGAGCCGACGAACGACCTCGACATCGAGACCCTGACCCAGCTGGAGGACCTCCTCGACGGCTGGCCCGGCTCCCTCATCGTCATCAGCCACGACCGCTACTTCATCGAGCGCACCACCGACCGCGTGCACGCCCTCCTCGGCGACGCCACGCTGCGGATGCTGCCGCGCGGCCTGGACGAGTACCTGGAGCGCCGCCAGCAGGTGATCGACGCCGCGATGCCGGCGCCCACCCAGCAGACCGCCGCCGCCCCCAAGAAGGCCGCCGCCGTCAACCGCGCCGCCCAGAAGGAACTCCAGAAGATCGAGCGCCAGCTGGACAAGCTCGTCGACAAGGAAACCAAGCTCCACGCCCAGATCGCCGAAAACGCCACCGACTTCGAAAAGGTCGCCGGCCTCGACGCCCAGCTGCGCGAACTCAGCACGGAGAAGGATGAGTTGGAGATGCGGTGGCTGGAGCTGGCTGAGGGGGCGTAGGGGCGGGGTTGCGCTGGCCCAGGGCGATAGCGGGCGAGGGTGCGCGCCGTCGGGGCCGATCAAGGGACCGCCCCGGATCGTCCGTTTGCGTCTGTGCTCCCGCCGGGCCTACGGCCGCTGTTGTGGGAGAGACACCCTTAAGCCGCGCTTCCTGTCCACGGAACCACCCGAAAGGCGTGCTTCCGCTTCCGCCCCGACTCTTTTCGCTCTGGCATGTGTTGAACGCCGACCGCGACAGAGAAGGCGTCGCGGGCTTCCCCGAACAGAGCTGGGCTATCCACACGACGGGCTCCTACGACTGTTGAGAAAGCCTGACTTGCGCGGGTGGACCAACTTCGCCGTTGGGCGCGGCCAGGCATGCCGTTGTGGCGTAGCTGGCAGATCACCAACAACCCGAATCGACAGCGACCTGGTGAGCGGCTCATCTAAGACTCACTGAGCTTCATCTGGAGGGTTGAATCAGAAAAATCTCCAATTGCCCATGCCCATACCGCTCTCCGCTCCTTCCGCTGCAATGACAGAACTAGAGTGCATGCACGAAAAAGAAGAGCAGGTTCGGTGGCAACATACCAACCGCAGTTCTTTGCTTTCAGGCATACTTCAACCGGGGGTGTTCCCTCGTCGACGAGTCTGAACATGTCATCCAAGTCGGCGTCGAATTTCGAATTCGGAGTGATTTTGACATTATACGCTTCCTCGAATTCTTGGCAGAAGCGCCGCGATGCGTACTCCGGCACATTTCGGATCCACCACTCACTCTCGGGGGCGCGAGGGAAAGCCTCCGTGGTGAACAGGCTCAGCAGTGATGAATCAGTCTCCAAAATTTCACGCTTCACCTGCTCGGGGAGAGACTCGAACTGTGCACTACCGTCACGCATGGCTTCGTTAATGACTGAACGAAGAGTGACATCGACAAGGTAGTCTTCCATCTCCCACGGGTACCCATCACGGCAGTACCCGGCAAATTTTTTCCAACGCCGCGCTGATTCTTCCAGGTCAACTGATGAAGCCTCGCCGCTACTGCCTGACATCTTGATAACCTTCGTGAGAAATTGACATTCCTTAGCGTGTACCCTCGTTATCCATAAATTTCTCAGGGCTGGGATCAGGGCCCGGACGGAAGTAGTTCGTTATCTTTCCGTCTTGAATGAATACGATTCTACCCTTGCTGTCCATGCGCAATATCGCGCCGTCGTGGTACCTTCGGACCTCCCTCTGGACTTCGTGCAGTGGGCTATTTGCGAGGTGCTCGGCATCTCTCCTGTATCGTTCAAATCCGTCATCTTCTGGATGTTGATCTTTGTATTCCGGCATGTCGGGCTCTTCGCCCAGACGCTTGCCATGTCCCTCTACGTGCTTATCGTACTTCTCGTCAATTCGAGTGACATCCCACTCGCATGGTGAGAGTCCGAATGGATCTGCCAGGGTGAGTGGGTTCTTGACATAGCCGCTTGGGTTCGGGGAGGGGGGTAGGCCAAGCGGATCTTGCGACAAATAGACACTGGAATCCGGGTCGTAGTAACGGTGTACGTTGTAATGGAGGCCGGTTTCTTGGTCGAAATACTGTCCAGGGAAACGGAGTGGAGTGTAAGCTGTTGCGGCGCGATTCCAGACCGTGCTACCCTATAGCGTGGTGCGTGTCCTCCAGGCCACCTGTCCAGTCTCATCCAGCAGTTGGACCGGCGTACCTATCAGGTCCGTCACAATGGCGAAGAAGCGTCGGTCTGTTTGCGTTTCAAGCGCCATGTTCGTTTGTCGCTCTGTCTGGGCGACTGGATGCAGCCCTATGTGGTCCCAGTTAAGTGTTGAAGCCTGGGTGTGTGTCTTCGTCGTCTCCTCGACAAGTACCGACCCAGACCATATGAATTCTGTCTGCTCTCGGACTGTATACCCGTCCTGAGCCAGAAGTTGTTTGGCTGTACGACGGCCGAAAGCGTCGTAGAGGTATCGCCAGGCGGTGCCATCTGGGGTGATGACCGATGTGAGGCGGTCTTCGCTGTTCCAGTTGTAATGCCAGCTGTCCGGCTTGCGCGAGAGGCGAGTCTTTTGGCGGAGGGTTACTCGGCCGAGGGCGTCGTGTTCGTAGCGGATGCGGCCGGCTCGGGTGATGGTGGTGCCGGTGTAGGTGCGGGTGCCGCGGGCTGAGGGGCTGGGGTGGCGGTCGGGCCAGGTGGCGTGGGTTTGGTTGCCGGCTGCGTCGTAGGCGTAGGTCTCGGTCCAGTCGGTGGCGTGGACGGCGGCGACGCGGCCGGCGCGGTCGAGGTCGAAGGTGCGGCGGCCGGTGTGGGAGTCGTCGATCGCGGTGAGGTGGCCGTCGGGGCGGTAGGTGTAGCCGCGGTGGAGGACTCGTTGGGCCTCGGCGGCCGCCGGGTTGTCCGGGCCGGTGGACTGGAGCGTGCCCGTGGCCGCGGTGGTGAGGGACTGGGCGGTGAGGCGGCCGGCGGGGTCCCAGGTGTGGGTGAGGGCGAGGTGGTCGCCGATGGTGCGGGTGAGCTCCTGGCCGGCGGCGTCGTGGTCGAAGGTGAGGGTGTGGCCGCCCGTGTTGAGGGCCGTGCGGTTTCCGGCGGCGTCGTAGGTGTAGGTGGTGGTGTGGCCGGTGGGGGTGGTGCGGGAGGTGCGGCGGCCCAGGGCGTCGTAGGTGAACGTCATGGTGCGGCCGTTGACCGACTCGGCGGTGACGCGGCCGAGGGTGTCGCGGGCGTAGGTGACCGTGGCGTCGGGGTTGGCCGCCTGGTGGAGGTTGCCGCCGGCGTCGTGGGCGTAGGTGGTGACCAGACCCGCGGCGTTCTTCTCGGTGATACGGCCGAGGGTGTCGCGCCGGTAGGCGGTGACCTCACCGAGCGCGTTGGTGCGGGTGGCGAGTTGGCCCGCGGCGTCGTGCGTATAGGCCAGGACGCGGTCGTCGAAGTCGGTCTCGGAGATGAGGCGGCCGGCGCCGTCGTAGGCGTAGTTCCAGGTCAGGCCCTGGGGGTTGGTGACCTGGGTGAGGCGGAGTTCGGTGTCGTGGGTGAACTCATGGCGGACGCCGTCGGGGTCGGTGCGGGCCACCAGGAGGTCGAAGTGGCCGTAGGCGTAGTGGGTGGTCTGGCCGATGGCGTCGGTGTGGGTGAGGCGGTTTCCCTCGCCGTCGTAGGTCCACTGCTCCGTGGCGCCGGTCGCGTCGATGCGCGCGGCGAGCCTCCCCTCCACCGTCCACACCATGTGGGTGGTCTCGCCCAGGGGGTCCGTGACGGAGGTGGTGCGGCCGAAGGGGTCACGGCGGTAGTGGGTGGTGGCGCCCAGCGGGTCGGTGACCGATATCGGCAGGCCGGCCTTGTTGCAGAAGAGGTGGGTGGTGTTGCCCAAGGCGTCGGTGACGCCGGCGATATGGCCGCGCTCGTCGTGGGTGTAGTGGGTGGTGGCGCCGGCGGGGTCCGTGGTGGAGGTGCGGTTGCCGTCGGCGTCGTAGGTGTGGGTCCAGGTGGCGCCATCGGGGCCGGCGGTGCTCGCCGGGTGGCCGTCGGGGGTGTACGCGGTGGTGGAGACGCTGCCGTCGGGGAGGGTGACGGTGGTGGGGTGGCCGGCGTCGTCGTAGTCGATGTGGGTGGTGCGGCCCAATGGGTCCGTGGTGGACAGGACGCGGTGCTTGGCGTCCCGGACGGTGCGGGTGGTGGCGCCGGTGGGATCGGTGGTCGCGACGATCTGGTGGCGGTCGTTGACCTGGTAGGTGAGGATCTGGCCGAGGGAGTTGTGGTGGAGGTTGGTGCGCAGTCCGGTGACCGGGTCGGGCTCGCCCCAGGTGAAGTGGGCGCTGAGGTGGCCCGCTATGCCGCCCTGTGAGGTGCAGCGGTCATCGTCGTCGTAGACGTAGGTATAGCTGCTGTCGTTGGTGTCGGTCCAGGACGTGATCCGGTCGTGGTCGTCGTAGGTGAAGCGGAGGGGGAGGCCGGAGGAGTTGGTGGTGCTGATGAGGTTGCCGGCCTCGTCGTAGCCGTACGTCATCAGCAGCTGATCGGAGCCGTCGGGGGCGCCGCCGGCGAGGTGGAGGGCGGTGATGCGCCCGCTCTCGGTGGTGAACAGGAGGCGGTAGCCGGCGCTGTGGGTGAGGGCGGTCGGTGTGCCGTCCTCGGTGTAGTCGAAAGTGTGGTGGTTGCCGCGGCGGTCGGATATCTCGTCGAGGACGGCGAGGTCCTCGGTGCAGGTGGTGAAGTAGCGGCGGATGCCGGTGACGGGGTCGGTGAGGAGGTAGTCGCCGTCCGGGGTGAGTTCGAGGGGGGCGCCGTCGCCTTCCTGGGGGAGGGTGGGGACGCCGACGGCGGGGTGGGGGTAGAGGAGGAAGTTGCCCTCTTCGCCGATGAGGATGACGCCCTCGGCGTCGATCTCCAGGCGCTGGTCGACCGTGGACATCCAGCTCGGGCCGAACCAGCGGCCGGTGCGGTAGGACGACTCGAAGGTGCGGCTGAAGGTGAGGGGGAGGCTGCCGGGGAGGGTGATGTCGGTCTGCGGCAGGATCATCCGGCCGGTGGCCATGTCGATGGGGTCGCTGCCGAAGGTCTTGCACCAGGCGGTACGCGCACGGTCCATGACCGTGCGCTTGCCGCCGTCCTTGACCGCTGTCCGTGCGGCCCCCTTGGCCGCGTCCTTCGCCCCCGCCTTCAGCAGGCCCTTGCCGATGCCGGCGGCGCCCTTGCCGCCGACGACGTTGGCGAGGAGGTGCCCGAACGCGTCCCCCGGGTCGCTGCCCCAGCCCTCGCCGAGCATCCCCTTGGCCAGGCGCCCGGGGTGGGCGGCGGTGCCGGCCAGGCCGAGTGAGGTCTTGGCGACGTTGGCCAGGTACATGTGGGGGTGGGCGATGTTGTACGGCTCCATCGGGTTCAGCGTGCGGGCCATATTGACCGTCTCCACCGCGCCCTTGCCCACACCGCCGACGACGTGCATCAGGGTCATGCCGCCGGCCGCGACACCGTCCACGACGTCGAAGGACGCCTCCGTGGTGAACTTCGGTGCCTGCGGCGCGTGTTCCAAGGCGCCTTTGAGGGCGTGCTGTGCCTTCGCGGCCGCCTCGTTGCGCTGGCTGCGGGCGTTCTTGAGAATGTCCTGCGCCGCCTCGCGGCCCTGGTCGCCGGGGTCATGGAAGTCGCCCGGCTTGTCGGGCCTGGGCCCGGGGTCGGAGCCCTGTTCCCGCGCGGCGTTGTAGGCATCGGCCTTCGCGTTGTACGAGTCGACCGTATGGCGGTAGGCCTCGTACGCCTTCTTGCTCTTGTTCTCGGCAGCCTGCCAGGCGTCGATGGCCGACCGGGCCTTCTTCTGCGCCCAGGAGACCGTCTCGGCGTAGGAGTCGAGGGCCTTCCACGCGGACTCGCAGGCATCCGCGGTGCGCATCCACTGCTTGGGGTGCACGTCGAACTTCTCGTGGAAGGCTTCGGCGGCCTTGCCCTTCCAGGAACCGGCGTCCAGTTTGCGGATGCCCTGGCCGACGCGTTCGAAGGCCGCGTAGAAGTCCTTCAGGTGCCCGGCGGATTCGTTGATCTTCGCGACGTCGCCGTGGATCAGCTCCTTGGGGTCGTCGGTCTCTCCCAGCTGCCGCTCGTCGACCTGTGCGCCGAGCGCGTCGGCGATGTCGTCACCGGCGGATCGGACGGCCTTGGCCGCGCCGTCCGCACCGACGTAGCCGAGAACGTCGGCGGTCTTGTCGGTGGCGTAGTCGACCGCCTCGCCGGCCGATTCCTTCACGTCATCGATGGCGTTCCCGGCCTTGTCGGCCACGGAATTGATGCCGTCCTTGACGTCCCCGAGAATGTCGCCGAGGCCCATCAGTTCTCATCCCCCAGTGGTGCGGTGCGGCAGTGGTGTGCGGTAGTGGCGGTGCGGCGAAGGCTCAGGATCCGTCGTGCCCTGAGCTCTGATGGGGCGTTCTCAGGGGCCGCAGGGCCCAGTTGTGGTCCGCGTCGCCCGCCCACTTGGACGTCGAGAAGTCCTGGCCCGTCTGCTCCGCCGCTTGCCCGACTTCCTGGAACGCCTTGCGGGACCTGGCCGAGGTGGGGTCCCAGTCCGCGTCATCGAACTGGGTGACCGCGTTGTCCTCGCCGACCTGCTTCCACGTCCGGTGCTTCAGCTGTTCCTCGGTCTTCGTCGGGTCGCCCATCAGCAAGGCATTCGCCCCGACCTTCAACGTCGTCGAAACGTACTGCTCCTGCTCGTGATAAAGCCCGGCCGACAGATCGAGGCGGCGCGCGAATTCGTTCGCTTCATGGATGAGCAGGCGAACTCCCCAGCCCCAGCGTTCACAGAACGAATCCAATACGGAACTCACATCGGCATGGCCGCTCTCCATCCCGGAGAGCGCCAGCTTGTCGAATCCCTGGCCGAGTTGGGCGCTGGTGTCGAAGCCCAGCTCCTTCAGCTCCGCGATCGCGTCGTGGATGCCCTTGGTGACCTGCTTCAGGGCCGCCGGGTCGAGTTCGTAGCCTTCGGCCGATGTCATGCCGCACCTCCGGCCGCGGGTATGCCGGGTCCACTCGCGGCTTCGACCGGCTCGCCGAGGTCGACCGCCGCGGAGTCCGGGACGATGCCGCTGACCGGCGGAAACACCATCGCCTGCGCACTGCCCGCGTCCAGCACGACGCCCGCCGGTCCCTCGATGGCGGGGATGACGACGTCCAGGAGGCGGGCGCCGACGGTGCGGACGTAGGAGAGTTCGGCATCGGCGTCGGCGCCCCGGGACACCGCGAAGCGGGCCAGCTCCTGTTCGTCGGAGAAGGCGTACAGCCACCGGATGCCGGTCAACTCGGCTGACATGAGGGAGTCGGTGACAAGCGGTACGCATACCGACGTCCTGCGCAATTCACCCACCAGGGCGGCTGGATTCGGATGTCCCGCGTGAGCGGCTGCTACCTCGTCGGCCAATGACATGGCGGATCGGCCCTCCCCCGATTTCTCCTCAACTGCCGAACCTACTTTCGCATACGGCACTGACAGGGGGCGGCGCAAAGGCGCCGGGATGCTGTGGACGCGAAAACCGGCCGGTGGTTTCTTTTGTTTTCAATCGCATGGGTGGTGGGTGCAGCCGGATTGGTGGAGGCGGTGTGGTGCGGTCACACATCGCGCCCCACCGGCGCCCCCGATGTGCAGCACGCCCCCGATGCCCCGCCGCCGAATCCCCGAAGACGGGGCCCAGTTGGGCATGGCACCGTTCCGAAACGGCGGCAACCGGCCCAGATTGGCCGGGAATCCAGCATTCCGGGGGCTTCTCCCCGGTAGGGGGCGCACTATCGCAGCCGAGCGTGTAGCTTCCCGGGGACGAGCGGCCCGGCCGGGGGGTCGCACAGGGGCCCGCCGGTGGTGGGAGGGGGTTGCCCGATGGGCGTGCGGCTCATGGTGGTCGACGATCATCGTCTGCTCGCGGAGGCGCTCGCCTCGGCGTTGAAGCTGCGCGGGCACCGCGTTCTGGCGGCGGCCGCGCCGAGTGCGGGGGCCGCGGAGCTGGTGGTGAGCCGGGCGCCCGAGGTGTGTCTGCTGGGGACCGCCGCGCCGGCCCAGCCGGGGGCCTTCGACCCGGTCGTACGGATCAAGAAGGAGCGGCCGCAGGTCGCAGTCGTGGTGCTGGGGCCGGTGCCCAGTCCGCGCGGGATCGCCGCCGCGTTCGCGGCCGGGGCCTCGGGGTACGTGCGCAACGACGAGCGGATCGAGGGCGTGGAACGCGCCATGATGAAGGCGCGGGCGGGGGAGTCGGCGGTGTCGCCGCAGTTGTTGCAGCAGGCCTTCGAGGAGTTGCTGCACCCGGCCGCGCAGCCCGACGACGAGGGCGCGCGGCTGCTGGAGCTGCTCACCCCGCGCGAGGTCGAGGTGCTGATGCGGGTGGCGGAGGGCGAGGACACCCGGCTGATCGCGGCGGGGATGGACATCGCGCCGAGCACCGCGCGCACCCATGTGCAGCGGGTGCTGATGAAGCTGGAGGTGGGCTCCCGGCTGGAGGCCGCCGCGTTGGCGGCGCGTACCGGGCTGCTGGACCGGGCGGTGGGCGGGCGGGCGGCCGTCGTGCGCCCCACGGCGGCGGATCCGGCGGAACCGCGGGATCATCCGGTACCGCCGCCGCACTGATCGTCGGCCCCCGCAGCCGCCCCCCAGCACCCGCCGGTCACCCCACCCCGCGGTGACCGGCGCCCCGTTCAGCCTCCCGTAGGACCGTCCTCGGTCGTCGCCGCCCGCAGTTCGTCGGCCGTCGGCGGTACGGCCGGTCGCAGCTTCAGCCAGATCAGGAAGAACAGGCCGAGCGCGAGCATGCCCACGCCCGTCCACAGGTTGATGTTGATGTCCTGGGCCTTCCTGAGGTCCGCGTCCGAGGCGGTCAGGCCGGCGATGGTGACGATCACGCCGTAGACGACGAACAGGCCGCCGATGATGCGCCGGACGTCGAAGAGCCGCGCGGCGGTCGCCGATTCGCGCTCCAGCTCCTCGACCTCGTGCTGGTAGTCACTCATGGTGCGTCAACTCCGCTGGTTCGGACGGGCTCAGAAGGAGAACGGGATGTAGCAGACGGCGGCCAGGACGATCGCGCCCCAGCCCAGCAGCGCCGGCTTGCGGTACCAGGCGTCGTCGCCCTCGGCCGGCAGCTCTTCCATGCCGGGGGAGCGGGTGCCGTAGACCAGGCCGGCGAGGGAGGCGGCGGGCTTGGGCCGGGTGACCAGGGTGACCACGAACATCACGACCGCGCCGACGACGAAGGCGACGATCGAGGACACGAAGTTGGCGCCCTGGTCGGAGGGGATCGAGATGATGCCCTGCTTGTAGAACCAGAAGTAGTTGACCATCGCGGCCACGGTGCCGGACAGCAGCCCCCAGAAGCCGGCCGCGGCGCTGGTCCGCTTCCAGAACATGCCGATGATGAAGACCACGAACAGCGGCACGTTGAAGAAGGAGAAGAGCGTCTGGAGGTAGTTCATGATGTTGCTGAAGGACGACGCGATGAAGGCGGTGCCCATGCCGATCAGCACGCCGACGGCGGTGACCACCCGGCCGGTTGCCAGGTAGTAGCGGTCCTCGCGGCCCTTCTTGAGGTACGCGGCCCAGATGTCGTTGGTGAAGACCGTGTTGAACGACGAGACGTTGGCCGCCATACCGGCCATGAAGGCGGCGAGCAGACCGGTCACCGCGATGCCCAGCACGCCGTTGGGCAGCAGGTCCCGCATCAGCACCGGGATCGCGTCGTTGTACTGCAGCCCGCCGTCGGTCTTGCCCAGCGTCGGCTCCATGACCAGCGCGATCAGGCCGGGGACGACCACCACCAGCGGGATGAAGATCTTGGGGAAGGCGGCGATCAGCGGGGTGCGCTTGGCGGCGGAGAGGTTCTTCGCGGACAGCGCGCGCTGGACCTCGGCGAAGTTGGTGGTCCAGTAGCCGAAGCTCATCACGAAGCCCAGGCCCAGCACGATGGTGAGCCAGTTGGCGCCGAGCGGGTTGGAGTCGCCGATGCCGGTGCCCTTCCAGGCGGTCAGGAAGGCGTCACCGTGCGAGGAGGTGAGCGAGTGGGTCAGCCCGTCCCAGCCGCCGACTCGCTTGAGGCCGACGACGGTCAGCGGGATCAGCGCGGCCAGGATGACGAAGAACTGGAGCACCTCGTTGTAGATCGCCGAGGACAGGCCGCCGATGGTGATGTACAGGAGGACGAACAGCCCGGCGATCACGATCGCGAGCCACTGCGGCCAGCCGAGCAGCGCCTGCAGCACGATCGCCATGGCGTAGAGGTTGACGCCCGCGATCAGGACCGAGGAGACGGCGAAGATCACCGACGACAGCAGGTGCGAGGACGGGCCGAAGCGGTGCAGCAGGAACTCCGGCACCGAGCGGACCTTGGAGCCGTAGTAGAACGGCATCATCACCAGGCCGAGGAAGACCATCGCCGGGATGGCGCCGATCCAGTACCAGTGGACGGTGTAGGCCCCGTACTGCGCGCCGTTGGCGGCCATGCCGAGGATCTCGGTGGCGCCGAGGTTGGCGGCGACGAAGGCGAGGCCGGTGACCCAGGCGGGCAGTGACCGCCCGGAGAGGAAGAAGTCCAGGCTCGTCCGCACGCTGCGCCTGGCGGCGAAGCCGATGCCGAGGACGACCGCGAAGTAGATGGCCAGGATGGTGTAGTCGAGCCCGTTGGTGGGGAGCCGTAGCCCTTCGGCCAGCGTGATCATGAGGGCACTCTTTTCGGGGGTCCGGGGGGCGTCCCCCAGGAGACAGAGCGGTGTGCGCGAGCTGAACGCACAAAAAGCTACGCTCGCTCCTTGAGAAACTGAACACTTATGTTTGTTTCAGTTGTTGATTCGTGATCGGGGTGGGCGGTTTGCCGGGAATGTCCGCCCAGGGTCCGGCGTTGACGTGGCTGTTTAGTTGTGCTTCATTGTGTTTGTTTGTGTTTGGTCAGCGTGGCTGAGGAGCTCCCGTGAAGAAGACGACGACCCGGCTCGCGGACGGCCGGGAGCTCATCTACTACGACCTGCGCGACGACGCCGTGCACGGCGAGCCGGACCCCCGCCCCCTCGACCCCGTCGCCACCGCCGCCGAGATCCGCCACGACCGCCTGCTCGGCGACCGGGTCGCCATCGCCTCGCACCGGCAGGCCCGCACCTACCACCCGCCGGCCGACGAGTGCCCGCTGTGCCCCTCCCGCGAGGGCCGGCGCTCCGAGATCCCCGCCCCGGACTACGACGTCGCCGTCTTCGAGAACCGCTTCCCCTCGCTCGCCGGCGACCACGGCCGCTGCGAGGTGGTCTGCTTCACCCCCGACCACGACGCCTCCTTCGCCGACCTCACCGACGCGCAGGCCGCCCTGGTCCTGGCGGCCTGGACCGACCGCACCGCCGAACTGTCCCAACTCCCGGGCGTGGAGCAGGTCTTCTGCTTCGAGAACCGCGGCGCGGAGATCGGCGTCACCCTCGGCCATCCGCACGGCCAGATCTACGCCTATCCCTTCGTCACCCCGCGCACCGCCCGCATGCTCGACTCGCTCGCGGAGCACCGCGCGGCCACCGGCGGGGGCAACCTCTTCGACGAGGTGGTCGAGGAGGAGCTGGCCGACGGCCGCCGCGTCGTCCTGGAGGGTGAGCACTGGGTGGCCTTCGTCCCCTACGCCGCCCACTGGCCCTACGAGGTGCACCTCTACCCCAAGCGGCGGGTCCCCGACCTGCTCGCCCTCGACGAGGCGGCGCGCACCGAATTCCCACAGGTCTACCTGGAAGTCTTGCGGCGCTTCGACCGGATCTTCGACGAGGGGGACGGCCAGGGGGAGCGCACCGCCCGCACGCCGTACATCGCCGCCTGGCACCAGGCCCCGCTGCGCGCCGAGCACCGCGGCGATTTCGCGCTCCACCTCGAGCTTTTCACCATTCGCCGCACTTCCGGCAAGCTGAAGTTTCTCGCGGGTTCCGAATCCGGCATGAACGTGTTCATCAATGACGTGCCGCCGGAGGCCGCGGCCGAGCGACTGCGAGAGGTAGCGAGCAAGTGAGCAAGAAGTACCTGGTCACGGGCGGTGCCGGATACGTCGGCAGCGTCGTCGCGGCACATCTGCTGCAGGCCGGCCACGAGGTCACCGTGCTGGACGACCTGTCCACCGGCCACCGCGAGGGCGTCCCCGCCGGCGCCCATTTCCTGGAGGGGCGCATCCAGGACGCGGCGAAGTGGCTCGACCCGTCCTATGACGCGGTGCTGCACTTCGCCGCCTTCTCCCAGGTCGGCGAGTCCGTGGCCGACCCCGAGAAGTACTGGCGCAACAACGTCGGCGGCACCATGGACCTGCTCGCCGCCATGCGCGACGCCCAGATCCGCACCCTCGTCTTCTCCTCCACGGCGGCCACCTACGGCGAGCCGAGGTCGACGCCGCTCACCGAGTCCGCCGAGACCGCGCCCACCAGCCCCTACGGCGCCAGCAAGCTCGCCGTCGACCACATGATCAGCGGGGAGGCCGCCGCCCACGGCCTGGCCGCCGTCTCGCTGCGCTACTTCAACGTCGCCGGCGCCTACGGCAGCTGCGGCGAGCGCCACGACCCCGAGTCGCACCTCATCCCGCTCGTCCTCCAGGTCGCCCAGGGCAGGCGCGAGGCGATCTCCGTCTACGGCGCGGACTACCCCACCCCCGACGGCACCTGCGTACGCGACTACATCCACGTCGCCGACCTCGCCGAGGCCCACCTCCTCGCCCTGGACGCGGCCCGCGCCGGCGAGCATCTGATCTGCAACCTCGGCAACGGCAACGGCTTCTCCGTCCGCGAGGTCATCGAGACGGTCCGCAAGGTCACCGGCCACCCGATCCCGGAGATCGCCGCCCCGCGCCGCGCCGGCGACCCCGCCGTGCTGGTCGCCTCCGCGCGCACCGCCGTCGACCGCCTCGGCTGGCGCCCCAGCCGCACCGACCTGGCCGGCATCGTCGCCGACGCCTGGCAGTTCGCGCAGCACCTGGAACGGACGAAGGAGTCCTGATGACCGCGCACGGAGCCGTCACCCCGGCCACCGGGCACGCACACGGCGCCCGGCACACGGCGGAGCGGTTCGCCGCCGTGTACGGCACCGCGCCCACCGGCCTGTGGGCCGCGCCCGGCCGGGTCAACCTGATCGATGCCGCTGGCCCTGCCGCACACCACCATCGCCGCCGCCTCGCCCCGCACCGACGGGGTGCTGCGGCTGCACTCCGGCGGCGTCGGCGGCGGCATCGTGGAGCTGCGCGCCGACGAGCTGCGCCCGGCGCCCGGCCCGGCCACCGAGGCGCTGGAGGGCAGCCGGGGCGAGGTGCGGCGCAGCGGGGGCTGGGCAGCGTACCCGGCGGGCGTCGTCTGGGCGATGCGGGAGGCCGGGCTGCCCGTGGGCGGTGCGGATCTGCACTTCGAGAGCACGGTGCCGACCGGAGCCGGACTCTCCTCCTCCGCCGCCCTGGAGGTCGCCACCGCGCTCGCCCTCAATGCGCTCCACGGGCTCGGGCAGCAGCCGCAGCAGCTGGCCCGGCTCGCCCAGCGGGCCGAGAACGCCTTCGTCGGGGTGCCCTGCGGAATCATGGACCAGACCGCCGCGGCCTGCTGCACCGAGGGCCACGCCCTGTTCCTGGACGCCCGCGATCTCACCCGGCGGCAGATCCCGTTCGACCTGGCGCGCGAGGGGCTGCGGCTGCTGGTGGTGGACACCCGGGTGCAGCACGAGCTGGGGGACGGCGCGTACGCCGAGCGGCGCGCCGGCTGCGAGCGTGGCGCGCGGGCGCTCGGGGTGCGGACCCTGCGCGAGGTGCCGTACGCGCATCTGTCCAAGGCCCTGGCCGAGTTGTCCGGCGACCTTGTCGTCCAGGCCCTCGTCCGGCACATCGTCACCGAGAACCTCCGCGTCGAGGAGATCGTCGCCCACCTCGACGCCGGCCGCACCCGGGCCATCGGCCCCCTGCTGACGGCCGGTCACGCCTCGCTCCGCGACGACTTCAAGATCTCCTGCCGCGAACTCGACCTCGCCGTCGACACCGCCCTGGCGGCCGGCGCCCTCGGGGCCCGGATGACCGGTGGCGGCTTCGGCGGCTCGGCGATCGTCCTGGTGGAGGAGGCGGACGCGGCGGGCGTCGGCGCGGCCGTCACCGAGGCGTTCGCGGCGGCCGGCCACGCCGTGCCGCGGATCTTCGAGGCCGTCCCCAGCGCGGGGGCGCACCGCATCGGGTAGGGCGCGCCCAACGGCGCGCGGCCGTCCGGCGGCCGGCGAACGGCCCGACGGGGCAAGCAGTTTCGTCAATCACCTTCCCTCGTCGCACCCCGTCCGTACGCTGAGATCCTGCACCGGTGGGGGCCGGTGCCGATCAGGGGGCGAGACCGTTCGGGTACGGCGCCCGGGGTGGGGTGGCAAGTCGGCGCGGCGGCGGCCGTGCGGCTGAGGCGATCTTCAACCCGGGTGTCGTGCCCGCTATGGTCCGTTCACCGGGACAGGGGGTCTCTGTGCAACGCATCCGGGTTCTGGTGGTCGACGACCACCGCATCTTCGCCGAATCCCTGGCGGCCGCGCTCGCCGCGGAGCAGGACGTGGACGTCGCGGCCGCGGGCAGCGCCCCCGCGGCGCTGCGCAATCTGGACCGGGCGGCCACCGAGGGCCGCCGCTTCGACGTGCTGCTCGCCGACGCCGACCTCACCGCGCCGCTGCTCGCGGTGCCGCCGCAGTCGCCGGCGCCGCTGCGCGAGAGCGTGCCGCGCGCCTGCCCGCGGGACGGCATCGCGCTGGTCTCCGGCCTGCGCACCAGCCATCCGTATCTGCGCACCGTCGTCCTGGCCGACCGCGACGACCCGCGCCGCGCGGCCGCCGCCCTGCAGGCGGGGGCCTCCGGCTGGGTCGCCAAGGACTGTTCGCTCTCCCGGCTGCTGGCGGTGATCCGCGGCGTCCTGCGCGACGAGACGCATCTGCCGCCCGCACTACTGACGGGGGTGCTGCGGGAGCTGACGGCCGCCCGCAAGCACCGCTCGGAGAGCGAGCGGCTGGTGGAGTCGCTGACCCCGCGCGAGCGCGAGGTGCTGCGCTGCATGGTGGCGGGCCTGGGCCGCAAGGCGGTCGCCGAGCGGCTGTTCCTCTCCCCGCACACGGTCCGCACCCATATGCAGAACGTGCTCGGCAAGCTCGGGGTGCACTCCACCCTCGCCGCGGTGGCACTGGCCCGCCGGGCCGGCGTCGGCCCGGTCGAGCTGGAGACCGCGGCCTCGGTCCCGGTGCCGTGAGCTGAGCGGCAGTGGCCCGCGGGCCCGGACCAGCAGTAGGCCCCACCGCCCGCTTCACGAGGAGTTCTTGTACACGCTCCAACCGCCGTCGACGACGAGGCCGGCGCCGGTGATGAAGGAGGCCTCGGGGGAGAGCAGGAAGGTGATGGCGGCGGCGACCTCCTCCGGCCGCCCCAGCCGCCGGGCCGCCGTCTGCGCGGCGCTGGCCTGCCGGTCCTCCTCGTCGATGCCGTCCCAGGCCGCCGTCAGCACGGGGCCCGGCAGCACGCAGTTGACCCGCATCCCGGGCCCGTACTCGACGGCCAGCTGCCGCCCGAGCCCCATCAGCCCCGCTTTGGCCGCCGCGTACGCGGGCCGCCCCGGGAGCCCGATCAGCGCATGGACGGACGAGGTCAGCACCACCGCGCCGTCGTGTGCCCGCAGATCGTCCAGGGCGGCGCGCACCCCGAGGAACGAGCCGGTGAGATTGACCGCGAGCTGCCGGTCCCAGTCGGGGAGCGGGGTGTCGCCGACGGTCGCCACATACGGCAGAAAGGCGTTGCTGACCAGCCCGTTCACCGGGCCGTAGCGCCGCCGGGCGGCCTCGATCGCCCGCCGCCAGTCGTCCTCGACCGCCACATCGCAGTGCTCGTACGAGGCCTGGCCGCCGGCCGCACGGATGCGGCGTGCGGTGCGCTCGCCGCGCGCGTCGTCGATGTCCAGCAGCAGGACGCCCGCGCCCTCGGCCGCCAGCCGGTCGGCGGTGGCCGCCCCGATGCCGGTGGCGGCGCCGGTGACCAGGACCGTACGGCCCTCGAACCGCCTGCCGTACGGGCCGTTCGACGAGTGCGGTGCGCGCTGCTGGCTCATGGCGTGATCCAAGCCCACGAGGAGAGCGGCGGGCAAGGGGACGCGGCACGAGGGGGGCGTGTACGGAACCAGGGGGCGCGCGAGACCTCATGACGATCCGTCAACTCTGTGTGTGGCCACCCCGTCGTGCGCTGGGCGCCGTCGGCCTCCGCGGTGTCCGCCGGGCGGCTCCCCGGCGCGGTGGGTCGTGTCCGCCTGGCCGGCCGGCTGACTGGCCGGGAGTGGGTGCCTCTCGCCCGTCCGCGAAAGAATCCGGCCACGTGGGGGAGGGGGGCGTCGGCCACGGGGGCCGGAACGGGGTAGGAGAGCGGGGCGGGAGCGGCCGCAAGGGGAGCCCGGGCCTGGTGGGAATCCGCCGGGAACGAGGCCGCACGGACCGGGCACCTGCCGGCGACGTCACCGAATGGACCGCCCGCACCGCCCGCACCGCCCTGGAACAGGGGCCGGGCGAACTGCTCCGCTACCCCGGAATGTTGTCGAACGGGCCGGTCAACCGCCGCAGCAGCCCGGCCAGTTCGCCGCGCTGCTCGCGGGAGAGCTCGGCGAGAATGGCGCGCTCCTGGATCAGCAGTCCGGCCAGCGACCGGTCGGCCTTGTCGCGGCCCGCCGCGGTCAGCCTGACCAGCACTCCGCGCCGGTCGCTGGGGTCGGGCAGCCGCTCGACGAGGTCCTTCTTGGCAAGCCGGTCGATGCGGTTGGTCATCGTCCCCGAGGTGACCAGGGTCTGCGTCAACAGCGCACCGGGGGAGAGCTGATAGGGCGCCCCGGCCCGCCGCAGCGCGGTGAGCACGTCGAATTCCCAGGGCTCCAGGCCGACCTCGGAAAAGGCGATGCGGCGAGCCCGGTCGAGGTGTCTGGCCAGCCTGGAGACGCGGCTGAGGACCTCAAGCGGCTCCACGTCGAGGTCCGGGCGCTCGCGGCGCCATGCTGCGACCAGTCGGTCGACCTCGTCCTCCATGACGATCAGTGTAGAGGGTCTGTCGACATGAAGTCTCTTGACGTCGAGATATATTTCGTTGGACGATGGGCATCGTCGGCGGGGGCTCGGTTTCCGGCCGTGTCGGCCCGAACCAGCCCGTGCCAGCCTTGTGCCTGCCCAGCAAAGGGGTTTCGACCATGCACGACGCACCAACCTGGGATCCGCAGCAATACCTCCGCCACTCCGGGCACCGTACCCGTCCCTTCCTCGACCTCCTCGCCCGGATATCGGACCTGCCCCGGCCCGGCCGGCCCGCCCGCATCGCCGACCTCGGCTGCGGTCCCGGAAACGTCACCTCGCTGCTCGCCTCCCGCTGGCCCGACGCGCACATCACCGGTTACGACAACTCCCCGGAGATGCTCAAGGAGGCCGAGGCCCACGCCGGACCCACCCCGGGCGGCGGCCACCTCGACTTCGCCATCGCCGACGCCGCCGACTGGGCGCCCGAGGAGACCTACGACCTGATCGTGTCCAACGCGGCACTGCAATGGGTCCCCAACCACCCCGACTCCTTCGCCCGCTGGATCGACGCCCTCACCCCCGGCGGCGTCTTCGCCTTCCAGGTCCCCGGCAACTTCACCTCGCCCAGCCACGCCCTCCTGGGCGAGCTGTGCGACGCCCCGCAGTGGCGCGAGCGGCTCACCACCCACGGCCGCCGCTACGTCCACATCCTCGAACCGGCCGACTACCTGGAACGCCTCGCCGACCTCGGCTGCGCCACCGATGTGTGGGAGACCACCTACGTCCAGCTCCTGGAGGGCGAGGACCCGGTCCTCGACTGGGTCAAGGGCACCGCCCTGCGCCCCGTGCTGACCGCGCTGGAGAACGATCCGCAGACCCGCGAGGCCTTCCTCGCCGAGTACCGCGACGCGCTGCGCAAGGCCTACCCCACCGGCGCCCACGGCACCGTCTTCCCCTTCCGCCGCATCTTCGCCGTGGCCCGCAAACCGGCGAACGGCTGACGCCTTTCCCCACCCGTGAGGAGCCGCCCGTGATCACCGGCCTCGACCACATCCAGCTCGCCGCACCCCCCGGCACCGAGGACGCCTTGCGCGCCTTCTACGCGGACCTCCTCGGCATGACCGAGGTCCGCAAGCCACCGGCGCTGGCCGCCCGGGGCGGATGTTGGTTCGAGGCCGGCACGGCCCGCCTTCACCTGGGCATCGAGCCGGACTTCCGCCCGGCCCGCAAGGCCCACCCCGGATTCCGCGTCCACGACATCGACGCCCTCGCCACCCGCCTGACCACCGCCGGCACCCCCGTCACCTGGGACACCACCCTCCCGAACCACCGTCGCTTCCACTCCGTCGACCCGGTCGGCAACCGCCTGGAGTTCCTGGAGCCGGTGGAGCACGACTGAGCGGGCCGGAGCGGTGAACCGGTTACGGAACGGGATCGTCGGCGGTCAGACTCCCCGGGAACTCGGCAAGGAATTCGGTGGCCGCGGGGAGCAGCAGTGTTCCCCAGGAGCCGTCGACGAATCCGATCTGCACATCGCCGCCACGCTTTCCCCGGCGGCGCGTCCACGCGATGGTGTCCCGCCGGAAGCAGGGCCCCATTTCGTAGGCGTCACCGATTTTCACTCCCCAGCGACGGTTCTGCCAGTAAACGAATCGCAGGGTGCTTTCGCTGACCGCTATCGCCGTCACCACGCCACCGGTGCAAAGCGGCTGTGAAGCCGCCATGATGCGCCCGGCCAGACCGTCCCAGGTACCGAAGAAACGATGGTTCCGCTGCTGAGCCGTCACCCGGTATTCAGGATCATCACTACCCTTCCCGGGACTCGGCAAGTCATTGATCACTAGCTTCAAAATCAACCCGAAGACCGAAAAGACCCGAGCCCAACCGTCACCCGGCATACGGTGTCCGACCAGCACCTTCGGCCGTACCGACTTCGGGACGTCACCGCCCCCGGCCTCGCTGTGGTTGATATGGGTGACAACGAAAATTTTGGCACCCTGCTCACCGACGGGCAGCACCGCCCGCACTCGGTCGGCGATGTCATAGCGTTTCATTCAACTCTCGATTCATCCGAAAGTGGACTCGGTCACGGACGCGCGGAGAGAACGGTTGCAAGGAGAGGTGACTTCCGAAGCGATCTGCTCGGTCCCTTCGGTCACTCCGAGGGCGAACCGGAAGCCTGCTTTCTCCTCGTCGCCCACTTCCCAGCTGCGGATCACAGTGCTTCCGTCGGACACTTCTGATTCCCATCCGAGGGTGGCGGAGAAATTCGCGACACGCGAGAGGGCGGCAACGATATCGGTCTGTTGCGGAAGCTCCATACGCCAGTCGTGCGTGGCGGAGCACGGAGTCCGCAAGCCCCTATCCCAGCATTTCTGGCAGGTGACCGGGTTGACTCGCCCGCCGCCCCTCATGCGCCCTCGAACACCCAGAGCATCGAGGAGGCGACTGGAGTACCAATGCAGTTCCTTTTTGACTGAGTCGTCCGCCTCTAGCGCCACCGAAGTAGACTGACGTATACTGCGATAGTCCGCGACTTCCTGGTCTGTTCCCCAATCGATTGTGTTGAGGATCTCGTGGAACAACTCCGTATGCAATTCCCAGTCCATACCCGCCGGCGAGCTGAGTTCGAATATCAGCATCTCGCTGGTGCCCGGAAGTGGAATGTATGACTGGATCTGCGACTGCTGCACCGTCAGTTCACGGCCTGATATCGACCAGTCCGCATCTATGACGAACTCGGATACCCCAGCACGCACGAGGGCTGGACCACATGCCAATTCCAGGGTTCGGTATTCATCGTCGGGGAACTTAAGTTCAAGAACTCCTTGCGTTGTGCGGAGCAGCGCTGCATCGTCTTCGCTCTCGTGCCGCACCTGACTGACGACTATGGTGGAGAGACTTGGTCGCTGTTCCACCGTGAGCAGGCAGAGACCGGCATAGATTACGTCGGCAGCAGCCATGGGTTCGAGCTGCGCCGATATCCCTAGGGCGAAGCGGTACTGGAGCTCCGCGGGGTGTTCCGGAAGAATCTCCGTCACCAGCGCGTACAGTTGTTCGGCCGCGGTCTCGTCGTCTGCGGCCGACACGGGGAGTTCGTGTATGAACGGCGGCATTATCCATCCAACATTAAGTTTGGACGGCCGTCGCACGGCTGCAGCCGCGTTTGCCACCTCGTCTCCGGTGATGTTCATCAAAATTCCGATCCTTCAAGCAACTGGATGAACAGAGGGGCGCGAGGTATGTGTTTAGTCGTCGCTTCCGGCGGAGTGGCCCGACATTTCCTTCGCGGTGCCGTGAATGAAAGACCCTGCCTTGATGGGCAGTTGGATTCCGGCCTCGATCTTGCTGGGGATCTTGCCTTCCGGGAAATTAAACCTCTTGTTAAGGGCCCAGTTGATGCCCTTCTGTGTGAGGGGCTGGCGAATACCTTCGGAGAACTTCGCGGCGGCTTGGATTCCCTCTCCCGCAGCTTCGGCACCGCGGGCGGTCTTGATCCCGGCAACGGCCGTCTTCGCGATGCCACCCACGCCTGGAATGACCCCGAGGGCATCCAGCCCGATCTTCCAGCCCGGTGTTCCGTTGCCGCGGGCGTTCCCCATCCAATGGCCTGCCATCGCACCGGCTGCACACACAGCTGAGGCGCCGGCGAGCACGCCGCCAGCGACCGTTCCGACGACCGGGACGAACTCGCACGCCAGCGCCGCCGCGGCCAGTCCTGCGGAGATCGTCGACAGCAGATCCGCATGCTCGACCAGCCAGTCCTTGAACCCGCGCCAAGCGCTCTTGAGACCGTCGACCGCACGGTTCCACCAGTGAATGTCCGGCGGGTGGTTCTCCGATGCTTTCAGGATGGCCCGCTCGGCTTCGCCTGCCCGGTCCTTCCACTGGGCATGGATCCGCTCGGCCTCACGGATGAGATGCTCGAGCTTCTCCTTCGAGGAGTCGGCCCTGTCGCGGGCCGCGTCCATCTCGTTGTCCATCCGCTTGGCTTGGGCCGGTTCCATTGGCTGGCCGAAGTACGGCTCGTACTGTCGATAGACATCATTGAAATGATCGAGGTCAGACTCTGCCTGCTTGCGGGCCGTCGCCGCCTCGGTCTCGACCTTCCCGGCCTTGTCTTGGAATTCCTGCAAGTGACTGTGCCAGCCGCGTAGAGCTTTCGCGCAATCGTGCATGGATTCTCCGCCTTGGCGGAGATACTTGGGGAGTTCGCCGAGCTTCTTCGCAAAGTTCTGTGCCGCCTCCCCCTCCCAAGCGCCGTCGCTCCTGCCGACAGATTTGAGCAGGTGGTCCAGCTCGTCGAGCTCGTCGCCGACGGACTTCACATCCGAGGCGAGCGCCTGAATTGCGTGCAGATCTCCCTTGGCTGGATTGAATCCCACGCCGGGCCAAGCCGAATCATCGTCGATGAACATGCTGCGCCAGGACATGCATTTCCCCCTTGATTAGCTTCTTCGAGAACCGACCCGAAGGTCAGTGCTTTCCCAGCATTTTGGAGTTCTCTTCCTCGCCTGCCTTGTAGGCGTCCAAGGTTGCTTTGAGCCTCTCGTGAATATCCTTTGCGGCATCAGCGATCCTCTTGATGCCGTCCCCCCACTGATCCTGGAACTCATCACAGGCATCGTCGAGGCCTTCGGTCCCCAAAGATTTCGGGCCAACCTGGTTGAGGCGTTTCTGCGCGTCCCGCATGCGGTCATCGGCACTTGACAGCTTATTGAGCATTCCTTGTACGCGTTCGACATCAATTTTGAAGTCTGACGGCATGCTGAAATTTCCCCTCCATGCCCCGTCGTTGCTGTTGTTGTTTGCCCGTGAATCCTTCGCGGAATCATTCGCACTGAAATGATTGAGGGCAGCGGACGGAGGACGCCAATGCTCCGGACGATGGGGCGAAACGTTCTCCGTGCTGTGGATCACCGTATCGCGATGCGGATGGAAGGAGGGAAATCACTCCGGCCGGAAATGGCCGGGATGGGGCGATGGGGGCAAGGCGGAGTATCGTGAGAGGGTTCGTGCCTTCTCGGAAATGTCCGGCATGGCGGTCCGCTGGGCGAAAGAGGTAAGGCGGTTCCGCAAGCGGGAGAGGTGGGGTGAACGTGAGGTGCCCGGGGAAGCCGGGCTGCGGCCTCAGTTCTTGCGGTGGCCTATCAGGCGGGGGCGGGCCTCCAGGTTGCCCAGGCCGTGCCAGGCGAGGTTGACGAGGTGGGCGGCTACCTCGGCCTTTTTCGGTTTGCGGGTGTCGACCCACCACTGGCCGGTCAGGGCGACCATGCCGACCAGGGCCTGGGCGTAGAGGGGGGCCAGCTTCGGGTCGAAGCCGCGGGCCTTGAATTCCAGGCCCAGGATGTCCTCCACCTGGGTGGCGATATCGCTGATCAGGGAGGCGAAGGTGCCGGTCGACTGGGCCACGGGGGAGTCGCGGACCAGGATGCGGAAGCCGTCGGTGAAGGTCTCGATGTAGTCGAGCAGCGCGAACGCCGCCTGTTCGAGGAGTTCGCGGGGGTGGCCCGCGGTCAGCGCGCCGGTCACCATGTCCAGCAGCTGGCGCATCTCGCGGTCCACGACCACCGCGTACAGGCCCTCCTTGCCGCCGAAGTGCTCGTAGACCACCGGCTTGGAGACCCCGGCCTTGGCCGCGATCTCCTCCACCGACGTGCCCTCGTAGCCGCGCTCGGCGAAGAGCGTGCGACCGATGTCCAGCAGCTGCTCCCGGCGCTCCGCACCGGTCATCCGGACCCTGCGGGCCCGCCGGGTCCCCGGGGCAGGGGACGGCTTGGCCTTGCTGCTGCTCGTGCTGCTGTCGTCGATCGCCACCCGTCAATCATGCCTTCCCCGGTTACCGCCGGGTGGTACCCCCGGCAGCCACCGCCGTGCGGCGGGCCTCCAGCCGGGACGCGTCCGGCCAGTGGACGTCGTAGGCCCAGCCCGCCTTCTCAAACCAGCGGATGATCCGGGCGCTGGAATCCAGCTGCCCCTTCAGGACGCCGTGCCGGGCGCAGGTCGGGTCCGCGTGGTGCAGGTTGTGCCAGGACTCGCCGCAGGACAGGACGGCCAGCCACCAGACGTTGCCGGAGCGGTCGCGCGACTTGAAGGGGCGCTTGCCGACGGCGTGGCAGATGGAGTTGATCGACCACGTGACGTGATGCAGCAGCGCGACCCGGACGAGGGAACCCCAGAAGAACGCGCTCAGCGCACCCTGCCAGGACCAGGTGGCCAGGCCGCCCACCAGCGGCGGGAACAGCAGTGAGACCGCCGTCCACAGGACGAACTGGCGGGAGACCGAGCGGATCGCCTCGTCCTTGACCAGGTCCGGTGCGTACTTCTGCTGCGAGGTCTGCTCCTGGTCGAACATCCAGCCGATGTGGGCCCACCACAGCCCCTTCATCAGGGCGGGCACCGTCTCGCCGAAGCGCCACGGGGAGTGCGGGTCGCCCTCGGCGTCGGAGAACTTGTGGTGCTTGCGGTGGTCGGCCACCCAGCGCACCACCGGCCCCTCCACGGCCACCGACCCCATGATCGCCAGCGCGATCCGCAGCGGGCGCTTGGCCTTGAAGGCGCCGTGGGTGAAGTAGCGGTGGTAGCCGATCGTGATGCCGTGGCAGCCGATGTAGTACATCGCTGTCATCAGCGCCAGGTCCAGCCAGCTCACCCCCCAGCCCCAGGCCAGCGGGACGGCGGCCACCAGCGCCACGAACGGGACGACGATGAAGATCAGCAGGGTGATCTGCTCGATCGATCTGCGCTGCTCACCGCCCAGCGTCGCGGACGGCAGAGCGGTGCCTGCGGCGGGGGAATCGGCAGGAATCGGGGGGTCTTCTACGGCTTCAGGACCAGCGGTCATGGTGTCCCTCGTCGGGGGCTCGGGGGCACGGCTACGGCTACGGGACCGTAACCTACGGTCTCGTAAGTATGGCAGTGACGCCGACACGGGCAAGGCCGTGACAGGCGCCACACCCCCCGGCGCCGCAGCAGATGCCCAGCAAGCGGACGGTGTGATTCCCCGAGGCTGGGCAGACCTATCCTGGGGACGTCGGACAGCGCGGTCCGCACCCGCCCGCATCAGACCAGCCCATCCGTCGCCCGCCCCCTCATGCCAGAGCCGCGGCGCGACGTCCCTGATCGCTGCAAGGAGCGCACCTGTGAGCAGTGCCGACCACACTCCGGCCGAGACCGCGATCGCCGAGAGCCTGGACGCCGGCCCGAGCGACAACGTCGCCCTGCGTGCCGACATCCGCCGCCTCGGCGACCTCCTCGGTGAGACCCTCGTCCGCCAGGAGGGCCCCGAGCTGCTCGACCTCGTCGAGCGGGTACGCGCCCTGACGCGCGAGGACGGCGAAGCGGCTGCCCGGCTCCTGGGCGACACGGATCTGGCCACCGCCGCCAAGCTGGTGCGGGCCTTTTCCACCTACTTCCACCTCGCGAACGTCACCGAGCAGGTCCACCGCGGCCGCGAGCTGGCCGCCCGGCGCTCCGCCGAGGGCAGCATCCTGGCCCGCACCGCCGACATGCTGAAGGACGCCGACCCCGCGCACCTGCGGGACACCGCCCGCAACCTCAACGTGCGCCCCGTCTTCACGGCGCACCCCACCGAGGCCGCCCGCCGCTCCGTCCTGACCAAGCTCCGCAAGGTCGCCGAGCTGCTGGACAGCCCCGACGCCGAGCGCCGCCGCGCCGATCTGCGCCTGGCCGAGAACATCGACCTCATCTGGCAGACCGACGAGCTGCGCGTCGCCCGCCCGGAGCCCACCGACGAGGCCCGCAACGCGATCTACTACCTCGACGAGCTGGGCCGCGGCGCCGTCGGCGACGTCCTGGAGGACCTCGCCGCCGAGCTGGAGCGGGCCGGCGCCGAGCTGCCCGCCGGCACCCGCCCGCTCACCTTCGGCACCTGGATCGGCGGCGACCGCGACGGCAACCCCAACGTCACCCCGCAGGTGACCTGGGACGTGCTGCTCCTCCAGCACGAGCACGGCATCACCGACGCCCTGGAGCACGTCGACGAGCTGCGCGGCGCGCTGTCCAACTCCATCCGCAACTGCGGGGCCACCGAGGAGCTGCTGGCGTCCCTGCGGCGCGACCTCGACGTGCTGCCCGAGATCAGCCCCCGCTACAAGCGGCTGAACAGCGAGGAGCCCTACCGCCTCAAGGCCACCTGCATCCGGCAGAAGCTCGTCAACACCCGCGAGCGGCTGGCCGGCGACACCCCGCACGTGCCCGGCCGCGACTACCTCGGCACCGTGGAGCTGCTCGACGACCTCGCCCTGATCCAGACCTCGCTGCGCGAGCACCGCGGCGGTCTGGTCGCCGACGGCCGCCTGGAGCGCACCCTGCGCACCATCGCCGCCTTCGGTCTGCAGCTCGCCACCATGGACGTCCGCGAGCACGCCGACGCCCACCACCACGCCCTCGGCCAGCTCTTCGACCGGCTCGGCGAGGAGTCCTGGCGCTATGTGGACATGCCGCGTGACTACCGCCGCAAGCTCCTCGCCAAGGAGCTGCGCTCGCGCCGCCCGCTGGCCCCCACCCCGGCCCCGCTCGACGAGGCCGGCGCCAAGACCCTCGGCGTCTTCCGCACCATCGGCAAGGCCAAGGACACCTTCGGCCCCGAGGTCGTCGAGTCCTACATCATCTCCATGTGCGCCGGATCCGACGACGTCTTCGCGGCCGCCGTCCTCGCCCGTGAGGCCGGTCTGCTCGACCTGCACGCCGGCTGGGCCAAGATCGGCATCGTGCCGCTGCTGGAGACCACCGACGAGCTGAAGATCGCCGACCAGCTGCTCGACGAGATGCTCTCCGACCCCTCCTACCGGCGGCTGGTCGCCCTGCGCGGCGACGTCCAGGAGGTCATGCTCGGCTACTCCGACTCCTCCAAGTTCGGCGGCATCACCACCTCCCAGTGGGAGATCCACCGCGCCCAGCGCCTGCTGCGCGACGTCGCCCACCGCCACGGCGTGCGGCTGCGCCTCTTCCACGGCCGCGGCGGCACGGTCGGCCGCGGCGGCGGCCCCTCCCACGACGCGATCCTCGCCCAGCCCTACGGCACCCTCGAAGGCGAGATCAAGGTCACCGAGCAGGGCGAGGTCATCTCCGACAAGTACCTGGTGCCGTCGCTGGCCCGGGAGAACCTGGAGCTGACCGTCGCGGCCACCCTCCAGGCCTCCGCCCTGCACACCGCCCCCCGGCAGTCCGACGAGGCGCTGGCCCGCTGGGACGCGGCCATGGAGACGGTCTCCGAGGCCGCCCACGGCTCCTACCGCCGCCTGGTGGAGGACCCCGACCTGCCCGCGTACTTCTTCGCCTCCACCCCCGTCGACCAGCTCGCCGAGCTGCACCTCGGCTCGCGCCCGTCCCGCCGCCCCGACTCCGGCGCCGGCCTCGACGGACTGCGGGCCATCCCGTGGGTCTTCGGCTGGACCCAGTCCCGCCAGATCGTCCCGGGCTGGTACGGCGTCGGCACCGGCCTCAAGGCCGCCCGCGAGGCCGGACTCGACAGCGTGCTGGACGAGATGCACGAGCACTGGCACTTCTTCCGCAACTTCCTGTCCAACGTCACCATGACGCTGGCCAAGACGGACCTGCGGATCGCCCAGCACTACGTGGACACCCTCGTCCCGGAGAACCTCAAGCACGTCTTCGAGCACATCAAGGCCGAGCACGAGCTGACCGTCGCCGAGGTCCTGCGCGTCACCGGCGAGAAGAAGCTCCTCGACTCCAACGAGGTCCTCCAGCAGACCTTCCACATCCGCGACGCCTACCTCGACCCGATCTCCTACCTCCAGGTCTCGCTGCTGGATCGCCAGCGGACCGCCGCCGAGCGCGGCGAGGAGGCGGACCCGGTCCTCGCCCGGGCCCTGCTGCTCACCGTCAACGGTGTCGCGGCCGGCCTGCGCAACACCGGCTGACCGGCGCCCCGAAAGCAGCGCGGCGGCCCGTCCTCCCCCACCGGAGAGGACGGGCCGCCGCGCGTTCCTGCCCTACATCGCCGCGAAGGCCGCGCCCAGCAGCACGACCCCCAGCAGTCCCATCACCCACGCCGTACGCCGCATCCGCATCCCGCCGGCCACCACCAGCGCCGCCAGCAGCAGCGCCCCCGCGAAGGGCACCCAGGCGTGCAGGATGCCGGCGGTCCCGGCCCGCACCGCGTGCGTCGTCCCCGGCTCGACCACGACCTCGACCCGCTCGCCCTCGTCGGGCGCGGCCGCCTGCGCGATCGTCACCTTCGGCCGCCGCCGGCCGTCCCCGCCCGTCGGCACGTACGGTCCCGTGCACCGCTCACCCGCACACGCCGACACCGTCATCAGCCCGCGCTCGCGCGCCTTGACGAGCATCGCGTACTGCGCCGTGTGCCAGGACGTCCACACCCCGGCCACCAGCAACAGCGCGGCCAGCAGCCCCATCACGGCGATCCTGGCGACGAGCAGCGCGCCGAAAGCGCTCTCGCCGGCCCGGCGGGTACGACTGCGTCTGACCGGACGGGGGCGCGTACTGCTTCGGGGCATGGCGGCGATCCTTGGCCATGCATCAGCGCCCGTCAACCTCCGGAAACGGTTCGTGGGCCCCTGACCCGCGCTGTCCCATTCAGGAGTTGTAGGTGCTCTGCGCCCGTTCCAGACCGTCCACGATCAGCGTCTCCACCGCGTCCGCGGCGCGGTCCACGAAGTAGTCCAGTTCGCGCCGTTCGGCCGAGGAGAAGTCCTTCAGCACGAAATCCGCCACCTGCATACGGCCCGGCGGGCGTCCGATCCCGAACCGGATCCGGTGGTACTCCGCACCCAGGGATTTCGTGATCGACTTCAGCCCGTTGTGGCCGTTGTCGCCGCCGCCCAGCTTCAGCCGCAGCGCACCGTAATCGATATCCAACTCGTCATGAATGGCAATGATGTGGGCGACCGGCACCTTGTAGAAATCCCGGAGTGCGGTGGTCGGCCCGCCCGATACATTCATGTACGAGGACGGCTTGGCCACCACCACCCGCCGGCTTCCCGGCCCGGGCGCACCGCAGCGGCCCTCCACGACCTGGGCCCGCGCCTTGTGCGCCTTGAACCGGCCCCCCATCCGCTGCGCCAGCAAATCCGCCACCATGAAGCCCACGTTGTGGCGATTTCCGGCGTACTCCGGGCCCGGATTACCCAGCCCCACGACCAGCCACGGATCCGCGTCCGACATTCCGTCACTCCCACATCCCGCCGACCGCCGCCGGCCAACGACCGCAATTGCCCATGAAACAGTCCAACCGCCGCCCCGCACCCAAAGGCGCGCGGCGGCGGTTGGACGACTCGCTGAGAAATCTACCCAGCGGAAGAGACTCAGGCCTCGGCGGCCTCGCCCTCGCCCTCGGCGGCCTCCTCGGCCGGCGCCTCGGCCTGGGCGGCGATGACCTGCACCACGACGGCGTCGTCCTCGACGGCCAGCGAGACGCCGGACGGCAGGGTGATGTCCTTGGCCAGCACCGAGGCGCCGGCGTCCAGGTCCTGGACGGAGATGGTGACCGACTCGGGGATGTGGGTGGCCTCGGCCTCGACCGGCAGGGTGTTGAGGACGTGCTCCAGCACGAGCTGGCCCGGGGCGAGGTCGCCCTCGACGTTGATCGGGATCTCGACGGAGACCTTCTCGCCCTTCTTCACGGCGAGGAAGTCCACGTGGACCAGGAACTGGCGGATGGCCTCACGCTGCACGGCCTTGGGGATGACCAGCTCGGTCTTGCCGTCGAAGTCCAGGCGGATCAGGGCGTTCGGCGTCTTCAGCGCCATCATCAGCGCGTGGTTGTGGATCGCCACGTGCTGCGGCTCCGCGCCGTGGCCGTAGACGACGGCCGGCACCAGGTCGGCGCGGCGGGCGCGGCGGGCGGCACCCTTACCGAAGTCGGTACGGACCTGGGCGGTGAGCTTGACCTCAGCCATAACAGCACTCCTCGTAACTCAGAAACATCTGGTGGGCGTCACCCGGCCCACGACAGACCTGCTACGAAGAGCGCGTCGATAACGGACAACCACCACACGGGGCGGCCTCCCTCGCCGAGCAACTCGATGAGTCTACCCGGCCGGGAGGCCGCCCCAAAGTCGATCAGTGCGGACTACCCCACCGACCCGCTCACTGCTCCTCGAAGAGGCTCGTCACCGAGCCGTCCTCGAACACCTCGCGGATCGCCCGGGCGATCGTCGGCGCCATCGACAGCACCGTGATCTTGTCCAGCTCCAGCTCCGACGGGGTCGGCAGGGTGTTGGTGAAGATGAACTCGCTGACCTTGGAGTTCTTCAGGCGGTCCGCGGCCGGGCCGGACAGCACGCCGTGCGTCGCGGTCACGATCACGTCCGAGGCGCCGTTCGCGAACAGCGCGTCGGCGGCGGCGCAGATCGTGCCACCGGTGTCGATCATGTCGTCGACCAGGACGCAGACCCGGTCCTTCACGTCGCCGACGACCTCGTGCACGGTGACCTGGTTCGCCACGTCCTTGTCGCGCCGCTTGTGCACGATCGCCAGCGGGGCGCCGAGGCGGTCGCACCAGCGGTCGGCGACCCGCACCCGGCCGGCGTCCGGGGACACCACCGTGAGCTTGTCGCGGTCCACCTTCGCGCCCACGTAGTCCGCGAGGACCGGCAGCGCGAAGAGGTGGTCCACCGGGCCGTCGAAGAAGCCCATGATCTGGTCCGTGTGCAGATCCACGGTCACCACGCGGTCGGCGCCCGCGGTCTTCATCAGGTCCGCGATCAGCCGCGCCGAGATCGGCTCGCGGCCGCGGTGCTTCTTGTCCTGGCGGGCATAGCCGTAGAACGGCACGACCACGGTGATGCTCCGGGCCGAGGCCCGCTTCAGCGCATCAATCATGATCAGCTGTTCCATGATCCACTTATTGATCGGAGCCGTGTGGCTCTGAATCAAGAAGCAGTCCGCGCCACGCGCCGATTCCTGATAGCGGACATAGATCTCGCCATTGGCGAAGTCGAATGCCTTGGTCGGGACCAGGCCCACACCCAGCTGGTGCGCGACCTCCTCGGCAAGCTCGGGGTGGGCGCGGCCGGAGAAGAGCATCAGCTTCTTCTCGCCGGTCGTCTTGATCCCGGTCACAGCAAATCTCCTCGAATCACAGTTTGCGTGCGCTCAACAAAGGTACGCCCCGCACGGCGCACCTCTTGCACGGTCACCGCTCGCCCTCGGATTCCTGGCGAGCGGCCGAAGCCGCCTGCGCGGCGGCGCTTCCGGGCCGCTTGCGCGCGACCCAGCCCTCGATATTCCGCTGCTGGCCGCGCGCGACCGCCAGCGAACCCGGGGGCACATCCTTGGTGATGACCGAGCCGGCCGCCGTATAAGCGCCGTCCCCGATCGTGACCGGAGCCACAAACATGTTGTCCGAGCCCGTCTTGCAATGTGATCCGACCGTGGTGTGGTGCTTCGCCTCACCGTCGTAGTTCACAAAGACGCTCGCCGCTCCGATATTGGTGAACTCACCGATCGTGGCATCTCCCACATAGGACAGATGCGGCACCTTCGTGCCCTCGCCGATCGTGGCGTTCTTCATCTCCACGTAGGTGCCGGCCTTCGACTTCGGACCGAGATCCGTACCCGGCCGCAGATATGCGTAGGGGCCGACATTCGCGCCCGCGCCGATCCGCGCGCCCTCGGCGACCGTGAAGGAGGCCACCGCGTCCGCGCCCACCGTGGTGTCGGTCAGCCGCGAATGCGGGCCGACCTCGGCGCCGGTGGCGAGGTGCGTGGTGCCCAGCAGCTGGGTCCCCGGGTGCACCGTCGCGTCCGGCTCGAAGGTCACCGACACGTCGATCAGGGTCGACGCCGGGTCCACCACGGTCACGCCGGCCAGCATCGCCCGCTCCAGCAGCCGCTCGTTCAGCAGCGCACGCGCCTGGGCGAGCTGGACGCGGTTGTTGATCCCGAGGATCTCGCGGTGATCGTCCGCGACCGCGGCCCCCACGCGGTGCCCGGCCTCGCGCACGATCCCCAGCACGTCGGTGAGGTACTCCTCGCCCTGGCTGTTGTCCGTGCGCACCTTGCCCAGGGCGTCCACGAGCAGCCGGGCGTCGAAGGCGAAGACGCCGGAGTTGATCTCCCGGATGGCGCGCTGGGTGTCGGTGGCGTCCTTGTGCTCGACGATCGCCGTCACCGCGCCGCCGGCCTCGCGCACGATCCGGCCGTAGCCGGTGGCGTCCGGGACCTCGGCGGACAGGACCGTGACGGCGTTGCCGTCCGCGGCGTGGGTGGCGCCGAGCCGCTCCAGGGTCGCGCCGGTCAGCAGCGGGGTGTCGCCGCAGACCACGATCACGGTGCCGTCGAGGGCGACACCGCTCTGGCTCAGCTCCTCCAGGGCCGTGCGGACCGCGTGGCCGGTGCCCTTCTGCTCGTGCTGCACCGCGGTGCGCACGGCGGGGTCGGTCTCGGTGAGATGGGCCCGCACCTGCTCGCGGGCGTGGCCGACGACCACGACGAGGTGCTCGGGGTCCAGCTCGCGGGAGGCGGCGACGACATGTCCGACGAGGGAGCGGCCGCAGAGGGCGTGCAGGACCTTGGGGGTCGCCGACTTCATGCGGGTGCCCTCACCCGCTGCGAGAACGACGACGGCTGCCGGGCGGTTGGCGCTCACGGGGATGCCCTTCGGCTTCTTGGCTACTTCGGGTGGTGGTCACCCGAAGGATACCGGTGCGTATTGCAGCCGAAACGCGTGCGGGTCCTGACGTGGTGGTCAGGACCCGGAAATATGCCTGTGGTGCGTTTGCTCCCCTGCCAGGACTCGAACCCGGACATAAGGCACCAAAAGCCTCAGTGCTGCCAATTACACCACAGGGGATGGTAGGGCGAACCGCTCCGGACGGTGCGCCGGTACGGCCGCTCGGCCACCCACACTATGCCGTACCACCAGCCGTTGACGCGACGGTATAGGTCCGTGTGATGCCGCTGCCGCGTGTGTGCGGGGCGGGTGGGGCGGGATGTCGGTATTGCGGGTGAATTTATAGTTCGAGGGAAATCCGGGGATACGGCCTGGTAATGGGCTGCGCAACTCCTAGGGGGATCCGGGGCGGGCGCCCGTAGGCTGGGCGGTATGACCGCGACGGGGGCAAGTGACGAAGGCGTGGGCGCGCGGGGTGCGCCGGTGAACGGGCCGGTGGACGGGCCGTGGTGGTGGGCCCGGCGGCGGAGCGCCGTACTGGATGTGTTTCTGGCGGCGGCGTCCGCCCTGGAGTGCCTGATCGAGGGGGCGAAATTCGCCGACGAGGCCCAGCTGCCCGAGCTGCTGGGGCTGTTGCTCGGCCTGCTGGCGGGCTCGGTGCTGCTGGTGCGCCGCCGGTGGCCGGTGGCGGTGGTGCTGGTCTCGATCGCGGTGATGCCCGCCGAGATGGGCGTCCTCCTGGGCCTGGTGGGGCTGTACACGCTCGCCGCGTCGGACCTGCCGCGCCGGATCACCGCGCTGCTGGCCGGGATGTCGGTGGTGGGGTCGTGGGTGACGTCGTACCTCAACGTGCAGCAGGGGATGGCCGGTCAGCAGGGCTTCCGTCCGCCGCTGTGGTTCGCGCCGGTGACCTCGGTCGCGGTGGGGCTGCTGCTGACGGCGCCGCCGGTGCTGTGGGGCCTGTACATCGGTGCCCGGCGGCGGCTGGTGGAGAGCCTGCGGGAGCGGGCGGACGGCCTGGAGCGGGAGCTGTCGCTGCTGGCCGACCGGGCCGAGGAGCGCGCCGAGTGGGCCCGCAACGAGGAGCGCACCCGCATCGCGCGCGAGATGCACGACGTGGTCGCGCACCGGGTGAGCCTGATGGTGGTGCACGCGGCCGCGCTGCAGGCGGTGGCGCTGAAGGACCCGGAGAAGGCGTCGCGGAACGCGGGGCTGGTCGGCGACATGGGCCGCCAGGCGCTCACCGAGCTGCGGGAGATGCTCGGGGTGCTGCGGACGGCCGAGGGGCCGGCGGTGCGGGGCGCCTCGGCGCCCGCCGCGTCCGAGCGGCTGGCGGCGGTGGCCTCCCGGGCCGGGGCGCAGGCGACGGAGCGGGACCGCCCGGCCGAGCCGCCCGCGAAGCCGTCCGGCGGCGCGCCGACGGCGGGGCCCGGAGCCGCCAATGCGGCGCCCACCGGGGCGCACGTACCGGAGCAGCGGGGCGGTGAGGCGGCGGCCGAGGGGCCGCACCTCGCGGAGCTGGCGGATCTGGTGGGGCAGTCCCGGGCGGCCGGCATGACGGTCGAGCTGACGGTCGACGAGGATGCCGGGGACGCCGGGGACACCGGGGGAGCGGTGGCGGCCGAGGCCGGGTGCCGGTACGCGGCGCGTGTGGAGCGGACGGTCTACCGCGTCGTGCAGGAAGCGCTCACCAATGTGCACAAGCACGCGCCGGGTGCGCAGGCGCGGGTGCGGCTGGCGCACCGGGACGGCGAGCTCGCGGTCCAGGTGGAGAACGGCCCCGGCGAGAGCGGCGCGGCCGGTGCCGGGCTGCCGAGCGGCGGCAACGGCCTGGTGGGGATGCGGGAGCGGGTGACGGCGCTGGGCGGCGTCTTCGTCTCCGGCCCGACCGAGACCGGTGGCTTCCGGGTGTCGGCGGTGCTGCCGGTCTCCCCGGTGCCGGCCGCCTGATCCGGCCGCCCGGTCCCGCCGGTTCAGCCGGCCGCGTCCGGCGCGAGCCGGGTGGGCCGGCTGCCCAGCACCAGCGTCCCCAGCGCGGTGTCGATGTCGGGCCCCAGATACCAGTCGCCGGTGTGGTCGAGGCTGTAGACCCGGCCCTCGGCGTCGATGGCGAGGGCGGCCTGGCCGTAGGTGGCCCCGTCGGGCGCGGTGAGTTCCTCGCGGCCGAGCGGGGCCACGTCCGTCTCCAGGGCGCGGCCGAGATCGCCGAGGGTGCGGGCGAGGTGGAGGCCGTGCAGGGGGTCGAGCACGAAGGGGGCGGGGGCGATGTGGCGGCCGGGCCCCGGGCCGGTGATGTGCAGCGCGCCGAATTCGGCCCAGGCCTCGACGGCCGCGGGGAAGACGGTGTGGCGGTGGCCGGCGGGCGAGGTGTGGGCGCGCAGGGTGTCGGCCCAGTGTTCCGCCTGCTTTATGTCCCAGCGGCCGGGGTGCCAGCCGGCGTCCTGGAGCGCGACGTCGACGGCGGCGGGAAACCGGGTGGAGTCGCCGCGGTCGTGGGCGGCGGTGCGGGGGCCGGGGGTGGTCGGCATGGTGGCGGTCAGCTTCCTGTGGGCGTCGCGCCGACGGGCATGACACCGAAGTGGGCGAGGAGTGCGTCGCAGGAGCGGCACGGCGGGGCGTAGCCGCCGTGCTGGGGGTCGCCGTCCTCGCGGATATGGCGTGCGGTGATCTTGGAGTGTTTCAGGGAACGGCGGGCTTCGCCATTGGTCAGCGGCTTGCGGGAGGCGCGCTTGCCGCGGTTGGCCTCGACGGCGGTGAGGTGGCGGGAGAGCAGGACGGCTTCGGGGCAGCGTCCGGTGAAACGTTCGCGCTGTGCGGTGGCGAGCGCGTCGAGGAAATCCTGGACCAGCGGGTGGAGTGCCGGCGGCTGCTCCGCCTTGCTCGCCGTGCAGGTAAGGGTTTGTCCGCGTACTGACAGGGCGGCACCGACGGTGGGGAGGATGCCGTCGCGGCGGTGGCGGAGGGCGGGCGCGCGAGGGGTGTCGGCGGTGCCGCTCCAGCCGATGCGGGGGTCGCCGGCTGAGTTGTGGTGGCGTGCAGTGGTGCTCATCGTGGTGCTTTCCCTCCCCGAATCCCCGTGGTGCTGGGGGTCCCCCCACCGAAGGTGGGGGAGGGTCAGCCTGCCAAATGTGCTGGGTGTTGCGGTAGTCGGGCGGCCTGTCGGCGATCTCACGGGGAGCTGACGGGGCGTCGGCCGCGGGGAAACGCGGCTGGTCGGCGGGGTGGTGCGCGGGGGGCTCGCAGGTGGTGGGGCGGCGGGTGACACCGGTGTGTCGCCGGGCTGACGTGCGGGGGGACGGGGCGGCGGCCGGTTGGGCCGTACGGCTTAGGCTGTGCCCCACAGCCAGCTTGAGCCAGGGGGCAACCGCGATGACGACAGGTCCGCACGGGCTGGGGGCACTCCCCGGCCCCCGCGCGGCGGGACATGCCGCGCCACCGAACGCGGCGTATGCCGGACAGGTCGTGCATTTCCCGGACCCGGTGCGCGCCGCGCGGTACCCGGCCGGCGTGCGGATGGACGCCCGCGGTTTCCCGGAGTTCACGCCCTACGCGCGCGCCGCGGCGGAGATCGCCGAGCCGCCGGAGGGCTTCGGCGTCGACGAGCTGCGGCTGACGGACTACGTCTCGGCGAACGCCGCGCTGCACGCCCAGGGCCACGAGCTGTGGATAGACGTGCCGGCGGTGGCCACCCCGCACGGCTGGACCTGGCACCACGTGGCCGGCACCCGGCGGATGGAGCTGGTGCCGGTCGAGGTGAAGGCGCTGCTGCGGCACCACGGCGGGCTGGCGACGGCCCCGGTGGCGCACGACCGGCGCGGCACCCGGCCGTTGCAGGAGACCCGGCCTGCGCACTTCGGGCTGCCGCACCGCGATCTGTCGGTGAGTGAGGAAGCGCTGGCGCAGGCCGAGGAGTCGCTGGGCTACCGGCTGCCGGAGGCCTACCGCGCGTTCCTGAAGGCGGCGGGCGGGTGCGCGCCGGTGGGGGCGGCGCTCGACGCGGAGTTGGGGCTGCTGGTCGACCAGCCGTTCTTCACGGTGCGCGACGACGTGGCGGTCAACGATCTGGTCTATGTGAACAAGTGCCTGCGGGACCACTTCACCAAGGACTACCTGGGCGTGGCGTTCGTGCAGGGCGGGGTGGTCGCGGTGAAGGTCCGCGGCGAGGCGCTCGGCTCGGTGTGGTTCTGCCCGTACGACGACGCACGGGACCGGGACGGCTGGACGGTGCAGGAGCGCGTGGAGCGGCTGCTGCTGCCGTGCGGCGCGGACTTCGACGACTTTCTGCTCCGGCTGGCGGGCAACCCGCCGGAGCTGGAGACCGTGGCGGACCTGATGGTCGACGGCGGTTTCGCGTACCAGGTTGCGGTGGGGGGCTGAGCACGGTGGTGACGTTCGCGCAGGCGCAGGAGCGCGCGGAGCTGTGGGTGAACGGCGAGGTGCCGCCGCGGCTCCACCGCGAGGTACAGGTGCGGGAGTTCGACCTGGGCTTCGTGGCCTGGGCCGAGGACCGGGCCGGCGGGCCGTCGGCGGGCGGCGGCCGGGCCCGGCTGGTGATCGCCCGGGACAGCGGGGAGACCACGCTGTGGCCGGGGCTGCCGGTCGGCGAGGTGATCCGGCGCTACGAGGAGGCGTACGGCGCTCCCGTGGACGGCGGGTACCACGCGCCCGAACCGCCGCAGCGGATCGACCTGGAGGCCACCTCCTTCCTGCTGACGCCGCCGGAATGGCTCCAGGAGGCGGCCGACGCGCGAGGGGCCGCGGAGCGGCGGGCGGCGGAAGGCACCGGAGCCGCGGCGCCGCTCCCGATACCGCCGGCCGGGCCCGCCACCGCGCCCTCGGCCGCCGACGCCTGGGCCGGGGTGAACGTGAATGCCGCCGACGGCGGGCCCACCGGGGACGGCGTCGGCCCGGCCACCGGCGCGCCCGGTTCCGCCGCGCCGGCCTCGTGGGACGGCGCGGACACCACGCACGGCGCGGGCGGCGAGGACCGCTCGGTCGAGCTGCCCCGTACGGTCTTCGCGCCGCCGCTGGCCGGATTCGACGAGGCGGACGAGGCCCCGCCGGCGCCGCGGGCGCGCCCCGAGGCCAAGACCGAACTGCTCCAGGGCGGCAGCCAGTTGCCGCGTACCCGGCTCGCGCCCGCGCTGGACCTGCCGGACGCCGACGGCGGTCCGGCGGGGCGGCCGCGTCCGGCCGGCGGCCCCGGTGACGGGGTGCTGCCGCCGCCGGTGCCGTCCGCACCGCCGTCCGTGCCGCCGTCCGCCGACGGGCTGTCCGCGCTGCCGCCGCCGTCCGGACCGCCGGTCACCGATGTGCCGCCCCCGCCGGGTGCGGGTGGCTCCGCCGCCGCGGAACCGGCCGTTCCCGCTCCGCCCGCTCCGCCGGTGGGCGGTGGGGTGCACGCCGCCGCGACGATGCTGGCCGACGGCTCGGCGCTGCCCGGCAACGCCGCCGCGGGTCCGCCGCCGCCTCCCGGCCCTCCCGCTCCTCCCGGTCCCGGCCGGGACGGCGCGCCGCAGGACGCGCCGGAGGCCGACGCCCCCCGGGCCGCACCGGCCGGGGGCTACATCCCCACCCAGCTGGTGTCGCAGCTGGACGCCGCGGACGTGGATCTCAGCGCGGTGGACGGGCCGGACGGAACGGGGAAGACCGGCGGTTCCGAGGGTTCCGCCGGTGACGCTGCTTCCCCCGCCCCCGACGGCCCCCGCTCCGGCGGGGTGCACGCCGCCGCGACGATGCTGGCCGACAGCGCGGCCCTCCGGGTGCCGCCGCCCGTCGCGGGCGGTCCGGGGGAGGCCGGCGGCCCCGGTGTGCCGCCGCCGCCCGGTCCTCCGGGGGTGCCGGGCGCGCCCAAGCC